>NZ_JAGJEI010000009.1 GCF_018100985.1 Pseudoalteromonas sp. MMG007 | reverse complement strand
TTCGAGGGAGATTCGATTCTTACGCAAGCGTTATTTACACAAAATAGTAATTAAAATTAAACCCCAAGCAAGCACACACGATAAACACAAGTTACCCACAAAACCCTGTTGATAACTCTTGGTTATACATAGTAAACCCGTGCTAAAGCTTTTAATCAAATCCTTAAAAATGAAAAAAGCACCTTATATAGGTGCTTCTCAACAGTAACAGTTATTAAAATCTAGTATAAAATACTATATAACTTGCGACGATACTTTGCTGCAAGTGCATCGCCATCCGGTAAAGAGGCAATAATGGCTAAAAAGTTTGGTTTTGCTTCATTGAAATTCAAATCTTTTTGCAGCACTTTAAATAGTACATCTAATGCTTCTTCTTTTCTGCCTGCTTCATTAAGTAAAATACTTAGCTCTTCTTTTAACTCTAAGTCATTTGGGTATTTTTCAACTTGAGATTGTTTTTCTTTTATTTCTGGAGAATCAGTTGCCTCTATAGCTGCTTCGCATTTTGCCTTTATGTTATGAAAGTATGCATCTTGCTCTTGTGCATCAATTGTATCAATCAATGCTTGGGCATCATCTAATTTATGAATTTGTATACATATATCTGCAAGCACCAATTTTATGCGAGCATTCTTATTGTCAATTTCATAGGCCTGTTTTGCGTAGTTAAATGCAGCATTTAGATCTGACTTTAATAAAGCTTGCTTAGCCTGCTCTAATAATAAATCTTGCTGAGCTGGTAAATGCTTGCCTAGTGATTCTCTTATTTGGTTTTCGGTTTGCGCTCCCGCTAACAGATCAACCGGTGCAGAGTCTTTTAATAGCACAAGCGTAGGTAATGTTTGTAACCCTACTTGTTGCGCTAACTGAGAGGCTAATGCTTGCTCGGCATCACAATCAAGGTTTGCTACTACAATATAGTCAGTATATTCGCCCGCTAATTTATCCAGTATTGATAATTGGCTAATGCATTCTGGACTCTGCGGAGAGTAGAAGTTTAATAAAACCAGCTTTTGCTGTGATGTTTCACCAAGTACTTGCTGTAGATTTTGTGCGTTGATACTAACGATGTTGCTCATTGAATTTATTGCCATATTCATTTATTTAGGTTTTTATATGGTGGTGAACATAATAATTACAAGTCATATACCTATAAATCACGTGGTATAGATATTAAACAACGAGGGAAACTATGAAATTTACCTATTTAAGTGCAGCATTTTTATTAGCAAGTCCAATACTAAACGCGCAACCACTTGATTTAAACTTATCAAAAACGATGCCTGCTATAGAAAAGTTTTACCTCGATTTACATCAATCTCCTGAGCTTTCTTACCATGAAGAAGAAACAGGAAAAAAAATAGCTTCTCAGTTATCTAAGCTTAGTTTTGATGTAACTGATAACGTAGGTGGCTTTGGTGTGGTTGGAATATATAAAAATGGTAGCGGGCCTACTATTATGATCCGCACTGATACAGATGGCTTACCTATTGTTGAGCAAACTGGTAAAGCGTATGCGTCTGAAGTAAAAGTTATAGATGAGCACGGCGCTAATGTAGGTGTTATGCATGGCTGTGGTCACGATATTCACATGAGCTCATTTATTGGTACAGCCGAGCAACTTATTGCCCATAAAAATAAATGGCAAGGCACGTTAATGATGGTTGCTCAACCCGCAGAAGAAGTTGGCGGTGGTGCAAAAGCAATGCTAAATGAAGGTTTATTTAGTAAATATGCAAAACCCGACCACGTCATTGCATTACACGTAAGTGCCAGTGTGCCTGCAGGTAAGGTATCAATGAAAAATGAGTATACTATGGCAAGTGTTGATTCAGTAGATATTGCTATAAAAGGTAAAGGCGGCCATGGCGCTTACCCGCATACTACCGTTGACCCTGTTGTTATTGCTGCACGAACTGTATTAGCACTTCAAACAATTACGAGTCGTGAGCTTTCTCCACTTGAACCTTCAGTTATTACTGTGGGCTCTATTCATGGTGGTTCAAAACATAATGTAATTTCAGATGAAGTAAAACTACAACTTACTTTAAGAAGTTACAATCCTGACGTTCGTACAGCTCAAATAGCGGCAATAAAACGTATTACAGCGGGTATTGCTCAAAGTGCAGGGCTTGAAGAGTCACTCTACCCTGTTGTTTATGTCCATGAAAATGAGTCTATACCATCTACTTACAATAACCCGGAGCAAACCAATGTAGTTAGAAGTGCTATTGCTGATGCAATTGGCGCAACTAATGTACTTGAAACAAAAGCGGTTATGGCTGGTGAAGACTTTGGATTATACGGCAGAACAGATGAAAACATCCCTATTACTTTATTTTGGTTAGGCGGAGTTAACCAACAACAATATGCAAAAGCGATGAAAAATAACGAAACACTCCCTTCATTACATTCAAGTAAGTTTGCACCCGATTATAAAGTGGCGCTACCTACAGGTATAAAAGCGATGAGTAACGCTGCAGTTGCTTTATTTAATAATTAACAAGCAGTACTCAAGAGCTCAGCTATTAAGTAGTCGCTGAGCTCTTTTTATAATTTGATTTTTTATATGGCGCTTTTTTGCCTTGCTTAGAAAAGCGTTTTTTAGGAGGTGTTTTAGGTAGCTTTGAAAATACTTGGTTATCGCAATTAGCTGCCTGCTGTACAAAGCTTTCAAGCTCTGTAAGTAATGGCTGTAAAAACTGCTGATAACTCATTGCTTGTTGCGCTATATCCCCTAAGCTCGACTCCCACTTAGCCGTTAAGTCGGGACTTGCTAGGCCTTGTGGTAAAACACTAATAAGCGCCAAACCGGTTTCGGTTGCTTTAATTGCCTTACCTTCACGCTTTAAAAAGCGACGTCTAAATAACAGTTCAATAATACCTGCACGTGTAGCCTCAGTACCTAAACCATCGGTCTCTTTTAATACTTTTTTAATTTGTGGATCTTTAACGTAACGGCTAATCCCGGTCATCGCAGCCAACAATGTTGCATCAGTAAAATGTGATGGAGGTGTAGTATGCTTTTCAACAACCTCACCTTTAGTGCAATTAAGCGCCATCCCTTTAGCTAAATGAGGTAATGTTGCTTCATCTTTTAGCTCGCCTTTACCCATTAACACCTTAAAACCCAAGCTTACATCTTGCTTTGCGTTGGCTTTAAATAAACCACCAGCTATTGTTATCTCAGTTTTAGTTTCGTTGTAAATGTAGTCTGGGTAAAACTGAATCAAATAATGCCTACATATAAGCTGATACACTTTAGTTTCTTCAGAAGCTAAGTTTGCAGTTTTTAGCTGCTTTGCTGTGGGCACAATTGCATGGTGCGCAGCAACTTTTGAATCGTTAAAGCATTTACTGCGTTTTTTAGCATCAGCCCCATTCACAAACTCAGTGTTTTGTCCGCCATTAGCTGCAATTGCTTTTAAAATTGAAGGCACATCTAAATGATGTTCTTTAGGTAAATAACGATTATCTGAACGAGGATAAGTAATTAATTTATGGCGCTCATAAAGTGTTTGGCAAATATCAAGCACCTGCTGAGCAGCCATACCAAATGCCTTTGCAGCATCTATTTGAAGTGAAGATAAATTATAAGGTAAAGGTGCACTTTGTTTTTTTTGTTTTTGTTCAAGTGCAGTTACCTCTCCTTTTTGATTAGTTATACGCGAAGCTACATTTTCGGCGAGTGCTTTATTTAATACCCGCCCTTCTTCATCTTGATGAGGCTCGCAAGCTTTACTCGGCACCCACTTAGCTGTAAATAACTGCTGCTTTGGAGTAACTAAATGCGCCAACACTTCATAAAATGGTTTTGATACAAAATTAGCTATTTCGTTATCGCGGTTAACCACTAAGCCTAAAATAGGAGTTTGAACGCGCCCAACTGATAGCACATTACCAAAACCAGCTTTTTGCCCCGCTAAAGTATAGGCCCGAGTAAGGTTCATACCAAAAAGCCAATCCGCTCGTGAACGTGCAAGTGCTGACACACTAAGTGGAATAAATTCGCGATTAGAGCGCATACTACTAAGTGCTTTTTTAACTGCTGCTAAGTTTAAATCGCTTATTAGTAAACGCTGAATACTTTGCTTTTTAGTTTTGCTTATTTTGGCTTGCTCTATTACCTCATCCACCAAAAGTTGACCCTCGCGGTCGGGATCGCCAGCATGAACTAACACTGATGCTTGTTTAATTAGCTTTTTTAAAATAGTTAATTGCTTGCGAGTTTTCGTTTTAGCCTTTAGCTGCCACTGCTCAGGTACAATAGGAAGGTGTTCAAATTGCCATTTTTTGAAGCGCTCATCGTAGTCATCGGGCTCTGCTTGCTCAAGTAAGTGCCCTATACACCACGAGACACAATCACCATTAGCTACTTCTATATACCCATCGTGTTTTTTATGTGGTTTTGGTAAGGCATCGGCAATTGCTCTGCCTAATGATGGTTTTTCTGCAATGTAGAGTTTCATGGGAGCCGCTCACTCACTGTTTATATAAACAGTAGTTTAGCACAACTATTTTAAAGGTGAGGAGTTTTCTCTTTTTGACCTTACACTGCCTTGTTTAGTGAAAAGGATAATTAAAGGTAAATAGCATACAACCACCGTGGCAATATTGATAAATGGCATTAGGGTTTGATAAATAACGGTACTGTAAGCTAAATCCCACAAGTGGCGATCAACTAATCGGAATAGCTGTAATATAGGTGCGCCAATAACAACTAGTTGCCCAATAACACATTGCCATAAATAAACTTTATCCTTTATCCCCCAATAGGCTATAAGTGCCATCCAAATAATATCTGTGAGCGCCCAAACTAAATAACGATAAATATAAATGTCATCAAACGCTCTTAGGCTTGAAGCAGTTAGGTTACCAAGGAGGAAAAAAGCTGCGGTAAGTAGTACAAATCGAAAGGCTAGGCGATCTTTAAATACAAAAAATATAAAAATAGCCGGGCTTAGCATTAAAACCCAGCTTTTACTTAAAATACTAACAATATACAAAAACCATTCAGGCAAAATACTCTGCCCTATTTTGTTTTTGTATCGTCATCAGTACCATCACCATTACCAGGCATGTCGCAATATTTATTGATTATTTTCACAGGCACTCCATTACATATGTTAAGGAAATGTACTGTAAGCTAAAATGATGAAATTGCCAAGATACTTAGGTAATTAAGTACCTTAAATTAAAGCAAATGTAATGAGATATAACACAAAGCAATAACTTATCGCACATCAATAGGATCAGACTCTTTAGCCTTACCTTGCAAGATTGATATTTCTACTCGACGGTTTCTTCGGCGATCTTCATTTGAATCGTTTGGAACAAGTGGGCGAGTATCGGCACGCCCTACTACCATCATCCGGTTTTTATCAAACCCTTGCACTGTTTGCAGCTCGCTTGCGACTGCTACAGCACGCTTTGACGATAAGTCCCAATTATTAATATATAACTCATTTGAAACCTGAAAATCGTCGGTATGTCCCGAAACAGTAATTTCGCCAGGTACATCTTTTAACAGCACACCAATATCTTGAATGATAGGTTTAAACTTAGGTTGTAAAAATGCACTCCCTGAGGGAAATGAGCCATTTTCACGAATACGAATAATAATTTGCTGCCCTAAAGATTCAAGCTCTATTGCACCATCTATAATTTGCTTTTCGAGTTGTTGCGCTATTTTTTTAACCAACTCATTTGTTTGTTCTTGATCCGCCGCTGAAGTTGCTTGCTCTGACGATTGTTCTTGCGAAGTGCTACGCGACTCCCCTCCGCGTTTATCTCCTCGCTGCTCTTGCCTACCACCGGCCGAGCTTTCATCACCGGCTTGAAACTCAAGCATTTGCTGGGTCATTTCTACAGTTTGTTGTTGAATGGTTTCTATGGGGGTTGGCTCTGGTTTACCTGGGGTAAATTCCATGGCAATAACAGACGTGCCTTTGGGGATATCTTTTACTTCTATTTTATTTTGCACACCAAATGCAAACTTCATCGAGCCTGCTATTTGTTTAAATTTAAGTACATCCATTTCTGAAAACGCAAGCAAGAGTACAAAGAAGCACATTAATAATGACATTAAATCGGCAAACGTTCCCATCCAAGCAGGTAAGCCTGGTGGTGGGCATTTGCACTCTTGATCAGACATGGTTACTCCTCGGTATCTACTTTACGTTTAGATTCAGCTAAGTAGTTTTTCAAAATACCTTCAATTACTTTTGGGTTTTGACCATCTTGGATACCTAAAATTGCATCCAAAATTAAACGTTGGTTCATTGCTTCTTCGTCTTTACGTAGTTCGAGTTTTACCTGGATGGGAATTGCTACAACGTTTGCTAAAAACGCACCATATAAAGTAGTTAATAGTGCTACAGCCATTGCGGGTCCAATTGCTTTAGGGTCGTCCATGTTAGATAACATAGCAACCAAGCCAATAAGTGTACCAATCATGCCCATAGCAGGCGCTATATCAGCAAGTGACTTAAATAAACCCGCGCCCATTTCGTGGCGAGTAGTGGTTAAAGAAATATCTTTTTGAAGTGTGGCACGCACAACGTCAGCATCGTGCCCATCAACAAGCATATCTACGCCTTTACGCATAAATGGATTAGGAATTTCAGCTTCTTCAAGGGCTAAAAAACCACCTTTACGTGCTGAATCAGCAAGTTCTACTGCTTTTTCTATTAGCTCTTCAGGGGATTCTATTTTAAACATGAATGCCTTACCAACCACTTTGCCTATGCCTAAAAATTGAGACATGGTGAAATTTGATAAAACAATAAATAGTGAGCCGCCAAATACAATGACACTTGAAGGAGCATCGGCAAACATAGCCATTTCACCGCTACTACTCATAAACATAGACATGACAATTAAGCCAATTGCGCCTAGGATCCCGATTATGGTTGCTAAATCCACATTTCCTCCAGAGGTTTCATGTTCAATGCCTTATAATAAACTTTTATTGTTATCTGCTTATCGGCAACATACTGAATTGCTTAAGCCATTTTTATAAATAAACATAAAAAGTAGCCTTTAGCACTATTTTAGATCAAGTTATATGTGCAGCCTAATTTATTATCTATTAAGAGTGTTGTTAAGGCGCTATTAATGCAATTAAATATAATTTAATGTCGTAAAGATAAAAAACCAATATCATCCTTTGACCTAGTTTAGCATTCCCCCTAAAATTGACCCCAAAATTTATTATTTAAGCTGAAATAAAGATGGCGACTAAAAAACCTGAAAACTTAAGTTTCGAACAAGCACTAGAAGAATTATCAACAATTGTTAGTGATATGGAACAAGGTGATTTATCGCTTGAGCAATCCCTTAAACAATTTGAACGCGGAATTGCATTAGCGAGTGCCTCATCAGGAAAATTACAGCAAGCAGAGCAAAAAGTATCAATTTTGATGGGTAACAGCGAAAAGTCTGCACTTACAAACTTTGATAACGATATGGAATAGCTGTGAGCATTAAAGATTATATTGAACGTGCTCAAAAAGATGTCGTAGCTACTTTACAACAGCATTTTGACCAACCTCTCGATACAGAGCAAGCAATAAAAAGTGCTACTGAGTATGGATTATTTAATGGTGGCAAAAGACTACGCCCATTTTTAGTGTATGCCACCGGCGAAATGCTAGGTGCTAAAAAACAAGATTTAGACGTATTGGCAGGCGCTATTGAATGTATTCATAGCTACTCGCTCGTCCATGATGATTTACCTGCAATGGATGATGACGATTTACGCCGTGGTCGCCCTACTTGCCATATAGAGTTTGGTGAAGCGCATGCTATTTTAGCAGGTGACGCATTACAAACTCTCGCCTTTGAGTTAATTGCAAACCACCAATTTGCATGCTCTTCACAAACACAAGTAAAAATAATCGCCCAACTTGCCAAAGCTTCAGGCCTTGAAGGTATGGTTGGTGGTCAATCTTTAGATATTGCAGCAACAAATAAAGCAGTTACCGTTCAAGAACTTGAACGTATACATAAACTAAAAACCGGTGCACTCATTAACTGTGCTATTACACTTGGTGCATTGTGTAGCGAAAATGCCGATAAACAAACTTTAGAAAACTTAAGCATTTTTGGGTATGCTATAGGGCTGGCCTTTCAAGTGCACGACGATATTTTAGATGTTGAGGGCGACACTGTTATTTTAGGTAAGCCTCAAGGGTCAGATATCGCCGCGAATAAAGCGACATATCCGGCGTTATTAGGTATGCTAGGCGCTAAAGAAAAGGCGCAAAATTTAATACAGCAAGCCCACGAAGCGCTTGCAAAAATAGATGCTGACACAACACATCTTGCGTCGCTAGCAAATTACCTTATTGAGCGTGACCATTAATAACCGCTTTAGCGTATTGCAATTAGCACTGACATTATTACTCAACATTAATTACTCATAAACGCTTTGTTTTAATTAATGTTAGCGAAGGATATATATAAAACCATGACACTTGATAGTAGCAAGTATCCATTACTTAATTTGGTTGACGAACCAGCACAGCTGCGTGATTTAGCGCAAGATAAACTTCCTGCTTTTAGCAACGAGCTGCGCGATTACTTACTCAACTCAGTATCGCAAAGTAGCGGTCATTTAGCGTCTGGTTTAGGAACAGTTGAGCTAACAGTTGCACTACATTATGTATATAACACACCAGAAGATCGTGTTGTATGGGATGTTGGACACCAAGCCTACCCACATAAAATATTAACTGGTCGTCGTGATTTAATGCACACTATTCGTCAAAAAGACGGCTTGCACCCTTTCCCGTTTAGAGATGAAAGCAAATACGATACTTTTAGCGTAGGGCATTCAAGCACATCTATTTCAGCAGCATTAGGTATGTCTATAGCTGCAAAAAAAGAAGGCGTTGGACGTAAAACCGTTGCAGTTATTGGCGATGGTGCTATTACTGCAGGCATGGCCTTTGAAGCGATGAATCATTTAGGTGACGTAAAATCAGACATGCTTATTATTTTAAATGATAACGAAATGTCGATTTCTGAAAATGTTGGCGCATTAACAAATCACTTTGCACGTATTTTGTCAGGTAGTTTTTATACTAATATTCGTGAAGGCAGTAAAAAGTTACTCTCTGGCGTGCCGCCAGTAAAAGAGCTTGCCAGCAGAATGGAAGAGCACCTTAAAGGTATGGTTATACCTGGTACCTTTTTTGAAGAGTTAGGCCTAAATTACATTGGTCCTATTGATGGGCACGATGTAAACATGCTCGTCGATACGCTTCGTAATATGCGTAATTTAAAAGGCCCACAGCTTTTACATATAAAAACGCAAAAAGGTAAGGGCTATAAGCCAGCAGAAGCCGATCCTATTGGCTATCATGGTGTACCAAAATTCGACCCGAACACTTCAAGCTTACCTAAGTCTAAACCCGGCGCCGCTACGTTTTCAAAAGTATTTGGTGATTGGCTGTGCGATATGGCCGAGCAAGACAGCAAGCTGATGGCAATAACACCAGCCATGCGCGAAGGTTCAGGCATGGTGCGCTTTTCAAAAGAACACCCAGAGCAATATTTTGACGTAGCTATAGCTGAGCAACACGCTGTAACTCTTGCCGCAGGTTTAGCCTGTGAGGGTTTAAAGCCTGTAGTTGCTATTTACTCAAGCTTTTTACAACGTGCATACGATCAACTTATTCACGATGTAGCCCTACAAAACTTACCGGTACTATTTGCCATTGACCGTGCAGGCATCGTTGGTGCTGACGGTGAAACTCACCAAGGTGCTTATGACTTAAGCTTTATGCGCTGTATACCTAATATGGTTATTATGGCACCTAGCGATACTAATGAATGCCGTCAAATGTTGTACACAGGTTACAAAGCTAATTGCCCTGTAGCTGTACGCTACCCTCGCGGAAGTGCCGGTACTGCAGATATTCAAAGCGATATGCAACTTATCGAAGTAGGTAAAGCAAGTACAGTTAAACAAGGTGCTAAAATTGCTATTTTGTCGTTTGGCACATTACTCGAAAACGCCCAGCTTGCAGCGAATGAATTAAACGCAACGCTTGTTAACATGCGTTTTATTAAACCGCTTGATACAACACTTTTAGATGAGCTTGCTCAAAGCCATGATGTAATTGTTACCCTAGAGGATAATGCTATTAGTGGTGGTGCAGGATCTGCAGTTAATGAATATCTGGCAAGTATTAAAGCCCGTATTCACGTACTCAATTTAGGTATCCCTGATGAATTTATTAAGCACGGTACACAAGCGCAAATGCATGACGAAATGGGCTTAGGTGAGCAAGGTATTTTAAGCTCAATTAAATCGTTTATCGCTTAATCTATTTACTAAATTTATTAAAAAGGAGCCTTAAGGCTCCTTTTTTATTTTTAATATTAACTCTTTTGCATCCAGTTTTACTTTTAAGCCGTTATCGATATGAGGTTAACATGTAAATAATCGGTGCCGCTTAGTCTATGCAATATAAGCAAGCGCGTTATTTACCTAAATTTAATGGAATATTTAAAAGGTAAAAATGATGAATAAAGCTAATTTAATAACTCATTTTGCACAAAAAAATACGCTTAAACATACGCTTAGTTTTTCAGCTTTAACACTTGCAGTATTAATCGGCATTACAGGCTGTAGCTCAGACGACGGTGAGAACGGCGTAGATGGTATTGCAGGCACCGATGGACTAAACGGGACCGACGGTACAAATGGCAGCCCAGGTTTTGCATCAGCAACATTTGTGTTAGCAAACAATGGCGAGAGTAATACTGGCACCATTGATTTAATTAACCAAAATACCTCTAAACTAAAAACCTTTAATACAACTGCTAACGAAGGTGTTGCATTTGATAGCCTTGGTAATTTATTACAAGCAAGCGAAAGTGCCAGTATAAAAACCATTTGTCAGCTTGCAAATCGGGCTGACGGTGCAGAATTTACCTCCAATACAGATCGTGAAATAACAGGTACTAACACAACACTGGTAAACCCTAAAGGAATAGCTGTATCACAAAAAAGTGGCCTTATTTTTATTGCTGACTTTGGTGCTATGCAAGTAACGACTTTTGGCGCTACAGCTGCTGGAGATGCAACTCCTCTAGGAACAACCATTACAGAAGCTGCACCGTGGGATGTTGATTATGATGAATCTAACGACCGTCTTTACGTAGCACTTACAAATGGCGATGTAGCCGTTTACGATAACTTTGTTGGTGGTGAATTTGCTGCAATGCCTAGTCGCACTATTACCCCTAGTAATAATGATGGCGTACAAATCTCTGTAAATATTCATGGTATTGTTTATGACTCAAATACTAATAAACTTGTTTTGTCTGATGTAGGCAGTACCACAGACGCAACCGATGGTTCGCTGTTTGTAATTAATAATGCTTCAACTGCAGAGGGTTTAGTAAGCGTTGCACGTAGTATTGCAGGTCCAGCGACAATGCTTGGTAATCCAGTAGATATAAGCCTTGAAGGCAGTGACTTACGTGTAGCCGAAAAATCAAATGATGCCGTTCTTGTGTTTAGCAATATATTCTCAGGCCAAAGCGGCGATATTACGCCAGATTTAGTCACTTCAACAATTAAACCTGAGTCAATTAGTAAACTAGGTATGCAAAATGAGATGCCTGACATTTCTGATAGTGATACCGCTAACCTGGCACTTCTAGGTGTTGCGGTAAGCAGTAACCCAAGCACTGCGGGTGAAACAACTGGGCAAATTAGTCGCCTAAGCTCACAACTTAACACAGAAATTGGCAATTATAACGCAAGTCAAACAATCGAAAGTGTAGCCTTTGATAAAGCAGGAAATAGCTATACAACGTTCGATAATAGTACAACCTCTATTGGCGGAATTGTTATTTCAAATAAAGTCGCAATAAACAGAGATGGGCAAACTTATAATACAAACCAAGACAGTATTATTACTGGCTCAAATACAGGTCTTATATCACCCAAAGGTCTTGATGTAGCCTCTGATAGCGGTATGATTTTAGTTGCAGAAAACAATGAAGATACTCCAAGTATTTCTATATTTTCAACGTGTACCACAGGGGATGCGAGCCCGTTAATGACGCTTACTTTTGCAAACGATGCCCGTCCTTGGGATGTTGATTACGATGCAAATACTGACCGAGCTTTTGTAGCACTCACAAACGGAACCGTTGCTGTATTTGACGAAGTTAAAAGCAAACTAATGGCCGGCAGTACTAACATTGCAGTTGAGGATAGACTTATAAACCCTGCAAACGCAGGCGCAGCTGTAGAGGCACCAAGTAATATACACGGCATCGACTACGACTCATTAAGTGACTCGTTAATACTCTCAGATGTTGGGAGTGCAACGATTGCTGATGATGGAAAGATATACGTGTTGAATAACGTTGCAACGGCATCAGGCCTAGTAAATATAAGTACCACTATTAGCGGCCCAAATACCTTACTCGGTAACCCGGTTGATATTATGTATACCGGAACTGATTTATACGTAGCAGAAAAGTCAAATAACGTAGTTATGCGCTTTAACGATATTTTAAATATTACCGGAGGCGATATTAGCGCTGACGCCAGTACAGCATTTACAGCACCAGAGTCGGTTGCAATATTACCAGCATGGCTTAACAAATAGAGTTAACCTCACCATGCCTGACCAATAACATTGGTCGGGCATTATCGCATCCACACCTTTATATCTGCCAAGCCGTTACTTTGTAAAATACCCAATTGCTGATCAACATTAGAGTTTTGTTCAAATTCGAATGCATCTAGTTGCTCATCAAAAGTAATATTAGCGACACCGTCACCACCGCGTTTTTTAACTTGATGAAGTGCTATATCTGCTAAGTTAATAGAGGTTTCCCAGCTAATAACTTGGCCGCCTAATAAGGGTAACGGGTAAAATGACCAGCCGATCGATGCCGTAATACTTGTTGTTTTACCATTGGGTAATTGAAACGAGTTATTGGCTATAGATTTACATAAATCAGATGCATAACCATCTATTTTATTACACTTAAAGTCACGTAGTAATAGTAAAAATTCGTCTCCACTCCAACGTGCTACATAATCAGACCCCTGAGTACGGGAGTTTAATAATGCAGCCATTTGCTGTAAGCAACTGTCACCTGCAATTGGGCCATAAGCATCGTTGATACGGCTAAAGTTATCAAAGTTAATAATTACTAATACCAGCGATTTTCCCTGAGCTTGCAGCGATTGTGAATTACGCTGAAAGTGCTCTATATCCTTAGGAAGCTGGTCGAACAAAAAGCGACGGCTACGAAGGCCCGTGAGCTCATCTGAGTGGCTTACTAACTTAAGCTGTGAGTTTACTTGCCCTAGCTTGTCGTTAGCTTGGCGAAGCTCTAATGTACGCTCTGTAATAAGTCCTTCGAGTGCTTCTTGTTTTCTGCGTTCCTGCGCTCTAAACACCCAGAACACTAGATAAATTAATAAGATAAAACCGCTGGTAATTAGCAATCTAAAGTAAATGGTTTCGTCAAAGCGCTCTGGGACTGTAAACCCATACTCAGCTTCTTGCGCTTTAGTCCAATCTTCACCTTGACGCTTAGCTTCTAACTGAAATAAAAATGAGCCAGCTGGTAAATTTGTATAAATAGCTTCACGGCGAGTATTTGCATAACGCCAATCACTGTCCAGACCTGTTAATTTATATCTAAACTCAATGCTATTAGGTGCATAGTAGTCAATTGCAGTATAAGTAAGGGTTATGTCACGTTCATCGGTTTCAAGTGATGGTTTTTTACCAAGTGCAGCAGTCGTTAAATTACGAAGCGGCGTAGTAATTGTTTCTATTTTTGGTTTTATTGCAAGCAGCCCAAACAGCTCTACATCTTTAGGAATTTCTACTATGCCTTGCAAACTAGGATACCAAATAGAGCTTCCTGTATCGGCAACCGCATCGTGGCCAAGGCCACTACAACACTGGTTAGCTTTGCCATCTAGCTGGCGGTCAAAAGATGAAATAACCTCTTCAACTTTTAAACTTTTTATATCTGTTTTAAATTGTTCTACAGGCATTCTATAAACGCCCTTCATAGTACTAACCCAAACATGCTTTAAGGTTTTGTCGTACTCTAAACTAAATATTGAGCCATAGGGTAACCCATTAGCGGCATCAAGCTGTCGCCACTGCCCTTGAGTACTTCTATAAAAAAGGCCATCGTTTAGCGAGCCAATTAGAATACCTACACCATCAATATGCAGCACGCTTGTTACATATGCGCTTTCGAGTGTGGTTTGATCGCCTATTTTTTCGATACCGCGATCAGTAAAATAATACGCACCTTTACTCGTACCAATTACGCCAAAGTTTGTTTTATCTAATACATAGGTAATAAACTTACTACCTAAAAAAGCATTGTATGCAAAAGGCGTTAAGCCAGCATAGTTTAAGCGATATAAACCACGACCAGTTCCAATCCAAAAGCCGCCTTTACTTGAGCGACTAATTGCAAACACTGGGTTATCGCGCAGTGCTCGCCCAGGTACGGTATAAAGAGTATTATTTTCAAAAACAAATAACCCACGCCCAGTTGCTATATATAAGCGATCTCCGTCAAATTGTAAGTCATGAACGGAAGCACGGCCGTACTTGCTACTTGGTAGTAAATTAATAAAGCTTTTATCTAAATCAAAATAACCAATGCCGCTTTTATTAGCCACCCACAGCTTTCCATCTGGAGCTTGGCTTATAGCCATAACCGACTCTGTCATTTGCGATACAGCAGAATGCCTTTCGACTCGCCCTTCATGAGCAAGCCATAAACCCTCGCTAAAGCTTGCAAGCCACACGTTGTTTTTGTCATCTCTAAACATGTCAGCAAACCATATACTTTGGTCAAGCTGACTTGGCTCTACCCATTGCCACTCACCTGTTTTATCTCTAAACAGTAATCGCCCATAGGTCGAAATCCACAAGCCACCATCAGTATCACTCATAAATTTATAAACGGCAGAGTTATTCGTATTAGGCAGTGGAAATGATCGTAGCTCGTCATCTAAATCTAAAAAGTAAGCACCGAGTTCAGACGCTAAATACAAGTTTCCATTTAAAAAAGACAGGTCGTGAACAATCGTTTGTGCTAATCGCTCTGGTAGCGATATTTTTGCGGTAAGCTCTAAGCGTAGTTTAGAAAAATCAGAGGAGCTCTTAGTAAGACGTAATAAATGACGATCATTAACTAGCCATATTCCCTCTGGGGAGAGCGCCATTTGACTTACAGAGCCAACTATCTGAGTAATTACAGTGGCGTTAACAATAGGCAAAGGCCCATTTATTTGAGTGCGTAAATCTACCTGACCTCTATCAACATAATATAAGCCATTAGCTGCAATCCAAATACTGCCTTTGGAGTCTTCAAGTATGTCTCTTACAGGGCCTTTAATATTAAATTCTTGCGCTGCAAAAGTGGCTGGGTTAATGACCACCAAACCACTTTTAGTTCCAATCCACAACAATCCATTAGCATCAACTAAGAGTTTATTAATACCATTGCTAGGTAAAAAAGGACTATTTTGCGTGTTGTAGTTTGTAAATGTAGTGCCGTCAAATCGACTTAAGCCAAACTGAGTGCCCAGCCACATATAACCTTGCTGATCTTGCACTACACTTTTTAGCGATTGCGAGGGCAATCCATCTTTTATATTCCATTGCTTAACTACATAATCAGTAATTGAGGCCCAACTTGGCATCGCGCACAACATCAGTACACAAACCAGTAAAAATCGCATCATATTGCTGCCACCTAGTTAAACAAATTGAGGATAAAAATTAAAAGGGTAGTAAACCTGCTTTTATTAATGCTTGCAAACATACAAGCGAAAATATACCCGCTAATATATCATCAGCCATAATACCAACACCACCATGAACGCGTTTGTCTAGCATACGGATTGGCCCGGGTTTGGCTATATCAAAAAAACGAAACAATAAAAAGCCAACTAATAGAGTTTGCCAGCTTAATGCAGCTCCAATCATCGTAATGTAATAGCCTGCCACTTCATCCCATACAATTGCCGGGTGATCGTGTACACCTAAATCATCAGCGGTTTTTCCACAGGCCCAAACACCAAATACACTTATCACAACTGCAAACACAATTTGAAGCCACAATGGGTAATACATGGTCATAAAAATAAATGGTAAAGCAGCAAAGGTACCAAAAGTACCTGGTGCAACTGGCGCAAGACCAGTACCAAAACCCAAGCCAAATAATTGATGTGGGCGTTTTAGATTAAATTTGGTTTTAGAAGTCAAACCGGCTCCTTGGTAAAGTGCTCAAAGCCTTGTTGTTCAAAATCAAACTTTTCGCCGTCGTGTAAAAGTTCTATTTGGCCATCGCCACTTTTAATTTGCCCGATGCATGTCGCATCTACACCATATTGGCGTAGCTTTATTTCTAGCATACTTTTATTACTGTCGGGTACTGTAAACAAGAGTTCGTAATCATCACCGTAATTAAGAATAAACGGTAATTGATCTTTAAATTCAAGGCTCGCCTGCATTGCATCTGACCTTGGAATACTCTCGACATTAACGGACGCATTAACTTGAGACATATCAAGAATATGGCTTAAGTCGGCTAACAACCCATCTGACACATCAATCGCTGATGAGGCAAGACCACGCAATACTTGCCCAGCAGCAACGCGAGGAGTTGGAAAATCAAAGCGTTTATTCAAGTACTTTAAATGCTCTGGCTCAATACTTATGCCTTGCTTGCGAGATTCAATTGCAAGCCCCGCATCACCTAATGGACCAGTAACATAAATCCAATCGCCTACGTTTGCGCCGCTACGTCGAAGTGCTGTGCCTTCGGGTACCGTGCCTTTTGCACAAATAGTAATAGTAAGCGGTCCTTGTGTAGTATCGCCCCCTATAATTTGTACGTTAAAGTACTCAGCTATTTCGTGCATGCCTTCTGTAAATTCTTCAATCCACTGTTGGTCAATGCTTGGTAACGTTAACCCAACTGACACCCATGTAGGCTCAGCGCCCATAGCCGCTAAATCACTTAAATTTACAGCAAGTGCTCTGTGACCTAATGCGCGAGGGGAAATATCATCAAAAAAGTGTACACCAGCAACAAGGGTGTCGGTTGTAACGGCTAGTTGGCAGTTTTGTGGCACAGTTACTAAAGCGCAATCGTCGCCAATACCAAGATTTACGTCACGACGGGTGATACCGCGACCTTTAAAGTAGCGGTTTATTAATTCAAATTCCTTCATACACAAAAAAGCCGACCTATGCCGGCTCTCCTTTTTAACGTGTACTAACGTTCAAAGCACTACTCATTATAATAGCGCGCTTTAAATACGTTAGTATTACTTGCGTAAATGCTTAACAGCTTTATCAAGTACACCGTTTACAAATTTATGGCTATCTTCTGCGCCAAATATTTTCGCAAGTTCAATGCCTTCATTGATTGCTACTTTGTAAGGTACATCTTCACGGAATTTAAGCTCATACGCGCTTAAACGTAAAATTGCACGCTCAACCATATCTAAATCATCAAACGGACGTGTTAAATGTGGAGATACAGCTTCGTCTAATTGCTTGTAGTTAACAGCAACGCCGGTAGCTAAATCTTTAAAGTATTCAACATCAATTTTAGTCACGTCGTTTTCGATCAACATTTGTTGTTCGATATCGGCAATTAAATTGCCACTTAATTGCCAAGAATAAACGGCCTGAAGTGCTAAGATACGTGCTTTACGTCTTGCTGCTGGTTTCACAAAAATTCCTTAAACTTAAATTTTATCTAACACATTAACCATTTCAAGCGCGCCTAATGCCGCTTCGCCGCCTTTGTTACCCATTTTGGTACCAGCGCGTTCAATTGCTTGTTCAATGCTTTCTGTAGTTAATACGCCAAATGCAACCGGGATATCATACTCAAGCGATACGTTTGCAAGGCCTTTGTTTGATTCGCCAGCAACGAGGTCAAAGTGTGGTGTACCACCTCTGATCACTACGCCCAATGCGATGATTGCATCATACTCTTTTTTTGCTGCAATGCGCTTTGCCGCTAAAGGTAGTTCAACTGCACCAGGTACATAAACAACTGTAATGTCGTCATCAGATACGCCGCCGGTACGTTTTAGCTCATCAACAGCACCTTCAAGTAGGCTGCTACCAATAAAGTCGTTAAAACGTGATATAACGATAGCGAATTTTTTGCCTGGAGCGTACTTATTACCTTCAATAATTTTCATTTGATAACCCTAAAAATATGTTCAAGCGGTTGCGATTGCGCAAAAATTGCTGCGCATCATACCATAAAAATAAGAAAATAGACTAGTTTAAAGCAAACCGCTTATTGCGGCTCAACGTAATCAACCACTTCTAAATGAAAGCCCGAAAGTGCATGATACTTTTTAGGGCGGCTCATTAGGCGCATTTGTTTAATACCTAGGTCAGCCAGTATCTGCGAGCCAACACCAACAGTACGCGATGTACCTTTAAATTTACGAGGTGTTACATTTTCACCGGCATCAGCTGCGGCAAATGCTTTTACTGTTGCCTCAAGCTCTTCAGTGCTTTCTTGCTTACCTAAAATAACCAAAGCACCGTCATTTTTAGCTATGTAAGCCATCGCGTCAGAAAGACCCCAACTACGATCCGCACTTCTATCAGAGAGTAAAATATCGTTAAAGGTACTTTGTAAATGCACGCGAACAAGCGTTGGTTCTTGCTCTTTAATTTCGCCTTTTAACAATACGTAATGTAATTGTCCGTCAATGGTGTCTTTGTATGTTACTAAATCAAACTCACCGTGCTCAGTTGGCAGTTTACATTTAGCAACTTGCTCAATGGTGGTTTCGTTTAAGTTACGGTATTCAATTAAATCAGCAATGGTGCCAATTTTAATACCATGCTCTTTAGCAAATATTTCTAAATCGGGACGGCGAGCCATAGTCCCATCGGCATTGAGTATTTCAACAATAACTGATGATGCTTCAAGCCCAGCTAAACGTGCTAAATCACAGCCTGCTTCGGTATGGCCTGCACGCGTTAAAACACCACCCGGCTGTGCCATAATTGGAAAAATATGACCTGGCTGTACGATATCGCTTGGTACAGCACCCTTTGCAATAGCCGCTTGCACTGTACGCGCTCTATCTGCTGCAGATATACCTGTTGTAACACCTTTAGATGCTTCAATCGACATAGTAAAGTTAGTAGAAAACGCTGCGCCATTGTTTTTAACCATTAATGGTAAATCAAGTTGCTCGCAACGCTCTTGCGTCATGGTTAAACAAATTAAACCCCGGCCATGAGTAGCCATAAAGTTAATTGCTTCTGCACTAATATGCTCAGCAGCTATTATTAAATCGCCTTCGTTTTCTCTGTCTTCATCGTCCATTAAAATAACCATTTTACCGGCTTTAATGTCGTCGATGATTTCTTGTGCGCTGTGTAAATTCATAAATTTGCTCGTGTAAGTTATCAGTGTCGTTATTTAATAAAACCAGCTTTGGCCAGTAAACTCATTGAAATATCTGAGCCTGTAGGTTGCTCCGCGCCTTTAATTAGGCGCTCTAAATAACGTGCAATTTGGTCGACTTCTAAATTAACCTGTGTACCTACTTTAAAATCAGCAATGGTCGTTTGCTCGCTAGTATGCGGTACTATTGTTAGTTTAAACTTATTACTTTCAACAGCGTTTACTGTCAGGCTTATGCCATCAATACATACAGACCCTTTATAAGGAATGTATTTCATTAAAGCTTCATCGGTGCTCAACCAGTATTCTGTTGCGCGGGCATTAGGCGTAATAGCAGTAATTGTTGCTATGCCATCTACGTGTCCTGACACTAAATGACCCCCTAAGCGAGATACTGGCTGCATCGCTTTTTCAAGATTTACTGTTTGCCCTAAAGCATAATTAGCAAAGCCTGTAAGACTAATTGTTTCGTTAGATAAATCAGCGCTAAAACCATCTATGTGTTTATCAACAACAGTTAAACATACACCATTGGTTGCAATGCTATCGCCAAGCTTTACATCTTTCATATCAAGATCAGCACTTTGGATGCGAATAGCTAAGTCGCCTTGTTTTTTTTGTAGTAAGGCAATTTTGCCTGTGGCTTCAATTATTCCAGTAAACATAGTGCTACTCTTTTTATTAAGTGGTTTTAATGAGTTTTTTTACTGCAGTTATACGTAAGTCGTCGCCAATACGTACACACTCATTAAATGTTAAATCAACTGTATTTTGCATACTCGTCAACTCAGGAAAATTCACTAAACTTTTTGCATCATTGCCCATTAATTTTGGTGCTAAATAAAATACAAATTCATCAACTAAATTAAGTTCAGACATTTTACCAGCAAGTGTAGCACCTGCTTCTAGCCATACATTATTAATCTGTAATTGAGCTAACTGCTGTAAAACCTCAGTTAAATTAACCTTTGCGTTAATCTCACTTACTTCTATATGCCTTACAAAATGCGGCCACTGCTTTGATTTATCAACCTTGGTGGTAAAAATTATTACGTCATTTTCAATACTAAATAAGGCAAGTTCAGGTGTTAACCTATTTTGCGAATCAATTATAACACGCACAGGTTGACGAAGCGGTAAATCTGTAGGTAAAGATTGTGGTAATTCGTTTTGACGTACATTAAGTTTTGCATCATCAACCATTACCGTATCGGCACCGGTTAAAATCGCGCAGCTTTGTGCTCGCTGTAATTGTACGTCTTGGCGAGCGGCTGGGCCTGTGATCCACTTACTTTGACCATTTTTTAGCGCAGTTTTGCCATCAACACTTGCGGCCATTTTACATGTTACATACGGTAAGCCTTGCTCCATCCGCTTAAAAAAACCTAAATTAAGTGCGCGCGCTTGCTGCTCTAGTAAACCATATGCTACTTCAACACCGGCATCGCTGAGTATTTTAAGACCTTTGCCAGCAACTTGCGGGTTGGTATCAACCATTGCAGCTATAACTTTTACTACACCTGCAGCTTTTAACCCTTCAGCGCACGGGGGAGTGCGTCCGTAATGGCTGCACGGTTCAAGCGTGACATAAGCAGTGGCACCTTTTGCGTTCTCACCAGCCACTGCAAGCGCATTAACCTCAGCGTGTCCCTGCCCTGCAAGCTGATGAAAACCTTCACCAATTATTTGGTTATTTTTAACTAACACACACCCCACATTAGGATTTGGTGTTGTTGTAAACCGACCTTTTTTGGCAAGTTCTATGGCGCGCGCCATGTACATTTCGTCTTGCTCGGTGAACGTTATTTGGCTTTGCATTATTACTCCCCTAAACGAGCAATTTCTTCACCAAACTCGCGTATATCTTCAAACGAACGATACACAGAAGCAAATCTTACATACGCTACTTTATCAAGCTTTTTAAGCGCTTCCATAATGCACTCCCCCACCAAGTGGCTTGAGATTTCGCGCTCACCGGTTGCCCGCAATTGAGATTTAATAATATTAACCACTTCATCTACTTGCTCTGTACTTACGGGGCGCTTCTCAAGGGCACGATTGAGGCCATTTAGTAGCTTATCTTCATTAAATGGTTCTCGGCTGCCATCTTGCTTAATAACTCGAGGCATAACGAGCTCTGCCCCTTCAAATGTAGTAAAGCGCTCGTGGCAATCGTTGCACTCACGACGACGGCGAACTTGGTGGCCTCCACCGACTAGGCGAGAATCAATAACTTTAGTATCTTTTGCGGTACAAAATGGGCAATGCATAACTCGGTACTTCCGTTTTAAAACAAAAAAGGCCGCTATATAGCGGCCTTTTATCTTAGCAAAAAACTAAGTGGTTGTGATCTAAATTACTGCTGCTTATGCAATTAAGCGTATACAGGTAATTTTGCACAAATTGCTTTTACTTTTTCTTTAACTTGCGCTTGTACAGACTCATCGTTAATGTTGTCTAATACATCACAAATCCAGCCAGCAAGTTCTTTAGACTCAGCTTCTTTAAAGCCACGACGAGTAATTGCAGGTGAGCCAATACGCAAACCAGAAGTAACAAACGGTGAGCGAGGATCGTTTGGTACAGAGTTTTTGTTAACAGTAATGTTTGCATTACCAAGCGCTGCATCGGCATCTTTACCAGTGATATCTTTATCGATTAAATCAAGCAAGAATAAGTGGTTTTCTGTTTTGTCAGATACGATTTTGTAACCGCGTTCTTGCATTACAGCAACCATAGCTTGTGCATTTTTAACTACTTGAGCTTGGTATGTTTTAAACTCTGGTTGTAATGCTTCTTTAAATGCCACTGCTTTTGCAGCAATAATGTGACATAAAGGACCACCTTGGCCACCTGGGAATACAGCGCTATTAAGCTTTTTGTAAATTGCTTCGTCGCCACATGCAGAAATAATTAAACCGCCACGTGGGCCTGCAAGTGTTTTGTGTGTTGTCGTTGTTACAACGTGTGCATGAGGTACTGGGCTTGGGTAAACACCCGCCGCAATTAAGCCTGCCACGTGAGCCATATCAACAAATAAGTAAGCGCCTACTTTATCTGCAATTTCACGGAATTTAGCCCAATCTACAATACCTGAGTACGCAGAAAAACCACCAATAATCATTTTTGGTTTGTGCTCAAGAGCCAGCGCTTCAACTTGTGCGTAGTCAATTTCACCTGTTGCTTCATCTAGTCCGTATTGGATTGCATTGTAAAGCTTACCAGAGAAGCTTACATGAGAGCCGTGCGTTAAGTGACCACCATGAGCTAAGCTCATACCAAGGACTGTATCGCCAGCTTCTAATAATGCTAAGAAAACAGCTGCATTTGCTTGAGAACCAGCATGTGGCTGTACGTTTGCATAATCAGAACCAAATAATTCATTAGCACGGTCAATTGCTAGTTGTTCAACAACATCAACGTGCTCACAACCGCCATAGTAACGTTTGCCTGGGTAACCTTCAGCGTATTTGTTTGTAAGCTGTGAACCCTGTGCTTCTAGTACACGTGGGCTACAGTAGTTTTCTGAAGCGATTAATTCAATGTGCTCTTCTTGGCGAGCAGTTTCTTTGTTTATCGCGTCAAATAACTCTGGATCAAAATCCGAAATATTCATGCTACGTTCTAACATTGGGGTCTCCTAGGGCAACGTGTATGGTGTTTTTTAGAGGCTTTATTGTACGCTTTAAACGACTCTTTGCCTACGCTCTTAAGTTGAGGATATTTAAACAAGGATTGAAACTATTTCACAGGGTTTTTAAGATGATATTTTTTTATAAATACATTAATAAATTAAATGGCTTTTATTTTTCACATTTAATTAGTTAATGATAGCAACGCTATTAACCATATTTAAAAACAAAAAAAGCGGCCTCAGCCGCTTTAATATAGGTCATCAAGTTAACCTAACTTAGCAAGTATTTCTGTACGTAACGTGTCGTAATCTGCATTAATATCGCTTGCTAAGCAAGGTTTAGCAAGTGCATCACTAAGCGGCTTTGGCATATCAAGTTCGATATTTAAAATCTCTTCTACGCTTTCTTTAAATTTAGCAGGATGAGCAGTTGCTAAAAATATCCCCGCAGCACCAGGCGCTCTATTTTCAACAAGACCTTGATAAGCAATCGCTGTATGCGGCTCTGCAATGTAGCCTGTTTGTTGAATATTTTTCATCACTGTTTGCGTATCTTGCTCATTTACGCTGCTTGAATAAAAGTTATCGTAGCTAAACCAGTTATTATCTAACATTGTTTGCACGCGCGGCCAGTTGTTAGGCTTACTTACGTCCATCGCATTTGAAAGCGATTCAAGCGTTGCATTTGGCGCCCAATTTTTATCAAGCATAAAACGTGGAACTGTGTCGTTCTGATTAGTGGTGGCGCTTAACTTACCTACTGGCAAACCAATTACTGCACCAATCATAGCGGCACATACATTCCCAAAGTTACCACTAGGGACTGAAATATGCGCTGTTGCACGCTTTTCTTTAGGTAATTGAGCAATGGCTTCAAAGTAATAACACACTTGTGCTACTAATCGACTAATGTTGATTGAGTTAGCTGAATTAAGGCCAAGTGTTGATTTAACTTCATCATCTAAAAATGATTTTTTAACGAGTTCTTGGCAGTCATCAAAGCTACCTTCTACCGCGTAACAGTGAATATTGTTACCAAGCGTTGTAAAAAGCTTTTGCTGAGCAAGTGAAATTTTACCTTTAGGGTATAAAATTACTACATCTATATTTGGCTTATTATAGAAAGCATGCGCTACAGCAGCGCCTGTATCCCCTGATGTTGCAGTCAAAATGGTAACTTTTTCACCTTGATTAAACTGCGCTAAACACTCAGCCATGAAGCGTCCGCCAAAGTCTTTAAACGCAAGCGTAGGACCATGAAACAACTCTAAGCAGTATGTATTTTCTTCAACTTCTACCAGCTTAACCGGAAAGTTAAATGCATTTTTAACCATTTGAGCAACTGTATCACTTGGTAGCTCATCACCAATCAGGTGCGATAAAATTTTGCCACTACGAGTAACAAAGTCCATATCAAGTAAGGCGTCTACGTCAGCTATTGGAGCGAGAGATTCAGGAAAAAACACTCCTTGATTACGTCCTAAACCTGTTTTTACCGCTTCAACAAACGACACTTTTTGAGAACCATCTTTTAAATTATGTAATTGCATAACTGCCTATCCTATAAAACGTTTAATTGACGCGTGCCGTCGTTATCTAATTTACAAATGTGGCAGAATCCCTGCTCATTTATATAATTTTGCGCTAGCCACTGCGCGCATTTCTCAGCTGCTTCTAATGTTTTACACACTGTAAATAACGTAGGGCCTGCACCTGAAATACTCACAATTTCAGCACCTAGCGCTGGCAAACTTGCTTTAGCTTCGCTGAACCCTGTTATTAGTGGCGCACGATATGGCTCAGCTATATCGTCTTGCATAATGCTAAGTGCATCATCAAAACGATGCGTTAATAACAAACTACTAAAAGCAGATAAACGCTGTGCAAACTCAACGCCTGCATGCATGCTTAGCTCTTTTGGTAAGACAGAGCGCGCTTTTGCGGTATTAAGCGAAAAGCCAGGAAACGCTGCAACGTAGTACCAGTTTTCATCAACGGGTAACGCAATTGATTTATCAGGGATTAAATCGCCTGTAAGCTGCAGCCCACCTAAATAACATGGCGTAATGTTATCGTAATGACGACCGCCACTTACTATTGCTTCAAAATCAGCCATTAGCTCAATGAGCTCAACTTGGCTTAAATTAGTGTGTGCAAATTTATCTAATGCGGCAAACGTTGCTACTACCGAACACGCGCTAGAGCCTAGCCCTGAGCCGATGGGTAGGTTCTTTTTAAGCTCTAATTTTACGCTTGGCATATCTGGCGCTACATGCGCTCTAAAATGTACTAAACACTGATACGCTAGGTTTTCGTTAGGATCACTTGGTAACTTATGCGCATATTCGCCAGAGCAAACAAACTCGTCACTTGGTGCAGCACTTACAACAGCTACATCACCTAATAAGCTGCCATCAATTGGCGCAAGGGCTGCGCCTAACGCATCAAAGCCTACTGCAAAGTTACCTATCGATGCCGGAGCATATACTTCAATCATAATAAACTCCTAGCGAGATAACGTTTTTAAGATATCTGCAAATACGCCTGCGGCTGTTACCTCAGAGCCTGCGCCGTATCCACGAATCACAAACGGGCGTGGTTGGTAATATTGACTTAAAATTGCTAAGGCGTTTTCACCATCACGAATTACATTTAATGCATGCGATGAATCAACCGCTTCGATACCCACTTTACAGTTGCCTTCCTTAATTGTGCCTACATAACGAAGCACTTTTCCTTCTGCGGCAGCACTTTGAATACGGTCATTAAACGGCGCATCTAAAGTTGGTAGTTTTGCCATAAATTCGTCAACACTGTCACCCTGTGCGAACCCTTGTGGCAATACCGATTCAACTTCTATATCGCTAAGCTCTAGTTTCATGCCTGCTTCGCGAGCTATGATCAATAATTTACGAGCTACATCGGTACCTGATAAATCATCGCGAGGATCTGGCTCTGTAAATCCACTTTCTTTAGCTTTAATTGTGGCTTCTGACAGTGATAAACCATCTTGCAGGGCACCAAACATGTATGAAAGCGAGCCCGATAAAATACCACTAAACTCAAGTAGCTCATCACCTGCACCAAATAACGATTGTAAATTATCGATTACTGGTAGACCTGCACCCACGTTAGTCTCGTATAAAAATTTACGGTTATTTTTTTGTGTTGCTGCAACTAAATCTTGGTAGTACGTGTACGAGCTAGTTGTTGCTTTTTTATTAGCCGCAACTACATGGAAGCCCGCATTTAAAAAGTCGACGTATTGTGCAGCAAGTGCATCAGACGACGTACAATCAACTAAAACAGGATTAACTAAATGGTTTTGTTTAACAAATTGCTCTACTAAATTTAAATCAAACGCTTGTTCAGATGCTGCTAGCTTTTGCTGCCAATCAGCAAACGCTATGCCTTCACTATCTAAATGTAATTGACGAGAATTAGCTACACCATAAAGGTTTAACTTAATATTACGCTTTTCAAGCCAGGCTTGTTGGCGCTCTAACTGAGAAATAAGCTCTTGCCCTACTAGGCCGCAACCTAATAAAAACACATCAATTGAAGGTACATGCGTGAAGAAGTTCTCATGACATATTTTCACTGCATCGTTGCATAGCTCACCATCAATAACCGCTGAAATAGCACTCTCGGTAGAATCTTGTGCAATGGCAACAATGTTTACCTGCGCTTGTGAAAGCGAGGCAAAAAACTTAGCAGCTAAGCCACGGTGTGCACGCATGTTATCGCCCACAAGCGTAACTATAGCTAAGTTACGCTGTACCTGTACTGGCTCAATAAGCCCTGCTTGTAACTCAAGTTCAAATGCTGTTTGTAGCGCATCAAGTGCCAACGCTAAATCAGTTTCGTGAACACAAAAGCTAATGCTAAATTCACATGAAGATTGCGTAATTAAAACAATTGATACGTTGTCGTGAGCAAGTGCGTTAAACACTTTAGATGCCATACCCACTTTACCTTTCATACCAGGGCCTGACACGGTAAGCATTGCTAAATCTTGTAAACTTGAAAGCGCTTTTACTGGCTCGTCAGATTTATAGTCGTTACCAATTAGTGAGCCTTGAGCGTCTGGGTTATGCGTATTTTTGATTTCACACGGTACACCCGCTTTAGCGCAAGGCAAAATAGTTTTAGGGTGAAGTACTTTGGCACCAAAATAAGAAAGCTCCATCGCTTCTTTATAAGATAAGAAATCTACTTTAGTCGCTTTTTTAATATAGCGAGGATCAGCGCTGTAAACACCATCAACGTCTGTCCAAATTTGGCATATTTCAGCCTCTAAACAGGCAGCTGCAATTGCTGCAGAATAATCAGAACCATTTCGGCCAAGCGTAGTCAGTTCGCCTTTATCATTACTTGCAGTAAAACCAGGCATAATATAAATGGTGGCTGGGTTTTCTTTAAGTACAGCTTGAAAACGCGCCTTGCTTGTTACTAAATCTGCTTCGGCATCAATGTAGCCACCTGTTGAGGCTATACAGCTTGTTGCTTCTAAATATTTAGCATCGTGCGAGCTTAATAAACTTTGCATAAGCGACACGCTCACACGTTCACCAAAACTAATGACAAATGCACGAACCTGATCTGGGCAACACTTAATAAGTGCTACACCGTCTAACTTATTTTTTAACTCATCTAAGTTAGGCCAATTAGAAACTACCGCACCTGTTTTCTCTACATCGGTTTTTAAACCCTCGCATCGACTAACAAGCGCCTGCCACTGCTGTGAAAAATCTAAACCTTGCTCTGCTGCTGCAGCTAGCGCTACAAGAGAATCGGTCATGCCGCCAGGTGCAGATAGTACCAATAACATTTCATCTTTTAATTGTGCTTTAGCTAACTGAGCTACCTGATTTAAGCATGCAAAGTCGGCAAGCGAAGAGCCGCCAAATTTTAAAACGCGCATTGTTTATGTTCCTCATCCCATAAAACTAAAAAAGGCCTGTGTTCTAAGTGAACACAGGCCTTTAAATTTGTTGCACCGACCTATGCCACTATCCAGTAAGAATGGTGGTTGTAATAATAATGGTCAGTACACGTTTAATTGTTTTCATAAGCTTAAGACTGCCTTAACAGAGGCGATGCTGTCAACCCTAATTAAAAAGATAAAACAGCCTTTTTTAATATAAAATATCTTAATGAATGCCAAATTTATGCAATATTTCTTTTAATTTAGATTTATTAATGGGTTTTTCAATAAAGTCGATCGCACCTAGCTGTGCAACTCTCACTTTCATTTTCTGTTGAATATCTGCTGAAATAACCAATACAAAGCACTCTATTTTTTTTGCTTTTATCGCTTCGAGTACCTGTACTCCGTCCACTTCAGGCATTGTTAAATCTAAACAAATCAAGTCAAAATGATGCTCCTGCAAAAGAGCCAAAGCCTGTACACCATTTACAGCTTGTTGAATATCAGCGCTTAGGCACTCATCCAAGCAGCGAACAACTTGCCTACGGGCAACTGTCGAATCATCACAAACCAGTATTGAAAATTTCATCATATTTAGTACTACACAGCCTATTTAAAGTGATTAAAACCTGCCTTCTTTTGCAACAATTACAGCCTATCACTGTTCCTAATGACTCAACACATTAATAATTTAATATAGTGGTAATTATCGAATAAACCTGTTTTCATCAATTAACCGTGCTTAAGAAGTTTTAGTGTTCAAATCAAAATAAATTACTAAAAATGCTTAGTTTAATTAACTTGATACTTCACAGGGTCTTTGTATCTTTTACGTTTAAATTTGAAATAATAAGCTTGATGCCAAAACAAGGCGTGAAAGCTTTACTAGGCTTGCTTATTATTACATTGGTTTAAGTAATGGTATAAGCTATAAAGCGACCTAGGAGTTATTACCCTTCTGATAATCTACAAACCATGCACAATGATTATTGTGTCTTAAAAATCAGCATGCCTAAAGTTACCTTACTAAATTTTAACTTTTTTATTTATTTTTAGACATTTATTGACTAACTTTTAAATTACTCTCAAAACGTTATAAAAATAACAAAGGATGAACACGTCACTCATGTTACAAAAAAGCCTTTCTAAGAAGTTGCTGACTAATGTTTTATCAGTCTATTTTTTGCTTACCTTTGTGGTGACTTGTGGCCAAGTACTTGCTGAATACGTCAATACCAAAGACTATATTCGCGACGAACTCAGTACATTACAAAAAACCTTCAGCCGTAGCTTAACTCGAGCCATTTGGGAGCTAAATAATAAGCAAACAATTACAACGGCAGAAGGCTTACTTGCTATTCCAATGATCGAAGGAATTATCGTACGTGACGACAGTGGTGAAATTATTTCACAGCTTGGCCGCTCTCTCGATATACATAAACTATACAACCAACAATTAGTTCAAGAAGAGGTTATTTTAGAAGATACCAAATCAGGGTTATTTGGTTATACCTTCCCACTTATTTTTGAATTTTCAGGACGTGCTACACAAGTTGGCGACGTTACATTGTTCTCCAGTCGAGAAGTTGTTTTTAGCCGTATTATGGTATCAATCTATTTTTTGATTGGTAATGCGATGATCAAAACTACATTTTTGATCATTTTATTTTTAATGGCGTTTAGAAAATTATTAACAGACCCTTTAGCTGAACTCACTGAGCAATTAGAAAACATAGAGCTTGATGAATTAGAAGGTCAACACATAGAAATAGAGACAGAAGAGCATAACGAACTTAAAGTTATGGAGCACTCATTTAACAACCTCATAGATAAAGTGGTGCAGTACAGAAAAGAGCTTGAACATACTCAAAAAGAGCTCATTATTAGCAATGAAAAGCTCGATCAGCACAATATACAATTAGAGCAAGACGTAGCACGTAAAACATCGAACTTAAGCCAAGCAATGATGGATTTACAACAGCAAAAATATGAGCTCGAAAAGCAAAAAATAGTACTCACCGAAGAAATAGATCTGCGCCGAAGCACTGAGCAAGAGTTAATCGATAAACAAAACGAATCACAACGTTATATTGATGAATTGAGCCTAGCTCAAGAGCGCTTAGTAGGCACTGAAAAAATGGCTGCCTTAGGTGGCTTAGTTGCTGGTATTACACATGATATAAATACACCTATTGGTATTGGCGTTACCGCTATATCATTTTTACAAGAGCGATTAAATAAGCTAGAGAATGCGTATACCGAAAAGAAACTCTCACCAAAAGCGCTAGAAGAGTTTATTAATGAGGCTAAACAAAGTACGAGTTTACTCACTACAAACCTTGATAGAGCGTCTGAGCTAATTGCCAGCTTTAAACAAATTGCGGTTGACCAAGCCAGTGAAGCAATGAGAACAATTAACTTTAAAGACTATGTCAATGAAGTAATTCGCTCTTTGCACCCTAAACTTAAAAAAACGTCCCATACCATTAATTTACAATGCCCTGATGACTTAGTACTCAACTTACCCGCAGGTGCTATAAGCCAAATTTTTACTAATCTCATCATGAATTCACTTATTCATGGCTTTGAAGGTAAACAAAATGGCACTATGGATATAAAAATATCAAGTGATGAAACTAACTTAACCATCGATTACAAAGATGATGGTAATGGCGTTACAAGTGAGCAATTAACTAAATTATTTGACCCATTTTTTACGACTAAGCGCGACCAAGGCGGCAGTGGTTTGGGCACCCATATAATGTTTAATTTAGTAAAACAAACGTTAAGTGGCTCTATTGATGCCACTAGCGAACCTGGTAAAGGACTTCGCTATTACATTCAATTTCCTAAAAACATGGCAAAGCCAATGCCTATTTTTAATCAAGAGTAACTTTTTGGATTAAATTTAGACATATTTATCAGTAACAAATCAGCCATTTCGAGATGCTGTTTTTATTGCTATGATTGTACAAATTTTTCAAATGGATCAACTCCCCTATGTGGTTTAGTAACCTTATTTGTTACCGCTTTAAGCAAGACGTTTCGTATACTCAAGAAGATTTTGATAAAGCATTAGAACAAGACTTATTTCGACCATGTACAGGCCAAGAGCTTGCTACATTTGGTTGGACAAAAGCGTTTGGAAAGCACGGTGAAACATTATCGCATTTTTCTCAAAAAAGTATTTTAGTGTGTGCAAAAAGAGAAGAAAAAGTATTACCTGCGTCAGTTATAAACGAACTAGTTGCTGAGAAAATTGATCAAATAGAAGCAGAAGAAAACCGTCCTGTTAAAAAGAAAGAAAAAGATGAATTAAAAGAAAACATCCTTCATACACTGCTTCCGCAAGCATTCAAAAAATCGAGTCTACAATTTGCATTTATTGACCAGGAAAATGGTTGGGTTGTAGTAAATAGTGGCAGCTTTAACAAAGCTGAAGAATTGCTCGCTCTACTTCGTAAATCATTAGGAACTTTACCGGTAGTCCCTGCATTTGCCAATTACGATCTTGATGTGTTTTTAACAGACTGGCTAACTAACTTTAGTACTCCAGAAGGTTTTGCAATAGGCTCAGACGCTGAACTTGAAGAAGCTGATGATAGCGGCGCACAAGTAAAACTTAAAGGTCATGACTTGGCCTGTGATGAAGTTAAATCGCACCTAGAAAGCGGTAAGCGTGTTACTAAACTTGCACTCGATTGGCAAGAACGCCTGAAGTTTATGCTACAAAACGATGGCTCTATTAAACGTTTAAGCTACTCAGAAACTTTAAAAGAAGAAAACGCTGACATACCTAAAGAAGATATGGCCGTTAAGCTTGATGCCGACTTTATATTAGCATCAGAAGAAATTAAGCAATTGCTTGAAGAGTTAACTGCCGGTTTAGGTGATGCAGACGATTTACATAAAGCATAACTAAAATGTAAAAAGCACGATAAAATCGTGCTTTTTTATTACCAATAATAAAGTATGTTTAACTAAACATATCTTTTACATCAGCTAGCATTTCGTTGTACTCGTCGCTAGAGAACAGCTGCATTGATGGTATAACACCCTTATCTATATAAGTTTGTAATGCTGCCGATTTATCAGAAACCTGTAATGTCCCTTCTAAAATAGCGCCGACACGAATAAAATCAACATAACTCACTTGAGCCGGTTTATAAGTCGGATCGGCCCAGCTTTGTGCAACATCAACAAACTCCTTAGGAAACTCCCAGGCAGTCATAATTGACGAGCCAATTTCACCACTCAACTTTTGAATAGCATGAGCTAAAAAGCTTGGATTAGCAAAAACTTCTGGGTGGCGCTCTGCTTCAGTTAAAATAGGTAACACGCCAATATTATATACAAGTGCGGCGAGTGTAATCGAATCGCGATTTAACGACGTGTGCTTTTGATTTTGTAAGTAAAATTCCATTAGTGAAATAGAGTGACTTGCAACCGTTAATGTTTTTTGCCACGCTTTACCCATGTAACCTTTAATTAGTTCATTGTTTGATACAAACAGTTGCTCCATTGCCATTGCTGTTGCAATATTTTTAATTTGGCGCAGACCAATACGTGTCACTGCTTGCTGCAAATTAGATACTTTAACTGCACGCCCCATAATTGCACTGTTGGCTACTTTTATCATACGGGCAGAAAGCGCGGGGTCTTGAGCAATAACATCCGACATTTGCATCAAGTTTACATCAGGGTTATCCGCCGCTTGGCGAACCTTAATTGCAACTTCAGGAAGCGTTGGCAGTACGAGTGTATCGTTATTTATTCTATCAACTAGAATCGTTAATAAAGCATTTTCTGTAGACATATAGCTTGCCATCCTTTTGTGTTTAGCCTGCAAGCAACTGCAAATTCAGACCATTAATTTTTGTATTAGTAATATAAATTAGTATTGTCTAACTTACCGATAAAGTTAAGGAAATTATAGAGTTTTATTTTAATTAGTGACGCTTTAGCGCATGTGCCTGCCTTACAACGCCAAATACTTGCTATTTACCTTTTAGTTTTGCTTTAATGCAATCACAATAAGGAAGCGTTTGTATACTTTTAGCCTTTAAGCATAGCTATACAAGTTTTTAAACTTACTTTTTAATAGGCAAAATAATGATATTAAATAAAATTAGCCAAGCAATTTTGCTCTCTGGTGTTGTTTTTCTTAGTGCATGTTCAGAACAAGCACCGTCTTCTACCGACAACACAGCCGTAGATCTAGCCCAAGAAAGTGGCGCTCAATCCGGACCTAAGCTTATCAATACAGATGAGCAACGTTTAGATATTTATACAGATTTTAGCCTAGAGGCTGACCTTTCGCATTTAAATGATAACCAAAAAGCGATGGTTTCTAAGCTTATTGATGCTTCTAAAATTATGGATGAATTATTTTGGAAACAATCGTTTGGTGAAAATAAAGATGCGTTTTTAGCAAAACTAAGCGATGAAAAAGTACGAAAATTTGCCGATATAAATTACGGCCCATGGGATCGCTTAAACGGCGATGAAGCATTTTTATCAGGCTATAAAGAAAAAGCCCTTGGTGCTCAATTTTACCCAGCAGACATAACTAAAGAAGAGTTAAATAAAGCTGATGTAGAAGATAAAAAAGGCCTTTACTCAGTAATTAAACGTGACGAGCAAGGTAAACTATACAGCGTACCTTACTCTAAAGAATACGCTAATGAACTTGCAGAAGCTGCAAAACTATTACGTGAAGCGAGTAAACTTGCTGACGATAAAGAATTTGCTAATTACTTAAACCTACGCGCTGACGCATTGCAAAAAGACGACTTCCAGGTGTCTGACTTTGCGTGGATGGATATGAAAAATAACCCTGTAGATGTGGTTATTGGCCCAATAGAAACTTACGAAGATCAACTGTTTGGCTACCGCGCAGCTTATGAGTCTTACGTATTAATTAAAGATTTAAAATGGAGCGAGCGCCTGGCTAAGTTTGCAGCCTTTTTACCTGAGCTCCAAAAAGACTTACCAGTAGATGCTAAATACAAGCAAGAAGTCCCAGGTTCAGACGCCGATTTAAATGCTTACGATGTTGTTTACTACGCAGGCCACTCTAACGCAGGTAGTAAAACTATCGCTATTAACTTACCAAACGATGAGCAGGTTCAGCTTGAAAAAGGCACTCGCCGCCTGCAGCTTAAGAACGCAATGCGCGCTAAGTTTGATAAAATTTTAGTGCCAATTTCTGAGCAGCTAATTGTGCCAGAGCAACGTAAGCATATTACCTTTAACGCATTTTTTGCCAATACTATGTTTCATGAAGTAGCACATGGTTTAGGTATTAAAAACACGCTTACAGGTAAAGGGACGGTTCGCCAATCATTGCAAGAACACGCAAGTGCGCTTGAAGAAGGTAAAGCCGATATTTTAGGTTTATACATGGTTGAGCAGTTACTCAAAAAAGGCGAAATTACCGAAGGTACACTAGAGGATTACTACACTACGTTTATGGCAGGTATTTTCCGCTCTGTACGTTTTGGTGCATCAAGCGCTCATGGTAAAGCCAATATGATCCGCTTTAACTTCTTTGCACAAGAAGGCGCATTTTCTAAAAATGACGAGGGTTTATACCGCGTAAATATGGAAAAAATGGGCGTAGCAATGGCTAAATTATCTCGCCTAATTTTAACTTTACAAGGTGATGGTGATTACGAAAAAGTAGATCAACTAATCGCAACACATGGCGATATTAAAGAAGAGCTTGCTAAAGACTTAGAAAAACTAAGTAAAGCTAATATCCCTGTAGATGTAACCTTTAAACAAGGTAAAGAAGTGCTAGGGCTTAAATAAGTTTAGTTAAACTTAGTTAAACCCTAAAAAAGCGTTGCGGCTTAAAACTGCAGCGCTTTTTTTAGCTCTACAATTTGTGGCTCTGTATAAGGCACTGCGGGGTGTTTACCCCAAATTGGCGCAGGCCAAGCAGAATCACTCGTAAAACGTGCAATATGATGAATATGTAATTGCGGCACCATGTTACCTAACGCCGCTATGTTTAATTTATCTGGTTTAAATACATCCATTAATAATTTACTTAGCCTGGCTGACTCTTTTAAATAAACAATTTGATCCTCCTCAGATAAATCAATTATCTCTCTTAAGTTTGCCTGCCTTGGCACTAATACAAACCACGGATACTGGCTATCGTTTAATAAAAGCACTTTACACAGTGGCCAGTCGGCAAGTTCTATGCAGTCGCGCTTAAGCTCAGGGGCTAGTTTAAATTCAGTATGAGTCATTGCTATGTCCTACTTTGTCTTTGATAATCGCCACTTTATAGCATTTAGTTGCAGTTGCACACGCTTGGCTTTACCATCAAAGCAATATTTATAATAAGCTAAGGCAACCTTGTGCTAAAAAAAATAAAACACCTCTCACTAGCTATACCGTTAATGGTTGGCGCTATTAGTGTTCAAGCAAAACCTTTATCATTAGAGCGTATTTTTGACGATCCGAGTCTCTCTGGTAAATCGCCGGTACAACTTAAATTCTCACCCGACGGCAGCCGCGTAACTTACTTACAAGGTAAAAACGATGACTACAACCGTTATGATTTGTGGGAATACAACTTAAAAGACAACACTAATCGTGTACTTGTTGATTCTGCTAAATTATTTTCAGGCCCAGAAAACCTTTCAGATGAAGAAAAAGCACGCCGCGAACGCCAACGTATTTTTGGTAAAGGTATTTTAGAATATAAATGGTCTAAAGACGGCAAAGCACTTTTATTCCCACTCAACGGCGACCTTTATTATTACGATTTGGCCTCAGCTAAAAGTAAAAAACTAACCGACACTGAAGCATTTGAAACTGATGCGCGTTTTTCACCTAAAGGTAATTATGTATCGTTTATTCGTGAGCAAAACCTTTACGCGTTAGAGCTTGATTCTGGTAAAGAGATTCAGCTTAGTAAAGATGGTGGCGGCGTTATTAAAAACGGCATGGCCGAATTTGTTGCTCAAGAAGAAATGAGCCGTATGACAGGTTACTGGTGGTCAGGGGATGAAACTAAAATTGCCTATACCCGCGTTGACGAAACTCCTGTAAAAGAAGCTATCCGTAACGAAATTTACGCTGACGAAGTTAAGTTATTTAATCAGCGCTACCCGTTTACAGGTACCGACAACGTTAAAATTCAGCTAGGTGTAGTTAAACTTAACGACCAAAAAGTCGATTGGATTGATTTAGGTAAAGATGAAGATATTTACATTGCCCGCGCTAAATGGCTAAAAGACGGCAATACACTGTCATACCAATGGCAAAATCGCTCGCAACATAAATTAGAACTGCGTTTTTATAACAGCAACACTAAAACACAAAAAGTAGCGCTTACCGAAAACAGCGAAACGTGGATAAACCTACATTTTGACCTTGAGTTTTTAAAAGACAAAAAGCATTTTGTATGGGCATCTGAGCGTGATGGCTTTAAACATTTATACTTGTACCGCACTAACGGTCAACTTGTTCGCCAAATTACTTCTGGCGATTGGGCTGTTGACAGTTTAAAAGGTATTGATGAGAAAAAAGGCATTGTCTACTTTGCAGGACGCAAAGATACCCCGCTTGAAAGCCATTTATACAGCGCGCCTTTATTTAAAAAAGGCGATGCAAAGCGAATTACCGAAAAAGGTAAATACCACAGCGTGGTAATGGCAAAAGATAGCAAAACCTTTATTGATAATAGCTCATCTGATAATACGCCAAATTCAGCTGCTCTTCGCAAAATAAATGGTGAGTTTATTACATGGCTTGAAGAAAATAAGCTAGATAGCAGTCACCCGCTTACTCCTTACTTAAGTGATTTAACAACACCAGAATACGGTACAATTAAAGCACAAGATGGCCAAGTAATGCATTACCGTTTATTTAAGCCAAGTAATGTAAGTGATGGCAAAAAGCACCCTGTTATTGTTAACGTTTACGGCGGCCCGCACGCACAACGAGTAACAAATAGCTGGCGCAGTAAAAATCTGTACTTTCAATACATGGCGCAACAAGGCTACGTTATTTTTCAACTTGATAACCGAGGTTCTTACAATCGTGGTAAAAAGTTTGAAGATGCTATTTATAAACATTTAGGTGTGGTTGAGGTTGCCGACCAAATTAAAGGCGTAGAGTTTTTACGTACACTTGATTACGTAGACCCAGAGCGCATTGGTGTTTATGGCCACAGCTACGGCGGCTATATGGCACTTATGACTATGTTTAAAGCGGGCGATTACTTTCAAGCCGGCGTATCAGGTGCTCCAGTAACCGATTGGGCTCTATACGATACACATTACACAGAGCGTTATTTAGGCCACCCTGATACAAATGCTAAAGGCTATGAAGATAGTGCTGTATTTCCATATGCAGATGGCTTAAAAGGTCCATTAATGATTTACCATGGAATGGCTGATGACAACGTATTGTTTACGCATTCCACAAAATTGTTTAAACAACTTCAAGATAACGAAAAACAGTTTGAAATGATGACTTACCCAGGCTCTAAACACAGCCTACGCGGTAAACAAGTGCAAACACACTTACATCAAACTATTACTAACTTCTTTAATCGTCATTTTGATGTTAAATAATTAAAACTTTTCATATTTAAGGCTGATTAAAATATCAGCCTTTTTTATTTGAACATTCTAAGCTAAAAGCCATGTGCGCTTGTTTGTGCTTTAAAACAGCTTAAATCTTCCCCAAAACTCAAACTTACTGCTTTAAAATCAAAACCAAATGATAAACTGGCCTAGCTTAAACTCACTTTTTTACTATCCTTAAATTTAACCACACTGAGCGTTAACTAAAAAGGATAAATATATGCTAAACCTAAGACGTCTTAGTATTTTTCAGCGTTTTTCACTATTAATAACCACCGTTGTGTTAGGACTAATAATACTGAGTGTATCTAGCCTAACGCACCAATATAGTTCGCTCAAAAACGAGCAATACCTAAAAACACAAAATGTTGTAGAAACTGCGTACAGTGTTATTGAACATTACTATGCACTTGAACAGAGTAACACCCTCACGCAAGAGCAAGCTCAAACGCAAGCACTTGAGGCTGTAAGGGCTTTGCGCTACGACAAAACTAATTATTTTTGGATAAACAACTACCAACCTACCATGGTAATGCACCCTATAAAACCGGCGCTTGAAGGTAAAGACTTAACCAACAACAAAGACCCCGACGGCAAAGCGCTATTTGTAGAAATGGTTAATATTGTAAAACAAAACCGCGAAGGTTTTATTCCTTACAAATGGCCAAAGCCCGGTAAAGAGCAACCTGTAGATAAGATAGCGTTTGTAAAAGGGTTCAATCAGTGGGATTGGATTGTTGGCTCAGGCGTATACCTAGATTCAATTGATGCTGCATTTAGCGAGCAACGCAATCTTATACTTTTTAGTGCATTAATAATGATTATTGCGGTGATATTACTTAGCTACTTTATTGGTAAAAGTATTTTAGTCCCTACTCGCCTAGCTGCCGATATGATGAAAGATATTTCGCAAGGTGAAGGCGACTTAACCCGTACTTTAAACGAATCAGGAAATGATGAAATATCAGAGCTTTCGCGCTCATTTAACTTATTTGTTTTAAAAATACGTGAGTCATTAGTTCACGTTTCCCAAAGTGCCGACGATGTAAATAAGCATGCCTATACCGTTGATGACTCTAGCAAAACAAGCCATTCATTTATCGAACTACAAAACGACAGCTCAACCCAAGTTGCTGCTGCGATGGAGCAAATGACTCACCAAATCCACGATGTAAGCCGTAACGCTGAAGCCGCAGAGCAAGCCGCTAACGACGCTGCTGGCAACGCATCAACAGGTAAAAGCGTCGTTGAAAACACTATTACTGCCATAGAAACACTTTCAAACAATATAGAAACGGTAAGCCAAGTTACTGAAGATTTAGCGAATGAAAGTAATAACATAGGCTCAGTACTTGATGTGATAAGAAGTATATCTGAGCAAACGAACTTATTAGCACTTAATGCTGCAATTGAAGCTGCACGAGCTGGAGAGCACGGAAGAGGCTTTGCGGTTGTAGCTGATGAAGTACGCACGTTAGCAAGTCGTACAGGGCAAAGCACTGATGAAATACAGGCCATGATCACCAAATTACAAGAAGGTGCTAAAGCAGCCGTTGAAGCCGTTAAATCAAGCCAAGCGCTGTCAGAGTCTACTGTCGAACAGGCGTCGTCTGCTAATATTTCGCTTAATGAAATTGAAAGGCTTGTATCAGTCATTACCGAAATGAACAGCCAAATAGCGCGAGCCACAGAGCAGCAAACGCAAGCTGCTGACGAGGTAAATTTACGGATTAATGAGCTATCTCAATCGACTGAGCAATCATTAAATAATACGAAACAGCTTACTGATGCCAGTGATAACCTTAAGCAAAGTAGCCAAGGGCTGTCTAATGTGGTTAATCGCTTTAAATTAAAATAACCTTTAAAAAGCAAAAGCCCTGAATTATCAGGGCTTTTTTATTGCACGTAAGTTTTTAGTTTACATACAGTAGCGTGCAAATAAGCTTGTTACTGATGCGGCGGTTGGCTTACCGTGCTGCCAATCGCCCCCTTCAACACCGCTACCAGCAATATCCATATGTACATAAGGTATTGGCTGAGTAGAGTCGTTACCGTGTTTATCAAGCCCACCAACAACAGCTAAAAATGCCATTGGGAATTGATGACCACGCGCAGTAACTGCAGAGGCAGCATTATTACTTGATAAAACATCATCAGCTAAAGTGCGCGGTTTTATAAAGTCGTAGTCTTCACGACGAGAACGAGAAACCTCTGCGCCATCAGCCCATAAATCACCCAGATCAGCAATTTGACGAGATGTATTAGCGCTGCGTGCAGGTCCGTTTTCTACATAGGCTCCGTAAGGGCCCATTGCACGCGCCGCATGCCCCGTTAATGTTGCCACCGTAAATAACGTTGGGTTAACTTCTGTTTTAGCTAAATCTTTCATTTCGCTAAGTAGGTCACCCATTGCTAAGCGCCCTTCTGCATCGGTGTTACCAATGCGAACACGTACGCCTTCACGACTAGTAATTATTTCATCTGGTACAAAACAATCTGAGCCAATAGAGTTGCGAACAACGGCTAAGTACGAAATAACTTTAACGCCTTTAGGCTGATAATCAGCAACCGCTTTCATGAAGCCTGCAACTGATGCTGCACCGCCTTTATCACGGCTCATACCTGCCATGTAACCGCCTACTTTTAAATCCGCACCGCCGGTGTCGTATACTAAACCTTTACCCACAAACATAAGCGTACGCGTAACCTCTCCCTCAGGCACGTATTCAAGCTTAACAACGCGAGGGTGATGGCGCTCTACTGCGTATGATGCACGTGCAACCGTACTTAACATTGGGTAGTTTTTATCTATTGTGTCTATGTCGTCAATTACATCAACATCTACATTTGAGCCTTTAAAAAGCTCCACGCAATAATCAGCAAAGCGAGGAGGCGCCATACGCTCTGGTTCAGTACCACATAAATCACGTGCGGCATATTGTCCAGCTGCAATTGCATTTACAGCTTTTACGGTTTGCTCACTTGCGTCAATTAAACCAATTTGAGTAATTGGCTCAATACCTTCGCCATGATATTCACGGGCTTCAAGTGGTTGCCACAGAGCTTGGCATGCGCCTAAGTAAGCGACCTCTAAAGCATGTTGGTAGCGTGCATCAGCATGTAAATTTGGTAGGTAAATCGCTGGATTTATACTTCCTGAAGCTTTAGCTTCATTTATGGCTAGTTTTGCAGCATCAAAATAACGACGAACATCATCGTAGTCTCTGTTAAGCGGACCTGTAGGCGCAAGAATAACGCGTGTATTTTCAATAACTAAAAAAGTAACTTGCTTTCCAATACGAGAGTCTACTTTAGCTTGTGCGTTTATAGCATCGCTTAGTGAATTATTGGCTAACTGAGAAAAGTCATCACTAATAATAATAAGTGCATCGTGAGAAGAAGAATCAAGGCTTGCACTAAGAGTAGGTGCAGCGATTGCTTGAGGATATGCCATAAGTAAAGCTCCTGTAATTAAACATAAGGAGGGTATTATCGTCGATATAAAAACACAAAACCAGCCAACTGCGATAAGCAAATTTTACCCTGGCAACTTGGTGTTACAGCAAAAAGTGCACTCTAATCTAAAATGCTCAATTGTAGATTTAAGTTAGGCTCATTTTTTACGCCAACCCCAATCCCTAAAAGGCGTACCGGTTGTTGCATACCTCGCTGATACGCTTTACTTAATAACTCAGTAAAAATATCGGTATTTAACTGATGGTGTGCCTGATCAGCACTGGTGACTACAAAATTTGCAAACTTCACTTTTACACTAAGCTTATTAATTTTGTTTTGTAGCTGCTGCTTATTAAGGCGAGTAGTCAACTCCTCTAATAATTTAGGCAGCTGTTCCAAACATTCCTGTAAACTATTTTTATTGTATTCATAAGTGTGCTCCACACTTAATGATTTACGTACTCGCTCTGTAGATACAGCCCCAATATATTCACCCGCGCATTTTTGATAAAGTGATACACCAAAATTTCCCACATGTTGCTGCATCCAATTTACGCCTTTTTCGCGTACGTCTTTACCTGTATATAGCCCTTTTAAATTAAGCTTTTCTAAAGTCACTTTCCCAACCCCTGGAATTTTACCAAGCGGTAAGTTATTTAAAAATGCATCTACCTCATCAGGTAAAACCACAAATTGGCCGTTGGGTTTATTTTCATCACTGGCTATTTTGGCAATAAATTTAATGGGTGCCACACCTGCAGAGGCTGTAAGCCCTGTATCGTTATAAATATCGGCTCTAATTTGCTGAGCGATTAACGTAGCACTGCCTTTACATGTTGTGCTGTTTGTTACATCTAGGTAGGCTTCATCAAGCGAAAGAGGTTCTATTAAATCGGTGTAGCGTTTAAATACAGCACGTATTTGACTAGAAATGTCTTTGTAAACCGCCATGCGCCCAGGGACTATTACAAGGTCTGGGCATAACTGTTTAGCGTGGTAATTAGACATAGCAGAGCGTACGCCGTACTCTCTGGCTATATAATTTGCAGTAGAGAGCACGCCACGGCGGCTATTACCGCCAATGGCTAAAGGAACGCTAGCAAGCTTTGGGTTATCTCGCATTTCGACCGCTGCGTAAAAGCAGTCCATATCGATATGAATAAACTTTTTCATTACCACAAACAACTGTTTATTTATACAGCCATTATTATAGAATCATTTTTAATTAGCAAGTCTCATTAACTACAACGGTTGCTAAAAGCGTTTAGGTTTTTTAAAACAGTGAAGCAAAAACAAACTCCAATAAAAAACCTGCTGCTAATAATATTATGCCACCTGATGCATTGCCCATTGCGTAACGAGCAAAAGACGCTACAAAAACCAAACTAGCTAAAGCCCAATTAATTCAATTCTACATATGTGATCTCATGTGTACTGTGCCTGTGTAACTAAACTGAAAACCCAAATTCAATTAGGTACAATGCTCTCACAAAAACATAAAATTAATTATCTTGAGCTAGTTACACCATGTTGATAATCTATTTCATTTAAAACTAAGAGTATAAGTACATGCAAAGGTTCAAAGATAAACACCCTATCCATACTGATATTACAGTAGCTTGGGCTGACATGGATGCACTGCAACACGTGAATAACGTAGTGTACTTACGTTATTTTGAAATCGCTCGTATCGACTTTTTAAATAAAATAAACCTATTTGATACAATAAAACCAGGCGGTGTTGGTCCGGTGATAAGCGAAAATAACATTCGCTATAAACGCCCTGTTACTTTCCCTGATACTTTAACCGTTGGTATTACTATTTCAGATATAAAAACTGATCGTTTTTTAATGAATTACTCAGTATTTAGCCATGCTCAGCAAGCAGTTACAACCACAGGCTCTTCTTTGGTTGTGATGTTTGACTTCAAAACAGGGCAAAAAGCTGCTATTTCTGAGCCATTATTATCGGCCTTAATTAGCCACTCTCAAGATCTTACTTAACCTGAACTTTGGTTAAGAGATTTACTAACGTTTTAAATCATAGTGATATTTGAATTATTTCTCTAGCCAGAGATTTTCTGTGAAAACAAGGCGAATTTACGCGTCAATAGCTAGCCTATTGCAAGTAAATTCAACGCAGTTAACACTGAAAATAGCAGCTAGAGATAGATTTATTATCCAAAGCTCAGGTTAATTAATTTAAGGATTTTAAATGCAATACAGTCCGTTAGGCAGCAGCGGTGTAGATGTTTCAAGGGTATGCTTAGGCAGCATGACATGGGGTAAGCAAAATACCCAAAGCGATGCCGATGAGCAAATAGCTTACGCACTAGAGCAAGGCGTTAACTTTATTGATACCGCCGAGATGTATGCAGTACCACCTTCACCTGAAACTTACGGAAAAACCGAAGAAATTATTGGTGACTGGCTTAGCCGTAATACCCAAAAACGTGGCGATATTGTACTTGCGACAAAAATAGCAGGTAATGGTTTATCATGGGTCCGTGAAGGTAGCGATATAACACGCAGTGCAGTAACAGAGGCTGTTGATAACTCACTTAAGCGCTTGCAAACCGATTACATAGATTTATACCAGTTGCATTGGCCTAACCGCTCTACCCCGCACTTTGGCAGACAATGGCCTGGCAAACTAACTTTCAGTGATGTAGATACCGAGCAGCAGCAAGCCAGTATGTTGGATATTTTAGAAGGCCTGAACGATTGTGTTAAAGCAGGTAAAATTAAGCACTGTGGGTTATCAGACGATACGCCATGGGGCATTAGTCAATTTGTAAGTTTAGCTAAAGAGCATAATTTACCGCGTATGGTGTCTATACAAAACGAGTTTAGCTTAGCGCACGCAAAGGATTGGCCATATCTAATTGAGCAATGCATACATGAAGATATTGCTTATTTACCATGGTCTCCACTAGCAGCAGGCTTATTAACAGGTAAGTACTTAAATGGTGCTCGCCCTGAAGGATCTCGTTGGACTTTTATGCAGCGTAACGGCATTTTTAGAGACACTCCGAATGCTCAAAAAGCGACGCAACAATATGTTGATTTAGCTCATGCTAACAACATAACGCCCGCTCAGCTTGCCCTTGCATGGTGTAACCAAGTAGACGGCGTTACTTCATCTATCATTGGCGCTACAAGTAAGGCTCAGCTTAAAGAAAATATCGATGCATTTAACATTACGCTTAGTCGCGAATTACTCGATGATATAGCGACTGTATTTAAAGACTACCCAATGCCTTACTAGGCCACGTTGTTATAAAATAAAAGCATATTAAAGCAGTATTTATATACTGCTTTTTTTATCAGAAAATTTGCCGAAAAACACTCTCAAGCTATAATTAATTCATCTTTAACGAATTAATACTTAATGAGTTATGCTGAAAAACCCTTTTTTATTTATTAGTATGTTTAGCTGTTTGACTGCGCCTACTTGGGCAGGTGAAAACATGCCAATAAAAGAAATTATTTGGCTGCAAAGCTATACGCCGCCTTTTCACATAGCTAAAAGCGAACATACACCTCAAGGCGGTATTTGCGATAATTTAACAGAACAATTAATGGATGAAATTAGTGATGTAAAACACACTCGCTTAATTGTCCCCCAAGAGCGCATAAATAAATATTTAAATGAAGGGCAAAATATTTGCTTTCCATGTGTTATCCACAAAAAAGTAAATAATCACTTATTTAACTATTCTGCACCTACCACGGTTTATCCGCCATTTAATATTATTACCACTAAAAAGTTAGCTCCAGAGCTTAATAAGAAACATGGTTCACCTATTAAACTCATTAACCTTCTTGCTGATAATTCATATGTTTATGGCCAAGCAGCAGCTAGAAAGTACACTGATAAAATAAATAAGATAATCGAAAATACCACAGCCCAAAACAAAGCATCTTTAAGTTGGAGTAGCGAGAACGAAAGCCAAGCAGTTATATCGCGTTTGAGTCGTGGTTTTTTAGATTACTCTATCGACTACCCATTTATGAGCGACTATTTTGTTAATCACAGTAAATTTAAAAACGTGGTGAGTTTAGCAATTGAAGAGGATAGCCGAGAGTATGTGTTAGGTGCGGTGGGCTGCGCAGCTAATGCACCTAACAATTTTGCAGCGCAAGCAATTAACAAAATAAATAAAGCACTAAAAAGCAAAGTGCTCAATAGTGAAAAGTACCAGCAAAGCCAACAGTTTTGGCTTAAACAGAGCTTTCCTGAGTTCAACTCCCACTTTAAGCAACAAGTGTTGCCTATTACTGTGCAACCCACTGCTGAGTTAGCAAGCACTTCTCATTTGAGTAAAGACTAACCGTAAATGTATTCCCACACTTAACCTCACCCACACCCGATGGCGTACCTGTCATAATAATATCGCCATCTTCTAAGCTCATAAATTCGCTTATCTCTGTAAGTATCTGCTCAGGCTTGTACAACATAAAGTGAGTATCACCTTGCTGAATTACCTTATCGTTAATTTTAAGCTCAAAAGTAAAATGCTGCGCTGCATCACTAAGCTCAACAAAGTCAGTTAAAATAACAGAGCTGTCAAATGCTTTTGCCCGCTCCCATGGCAGCCCTTTATTTTTTAACTTACTTTGTACTGTACGCTTAGTTAAATCTAGGCCTAGCCCTACACCTGCAATCTGCTTATTTTTAATTACAAAACAAAGTTCGGTTTCATAATGAAGTACATCGTTGTTATGTTCAGATAAAAGGGTGCTCGTAATTGCACTATTTGGCTTGTTAAACAACACCATTTGTTCGGGTGTTTCGTTATTTAGCTCTGCAATATGAGCGGTATAGTTACGCCCAACACATACCACTTTAGTAGGTGTTAATTTCTCAGTTCCTAACTTTATTGATTGCATATAATTACATCTCAGTTATGAGCTAATTAGTGTTTCTAACAAGCTCAAGTTAATAGGTTTTAGTAAAACACGGTCTATATTTAAATCTTTGATCTCTTTAGGATCAGGCTCAGCACCACTTACAATAACCAATCTTAACTGGGGGTAACGTTCATTAATTTGCTCTCCTAAATCAACACCTCGACCATCGGGTAAGTGCATATCTAGCAGTACTTTGTTGAACTGTCGGTCATGATTGAGAATTTGTAAACATTGCGCGCAGCTTGAGGCTATAACCGTTTCAACACCCAAACTTTCGAGTAGAAGTTGTGTGATTTGTGCAGCATCATGGTCATCTTCAACCAGTAAAAAGCGTTGTTTTTTCTCTGTTTGCACTTTATCTGAGGCAATATTTTTAGCCTGTGGCGCGTACTCAGGAGCAATTAAATAATCTTGTAAGCATTGATATAAAACGCTGCTGTCTACGGGTTTTGGTATTACGTCGTTAAAACCAAGTGCAGCAAGCTCTTCATGTATTCCTTTCATGGTAGCCGCTGTCAGCGCGATAATAGGCCCTTTATAACCCATTTTTCTAAGTTCGATGGTCGCTTCTTTACCACCCATTACTGGCATATGAATATCAATAAAAATAATATCGTATGGCGCTTTATAGGCATCAGCTATACGTACTTTTTCAAGCGCTTGCTGGCCGTGTTCTGCATAATCGACCCGAGCGCCACATGTACTTATCATATGCCCTACCAGCATACGTAAGTCGCGTAAGTCATCAACAACTAACACACGCCCATGTACTTTACAGGGTGCAGATTTACTTTGTAACTGCGGTGCGCTACTAAAATTAAGCGTTTGACGCTCTACTTTACTAATATCACCCGGATAAACCGAAATAGTAAAAGTAGAACCTTTGCCTATTTCTGAATGTAAATCTATACACCCGTGCATTCTATTTAATAGCTCAGCACAAATAGCCAAACCTAAACCTGCGCCCCCAACAGAGCGAGATTCAACATCGGCTATTTGTTCAAAAGGTTTAAAAATAAGTTGTTGTTTTTCAGGCGCTATGCCCATCCCAGAATCTTTAATACTAAAAAATAGCATTTCAGTATCATCAACCCATTGTGTCCATACTTTTACGACAATTTCACCTTTATCGGTAAATTTAACGGCGTTATTAATTAAGTTAATAAGTATTTGGCGCACGCGTGTTGCATCTAGCTTGGCAACTAAAGGGAGAGGTTTTTCAGATTCAAAGCGTAAAGCAAGGCCTTTATCAAGCACTGACACCCGCATTAATGTATACACATCAGCAAGCATACTATCTAAATTCACTTCGCTAAGCGTAAGCTCTAGCTTATCTGCAGCTATTTTTGATAAATCGAGTACGTCGTTCAACAAACTTAGTAAATGTTTACCGTTTCGATAAATAACACCTAATTCGTTTTCGGCTTGGTGGCTAAAGTCACTTTGTAGTAATAATTCGGTGTAACCTAAAATCGAAGAAAGAGGGGTACGTAATTCATGGCTTAAATGAGCTAAAAACCTATCTTTTGAACGGTTTTCAGCTTCTGCTTTTAAACGTTCTACTCGCTCGCCTTCTACATCTTTACGCGCTAACGCGTAACGAATAGCACGCGCAAATCGACTCGAGCTCATTTCAGTTTTTATTAAATAATCTACTGCACCTGCATCGAGTGCGGCAGAGTCTAGCTCGTCATTAGATTGCCCAGTTAACATTATGATTGGGCCGCTAAAACCGTTAGCTATCGCTTTTTTTAAAACGCTTAAGCCATCAGATGCGCCTAAGCGATAGTCAAGCAAACAAATATCGTGCTCATTTTTACTCAGCTTTTCAATTGCTTGCTCAGGAGAGCTTATCCATTCTACATTAAACTTATGTGAATCTAGTTGTTGTAAATAGTCGCAGGTGAGTATGTAATCATCTTCATCGTCTTCTACTAGCAGCAGCTTAGTCACTTTATCTAACATAGAATCTCCCTTTAATCGTTAAATGTTGATGGTAGCTCTACAAACTCTACCCAATACTTTCCTAACGTTTTCATTAGCTCAACTAGGCCATCAAATGTTACTGGTTTAGTAATGTAAGACGCAGCACCTAAGTTATAACCTTTTACCATGTCTTCTTCTTGCTTAGACGTGGTTAAAATTACAACGGGAATACCCTTAAGATTAGGATTTCCTTTTATAGCTTCAAGGGCTTCTCTGCCGTCCATTCTTGGCATATTTAAATCAAGTAAAATAAGCCCAGGGCGCGGTGATGTTGTTTTATCTTCAAACTTACCGCGACGCTCTAAATACTCTAATAACTCAACGCCATCTTCTACAAAATGAAGTTCGTTTAAAACGCGGCTCTCTGCAAGTGCGTCTTGTGTTAGCAAGCGATCATCTTCATCATCGTCTGCCATTAATATGGTGATTGGTTTTACTTTTGAATACGGCATTTACGCCTCTCCTTGCAAAGTGAAAAGCGATGCTTCCACTGGTAATTTTATAGTAAAGGTTGCACCTTCACCTTCTATGCTTTGAGCGTTTATAATACCACCATGACGCTCAACTATACGCCTACATACCGAAAGCCCAATCCCTGTGCCTTTGTACTCTGAGCGCCCATGGAGACGCTGAAAAGGTACAAATATTTTATCTGCATATTCTTGCGAAAAGCCTATGCCATTATCTTTAATCGTTACTACTTGCCATTGAGTATCAACATTTAATTCTTCACTAAACTCATTCACATCCTCATAGGTAATATCAATACGAGGAGTAGTGCCTGCTTTTCTAAATTTAACTGCATTAGAAAGTAAGTTTAAAAACAGCTGTTGCATCTGGCTTTTATCTGCTTGAATTACCGGTAATTCGTCAACATTTACTTGTGCATTACTCTCTTTAATTGCTATTTCTAAGTCACTTAAAATATCAGCAACCACGCCATTAAGGTCGGTATCATCAAAGTCTTTACCACGTGTCGTAACGCGTGAAAACTCAAGCAAATCGTTAATGAGGTTAGACATACGCTGCGCTGCATTTTTCATGCGGCCAATGTAATCTATGCCTTTTTCACCTAGCTCATCTTTAAACATAGTTTCTAGACGGTCACTAAATGCCTGAATTTTACGAAGCGGTTCTTGCAAGTCGTGACTTGCTACAAACGCAAACTCCTCAAGTTCGCGGTTTGAACGACTCAGCTCATCAGAGTACAAAGTTAACTCTTGAGTGCGCTCCGAAACTTTACTGGCTAATGTTTCGTTTTGTTTTTCAAGATCCGCACGATATTGAGCTGCGTTTCTTAAGTTAAGTCTTGTCATTACAAACATACCAATAATTAATAATCCACTGGTAACAGCTGTAATAGCAAACGTAATTTTTGCTTCGTTTTTAATCTTCGCAAGTTTAGAAAAGTGGCTAACTTTGAACAATAGCTCTCTGTCTAAAACGTCATTAACTTTGGCACGAATATCTTTATAAAGCTCTCGCCCCTTGTGCGTATTTAACAGGTAAATGGCGCGTCGCTCTTTGTCATCTAATGCCAAATTAACGGTTGTTTTAAGCTCTTTCATTTTGCTACGTACTAATACTAATAACTCAGCTATGCGCGGAGCCTGTCCATCAATTTCAGAATGAAGTGATTTAACAAGCTCTGTTTGGGACTCTAATTGAGCAAGCGTGTCGTAATAGGGAGTAAGGTAATCGTCTTCCTCTGTTAATAAATAACCACGCTGGCCCGATTCAGCCTGCACAATAGACAAGTGCAGCTTCTCAATCGCCGTAGTGAGCATATTAGTGTTATCTAAGCTTTTTTGCGTTTGGGTTAAGCTTTGTATTGTATTAAGTGCTAAAAATGCATTACCAACAATAATACTTAGCACTACAACAATAAATGCTGCCCAAGTCACATTAGCTTTACCCTGCTGTTTTTGCTTAATCATTTAACGTTAGTTTCCCACATAGTAAAACTGGCTATTATTATCATTATTGAGAGTCAGAAATTTTTTGTAAGCTGTTACTGCAGTCTTGGCAGTTAGCAATAATTTTGTCTAGCGCCTCGAGTGCTTTTTGCTTTGGCATATCATTTTCAAGCACAAGCTTAATAAGTTCGGCGTTCATTGATATACGATTAAGCGGTGCTCTTGCATCGTGCACTAATTTATTTAACGGCTCTGTTTGTTTTTCTGATGTCATTCTTATCCTTAAACCTACTAACTAAAATTTACGATTATTTGTATTCTCCGATACCGCCATAAGCATTTAAACGGTTATATAGTGTTTTAGTACTAATACCTAACATTTGCGCGGCAAGCGTTTTGTTGCCCTGCACTTTATCGAGCGTTGCATGAATCAGATCTTTTTCAACTTCTTCTATTGTTTGCCCTGCAGACACTTGCTTTTCTTCGGTTTGGGCATTAACGCGTGAAAAAGGTGACTCTAAGTTAGCCGGTAAAGTAATATCGCTTGTTTGTGGATCGCTCATTATAAATGCGCGGTGTATGGCATGGCGCAGCTCTCGCACGTTACCTGGCCACTCATAACTTTGTAGCTCTTTTAACTGCGCAGCTGTCCAACTAAATGCAGTGCCATTTTCGTCATTTAACTGCTCTAAAAATGCTCTAGCTAAAAGAGGAACATCTTCTTTACGATCGCGAAGTGGCGGAATATCAATAGGAAATACAGCAAGCCTAAAATAAATATCTTCACGTATTACATTATTTTGCGCCAAATCAGTTAGCGTGCGGTTTGTTGCCGATATAACACGACAATTAGTCGGTATTTCACGATTGCCACCCACACGCGTTACTTTTTTAGTTTCAAGTACGCGTAATAAATTAGGTTGCATATCTATAGGCATTTCGGTTACTTCATCTAAAAACAAAGTACCATTATTCGATTGCTCAAATACGCCTTCTTTGCGTGCAATAGCACCTGTAAATGCACCTTTCTCGTGGCCAAATAGTTCACTACCAATTAGCTCTTTAGAAAGCGCGCCACAGTTACTAGCAACTAACGGGCCTTCACATTGGCTCGCGTTATGAATCGCCTGAGCAACCACTTCTTTACCAGCGCCACTTTCGCCCATAAGCATAACGTTAGCATTAGTTTTAGCTACGCGTTCAATCATATTGTAAAGCTGTTGCATTGGCTCAGACTCGCCAATTAAGCCACCAAAATGACGTGTAATTCCGCTTTGCTTTGCTTTTTTAGGGGCTTTTTTAGGGCCATTCAGTACAAGTTCTAAATCTTCACGTTGTAAGGGCTTTAATAAATGGCCAACATTTGGCTCACACATGTCAGCTAAAATCCCCTTAACTGACGGGTGACCAGATATAAGTGTAATTTTTGGATCTTGTCCAATCATTTTTAAATGATCGAGTAAATGCAAACCGCTGCCATCAGGCAGCATAAAATCAAGCAGCACATGATCAAAGGTATTATTTTCAAACCATTGATGTGCTTCTTTTAAACTTGTTGCAGTATTAATATTGTGGCCGAGGAATTCGACTATGTGGCAAACGACGTCACTAAACTCTATATCGTCATCAACTAAAAGAATGTTTAACATGATAAATCCCTATGCTTTTTTATTATTCTACGCACCCTAACCATTAATTTAAAGGGTAGCTCGAACTTGCTTTCATCAAATTTTAAACTTAGTAATTCAACGATTTATTTTAACAACCTAATATTTACGTTAGCTGAAAAATAACGATCACTAAATCACTAAAAAATTCGAAACATTAATTAAATAGCCATACTTACATTAAACAGTTTAACAATTGATTGCATCGTAATGATATTCAATTTCATTTATATCAGTATTAAATTTTTAATAAAAACAACGTCAATGTAAACATTAATTGCCCACGTCTTAATAAAGTTCTTACCATGGTTAGCCTTAAAAAACAGCCAATAAAAATAAACTTATTATCAATAGTCTAGGTTATATAGCGTGATAGCAACTGTTATCATAAGCTCTACACAAAAGGAGAGAAAATGCGGCTATTAAAAACATTGGTTCATACTGGTATTAATATTAACCAAGGTAACTCGTTTACCCGTTTAACGGCACGTGCCATTGTTATTAAAAATAATAAAATATTACTTATGTATACCGCACGCTATGAAGATTATAGCCTCCCCGGTGGTGGCGTTGATGAAGGCGAAAGTATTGAGCAAGGCTTAATAAGAGAGCTCAATGAAGAAACCGGTGCTCAAGATATACAAGTAATTAAACCTTTTGGATTATACGAAGAATATCGCCCTTGGTATAAGGATGACTTTGATATTATTCACATAAAGTCGTACTGCTATGTATGTAATATTGCAGATGAGCTTGGTAAAGCTAAATTAGAGCATTACGAGCAACAAAATGGCATGAGCACTAAGTGGGTTGATATTAACGAAGCCATCGCTCACAACGAACGCACAATTGCCAATAGCGACAAGCAAGGGCTCTCTATTTTACGAGAAACTTTTTTACTTAAGCGAATTGCTTGCGAGCTTCAGTAGCTCAAAATAATGACAGCTTGTGGGTGTTGTAAATTTTGCAGCCCCCAGAATATTTTACTGCATTAACTTTTTAATTTTTATACCGACAATATTAAAACCCTCTAAAAATACAAAAACAATCTCAATATAATCAGCAACTTAAACACTTAATTTTAAAAACATTAAAAGTGGCTTTGCCTTTGCACCCTTACAGACAACTAATTTGTAAGGAGATAGAAATGAGTAACACAGTTAAAACGATTAATCCCGCAACTGAACAAACCATTGAAACCTACACACTGCTTTCTCAAGAAGAGGCAGAACAGGTAATTGAAAAATCTCACGAAACATATTTAAAATGGCGACTAACCTCATTTACTGAACGTGCTAAGTATTTAAATAAACTAGCATCACTTTTTGAAGAGCAAAAAGAAGCAATCGCTAAACTAATGACCGAAGAAATGGGTAAAGTTTACGAGCAAGGTTTTCAAGAAGTCGAGCTATGTGCTGGTATTTGCCGTTATACCGCTGAAAATGGCCCAAAAGTACTCGCTGATGAAGAGCGTGATATGGACGGCGGCCGTGCAATTATTAGCTATCAACCAACGGGCGTTTTATTAGGCATCCAGCCTTGGAATTTCCCGCTTTATCAAGTTATCCGTTACAGCGCAGCTAATATTATGGCCGGTAACACGACCGTACTTAAGCATGCGGGTAACGTTTTTGGCATGGCTGAAAAAATCGATACGCTATTTAAACAAGCGGGTTTCCCAGAGTATTGCTTTAGCAATTTACTTATTGATGGCAAAACAGCAAGCTCACTTATTTCGCACAAAGCGATTAGTGGCGTAACCTTTACAGGTAGTGATGGCACGGGTAAAAAAGTAGCCGAAGAAGCCGGTAAAAATGTGAAGAAAACAGTACTAGAGCTTGGCAGTAACGATGCTTACTTAGTACTCGATGATGCCGACTTAGAGCTTGCCGTTAAAACCTGTGTTACAGGTCGTATGATCAACAACGGTGAGACGTGTGTATCAGCCAAACGATTTGTAGTAGTTGATTCACTATACGATGACTTTAAAGAACAAATTAAAGCGCAATTTGAAGCCATGAAAATGGGTGACCCAATGGCTGATGACACAGACCTAGGGCCAATGGCTCGCGAAGATTTACGCGACAAAATTCATGACCAAGTAATGCAATCGGTTAAGGCCGGTGCAAATGTAATTACAGGTGGCGAAGTACCTTCGCAAACGGGTTATTACTACCCACCTACTCTGCTTGATAACCTAGCACCTGGCATGCCAGCATACGATGACGAGTTATTTGGCCCAGTAGCTTCGCTAATTAAAGCCAAAGATAACGACGATGCCATGCGCATCGCTAACGACTCTCGCTACGGTTTAGGCGGCGGTATTTTCTCTAAAGATGAGAAAAAAGCCATTGAACTGGCTAAAAAGTACTTTGACACCGGTATGATCAACATTAACGGTTATGGCCTTGCTCAACCTAACTTACCGTTTGGTGGTGTTAAAGAAAGTGGCTACGGCCGAGAGCACGGCGGCTTTGGTATGCGCGAATTTGTGAATATCAAATGTATTATGATTAATAGCTAATTTAGCTTTAAATACCAATACATAAAAAACCTAAAAGTGGGTAACCGCTTTTAGGTTTTTTTCTTTAAAATTAGATTACAGCAGAGCTCATCCTTTACTGACTAAACCCCACGAAACTAAATACTAATAGCTGAAAATGTACATTTTTCTTCTTAATCATTATCAACATTAAAAAATAATATAATAAATTCTGAGGCACTAATTGCAGCTAGCTGCATCACCAGCAAAAACATGATACCTATCCCGGCCTGAGGGTCAGGTTCAATGCCAAAAATGAGAACTGGCGCTAAAATAATAGTAAATAATGCAGCTATAATTCTGATAAGAAAGAGTCGTTTATTTTGGTAGTTGTTAGCACTCGCTAAAAAATACAAAACTAAATAAGGCAATAGCATAAACGCAAAGCCAATCTCCGTTGGCATCCAGTACTTAATTGCAACTGCAACTAAAGATAAGGCAGCAAGCGCCTTAACTGGGTAGTACATTTTTTTATAATTCACATGCTTTCCTTTGCACGCAGTGCTTTATTAGCACCAAGTAAAATATTGCCGAACAATATAAAAACTTTAACTATGCAATGCAATCTATTTCACTAGACTCAACCTGACAGGCAACAATGGGCGTTGAGCAGGCATTGAGTTTGGCCAAATATCATCGTGAATTGATTGGTAAGGCTGCTCTTTGCGCATATATTCATGAGAATAAGCGCTGAACGCATATTGGTTAATTTAACTTTATCTAAAAACTCTAGAAAACTTAGTGATAGTAATACCTTAGGTTATTTGCTAAAACTATATAATGCAGAAAAATGAGCGTGGCGTCGGCAGAAATATGCGCGATGAGCGCACTATTAAATTGTTATATCGCTGTAAACATCGCCTGTCGCCCCCCTGTCGTGTGAATTTCGTAACCGACAATCGATTAAAACATGGATAGTTTCCTCTCGCATTGGTAAGGAGCCCAAATGATAGTCAAACGTCTTAGAGAAAAACGAAACTGGTCACAAGAACAACTTGCCACCTTAAGTGGCTTGAGTACGAGAACTATTCAACGAATAGAAAGTGGAAACAAGGCCAGTATAGAATCTCTTAAAGCCCTTGCCTCTGTGTTTGAAATTGACATTTCTAAACTTCAAGAGGAAATTATCGTGATAGACAAAACATCTAAAGAATGGAACAAAGAGCCGTTATGGGTCAGGTTTTCGTTTTGGGGAGTAAAAGCAAGAAAGCAAATTATTATGTTAGAAATGATGACGGTGCTCTTGGGCCTATTAACTTGGCTCATAAAACCCGACGTTATTGCAACGCCGGCATTTTTTCTTCTAGCTTACATATTTTCTAACATGAAGCATTATATTGATACGAAGAAATATTGGTGAGTAGCGATATAACAACTCAATTAACTCACTCACTTCGTTCGCTGGGACGCATACACGTAGGGCGGCTTCGCCACTTTGCCCCACGTGTATGCGCCCGTTATTGAAATGTTAAGTGCCACGGTTACGAGTATACGTACAAATCTGTAGAGAAGTAGATGGAAAATATTGATTTTTATTCACTAGAAGAAAAATACAAAGAGTTCATGTTGTCTACCCGTTTAAAGGGCAATACGGAATGTATCGCTAAAACATCTGGAATGGCAGGTGATATTTATATTTTTGATCAAGGTGAAGCTGTTGTTGCTTCAAGATACATATGTGTGAAAGTCCCTAAGCTTAAAAAAGGTGTCTCTAAAGAAGAAACAGCAAGTCGCTTTGTTCAAGAATTGAAAAACCAACTGGACTATTATCATAATTCATTTGTGAACTGGGCTTATCACTTCGATGAAGTGATGGGAGTACCTATTGCGCTGTTTCGTTATTGGGGCAGTGATTTAAATAAACTTATGAAAACTGGAACCTCTTCAGAAGTAGAGAAATTATCCCTAATCTACTACGTCTGTTTAGGCCTCAATCATTGTTATGCAAATGGTTTGGTGTGTCATCAAGACCTGAAACCTGGAAATATCTTTATTCGAGATCTCAAATTAAACCTGCGTGAACCTGAAAATCTAGATGTCTACAAGTTTGCTATGGTTGCTGACTTTGGTTTAGCCAATGCGTTTAGGAACTATGGTAATTATGATGGCACAAGGCCTTATGTAGCGCCAGAGCAATGGAGTCATGAGGAATTATCTGAGAAAACAGATATTTTTGCTCTAGGTGTAATCTTATATGAGTTTTTAACTAATGGCTTTCACCCTGTAGGTATTAAGTTAGCTGACTTTTGGCCTGCGCCTAAAGAGGGTAATACTAAAAAGTGGGTGAGAAGCGACGAATGGAAGAAATGGATCAAAAATGGCTGTTGTATTATAGATCAAGAGCAGAACCTTGATAGTAAATATAAAGATTTTATTCAGACAATGCTGTCTATAAGTCCAGAAGAAAGACCGTCACTCGATGAGATAAAGGCATTTTTGCTTCAACAAATCGAAGTACTGAGTAATCGTGATTACGATCGACTGCGAGCTATTGAAATGCATCTTGGCAATGAACTCAAGTCAGAGCCACTAAGTACATATCATCTTCATTTATATAATGCTTGGACTAAGTTTGAAGCACTGTTTAGTAAGCAGTAGTCACCTAAAAAGTGGCACTTAACAGAGCGTTATCACTGTTTAAAATTGGCGCTCTCCTGCCACTCGACAACACAAATATTGATTATAATTGGCAAGGTATTTTACTGTGTCGGATGGCACTTCGCTTATCCGACCTACACGAGCTAACAACTAGCTCTCCTCAAACCTTGGCACTTTTCGCTTATCGGCTTTGCTCATAGCAAGCTCTTGTATTTCTTCTTGCTTAAGCTCGTCTGATTTATCTTCTAGTGAATGCTGCTTAGCATTTTCAAACACCAGTTCGGTAAGCAGTGCAAAGTGGTCTGAGCCATATTTTGCAAGGCGCTTAATACGTTTTACTTTAAACCCTTGGCTGTGAAATAAATGATCGAGCGGCCAGCGCATAAAAAAGTAACTCGCATGAAAAGTATTATAAAAACCGCGGCCTTTGCGCGGGTCTAAAAAACCACTTATTTGCATAAATAAACGGGTGCTACGCGACCATGCCACGTCGTTTAAATCACCGGCTACAATTGTTGGCCTAGTTGGATTTTTAAGTGCTTTTGCCACCATTATTAGCTCTGAGTCGCGTGGGCGCGATGAGTCTTCTTCAGTTGGGCTTGGTGGAGCGGGATGAATAAAGTGCCCTTGCATTTGCAGGCCTTCATCGTTTTCAAACAATATATGAATTGAAGGTATATCATCTTCAATTAACTCACATATTTGAGCATCAAGAATTTTAAATTTACTGTATAAGTGCATACCGTAGCGGTTGTCTTTTGGGCACTCTATAAAGTATGGGTAGTGCTTTTTAAGTACCGATAACTTGTTTTCCCACCAGCTATCGCTTTCAAGTGTTATTAATAAATCAGGCTGGTGCTTATTAACCAGTGAAATAAGTTGCTCGCTATTGTGGTTTGACATAAGCACATTAGCAGACATTATTCTTACACTGTGATCTTCGCTTACTGACGCCGTTTTAACTTCTTTTTTGGCAAGCCAAGTGTAAGGAAAAATCCATTTTCCTTGCAGAGCCATAATGACGATTGACGTTAAAGCCGTCAGCAAATATCCAGTGTAGCTACTTTGCCATAATAAAAAGAACGATACTAAAGCAACAAAGCTAGCGATATAAAAAACTTGTAAACGAACAAAGTCACAGCTACGAACTAAATAATGCTGACTGTATGACATAGGTAACAAAGTCACGAGTAAAAAAAAGCCAATAATTAAAGTCAGCGCTACAAACATAATAATATCCTTTTAAAGTTAACTTAACGGCTTAAAATAGAGAGTATTTCTCGAGTATCTCGCACCATGTGAATTATAGTATGGTCAACTTCTATACGCACTGTACCATTATCTTTAGAGCGTTCAATCACTCTTCCTCGCTTGTATATATCACGATCTAAATAATCGCCACGATAATAACGTTTACTTAAGCCCGGTGGAGTCCAGCCTGCACGTATTAACTTTTTCTCCTCTTTTTTAGAAAGGTGATTATCGTCATAGTGCTTATTTGAATAATGCTTATTATGGCCGTGTTTATAACCATGCTTTTCTTTATGTGGCTTTGCATCCGCATTCATTGAAAATAAAGCAAATGCGATTAAAGCGGTATAAATAGGTGCTTTCATACATATTCTCTCGTGTAGTTAATAACTAAAGATTAACAAACACGGCTGAACATTGTATGAAACAACGATTTTAAAACTAGCGATGCTTATATTGCGTTTTACAATGGCTGCGCATTATTGACGGATCGCGAAGTTTTAAATGCTTTGTTGTGCGCCCTGCATGGCGTTTACGCCATACTTTAAAACTTCCCTTTGAAATGTTTTCGCGCATAAATACCACCAGCTGCGGGTATTTAAGCCCATACAACTGCTCTATTGCCTCGTATGGTGTTCTATCTTCCCACGCCATTTCAATAATGCGCGATTGCTGCTCTGCGTTAAACATGTGGCTCTCACAAATTCATTTTATACGCGATATAAAAATACAAGGATCAACACAATAAAAGGCAATTAATCTGTATAATAAGCGTTCAGGTTCTATACTTATAAAAAATTTTGGATTTGTGTTTATGCGCGCTGTATTGATGTTTTTAGCTTTAACTTTTTCTCAGCTATTATTGGCAGCGCCTAATAAAACGCTTCGCTGTGCAACCACGCACTACCCTCCTTTTACAATATACGATGAGCAAACCAATACCTTTTCTGGCCTTGATATAGAATACTTAAGGTTTATTGAGCGTAAATTAAATTTAAACATTGATGTGGTGCATTTACCGTGGGCACGCATTAAAAAAGAAATGACACTCGGGTATTACGATTGCTACTTTTCGTTGGCAAATAACAAAGAGCGCTCTCAATATTTAGACTTTACCAGTGAGCCAGTGCATATCACTCAATTTGGTTTATTTGGTAAAACCAAGGAGCAGTTAAACACAACGGATTTATCAGATGCCCGTATAGCTATGTTAAGAGGGGTTGCTTTGCCAAACGTGCTTGCTGCACATTACAACATTGATGATAGTAATTTAATGCGCTCGTTCTCAACTAAAGCCACTTTTGAACTACTTGAAAAAAACCGTGTTGATTACGCCATAACTAATTATCAAGCTGGGTTATGGTATTCAAAAAGCCATAAAAACATAACAGCTAGGCAATTAAATGAGTTTACACTTCCCGTTTATATAGCCTTTAAACACGGCGTAATAGATACCAAGTTGGTTGATGAACAAATAACACGTTTTAAAAATCAAAAATAATAACCACGATTATATTTACGAGATATTTAATGTTTACAAAACTACCAAAATGGGTTGAATATGGCGCGTTTGCGCTCGCTTTTATTGCTGGCGTTGTAAATGCGGTAGGATTGTTAGGATTTGAGCATCAGGCCATTTCTCACCTTTCAGGCAGTGTTACTTTACTTGGTATAAAACTAATGAGCAGTACCTCTGCTGCGTTATTACTTATAAGTATAACTGTAAGCTTTATGCTGGGCTCGGCGCTTTCTGGCTTTTTACTCACTGGTGGTTCGTTAAAGCTTGGACGCCATTACGACACCTTATTATTTATTGAAGGCCTTTTACTGCTCTTAAGTGCTTATTTGCTCGACCAGTCTTATGTTTATGGCATTACACTTGCCAGCGCCGCGTGTGGTTTACAAAATGCGTTAGCCACTAATTATAGCGGCGCCGTAGTGCGTACTACTCACTTAACCGGAATTTTTACCGACCTTGGCCTAATGATAGGTAAAGCACTTAAAGGCGAAACCTTTGATACCCGAAAAGGTGTAATGTTTTTACTTATTATTATTGGTTTTTTACTTGGCGGTATTACTGGGTTTATTTTATTTGAGTATTACTCACTACGCGCTTTGGTAGTGCCTGCACTGGCGTGCTTTGTTTTATCAGTAACGTATAGGGTTTATAGAGTTCGCACACTTTAACGCAATCGGTTTAAAAATTGTTTAAAACACCTTACCATGGCGTTAATAAAGCGTTACTTACCTTAAAGGAATGTATGAAACCTTATTTTTTACCGCTGCTATTGCCACTAAGCCATATTGCAATTGCTGATACTCAAAACAATGATGCTATAGAAACCATAACAACCACCGCATCGCGTACAGAAGCACTTGCCACTCCTCTTCCTCTTACTATTAGCACCTTATCTGAGGCGCAATTAAACAGTATTGCGCCAACGCATGTTGAAGAATCATTACAGCGTATTGCTGGCGCAAATGTACAACGGGGTAACGGGCAAGAGTATTTACCTGCACTTCGCTCGCCTGTACTCTCGGGCGCGGCAGCCTGTGGCGGTATACTCACCCTTGAAGATGGCATACCACTTCGCGCTGCGGGCTTTTGTAATATAAACGAGCTATTTGAAGCGCATAGCGAAATGGCAAAGCGTATTGAAGTATTAAAAGGCCCAGGCTCTGCCCTTTATGGCTCTAACGCCGTGCATGGTGTTATTAATGTAATAACACCAGACACCACCCAAGGCGGCGGACTTGTTGGCGTTGATTACGGCTCATACGGTTATGCTCGTTATAAATTACGCGCAGGGAAAGACTATGGCAACAGTGGGATTGGCATTAACGCAAGTGTGACTGACGACACGGGTTATCGCGATGACGAAAGCGTTAAACAGCAAAAAGTAAATATTCGCCACCGCTTTGAAAACGACAACCTGTTACTTACCTCCGGCCTTACATACACAAATTTAGATCAGCAAACAGCGGGCTTTATTACAGGTTTTGAAAGCTATAAAAACGAAGATATAGCGCAGCAAAACTTTGACCCCGATGCATTTAGAAAAGCCAGCTCATTTAGAGCATGGAGCAATGCCCAATGGCAATTAAAAAACGGCAATGTGCTTTCTATTACGCCTTATGTGCGCGACCAAAGCATGGACTTTTTTAAGCACTTTTTACCCGGCACCCCACTTGAAACCAATAGCCAAACAGGCTTTGGTGTACAATCTCTTTATCAGCACAATTTACAAAGTAATATAAAAGTAAACCTAGGGCTTGATGGCGAATATACCCGCAGCGATTTTACACAAAGCCAAAACGAGCCAACTCAGGGCTCTGCATTTTTAGTTGCTACAGTTCCACAAGGCAAACACTACGATTACGACGTAAACGCAACACTGTATGCGCCATTTGCATCTATTGATTGGCAATTAAATAAGTGGTTTATTAGCGCAAGCCTAAGATATGAGCATATGCAGTACGATTACACTAATAATATGCTTAGTGGCCGCACAAAAGACGACGGCAGTGAATGTGGCTTTGGCGGTTGCCGTTATAGCCGCCCAGCAAGTGGTAAAAATAGCTTTAGCAATACATCGCCTAAGCTAGGGGTAAGCTATAAGGTCAATAACAACAATACCGTATATGCTAACTTTTCGCGTGGCTATAGAGCGCCCCAAGCGGCTGAGCTATATCAATTACAACGCGAACAAACCACCACTAATTTAAACCCAGAAATAGCTAATAATGCCGAGCTTGGTTTAAAGGGATATTACAGCGATGTGAGTTATGCATTGGCTGTGTATGCCATGAGCAAGCACAACACTATTTATCGCGATAGCGACTTTTTTAACGTTAATAATGGCAGCTCTCGCCACAGAGGTATTGAGCTTGAATTAGATTATGCATTAAATAAAACACTTAACTTACAATTTGCAGGTACACATGCAAAGCATACCTATACTAATAACCAGTTAGTGAGTGGCTTAAATATTAACGGCAATGAGGTAGATACTGCGCCGCGCAACATTGCTAATCTTGATTTAAATTGGCAAGCCTTTAATAACCTAGCGCTTGCACTGCAATGGCATAGCGTAAGTAGTTACTATACCGACCCAGAAAACCTTCATAGCTACGACGGACATGACATTTTAAGCTTACGTGCAAAGTGGCAAGTTACCAATAAGCTAGAAGTGCTTGCACGTATAATTAACCTTACCGACGAAGCTTACGCAGAGCGTGCTGATTACACTAGTTTTACTGGCGACAGGTACTTTCCTGGCAAGCCACGTAACGCTATGCTTTCAGCCACGTATACTTGGTAAAACACATTTAGCTTAATTTAAATCGCCCATGTATTTAGTGGGCGATTTTCCCATTACCTTTTTAAACATAGTTATAAACGCACTCACCGATTCATACCCTAATAACTCCGACACTTGCTGTACGCTTTGCCCATCTGATAGTGCCTGCAATGCTGTAATTATATGTAGCTGCGTTCGCCACTTACCAAAGGTCATGCCGGTTTGCTTTTTTATAAGTCGCGCCAACGTACGTTCAGTTAATGCAAATTGTACTGCCCATTGCGCAAGGGTTTTGCGGTTATTAGGTTGCTCTATTAACTCCCGGCTCATGGTTTGTATTACCACATGCTTAGAAAGCGCAAAATCAAGCGGCTGGGTTGGCATTTCTATTAATAAATCAAACAATACTTGGGCTAAACGCGCGGTTTTATCACCTTCGCTATAAGCTTGGTTTTCGCTTGCAAGCTTAAGCATTAAACTTTTAACAAGGGGAGTTATAGCCAAAGTACAGGTGTGCGTGGGCATGCCTTTTTGGTTGGCATTAATAAATACAAAGCATAAATTGGCGTTATCTGATGCGCGATTACTGTGGCTCGTATTAGCTGGCACCCAAATAGCGCTGTGGGTTGGCACCATCCACATTTTATTTGCCGCTTCACAGGTTACATAGCCATCAAGCGCTAATATTAATTGCCCCTTTGGGTGAGTATGTAAAGGGTATTCTTTACTGCCTTGTGCGGTATCAACTTTGGCAATTATGGGCTGTACCATGTGCTCGTAGTTTTGTAGGTATCCCCACCCTTCAGGCTCAAACATATTTTGTCAGTTTTTAGTTATTTAATGTCAGTATAGCTAAATTATAATAGTGCTGATTTAATTATACTAGCGCCCATAATTAGCTAACTTATTTTAATAATGACACACACACCTCAAAGCAATACCGGCACGTCGCGCTTTTCAGGCGTATTACTGGTAATAGGTATTTTACTTATTGCTGCCAATTTACGTGCACCTTTTACAGGTGTTGCGCCGGTGCTTGATCAAATAATTGCGCACTTTAGCTTAACCGCTTCGCAGGCGGGGTTTATCACCACGTTACCGCTTATTGCATTTGCGATTATATCGCCCATGGCAGCAAGCCTAGCTAAACGCCAAGGGCTTGAGCGCACTTTGTTTTTTGCTGTATTTTTAATATTAATGGGTATTGCTGGGCGTGTGATTAATTCGTCAATAATGCTGTTTGTTGGCACCGCCATTATTGGTGCGGGTATTGCTATAGCTAACGTTTTATTACCGAGTTTAATAAAACGCGACTTTGCCGCAAAAGTCGCCGTTATGACCTCTGCTTATGTATTGACTATGGGCGTTACATCGGGTGGGTTTTCAGCGTTAGTTTACCCGCTTAGCCAATATAAAGGGTTGGGCTGGCAGTTTGCTTTAGGTGCAAGTGCACTTATTACAATCACCACTTTAATTGTATGGATGGCGCAATTAAATAAACACACTAAACCTACGCAAACAGCGCATACCTCAACACTGACTAAAAGCATTTGGCGTTATGCACTTGCATGGCAAATTACACTATTGTTAGGTTTAAATTCTTTTTTAAACTACATCATCATTACGTGGTTGCCGGGCATTTTAACCGAAGCAGGCCAAAGCGCTACACAAGCCGGCGCTTATCATGGGGCTTTTCAAATTGCAACCGCCATACCTGGGCTTGTGCTTATACCGCTACTTGCCAAGCTCAAAGATCAAAGCGCGCTTAGCTTAATACTTGCATCACTTAGTGCAACATGTGCGCTTGGTTTGTTGTATATGCCAAGTTTTGCATTGATATGGACACTACTACTTGGTTTTAGCTCGGGGGCATGTTTTATTTTAGGATTGTCGTTTATTAGCCTACGTACTGATAACTCCACGCAAGCGGCATCGCTTTCGGGTATGTCACAAAGTATTGGTTATTTGCTAGCAGCTGTTGGCCCTATGGTTGCGGGAGCATTGCATACAGCAACAGGGAGCTGGAGTGCGCCACTATGGCTGTGCGCTATTGCGGGCGTGTTGTGTGCTATATGTGGATGGTTTAGCGGTAAAAATACTACGCTTAATAACAGTTAACTTATTAACGGCTATAACTAACTTACTAGCTGCTGTAACCATGAAAACAAGCCCGTTGCTGGCTTTTTTGCAGGAGTATGTTTTTTCTTATAGCGCTTATTAGTCGCTTCGCGTTGCGCTCGGCGCTGCTCTGCCAAATTAGCTTTTGCAGCAAAACGTAAACGCTGCTCTTGAGTCAGTTCATCATCAAAGTTAATGGCTGACTTTTTAACTGCTCGGCTACTTTTAGGTGAACTACACATATTACTCTCCAAATGACTGACTTATAAGTAGACAGTCATTTGGTTAAATAAATTTCAAACCACTTATTATAAAGTGACTTTTATAAGAATTACTTGTATCTCCAGCCCACTAGTTTTGTGGGGTTGTATCAAACGCAGGTACTTCGTGTAAGTCGCTCAACCAGCTTAATGTTGATTTAGCCCAAATTTGTGCTGAAGGTTTAAAAGCATCTCTTTGATCTACCGCACCAATACGTAATCCGTATACACGGTCTTCTTTTGCTTCATTTGTAGCATAAAGTGTTGTACCGCACGTTCCACAAAAACCTTGCGCACGCTTATTACCACTTTGCGCTGTTTTCACAAACTCTTTAGGCTCACCTTGGGTGAATACTACAGAATTTGGCTCTGCAATTATAACGGCTCTAAATGGCCCGCTCGACATACGTTGGCAATCACTACAATGGCAAACAAGTGCGTTGTTATTTTGAGATTTTGCTTGGTATTTAATTTCACCACAGTAACAGCTTCCCGTAATTTCCATTATTTAAATCCTTAATGCTTATGAAGATTGAATCGAGATATAAGACCGGCAATATCGATTCATTATTTTTAATAATATAAAAAAACTGCTCACCGGTTCATTTGTATATTTGGTTAGTTTTTTAATTTTTGAGAGTGATTTTCAATGTTGAACAAGTGCTACAAACATGATCCGATGTTTTAAATAAAACAGCAATACCACGTTAAGCTAATGGCGTAACGTGGTGCGTTTAAGCTATCTTTTATGTGCGTTTAAATAATCAACGGCTAATAAGCTGAGTGCTTTAGTGCCTACTTTAAACGATGATTCGTCGGCATAAAAATAAGGTGAATGATTGCTAGCCACTGTATTTAAGTCTTGCTCACTTGGTGTGCCGCCTAAAAATACGAATACACTCGGCACTTCTAAAGCGTAAAACGAAAAGTCTTCTGCGCCAGTTATTTTTCCCATTTCAACTACGTTACTGTTACCTGCTGCTTTTTTAAGGCTAGGTAACATTTGCGCAGTAAGCTGTGGGTTATTAATCGTTACAGGGTAACCCTCGTGAATATGTACCTCTGCTGTAGCACCTGACGATTTGGCAATGTGTGTGGCTGTGGTTTTTATTTTTTCAAATATTTGTGCACGATTATCCATATCAAAATTACGAATCGTGCCTACCATTTCAACTTCTTCAGGAATAATATTATTACGTACCCCACCCGCTATCTTACCAAACGAAACAATAGCAGGCTCTTTGGTAATATTGATTTGGCGGCTCACAATATGATTAACGCCTGTTACTATTTGTGCAGCTGCTGCAATTGGGTCAACGCCAGTCCACGGTGCAGAGCCGTGTGCCTGCTTGCCATGCACAGTTATTTCAAATCGATCCGCACTGGCCATTGCAGGGCCACTTCTATAACCAATTTTACCGCTGTGCAAACTAGATGTTATGTGTAATCCAAAAGCAGCCTCTGGTTTGTATTGTTTAAATATGCCTTCTTTAAGCATTAGCTCAGCGCCACCTTCTTCCCCCACTGGTGCGCCTTCTTCTGCAGGCTGAAATACAAACATAATATTACCGTGTAGCTCATCTTTCATGTTTGCAAGCACTTGTGCAGCGCCCATAAGCATGGCCACGTGCGTGTCGTGCCCACAAGCATGCATTATGCCTACATCTACACCACGGTAATTAGTGGTTTTAGTTGATTTAAATGGCACGTCGGCTTTTTCAGTAACGGGCAGCGCGTCCATATCTGCGCGTAGCATTACTGTTGGACCTGACTTTGCACCTTTTAATAACCCCACAACACCTGTATAAGCAATCCCCGTTTGTACTTCCATACCCAGCGACTTTAAGTGCTTAGCCACAATACCTGCTGTGCGGGTTTCGCGATTTCCAAGCTCAGGGTTTTGATGAAAATCACGTCGCCAATCAATAACCTGTTGCTCTACCTTTTTCACTTGCTGATCAATGTTTGCATTGGCATTAAACGCACTAAGGGCAGCAAAGCCCAGCGCTACTGAAATTAGTGATTTTTTCATCCTGTTTGTCCTTATTATATTTATTGGTTTTATAATATTGATGAGCACGAGCTCTTATGTATTATTGAAAACACAATTAGTTCGCTCTATAACCACTATTACTGAAGGCTCTACAATAATCAATCCCATTTAAGCTAGATGCCCAACTATGGAGGGCAACTTCACTTTTCACTGGTTTTACTATTTTTAGTTTGAATATTTATCGCTAATTAAATCTACCATTTTTGTTTTTATTGATTTAAAAATGACATTGAATAGTCAACCAACGCACGTAAAGTGAGTTTTAATAAGCACGGTGGTGAATAGAAGAAGTTAACAAGTAATAGGCTTGGTACATAATTGCTATTCAAACTATAAAATAAAAATAGCAATGTAGAACCTCCCCTTATGTTGGGGGTAATTATTTAAATGCGTTAGCATTTTTTATGCTGTCAAAATCATTAAAGCGCACGTTGTGTTGTGCCATTACTTTAAGTATTTTCTCACTTAACATTTGACGTAAATAAAACGGCTGATTTGGCACAAAGTGATGAATGGTATGCGTTTTACCAAAATTAAAACAAAACAAGTGAAACGGCATAAATAAACGACTCGTTAGTACATGTGTTTGCTCTAGCATATTATTAACGCCGCCATAGTAATGCATGCTTGAGGTAACAAAATTAAGCGAGCTTGAGCGAATAATATTAGGCGCAATAAGTACGACCATTAAAAATTCAAACACATTCATTACACTTAATAACCAGGAAGGTGAATTTAGCGAAAGAGGTATAAATAAATCAACAATATGAAACACAATAACGCTGTATAAAATAGCAAAATACGCAGTCGCTATCGGAAACCCCGCATTAAAAACACGCAAAAAACTAAAGCCATTAATTTCTTTTCTAAAACGTTTAGTAGAAATAACTAACCCTAATAACCCATCTACAATAACTAGCGCACGTAAAAATGGATTTTTAATACCGTTCCCCACCAAGCGTTCTTCTAGGTCTTGTTGTGTGCCTGAGGTTTTGTGATGGTGTAAATGCATTTTACGTCGGTACCATGGGCTAATAGTATTTGGCCGCATTAACCATACTGTTAGCATCATAATATTATGCATAAACGGCTGGTTACTAAAGTATTGTTTATGTATAAGGTCGTGTTCTAACTCATGGGAAATAGACGCAGCTATAGCCGCAAGCACTATACACACCCAAGCAGGTATTATAGCCAAATAATATAAAACCCCAACGCCAATTAATGCACTAAGCGACAGCAATAAAATGATCAACCCTAAGGTATTTTGATGGGCAAGTAATGGATACTTTTGACGAAGTGATGCTTCCTCTGCCTTGATAGCTTTTACAATCGCTTGAATATTTTGCTTGGCAGTTAATTGGGTCATATATAATGTCTTAAAAAACCTAGTTGCGCAAATAATACCTGAATTAAGCGCAACATCGGAATAAAGTGGGAATAAAACTATGATGTATTGATCTATTACCAATAGCTCAATTATTTATTAGCATCCCAGTTCTTTGGGTTTTAGTTTTTAAGTGCAGCTATATTGCAGCAGCAACCACACCTAGAAACTAAATATTAGGGCTTGCTACCAATTTAAAAGCCATGCTGTACAAAAGTTTTAGCTTTCGCTTTGTATGCCTGAAATTGCTGGGCGCTTTAATTGTGTATTTAGAGGTAAGTAACATGCTATTGCCCCAAGAGTTACTACAAATATTAAGGTAGTAAGGAATAATACTAACTGAGTTAACGTAGGAACTGTATTAGCTATATTTTGTAATTGCTGTTGCAGTAAAAATAAAATACCAACACTTAATAAAACCCCTATTAAAATACCAGCGCCACTTTGCTTAAATACTAACAAAAATAAATCTAACGGTTTAGCGCCTATACACAAACGAATGCCAATTTCTGCACGTCGTAACTGCACTGAGTAACGCATAATACTCACCAAGCCAATGCTAGTTAATACTATTGTCGCAACAATTAACGCTATAGTCGTAGCTGATACAACGTATTGTCGAAATAATGCGGTATCACGCTGAGAATTTAGCGACTCAAGTTTATGCACCGAAATGCCCGCATCTATTTTTTGCAATAACGTATTAAGCGTTTGTTTTTTTAATTGTTGATTATTTTTAAGCTCTATAATAAATGAGCGATACCCTTCACGTGTCAAAAAGGCTTTAGGCTCTTTTAGTGCTTTACCAGGAATTGGCATCGCCTTAACAATACCTATAATTGTTAAATCGTTTTCACGACCAGATGTAATATCGAAACTTAAGCGCATTCCTAACGCATTACCATTACTTGATAACTGCTTGGCAAGTACATCATTGATAACTATTACATTAGCGTCACTTTTAACATCTTCAGCTGTAAAACTACGCCCTTGCAGAATAGGTTGTTTAAGTACTGAAAAATAATGCTCATCAACGGCTTTACCAAACGGTAGCACTTGTTTATTGTGCGTAACTTCAATGAGTGACCAAGTAATTAAATTATCATTGATCGGTGAGGATGAGCGGCTAATCTGAGCGACTTCTGGCAATAAAGCTATTTCATTAGCTGCTTGATTTAGTACTTGGTTTGCTTTTTCTCTGTTTGCTGATAAATAATTAGCTAAGTTAATTTCAACACTGGTTAGTTGCTTAATAGGCAGTGTGAAAGCTTCTTTTATATTGGCATTATTAACGTTAAAGATTAAAAGGTTAATAAATAATAAAGTACATGTAATTGCAACCTGAAATGCCACCAAACTTTGCCAAACACGCTTACTTACCTGTACAGTTTTGCCTTTTCCTGCTGACTTTAAGCCACCGATTAGTTCACGATAATTAATAATACGCGTACACAAATAGGCAAATAGAGTGCTCAGTATTAAACAGCTCAATACCGCAATAAGTACTGAGGCCATATTAACCGACAACTCGCTTGCTCGAGGTAATATGGCCTGCGCTAAATGACTCAACTCAGCCAAAATAACAGCTGATAGAGTAAGACCTATAAAGCTTGCACTTCCTATTAATAATACAATTTCAAGCCAAAATTGTTTAAACAAAATAAACCGTGTTGCGCCTACGGCAGCACTTAGTGCTAAGGTATGCTTACGCGCAGCTGTACGAACTATAAATACATTGCTAATGTTTACACACGCAATAATAACCAAACCTAGCACAGCTAAAATAAGCCAATAAATATTTTTCGGCGTTTCTTTTAATATTACATTTTGCAGTGGATTAAGCTCAAGCTGAATATGCCAACCGGCAAAAAATGCCTCTGTTATAATATGTTGCTGCCACACGTTATCAACATACTGAGATAGCTTTTTACTTGCTTGAACTCGATTTATATTACTTGGTAATTTAGCAACAAAATGGCTGTTTGAATAACGGTTCCACCAAAAAGGTTTGGCTTCTTCAGATGTTAGATTGTAATCCCAAGGCAGCCATATAGCCGTTTCTTGGCCTGTTTTGATAAGGGCTGGAGCTTTAAAATTGGCAGCAGCTACACCAATAATTTTAAATTGTTTCCCCCCTACACCCAGCTTTTGGCCAATAATATCTTCTTTAGCAGCAAAATCATTTATCCATGTTTGATAGCTGATCACTGCCACAGGATTAAAACTATCTAGCTTCTCTGTTTGGCTAAAACCACGCCCTAAATGTAACTTAATAGCAAATAAATCAAACCACTGCGGTGTTACAAATGATGTATTTACGATGGGCAAGCCAGCCACATCATCGAGGCGTTGTTGTGCGTAATACACCAAAGCGACTTGTTCAAATACGTTATGGTTTTTATACAAATCAATTAGCGCAGGGTAATTAAATGCACGTGTATTAAGCGACCCTGTTGAGTCTATTTGCGCATACTCAGCTTTAACTAACCGTGCTTGTTCAGGATAAGGCAGTGGCTTTATCAGCATAATATACGCAAGCGTAAGTACAGTAATTAACGCAGCCAAAACAATGCTCAAGGTTGCGACAACACTTACACTATAAATTTTATGTTGTTTAATATTGAGTAATGCATTTTTAAAATTGTAAGTCATTACTTCACTCCTTTGAGTAACTGATTAATCACGGTTTTTGTTTTAAATATTTTCATCTTATTCTCGCTGATAAAGAGCTACTTAAGCATTTAATGGCTCTTTTACCGCTATTTCACCAAGTAATTCACCATCAAGGAGTTTTAGCTGACGACTTGCCATATCGGCATAGCGAGGATCATGAGTTACCATGCAAATAGTTGTTCCCGCATTATTTAAATCAGTCAATATTTGCATTACTTGGTCACCCGATTTTGAGTCAAGATTACCTGTTGGCTCATCCACCAGCAAAATTGTAGGCTCTGCTACCAAAGCACGTGCTATGGCAACACGTTGTTGCTGACCACCTGAAAGTTGGCTTGGTTTATGGCTCATTCGATGTCCAAGCCCTACCTTTTCAAGACACGCTTTTACTTTTTCAGCAATCTCATGCTTGTTTGGTTTAGAGTGATGATAGCGAAGTGGCAATGCCACATTATCAAATACACTTAGTTCATCAATTAGGTTAAATGACTGAAAAATAAAACCTATTTTAGCGTTTCTAATGTCAGCAGCTTGATTTAGTTTAAGCTTAGAAACATTCACACCATCAATAAAATATTCACCACTCGTTGGCATATCAAGTAAACCTAGGATTGATAATAATGTTGATTTACCGCACCCTGATGGCCCAGATATAGACAAATATTCACCACTGTAAACTTTTAATTCAATACTGCGAAGCGCATAAGTTTGCAGCTCATCAGTTTCAAAAACTTTACTAAGTGCTTTCATTTCTAGCACGACACTTTTAAGAGCTTTATTTATTTGCTCTGCCATTGCATTCATCCTTAATTTATGTGAATTGTTTGGTTGGTTTGAGTAAGGTTGGCTAAATCTGAAATTATTAACTGCTGATCAGCAGCTACACCACCTAACACTTCAATATAACGTCCAGCTAAACGACCAAATTTCACTTTAACTAAACTAGCATCACCTGATATTGGGTTAAGCTGATATAGCGCAACTTCGGTATAGGGTTTAACGTTTGCCGGGCGCTCTATGAAGGTAACATTAGTGAGCTTTGCAACAATAATATTTGCATCAACACTTAGTTGCGGCCTCACGTTTTCGGGTAATATTTTAGGCAAAGCAAGCTCTACTTCTACCGTATTATTAACTATTACAGGGCTTATACGCGTAACACGCGCATCAACTATACCTCGGCGTGTATCTACTCGTGCAACTTGGCCTAAACGAATATCATCAACCTGATTTTGTGGAACTTGGATCAAAGCAATTAAGTTATCAACCGAGCCTATTAATGCAATTTCTTGCCCTGCGTTCACACTTTGCCCAAGCTCCACAGGTAAGCGCTGTAACACACCATTTATCCCCGCTTTTATCGACAAATTAGTAAGCTTTGTTTGTGACATAACAACAATCCCTTGCTGCTGTTTTATTTGCTCCAACTGAATACTTTGCGCCTCTTTATGCACTTCTTTTAATTGCTCTGCACGCTGCTTTGCAATAGCTAATTGCTGGCTAAGTTGTTGCTCATCAAGCACACTACGCTGGTAATTTAAGGTTGATACAATCCCTTGCTTAACAAGGGCTTCTTCTGCTTTTAATTTTAGTTTGGCATTTTCATACGCAGCATAACTTTGTGCCACATGGGAGCGCTCATTTAACAGCTCTCGCGTATTATTAAGCTTTGTTTGGCGCAAGTTCGCATTCAATTTATTAAGCTCTTGCTCAGCACTTTGTAACTGTTGATCGAGTTCAGGGTTTGCAAGTTGCACAATTACAGAGTCGCTACTGACAATAGCGCCAGGCTTTAATAAAATAGCTTTAACTGTCGCTGCTGTTTTAGCGGTAAGTAACTGCTGCTGTGCCGATTTTAATTCTCCATAACCCGTCACTGTAATGTCTAGCGCGCCTTGCTTTAGCGTTGCAACAATAATATTACTACGCGAAACGGATACTCCAGCTTGGTTACTTTGTTGATAAATAACCCCAATTATTACAATAACAGCTGCGGCTAAAATTAATTTTTGCCAAACAGCTAAAGCTTTTGTATTTGTTGTTTTTGCTATATCCATATTTCACTGCTTAATGCTTTGTATATGTAAGGTATAGCGAAACACGTGCCAACATTAAAAACTAAATAAATACATGAGATTAACGACAATATTACTTACTTTACTTAGCAAATAGCAGCAATAACGGACTCCTCAGTACCAATTTGAAACTCATAGCCCTAATTTTCAAAGTTATACTTTTATTAACCTCTTTGGCAGTGCCGAAATCGAACCAACACAGTCCGATTTCGGACTAATGCATGAGTATTTAGCCCTATTTAGTTATTAACATCTTGAAATTCAACAGATAAAATCACTGGCATAGAAATCGCTTTACGCTACAATAATTTAGCTTATCCCTTTTACTTGGAAGTTTATGCCTGCCACTATTTTGATCATCGAAGATAGCCCCGAAATTCGTCTAAGCGCGCGATTTATTTTAGAAGATAGTGGTTATCTGGTGCTTGAATGCAGCGATCCTTTTGAGGCACAAGCATTGCTTGAAACAGACCAGGCTGTGAATCTAATTTTGCTCGATATGAATTTCTCGCGCGATACAACGTCTGGTAATGAAGGAATGGCTTTTTTGCAGTATGTACAAAAAAAACAATTAGCGATTCCTGTTATAGCAATGACTGCCTGGTCAAGCGTTGACTTAGCTGTACGTGCAATGCAACAAGGGGCATGCGACTTTATTGAAAAACCTTGGCAAAATCAGCGGCTATTAAAGTTACTTCAGCAACAGCTAACACTTAATGATCTCACTAAGAAAAATAAAAAGTTACAGCAGCAATTAAACGATCATCCCTCGCAGCCTTTTATTTATAACTCAACAACAATGCAACAACTGATTGAGCAACTAGAAAAAGTAGCCAAAACTGATGCTAATATATTACTAACCGGAGAAAATGGCACAGGTAAAAGTCAGTTAGCCCAATGGATACATCAACAATCAGCTCGTAAAACTCAGCCTTTTATTGCAGTAAATATGGGCGCAATTGTAGAGTCGTTATTTGAAAGTGAAATGTTTGGGCATAAAAAAGGGGCGTTTACAGATGCTAAAAGTGAACGTATTGGTCGCTTTGAACTAGCTGAGAATGGTAGTTTATTTCTAGATGAAATTGCAAATATTCCGCTCCCTCAACAAGCTAAATTACTGCGAGTGCTTGAAAATCAAGAATATGAAATGGTGGGTGCAAGTTACACTAAAAAAGCTAATGTTAGGCTGATAAGTGCTACCAATGGGGATTTTAGTAAACTCATCGCTAGTAGCGCATTTAGAGAAGATTTATATTATCGATTAAATACGCTTGAATTTGTTATTCCGCCATTGCGAGAACGTGTAGAGGATATAATCCCGCTATGTGAGCACTTTATAAGTCATCACGCCAAAAAGTATAACCATAATTTAATAAAGCTTACTGATTGTGCCAAACTTGCATTATTACACTACTCTTGGCCAGGCAACGTACGCGAGTTAAGCCACGTTATTGAACGCGCAGTTTTATTAGCAACAACAGATACCTTAAGTGCAAGTCACCTTAACCTAAATAATAACCAAGCTAATAATACGCTACCATTAATGACCCTAGAAAGTGCTGAACGACAGCTCATTGATTTAGCACTAAAACAAACTCAAGGCCACATTCCTAACGCTGCGAAGTTATTAGGTCTGGGTAAATCATCTATGTACCGTCGTCTTGAAAAGTACGGCATTACGGTATGAAAGCACGCTGGCTTTTTAGCTCTTCATTAGAGCGTAGTTTAATAAGCTTTGCTGCACTAAGCGGTTGTTTATCTGCAATTGGTTGCTATTTTATTAGCCAATACTTTACCTTGTCGACAGCAAGTTCAGTCACAATTGCAGTGCTATTTTTAGTTATTTATTTTAAGTTGTTTATGAGTACTTATAACAAAGTTATAAGTAGCTTTAATCGTAACCATGCCCACCTAGATGCTATTTTGAATGAGGACTACAGCCAACTCGTTAAACCGAGCTACCAAGGCGGAAGCATCAACCGATTGCAGCAAAGCTTAATTACTTTAAGTGAAGAATTATTTAAAAAGAAATCACGTTATGATCAGCATGTATTTTTGGTATATCAGCTAATTGAGCACTTTAATGTACCAATAATGGTGCTCGATCAAAGCAATAAGCTGAGCTATGCCAACAACGCATATAGCGAATTTAAAAATACACCATGGCAAACTCTGCGCTACTCAAGCGCAGAGGCATTAGGGCTTATAAAGCATGATGCTCATTGGCAACTCAGCGATGCGATTACTGCGCAGCAATGGCAGATACGCCACAGTGAATTTATAGAGCAAGGCAGTTGCCATCAACTTATTGTAATGATTAATATCACCTCTGCTCTTCGCGAAAACCAACTACAAGCATGGCAGCAAATAATTCGCGTACTCGGCCACGAAATTCGTAATTCGCTTACTCCGGTAATTGGTATGGCCGAAAACCTCGCGGTAAAACTTACCGAGCCACGTCAGGCACAAGCGTTAAACGTAATAAGTGAGCGTTGTAATCACCTAAATGAGTTTGTAACCCGCTACGGTGATATAAATAAAGCCCTTTCACTCAACATTGTTACGATAGACAGTCAGGCTTTTTTTAATCAAGTATGCGCTATTTACCCTGATGTTGAGTTTACTCGTAGCATTAACTGCCCAACTTTTAATGCCGATCGTACATTTTTACATCAAGTAATTATTAACCTGATAAAAAATGCCATAGAAGCCAGTTCCTGCCCAGTTAAAATAGCATTGAAAATTGACACTCAAAACACGGTGAACTGCATTACTATTTCTGACAACGGACATGGCCTTGCAAACCCGGATAATATATTTGTGCCGTTTTACACCACTAAACAACAAGGCCAGGGCATTGGTCTCAGCTTTTGTCGTAACGTAATTGAGCAACACAATGGCAGTTTGAGTTTAGTAAATAGAGGTGACATCAAAGGCGCTGTAGCTACAATTTTACTGCCAATATAGTAGGTTTAAGCAACTATGATATTTCGTTTCGGTTCACTCTCACCCAGCAGGTAAACTATAGCTAATATTAGCGCCACTTCAGTGGTGCTCGAGTCCGCCCCACAAATTTTATTACGAATACTTAATTCATCCCTGAAGCAGTATCCATCGTTCATCCATGAACTCACTTCGAGTAACTGCGAAACTTCGTTTCGGTTCACTCTCACCCAGCAGGTGGGCTGTAACTGATATTAGCGCCACTTCAGTGGGCTCGAGTAAGCCTTCATAAATTTTATTACGAATACTTAATTCATCCCTGAAGCAGTATCCATCGTTCATCCATGAACTCACTTCGAGTAACTGCGAAACTTCGTTTCGGTTCACTCTCACCCAGCAGGCGGACTATAACTGATATTAGCGCCACTTGAGTGGCGCTCGAGTCCACCCCACTCAAATTTTAGGCATAAAAAAACCCCAACCAATCTGGTTAGGGTTATAAAAAGTGGTACCAGCGGGCGGACTCGAACCGCCACTCCTTTCGGAAGGGGATTTTGAATCCCCCATGTCTACCAATTTCATCACGCTGGCATCATTTTTCTTTAACCTTCTAAACAAGAGAAGATAAAGAAAAACCACTTTAGAGCTAAGGATTATTTATGTGCCTTCGTCTCTATGCAAAGCATTATACAAACAATAGGGGTAGCAGCAAGCACTTTATGACATTAGCATGATCAACCGCTTAACATTTAGCCACCTATTAACATTTTCAAAAGTGATTGTTAGGTTAAATAGTATCGCTAAACTATAGCGCTTAGTATTTGTAAGCTTTTTTGCTAAACTAGCGCGCACATTAACAGTGAGAGTATATTTATGTCTGGTGAGTTTCCACGCGCTGGTTTTTGGCGCCGTTTTGCGTCTTTAGTTTATGATACGTTAGCCATAATTGCGTTTGCCATGTTAACCGTTGTACTTTATTTATTTGCTGTACAAGGGCTTATTAGCCTTGATGTTATTAGTTTAAATGGCGCTGAGGATGTATCGGCACTTATTCAGGACTCGCTGTTGCTATCAAGTATACGAAGCGCCCTTTTGGTTATTGTTGCATTAGTATTTTTTGGCTACTTTTGGACTAAAAGCGGTCAAACCATTGGTATGCGCGCATGGCGCTTGAAGGTGCAAACCTTAGAGGGCAATTTAATTAGTTGGCCGCAATCTTTTATTCGCAGCGTTAGTGCATTGCTTGGTTTAGGCAATTTTCTGGTATTAGTTGATTTTAAAAACAAAAAAGCACTGCAAGATTATGTATCTAAAACTGAAGTGATTGCACTTACAAAAGAAGAAAATAAACGCATTTATCGCGAGCTTGATTAATACTAACTTAGTCAATGTAGTAAAGGCTTAAAAACAAAAAGGGTGACCATTTCAATTGGTCACCCTTTTTTAATGCCTAGCAATAATACTACACCCGCTTATTCATAAGATATGTAGCAAAACTTATAAATATAACACTCGGTAGCACTGCGCCAATAATTGCTGGTATTTGGTAAACCATAACCACAGGGCCAAATATTTCATTCGTTAGATGAAATACAATACCTGTCACCACACCCATAATAATACGTGCGCCCATTGTTACCGTGCGCAGCGGGCCAAATATAAACGACAGCGCCACCAGCAGCATAACTGCCACAGATACTGGCTGCATTATTTTTCGCCATAACGCTAACTCGTAAGTACTTGTGTCTTGCTCGTTCTGCTTTAAGTAGCCAAGATATGACCAGAGGCCTGTGAACGAAAGCGACTCAGGTTTTACCGAAACCACGCCTAACTTTTCAGCAGTTAATTGCGACGGATAAAACTCTTCTTCTATTTGTTCACTGCTGATTTTCTCATCCGTAATATGTACTTTATTTACATCACGTAAAAGCCAACCCTCATTACGGCTTACGGCCTCTCGAGCTTTTGTTATTTGCGTTAAATCTAATGATTTATCAAAGTGGTACATATGCAAACCGTTTAACTTTCCGTTTTGGTCTACATCTTCAATATTAATAAAGTTGTTACCATCTTTTGCCCATACACCTTTTTGAGCATTAAATACATCGCCCCCGTGTATTGCCTGGTTACGCATTTCTTTGGCATGCAACTGCGCCTCTGGCGCGCCCCACTCGCCTAAAGCCATCATGCATACAGCCATAAATACTGCAGTTTTCATTACTGAGCCAATAATTTGTAAGCGCGACATACCCGCTGCTTGCATAACTACCAGCTCACTATTTGAGGCTAGTGCGCCTAACCCAGTCAAGCCGCCTATCAGCGCAGCCATAGGGAAAAATATAACCAAATCACCGGGGATAGTGTACAACGTGTAAAGCAGTGCAGTCATCAAGTCGTAACTACCGCGTCCTACCGATTTTAGCTGATCGATAAACTTAATTAACGTACTAATACCTACCAGCACGAGCAATGCAAAACCTGTAGTTTGTAATATGCTTCGCCCTAAATACCAATCAAGAGTTTTCATCATGCGCTTAACTCCCTTTTAGTAATAACAGCTTTAAGCCAAACACCTAACGGGCGTCCTTTAATAATTAGTAAACTACCAATAAAGAGTGCACTTAAATGTATCCACCAAAGACCTATAGAAGGTGGGATTTTACCATCTTCTACGGCAAATTTAGCAGCATTAAGTAAAATGAAATACCCTAAATATAAGCTAATTGCAGGTACTAATTTTGCAAATTTACCTTGGCGAGGATTAACCACACTCAATGGCACAGCCAGTAAAGTAAGTAATGGAATAGAAAGCGGTATAGCAATACGCCATTGCCACTGAGCAATAGACTCAGAGGTGTTTAAAGCCAGTAATTGATTAGTGGGTACGGCTTCTAATTTACGGCGTTGGTGCTCTATTTCTTGTTCACGAATTTGCACACTGTAGCCGTCAAATTCGGTTAAATTAAGTGCAGGTGTTTTACCATCGGTTTCGTAGCGTTTACCATCTGTAAGCACAAGTTGTTGCTCGCCACTAATTGACTCTATAACGACACCTTGCTCGGCGTATACTAAGCGCGCTAGGTTGTCTTTTTCGCTGTCAGGCAGTTGTGCTACAAATACTTTATTTAACTCTTTGCCGCCCTTTTCAATATTATGAATAAACACAACGGCTTTTTCGTTACCGGTTTCTTGAAAACGCCCAGCTCTAAGCGCCGATAACCCGGCGTCGGCTTTAGCTTGTTCTTTTAATTGGTACTCTTGCTCGCTCGCCCACGGTGCAACATACATTGTTAATGCCGCGGCAAGTAAGGCTAAACCAACACTTGAAATTAGGGTTACTCGTACAACGTACCATTCACTCACACCACACGCTTTAAGAACGGTCATTTCGCTATCGGCGTAAATTCGGCTGTAGGCTAAAATAATGCCCAAAAATATACTTAGCGGTAAAATAAGCGAAGCTAATTGTGGAAGTTTGAGTGCAATCATAGAGAGCACTAGCTTAGCCGGAATGCTTCCCTCAGATGCGTCACCTAAAATGCCAACAAACTTTTGCGACACAAAAATGGTCATCAAAGTTAAGAATACGGCGACCTGCGATTTTAAAACCTCAGCGGTCAAATAACGGAAAATAAGCAATGCTCGCCCCTGTTAAACATGGAATTTCACTACAAAAGTGAGTGTTGAATAGTTAAATAGCTATTTTACCCAGTTAAAACTGGCAAATAGGCTATTATTATAAGCCATCAAAATTAATTATCCTACCTAAGTGCAGGATATAATGTTGCATTAGTGGCCCTTAAGCATATAAAGTTCAATTACACAGTAAGAGTCTAGTAAAGTCAGTTAAAATTAAAACTATCTCTACACAAGTTACGTAATTAAGACTAGAAAATAATTTTTTAGCCCCAATTTATAACTTAAATGACTCAAAATCAGGAGTAACAATGGAATTTAACGTAAAAAGTGGTAGCCCAGAAAAACAACGCAGTGCATGTATTGTAGTTGGCGTTTACGAGCCACGTAGGTTATCCCCCATTGGTGAACAACTCGATAAAATCAGTGATGGTTACATCTCAAATTTACTTCGCCGTGGTGACCTAGAAGGCAAACCAGGGCAAGTTTTATTATTACATCATGTACCTAATGTATTAAGCGAGCGCGTACTGCTTGTTGGTTGTGGCAAAGAGCGTGAGCTTGACGATAAGCAATATAAGCAAATTATTTCTAAAACAATTAACACCTTAAACGAAACAGGCTCGATGGAAGCGGTTTGCTTTTTAACAGAGCAACACGTTAAAGGTCGCGATACCTACTGGAAAGTACGTCAAGCAGTAGAAACAACACAAGATTGTTTATATACGTTTAACCAACTAAAAAGTAAAAAAGTAGACCCGCGTCGCCCACTTCGTAAAATGGTATTTAATGTGCCTACTCGTCGCGAACTTACTATTGGCGAAAGCGCTATTGAGCACGGTTTAGCTATTGCAGCAGGCAGTAAGCTATGTAAAGACGTAGCAAACATGCCACCTAATATTTGTAACCCTGCGTATTTAGGCGAACAGGCCCAAGAGCTGGCAACCAACTTTGATAATATTACTGTTGATATTGTTGGTGAAGAAAAAATGGCAGAGCTTGGTATGAACTCATACTTAGCAGTTGGCCGTGGTAGTGATAACGAATCTGTTATGTCTATTATTAACTACAAAGGCGCAAGCGATGACCAAGCGCCAATTGTGTTAGTAGGTAAAGGTTTAACGTTTGACTCAGGCGGTATTTCAATTAAACCTGGCGAAGCCATGGATGAAATGAAATACGACATGGGCGGTGCTGCAGGTGTTATTGGCGCAATGCGCGCATTAGCACAAATGCAATTACCGATTAACGTAATTGGGGTTTTAGCAGGCTGTGAAAACATGCCTAGCTCTAATGCATATCGCCCGGGTGATATATTAACAACGATGTCGGGGCAAACTGTTGAAGTACTTAATACCGATGCTGAAGGCCGCTTAGTATTATGTGATGCACTTACATACGTTGAGCGCTTTGACCCTGATACAGTAATTGACGTAGCTACGCTAACAGGTGCGTGTATCGTAGCCCTTGGCGCACATGCTACAGGGTTACTATCAAATCATAACCCGCTGGCGCATGACTTATTAAAAGCGTCTGAGCAAAGTGGCGACCGTGCATGGCAGTTACCACTGTGGGATGACTATCAAGATCAACTAGATAGCCCATTTGCCGATTTTACAAACTTAGGTGGGCGCTCTGCAGGAACAATTACCGCAGCGTGTTTCTTATCTAAGTTTACTAAAAAGTATAACTGGGCGCATTTAGATGTAGCCGGTACTGCGTGGCGCAGTGGCGCTAAAAAAGGCGCAACTGGCCGCCCTGTTCCTATGCTTACTCAATATTTATTAAATAGAGCCGGTATAAGTGAAGCCGCTCAAGATTAAACATACTCATTAAAAAGCTACTTATAAGGCGCCATTTGGCGCCTTATTTATTTGTGTATTAATTGAAGCAAACCCGGTTATATGGCAAAATCTGCCTCTTAATTTATGTGTATCAAATTGGTATGCATTCAATGTCATGGGAAACCCCGATACAATGAACATGAACGCTAAATTTTTCGTTCTAAAGCAACAAGATGAGTCTAAAGCGAAGGCTGATGATCATTTTGCTTTGGCTGCACAAGTTGCGGCCGATCAGTATCGAAATGGGCAGCGTGTATTTATTTGTGTAAACGATAACGAAACTGCCTGTGCCATTGATGAAATAATTTGGGCATTCGACCCAGATAGTTTTGTGCCACATAACCTACAAGGTGAAGGCCCAAAAGGCGGCGCACCTGTAGAAATTGGCATTACGCCACCTGTTGGCAACCGTAAAGTTTTAATTAACTTGGCTACCCAGTTACCGGATTATATTCGTCGATTTAACCAAGTTTTTGATTTTGTCCCCGTAGAGCCCGCTGCTAAACAAGCAGCCCGTGAGCGTTTTAAAAAGCTACGCCAACTCGGTGCCAATCTCACCACGCAAGATATAAATAGTTAGCCACTCAGGCAAACTAACCAACTAATTTAAGTACTTATTTAAGGTTCTGTGTAATGGATAAAACCTACAATCCGCAAGATATCGAACAGTCGTTATATCAAGACTGGGAACAAAAAGGCTACTTTAAGCCATCTGGCCAAGGTGTACCGTATTCAATTATGATCCCGCCGCCAAATGTGACTGGTAGCTTGCACATGGGCCACGCCTTCCAAGATACAATAATGGATACCCTAACGCGTTTTAAACGTATGCAAGGTAACAACACATTATGGCAAGTAGGTACTGACCATGCAGGTATTGCAACGCAAATGTTGGTTGAGCGTAAACTACACGCAGAAGAAGGTAAAACTCGCCACGATTTAGGCCGTGAAGATTTTATTAATAAAATTTGGGAATGGAAAAACGAATCAGGCGGCACAATTACTAAGCAATTACGCCGTCTTGGCGCATCGGTTGATTGGGACCGTGAACGTTTTACTATGGACGATGGCCTATCTGAAGCGGTTAAAGAAGTATTCGTACGCCTTCACAAAGAAAACTTAATTTACCGTGGTAAACGCCTAGTAAACTGGGATCCAAAATTACACACCGCTATTTCAGACCTTGAAGTTGAAAACAAAGACAAACAAGGTCACATGTGGAACTTACGTTACCCATTAGCCGATGGCGTTAAAACACAAGACGGTAAAGACTATATTATTGTTGCTACAACTCGCCCAGAAACCATGTTGGGTGACTCTGGTGTTGCTGTAAACCCTGATGATGAGCGCTACACTGACTTAATCGGTAAAGACATTTTACTACCTATCGTTAATCGTCGTATTACTATTGTTGCAGATGAGCATGCCGATAAAGATAAAGGCACAGGTTGCGTAAAAATCACCCCTGCACACGACTTTAACGATAACGAAGTTGGCAAACGTCACAAGATGCCAATGATTAATATTTTCGACAAAGACGCTGCTATTTTAACGCAAGGTGAAACATACACCTTTGACGGTAAAGAACTTGAGTTTGATGCGCCAATTCCTGAGCGCTTACACGGCCTTGACCGTTTTGCAGCCCGTAAAGCGATTGTGGCTGAATTTGAAGAACTTGGCCTACTTGAAAAAATTGAAGATCACGACCTAACTGTTCCTTACGGCGACCGTTCTGGTGTGGTCATTGAGCCACTACTTACCGACCAATGGTATGTACGTGTTGCACCACTTGCTGAACCTGCAAAAGATGCAGTTAAAAACGGCGACATTCAATTTGTACCTAAGCAATACGAAAACATGTACTTCTCGTGGATGAACGATGTACAAGATTGGTGTATTTCACGCCAGCTTTGGTGGGGTCACCGTATTCCTGCTTGGTACGACAGCGAAGGCAACGTATTTGTTGGCCGCGACGAAGCAGAAGTTCGCCGTGAAAACAACATTGCAGATAGCGTAACACTTAGCCAAGACGAAGACGTACTTGATACCTGGTTCTCATCTGCACTTTGGACGTTCTCAACGCAAGGCTGGCCAGAAAACACCAATGATTTAAAAACCTTCCACCCGTCTGACGTATTGGTAACAGGTTTTGATATTATCTTTTTCTGGGTTGCACGCATGATCATGATGACGCTGCACTTTATAAAAGATGAAAATGGCAAACCACAAGTGCCATTTAAAACCGTGTATGTAACGGGCTTAATACGTGACGACAACGGCGATAAAATGTCGAAATCTAAAGGTAACGTACTTGACCCACTAGACATGATTGACGGCATCGAGCTTGAAGACTTAGTACAAAAGCGTACTGGTAACATGATGCAGCCAAAACTTGCTGCAAAAATAGAAAAAGATACCCGTAAAGTATTTGCAAATGGTATTGAAGCTCACGGTACCGATGCGCTTCGCTTTACCCTTGCAGCAATGGCCTCTACCGGCCGTGATATTAACTGGGACATGAACCGCCTTGAAGGTTACCGTAACTTCTGTAATAAACTATGGAACGCGAGCCGTTACGTATTAATGAACACAGAAGAGCAAGACTGTGGTTTTGCAAGCGACGCTGAAAAAGAGTACTCACTTGCTGATCGTTGGATCTTAGGCCAATTTGAATCAACTGTTAAAACCTACACTGAGCACCTTGATAACTACCGCTTTGATTTAGCCGCTAATACACTTTACGAATTCACATGGAACCAGTTCTGTGATTGGTACTTAGAGCTAACTAAGCCCGTATTATTCAAAGGCAGTGAAGCACAACAGCGCGGTACACGTAATACACTTATTACCGTGCTTGAAAGCTTACTGCGTTTAATGCACCCGATGATGCCATATATCACCGAAACTATTTGGCAACGTGTTGCACCACTTGCAGGCCTTGAAACAGCAGGTACTAGCATTATGGTCCAAGGCTTCCCTGTTTATAATGAAGCAAGCGTTGATGCTAAAGCGATGGACGACTTAGAGTGGGTTAAGCAATTCATTTTAGCAATTCGTGTTATCCGTGGTGAAATGGACATTAGCCCAAGCAAGCCGCTTAGCGTGCTACTTGCTAACGCATCAAGCGACGATGTACGCCGCATTGAAGAAAACAAATCATTTTTAGCATCACTTGCAAAAATTGAAGAGTTTACCATGCTTGAAAACAAAGACGAAGCACCTGCGTGTGCAACCTCTTATGTTGGCAACCTGGAAATTATGATCCCAATGGCGGGCTTAATTGATGTAGAAGCCGAGCTTGCACGTATTAACAAGCAACTAGAAAAAGCAGAAAAAGGCTTAGCACAAGTACAAAACAAACTCGCTAATGAAAAGTTTGTTAACAACGCACCAGAGGCTGTACTTGCTAAAGAAAACGCTAAATTAGCTGAGTTTACTGACGCTAAAACTAAACTGCTTGAGCAAAAAACTAAAATAGAAAGTTTATAAGCTTTCATAAAATGCCTATTAACACTATTTAATAGGCATTAAAAAAGCCGCTCACTTTAATTAAAGTGAGCGGCTTTTTTGTGCCCTGTGATTAACCACAAGGCATGTCTACATTAAAACTTGTAGTTGTACTGAGCGCCAAGTAATACTGCGTGGCCTTTAGACTCGAAGCCCCATTCGCTACCTGAGTCATCAGTTTCTTTAAAGTTTTGTGTTTTACCACGGATAATACTAACACCAAGATCAACGTTAGAATTTTTATCTATTGTGTAGTTACCACCAAAAGAGAACCAAAAACGGTCAGTATCTGGAATAGAGATTGATAAATGGTTTTTTGAAACTGGCGATTCATCAAATGCAACACCAGCACGAAGCAGTAAACTTTCATTTAGCTGGTAGTCTGTTCCGATTGAATAACGAAAAGAGTCAGAAAAATCTTCTGTTTTTTCAAAACTTTGCTCTGGCGGCAAACCTACTTCTGCTTCTAATTTGTCAAAACTACTCCAGCCTGTCCACAATACGCTGTAGTGTAAACCTAATTTTTCATCTAACTGGTGTGAACCAGAAAACTCGGCAATAGCTGGTAATGTAACATCAACAGACCCAGAACGCTCAGCAATACCGCGGGCAGTACTTGAATAAGTTCCCTCGAATGTAATATCAGTTTCTGTACGGTAATTAAAACCAAAGCGACTATTTTCATCTAATTGATACATCAAGCCAACGTTTAAGCCGTAGCCAGTATCATCACCTTCTAAGTCAACCACATTTGTTGAGAATGGGATCCCAGGATTAGCACCTACATTTCGTATTATCGTTGCATCCGCGTAAATGTAGTTTAAACCAATACCAAAGCTAAATTGCTCTGATACTTTGTATGCAACGCTTGCATTTAGGTTAACGGTAAAAATTTCTGTCTCACCAGCAATTTGACCTGCCGCGTAATCATCGTCGAACTCTGTAGATAAACCAAAGTTAGAAAACGCACCAAAACCAAGTGATACTTTATCGTTGTAAGGCATAGTAAAGTAAGCAGCTGGTACCACTGCACTTGGTGCAATGCTGTCGTCATCTAATGATGACTCATCAATACCTGTTGGCGCACTTTCACCTTCTAGGCTTACATCTGGAATTACGCCAATAGCAGCAACACTTAGCTGCTTGTCTTTAAATAAAGTCATTAATGCTGGGTTACGTGAAACTACAGACGCGTCGTCTGCGATAGATGCTTCACCAGCATATGCACGGCCTAAACCCGATGCATTTTGCTCTGCTAATTGAAACGCGGCTGCAAAAGTGTCAGCCGATACAAATGCAAGCGAGGCTGCGATAAGCGTTTTAGTAAATTTCATTGTTGAGTCCTTAACCAAACTTACTGTTTGGGTAGCTATGTGTGTTGTTATTAGGATTTTAAACTTGGCTACACTACCTTAATTTTTTGTAAAAAACTCTATGAATGCATCAAAAAATAGCAAAAAACACGTTTTTTAACGACATTTTAACAACTATTTAAAACTCATCGGACGAGAAATGTGCTATTAGAGCTAAAGCTCTAATTGTAATTAATTATCATTTAGATTGACTTGGAATATAGAGCAAATTACACTCTTTATAAAATCACTAAGGAAGTAACGCTGTGATCATTTCATTTATTATTGCAGGACTAATATTTTGTGGGGCAAGTGTATTTTGTTTCTATAAAGCAAACTATTGCGCATGCACACAAGCCGGACAATGTGATAACCCAGTAAATCATTATTGGTTAGGAGCGATGTTAAATGCATTGGTTTCTTTGGCTCTGTGTTGCATTGCGCTTCATGTAGAGCTAGGTACTTTAATATGGCTAACTTTAATGGGGAGTTGCTTCTTAGGAGCATTTATTTCGGCTAAGCAAAGTAAAAAAAGGCAATGCAGTAAAGCTAAGTTATCAAATGCTCTTTTAACAAGCGAGACAAATTAATCTGGTAGTCGAGTGGTTTTACACTCGCCAGTATTTTTATGTCATGAGTGTGATCACTTAAATCAATGTTTTTGGGCGTTATATGATGACTATGCTTAGCATTATAAAATAGCTTAACTTTAGGCTTTATAGGATTAAGCTTATTACCTTCAAGTACTAGCGCTAAACGATCGTTAGTTAACTTTACTATCGTCCCTACGGGGTGCACTCCTAAGCACTTAATAAAGTGCTGCACCAGCTCTGCATCAAACATATGTTTATTAGCTAACAAGTAACGTAGCGCATTAATTGGCTCATCACCATCTTGATGCGGCCTATCAGCGGTCATTGCATCATATACATCTACAATAGCCATAATACGCGCTGGACGGCTTATTTTATCACCTTGTATAGCCCGTGGGTAACCTGAGCCATCTAAACGCTCATGGTGATTTACTATCATATCTAGCATAAGCGGCGTTATGCCCTTTTCACCTTTAACTAAGCCAAGGCCCTGTGCTACATGTTTTTTAATAGCAATAAGCTCATTATTAGTCACTTTACTTGGTTTTGAAAAAATACCTTGAGGAAGCTTAGCTTGGCCTAAATCGTGAAGTAACGCGCCCATAGCCAACTCTTGCACTAAAGGCTCTTCATAACCAAGATACTTAGCAAAAACGGCGGTAAAAATGGCGCAATTGATCATGTGTCGCCAGTTATAACTGTGTTTATCTTTGATGCGAGTCAGGATAGACATTGCGTTTGCATTACGAAATACAGAGCTCACTATCTCACTAGCTATCTCATCAAGCACCTTAACATTCAAGCTAAGCCCAGAGGTTAAATCTCCATAGAGCGATTGTAGCTTGCGCCCTTGTTGATCGTAATTAACACTCGCTTTGGCAAATTCTTGTTCAAGTGTTATTGCTGTAGGTGTTTTATCGGCTTTTTGTTGACTATTAAACGTTTTAGGTTTGTTTTGCGGCTTATATTTGGCAGGAATAGCCGCATCGCCTTTAGTAAAATCAATAAGCAGCTCTAGTACACCTTCAGAGACTAAGCGCTGAATAATTGATTTGTTTCGCACCAAACCACTGGTCTTAATTTTAATGCTATTAATACCTTCGTGCTGTTTAGTTACGCTATCAACGTACATACCAGGGGTAAGTTCAGTTATTGGCAAAGTAATTAGCATAAAGGCAGGATTTTTTACAATTAGAGAATATGCACCTTAAATAGCATTAATTAAGCTTAAAAGTCTAGTCTTTTAGTCGCATGTAGTAATAAATAACTACAAAGGATTACTTATCAAAACGCTATCGGCAAGTAACGAAAATATCACAGAGAAGAAAGATCAAATGGCGCTCTCGGTAGGGATCGAACCTACAACTCAGCCTCCGGAGGGCCACGTGATATCCATTTCACCACGAGAGCACATTTGTGCCGCCACACCAACTCGCGATATCAGTGCTTTAGCATTCGCAATGATAAAGAGATCTTCAAATAAATACCAGTAACATCAGCTTATATGCTTATTAATTATGCTGTTTTAAATAAAACACTTCACAATTCCCTAAAAACACGCTATTTATTCATATTAGATAAAAATAAGTAACGCTTTAGCAACATTATACTATGGTTGTAGTGATACGAATTGATATATACGAAGGAAATAATTATGAGTCTAATGTCTACAGAGCAAACAGCCGAGTTTTTAGGTGTAAAAGTTGAGCGTGTAAAACGCCTTGCTCGAGAAAGTTTATTAATTGCTAAATCAGAAGATGAAGATGGTGAGCCACAATTTGATTCTGCAGAAGTTGCAAAATATAAAGAGCTAGCTGCACGCTTTGGTGGTCTTTAATGACACCTTAAACGCTCTAAAAGTTTAATTAGTTGCGCGCGTAACCCTGCAGATTTTGTATTTATGTCGCGCTGCTCATACCAACCAATGCATAGCACTAAAAAAAGTAAAATGTAGTAATCTAGCTTTTTGGTTGAAAAGTAAAACCCATTTCTTTTTTCTAAGCAGGCTTTATAACTGTTTAATAATACCTCCCTACTTTGCGCGTTTAAGTTAAAACTTACTGCCAGTGCCGCTAAATCAAAATAAACATCGTTGGTTTGAGCGTATTCAAAATCAATTAAATACATACCCGATGCATTCACAATAATATTGTCTTTTACTAAATCATTGTGACAAAAGCCTTCACTGTAAGGCATATGAGCAATGCTTTTTAAGGCCTGCTCTATTTGTAATAGGTGATGTTTATATATATCGCTTTGCTGATAGTAAAGCAGCTCTTGCGCGATATTCATAGCGGGCGTTTTTACAGGATAAGCATGCACTTTAGCAAGCTTGCTAATGAGGTTTTGCTGGGTATTATTTTGAGCAATATCGCCTTCTATATAATTAAAAGCCGCGTAGTTATTTTTTTTATCTGTCCATATTGGTTTTGGACAAATAAATTGCTTACTGAGTGCTTGCTGCGCTTGTAAGCCAATTGTTGGCCACTGCGTTTTATAACATTTTAATAAATAGGCACTTTGCTGAGTGCGAATTAAAAAATTATCGTTACTAAAGCCATTAAGTAGTTGCTCGGTTGAAACAATGCTTAAAGGCTCTATAAACGCACTACAAACTTTTACTAACTTAGTATGCTCAATCATTAATTAAAGCTGTGCTAATGGCTTAGCTTGGCTCTGCTCGTATTCTTCGTACCAGGTTTTAAAACCCCACGCAGCCATAATGGTATAAAAAATAAAGAGCGCTAGCGTGGGGTAATAACCTTTTTCGTAATATAAATACATAGACGCAGCATCTATGACTATCCAATACAACCAGTTTTCGAGTACCTTTTTAGCAACTAAGTAAGTGGTCACTACAGCAAAACACGTTGTGAAACTGTCTAAATAGGCAAAATCAGCGTGGGTATAATTTTGCATTACGTAACCAATAATAATGGCTGAAGCACTTGTAGCAGCTATAATTACAGCGTGACGCTCCATCGACCACGATGCAATACTTAAACTATTTTTTTTGCCTTTACGCCATACAGTCCAGCCAAATACAGCCATATACATGTAATAAAAATTAAGCAAGGATTCCATAAGTAGTGCGCCGTTCCAATACATTATGGTGTAAATAAGCGTACTTAAAAATGCGGCAGGCCAGCACCATAAGCTTTCTTTTATTGCTAGTAATAAATAAGCAATAGACAACACTACCGCAATATATTCCCAGTGCGACATTGCAGTAAAACCACTTAAGGTTTGTGTTAAAAAGTCCATATGATGCGGTTACCGTTTTTAATACAAATTAAAAGGAGCAATTACTCTGGCGATAAATCGCCAGATAAAAACTTACAAACAAAAATAGCCTTACCAAACTCTTCGTACGAGCGTTTAATTTCGGTATTGAGCACTTGCATAACTAAATCGTAATCGCCAAAAATTTGTGTAGACAGCGTATTAGTGATTACTTTTAAATTGTCGTATTCGTTTAAGCGATCAATAAAGCCTTTAATAAACGGGATGTAATCTTGATGAAGCGGGTATTTACTGATCTCTACTGATAATTTCATTTTAAACTCTACTTTTAATTATTTGATTTCAACAAATCGTTCAATGCCAGTTCAAATCAGTGTAAAATTACACTAACACTCAATTTAGCTGAGCTTATTATGGCACGCAGAATAACCTATACATTTAAAAACCAACCGCGCGAAATTAACTTCGCAAAAGACAAATATCACGATATGTATCAAGCTATTGCGGCTGCCGAAGGTATCGATTTAACAAACTACTTAAATATGGTGCGCCAAATAGAAATGACCTCTAAAGGGTCATCAGCAGTACGTAATTTTCGCGACCAAGAATTTGCCCGTATGGGCTTTAGCGATATTTACTTTATTAAAGAGTAATTATACTAACTGGTATGCGCTAAAAAACTAACTATGGCTGATACTCATAACTTACGCGCGGTGTGATATTACACAATAACTCGTAAGGGATAGTATCGGCGCATTGTGCTATTTCTTCAACAGGAAGCTCTGGCCCCCACATTGTAACGCTATCGCCTACTTTTACATTGTGCTCATTTAAGCCAATATCGATACTGATCATATCCATAGACACACTACCCACTATACCGTAGCGCTGCCCTGCAATCATTACTGGCGTGCCTTCTTTGGCGTGGCGCGGATAACCATCGCCATACCCCATTGCTACAACAGCAAGTTTGGTTGGCTTGTCACTTTGCCAGCGACCACCATACCCAACAGCCTCGTGCGCAGCTATATTACGTACTGCAATGACTTTAGTTGTTAAATGCATAACGGGTTTAAGCTGATGCTGCTGCCCAACTTTATTAGCCATTGGCGATACACCATAAAGCATAAGTCCAGGGCGCACCCAATCACCATGCCCTTTAGGCCAAGCAATAATTCCCGCCGAATTTGATAAGCAATGCGCTTGGTTAATACCATTTACTAAATTATCAAATAACGTAATTTGTTGAACCGTTTTTGTATTATCAACATCATCAGCACACGAAAAATGAGTCATTAAATTAATCGTATTTTTTGCATTCGCTGTTTTTTGCAGGCGACTATAAAATTCTTCAAACTGCTCAGGCGCTATTCCTAAACGATGCATACCGGTATTTACTTTTAGCCAGCATGTTATTGGTGCATCAAGCTTAGCATTTTCAAGTGCCGCCAATTGGTTTTCATCATGAATAATGGTTTGAAAATTATTCGCGAGCAAAATAGGCAAATCGGCTTTATTAAAAAAGCCCTCCAGCAGCACTATTGGCTTGGTTAACCCGCCTGCACGAAGCGCTAAGGCTTCATCAATGCGGGCTACAGCAAATGCATCAGCGCCATTTAAGTGCTGGGCAATAGTTACTAAACCATGCCCATATGCATTAGCTTTTAATACCGCCATAATTTTACTATTAGGTGCAAAACGCTTCACTTGCGCTAAGTTATGCGCAAGTGCCGCTAAATTTATTTCAGCTGTGGCTAGTCGCATTAATATTCGTCATCTACTGCTGGCCCCGCGTAATTATCAAAGCGAGAAAATTGACCTTGGAATGTTAAGCGTACTTTACCAATTGGACCGTTACGCTGTTTACCTATGATGATTTCGGCGATGCCTTTTTCAGTGCTGTCTTCGTTGTACACCTCATCACGGTATATAAACATGATTAAATCGGCATCTTGCTCTATTGAACCTGATTCACGTAAATCTGAGTTAATTGGGCGTTTATCAGCACGTTGCTCAAGCGTACGGTTTAGCTGCGAAAGCGCAACAACCGGACATTTAAGCTCTTTTGCAAGTGACTTAAGAGAGCGCGAGATTTCTGCAATTTCAAGTGTTCGGTTATCCGATAAGCTAGGTACACGCATTAATTGTAAGTAATCGACCATGATCATACTAATACCACCATGATCTCGCGCTATACGCCTTGCACGTGAGCGTACATCGGTAGGTGTTAACCCTGATGCATCATCAACATACATTTTGCCTTTTTCCATCAACAAGCCCATAGTTGATGAAAGTCGTGCCCAGTCGTCATCATCTAGCTGGCCGGTACGTACTTTAGTTTGGTTAATACGACCAAGTGATGCGAGCATCCTCATCATAATTTGCTCTGAGGGCATCTCTAATGAGTAAATAAGCACTGGCTTGTCTTGAGTCATAGCTGCGTGCTCTGCAAGGTTCATCGCAAATGTGGTTTTACCCATCGACGGACGTGCCGCAACAATTATTAAATCTGAAGGTTGTAAGCCTGTGGTCATTTTATCAAGGTCAGCATAACCTGTACTCACACCGGTAACACCATCTTGTGGTGACTGATAAAGCTCTTCTATTTTATCAACGGTTTTTTCGAGTATGTTATGTATGCTTTGCGGACCTTCAGTGCTTTTTGAGCGCTGCTCGGCAATTTTAAATACTTTACTCTCGGCAAAATCTAATAAGTCGTGGCTGGTGCGCCCTTCGGTATTAAAGCCTGCTTCGGCTATCTCGTTTGCAACACCTATCATTTCACGGACAACAGCACGTTCGCGTACTATGTTTGCGTAAGCATCGATATTGGCAGCACTTGGGGTGTTTTTAGCTATTTCAGCTAAGTAAGCAAAACCACCAATACCAGCAAGTTGATTATTTTTTTCTAGGCTTTCAGAAATTGTAATTAAATCTATCGGATCGCCAATTTCAGCAAGCGCCGTCATCGCCTCAAAAATTAACTTGTGCGTGCGGGTATAAAAGTCCTGCGATACAACAAGCTCTGCTACGCGGTCAAAAGCTTGATTATCAAGCATTAAGCCACCTAAAACAGATTGTTCAGCTTCTATTGAATGGGGAGGAACTTTAAGGGTATCGACTTGCTTATCTGGTTTGGCCATAACTTCACAGTACTAAAATTGAATGGCTCTATTCTATCGACTTGGCGGGGCTGTGCAAATAGCAAAGCAGGAAATCTTTTCCTGCTTTTTGTAATCATACACGCTAAATAGGCTATTTAGTGCGAAGCGCTATACGCCCGCTTATCGTATCCATTTCAACGTTTGCATTGCCACCATTTGCACTAAACTCTAAATCGCTTGAAGGGCCGTATTTAGCTTTGCTTACTTTATCGCGGGTTACTTTATTAATAATTTTACCATTAGCATGGGCTTTAATTTCAAATTTAGCTGATACACTTTGCGGGAAATAAAACTCACCATCGCCACTAACCGACTCGAAACGCACATCACCACCTTTTAGCAGCTCTTTAATGTGTACTTCGGCTTCACCATTTACGGTATTGATACGTAAATTTTTAATGCTCGATAATGTAAAATCAATATCGCCGTTGACGTTTTCTAATCGTATATCACTTGCTGTTGAGCTTGATTTGATATCACCATTTACGGCACTAAAACGCAGCTCGCCACTTGATTGACTATCGTTAATTTCACCGTTTACGGTTTCAAATTGAATATTACCGTTTAAATCCTCTGCGTTTACATCACCATTTACCGTGGAGAGCTTAATATTTCCAGTAATATCATCGACGGTAATTTCACCGTTAACTACATCGACTTCAGCACCATTTTTAAGAGCTTTAGCTACCACCGACACATTAACACCCGCAAATTCTAAACGACTGCTTTTTGGCATAAATACAGTTAAGTTAGAGCCACCACCATTGTTTCCCCAGCCCAAATTGCTTGGCATTTTTACTATAAACTCGGTTTTATCGCCTGTTGTTTTTAGCTCAAAGCCTTGTGCTTTATCATCAAGCTCACCAGATACTTTAAACTCATTTTTATCCCAACCAGTTATCTGTACATCGCCACGCTGGTTTTCAATAAAAATAGTGCCACCGCTTGGTACGTCTATTTGCTTATCTATTTTATCACCCGCTAATACACTTAGTGGTAATAGGCTTAATCCGAGTAAAATTGCTTTCATGTTATTCCCCTATATTTGCTGCCAACGCGGTGCATGCACCTTGTTTATTAAATCGAGTTGCTGCTGATAAACTTGCGCCAGCATAGTCAGTAACGCTTGGTTTTGAGGCTCGTTTTCAAGCGCTTGTTTAATTGCTTGCTCCGCTTCTTCCAGTTCTTGTAGTTGTGCCTGCCAGTTATTGGTAAGTGCATCTTGGTTTTTATACTGCACTAATAAACTTTGCTTTTGCGCTTTAAAATAATCGCTCATAACCATTACTTGGCTAGGCTCGTTATTGTTTATAAGCATATTTACAGCAAGCAATGCGGCCACACTACAAGCAGCAATAGCCGTTAATTTTGGCCACAATGATTTATTATTTGCACTTGGCTTTGCCGTCACTATGGCGTGCTCGACTCCCGCCCAAAGCGGTTTATTAGGTGCTATGTCTTTATTTAAGTTATTTAAAGACTCGTTTAAGTAGTCATCAAAATTTTGTTTACTCATACTCGTACCACTCTTGTAATAACTGCCTTGCGCGATGATATTGCGATTTACTAGACCCTACAGCCATGCCTAATTGCTTAGCTATTTCTTCGTGGCGGTAGCCTTCAATAGCATATAAAACAAACACCATGCGGGCACGCTCTGGTAAGCGAACAATTAATTTATCTAACCCGTTTAAACCTTTACAACTTTTTGCGTTTTGCTCATCCATGCCGCTTTGTTCAATACTTACTACTTTGTTTAACCAGCTTTTGTGCTTGCGTACATAACTAATCGCCACGTTACTTGCCACACTGTATAACCAAGTAGAAAACTGAGAACGCCCGTCAAACTGCGCTATTTTGTGCCACACCAGCACAAACACCTCTTGGGCAGCATCTTCAGCGTGCGCTTCATCGGCCAATAAGCGCAAACATAAACCGTAAACACGTTTTATGTGCAGCTCATATAACGCTTTGTATGCGCTTTGATCACCCGATTTAACTCGCTCAATTAATGCAGCTTCGCACATGGGCGCATTTTCGGGTTTAACGTGTAACATCCGTGATATCGCCTTTTAGTTATTTTTATGCTTTTAGTTTATTGATTAGTAAGACGCAAAGACAGACAAAAAAGGTTTAAAAAAATAATAAAAATATTTATTTGGGGTGATTTAGAAAGCATTTAGAGGAATTTTAGACACAAAAAAGCCGCGCTAAAAGCACGGCTTTTTGGGCTTAATTAAAAATTAAGCTTCAGCAATAACGATTACTTTAATAGTAGCTGTTACGTCTGAGTGTACTGCGATTGCAACGTCAAATTCGCCAGTCTCACGGATAGTACCTAGAGGTAAACGAACTTCTGATTTAGCAACTTCAACACCAACAGCTGAGATAGCGTCAGCGATGTCACGAGTACCGATTGAACCGAATAACTTACCTTCGTCACCAGCTTTAGATACTAAAGTAACTTCAGCTAATGCTTCTAGTTTGTCAGCGCGTGCTTGTGCAGCAACTAACTGTTCAGCGATTTTCGCTTCAAGTTCTGCGCGACGTGCGTCAAAAGTTTCAATGTTAGCTTTAGTCGCAGGAACTGCCTTACCTTGCGGGAAAAGGAAGTTACGTGCGAAACCAGATTTAACTACAACCTGTTCACCTAGGCTACCTAGGTTAGCGATCTTATCTAGTAGAATAACTTGCATGTTTCTACACCTTTTAAAAACTGTTAATCCGCTGCTTACTTATGTAAGTCAGTGTATGGAAGAAGGGCTAAGTAGCGAGCACGCTTAATAGCAGTTGCTAGCTGGCGCTGGTATTTAGCGCTAGTACCTGTAATACGGCTAGGTACGATTTTGCCACTTTCTGTAACATAGTTTCTAAGAGTAGCTAGATCTTTGTAATCGATTTGTTGTACGCCTTCCGCTTTAAAGCGGCAGAACTTACGACGTCTGAAATAACGTGCCATGAGATTAATTCCTCAAATAATTCTTTCTATATGCTGAGCATGCAAAACCAATTGGCTAAGGCCGTTACGACCTTCGTGGCGATTTAAAAAACCACTCACTTGCAATGCCTGCCCAACGTGCAAATGTTGAGTCTGTTGTTGCATTTGCTTACCACTGGCAACAACCTGAAGCCTAACGTAACTATTACGGTTAAGATCTGCCTCGGTTTGCATCGATTTATGTTCTACAACAAAAATACAATGCGGTATGCCTGCAGGGCTTTGGCTAAACTTGGGTGTTTTACAAACAACCCCCGATATAACCAGCTGATTCATATATGGGCTAACCATTACACTAACTGCTGACTACGTGCCATGCTAGGACTCAAAACAATTAAGCAGCTGGTGCTTCTTTCTTCTCTTCTCTTGCAAGAGGAGACGCTTCAGTTACTGCATTTTTAGTACGCATAACTAAGTTACGAAGCACTGCATCGTTGTAGCGGAAAGTAGTTTCTAGCTCGCTGATTACTTCAGTAGGTGCTTCAACGTTCATAAGAACATAATGAGCTTTATGAAGCTTGTTGATTGGGTAAGCCAGTTGACGACGGCCCCAGTCTTCAAGACGGTGAATAGTACCACCAGCTTCAGTGATAGAACCAGTATAACGTTCGATCATACCAGATACTTGCTCACTCTGATCAGGGTGAACCATGAATACGATTTCGTAATGACGCATGGATATTCCTTACGGTTAATAGAGCCTTCTACCGTTTCGGCCGGTCGGTTTAAGGCAAGGAATTAATAGTTTAAAAGCCGAAATGAGCGCGCATTTTACGCTTAGATTGATAATTAAGCAAGCAGGTTTTTTTAAGCTTTAATAGATAAGTTTATAGAGGAAAATATTACCAGCTGCGCTAGTCGCGCCTAAAAGCGGTGCACCCACCGAAAAAGTCAGTGCAAAGTGCAATAGCCTTTAAAAATACCAAATCTTTTCGCATAAAAACGTAGGGTTTTATTAAGTAAGCCTTAAACCTGCCCCTAAAATATAAACATTTACTCAAACCTAAAGGCGTGCAATTATTAAGCAACACATTATTAAATAAGGATATTTATGAAGCTCTTACTATCGCTTGTATTAGCACTTACTTTTAGTACACCTTTTTTAAGCCACGCAGACACCTCTACAACCGACATAACCGTTGGTAAAAAAGTTATTCTACAATCAAAAATACTTAACGAAGACAGGCCTATCAGAATTTTTATACCTGACACTGTAAAAGACGATCAGCCGCTTTATGTTATTTATTTACTTGATGGTGTTGAGCACTTTCATACAGCCTCTGGTGTAGTTAAATCCCTTGTTGATTACGAGCAAATACCTAATGCAATGCTTGTTGGTGTTGATACAACCTACCGCGTGCGTGACTACTTACCTAAAGTAGAAGGTGAGCCAAAAACTGAATTTCAAACCTTTGTAAAAAATAAATGGCCCGATGCTGGGCAAACCGACAATTTTTTAAAGTTTGTGTCTAACGAACTTATGCCCTACATAAATAGCAATTACTCAACTAACGGCTACAACACCTTAATTGGTCACTCTAATGCAGGTACATTAGCGCTTTATACTTTAGTTAATCAGCCTGAGTTATTTAACAACTACATAGCTATAAGCCCAAATAGTTGGTGGAGTGATGAAGAGTTAAAAAATAATATTATTAAATACGCTAAAAACCCTAAAGGCGCTCAAGAGTTATTTATTAGTGTAGCAAGTGAAGGCGCACGTTTTTATACCGGCGTATTAAATACGTTAGTAAATTTAGAACAACAAATGCCTACGCAGCTAAAATGGGAGTATAAGCATTACCCTACTTTTTCTCATATGGGCACCATACTACCAGCACTTAGCGATAGCCTAATTACCTTATTTAGTGACCTAATATTCAAAGTGACTGACGAACACGGAAAATTTGCTGATGTATCGCTTATTACTGGTTACTACCAAGCATTGAGTGATAAGTACGGTTTTGAGCTTAAAATTCCACAAGACGTTTATGTAGAATTTGCCCATAGCCAGCAAAAATTTGGTAACACTAAAAAAGCGATAACTACGCTAAAACGCTTTACTCGCGATTACCCTAATGCCGCTTACTCCCACATGCGATTGTCACAAGGCTACACGGCTGACAAACAATTTAAAGAGGCCGTCACTAGTATGAAACACGCACTGAAGCTTGCTAAACAAAACTCGCGAGATCCCATGTTAATTGATGCACTCAAAGATATGGTGAATGAAGCACTCAAAGATATGGTGAATGAAGCACAAGAGAATTTGTAGCTGATTTAACGCAAAGCATTTTAACTAACGATAATTACGAGCTCCGCTCGTCGCACCAGCAAGCTAAACGCCTACAGGTAAAATTAAGCGCAGTGTTAAACTTTGCATGTAGACGCCGAGCTTGCTCGCGTGAAAAGCGCAGCTTTTAATCTATTTAAAGCCGCTTAAAAACAAAAAACCGATGTTTAAACTAAACATCGGTTTTTCTCTGACTGAAAGCTGAAAGCTAAAAACTGACTACTTTACTTTCTCGTTAGGTTTCGCTTCGCTCTTGCCAACCTACGTTATTTGCCTATCGCTTCTTTAGCAAACAGGTGTTTTATTGGGCCTAGATTATCAACGAGTGTTAGCCCGACTCCACGTATAAGTTTTTTAACCGGGTTTGTACCTTCAAATAACTCTTTGAGTCCTTGCATCATGGCTATGTGCTTTTGCGCGTCGAGCTTGCGGGTGCGCTCGTAATCGCGAAGTGTACGGGTACTTGCAAATTCTTTACTATCCCGTGTTAAAAGCTCAATTAAATAAGCGGCGTCTTTTAGGCCTAAGTTCATACCCAGTCCTGCAAGCGGGTGAATGGTATGAGCCGCATCGCCCATTAAGAGCACTTTGCCGTTAACCCATTGCTGGGCGTAGCGCATTTTAAGTGGAAATGCTGCGCGTTTACTTTGCACTTCACACAGGGCGCATTGGCCATCTATGGCAGCCATTACCGCTTTGTTAAAAGCAGTGTCATCCATTGCTAGCAACTCATCACAGTGGTTAGGACTGGTAGACCATACAATAGAGTGGGTGTTGTCATCGCTTAAGGGTAAAAATGCCAGTGGCCCTGTTGGTAAAAACACTTGGCGCGCGGTGCTTGCATGTGGCTCTTTAGTTTTAACCGTAGCAACTAGCGCGTGGTGGTCGTAATCTTTAAAGCTGAGCGCCATATTAAATTGTTTGCGTATAGCTGAGTTTGCGCCATCGGCCGCCACTAGCAACTTAGCAATAATAGGTTCGCCGCTTTTAAGGGTTATAAATACGTCGGACTCACTTTGGTGTATTTGTTGATACTCGGTATCAAACATCAGTGTGGCACTTGGTTGTTGCGCTAGCTCTTTTATAAGCGCAAAACGAATAATGTCGTTTTCTACTATATGGCCTAAGTGTTCAAGCTCAAGTTGCTCATTATTAAAGGCTATTTTACCAAAGCTGTCGGCGTCGCGTACGTCCATATGCGTATAGGCACACGCTCGCTCTGCTATTATATGTGGCCACACGTTTAGTTGCTCAAACAAAGTTTGGCTTGCTATGCTCAACGCACTTACGCGCAAAGCATATTCATCGCTTGGGGGCGCTTGTTTTGGCGCGGCATCTAACACTACAACACTAATATTGGCTTTTGCCAGCCCTAAAGCGAGAGTTAAGCCTACGCAGCCACCACCCACTATACAAACCTGTGCTTGCTTCATAAATGCCTACCTTGTTTAACTTGCCCCATTAGCTGCTTGGCCAAGGGTGCTTTTAATGCGGGAAATAAATCCATTGAGAAAAGCCCAATGCTGCGCCCAAGCGCCAATACCCGTGACGAGTTTGAAAAAAGCCTAACCAGTGCATCGGTTAATGTCATTACGGTGTTTATATCGTTACTGCGCTTTTGTGAATACTCACGGGTAAACGCATAGCTGCCTAATTCGTTTTTACTTGTTGCAATTAAATCACTCAGTACTTGTACATCACGCAGGCCTAAATTAAAGCCCTGCCCTGCAATAGGGTGAATAGCATGCGCAGCATTACCAATTACTACTGTACGATGCGCCGTTAATGATTCTGCTTGCCCATAAACCAGCGGGTAGCTTGTGCGTGTGCCCACTTTTGTAAATTGCCCTGCTCGGTAACCAAATGCACGTTGTAGCGCATTTAAAAAGTCGCTTTCATTTAAGGTTGTATGCTGCTCAACTTGCTGCTTTGTCATACACCACACTAATGAGTAACGGTTATTGCTCATTGGTAAAAGCGCCATAGGGCCGTACTCGGTAAACCGCTCGTAGGCATGATTATAATGCCCACCTGCAACTTCAACATTGGCAATAATAGCGCCTTGCTCATAGGGCTGAGTATTAAAGCGTAAACCAAGTAATTTGCGGGTTGGAGAGTGTGCACCATCGGCAATAACAAGCAGCTTAGTGTTTAATTGCTCGCCGCTTTGTAGGGTAATTTCGTTATTGTTTAGGCTTTGCTTAATAGTGCTTACGCTGTCGGGGCAATAAAGTGAAATGCTCGCCTGTGTTAATCGCTGATAGAGTGCTCGGCCAAATGGGTTTACTTCAACTACATAACCTAATGAGGGCTTAGAAAATTCGTCGCAATTAATATGTGCTTTACCAAAGTGACCACGATCCGACACGCTTACTTTTTTTATTGCAGCAGTATACGATGCGGTTTTATCGAACAAATTTAAGCGCTGTAAATACTCAACCGATTGCTGAGCAAGCGCTATGCTTCTGTCATCAAAGCTTGGGTGGTAATCGCCCGTTACTTGATTTGCTTCTACTACCGCAATAGTGAGTGAAGGGTTTGTTTTAGCAATACTTAGCGCGCAACTAGCTCCAGCAAGCCCGCCCCCAATAACTACAACATCAAACTGCTTAGCCACTTTAATCTCCAAGCTTATGCGCTTTTAGCGCTTTGCATAAGTGCTTCAATATCGTTTATGGTTTTAGGTACGCTTTGAGTTAAGTTTTCGTGCCCCGACTCGGTGACAAGTAAGTTATCTTCAATACGAATACCTATACCTTTGTATTGCTGCGGTGCGTTTGAATCTTCGCTTATATAAAGCCCTGGCTCTATAGTGAGTACCATACCCGGCTCAAATGCACGCTCAACGTTGTTTACTTTGTAATCGCCAACATCGTGAACATCTAAACCAAGCCAATGCCCAAGCCCGTGCATGTAGTATTCTTTGCAGGCCCCTGTTGCCATTAGCTCGTCAAAGTCGCCGGTTAAAATACCGAGTTCGATTAAACCTTGGGTCATTACTTCCATTGCACGTTTATTAGCGTGCGACATAAACCCGCCGGGTTTAACCTCTTCAAAAGCCACTTCTTGTGCTTTAAGTACAATGCTATAAAGCGCGGCTTGCGGCTCGCTAAATTGCCCATTTACAGGGAAGGTACGCGTAATATCTGCAGCGTAGCCTTGTAGCTCACAGCCAGAGTCAATTAATACTAGGTCGCCCGCTTTTAACACATCGCTATTTTGCGTGTAGTGCAAAATATTAGCGTTATCGCCACTGCCAACAATGGTGCCGTAAGCTTGGTGCGGCGCACCGTTCATTGCATAATGATGATGCAGCTCTGCTTCTAGCTGAAACTCAGTAGCACCGGGGTGCGAATAGCGCATTGCTCGCATGTGCCCACGAGCACTTATTTCACAGCCTTCACGCATAATGTTTACTTCGCTTGGCGATTTAAACAAACGCATTTCATGAATCAGGCCACGTATTTCTTTTAAAGTACCCGGTGCTTTGAGGCCTTTTCGCGCACCACTTCTAAGCGTACCTAATAAAGAAAACACTTTGGTATCAAATGAAGGATAAGCGCCTTGTGCAAAATAAATTGCATCTTTTTCATTGAGCATAGTTACTAGCTTATCGTTTAACTCACTTAGTGGGTAAGTTTCATCAAACAAGTAGTCGCTTTTAGCTTTATCAAAACCTATTCTGCGGCCATGCCAAATTTCGGCTAGTTTATCCTTATCAAGGCAAAAGAGCGTACTAGGTATATCGCTATTATTACTAAGCACTAAAACAGCATCGGGTTCATTAAAACCGGTTAAGTAAAAAAAGTCGCTATCTTGTCTAAAAGCATATTCAGTGTCGCGGCTGCGGGTTACTTCACTGGCGGCAGGAATAATTGCCACACTGTTTGCATCCATTTGTGCAAGTAAGCGCTCGCGACGTGCTTTAAATTCTGACTTATCTATTTCAACCATTATTTACCAACCCGTTTTGCTGTTTTAAAAGTGAATGTTTAATGCAGAGTTTTTTTAGTTGTTTGTGCTTTTTGCTCTTTACCTAACTCTGCAAAGCAAAGCAGTGCCGACACACGCACGTACTCAATCACTTCATGAAGCGCATTACTGTCTTCTTCGGTTTCTTCAAAGGTGGTATCTAGACGAGTGATCTCGCTAAAATCACTAATAACCTCTTTAACATCTGCCGATAGCTTACCGTAATCTTTTTGCTTTAAACCAAAGCCAAGCATAAAGCCTGCAACCCATGATACGAGGCCATTTGCCTGATCGATGAGTGTTTCGTCGTCACTTGGTAAAAATAAATCAAACGCAAAGGCTTCATCGTTAAAGCTTGCAACTACTTGTTTATAAATAGTGCCAAAAAATTGCTTTAAATCGTTACTAAACGATTCACCATCGTTAAATACGTCGCTTAATAAGCCTAAGTATTCTTTATCGTCAATACTCAACCCACATGCTAATAAGCCACTAATAACGCCGTGGGCTTCTGCAGGTGATACAAAAATTTCATTTTTTTCTAAAAGCAGCTGGGCTTTTTCGTAATCTGGTAAATCGCTCATGTTTATATCTTCACTTTGCTAGTTAAACCAATGCTACCACTCGATAAAAAGCAACTCCAATTAATTGTATGATCAAGCTCAAAAACCATGCGATAAAGTAAATGATGAGTTAAAGCTGTGGGAAAACTAAGCGAACGGTTTAATTTTTTACGTTTAGGGTTTAAGGATTGGATTATGTCTTATATACTTAAATTGTTCCCTGGGGTACCGGAGCTTGGTTAAGTCCCTGAGCCGATAAATTTTATACCAGGATTTTTGTTCGTCTACTATTGTGCAAGCTCGGCATGTACCGAGAAGCCTACGGTAGACCGCAGATTTCCGCCCTGAAACCTTCTGGTTTCAGGACTGAAACCGGGTACCGTATCTTGGGGAACACCTTCTTATTTTTATACTCCCTCTTATTACTTATTCATTTTTTTTGCTACACCTTCATACATTATTTTTATAATTTTTGGCAAAAAAAAGCTGCAAGCAATTTCTTACTTACAGCTAAATTTTAAATGCTTACGCTTATTTACTTAAACCAACCCTGAAACCGCTCCATCAGCATATAGTTTATTGGTACTAGTAATAGCGTAATAAAGGTCGCAAAAATAATCCCAAACCCAAGACTTACCGCCATTGGAATTAAAAATTGTGCTTGCGTTGCCTTTTCAAATAACAGCGGCATTAAGCCTATAAATGTAGTTAAACTGGTTAACATTACTGGGCGAAAGCGTGATGCACCAGCAGCCTTAACCGCATCAATTATAGCCCCACCTTCACTGCGTTTTTTATTAATAAAATCAACTAAAACCAGCGAGTCATTTACCACCACACCAATGAGTGCAAGCATACCTAGCAAACTCATAATGGTTAAATCCATACCCATGATCCAATGCCCAACCACCGCACCAATCATTCCAAATGGTATAACGCTCATTACAATAATTGGCTGCATGTACGATTTAAGCGGTATAGCTAGTAATGCATAAATTATAAAGAACACAAAAATGAGCGCCCAGCCAAGTGAGCCAAACGACTCTCTTTGCTCTTTAGCTTCACCTTCGAGTTTGTAATCAACACCAGGGTATTGCTGCATTAAACCATCTAAATACTCAGCTAAATCGGCCTGAAGTACCGTCATGTTGGTATTATCTTTTTCTATATCGGCGGTAATATTTAAAGTACGGTAACGATCTATACGGTAAATAGTCGATGGACTTTGCCCAGCACTTAGCGTCGCTACATGTGATAACGGTACTGAGCCACCTGAGGGGGTGTCTATTAATATGTTTTTCAAATCAGCAACTGAGCGACGTTCATCAATAGGTAAACGCACCATTACACGTACATCATCGCGACCACGTTGAATACGCTGTACCTGCGAGCCATAAAACGAGCTGCGTACCTGCCCTGCTACATCGGATCTATTTAATCCAAGCGCTAAACCTTGATCGGTAAGCTCTATGCGTAACTCTTCTTTACCATCTGACATACTATCTGCAATATCAAATACCGTTGGGTAAGTAGCCAAGCGTGTTTTAATATGATCAGCTACATCTTGTAAAATAGTTAACGAGGTACCGCTTAGCTGCACATCTATTGGATCTGAACTTCGCCCTATTTCAGCTCTGAACGTGAGGCTTTCTGCCCCTGGTATAATCCCTATTAAATCACGCCACTCACTTGCAAGCTCACTTGAACCTATGTCTGATTCGCGCTCTTCAGCAGGTGTAATTTCAAAGCGCACAGAGCCTGAATTAGAAACGCCTCCACGCCCGCCAGTTGTTGCTAATATATTTAAAATAACGCTCTCGCCGGTATCTGGGTCGCGGTATTTTTCTTGTAATTGCTGCGCTTTTTGCGACATATCAATCACGTATTTATTAGTCACTTCAAACGGAGTGCCGGTAGGTAGCGTAAGCTCTACTTTTATCGTTTCGCTTGGGATGCGTGGGAAAAATACAAACTTTGTCCAACCGCTGGTGATCATCGTTAATATGATACAAAACACGCCGATAAATAAGCTAACCGATGCCAGCTTATGACGTAGTGCTAAATTTAATATTGGTTGGTAATACTTCAAGATAGCGTTTTCAAATCCATCTGCAAAACGCTGTTGAAGAACATCAAACTTTGAAGGCTTGCTTTGTTCATGACGCAGTTTTATATATTTTAAATGCGCCGGTAATACAAATTTAGATTCAATCAATGAGAATAGTAATACCGGAATAACCACTACCGGAATTTGAGCAAATAAGGCCCCCCGCGCTCCTTCAATAAAGGCTAAAGGTAGGAATGCGGCAACGGTTGTTAATACACCAAAAGTGACGGGAGTTGCGACCTCTTGAGTACCCATAATGGCAGCTTGTTCGCCAGACTTGGCTGTTTTTAAGTGGGTATATACGTTTTCGCCGGTGACTATGGCGTCATCTACCACAATTCCCAGCACTAATATAAAGCCAAATAAGCTCATAATATTAAGTGTTACGCCAAATATAGGCATGGCTATAAACGCGCCCATAAACGAAACAGGAATACCAATAAACACCCAAAATGCAATGGCCGGGCGTAAAAATAAAGTAAGTAAAGCAAGGACTAAAATACCGCCTTGTAGCGCATTAGTCGTTAAGGTTGAAATACGGCTTTTTACAAGCTCCGAGTCATCATCCCAGTAACTAAGTTCGAATCCTTGAGGAAGCGAACTTTGCTCCTCTTTAATGTAATTTTTTACATCATCTGCAACTGCAATCGCGCTTTGTGGACCAATTCGATACACATCAATAAAGGCCGCTTGCTTACCATTAAAGCGAGTACGCACTGGGGTTTCTTCAAAGTCATCTTTGATTAATGCAATATCCCCTAAGCGAATAATGGTGCCATCTGCTTGGTTTTTTACCACAATGCTGGCAAATTCATCTTTACGATAAGCTTGCCCTTTAGAGCTAATAAGTACATCGCCCCCTTGCGTTTTTAAGTTACCAGCAGAAATATCTTTGCTCGAATTAGCGACAGCGCTAGATATTTCTGCAAGGCTTAAATCGTACTGACGAAGGGTATCTTGGCTTACTTCTATAGCAATTTCGTAATCACGAACACCACTTAGCTCTACTTGCGTTACATTGGGTAGACGCAAAATATCATCGCGAACTTTTTCGGCGTATTCAAGGGTTTCTTTTTCGCCATAAACACTTGATACAGTAACAGCAATTACATCTCTAATGCGCTCAGCAAGAGCCACTACAGGCTTTTCAGCATCAGCGGGAAAGGTATTAATGGCATCTACGCGACTTTTTATATCAGCGAGTAATTCACGAGGGTCGTAGCCGCTTTCTACTTCGATAGTAACAGAACCAGACCCTTCTGATGAGCGACTAAATATTTGTTTAATGCCCTCTAAGTCTTGTACTGCTTCTTCTATACGTATAGTCACCCCTTGCTCTACATCTTCTGGTGTTGAGCCCAATAAGCTTACATTTACGCTTATCATATCAGTTTCAAAAGACGGAAAAACTTCAAGCGGTATCTTATTTGATAAACTAAAAAGCCCCGACAATAATAATGTTACTAATAATAAATTGGCAGCAACATGGTTTTTAGTAAACCAAGCTATCATGGTCTGCCTCCTTGTTTTTCAGCGCGGCGTTTTTTCATTAACTCTTCAACGCTAATACCCAACTCTTTTGCTTTTTCCTCAAGCTGCTCTGGTGACATGCGTTTTCCTCTGCCTTGCCCCTGCGCACTTTTTCCTTTGGTTTGCTCTGCATTTTGCTCACCTAAAATACTCACTTGAGTACCTGAACTCACTTGTCCAAGTGGTGTTAGCACCAATTTATCGCCCGCAGTTAGGCCTGTTTTGATCATTGCCTGTGTTGCGTTTTGCCAAGCAAGCGTGATGTCTTTGCGTTTAAGTACACCCTCTTGCACTATGTAAACGTAAGTGCCTTGGTAAATGGTGCTATTAGGAATTATAAGTGCATTAGACACTGTTTTCCCGGTAATTTGCGCCTTTATGTATTGTCCTATTTTTATAGGATATTGATTATTAGCTGTCGCTTTGTATGGGTCATCAATTTTAGCAACAACATAAAGTTGCTGTGCATTTTCATCTATAGCCCCTTCAGTGCGTGTAAGCTGCCCTTGCCATTGCTGCTCTCCTACTAAATCAGAGGTAAACTCAACGAAAGAACCTGCTTGGTTTTTAGCGCCATCACGGTACTGCTCTGGTAAATTAACAAATGACAAATCTTTATTTTTAATAGGTAGGCGGATCTCAACACTGTCGATTGCATAAATTGTGGCAAGTTGCGTGTTATTACTCACCACTTGCCCTAAGTCAACACTGCGACTGAGTATACGCCCAGCATAAGGCGCTGTTACTTTTGTACGCTCTAAATCAAGTTGTGCTTTTTCAAGTGCAGCCTGCGCTGACAAAACTTCTGCCTCAGCGGCTGCTAATTGTGGTTCACGTAGCACTAAGCTACTTGCTTTTTCAGAGCCACCTAAACGCTGCCAATCAGTTATGGCTTGCTGTCCTCGGGCTTTTTCTTCAAGTAAGCTTTGCTCTGCACTTAATAAATTAGCTTGTGCCGACTTTACTTCAGCTTGATGATCTCTATCATCTAACTTTAAAAGCACATCGTCTTTTTTAAAAAAGCCACCTTCTCTAAATTCATCGCTTACTTGTATTATTTGCCCGGATGCTTGCGCGACGAGTAAGCTTTGAGTACGCGGTTTTACCGTGCCAAAGCTGTCTATCATTATTTGATAGTTTTGCGGTTTTAGCTCAAGTGCTGAAACACTTATTATTGCTTTAGGTGGCTTACCTGAACGTTTAGCTTGTGGTGGATTACCTTTAATAAACATAACAATTAATAAAGTCGCCACGATAACTACGGCAGGGATTAAGATTTTTGCAGTTTTAGTTTTCATCGTTATTGCTCTTTAGTTCACTTGAGGGTTTTGCAAAATCACCACCAAGGGCAATGTGTAAGTTAATTCTGTTAGCTATTAATTGATTTTTGATCTCAATTAAAGAACTTTGCGCGTCAAAAGAACGGTCTTGAGCATCAAGTACCGTTGTATAAGTCACCAAGCCACTTTGATACTGCTCAAACGACAATTGCTCTGCTGCAAGGGCGTTTTCTTGTGCCTCTAATGTGCTTGTATACTGAGCTTTGAGGGACTGCTGCTGCGAAATTGCATTTTCGACATCGCCAAACGCGTCATAAAGCGTTTGTAAATAAAGCTGCTCTTGCTTTTGAGTATTAAGACGCGCTATTTCTTCATTTGCTTCTAAGCGCCCGCCTTCAAAAAGCGGTGCTGAAATACTACTTAATAACGACCATGCAAGGCTTGAAGGAGAAAATAAATCGCTTACTCTGTCAGTGCTATCACTCAAAGAAGCCGTTAAATTTAAACTAGGAAAACGCAGTTTGTGTGCATAAGCTAAAGCTGCGTCGGTAGCTAAAAGCTCATACCAGCTAGCACGCAATGTGGGTTTGCGCGTTATAAGCTCTGATGGTAAACCTAAAGGTATATCGGTATTAATAACGGGTAAGTCACTATTAGCGCTAATAGCACCTTTTGGATATTCGCCTAGCAGGCGTTCAAGAATACGCGATGAAGCCGCTAAATTGGCTTGCTGCGTCGCTATGCGAGTGCGCTCAGTGTTAAGCTCGTTTCGTGCAAGGTACACATCAAGTGCTTCATTAATACCCTGACGATAGCCTGATTCAATTATTTCTAGGCTTTGTTGGGCGTTTTCTTCTCTGCGTTTAAATAGATCTAGCAACTGCTGCGCTGATACGACATCAAACCAACTGGTAACAACATCTGCGACCAGTTGCTGCTTGGCTTGCTCAAAGCGTGCTTGTTGAGCTAAATAGTTAAGATTAGCCTCACGCTTAGAATCAGACAGTTTACCCCATAAATCAACTTCATAAGTTAAATCTAAACTGACTGAGCTTGCGTTATCGTAACTAACAGGACGATTATCTTTACTTCGACTTGTGCGAGCAGATAAATCTAGGCTTGGCCAAAGTGCTGCGCCAGATACTATTAGCTGCTGCTTTTGAATTTCAACATCATAGCTTGTTTGTAAAAGTTGCTGGTTGTTTTTAAGCGCTTGTTTTACAAACTTATCAAGCGTAGGGTTTTGTAACTGTGTAAGCCAATCGTTTTTTACTGCTAATACTGAATTTGATGCTTTTTGTTGCCACTGTTTTGGCACATCATCGGGCTGTTCTAAACGCTGAGACGAGTTTAAACTACTCGCACAGCCGCTGAGCAGCATCACGCTAATTGCCAATAAAGTTGGCTTGTATTGCCAAATCATATTTAAACCTAAATTACTGCCATTTATGAATGTAATTCAAGCACTTTGGCAAATTTTGCTCAACTTACTTTACATAACATTACATACGTTGCGACGAACTAACATAATAGCCAGTTATACGGTAAAAGTGAGGAGGGGGTCAGGTTTATTTACTAAAAGTTGAACTACAGATACAAAAAAGCCCCGCAATAAGCAAGGCTTTAAATGAATAGTATCGACTAACCGAGTCGACAGATAACTTAAACAGACTACTGATTACAGTATGCTCTTCAAATTACTAAATTAAATGGTGCCGACTAACCGAGTCGAACGGTTGACCTACTGATTACAAGTCAGTTGCTCTACCAGCTGAGCTAAGTCGGCACACTAAACTGTGTGCTAAGGCACGATCAATTTTAAAGATTGAGAACTTTTTTATAGCACTATTTAAAAACAAAAAACCTTGCTAATAAGCAAGGTTTTCAATAAATGGTGCCTCGACCCGGAATCGAACCAGGGACACGAGGATTTTCAATCCTCTGCTCTACCAACTGAGCTATCGAGGCACATAAACTGTGCTAGTTAACGGTTAAAAATAACAGCTAACTTAAATAAATGGTGCCGACTAACCGAATCGACGGGTAACTTGAACAGACTACTGATTACAGCTTTTCTTTTCAAACTACTTTAAATAAATGGTGCCGACTAACCGAGTCGAACGGTTGACCTACTGATTACAAGTCAGTTGCTCTACCAGCTGAGCTAAGTCGGCACACTAAACTGTGTGCTAAGGCACGTTCAATTTTGAAGATTGATAACTTAAAGTAAATGGTGCCTCGACGCGGAATCGAACCACGGACACGAGGATTTTCAATCCTCTGCTCTACCGACTGAGCTATCGAGGCACATAAACTGTGCGACTAAAAGTAAAATAACTTTTAATTTTATAAATGGTGCCGACTAACCGAGTCGAACGGTTGACCTACTGATTACAAGTCAGTTGCTCTACCAGCTGAGCTAAGTCGGCACACTAAACTGTGTGCTAAGGCACGCGTAATAATGTTTAGGTTATTGATTAAACACTACTACTTTAAATAAATGGTGCCTCGACCCGGAATCGAACCAGGGACACGAGGATTTTCAATCCTCTGCTCTACCAACTGAGCTATCGAGGCACTTAAACAGTGCATATTAAAAACATCAAGCATTTTTAATACAACTCCCACCAAGCTCTATCGACTGAGCTATCTGGGCGTGCGGCGTATTAAACGAGTTTTGCCCTTACAAGTCAACTTTTTTTTTACTCTTTATAGTTGTTTGAACGGTTTTCAAGCAACCAAAGGCTTTTTTATAAATTTATGTTTATTAATCCATCAAATAAAGTGAGGAATCTCTCATATAATCAATTAAACCAGACTAAAAACGTAGTGAATTATTTTTTGTAAATGTTACGATTACACAGATGATGCGGTAAAGGGCTTACCGTAGTTAAATATTCAAACTGGGAACATTCCATGCAGAGTAAATTCTCTTCACCGGTAAAAGGTTTATTACCTCTTTTTTTAATCATTAATATGGCCGTAACAACGCTTGCCATTATTGCTCACTCATTTTACACGCAAACTGAAGTTTCCCCTTATCAAGCAGAGCCATCTATAAATATTGCGACACTTGCAAACCGGCTCAACCTACCAATGGTTGATGCGCTTACCATGTATGGACAAGGCAAAGTAAAACAGTTACTTGATTTAACATCCCTATTAGATGATGATTTTGAATACACTTTATATCGCTTTAATACCAACTCAGAAACCCAGCTGGTATATAGCAGCAGTAAGCCCGCCATCGATTTTATTAAATCCGACCAACACTTGGTTGAGCAAGGCACCATACACCATTTGTTAATGCTAAACGATCAAGCGATTGGTGAACTTATCATTAAACAAAAATTAGTCGCGGCGCCGCTAAGCGCTCAAGACTCCCAAGTTGTTGCTTATATTATTGCTATAACAGCTGTAGCCGCGTTATTTATACTTGCTTTAGTTTTTAATATGTACGTAAATAATCGATTGCGAAAAAGTAGTGAATCACTTAATCAAGAATTACAAGCAATTACTGAAAATGGCAATTACGACAGCAGTATTAATGAGCAATTAGATATTGGCTTGGGTGTAGTTGCAAAGCACGTTAATTTACTACTGCAAAAAGTTCAAACTGCAATGAATGAAAATGATGCTGCACAGAAAGAGCTTTATAAACTACAAAATGGACTGGAAGCGGAGGTTCAAAACCGCACTTTAGCGCTCGAGCAAGCAACCTTAAAGGCTGAGCGAGCTAGCGAAACTAAAACAACCTTTCTAGCCACAATGAGTCACGAAATAAGGACACCGATGAATGGTGTTATAGGGACTATTGATTTATTGCGCCAGACTGAGCTTGATGGTGCGCAGCATCGCTTAAGTACTATTATTCGTGAATCAGCATTTTCGCTATTAAGCATTTTGGACGACATTTTAGATTTTTCTAAAATCGAGGCTGGTAAACTAAATATAGACACTACCCCATTCTCAGTGACTGACACTATTGAAGAAGTAGCCAAAGTGCTCTCTTCAATTGCTAAAAAACGAAAGCTTGATTTAGAACTATCAATAGCGCCAGATATTCCGACAAACCTTACCGGAGATAGCGTACGCGTGCGTCAGGTACTTTATAATCTCTGTAGTAATGCAATTAAATTTACAAGTACCGACGAGAATACTCAAGGCCATGTAAAAATATCAGCTGAGGTTGCTCATAATACTGCCGAGCATTTTACCTTACGCTTTTGCGTAACTGACAATGGAAAAGGCATGTCTCAATCGCAGCTACGCGAAATATTCAACCCATTTATACAAGCCGAAAACTCAATTACCAGAGAATATGGCGGCACAGGTTTAGGCCTCTCGATTTGTAAAAGTTTAACTGAGCTTATGCTTGGTACAATCCATGTAACAAGCCACGAAGGTATTGGTAGTGAGTTTACCGTCGAGTTGCCATTTAGTATATCGGGCAAAATAATGTACGCACACAAAGGTACACTCACCGACAAGCGAATTATTGTTGTTAGCAATCACCTTGAGCGTGAAAAAGTAATGTATCGCTACTTATCGTTTATGGGAGCTAAAATTAGCTATGTCCACAGCGAAGCTGAAATTGAAGAACACCAGCACTCCCAAGATATTATTTGGGTAGCTGACGGAATAGACAATATGGATAAAATAAACGCATTGCTTAGGCGTTTACTTTATTCACTAGAGGATTATAACCAACAAGTGGTGGTGTTGAGTAAGCTTGATGAAGCGGCCATAAACCATAAAAGTATTTTTTACATTAATGCTTCGCCGCTGTGTAAGTCTAACTTTATGCTTTCTATTTTGGTGGCAGCTGGCCTGCATACGCCAAAACAAATTAAAAAAACCAAAACACTCAATAACTACTTAAACATCGAGCAAGCTCGTAAATCTAATAAATTGATTTTGCTAGTTGAAGATAATCTCTTAAATCAACAAGTATTAACCGACCAACTACATATCCTCGGTTTTGGCGTTGAGATAGCGAACAACGGTGAAGAAGGTTTAGATATGTGGAGAAAGGGTGACTACTCCCTAATTTTAACCGACCTACATATGCCAAAAATGTCGGGCTACGATATGGTTGAAAAAATTCGTAACGAGGCCGAGTTATTAGAATCTATAGATGCACAACCTTATATTATTGCCGTTACCGCAAACGCGCTTAAAGGCGAAAAAGAGCGCTGTTTAGCCGTTGGTATTAATGATTTTATAACTAAACCCATTGAACTTAACGCCCTAGAAGATACTTTAAAGCGCTGGAGTGATAAGCAACACCACGATGTAGTTATTCACCAAACAACAGCGCTGCCTATAGATATGGAAGCCGTTAATAAATATGTCAATGGTGATAAAGCTAAGCAAATTCGTTTTTTCAAAATGTATTTAGAGCAAAGTCAGGGGTTAATTAAAAATATAAACTCAGGTGTCATGGTTAATGACTTAAGTGAGATCATTGATAGCTGTCATCAATTAAAATCGATTTCTAAGACAATTGGTGCACAAATGGTGGCTGAGCTTTCAAGCGCATTTGAAGATAAGTGTGAAGAAGGTGAGCTAAGCACTGATGAGTTAATCGACCTACGTGATAAGCTTGAAATTGAATACTCCAAAGCAGCTCAATTTTTAAAAGAGCAAGTAAGAACCGCTGAAGATGAACAAGAGAACGAGCTGACTTATTAACGCTAGTAAGCTAAGTTGATAATAAAAAAGGGCTAAGCAGCCCTTTTTTTAATGTACTTACAAATCACTTTTCAGGCGGTCTATAGCCTTCAATTTCAACATCTTTGTCTTCAAACAAGAAACCTACCATTTGCTCTTCTAAAAATGTGCGGTGCTCAGGGTCCATCATGTTTAGATGTTTTTCATTGATAAGCATTGTTTGCTTATGTTGCCACTGGCCCCATGCTTCTTTAGAAATATTGTTAAAGATTTTTTCGCCAAGCTCACCTGGGTATAACTGAAAACCAAGCCCTTCGGCCTCTTTTTGTAACTTCTGACAAAATACTGTACGTGCCATAATTGAATCCTTAAGCGCTAAATGCTAATAGTTTAACCTATTGGGCTAATTTGTTTAACCAACTTTTTAGTGGGGGCTGCTAAGCCCACCTCCACAGATTGATCAAGTGGATACCATACTAATTGTTTATCGTTTACTACATCTGGGATTTGTTTAACATTAAGCACATACGGATTAATCGTTAACTCAAAGTGTGAAAAAACATGCGTAAAAGGCTCAAGAGCATCAAGGTCAGCATTAATACCTTGCTCAGCTACAAACTGCTCAAGATCGCTGAATTCGTTAAATTCAAAAAAGCCAAACAAACCTCCCCAAATGCCACTACTAGGGCGTTTTTCCATTAAGACTTTTTCATTGCACTTAATAATCAGTTGATGGCAGCTTTTTTTAGGGATTACTTTTTTAGGTTTAGAATGCGGAAACTCTTTTACTTTACCTGCATTAAAAGCACCACAGCCAGAGTTTAGCGGGCAAGCTTGGCAATCAAAACGACTACGCGAGCAAAGACTTGATCCTAAGTCCATCATGGCTTGATTAAATTCAGTTACGCTATTTTTAGGTGTAAGCTGATTAGATAAATGCCACAACTGATTTTCTACTTTTTTAACGCCATACCAACCTTCAACCATAAAATAACGTGCCAAAACACGCTTAACATTACCATCTAAAATTGGGTGGTGCTGGCCAAGCGAAAGCGATAGTACAGCGCCTGCTGTAGAGCGCCCTATTCCAGGTAAGTCCATTACCTCATCAAGTGTTTGCGGAAACTTCCCCTGATATTTGTCGCGTACTATTTTTGCCGTTTTATGTAAGTTACGAGCACGGGCGTAATAACCCAAGCCTGTCCAGTGATGTAGTACTAAATCTTCATCAGCATCAGCTAAAGCAACAATATCAGGAAAGCTTGCCATAAACTTTTCAAAATATGGGATTACAGTAACAACTTGAGTTTGCTGAAGCATCACCTCAGACACCCAAACTTTATAAGGGGTTTTACCTAATTGCCATGGTAATGTTTTACGCCCATGGAGGTGATACCAATCAACTACTTGGCTAGCAAACCAATCAGACTGCTTTTTATCTAAATCTAACATATTACGCTTTTACTCATGCTCAATGGCGGCTCAGTCTATTGTAGTTAATAAAAAGATCAAGCTATGTGGGCTGTATAATACGCTAATACTTGTGATTGACGCCTTGGTCAGGGATAATATGCAACCATTTTTAAACACATTGTTTTGTCAGGCCAATAATATGAGTGAATCAAGTAACAACAACCTTGAGCAAGCTAAGCAAGAAGGTAAGTATATCCGCACTATTCGTAGTTTTGTTAAACGCGAAGGCCGATTAACCAAGGGCCAAGCTGCCGCTATAGAAAAGTGTTGGCCAACTATGGGCCTTGAGCACAAAAATGGCTTACTAGATTTAACCCAAGTGTTTGGCAACAGCAACGATGTGGTACTAGAAATTGGTTTTGGTATGGGCAAATCACTTGTTGAAATGGCAAAAAATGCACCACACCTTAACTTTATTGGCATAGAAGTACACCGCCCGGGCGTTGGCGCATGTTTAATGGATGCCGATGAAGCTGGCGTAACTAATTTACGCGTGTTTGAACACGATGCTGTAGAAGTGCTTGCTGATTGCTTAAGCGATGAGAGCCTAACTACATTGCAATTATTCTTTCCAGATCCATGGCATAAAAAGCGTCATCATAAGCGCCGTATTGTACAAACTGAATTTGCTGAAAAACTACGTTCTAAATTAAAAATAGGCGGTGTTTTTCATATGGCTACTGATTGGGAAAACTACGCAGAACATATGCTAGAAGTAATGCAAGCAGCGCCTGGTTATAAAAACCAATCTGAGACTAACGATTACGTGCCTCGCCCTGACTTACGTCCACTTACCAAATTTGAGCAACGCGGTCACCGATTAGGTCACGGCGTTTGGGATTTAATGTTTGAACGTACTAAGTAACTAATTTATTAATCAACAACTAATAAGGCTAAGCCATTTATGAGCGTATTAACCAACCCAAGTTTGCTGCTGCTTCGAAATAGTGAAGAGTTAACGGGTAAATCAATCTTGGTGGTCAACTTTGTTCAAGATGGCTTTTTAAGTGAACTTAAGTCACTTAATCCGCAAAGTACTATTACTGCCTTTAGCTACAATCATGCTAATGGTGATTTTGCTAAAAACATTAACGGCATTGATGTACTTATTGACCATACTATTAGCAGCAAAGGTTATGATTTAGTTATTCTTTATTACCCTAAATCTAAACCAGAATTATTAATGGCGTTAGATAATATTCGTGCAGTAATAGCTAAAGACGCTGAGTTACTCGTCGTTGGCGAGAACAAAAGTGGTGTAAAATCAATTGAAAAACAATTAGCAGGTAAAGCCGCCTTTAGTAATAAGATAGACTCCGCTAAACACTGTGTACTTTATTCTTTTAGCGATATTGAGCTAAATGCACGTTTTGATATAAGCACTTACCACAAGCAGTTTACTATTGATGTGGCCAACACTTCTTTTACCGCTATTAGCGTACCAGGGGTATTTAATCACGGCGGATTAGATGCCGGTACAAAAATGCTACTTGAAAATGCTCCAATAACTAAACAGGGGAAAGTGCTTGATTTTGGTTGTGGCGCAGGCTTAATTGCCACCTATTTAGGCCTACAAAACCCAGCGCTTGAATTTGTGTGTTCAGACGTAAGTGCTTTAGCCACTTATGCTACAGAGCAAACACTTAAGCTCAATAATATTAAGGGTGAGGCTATATTAAGTGACGGCCTTAAAAATATTACTGGCAAGTTTGATTTAATAGTAAGTAACCCACCGTTTCATACTGGGATTGCAACAGATTACACAGTAGCAGAAACTTTTTTAGCAAATGCAAAACAGCATTTAACTAAATCAGGAAAGCTGAATATAGTAGCCAATAGCTTTTTAAAATACCCACCAATTTTAGAAACTCAGTTTGAAAATTATCAAACGGTGTTTAAAAACAATAAATTTGCGGTTTATAGCAGCTAATTTGGTTTCGTGGATTACTTGGGCACTAAAAGTGCTCAAGTTAACTTTCGAATAAACATAAGAATTAATTTAGTTTTTTTCCTTCCTTTTTTGCTGTCTTTGCTAAACTAAAACTCTAAATAATTAATTTTGATTCAGGCCGTATTGAAATAATGCCTAAAAAAGTTCACCAAAGTAGCATCCGCAAAGCACTAATAAATTTAATTATGCTTATAACAGCTATTTGTTTGTCGTTATCTATATCTATATCGACATACTTAAGCGTTAAGGAGCAGAAACAGTTAATTATTAACAAACTGGTGATTCTTTCAGAAATAGTCGCTTTTGATGCTGGTGACTCAGTAGCAAGAGATGATCGTAAAACTGAAGAAAAACGCCTTAAATCATTCGACAATATCCCTTTAGTCAAGAACATTCATATTTATTCGATTGAAAAAACCTCTCAAAAACCCATTTTTTTTATAAGCTTTAATGCCAAAAAAACGCCCCCGGTACCATTAAGAATAGACAGTGTAAATGAGCTATCTACGCCAAAAGTAACCAGCAAACACATAGAAATTACACGGCCTATTTATAATAACGAAGAACTAATTGGCTATGTATATATGCGAGGTAGTTTAGAAAGCTTAGAAGTATACATTGAGCAAAAGATACTCATTGATATATTACTCACGCTATTAATACTGGTCGTTGTGTACTTTATAGCAGCAAAAATTCAGCGAAAAATTGCAAGCCCGATAGAGCAATTAAGCATGCTATTGCAAGATGTATCAAAAAATCATAACTATGATGCTCGCGCCCCTATCACTGATGTAAAAGAAATTACAACGCTTTCTAATAGTTTAAATATCATGCTGACACGCACTAAAAAACAACTAGAGCGACATGAAAAAGACAAACAAGAAATAAAACAATTAAACCAAAGCCTTGAAGAAAAAGTAAGCCAACGTACTATTGCCCTTAGAGAGGCAAATCAAGAACTGCTTTCAACTCTTGAGCGAATGCATCAATATCAAACACAAATTGTTGAAAACGAAAAAATGGCATCCCTAGGGCAAATGGTTGCAGGTGTAGCTCACGAAGTTAACACTCCTATAGGACTCGGCATTACGGGCTCAACTCTATTACGCGATAAATTAGCTGATATACAACAAAGCTTTAATGACAAAAAGCTCACTTCAAATCATTTAAAACGCTTTATAGATGAGGGTATCGAAAACCTAGATTTAATCTATCGAAACCTAAACCGCGCAGCGGATCTAATTTCAAACTTTAAAAAAGTAGCAGTTATTCAAGATGACGGCGTTAATACTCACATCAATGTACATAAGTTAATAAGTGATGTTTTAACGTCGATTCAATCAGAATTACTTCCTAAAAAACCTGTCGTTATTATCAACTGCCCTACTGATTTGGCCATTCAAAGTAAATCTGAGCCATTACAACAGATATTTCAGCAGCTACTTATAAACTCTGTAATTCATGGGTTTGTAGGAAAAGAAAACAATGAAATTCGTTTTGATGTAGAGCTAGTAGGAAAAAAATTAACTATTGTTTACTCTGACAATGGGCAAGGCGTTGATAAAAATATTAAAAACAGAATATTCGATCCATTTGTTACTTCCAAACGCGGACAGGGTGCTAGCGGCCTAGGTATGCACTTAGTCTATAACCTAGTAACACAAGCACTTGGTGGCAGAATTATGTTTGATATTGAAGAAAAGCACGGTACTCGATTTATAATTACAATTCCTTAAATAAAGATCGGTTAAATCTGCATTTATTTAAAAATGATCCTTGAATTAGTATTTTATGACCTCATCTAGAATGCATGTGGTAACCGAGTAGCATTATTTAATTACATTAAATAAATATTACCAAGCAAATTATGAACTTTATTGGCTTTGGTGTATCACATACATTGATGAAAGGTTAGAAAATGATATAATTTCGCTTTGAATTAGTCTGATTATTTTAAGTACCTTGTTTGATTGGTGGATGTATCAATTATCAAAGGAAAATGGCTTCGACTTTATGATTCAAATGACTACATCCATGAATATATCAATTAAACAGTAGTTCTTGCTCAGCCCTTTTTTGTAGACTTTGGATACCCTACTGTTTTATTTTTACTCAACTTGTTCTTTCTTGTTAACAAATGAGTATAATCCTAATCTCTAGTAATCGGTTATAAATTCGTCACCGATTTTTTGTAAATAAAATATTCCAAAAGGTTAATTAATAATGCAAACGCCAGTCATTCTAATCGTAGAGGATGAAGACGTAACTCGACTCAACCTCGTTAGTTTATTTGAAGCTGAAGGTTATAAAGTTATTGAAGCCATTGATGGCGATGATATGCATGACAAGCTTACAAATAACGATGATGTTAATCTTGTAGTTATGGATATCAATCTTCCTGGTAAAAACGGTCTTATATTAGCCCGTGAATTACGCCAAAAGCGCAAAGTAGGCCTTATTTTCTTAACAGGTCGTGATAATGATGTTGATCGTATTTTAGGTCTTGAAATTGGCGCTGATGATTATATCACTAAGCCATTCAACCCACGAGAATTGACTATTAGAGCGCGTAACCTTATTACTCGTACAGCTTTAGGCGGTGAAGAGTCGACACTAGAAACAAACGGTGTGCTTACTTTTAACGGTTGGGAGCTTGACGAAAATAGCCGTTGCCTTACTTCTCCAAGCGGCGATGCTAAACGTTTACCTAAAGGTGAATACAGAGCACTTCGTTTAATGCTTGATTCTCCTGGTCGTATTTTTAGCCGTGAGCAATTAATCAAACACATGACAGGACGTGAGCTTCGTGCAAATGACCGTACTGTAGATGTAACAATTCGTCGTATTCGTAAGCACTTTGAAAGCGATAACTCTACGTCAGAGCTTATCAGCACCATTCACGGTGAAGGTTACCGCTTTATTGGTAAAATCGACGCTTAATTAGAGTAAAACTCGTTTACTCTAATTGTTGTAAAAATAAATGAAGGGCTTGTTGTCCTTCATTTATTTTATCTGCTAGCACATCCAACCACTCTTTTAATACCTCATCAGACTCTTCAATCGCACCATATTCCATTACTTTTGCATGTAGCTGTACGTCATTTAAACCTACTGAGCCTGCAGCCCCTTTAAGCTTATGCGCAACCGACTTATATTCTTCCCTGTCGTTTGAGTTAAGTGAAGTTAGCATTTCTTGTTGGTACTGAGGGTTTAACTTCTCAAATAACTGACTACTGCGCTTAAACACATCTAAGCCCATTGAGTTAACAAAGTCTTCTATTGTTTCAACATCGAGTAAATGTGCATTAATTTCTTTAAGTGCTTCTTCGCTCACTTTTAATTGCGGCTCAGTAGACTTAGCCTGCTTAATATCAAATAAGTCGGCAAGCATTTTATCAAGCTTCACGGTATTAATTGGCTTAGCTAAAGCACCTTGTATCGAAATCCCTTCAAGCTCTTCTTCAGCGCTGCGCACGTTAGCTGTAAGTGCAACTATAGGAAGATTATCAAAATGGCTATCTGATCGTATGTGCTTAGCAACCACATCCCCGTTTATATCCGGTAACTGCATGTCTAGCAGTACTAAATCTAAATCGTCTTCGGTTTCTACAAACGACAGTGCATCTTCGCCCGTTTCAGCCCAAAGCACTTCATGGCCTCGTTGCTCTAATAAGTTAGTTGCTATTTCGGCATTTAATGGTACATCTTCAACAAGTAATATATATAAACCTCGTCCCACATAGCTTTGCTCTGTAGGTGCTACACATAAACTAAGTGGAATTTGTACTGTAAAGCAGCTGCCTTCCCCTTCGGTACTATTGACTGTAATTGTGCCTTTCATAGCACTAACAAGCGCTTTGGTTACAGCAAGCCCAATCCCAGAGCCTATGGCATTTGTCCCTTTTAAATCTGGCGCTTTGTAATACATATCAAATATACGAGCAAGTTGTTCTTGCGGAATACCTTGCCCAGTGTCTGATATTTTAATAACAAGCCAAGGCCCTTCTTCGCGGTTTTCGCGGCTACACTCAAGGGTCACTTTACCTTGTTGGGTAAACTTAACGGCATTATTAATAAGATTCCAAACAACTTGGCGCAAACGAGTAGGATCAAGCAACGCATACACGTCTAGCTTGCCATTGCGCTCAATATTAAACTCTAACTCTTTTTGCTCAGCAATAAGTCCTGCAAAATTAACCACATCATTTATAAAGTCAGATACATTAATTGAGTCGGTTGCAATATCAAGCTGATCTCTATCTATTTTATCTAAATCTATAATATCGTTAAATATGTTACCGAGTGTCTCTGCACTTGAAAACACCGTATTACACCAGCTACGCTGTTGTTTGTTCATTTCTGTATCAAGTAACATACGCGTCAAACCAACAATACCATTAAGTGGTGTGCGCAACTCGTGACTCAGTGTGGCTATAAACTTACCTTTGTCTTTGTAAGCAGTTTCAAGGGCTTGGGCAGCTTCTTTACGGCTGGTAATATCACGCCCAAAACCAAGTAAACCAATGTAGTCACCCTCATCATTAATAAACGGTAATTTACGTAATTCAAACCAGCGTTTTTCACCCTCAACCTCATAACCTACATCTATAGTTAACGGCTTATGAGTTTGCTCAACTTGTTCATCGGTGGTTAGTACCTGAGATAAAAAGTGTGTAGGGAAAATTTGTTCAGCACTTTTACCAATAATTTCGCTACTTGATTTCCCCATAACTTCTTCAAACATTTTATTACAACCAGCAAACACGCCATTGTTATCGCGGTAGTAAAATAAATCAGGGGATGAATCAACAATAGAGCGAAGTAACATACCCTGCTGGGCTAACTCTTGCTGCGTTTTTTTACGCTCTGCAATTTCTCTGCGTAGCTCTTCAATTGCACGGTGCTTGGCATGAAATGCCATTTTACGTTCATCAATTTCAATATTTAAACGATTAATATTGTCTTTTAAAGTTTGGTTTAGAAGTTTTTCTTGTTTTGTAGCACTATCTAAATAAGCGTATGAAGCATCTAATTGGCGAACAGAATTAAGTAATACAGTAATAATAAGAGGCGAGACAACCGCTGCAAAAAATACTACAGCTAAAATATCAACAATATGCAGTTCACCAATTGCTACATAATAAAACATGCTCGATAAAATAAGTGATGCAGATAACAATAAAGCATAACAAAAAGCTGCCGTTTTAAACTCACCAAATCGCTTTATTGAGCTAGAAAGAGCCCTAACCCAAGGGCTCAAAGAATAATCAGTCATACGTAATTTTATCTCTTAGCTGTATGCTTAAATATAAAGAAGGCAATGTGTATGTATAAACATGCTATTTTGCCAGATTTTAGCATTTTTATGTTACCTCTACTCATGTTGTGCGATAAAAAAGAAAATTTTCGTGTTTGAATTCGTCCACTTCTTAAACTCATCATTTCAGCAATAAATTATTTAGTGTAAAATGCAACGCTTTATTATGACCAATAACGAGTAGCGTACATGCAAACCAACATGCCCGATATAGCTGACACGGCTCCCGCCTTACAAACAGGTAAGTTAGACTGGGTTGGTATGGGCGAAATAGAACTGCCATTTATTTTTGAATCAAAAGATTTAGCACCCGTTACCGTTAACGCAAAAGCGCGTGCATTTGTTAACTTGCATAAAGAAGATGCTAAAGGCATCCATATGTCGCGCTTATTTTTAGCGCTCGACCTACTTTCTACCGAGCAACAAGTAAATCCGCATACTATTGCACAGGCACTCGATACATTTATAACAAGCCACGAAGGCTTGAGTGATAAAGCGCAAATAGAGTTTAAGTTTGAATTACCGCTACGTCGTAAATCACTTTTAAGCGGTAAGGCTGGTTGGAAAAGCTATCCTATAACGCTTACCAGCACTATCGAAAATAACGTTATTAGCTATGAGTTAACCCTAGATGTAACTTACTCGTCTACTTGCCCGTGCTCTGCAGCACTTGCAAGGCAGCTTATTCAAAATGCATTTAATCAAGAGTTTAACCAAGAGACGCTAAGTCAAAAAGATGTGCACGAGTGGCTAGGCACTACGCAAGGCATTGTAGCTACGCCACATTCACAGCGCTCAATTGCCAATGTAAAAGTTAAACTTGATAACTCATGTGATGAATTTGACGTTGTTAATTTAATTGATACGTTAGAAGCTGAACTTAAAACCCCCGTTCAGGCGGCAGTAAAACGCGAAGATGAGCAAGAATTTGCCCGTCTCAATGGACAAAACTTAATGTTTTGTGAAGACGCTGCTCGTAAAATTAAAGCGGTTCTTGAAAACGATAACTTTAGTGATTATTGGCTACAAATTAATCATTACGAATCATTACATGCGCACGACGCTGTGGCTATTGCAGTTAAAGGCGTTAGCGGCGGTTACAAAGCTTAACAGGCTTACAATGATGGTTTATAAATCCATACAGTAATTAACGTATAACACAAAGTTTTTAGGCACGTAAATTGCTTTAGTTAAGCAGTGTCAATTTGTTGTTATGGAGTTACCGTATGGAATTCGCTTTATTATCAATTTTAGTATTAGTGGTTGGGGCCTCAATTGTTGCGTCAAAATTTAATGATGATGGCGGAAACCCGTATCCTTTTACCCGTAAACAAACTGTGTTTACGCAGGTTGAGGGCGCATTTTTAAACCTATTAGAACGTGCAGTTGGCGACCAATTTAAAATAGTCAGCCGCGTTAAATTAATCGACGTTATTGATTGTAAACAAGGCCTTTCGGCTAAATCTAAGCGTGCTGCTTTAGCAAAAGCTAAAAATAAGCAACTCGACTTTGTATTAATCGATAAAGAAAAGCTGACCATTGTTGCCGCTGTTGACTTAGTTAATAACGCCAATAAAGATGGCCACAAAGCCCAGCGCGATTGGTTTGTAAATGGCGCCTTAGAATCTGCTGGCATTCCACATATTCGTATGAAGGTTAAATCGGGCTACCGTCCTTCAGAAGTTCGCGATGCAATAATGTTTAAACTCGGTAAACCTGCAGCTGCACAAACTCAGCGCCCAGTTCGCAACCGCGTACACAAACCTGCGGTGTTATCGCCTTCTCAAGCTAAAGTGCAAACAACTGCCCTAGCCGAAATATAAAATATAATTAAATACACTTTCAAAAGTATTTGAAGCGAGCTCATAAACAAGCTCGCTTTTTTGTTTTTTATAGCTAACTTCACGTATAATCAAATTATTCAAACTCAGGAATTTAACACTATGAATGTTGGTATTATTGGCGCAATGGAGCCAGAAGTTAAAATTTTACGTGAAGCAATGCAAAACCCACAAATTTTAACTAAAGCAGGTTTCACTTTTTATACTGGCGAGTTAGCTGGAAACACAGTAACGCTTGTTCAATCTGGTATTGGTAAAGTTGCTTCAACTATTGCGACCACGTTACTCATTGATAACTTTAAACCTGATTGTGTTATTAACACGGGCTCTGCCGGTGGGTTTGATCCATCATTGAGTGTTGGCGATGTAGTCATCTCGTCAGAAGTGCGTCATCACGATGTAGACGTGACCGCATTTGGCTACGAAATCGGCCAAGTTCCACAAATGCCTGCAGGCTTTACAGCGCACCCAAAATTAGTAGAAGCTGCAGAGCAAACTATTGCACAAATTAGCAATGTTAAGACGTTAGTTGGCTTAATTTGCACTGGCGATACCTTTATGTGTGATCCAGTACGAATTGATAAAGCTCGCAGCGATTTCCCATCAATGCTTGCTGTTGAAATGGAAGGCGCATCAATTGCTCAAACGTGTTTTACACTTAATACACCGTTTGTTGTTATTCGCTCTATGTCTGACATTGCCGGAAAAGAGTCGCCGCAATCATTTGAAGAGTACTTAGAAACAGCTTCAATCAACTCATCTAAAATGGTTGTCGCACTTTTAGAAAAACTAACGGCTGTAAGCCTTTAAATGCTTAGCAATATTGTTCAAAATCATTTGGACTTTGTTGCCTTTATAATAGCGCTCCTCGCTGAGCGCTTTTTTCCTTTAGTAAGCTGGTATCACCCAAATACAGTATTAACCGCTGTTTTTAGCGCTATTGGAAAGCGAATTTATAAGCCAAGTGAGCCCAAAAGCTACCTTTATTTAGCCTCCATCCTTGCTTGTACGCTAGTTTTAAGCGTTATTCTTATTATTCTTGTGTTACTGCTCGAATTTGCCTTTTATCCTGATCTTCTCGCAGGCCTCATTTTATATTTGTGCCTTGAAAGCAAAGCGATTGATAAAAAAGCCCTGCGTATTGCAAAGTTAGTAAAACAAAACCAAAAATCTACCGCGCGTGAACTATTAAAGCCATTACTTGCCAGAGAGGTTAATAAACTATCAGCACCAGGTATAATTAAAGCCTTAATTGAAAGCTTAATCTTACGAACTGCTCGTAATTACTTTGTGGTTATATTCATATTTTTATTGTTTGGCCCGATTGCCGCTTTAGCATATCGACTGCTCACTTTAATGCAGCAGGCTTGGCGCACCGATATATCACCCAATAGCCACTTTTTAAAACCGCTTAAAATACTTTTGTATATAATCGAATTTATTCCAATACGGCTGCTTGCATTAACAATTGCTGCAAGCAAAGCAAGTAAACAAAGCATGCATTACATAAAGCACTATGGCAGACATTTTTATCAAAAAAATACAGGGTGGATTTTAAGCGCATGTTCGGCATCACTTGGTGTGCAACTTGGCGGACCTGCGGTTTACTTTGGTGAGCGCTTTAATAAAATGCGAATTAGCAACGAGAGACTACCAAAAGCCGAAGACGTCCCTGTAATAATTAATAGATTAAACCAAGCTCGCGCATTTTGGCTGTTAGTAATTATTAGCATTGAAATATTAAAATTGATTTAAAAAGCTCAAAATACGGGCACAAAAAAACCAGCCTAAGCTGGTTTTTTAGTTTCAACTGCTGCGATTACGCTACAGTAATGTTCGCAAACTTACGTTTACCTACTTGGTAAATAGCCGTCGTGCCTTTTGCTACTTCAAGTTTAGTATCAGTGATTTTATCTTCACCGTTAAGTTTTACCGCACCTTGCTTAATCATTCGCATTGCTTCAGATGTACTAGCCACTAAGTTTGCTTCTTTAAGCAAGTTAGCGATTAAAATGCTCTCTTCTGCAATCGTAATTGTAAGCTCAGGGATTTCATCAGGAAGCGCTTTTTTCTGAAAACGTTTGATAAAATCGTCATGTGCCGCTTGCGCATCTTCTTCACTATGAAAACGAGCAATTAGCTCTTTAGCCAGCTCAATTTTAATATCACGCGGGTTAGTGCCTTGTTCAACACGTTCTTTTTGCGCTGCAATTTGCTCAATTGAAAGACCACTGAGTAAGTCGTAGTAGCGCCACATTAATACATCGCTAATCGACATTACTTTACCAAACATATCGTTTGGCGCATCAGTAATTCCAATGTAGTTACCTAGCGACTTAGACATTTTTTGAACGCCGTCGGTGCCTTCAAGCAATGGCATCATTAATACAGTTTGTGGTTTTTGACCTTCTACTTTTTGCAGCTCACGACCCATAAGTAGGTTAAAACGCTGATCAGTACCACCAAGCTCTACATCTGACTCAAGTGCAACCGAATCCCAACCTTGTACCAGCGGGTATAAAAACTCATGAATCGCAATAGGCTGACCGCTACCGTAACGCTTTTTAAAGTCGTCACGTTCTAGCATGCGGGCTACTGTTAGATTTGCAGCAAGCTTGATCATACCTGCAGCACCTAATTTTTCCATCCACGTAGAATTAAATGCTACCGTTGTTTTAGCTGGATCTAATATTTTAAACACTTGCTCTTTATATGTTTCAGCATTAGCTAGTACATCTTCACGAGTAAGTGGCTTACGTGTTACGTTTTTACCTGTTGGGTCACCAATCATGCCCGTAAAGTCACCAATCAAGAAAATGACCTCATGACCTAAGTCCTGAAAGGTTTTCATTTTGTTAATTAGTACAGTGTGACCTAAGTGTAAATCTGGCGCTGTAGGATCGAAGCCTGCTTTTATTTTTAGCTTTTTGCCCGACTTTAGTTTTTCAACTAGTTCGTCTTCAATTAATATTTCTTCTGCACCGCGTTTTATCTCTGCTAGAGCGGTTTGTAAATCCACTTTGTGTTACTCCAAAATTCTGCCGACGAAGGGGCGACTAGTTACTTGCGTAGTCACGGTTTAATAAAGGTTTAAACCGAATATATAGATGTAGCTAACATAACAAATTTCTACCTAATTAAAACAACTTTTTAAGTGATTCATGCAACTAAACAAAATCAATTGAGTCTTAGTTAGATAGAGCGTTAAAAAAGGCTTTCTAAGCTCGATTTTAGCGTAATTTAAGGTCAGTTTAAATCTACAAAACACTAGTATTCATACATTATTAGGTATATCCTGCAATATTATGTATTTATTATCTTAATAGCAGAAAAAGGCACGTTATGGTTCACGTGGTTCGCACGCTCCCCAAAAAACACAAATTGCTTATATTAGGTTTGGTTTCTGTTATTGTTGGCTTAGCCTTCCTTCCTTCTGAAAAAGCCACTGCATCCAAAGACAATAGTGTAAATGCACTAGAGATTGGTAAACGCTACGAACTACAAGTAAAAGTTGATGGCAACGAAAAATTAACTGAGCTAAATTCAGAACAAGCAGCAGAAAAGTTACCAGAGTACGACTTTATCGATCACACAGTTAAAAATGGCGACAATTTAGCAATTATCTTCAAGCGAGCTGGCTTCTCAGCGCAAACGCTTCACAAACTAATTAATACAAACGCAGAAACACGTAAGCTAACAAAAATTCATCCAGGTGAAGTACTTAGCTTTGCAACTGCTGAAGATGGCTCTTTAGCACAACTGCGTTATGTAATTTCAAAAACAGATACGCTGTTTGTTACTTTAAATGATGAAGGTAATTACGATACAGCTATCGACAGTAAAGAAATTGAAACGATAACCAAAACCGCTGGCGGTGAAATATCTAACAACTTTTGGACGTCTGCAATTGCTGCAGGATTAAGTGAACGTCAAATAATGAACTTTGCGGATATTTTTGGTTGGGATGTCGACTTTGCAAATGACATTCGTAAAAACGATCAGTTTGGTTTAATTTACGAGTCTCACTACGTTGATGGTGAGTTTATTGGTACTGGTAAAATTATTGCTGCAGAATTTATAAACCAAGGCCAACGCTTTGCAGCTATTCGCCACACCGACGGCAATTTTTATACGCCGGAAGGTCGCAGTATGAAAAAAGCATTTTTACGCGCACCCGTTAACTTCAAATATATTAGTTCAAGCTTCAACCCTAAGCGTTTACACCCAGTTACAGGTCAAGTAAGAGCTCATCGAGGTATTGACTACGCAGCACGAACAGGCACACCTGTGGTTGCTTCAGGTAACGGCAAAGTAATCAAAGCAGGCTATAGCAAATATAACGGTAACTATATATTTATTAGCCATGGCACTCAGTACGTTACTAAGTACTTACACCTTAACAAAAAGCTTGTTAAAACAGGTCAAAGAGTTAAGCAAGGCGACAAAATTGGTACGGTTGGTTCAACAGGTCGTGTGACTGGTGCCCATTTACATTATGAGTTTTTAGTAAATGGTGTTCACCGTAACCCTAAAACCGTTAAGCTTCCTAAGTCGGAGCCATTACCACGCTCTGAGCTTGCTAAGTTTAAACCGATTGCTGATAACTTTATTGCACAGTTAGAGCGCAATCGCGAACTACAATTAGCACTTAAGTAACGCTTAGTTATAGATAACAAAAAAGCCTTTGCAGGATAACCTTGCAAAGGCTTTTTTATGTTTTTAATTTAACGTGTCAGTTCATTAATACGTAAATAAGCTGCACCACTAGAGACACCATAACAAGCGGCCAAATGTATTTACTGTATTTGGTGGCGCCATCAAGCCCCATTTTACTTTGGTACTTTTCAAGTAGCGGAATAAGCACTGCTAGGGCTACAAACAAGCAAATTAAAATAACAAATATGTTCATAGCGATTCCTACGGTAACTCATGACCTTTAGCACTTACATAAAGTGCATACCAATGTTCGCGGCTTAGCTCTACATTTACAGCATCACAAGATGCTGTAATTCGCTTAGCGTTAGTTGTGCCTATAATTGGCTGTATCGATGCAGGATGGCGAAGCAACCATGCAAGTACAATAGCTTCTGGCGAGGTATCGTATAGTGCAGCAAGTTTATTAACGAGTATGCTGGTATTTATATCTTCTTGCGATGCATTTGATAAATCGCTACCCGTATATAAACCTTGGCATAAGCTCCCCCAGCTTTGAATTTGAATATCAAAATGTCGGCAATATTCAATACTACCAGGGGTAAAGTTAAGATTTTTACCATCAGCATTGCCCGCATAAACACCTTCATCAACAAACTGGTGTTTTTGCAAGCTTGCCTCGATTTGATTAGCCACTATTGGCATATCGAGAGCATGCTGTAAAAAGTTCATTTGATGTTGCTGCATATTCGATACAGCAAAATTACGCACTTTACCGCTTTCTTGTAAGCAACTAAATATTTGCGCTACTTCATCTACTTCCATAAGCGGATCTGGACGGTGTAGCATAAGTACATCTAGGTAGTCTGTGTTTAAACGCTTTAGCGACCCTTCCACCGACTCCTCTATCCATTTTGCAGAGAAGTCATAACGCTTCGGCCCCTTATTGTCCTCAAAGCGAATACCGCACTTAGACTGAATATACATTTTTTCTCTAAGCTCAGGGCGCTCACTTAATGCTTTGCCAAAAACCTGCTCTGCTTTACCAAATGTATAAATATCAGCATGGTCAAAAAAATTAATGCCGCCTTCAATGGCGTTATCTATACATTCATGAGCTTGCTTAACATGTGCATCAGTGATTGCGTCTTTATTCCAACCGCCGCCCAGCCCCATACATCCAAATACAAGTTTACTAACATGAGGCAAGTGCTTTGCTAAAGGCGTGTGAAGCATGGTAACTATCCTTAAAATGTTGAAGAGCTGTTACTGTAAACAAAAAGCGCTGAACAAGAAACCATTAAGAGGCGAAGAAATTAAGAACAAAAAAAAGCGCAGTAAACTGCGCTAATCGGTTGGGTTAAAAGAAGGGTCTATTGATCTTTGCGGATTAAATATATCCAAACTAGGGGCTATTTAATCACGGCGCGAGGTTTGTAACCTAGTGGACTCGGTAACTGCTCCTGCGTTACTCTACTGGCTTACATCCATATAAGAATAAGTAAAAACCAAGCAACAAAGAAAATAACCCCTAGCTTAACCAACAAGTGCTAATAAAATACCCGCAGCAACTGCACTACCAAGTACACCCGCTACATTGGGCCCCATAGCATGCATAAGTAAAAAGTTATGTGGATTACTTTCAAGGCCAACTTTATTAACTACTCGTGCCGCCATTGGCACAGCCGATACACCTGCTGCCCCAATTAATGGATTTATAGGTGTTTTAGATATACGGTTAAGTCCTTTTGCCATAAATACGCCCGACGCTGTACCAATTGCAAAAGCCAGTGCGCCAAGTACTAAAATACCAATAGTCTCAACTGTTAAAAACTTATCTGCAGCTAGTTTTGAGCCAACAGCTAAGCCTAAAAATATAGTCGTTATATTGATGATTTCGTTTTGAGCGCTATTACTTAACCTATCAACAACACCCGACTCACGCATTAAGTTACCTAAACAAAACATACCAACAAGCGGTATAGCTGCAGGTAAAAACATTGCAGTTAAGCTAAGCACCATGAGAGGAAATACAATTTTCTCTTTTTTAGATACCTTGCGTAGCTCAGGCATTTTAATTTGGCGCTCTTCAGGCGTAGTGAGTGCACGCATAATTGGTGGTTGAATAATTGGCACAAGTGCCATGTAAGAGTAAGCTGCTACAGCGATTGCTCCCAGTAAATCAGGGGCAAGCTTTGAGGCTAAAAATATTGCTGTAGGGCCATCGGCACCACCAATAATGGCAATAGCTGAGGCATCTTGTAAGGTAAACTCAAAACCAGGCACATAGTTTAATAGTATTGCGCCAAACAAGGTGGCAAAGATACCAAACTGTGCAGCAGCACCCAGTAATAACATACGCGGGTTTGCAATTAGCGCACTAAAATCTGTTAATGCGCCCACACCCATAAAAATTAATAACGGGAATATACCCGTATCAATACCTACGTAATATACGTAGTAAAGTAATCCACCGGGATCCGACAAACCAGCAACAGGAATGTTAGTAAGTATTGCACCAAAGCCGATAGGAAGCAGTAACAGTGGCTCAAAGTTTTTAGCAATTGCTAAAAACAATAATAAACACCCTACTGCAATCATTATCAAACCAGGAAATGTAAAGTTAGCAATACCTGTCGCATGCCAAAGGTTTAAAAGAGCTTCCATTTATACTCTCCTTTAAGCCAACGCTATAATTGCGTCACCCGTTGTCACCGAGTCACCTTCAGAAACAAGCACTTCAGCTATAGTGCCTGGGTGCATTGCACGTACTTCTGTTTCCATTTTCATGGCTTCCATAATGACAACGACATCACCTTCGTTAACAACTTGACCCGCTTTTACTTTTACTTTAAAAATATTACCAGCCAACGGCGCATTTAATGTCTCGCCAGATGCAACCGATGCAGACTGAGGGATATGCTCAGAATCTTTAAGGCTTACTTCTTTAAGTTCGCCGCCTTGTGCTACCACAACATCGTAAACCTTACCGTCTACTTTCACGCTATACTGCTCGGCAGTTACGCCCTTATTACCTGCAGGTTTTGCTGTTGGTTTACTCGCTTCATCGTCAGCACTTGGTACTGCTTCAAATGCATCAGGATTATTACGGTTTTTAATAAATTTAAGGCCAACTTGTGGGAATAATGCATAGGTTAGTACATCGTCTATTTGATCATCACAAAGCGCTAAACCTTGCTCTTTTACCTCTTTAAGTAACTCAGCTTCAAGTGTTGCAAGTTCTGGCTGTATCTTATCAGCAGGACGACACGTAATAACCTCTGCACCATCAAGCACTCGCTCTTGTAGCTCTTTATTCATTGGTGCTGGCGTTACCCCATATTCACCTTTTAGAACACCCGCAGTCTCTTTGGTAATTGTTTTATAACGCTCGCCAGTAAGCACATTAAGTACTGCCTGTGTGCCCACAATTTGCGATGTTGGTGTTACAAGTGGAATAAAGCCTAGGTCTTCACGTACACGTGGGATCTCAAGTAACACCTCATTTAGCTTATCGGCAGCGCCTTGCTCTTTAAGCTGGTTTTCCATGTTAGTTAACATGCCACCAGGTACTTGAGCTAGCAAAATACGCCCATCGACCCCTTTAAGGCTTCCTTCAAACGCAGCGTATTTTTTACGTACGTCTCTAAAGTAGGCTGCAATCTCTTCAAGCTGATTTAAATCAAGTTCGGTATCGCGAGCAGTGCCTTCAACAATCGCTACAATAGTTTCTGTTGCAGAGTGACCGTAAGTCATACTCATAGAAGAAATAGCGGTATCAAGCATATCAATACCTGCATCAATTGCTTTTTGATACGTTGCAGTACTTAATCCCGTAGTAGCATGACACTGCATAGCAATAGGAACCGAGACAGTTTCTTTAAGTGCTTTTATAAGCTCTTCTGCATCATATGGCTTTAATAAACCCGCCATATCTTTAATACAAATTGAGTGACACCCCATATCTTCAAGCTGTTTTGCAAGGGTGAGCCACATATCAAGCGTATGAACAGGACTTACTGTATACGAAATAGTCCCTTGCGCATGTGCGCCAACTTTAACGGCCGCCTTAATTGCAGTTTCTAGATTACGTACGTCATTCATTGCATCAAAAATACGAAATACATCAACACCGTTTTTGTGTGCTCGCTCTACAAACTTTTCAACTACGTCATCAGCATAATGGCGGTAACCTAATAAGTTTTGGCCGCGTAATAGCATTTGCTGTTTAGTATTTGGCATTGCCTTTTTAAGTGCACGAATACGCTCCCAAGGATCTTCACCTAAATAACGAATACACGAATCAAATGTTGCGCCGCCCCACGACTCAATCGACCAATAACCTGCATCGTCTAATTTGCTTGCAATAGGAAGCATGTCGTCTAAACGCATACGTGTTGCTAATAAAGACTGGTGAGCGTCGCGTAATACTAATTCTGTTAATTTTAATTTAGCCATGTGTGTGCCCCTTAGTTATTATTTGATTTGTACTGAGCAATGGCAGCACTAATAGCAGCGATGTGCTCTTTTGGCACACCTTGAGATTTAAAAGACGGTGATTTAACCGGTGTTGCCACTTCTGGCTCGCTAAAACGCGCAACCAAGTGAGACATAAGCGTTACAGCACCAATTAATATTGAAAGAAATACAAACACGCCCACCATACCCGTAAGCATTAAACTGCCCGCAGTAGTGAGTACAGCTCCTATATCCATTTTTCTCCCCTTAAAACATACCGAAATAAAAAGTCGGTTTATTTAAATAATTATTCACTGGATGATAACAAAACAATTAACTTTGTCTACACCCTGTAAATTGGTAAAACCAATTAAAATAAAAATAACATATCGCCACTACGGTTAACATAACTAAAACCGCTATAAACGCTATTGCGTATAGATTGCAAAAATAACGGCTATAGACAAAGCTTATACCCATCCTCGTAACAACGTATAAATACTATTAAATCTAGTATGTTATGGAGCTGTTCGCTTATAAGGCCAAAGAATAAATGTAAATTGGTCTTACCAAGTGGCGTTAAATTTCAATAGCTACACCTAACGTTTACTAAATTTACATAACTGTGAATAAGTTACATAACAAAGCGTAAAAATTACTATAGGGATGATATTTAAAACCTCACCCAAACAACATAACCAACTGATAATTAACATTAAAATAATTTGGCATATAACTGGCATTAGTTACTTCGAACGATTTGATAAACCAAGGAGAAGACAATGTTACGCTGGACAATCACATTTTTAGTTATTGCTTTAATCGCTGCAGTGTTAGGTTTTGGTGGCATCGCAGGTGCCGCAGCTGGTATAGCAAAAATTATATTTTTTATCTTTTTAGTACTTTTAGTGATTTCATTAGTTTCAGGTGCGCTACGTGGTAAATCACCCAGGTAGATAAGGCATACGACTAACCAACACTAAATTAATTAATACTTACAAGGAATTACACTATGAACTCTACAACTTTAAAAGCAGCTTTAGTCGCAGTATTTGCGGGTTTTTTCATGATGGGTTGTGAAGACAACCACGCAGAAGACGCAGGCGAGCGTATTGATGAAGCAGTAACTGACGTGCAAAACTCTGTTGAAGATGCATGTGAAAATGTAAAAGAAGGCGTTAACGCAGAAGAAACTAACTGTTAATTCTTCGCCTTTAAAAAAGCGGCTTACGAGCCGTTTTTTTGTGCGCGCAATAAAATCCTCACTTTAAAGCTGCTCATTGAAGAGCTTACTGTTAAGATGTCGAAAATTACGCTTTAAGTATATACAATATGGCATTCACAACTACCTACACGCTTGATAAACCTTATTTTTACGAGTGCTTTGACGAATCGCTTCCTTATAGTAAACGCGCCAAACCCAAGTATTTTTTACTCGTGCTACTTATTGCGCTTGGCTTATTTGGTATTTATGGATTGGACGATCATTACCTAGGTACATTTATGATCATGCTAGCAGTGCTAGAGTGCGTGGCATTTTACTATCGCCGCCCATGGTGGGTTACTCGGCAAATGTTTAGCAGAGCATCAGGCTCTGAGGTTACGCTCACTTTTGACGATGTAGGCATTAAATCGTCTAATCACTACAAAAGCTACCAACTAGCATGGCAAGACATTACTGAAGTGATAAACACTCCAAACGGTTTGTTAATAAAAAATAAAAGCGGTATGCAATACATATCAAAACAAATACTAAGCCCTGAAACACTCGATTTTATAAACAAAAAAGCCACTCAGTGAGTGGCTTTTTAACTAGCTGAGTAAATTACTCAACTACGTATACGTGTTGATTAAGCATTGCCCGGATTAGGGTTCGACTTTTCAGCTTGTATGCGCATGTAAATCTCTTCACGATGCACAGATACGTCTTTAGGTGCATTAACACCAATTCGAACTTGATTTCCTTTAACACCTAGAACGGTAACTGTTACTTCGTCACCAATCATTAGGGTTTCACCTACTCTACGAGTTAGTATTAGCATTCTCTTGCTCCCATGTTCCAATAAAAATTATAAGATTCCGCTTAAACATATTAATGAAAAATCGATTGAAAAGTAAGTAAAAACTCCCTAACTACTCATTTTCCGTTAAAAATGTTTTATGTAATGCACGAATTGCCAACTCTAGGTACTTTTCATCTATTAAAACCGAAATTTTAATCTCTGACGTTGAGACTAAAACTACGTTAATATTTTCCTGCGCTAATGCATCAAAAAATAAACTAGCTACACCAGAATGCGATTTCATACCCATTCCAACAGCAGATACTTTGGCCACTGTTGTTAACCCACTAATATTATCAGCGCTTAATTGAGCTTGTTGCTCGGTAATTAATTCAAGCGCTTGCAGGTAGTCATTCGAGTGCATAGTAAAAGCATAGTCTATTTTTTCAAAGTTATGATTATCTTGATTAATCATATCTATTTCGACGCCATTATCGGCAAAAAGTTTCAAAATTTTTGAAAGGTATTGCGTGCCGCTTGGCATACCTTGTACCTTAATTAAACATTCGTCGCGATTAAACGCAATACCCGAAACAACCTTACTTGGCATGTCGTTTTCCTCAAAGCTAATTAACGTTCCTTCATCAGGGTTAAAGCTTGAAAGCACCCTAAGCGGAACATTGTGTTTACCTGCCGCCTCTACAGAGCGAATGTGCAATACTTTAGCGCCTAAACTGGCCATCTCTAGCATTTCAGCAAAGGTTACTTGGCTCATTCGCCGCGCATTAGGTTCAACACGAGGATCTGTAGTATATACGCCATCAACGTCTGTATAGATCTGGCATTCATCAGCTTTTATAGCCGCAGCTATTTCTACAGCCGAGGTATCGGTGCCACCACGGCCAAGCGTTGTAATATTGCCCTCAACGTCACGCCCCTGAAAACCCGCAATAATAGCAATGCGGTTATGTTCAAGCTCATGCTTTAAGCGCGTAGCAGCAATGTCCTCTATTCGGGCTTTGCCAAACATGTTATCGGTTTGAATATTAACTTGATCAGCAAGTAAGCTTACGGCCGAATGGCCACGCTTTATAATAGCCATAGCTAGAAGCGATACAGACACCTGCTCTCCGGTGCTAATAAGTACGTCTAGTTCACGGCTACTCGGGCGAGTATCAATTTGTTTGGCGAGATTAATTAAGCGGTTGGTTTCTCCCGACATAGCCGAGAGCACCACAACCACTTGATGACCTTGTTGCCTAGTTTTAACAACAAGGTCGGCAACCGCTTCTATTCGCTCTATTGAGCCAACTGAAGTGCCGCCATACTTTTGGACAATAAGTGCCACGTAATCTTAAACTTTCTCGGTTACCCAAGCTGTTACGCTTTCAAGCGCTGCGTTTAAGTTTTCAGGCTGAGAGCCACCCGCTTGAGCCATATCAGGACGACCGCCGCCTTTACCGCCTACTTGGCCGGCCATGTGGTTTACAAGCTCACCGGCTTTAACTTTGCCTGTTAGGTCTTTAGTTACACCGGCAATTAGGCTTACTTTGTCGCCACTGGCAACACCTAGGGCAATAACACCTGAGCCAATCTTGTTTTTAAGGTCATCAACCATACCGCGAAGCGCTTTAGACTCAGTGCCTTCAACGTTTGCAACTAATAGCTTAACGCCATTAATTTCTACAATCGAATCAAGTAAAGACGCACCTGCAGCACTTGCTAGCTTGTCGTTAAGCTGAGCAATTTGCTTTTCAAGGCCTTTAGACTTCTCAAGTAAGGCCGTCACTTTTTCAAGTACTGATGCACTATCGCCTTTAACAAGCGCTGCAACATCGTTAAGCTGTTTTTCTTGCTCATTTACATAAGCAACCGCATCTGCGCCAGTTACCGCTTCTATACGGCGAACGCCTGCAGCAATACCGCTTTCAGATACAATTTTGAATAAACCAATATCACCAGCTCGCTCAACGTGTGTACCACCACAAAGCTCAATTGAGTAATCCCCAATAGTTACTACGCGTACTTCGTCGTCGTACTTTTCACCAAATAGCGCCATAGCACCTTTCGCTTTAGCATCATCAATTGCCATAAGCTCAGTGTTAAGTGCAAAGTTACGGCGAATTTCGTCGTTAACTACACGCTCAATTTCACGTAACTCATCTTTTGTAACCGCTTCAAAGTGAGAAAAGTCAAAACGCAAACGATCCGCTTGAACAAGCGAGCCTTTTTGACTTACATGCTCACCTAATAACTGGCGAAGTGCTTCATGTAAAATATGCGTAGCTGTGTGGTTTTTCTTGATGTTCTCACGACGAGCATCATCAATAGTGGCATCCACTTTATCGTTTACACCAATACGGCCTTGTACTGTACCGTGGTGCGCAAATGCATTACCTAGCTTAGTGGTGTTAGTAACAACAAACTCGCCACCAGCAACCGTAATTGTTCCGGTATCGCCAGTTTGGCCGCCAGATTCTGCGTAAAACGGTGTGCGGTCTAGTATTACAATGCCTTCTTGGCCATCTTCTAGTAACTGTACGGCTTCGCCACCAGCAAAAATTTCTACCACTGTCGCGCTATAGTGTGTGCTGTCGTAGCCTTTAAACTCAGTAAGCTTTTCTGATTTTAATTGCTCGTTGTAATCTGCACCAAATTTACCTGCTTGCTGCGCAGTTTTACGCTGTACAGCCATGCATTCTTCAAAGCCTTTATGATCAATTGTCATTTGGCGTTCACGTGCAACATCGGCGGTTAAATCGGCAGGGAAACCATATGTATCATAAAGTTTAAATACTAAATCGCCCGGGATCACATCGCCTTTAAGGTCACTTAAGCTTTCTTCTAAAATAGCTAAGCCACGCTCAAGTGTTTTACCAAATTGCTCTTCTTCAATGCGAAGTACTTTTTCAATAATTTCTTGTTGCTTAGCAAGCTCTGGGTACGCTTGACCCATTTGCTCAATAAGTGCAGCAACTAATTTAAAGAAAAACGCGCCTTGTGCGCCAAGCTTATTACCATGGCGAACCGCACGGCGAATAATACGACGAAGCACGTAACCACGACCCTCGTTAGATGGCATAACACCGTCTGAGATTAAAAACGCACACGAACGAATATGATCCGCCACCACGCGAAGTGACTTATCGTCCATATCTTGCGCGTTAGTTACGCTTGCGGCTGCTGCAATTAAGCCTTGGAATAAATCGATTTCGTAGTTTGAATGCACGCCCTGCAAAATAGCAGAAATACGCTCAAGGCCCATGCCTGTATCAACAGATTGCTTAGGTAATGGCAGCATAGTACCGTCGCTTTGACGGTTGTACTGCATAAATACGAGGTTCCAAATTTCAATAAAGCGGTCGCCGTCTTCCTCTGGAGTGCCTGGAGGTCCACCCCAAATGTGCTCACCGTGGTCGTAAAATATTTCAGAACACGGACCACACGGGCCTGTATCACCCATAGACCAAAAGTTGTCTGAGGTAGCAATACGAATAATGCGATCTTCACTTAAGCCAATATCTTTTGACCAGTACTCAAATGCTTCTTCATCGTCATGATAAATAGTAACAAGCAGTTTTTCTTGAGGTAATTTAACAACCTCAGTTAAAAACTCCCACGCAAACTTAATTGCTTCTTGCTTAAAGTAATCACCAAAGCTGAAGTTACCTAACATTTCAAAAAATGTGTGGTGGCGCGCCGTGTAACCAACGTTTTCTAAATCGTTATGTTTACCACCGGCACGTACACAACGCTGCGAGCTTGTCGCACGTGTATATGGGCGTGATTCCGCGCCTAAAAATACATCTTTAAACTGCACCATACCGGCGTTGTTAAATAACAACGTGGCATCGTTACCCGGAATAAGCGAGCTTGAAGGTACAACTTGGTGTTGTTTGCTGGCAAAAAAGTCTAAAAACTGTTGCCTAATTTGTGCGGTAGTCATGTGCTGCATTTGAAAGTCTCACCTGTATTTACTGTGCTTGCATTGCAAAATTAATTTCATCGTAGCTAAACCCTCGATACATTAAGTAGCGCACGCGCTTAGCTTTGTCTTTGTAATCGAGATTTGGCGGTGTATCCGAATATTTTTTGTTGTACGCATCCTGCGCCAGCTCAAACCAATCTATTTCAAGCTCTTCAACTACTCTCTCAAGTAGCGAACGGTCAATCCCTTTGCCCATGGCTTCGCTTTGAATACGCTTAAGCCCGTGGCATTTAAATATGTGTTTTCTTACAAAACCTTCACAGTATCGCTGCTCATTAATAAAATTGTGCTCTTCGCACCAATTAAGCAAGTTTTCGATAAACTCGTCTGTGGCTTCTTTTTGCTGTAGTTTTTGCGTTAACTCACGGCGCGAATACTCTTGGCGCCCTAGTAACCAAAGTACATAATTTTTTAGCTTTTGCTTTAACTTATCATCCATTAAGCGTCAAAACGCCCGCTTGTTTCGCTGCTAAGTGGCTTAACATTGCTATCGTCACTTGGTGGCACAATTGGCATAAAAATAGCCTGATAAGATACAAAAAAGCTAATGTAGCAAATTGGCATTAAAATCAATAGTGGTAAGAACGATAAGAACATAGAAAGCGCCATAAATAATGCGCAAATAACACCAAAAACGCCCAGCGGAAATAAATTATGGTAAAACACCATTAACGACTTTTTAAGTGCCGTTAAAATGCGTGCTTCTTTACTAAAATAAACAAGCGGTACAGCGTACGCAAATGCCGTTAGGTAAATAAGCATTGCCATAAAAAATAAAATAACGTTAGCGCCAGATATACTCTCAAGCATTTGCTCAAGTGCTACATTTGGATCAAGCCCTGGTTGGCTCATAACAGCCACCGCATCGGCAAATAAGCCATTAGCAAGTAACGCTATTAAAATACCCGCGCCCATTTGGTAAAGTGCCAAACGCAATAACCCTAAACGATTTCCCTTTGCTGAAAATGGTTTGAGTATATCGGCCAGCATAATTTTACCGCCTTGCTGTTTTGTAAGCACCGCCTGATAAAATCCAGCGGTTAAAAACGGCGTAGCTAATGCTGCAACAACTTGCAGTACAGGTAAAAACAAAGACAGTAGCCCTACAATGCCAATAAACAAATGCATAAATATAAAGGTTGCTGGCTGGGTTTTAAAAATAAGCCATCCGACTTTAAACCACTTTAGGCCTGCATCAGCTTTAAAAATTCGTAATTCTGTAGACATACTTGCTCTTAATTTAAAACGAAACACGCCAAGTATAACTTGGCGTGAGGGGGGATTAATAGACAGAACGCAATTAAATGCTTAAGGTTTTTTAATTTTCTTAATGTCTAGCATGTGCGCGCCGTGCTTAATTTTGGTTTCTAGGTACGACTTATTACCTGCAACACCCGCTTTAATGTGTGCGTGAGTACCAATAACTGAGTCAACCTCAATACCTGCATCTCTGAGTGCATTAAGCTTTTTAGGGTTATTAGTCATTAACTTAACATGGCTTAAGTTAAGTGCATTAAGCATTAACACCGCATCCGAAAAATCACGTAAATCGTCGGCAAAGCCTAAGTGGTTATTAGCCTCGTAGGTATTCATACCTTGCGATTGAAGTACATAAGCATCAATTTTATTGTATAAACCAATACCACGCCCTTCTTGGCGTAAATATAGTAAAACACCGCCTTTTTCGTGCATCATTTCAATACATTCATTTAATTGCTCACCGCAATCACAACGTGACGAATGAAATACATCCCCTGTTAAACACTCAGAGTGCATACGAATAAGCGGCACAGCTTGCTCGGTATCGGCGTTATTAAACACCATAGCAATATGCTCTTGGCCATCTTTTAAGTCAGTAAATGACACTATTTCTGCAGGGATATCACTGTTTTTGCCAACATTAAGCTGGACTCTTGCTCTTACATGCGCCACGACAAATCCAAATATTTAAATAACTACGACACGATGAAGTGATAATATCACAAACGTTTAAATTTAGGTCGTAGTACAACATTGTTTATCGCAATTATATGGCGACGACAGCGCCTATTTTCAATGTTTAACTGCAATTTAAAACCCCTTAACAAATGAGTTAAGCATTTACATTCATTTACCCACTTTAATGACAACTACTCTTACATGGTGTACGTTATTATAAAGTATGGATATTAATAGGGATTATTATGAAGCCACAGCAACTCGCCTTATTTGTTGGTTTAAGTTTATCAGCGCTAAGTGCAACTACTTTAAGCATTCAAGCACTAGCCAGCCAAGCAAGCGATCCTCAGCTTGTTTTTAGCCAAGCATATCAAAGCTATTTAGCAGCCGTTAAAGCAAATAAAAACGTACAGCAAGCTGCTGAGTTTGCTTACACCTCTGGAAAAGCTGTTTACGGCGAAAGCTCAGATAACACCGCTAACTTAGCTATTAACTACGCTAAAGCTATTAAAGGCTACGGCAATGAGCTAAACGAGCAGCGTTATACCCTTTATAGTAAAGCCCATACTATTTTAGCTACAAACCACGGCAAACAATCAATAGAAACAGTTGATGCATTGCTTGGCCAAGCTAACTACACAACATCAGCATATCAAGCAGATAACTATTTAGAACAAATAATTGAAATAGCCGAAACACAAAACAACCCTAAGTTTGTAGCCGACATGAAGCTCGAGGCTGCAACGCTACTGGCTAAAAAGCATAGCCACAAAAAATACCGTGAAGCTAAAAACTACCTAGAAGAAGCCGACGAGTATTATCAAGAAAACTTACCCGAAAACTCACTAGAGCGTATAAAAGCTGATTTTTTAATGGCCTCATTCGCAGAAGGTCGTAAAAAATACAATCAAGCGATTGAAAGGCTAAACCGTATAGTCAATGTATTCGATAGTAACTTAAACTTTGATCACAGTGCAGAGCTAAGCGCTCACTCTAAACTTATTGGCCTGTACGAAAAACAAGGTAAAAGCGAAGAAGCAACTAAACACTGTCTAGCAATTGCTAAAATGGTGCCATGGAAAGAATCGCAAGAGCAAACGCCGCTTTACCGCGTTAACCCTAAATACCCAGTTAACAAAGTCAGATTTAGTACCGATGGTAGTGTTGTTATGGAGTTTGAGGTAAATGCAGCTGGCTTTGTAAAAAACCCAAAAGTACTTAGCTCTGAAGGCGGCAGCGCATTTGAAAAATCAGCCAAAGCAGCGCTTGAGCAATGGCGTTACGCGCCAAAGTTTGAAAATGGCAAACCCGTTAGCGCTGTAACTCAGGTGCAACTCGACTTTAAAATTAACCGATAAGCTAAAATATAAAAAAGCGCCATTTGGCGCTTTTTAAATTTATAAATGACTCCTAAATTTTAGCGAGTATTTTATCGCTAGCCGCTTCTATTAAATCAAGCACGTTTTCAAAGCCATCATCGCCGCCGTAATATGGGTCGGGTATCGCGCTTTGGCTTTGCTCACCGTATTCTAAAAACAGTGCCAGCTTGTAATGTAAATGCGCAGGACATTGCGCTTTTAAATCAGCTAAATTTTGTGTGTCGGCCGCTAAAATTAAATCAAACTCAGTAAAGTCACTGGTGCGCACCTTGCGTGAATAAATACCTTTAAAGCTATAACCGCGTTTTTCCCCAGCTGCCATTGAGCGGCTATCTGGCGTTTTACCTTCGTGATAACCAATAGTGCCTGCCGAGTCGACTTTTACCTCAACACCTAATTTTTTAGCACGCGCTTTTAACACCGCCTCTGCTGTTGGCGAGCGGCAAATATTACCTAAACACACTATAAGTACTTTTTTCATCAGGGCTAGCTCCTTTAAACTAACTTTAAAACTGTTTTAAAACTGCTTTAAAATACTCGCATCATACTCATCAGCGTTAAGCGTAACGTTATACTTTGCAGCCACACTATCAAGCTCTGTTTGCTTTATAGCTAATTCGTCCATGGTAATAGTGTTATCGTCTAGCTGCCATAAAAGTCGTGAGCCCGCATAACTATAATGAATCGCTAACAGTGCATCGGCATTGCCCTCGCGCCCTGCTGCTTTTAGTTTTGGCATTTTACGGGTGATTTTATTAAGCGCTTGTTTTAACTCCCACACGTACACTACTTCGGTCATAAAACTATGTGTACGGTATTTATTTAACAGCCAGCCAATTGCCAAACTGGTTATAACAACACCGGTTAAATTCCAATGAAAATGGCTACCACTTTCATCAGGAAATAGCGCAATTAATGTTTGCGATATAGCCAAGCTGCCAACAGCCAAACCCGCTGCACCACCTGCAATTACCCGATTTAAATGCTTGCGGTAACGTGCTTTATCTATTTGTATGAGTTGCATAACAGCCTAAAAAGTTAATAAGTAAAAGAATGCGAATGGCTATTGTAACTAAACCCTGCAATTTTTATAAAATTATTTAACCCCTTTTTGATTTGCCCCCCGTTATAGCTTTTAAATAACCCAAATAAGTTTACTCGGAGCGGCTTATGCACACACTTGAAGTACCTAACAACTCAGCATTTATTAAAACATCAACCGCCGTATTTGGCGGTGCAGTAATGACCTTTGCGGCTTTTGCGTTTATGCAATATTTAATATCTGGCGAGCAGCGCGCGCCTATAAAACCAGGTGGCGATATTATTGTAGAGATTTTTCAGGCGCCTGAGGATTCAAAAGTCAGGCATATACAAAAAATACAGCCGCCACCACCTATGCCTAAAATGCCGCCAAAAGCACCACCGCTTGATACATCAACCGATCCAATGCTAGCAATTAGCGACTTTACGCCAGTTACGATTGACGATTTTGGTGATGATATAAATAGCACTATTAACCGCCCAACAGGAGATGCAACGCCCATAGTGCGCATAAACCCTAAATACCCAGCGTCTGCTGCCCGCGATGGCATAGAAGGCTGGGTGCAACTTAGCTTTAATATTTCGCCCACCGGTGAAGTAATAAACCCAGTAGTTATTAACGCAGAGCCAAAACGTACCTTTGATCGCGAAGCAATAAGAGCCATTAAACGCTGGAAATATCGCCCCAAAGTAATAGAAGGTGTGGCACAATTACAAACTGGTCAAACCGTACAGCTCGATTTCAAATTACAACAATAAAAGCGATGAGCCTATGCTACTAAGTATTAAGTCATGGTTATTTGAAACGCCAAGCAAGGATTGCATGGCAAGTTACGCAAAAAGTGGCGACAATCGTTACTTAGAGCAGCTTATTGCCCTCTATAGTAACGACTTATACCACTACCTTGTTACGCAATCTAATACGCATTTAGCATACGACATAAGCCAACAAACATGGCTAAAGGTAATCGAAAAACGCCACCTTTACCAAGCGCAAACCACGCCAAAAGCATGGTTATTTAAACTCGCGCGCAACACATTAATAGACGAATACCGCAAACAGCAGCGCTTTGTAGAGCTTGACGAAAACACTCATCTACCCGCGCAGCAAAATGAGCAAAGCAATATAAGTTATCAAGCATTCGATAATGCACTTAAACAGCTAAGCTTTGTACAGCGCGAAGCCATTACCTTACAACAAGAAGGCTTTAGCCTTGCCGACATAGTACTTATAACCCAAAGCAACCATGAGAGCGTAAAAACGCGGCTGCGCTATGCCAAACAAAACCTTAAACGTTTATTAGGAGCAAACAATGAACAAGCCTGATGAGCAGTTTGACCAAAAGCTCACTCAACACTACAAAGAGCGAAAAGCACGCACTACACTCACTGCCTCGCAGCAAAAAACGTTACTTAGTAAAGACACGCACACAAAGCCTAAAAAGTTCGGCTTTACCCTACAGTTAACCAGCCTTGCCTGCGCACTGGGCGTGTTCGCATTTATTGTATTTGATAGCAGCAATGGCATTAACCACGTGCCAAAAACCGTGCTTAACAGCTCATTTAAGACTATAGACATTCACGACTACTCAATTATTAAAACCCACGAAATAAACCCATCGGGCAGTTACACAAGCGCCATTACCGAGCAAAAACACGCACTCGATACTCAGCATGCTAATAACTTACGCTTACATCAACAGCGCCACATAGAATACGGCACGCTTGTAAAGGTTGATAACGACTGGTACATAGCCAGCTGTAATGACGAAGTGCTAGTACAAATTAAGCAGTCACTGTTGAGCGAGCTAAAAGGTAAACACGCGGTTGAAAGTAATATAAATACGGGTGATATGTTGGCCATGGCGCATAACGGCAAAGGGCAGATTATTGCGCTTAAACATGTGGGTGCTGGGGTTAGACAGTGTTCCAGTTAAAGTTCTTAATCTCTTTCATTGAATTCCCTTTAAATAATCTTTGTTACATAGTGTAATATTGAATTATCAACAGTTGCATTTATTTCGGGCTACCGCCCGATGCGTTAGCAAGCTGTACGCCTATAATAAACACTACACATACTTAGCTTTGGGTGTGCTCATTACATTGGAGAACTGTTGGGTTTCGTGTCACTCAACCCAACCTACGTCCGCTATAAATGTGCTGTCACCATTTAATAAATCATTGTTAATGATTACTGCTTTAAAAGTCGCTTTTCAGGATTACTCAAGTACTTTAAGCCAATAGTCACTATACGTGTATTTACCATAGTTATAACGCGTAGTTGAACATTACCAATAACAACCACTGAGCCTTTAGTCACCTCTTCACCGAGCTTTTGGTTAATTACCTCTTCTAGGCTTATATCCTCGGGCGCGTCTATGTGCATGTGGTAAGAGTAAAATATGTCTCCTACTAAGGTGACCCCTTTCACTTTAAGTTCGTTATGCGCTAAGTGGCTATCTTGATGGTTTGTTTTATCGGTTGCTGTAAAAACTAAGTCCACAAACGGTCTGTTATTTGGTTTTAAAACAACAAATAAATGATCGTTTGCTTTTAACTTAGTTGAGCCGCGTGGCGGTATGATTGACGGCCCGCGAGTGATCATGGCTACAACTACACTTTCTGGCAGTGCAGCATGTGACAAGCTACGCCCAGAAACACGCGAAACCTCACTTAGCGTGTACTCTACAATTTCTATATCAATATCGTTTAGTGCGGTAATTTCGAGCGTTGCAGCGGCTAAATCGGGTGGTGGCTCGACTAAGTTTAATTTTTTAGCTATCCAAGGCATTGTTGAACCCTGTAACGTAGCTGAAATTAACACCACGAAAAATACAACATTAAAAATAAGCTCAGCCCCTGAGAGGCCAAATAACAATGGAAATATAGCTAATATAATAGGCACTGAGCCTCTAAGGCCCACCCAAGATACGAACAACGTTTCGCGATTATTAAAGCCAAACAGTTTTAAAATAGGCGCTACAGCCAATGGGCGAGCAACAAAAATAAGTGCCAGTGCAATCAGTAATCCTTCTAGCCACACATCAACCAACGACGACGGGTTAATAAGCAGGCCTAATACAACAAACATGGTTATTTGCCCAAGCCACGCTAAACCATCGTGAAAAAGAAAAATACCGCGTTTATATACAAACTTGCTGTTACCTAAAATAACACCCGTTATAAATACAGCTAAAAATCCACTGCCGCCAAGCGTTGCAGAAAGGCCAAATGAAAGTAGTCCAAATGCCGTTACCATCACTAAATATAAACCCGATGCATTTAGTTTAATTCGATTAATAAACCAAACCGATACCTTACCAATTAAAAAGCCACACACAGCGCCTACACCCATTTGCTGCGCAAATAACTGCAGTAAACCAAGCCCTATTGGCATATCGTTAACGAGCATTTCGAGCAAACCAACCGTTAAAAAAATAGCCATTGGATCATTCGAGGCACTTTCTATTTCAAGGGTTGATTTAAGCTTTTTATTTAAGTGAATACCGGCACTTCGTAAAAGCGCAAACACGGCTGCGGCATCTGTAGAACCAACAATGGCCCCCAGTAAAACACCTTGTAATATGGGCAGGTCTAAAATATAAGTGGCAACAAGGCCTGTAATTACAGCGGTAAATAACACCCCGACGGTTGCTAAAGCAGACGCGGGTTTCCACACTTCTTTAATTGAACTGGTAGGTGTTTGTAAGCCACCATCAAATAGAATAATGGCAAGCGCGAGAGTACCCAAAGCATGTGCAGCCTCTGCGTTATCAAATGAAATACCTGCAATACCGTCTTCACCTGCAAGCATACCTACTAGTAAAAATAGCACCAGCACTGGTAAGCCAACGCGAGCAGATAGCTTGCTCGAAATTACTCCAAGTAGGATTAAAATGGCACTAACGAGAATGATATTATCTATTACAAACATAGTGTGGGTTTACAGCCTTGTATGAGTTATACCAATCCGCAATAATACTTAATCATTTTGCGGGGCTAAACGTGTCGCTACCTGCGTTAAAAAATTCTCATTTACGACTGCATGGATGCAGAAGGTAGAGCAATGCAGGAGCAATTGCCGAGAACAACTAAATAGCGAATTTTTTGCCTAGCTATCAACACGTTTTTCCAGCCTCAAAATAGATCACTTAATTAAGCGAATTGGTATTAAAAAGTAAGAATTGCCTATTATCAAAAAGCTTAAAGCGTATGCTATACAATAACCTAAAAAATATAAATACGGGTACTTAAGTCTATATTTAAATGCTTTAGATTAAGTTAGTGAGTTATTAGAGCTGACATTACTAAGTTGAATATTTGAATTATTTGTTTTTAAACAAAAAAGCCTGCAGTTATGCAGGCTTTTGAGTATTAAAGTAACATGTATTTATAACACAATTATGCTTGTTACTAAGTACGCTATAAACGTGAGTGCGCCGCCAAATAACGCGTACGGTAGCTGCGTTTTAACGTGGGTGAGTAAATCACAACCCGAGGCGAGTGCCGATACGGCGCTGGTGTCGGATATAGGCGAGCAGTGATCGCCAAATATACCACCACCCAAAATAGCACCCACTACAAGTGAAGGCGGTAGGCCAAGCTCTTGAATAAGTGGCACGCCAATAGGGATGAGTATGGCAAATGTGCCCCACGATGTACCCGTAGTAAACGACATAACCGCGCCGGTGACAAACAGCACAGGTACAATTAAGTAAATAGGTAAGTAGTCGCCTACTAATGAGGCTACAAATACGCCGGTGCCTAGCTCTTTTAAGCTTGCGCCCAATGTAAGTGAAAGCAATACAATGCTTACCAGCGGTAATAGCTCGCCCATGCCTTTAAAGCCGGTATCAACTAACTGATGGTGAGTAAATTGCCGAGAGCTGATCATTAAAGCGTAAGCCACCACAATGGCTAATACCGTTGCGTATAGCACCGATTTTGAGCCGCTACCTTCTGCTAATACGCCGTTGCCGGTGTAAAACATAAAGCCTACCATGCTCACAATAAGCGTGACTAAAGGCACTAACATGTAACGCGCTTTAGAGCCTTTTACTTCTTCTTTTAGGTCGGTTTTTTGCAGCTCTAGCTTTTGTTCGGCTTCTTTCATTGGGCCGTGCACTTTATCAAACGCGATAGTGTAAAACACAATGACTAAGGTGATAATGGCGTAAAAGTTATACCCTACGCTGCCCCATAAAATAGACACTGCCGATTCGCTTAGCTCGTAATTACCAAGCAAACCCAGCACAAATGCCCCCCAGCCATTAAGCAGTATTAAAATACATACCGGCGCACTGGTGCTATCAATAATGTAAGCAAGACGCGCTCGGCTCATTTTAAATTTGTCGAACAGACCGCGCGATACAATACCTGAGGTTAATACACTTAAGTTTGATTCTATAAATACTGCAATGCCGGTAAACATGGTTAAAAAACCAACTTGGCGCTTACTTTTTGCAATGCCTTTGTTCATAAGTAGGTTAACTGTGGCTGCCACACCGCCAGATTCGCGAATGTAGGCAAGCAAAGCACCAATCATAATACTAAATATTAAAATGCGAGTATTACCTGGCGAGCTGGCCACCGATATTAAACGCTCAATGGTATTTAAAAATGTAGCAAATAGAGTATTACTCTCGCCTTGTATTGCGAGTAAAAACTCTGATGAAGCCACAGCCACCAAAAGCGCCATTATTACTTCCTTTCGCCAAAACACGATGGCGATAGCAATCAGCGGCGGTAATATAGAATACCAAGACATAAGTTAACCTTTATTAATAGCGAAGTGCGTTCGCTTAATCACGTTTAAACGCTTATTTTGCAGGCCGTTTTAAAAATGTGGCCTGAATTTGTAAACCGCTTAGCTTAATGGATTGGCTTAGTTAAGTCACCTGTAAATAAATCACTTAAGGCACTGCACTTAGGCCGTTTTAGCCTAAGCGATAATTTATTGATTTAGTAGTGCTTCGTAAATAAGCGATACCACTGAACCATATTGTGCGGTCTCGTATTGTTTACCCAAAAACTGGTAATGTTTTTGGCTTCCTTTTATTTTTGTGTGGCGCGCATTGGTCAATAAAATAATAGCTAAATCGTACGTTGGGTCAATTACGGTAACCGTACCCGTCCAACCGGTGTGTCCATACGCTTGTGCACTTGCGTAGGGGCCAAAATGCCAACGTCTTGCTTGGTTGTTACCTGCAAGCCTAAAACCAAGGCCATAGGTTTCGTTGTTTAATTGTGGTGTTAAAAACTGCGCTAAGGTTGATGCGCTAAATAACTGATTATTGCCAAACCCACCTTGGTTTAATAGAACTTGGCATAGCACCGCTAAATCGGGTGCATTACTAAATAAACCCGCATGCCCTGCTACGCCATCAAACGAATAAAATGCCCGCTCGTCGTGCACTTCGCCTTGCAAAACATTAGTGCGGATATTATCAAACTCAATTCGCCCATCACGGGTGTTACCGCTAAGCTCGGTAGCTGCAAATTCAGAACGTTTAAAGCCCTTTTTAAGTGGGTTAAATACCGTATTGGTTAGTTTAAGTGGGGCATAAATTTGCTGCTCTAAGTAGTCATCGAGTGATTGCCCGGTTATGCGCTCGACCAGTACGCCTAAAATCATGTAATCAATATCTGAGTAAACGGCTTGTGCGGGGTATTTATTACTTAGCGGTACTTGCGTCAGTAACAGCTGCTTAGTGGTTTGGCTATTTTGTGAAAAATACGCATCGCCATTTTTAGTACTTTTACGATGAAAATCAAACACGGGCGGGTAACCCGCTGTATGCGTGAGTAAGTCTTTTACTGTGCGCAGTTCGCGCCCTTCATCTTTGTATTCGGGCAAATAACTTTGCACGGGTTTGTTTATATTTAAAAGCCCTTCGCTTACCAGTTTCATAAGCGCAAAGTTAGTGGCAAATATTTTGGTGTTAGATGCTAAATCAAACAGAGTGTGTGTTTGCATTGGCTCTGGGCGTAGTAGCATTAAATCACTTTGTTGGTACTGCTTGGCATCGCCATAGGCGCTAAGTTTTATGAGCTCGCCACTTTTTACAACGGCCAATACCGCCCCCGGAAAACCTGCTTTTACATCTTTTTGTATCAAGGCATCTACTTGGCTAAAGTCTATATTGCTTTGCACCGCGGTATTTAACGTGGGAAACTCAAAGCGTAGGGTAAGGCTTGCGCCCTCAGGCTTAATATTTTCAACTTTAAACGTATTAACCCCGTTATGAGTGCGCCTTGCGAGAGAGTACTCGTATAAAGTATTCGCGGCGAGTTGACTGGTAATATTAAGCTTTTGGTTATTTATAAAAATATCGGCACTTATCGCGTTATTATTTTGAATTAATAACTGCCCGCGCCCTTTGTACGCTTTAAATGTGCCGCGGTTATTTACGTATTCACGACTACTTGGGTTAGCCTCAGGAAAGGTAACCACGACTTGTGCATTTGGAAGCGTTACCAAGTTACTTTGTTTAAGCTCACTCGCTGTAAAATCATTAGCTTTATTGCTGCTACACGCTGCAAGTGTAAGGCCCATAACGGCTAATAAAGCTGTTTTAAAATAGCTGCTTATTTTTATGTTTATTACTAACGCCATTTATAACCCTTACTTGTATAGTAAATAAGGCGCGCGTTGCTTTTTAAATACCTCAAGCCCTTGCTGCCAACTTTGTTTTATTTGTGCCTCTGATTGTCCTGCTTCAATAGCTAAACGTAACTTATTAGTACCTGCCAATTTATCCATAAAATCAGCGCGTTCAAAAAAGGTAATATTATTTTTAGTTAATTTACTATAAGCCGTTATTAAATAACTTAAATTAAGCCCGTGCGTATTTTCCGTGCGTAAATCGAGCCCTTTTACAGGGGTATTTTTAAATTTAGGATTAGCCGCTGCGCCTTTAATAGAGCGTGGCGTAAAACTAAATTCTCCAAGCGCAACGGGCGAGTAGCCAATTACCTGAAACGCAAAGTCGGTGCCTCTGCCAATACTTACTGGCGTTGCTTCAAAAAAACACAGCGACGGGTAAAGCGCGATTGATTGATCATTCGGTAAATTAGGGCTGGGTTTTACAGGTAAACTGTAGGATGTTGAGCGCGTGTAATGATCAACCGGGATCACAGTAAGCTTTAAATCAGCCGCTTTATTGATCCAGTTTTCGCCTTTGATCATTTTAGCAAGCTCGCCTACTGTCATACCGTGCAACACGGGGATTGGATGCATGCCTACAAACGATTTAAAGTCGCGCTCAAGTATTGGCCCATCAACGTAGGCAATATTGGGGTTTGGCCTATCAAGCACAATAAACTCAGTACCTTGCTCTGCTGCGGCTTCCATCATGTAATGCATAGAGCTTATGTAGGTATAAAAGCGCACGCCCACATCTTGAATATCAAAAATAATAACATCTACATTGCTAAGGGCTTCTGCGCTTGGCTTTTTGTTTTTGCCATAAATAGAAATAAGCGGGATACCGGTTTTGCTATCAACTGCATTTTTAACATGGGCACCGGCATCGTGATCGCCTCTAAAGCCATGCTCAGGTGCAAAAATTTTGGTTATGTTTATATTTTTAGTGAGTAACGCATCTACTAAATGCGTATTTACGACAAGCGATGTTTGATTTACTACAAGCCCAACGCGTTTATTTTGTAGCTGCGGCAAATAATGTTTGTATTGAGCAGCGCCAACAACGGGGGAATTTTGCTCTTCGCTTTGCTTAGCGCCTACATTAAATAAACTGCTAAATAGTAATACAAAGGTGATAAATACGGCTTTAAACATACAGCAAGATCCTTTTAAACAAGGTGTTTAAAATACCACAGCTTAAGTTAAAGAGCAGTGAATGGTTTTAAGTAGATACGCAAGTAATTAGAAGCTGGGCTTCTCACGTGAGCAAGCTTTACGTCTACAATAATTTAACTCAGAGTTTAAGTTACATCTGTAGGCGCTCAGCTTGCTTGCGCGACGAGTATTGCTCGTAAATGGTTTTGGGTGGGTACTAAGTAATTAGAAGCTGCGCTTCTCACGCGAGCAAGCTCTACGTCTACGACTATTTAAGTCAGAGTGTGAGTTACATCTGTAGGCGCTCAGCTTGCTTGCGCGACGAGCATCGCTCGTAAATGGTTTTGAGTAGGGTACTAAGTAATTAGAAGCTGCGCTTCTCACGTGAGCAAGCTCTGCGTCTTCAGGAGAGTAATAACTTTATTTCAGG
>NZ_JAGJEI010000008.1 GCF_018100985.1 Pseudoalteromonas sp. MMG007 | reverse complement strand
GAACTGTGGGAAGTCCAATTGTTTTGTATAAAAGAGTTAGACTCGGACTTTATATGAGGATTATTTTGGGCTTTAAATATGGAATATGTTTATCATTACACTTCTGCCGATGGTTTAAAGGGAATTTTAGAGAGCAAAAGTTTATGGGCTACTAACGCAGAATATCTAAATGATTTTAGAGAAATAAAGCAAGGCATTGATAGAATCAAATCGCTTAGGGGGAGTTTGTCTGAGTTTTCACAGATCAAACTCGAAGAAATTTATGCTAAATACAAAAATATACCTTTAGATGTTACCCAAAAAGAAATGCGAAGTAAGGACGTGCACCTCGCAAATCAATTTTTAAATTTCCTATGGAATATAATTGATAATAATACCATTGATGAAATTTATACTACTTCATTTACAACTAAGAGTGATAGCCTAAACCATTGGCTAACTTACGGGTCAGAGCAAACTTCATATTGCATAAAGTTCAATAAAGAAAAGCTATTTGATGATGAGTACTTTAGGCAAAGAAAATTTTGAGTGGTTATGATTATGTTGATTACCAACCAACTGAGGAGATGCTTCATTCTTTAATTGAAGAACACTATCTGCCAGAGGTTTTAAGTTACGTGTTAGATTCAAATTTAAATGAAAATGACCTAAATGAAAATGACCTAAATGAAAAATGCGCTATTACTGCAATTGAAATTTTTAATGAAGCGATTTTTAAGATTGCTAGCATAAAAGATCAAGCGTTCGAATATGAAGAAGAGTTTCGTTTTACTCTTTTTTACCCTGGTTTAGTCTCATTAAATGAGAATACTGAAAAGTGTTATTTTGATTTTATAGACTCTTCTGATATCGATTTTATGGAGCTTGAAAATGGAGTGAAAGAGTTTTTTCCTTTATGCTACAGAACCTTAAGTTCTGGCGTTATAGCTCCATATAGAGCGATACCTTTTCCTAAAAATTCAATTGAAGAGATTATAGTTGGCCCATCAGAGAACAAAGACTTGGCTGTTAAAGGCTTGAGGTCTCTTTTGAGTTCATTAGATTACAATGTAAAAGTTTCTAGCACTGAAACTTCATTTAGAAGAATTTAAAAAGCCCTAAACCCAAAGGGCTTAGAGCTTTTTATATACAATTAAAGTTCAGGTAAAACACTTAACTTCAACGTATCGTTGGGTTTCGTTTCACTCAACCCAACCTACGTTTTATTCATCAATTGAGCGAAGTAGGGCGTTTATGCCTACCTTTTCACGTGTTTGCTTATCTACTTTTTTCACGATAATTGCAGCGTATAGGCTGTGGGTGCCATCTTTTGATGGTAATGCACCTGGCACAACTACAGCGCCTGCTGGTACGCGGCCGTAGTGAATTTCGCCAGTTTCACGGTCGTAAATACGGGTGCTTTGGCTGATGTAAACGCCCATTGAAATTACAGCGCCTTCTTCTACTACTACGCCTTCAACAATTTCAGAACGTGCGCCAATAAAACAGTTGTCTTCAATGATGGTTGGGTTAGCTTGCAGTGGCTCTAAAACGCCGCCTATGCCAACGCCGCCAGATAAATGTACGTTTTTACCAATTTGTGCACACGAGCCTACAGTGGCCCATGTATCAACCATGGTGCCGTCGTCAACGTATGCACCAATGTTTACGTACGATGGCATAAGTACGACGTTTTTACCTACAAAGCTGCCTTTGCGGGCTACCGCATTGGGAACTACGCGCATGCCGCCTTGCTGAAATTGCTCCGGCGTGTAGTCGCTAAATTTAAGCGGTACTTTGTCATAAAATTGGTTTACGCCGTCGTTCATTGGTTGGTTGTCGCGAATACGAAACGACAGTAATACGGCTTTTTTAAGCCATTGGTGTACAACCCATTCGCCTGATATTTTTTCAGCAACGCGGGCAGCGCCGCTATCTAGTAGTTCTAGTGCATCGATAATAGCTTGTTTAACATCGCTAGATACGGTGCTTGGGCTAATGCTGTCGCGGTTGTCCCACGCGTTTTCTATCATGGTTTTTAAATCTGACATGGTGTGTCCTTATTCTGTTTCGGCGTTGAATTTTTTACGTAATGCCTGATGAATTTTAACTTGCTCTTCATCAGTCAGCGCTTGATATTCGTTATTTGATACAACAAAGAAATCCTCAGCACGTTCACCTACCGTTGTAATGCGGGCAGCATGAATGTGTAATAAATGCGCTTGGAAAACTTCGGCAATTTTGGTTAATAAGCCAGGTATATCTACGGCCTGTATTTCTATTAAACTGCGGTCTTTGCGTGCATGAGGGCGCAGCACAATTTTCGGTTTAATATTAAAGTCTTTAAATCGTTGTGAGCGATTCTTTTTAAATCGAATCTTTTTACGTGGTTCGCTAAGTGCCTGCTCAAGGCCGCGTTTAATAGATTGCGCGCGGCTGCTTGCAATAGGTTCACCATTTACTTCAAGTATTACAAAGTTAAATAGTACGTAACCGTCTTTGGTGGTAAGTACTTGAGCATGTTGTATTTGTGCTTTTTTAGTACCAATTACACTCACTAAGCGAGCAAACAACGGCCCAGAGTAGGGGCTGTATACAAAGACTTGTGTTCCACCGTGCATGGCTTTATCTGATACAACGACACTTGGCTGGCTCAAATCGGTGCATTTAAGCAGATGTTCACTGTGCCACGATATTTGTTGCTCACTAAAAGCGGTAAAGTAATTTGCTTTAAAACGGCTCCAAATTAAGTCTATTTGTTCTTCAAAATGACCTAAATTAAGTAAGCGCTGTTTAGCTTGGTGCTTTTTATCGCGAATTTGGTCGCGTTGATCCATAGGGTTTTCAAGCCCTAGGCGTAGCGCACGTTGAGTATGTAGGTAGAGCTCGCGCAGTAACGTGTTTTTCCAGTCGTTCCATAAGTTGTCGTTGGTTGCGCGAATATCGGCAACGGTTAAACAATATAGGTAGTCGAGCTGGCGTTCTGTTTTTACGCGTGATGCAAAGTCTTTAATTACACCAGGGTCGTTTATATCTTTACGCTGTGCGGTTACCGACATTAGTAAGTGATTACCAACAAGCCAAGATATCAGCTTGCCGTCTGACGATGGGAAGCCATGTAATTTAGAAAAAGCAATGGCATCCACTGAGCCAAGCTCTGAATGATCTCCACCACGGCCTTTAGCAATATCATGAAATATTCCGGCTAAATAAAGTAGCTCGGGCTTATCCATACGGGTCACTATTTCACTACAAATAGGAAACTCACTGATACCGGTTTTATCAAAAAATTGGTAAATATTTTTAATGAGCTTATGGGTGTGCTCATCTACTGTGTAGGCATGAAATAAATCAAACTGCATTTGCCCAAATATATTTCGCCACTGTGGTAAATATGCGGCTAGCATGCCGTGTTTGTGCATAAGCGTAAACGCGCGGCCCATGCCATTAGGGTGTTTTACCAAGCGTAAGAATGCTTCGCGACACGCAGCGTAATCTTGTAAATCGCCCAATAGACGCCTGCGAACTTGGCGAATTGTGCGTATGGTGCTTGGGTAAATATGAGTGATTTCAGGGTTGTCAGCTATGTGTTCAAATAAAACAAACAGCTGGTCGCGCCTAAAAAATACAGATGGATTTTTTACTCTTATTTGATGGCCAACGCGTTCAAAATTTCTATCAAGTTCTACAACTGGCGCTTCTATGGTTTCTGGAATAATGCTTTGTTCAAAGTACGAAAGTAGCATTTGATTAAGCTCGCGCACGCGGCTCATGATTCTAAACAAACGCTTCATCATGCGCTCAACCGATGATTTACCATCACTACCAAAACCTAAAATTTCTGCAGCATTAGGTTGGTGATCAAACAATAATCGGTTTTCTGAGCGACCTGCAGCTAAATGCAGCGCAAAGCGAATATTCCATAAGTTCTCTAAGCACTCTGAAAGCTCCTGAAACTCTTCATGAGTTAAATAGCCGTGGCTTATTAGCTCTTGCAGTGTTTCGGCTCTAAAGTGTTTTTTAGCAACCCAAATTATAGTTTGTAAGTCGCGCAGGCCACCTGGGTTTTCTTTTATATTTGGCTCTAGGTTATACGCTGTGCCGTGGCATTTTTTATGGCGAAGATTTTGCTCTTGCACTTTAGCAACAAAAAACTCACCTGAGCGCCAAACTGGGGTTTCGATAATATGCGTTTTGAGTTTTTCAAACTCAATGTGGTTACCAAAAATTAGGCGGCTTTCAAGCAAGCTGGTGGCAAAGGTAACGTCTTCACGTTTTTGCTCAATGGCTTGCTCAATGGTGCGCACACTGTGGCCTATCTCTAAATTGAGATCCCAAAGCATGGTAACAAATTGGCCAATTTTTTCGCATATTTCTTCGCTAGGTTGTTGAGTTACTAGCAATAAAAAGTCGATGTCGGAGTAGGGGTGTAATTCACCACGGCCGTACCCGCCTACAGCAATAAGCGCTAAATCAGGTTCGCGCGCTAAATCGTAAACATGAAATAACTTTATTAGTAGGCGGTCAATAAACTCAGCCCGGGCATTAATTAAATTACCAACCGGTTGTTTAGAAAATTCGTTATGTAACCATTTATAAAAATAGCTAGAACAATCGCGATAATCAGTAAGTTGCTCAGCATCGCTAAGCAACTTTTTTACTTTGTTGGGTAATGCCACGTGGGCTGGCTCCTTGTTGAACCTTTCACACGGATAAGGTTTTTCTTATCAAGTGTTTCGGTTTTATTAGTGTTCTATGATCCGCTCGATAGTATCATCTGATCGAAGCGTTAAAATTTCAACTCCATTTTCAGTCACTAATAATGTGTGTTCCCACTGCGCAGACAAGCTACGGTCACGTGTAACAACAGTCCAGTCATCTTTAAGCAGTTTACATTGACGCTTACCTGCATTAACCATTGGCTCAATCGTTAAACACATACCTGCTTTGAGCGTTTCACCTGTACCCGCTTTACCGTAATGCATTACTTGTGGCTCTTCGTGAAATTCGCTACCGATACCATGGCCGCAGTATTCACGAACAATTGAGTAGTTAAAGCTTTCTGCATATTTTTGAATAGCTTCGCCAATATCACCTAAACGAACACCTGGTTTTACCATTTTAATAGCAAGGTATAAGCTTTCTTGTGTTACTTCTGCAAGGCGCTTACCTTGAATGTTTGGTGTACCTACGTGAAACATTTTTGAGGTGTCGCCGTGGTAACCATCTTTGATAACGGTAACGTCAATATTTACACTGTCGCCATCTTTTAAAGCTTTGTCGTTTGGAATTCCGTGGCAAATTACGTGGTTTACTGAGGTACAAACCGACTTAGGAAAACCATGGTAATTTAGCGGAGCAGGAATCGCTTTTTGCACATTTACAATATAATCATGACAAATTGTATTTAACTCATCAGTAGTTACACCTGGCACTACATGTGGTCCAATCATTTCTAGCACGTCTGCCGCTAAACGCCCGGCTATACGCATTTTTTCAATTTCTTCAGGGGTCTTGATCACAGCGCTCATTGAGGCTCCAAAGTTGCGTTTTTTAACATTTATCGTCGCACAAATTTTGCACGCGACGTTGAGTATTTAATTTTAATATGGTATAAAGCGCGCCGTCTTTTTACAAATAAATTCTTAAATGATTTTTTGTATTTAAGGCAAACACAATTTTATTTTAACACACACACGTATCGTCACATACACTTGGGTGCATTTGAAGTTTAAATACTTCGGTGTTGGTGCTATGGGATATGTGGAGGCCTAACCCTAAACAACTATAGAGGATCTATAAAATGGCAAACGTTTCAATGCGCGATATGCTTCAAGCTGGTGTTCACTTTGGTCACCAAGCACGTTACTGGAACCCTAAGATGAAGCCTTTCATCTTCGGCGCACGTAACCGTGTACATATCATCAACCTTGAGCAAACAGTACCAATGTTCAACGACGCACTTAAGTTTTTATCAAGTGCTGCTGCAAACAAAGGTAAAGTTCTTTTCGTTGGTACTAAGCGCGCAGCAAGCGACGCAGTTAAAGAAGCCGCTTTACAAAGCGACCAGTTCTTCGTAAATCACCGTTGGTTAGGTGGTATGTTGACTAACTGGAAAACTGTACGTCAATCAATCAAGCGTCTTAAAGACCTTGAAGTACAAAGCCAAGACGGTACTTTCGAGAAATTAACTAAGAAAGAAACGTTAATGCTTAACCGCGAAATGGAAAAGCTTGAAAAGAGCCTTGGTGGTATCAAAAACATGGGCGGTCTTCCAGACGCGCTTTTCGTTATCGATGCTGACCACGAGCACATTGCTATCCGTGAAGCAAACAACCTAGGTATTCCAGTTGTTGCAATCGTTGATACTAACTCTAACCCAGACGGTGTTGATTACATCGTACCTGGTAACGATGATGCTATCCGTGCAATCAACCTTTACACAAGTGCTGTAGCTACTGCTATCACTGAAGGTCGTGAGAACAACATTGTTGCTCAAGCTGAGAAAGACGACTTCGTAGAAGCTGAGTAATTAGCTGTCATCAAGTCTTCATCTTTTTAAGGTGAAGACTTGCTATTCTTGTCGAGCGGGTAACCCGCTTATCTAACCTGATTTCAGATTTGAGGATTTACTAATGGCTGTAACTACTGCCCTAGTTAAAGAATTACGCGAGCGTACTGGCGCTGGCATGATGGATTGTAAAAAAGCGTTAACTGAAACTGATGGCGACATCGAGTTAGCGATTGAAAACATGCGTAAAAGTGGCGCTGCGAAAGCTGCTAAAAAAGCAGGTAACATTGCTGCTGAAGGTACTATCATCATCAAGCAAAATGCTGGTGTTGCTGTACTTGTTGAAGTTAACTGTCAAACAGACTTCGTTGCAAAAGACGTAAGCTTCTTAGCATTTGCTAACAAAGTTGCTGACGCTGCAATCGCAGAAACAATCTCTATCGAAGACTTACAAGCTAAGTTTGAAGAAGACCGTGTTGAGCTAGTGACTAAGATTGGCGAAAATATCAACGTACGTCGCCTGCAGTACATCGCTGGTGAAAACCTAGTTGAGTACCGTCACGGTGAGCGTATTGGTGTTGTTGTTGCGGGTGTTGCTGACGAAGAAACACTTAAGCACGTTGCAATGCACGTTGCTGCTTCAAGCCCTGAGTACTTAACGCCTGCTGATGTTCCTGCAGACGTTGTAGAAAAAGAAAAGCAAGTTCAAATCGACATCGCGATGAATGAAGGCAAGCCTGCTGAAATCGCTGAGAAGATGGTTGTTGGACGCATGAAAAAATTCACTGGTGAGGTTTCTCTTACTGGTCAAGCTTTCATCATGGAACCTAAAAAATCTGTTGGCGAAGTTCTTAACGAGAAAAACGCAACAGTTACTGGCTTTGTACGTGTAGAAGTTGGTGAAGGTATCGAGAAGAAAGAAGAAGATTTTGCTGCTGAAGTTGCTGCTCAAATTGCAGCCGCTAAAGGCGAGTAAGATTAACTATTTGTGATGCATAAGGAAATTAGATGCAATTAAAGTACTATTTGGTTTTGCGTCACGCATAGAAATTCTTTAAAATAACCGCGCTTTTATGTTTATCATAAGCGCGGTTATTTTTTATCCATATTTTAATAAAAGTTGGCCCCAATACTATGACTATCAATCGTAAACCTATTTTTAGACGTGTTCTTCTCAAATTAAGTGGTGAAGCTTTAATGGGAGACGAAGGCTTCGGCATCGACCCAAAAGTATTAGATCGTATGGCTCAAGAGATTAAAGAGCTGGTAGAACTCGACGTAGAAGTGGGTTTGGTTATCGGCGGCGGTAACTTTTTACGAGGCGGATCGCTTGCAGAAGCAGGTATGAACCGCGTAGTAGGCGATCACATGGGCATGCTTGCAACCGTTATGAACGGCCTTGCAATGCGTGATGCGCTGCACCGTGCATTTGTAAACTGTCGTTTAATGTCGGCAATCCCACTAAACGGTGTATGTGACGCTTATAACTGGGCTGAAGCAATTAGTTTATTAAAATCTGGTCGTGTTGTTATTTTTGCAGCCGGTACAGGTAACCCTTTCTTTACTACTGATTCTGCAGCGTGTTTACGCGGTATCGAAATTGAAGCTGACACAGTAATTAAAGCAACAAAAGTTGATGGTGTTTTCAGTGATGACCCTGTTAAAAACCCAGACGCGACGCTTTACCGTCACTTAAGCTACAATGAAATCATTGATAAAGAATTAAAAGTTATGGATTTAGCGGCATTTACTTTAGCCCGCGATCACAATATGCCATTGAGCGTATTTAATATGAATAAATCAGGCGCGCTAAAACGCGTAATTATGGGTGAAGAAGAAGGAACACTTATCTCTTCACAAGCCTCAGATGAAGTAATCAAATAATTAGGATTGAACCGTGATTAACGATATTCAAAAAGATGCGCAAGAGCGCATGCAAAAGAGTGTAGCAGCATTAGGTAGCCAATTATCTAAAATCCGTACTGGACGTGCTCACCCTGCAATTTTAGACGGCATTATGGTGTCGTACTACGGTGCAGATACACCACTTAACCAAGTAGCTAACGTGACGATTGAAGATTCACGTACACTTGCTATTGGCGTATTCGATAAATCTTTAGCGCAAGCTGTTGAAAAAGCAATTATGGCATCTGATTTAGGTTTAAACCCTATGTCGGCAGGTACGGTTATTCGTGTACCTCTTCCTCCACTTACGGAAGAACGTCGTAAAGATTTAATTAAAATTGTGCGTGGCGAAGTAGAAGGCGGCCGTGTAGCTGTTCGTAATATTCGTCGTGATGCAAATGGTGATGTTAAATCTTTGCTTAAAGAGAAAGATATTTCTGAAGATGAAGCGCGTCAAGCTGAAGATGCAATTCAAAAGCTTACAGATAAGTTTATTAAAGAAATGGATGCTCAATTAGCAGCTAAAGAAACAGAATTAATGGAAATCTAATCCATTAAATAACCTACACTTTAGGTTGTTAAATATATTAGTTTTGAAACGCCGTCTGGGGTATACTAGGCGGCGTTTTTTTATGGAATAGTCAATATTTATGGTTCTAGACGCTGACACAATTTCACAGCAAAGTTTACCTAAGCATGTTGCCATCATCATGGATGGGAACGGACGTTGGGCTCAAGCTAGAAATAGACCTCGTGTGTACGGGCATAAAAAAGGCGTGGACGCTGTTCGTCAATCAGTTCAGTTTTGTACTAGGTTGGGGATACAATCGTTAACCCTATTTGCTTTTAGTAGTGAAAACTGGCGCCGCCCAGAAGATGAAGTAAATACTTTAATGGAGCTTTTTTTGTTTGTTTTAACAAAAGAAGTTAAAAAGCTTCATAAAAATAATGTAAAACTGACCATTATTGGAGATTTATCACGGTTTTCAGAAGGCCTGCGCAGTAAAGTAGACGCTGCTCATAAGTTAACTGAAAATAACACCGGACTGTGTTTAAATGTTGCAGCAAACTACGGTGGACGTTGGGATATGGCTAATGCAGCTAAACAGCTTGCTTTGCAAGTGGCGCAGGGCACACTCAACGCAGAAGATATTACAGAAGAGCGCTTAGCGCAGCATATGAGCATGGCAGATCAGGCTGAACCTGATTTACTCATTCGCACAGGTGGCGATGTTCGTATTAGTAACTTTTTACTATGGCAAGCTGCTTATGCAGAGCTTTACTTTACCGAGACACTTTGGCCTGATTTTAATGAAGCAGCATTTGCTGAGGCCATTGCGTGTTACGTTGCCAGAGAGCGACGTTTTGGTTGTACGGGCGAACAAATAAAACAATTACTCGCTCAAACCTAAAAATAGAATAAGGGTCACAATTTTGTTAAAACAACGCATTTTAACCTCGCTCGTGCTAGCACCGTCTGCACTGGGGCTGGTTTTTTACACACCACTTACGTTATTTAGCTACTTTGCAGGTGCAATTGTAATGCTAGGCGCGTGGGAGTGGTCAGCATTTATGGGCTTATGTGGAAAGCTTAAACGTGGCGCTTTTGTTGTGCTAATAGCGGCTCTGCTTGGCTTACTTAACTTACATTGGCCGATTGAGTCGTTATGGGTTAATGGAAAGCTAGCTGGGGATGCAAATTATATATTTACACTGTCCTTTGCGTGGTGGATTGTAGCCAGTTACTTAATTTGGCGTTATCCAGCTATGGCTAAAGCGTGGAATGAAGGTTTAGTTATGCGCGGTATTGCCGGGCTACTAACGCTTGTGCCGTTATGGCTTGCGCTTAATACTCTTCGTAGTGCGCAGTATGCTGAATCGACTCACTTTGGGTCAGTACTTATTTTAGTGGTGTTAGGCATAGTATGGAGTGCTGATATAGGCGCTTATTTTTCTGGTAAAAGCTTTGGTAAGCACAAGCTAATGCCTAAAGTGAGCCCCAATAAAACGATTGAAGGTTTAGCCGGTGGTGTTGTTGCTTCAATCATTTTTGTTTTAGCTTTTTGTCACTTTACTGATGTCGATTTAGTTGTGTGGCCTATATATGCTGTGATGACTGCATTTATTGCGTTATTTTCTGCTGTTGGCGATTTGCTAGAAAGTATGTTTAAGCGCGAAGCCGGCTTAAAAGATAGCGGCAGCTGCTTACCAGGTCATGGTGGTATTTTAGATAGAATTGATAGTTTAACTGCAGCAGCGCCAATATTTGTGATGTGTTATGCATGGACCTTGAGTTTATGAGTCAGAAGCAACAACTGGTTATTTTAGGTGCTACAGGTTCAATCGGTTTAAGCACATTAGATGTAGTAGCCAGAAATAAAGAACTATTTGACGTATTTGCACTAACTGCCGGCCAAAATGCTAAAAAAATGGCCGAGCTGTGTATTGAGCATGAACCGTTGTATGCTGTTATGGCTACGCAAGCGGCTGCAGAGGAGCTTAGCTCTCATTTAAACAATACGCCTTGCCAAACTCTAGTTATGCACTCAGTGCAAGCTATGAGTGATTTGTGTGCTCATCCTGATGTAGACACTGTCATGTCGGCTATTGTGGGTGCTGTTGGTTTATTACCTACGCTTAGCGCTGTAGAAGCCGGTAAAAAAGTATTGCTTGCCAATAAAGAATCGTTAGTAATGTCAGGGCAGTTGTTTATTGATAAAGTAAAACAGCACAACGCGACCTTATTGCCGATTGATAGTGAACACAACGCTATTTTTCAGTGCCTACCTCATTCATTACAAAATGCACAAAGCGATAAAAATCTGCAAGATAACGGTGTAAGTAAAATTTTGCTTACCGGTTCTGGTGGGCCATTTTTAACACGTGATATAAATACCCTAAAAGATGTAACAGTTAGTGAAGCCGTTGCACATCCTAATTGGTCTATGGGTCAAAAAATATCTGTAGATTCAGCGACTATGATGAACAAAGGCCTTGAGTTTATTGAGGCTAAATGGCTGTTTAACTGCAATACCAGCGACATAGATGTTGTCATCCACCCGCAAAGTATTATTCATTCTATGGTGCAATACCACGATGGTTCTATTTTAGCGCAAATGGGCAACCCTGATATGCGCACGCCTATCGCACATGCACTTGCATATCCTGAACGAATAAATGCAGGCGTTAAACCGTTAAATTTCTCTGATATATCTGATTTTTCATTCACCAAGCCTGACTTTTCTCGCTATCCAAATTTACAATTAGCGATTGATGCGTGTAGTGCAGGTCAGGGCGCTACCACAACGGTTAATGCTGCAAATGAAATTGCTGTTGCGGCATTTTTAAAAGGCCAAATTGGTTTTACTGATATATACAAAATAAATGCACAAACGCTTGAAGTTGCAACGTATACCAATGTACAAAGCTTGGATGAAATTTTAGAGTGCGATAAATTAGCGCGTATTAGCGCTTCAGAATTTATAACAAAAGTGGCGCATTAATATGTTTGATTTTTTTTGGAATCTTGGCTCATTTATTTTAGCGCTTGGTATTTTAGTGGCCATACATGAATATGGTCACTTTTGGGTTGCTCGTAAGATGGGTGTTAAAGTGCTGCGCTTTTCAATTGGTTTTGGTAAGCCGCTTTTAAAATGGCACGATAAATACAAAACCGAATACGTAATAGCAGCTATACCGCTAGGTGGTTACGTAAAAATGCTCGATGAGCGAGTGGACGAAGTACCTGCAAACGAGCGTCACTTATCGTTTAATGCTAAATCGGTTCAAGCACGAATAGCTATTGTAGCAGCGGGGCCTATGGCAAACTTTTTGTTTGCAATTGTAGCGCTTGCAGCAATGTACATGGTGGGCGTGCAGTCGGTTAAGCCTGTAGTCGGTAGTATTACTGAGGGAAGTAGAGCCGAGCAAGCAGGCATTATGCCTTCGCAACATATTATAAAAATTGGCGATGACGACATTACTACATGGCAAGATGCTACATTTTCACTTATGTCTAGTTTAGGTGAGCAAAGTGTTGACGTGACTGTACGTGATGAAAACCTTCAAACACGTGTTAAAACGCTTAATTTAGATGGCTGGAAGCTTGATCAGCAAGATGTGCCACCACTAAGCTCTCTTGGCATCGTGCCATTTAGACCTCAAGCTACGCTCACAATCGCAGCTGTGACTAAAAACTCAGCAGCAGAACAAGCAGATTTACAAGCTAAAGACATCATATTGGCTGTAAACGGCGAAACTATAAGCAATTGGCAGCAATTAGTTAATCTTATTACGCAATCGGCTAACAAATCTTTACAATTTAGTGTAAAAAGACAGGATAGTATAAAAACCATTACCGTGACTCCGCAAGGACGAATTGATGATAATGGTGTTGAGCAAGGCTTTTTAGGCGTTGCCCCTGTTGTTCAACCATGGCCAGATGGCTACGTTGAGACTAGACATTACGGCCCACTCGATAGTATCGTGCGAGGCACTAAAGAAACTTGGCGCTTAATTACCCTTAGTTTTGACATGATTGGTAATTTAATTACAGGCCAGGTTTCGGTTAAAAATTTAAGTGGTCCTGTGGGCATTGCCGTCGGTGCTGGAACCAGCGTGAGCTATGGCTTAGTTGCCTTTTTGAGCTTCTTAGCTCTGATAAGCGTTAACTTGGGTGTATTTAACTTATTACCCTTACCAGTGCTTGATGGCGGACACTTAATGTATTACATAATTGAACTTTTTCGTAAAAAGCCGGTCTCTGAAAAGACACAAGAGTTTGGTTTTAAAGTGGGTGCCTTGCTGCTCATTTTTCTAACATGTTTCGCTTTGTTCAATGATGTATCGCGTTTGTAGTTATAGCGTGACAATTACTAATTAGAACACGATTGTAAAGCATCATTAAATTGATGTTATGCGGTAATACAGTTGTAAAGGATAAAGATAATAAAATGGCTATAAAAAAACATTTGGCAGTAACAAGTTTATTGGGTGCAAGCTTTGCAGCCCTAGGCCAAAACTCCTTTATTGTTGAAGACCTAAAAGTTGAAGGTTTGCAGCGTGTAGCACTTGGTGCAGCGCTTACGCATATTCCTATTAACGTAGGCGATAACGTAGATGACTATACGATCTCAAAAACAATAAAGTCACTTTATCGTTCTGGGCACTTTGACAACATAAAAGCGCTTCGCGATGGCAACAACGTTATTTTTAAAGTAACTGAGCGTCCTACAATTAGCTTTATTGAGTTTGAAGGCAATAAAGATATTAAAGACGAGCAGCTTAATGAATCTCTAGATCAGCAAGATATTCGCCAAGGTGAGCCACTTGATAAAACCGTTATCGATAATATCGAAAAGGGCCTAGTTGAGTTTTTCCACAGTATTGGTAAATACAACGCTAAAGTAGATATCAGCGTTACTAAACTGCCACGTAACCGTGTAAAGCTAAAACTTGAATTTGATGAAGGTGATGCCGCATCAATTCGTCAAATTAACTTAGTGGGTAACGAGCTATTTTCTAATGAAGAGCTTTTAAAACTTGCTGAATCGCAACAAGATTTACCGTGGTGGCAGTTTATGGGCAGCGATCGCTACCAAAAACAAACCATTGAAGGTGATTTAGAAAAAATTCGTAGTTACTACCTAGACCGTGGTTACCTACGTTTTAATATCGATTCAACGCAAGTATCAGTGAGCCCTGAACGTGAATCAGTTTACGTTACAGCTAACTTAACTGAAGGCGTAAAATATACCGTTAAAGGTTTTGACTTTATTGGTGATTTACTCGGACGCGAAGATTTAATTAAAAGCGTTATTCCACTTCGTGCAGGTGAGTTATATAACGGCTCAGTAGTGACTTCATCAGAAGAATTTATTAAAAGTTACTTAGCACGATTCGGTTATGCCAATGCTGAAGTACGTACAATTCCTGAAATTGATGACGAAAAGCAAGAAGTTCAGCTAACACTTTCGGTAAACCCGGGTAAACGTGTATACGTTCGTCGTATCATTGTGGGTGGTAACCAAAACACAGCTGATGAAGTTCTTCGCCGTGAGATGACACAGCTAGAAGGTGCATGGTTATCTAATCAAAACCTTGAGCGTTCAAAATTACAAATCCAGCGTTTACCGTATATGGAAAACGTTGATTTTAACGTAGTACCAGTACCTGGTGTTGACGATCAGGTCGATGTAGATTTTACAGTTAAAGAGCAGTCAGCGGGTAGCTTTAATGCGGGTCTTGCATATGGTTCATACCTTGGTCTGCAGTTTAATATTGGTGTGACTGAATCTAACTTTTTAGGTACGGGTAACCAAATCGGTTTAAATCTAAATACTTCTGTAGGTTCTGAAAGCATAAGCTTATCTTACACTGACCCTTACTTCACGCCAGACGGCGTATCGCAAGGTAGTAGTATTTTTTACACTAACTACGATGCAAGTAAATTTAGCTTAGTAGACTACAAATCGAAAAGTTACGGGATAGGTACCAATATTGGTTTCCCAATTGATGCTGTAAATCGTGTGAACTTTGGTGTTCGTTGGATAAAAGAAGAGCTTTCAGATATTGCCGAGTACGAACAAACTCGTGTTCTTCGTGAAACGTTCCTAGATCCAGAAAATCCTGATGCTGGCTTTGACTTTACCAAATATGAGCTAAGTGTAGGTTGGTCGCGTATTACCGTTAACCGTGGTTTATTCCCTACGGCGGGTTCGCGCCAAACCTTAAATTTAACAGCCACTACGCCTAACTCAGACCTTCAGTACTTTAAGCTGAACTACGACTCGCGTTTTTACTGGCCAATATCAAACGATCATCGTTGGGTATTCTCAACGCGTGCAGCGCTTGGTTACGGTAATGGTTATGGGACCACAAATGGTTATGAGCAAACATTACCATTCCAAGAGTTCTTCCAAATTACAGAGATGGAACTACGTGGCTTTGACCGTAATACAATATTACCACGTGCCGTATCACGTATACCGCAATCTATTCCGGGTACTCCTGGTGCTGATGGCACAACAACAGGTAGTATAGGTGGAGCAGATCAGTTCGATATATTGATTCCACAAGGCCGTATTGGTGGTAACGCTAAAGCGGTAGCGGGTATGGAGCTAATTGTTCCTACGCCGTTCTTAGATGAAGAAAATACCAGTTCTGTACGTACAAGCTTCTTTGTAGATGCTGCGAACGTATGGGATACTGAATTTAGCGTAGACCGCTATCAAAACTTAGCGCCAGATGAGCGTGCTAAATTAGATGACTACTCAGACCCAATGCGTTTTAGGGTTTCAACCGGTCTTTCATTACAATGGATCTCTCCGATGGGTCCAATGTTGATCAGTTTTGCGTATCCATTGCAAAAACAAGAAGATGACGATACGAAAACGATCAGCTTTAACATTAGTAACACTTTCTAAAGGAGTTTTTTGTGAAAACATTATTTAAATCAACAGCAGTAGCAGTTTTAGCAACATTAATGATGGGTACTTCAGCAAGTGCATTTGCACACAAAGTAGGTATCGTTGATATACAAGAAATCTACAAGCAAATTCCTCAAATGGCTAAAATTGAACAATCGCTACAAACTGAGTTTGCAGAGCGCCGCCAAGAACTTGAAAAGTTACAAGGCGATATTCGCTTTGAAGCAGAAAAATTTAAGCGCGAAAGCACAACGATGAGCCAAGCTCAAAAAGATGCATTACGTGACAAGATTCAGGGCATGCAAAAAAATCTTGCTGAACAAGGTCGTCCTTTAGAGCAAGAAATTAAAGCACGCCAAAACCAAGAGCTTGCTAAAGTTCAAGGTGTGATCATCAAAACAATTGAAGAAATTGCTAAAGATGGCGACTTCGATGAAGTTAAAGTTAAAGACACAACGATCTACTTTAACCCTAAAGAAGTAACTGATCTTTCATCTAAAGTTGTAGCAGCTGTTAGCAAGAAATAATCACTCTATGCAAAATTATACGCTTTCGCAAATTGCGGAACTTCTAGGCGCCGAGCTTCAAGGTGATGGCGCTTTAGAAATAAAAAAAATAGCGACACTTGCAAATGCCCGTACTGGGCATATTGCATTTTTAGCGAACTCAAAATATCGTACGCAGCTTGAAACTACACAAGCTAGTGCTGTAATAGTTAGCCAAGCTGATGCTGAATTTTTTGAAGGCAGTAAAGTGATAGTTGCTAACCCCTATGTGAGTTACGCAAAACTAGCGCAATTTATGGATACTACGCCTCGCTCGGCCTCTACAGGTATACACCCAAGTGCAACTATTCACCCTTCAGCTATTGTAAGCGACAGTGCCGCGGTAGGCGCTAATGCTGTAATTGAAGCTGAAGCTGTTATTAGTGATAACGCGCAAATTGGTCCGAACAGTTTTATCGGAGAACGTGTTAAAATAGGCTCTGGCACTAAGCTTTGGCCTAGTGTGACTATTTATCACGATGTTGAGATTGGCGCAGATTGTTTGTTTCAAGCAAATAGTGTTGTTGGTAGTGATGGATTTGGCTATGCCAATGAGCGCGGGCAGTGGGTAAAGATACCCCAACTTGGCTCAGTGATTATAGGCGACAAGGTTGAAATAGGCGCAAGCACTACTATTGACCGTGGCGCACTAGATAACACCATTATCCATAGCAATGTTATTATTGATAATCAGTGTCAAATAGCACACAACGTTGAAGTTAACTCGGGCACAGCGATTGCTGGCTGCACCGTACTTGCAGGAAGCGTTACCATTGGCAAGAACTGTCAAATTGGCGGCATGACTGCAATTAACGGTCACATGTCTGTATGTGATGGTGTTATAATTACTGGTATGAGTATGGTGACTAAATCAATCACCGAACCAGGTGTTTACTCATCAGGTATGCCCCATACAACTAATAAAGAATGGCGTAAATCAATTGCTCACTTGCGTAACCTTTCAGACATGAAGTCACGTCTTAAAGCGCTTGAAGCATTGGCTAAGTCATAACGTTGAACACTAATAAGGATGCTATTTTGGCAAACGAATTAAATAGCCTTGATATTCAAGAAATTTTAAGTTTATTACCACACCGTTATCCGATGCTTTTAATTGATCGTGTTATTGACTTTACGCCTGGCGAGTCACTACATGCAATTAAAAATGTGTCTATTAACGAGCCTATTTTTACTGGCCATTTTCCAAATCAGCCAATTTTTCCTGGTGTGCTAATATTAGAAGCAATGGCGCAAGCCACTGGTTTATTAGGGTTTAAAACTGTAGAAAACCGTAGCGATAACGAGCTTTACTTATTTGCTGCTGTAGATAATGCGCGTTTTAAACAACCAGTAGTTCCTGGCGATACAATGCATCTGCATGTAGAGTTTTTAAAAGAGCGTCGCAATATATGGAAATTTGCCGCTGAAGCAAAAGTCGATGGCAAAGTAGTATGTAGTGCCGAAATTATGTGTGCGAGAAGAGAGTTTTAATAGTGATCCATTCTACAGCAATAATCGAACCTGGCGCTAAACTAGGCAACAATGTCTCAGTTGGTCCGTATAGCTATATTGGCAATGATGTTGTGATCGGTGATGACTGTATTATTGAGTCTCACGTTGTTGTTAAAGGGCCATCTATTATTGGCTCTGGAAATCATATTTTCCAATTTGCGTCAGTAGGCGAAGCCTGCCAAGACAAAAAATACAACAACGAGCCAACCACATTAATCATGGGTGATAACAACGTTATTCGTGAGTGTGCAACTATCCACCGAGGTACTATTCAGGATCAAGGTGTAACTAAAATTGGTAGCAACAACTTATTTATGGCTTATACCCATGTAGCGCACGATGCTGTGATTGGTGATAACGTTATTTTTGCTAATAACGCAAGTGTTGCAGGCCATGTACACGTAGGCGATTGGGTTATCTTAGGTGGTAACTCGGGTGTTCATCAGTTTTGTAAAATTGGTGACCACGCATTTATTGGCATGTACTCAGGTGTTAATAAAGACGTGCCTCCATTTGTTACTACTATTGGTATGCCAGCAGGTCCTGCAGCAATCAACAAAGAAGGCATGAAACGCCGTGGCTTTGAAAGCGATGAAATAATGGCAGTACGCCGTGCTTATAAAGCATTTTATCGTAAGAGCTTAGGTGTTGATGAAGCAATTTCATCACTAAGTGAAGACGCTGCAAAGTATCCTGCAGTGCAAACCATGATAGATTTTGTTAAAGGCTCTGAGCGCGGCATTGTAAGATAATTACAAGCTTTGCTTTGAGCATTAAAACCACCGTAGATGATAAATCGAAGGTGGTTTTTTATTGCCCAGAGTTTAAAGCCAATTCAGTTAATACTCAGGGTACTCAAGTTAGTATGCGCTTAATTTTTATAATAAAAGCCATTCTATGCGTTTACCTAAGTTAGTTGTCACTCTTTTTATTACTTCAGTTTTAGCCGCTTGTAGTAGCCAGCCACTCATTAAGTCATCTACAGGAGAAATAACTCAAGTAGGAAAAGCATCTTTTTATGCTGATAAATACCACGGAAGAACAACTGCTAATGGAGAGCGTTTTAGCCAGCAAGCTGCAACAGCTGCTCATTTAGAATTCGATTTTGGTACTAAGGTGGTTGTTACTAACCTTGCTAATAATAAATCAGTCATAGTAAGGATAAATGACAGAGGCCCTTATGTACGTGGCCGTATTATCGATTTATCAAAAAGCATGTTTAAAAAGATAGCCGACCCTAAAGTCGGCGTTATTGACGTGTCTGTTAAGATATTAAAACCGGGTAGTTAGTGCCACATAATCTGGATAAGCGCTACTGATCTCTTTATGAGAGCCTTGTGCAACCACTTTACCGTCTTCTAACCATATAACATTATTCATTTGAGCAAGAAGAGCAGGGTCGTGGGTAATTGTAAGTACGCTTGCGTTACCCATTACCTGCATAATGGCGTTCATTACGGTTTGCTTAGATTGGTTATCTAGCCCTTCGGTAGGCTCATCAAGTACTAAAATAGCGGGGTTTTGTAATAAAGCCTGAGCAATCGCTATACGCCTTGATTGGCCTTGAGAAACGCTTCTGCCTCCGGTACCTAAACGTGTTTTTAAACCTTCTTGTAAATCATTAAACCAAGGCTCTAGCTGCGCAAGTTTAATGGCTTCAAGCATTTCTTCTTTTGTCGCACTTGGTGCAGCATAGCGTAAATTTTCACTCAGGGTGCCATCAAAAATATGGTGCTGCTGCGCTAATATATTTATAACGCTTGCGCGGGCGTCATTGCTTAGTGAGTGTAGTTCTTGCGAGTTATTTTGATCACTCAACGTAATGCTGCCTTGCTGAAGAGGCCATAGCCCAGTTAGCAAATTTACAAGCGTAGTTTTACCGCTGCCGCTTCTACCTACAATGGCTACTTTTTGTTGCGCTTTTAGCACAAAGCTCACATCAGTTAATGCATTATGCTCATCGTATTTATAGCTAATGTTATTAAGTATTAGAGCGGTATTATTTTTATCGAACTGAGTATCAATTAAAGCGCTGTGATTGTTGCTCTGATCAGACACTTTATCTTGAAGTGTAAACAGTCGCTCTGCGGCTTTGAGTACATTAGGTAGCTCTATAAAAGCATTTGGGAGGAGCAATACACTTTCAAAGCTTGCCAATACAAATAGGCTTAGCATAGCAAGCTCTACATTTACCATGGCCCCGCTGTAAACCAATGGCACAATAGTAACGATAGCGCCTAGCATAGCTAATTGCACTACCAGCAAGCTTAAGCCATCACTGTTTGCCAGTGCTTTATGGCGACTATAAAGTTGCAGGTTGTACTGTTCATTCAAATCATCACATTTTGAAATTTGATTGCCACCTGCTTGATAAATACTAAGCTCTCTAAGGCCTGTTAGCGTATCTGAAAGTTCAGCTCTAAGCTGAGCACTTAATTGTGTTTCTTTATGGCTATTTTTATTTAATTTAGCACTTAATAAAGCTGGTAAAACAACACCAATTAATAAAATGCCAGTAAAACAAATAAGCGCAACGTTTGCGTTATAGGCCGCCATAAACACCATAATAATAGGTATGCTTAATAGCGCTACTAGCATAGGCAGTAATATATTTAAGTAAAATTTATCTAGGGCATCAACATCGTTTTGTAAGCGGTTTACTAAATCTGCGCTGCGACTCATTGCTAAATCTACATTGTTTAGCTTACTTAGCGTTGCAAACATATTTACGCGAATTTCGCTAAGCAATAAAAACGTCGCGTTATGCGTTACTAAGCGCTCACCATAGCGTGATGCGATACGAACAATCGCTAAAAATCGAATAGTCCCTGCGGGTGTAAAGTAGTTCATTTGCACGCCAGCAATACCTGCAGCTGCCATTGAGGCTAAAAACCAACCCGATATAGCGAGTAAGCCCACGTTTGCAAGTACAGTTAAAGTGGCTAAAAAAGTACCCAGCAACATAGCTTTATAGTGCGGGCGGCAAAGCTTTAATAGCCTAATAAAATTAGTCATTATCAGATCCTTGCACTTGAGTGCTTAGCAGTGTTTTAAACGCACCATTTTGCTGAGCAAGGTGTGAGTATGTGCCTTGCTGCGCTACCTCACCATTTTGCATAACAATAATATTGTTAGCATTTTTTACTGTATTAAGGCGATGAGCTATAACCAGTACCAAATGTGTTTTTGCATAATCGTTTATTGCACGCTGAATAAGCTGCTCTGTTTGGCTATCAAGATGTGCCGTTGGTTCATCGAGTACTAAAATAGGCGCTTGTTTTAAAAATGCACGAGCAAGGGCAATACGTTGCTTTTGTCCGCCAGAAAGCCCTTCGCCTTGCTCGCCTATCAATGTATTAAAGCCATTAGGTAATGTGTTTATAAAATCTAAAGCGCCAGCTTGGTGTGCTGCTTGCTCAAGCTCTAATTGTGAAGCGTCTGGTTTTGCTATTTTGATGTTATCGCTAATGCTTTGATAAAATAGCGTTGGCGTTTGCGGGATCCAGGCAATTTTATTTTGTAGCATATTAATATTAGTTGCATCTAGTGGCTTGTCATTAATACTGATTTGCCCAATCACCTGAGGGTGAAACCCTAATAGGCAATCAAATAAAGTGCTTTTACCTGAGCCACTCGCACCAACTACAGCTACTAAGCCTTTATTGGGTAGGGTTAAGTTTATATTTTTTATACCTTCATTACTGTTTGGGTATGTAAAATTTAAGTTGTTAATGCTTATTGTATTTATAGGCTCGCTAACGTATGCATTGTTTTGTTGTGACTGTTCAGGAAGGGGCGCATTTAAAATAGTTACCATGTCGGCTGCAGCGCTAATACCTTGCAAGCGAGCGTGGTAGTGGCTGCCTAATTGGCGAAGTGGTAAATAAAATTCAGGCGCAAGTAGCAGCACTACAAAGCCGGTTGCAAAATCTAGCGTGCCAAAAAATAGCCTAAAGCCAATTATTACCGCAACGAGTGCCACGCTAATAGTGGCTAAAAATTCCAGCGCAAATGACGATAAAAAAGCAATTTTTAATACATCGAGTGTGGCGTGTCTAAAATCATCAGAAATTTTAGCAATATGTTTAAGCTCAGAACGGGTGGCATTAAATAGCTTAAGTTGCGTCAAACCTTGTATGCGGTCAAAAAAGTAGTTACCTAAAACGGCAAGTTGTTTCCAACGTTTTTGATTTAAATCTTCAGCTTTAGATCCAACTAAAATCATAAAAAAGGGAATAAGCGGAGCGGTTAGTAAAAATATTAAACCCGCTTTATAGTCGGTTGGAAAAATTACCACCAAAATTGCTATAGGAATAAGGGCACTGTAAGCAACACCAGGCAAGTATTTAGCGTAATAGTCGTGCAATGCTTCAACGCCATCGTGCAAGGTGTTAAGCGTTGCTCCTTGACCATGTTGTTCAATGTAGCTAGGCCCTAATTGGGTTAATTTGGTTAATAAGGTTTGGCGCATAGCCGATTTGATTTTAAGTGCAGCAAAGGCACTTAGCCTTTCACTTAGTGCTAAAAAAAGCGCTCGTAGTAAAATAATGCCTGCAAGTGGCCATAGTAAATGGGTTACTTGAGCAAGGCTTTCACCTTCAAACATTACATTATGAATAGTTTGGGCGAGTAAGTAAGCCCCTGCAATCATTAAAATAGCGTTAAAAGTACCCAGTGCAATGCTTAACTTTAACCACATTGCAGCGGGTTTACTTTGTAGCTTTAAAAATGCGCGCAGAGACTGCTGCTGCGCGCGATCTAATCGAGGGTTAGTCGTCATTTTTAGCTGAGTTTTTCTCGTTTAATAAATCGTGCATAGGTTGTTCATCATCAGCTATGCTGTTTTTATTTTGGTGAAACTCGTACCACATTACGTTTATTACACCTAAGGTACAGGCTAAAAGTACACCTAAAATCCAAGCAAAATACCACATACTTTAGTCTCCTTAGTAGCTACCGTGAGTGTTGTTTTCAATTTCATCTACCGTTACTCTGCGCCACATTTTTACGTAACACCACGTGGTGTAGGCCAGTATTAGCGGTATAAAAATAACTACGGCAACAAACATAATATTCAGCGTTTTATGACTAGATACCGCATCCCAAATAGTTAAGCTAATATCAGGATTATTAATTGAAGGCATAATGAATGGGAATAGTGATACGCCCGCCGTCATAATAATGCCTATTAACATGACACTTGTAGAAACAAGGCCAAGCGCAGGCTTATTAATTTTTGAGAAAAACAATGCGCTTAGTGCCATTACAAACCCTAAAATAGGGAAGGTCATTGTCCATGGTCGTTCACTGTAGTTATTAAGCCAAGCACCTTTTGCTGTAGTTACCACTTTAGCTAAAGGGTCTGCATGGCTTTGCGTGTCCGGCATAGAGATAATTTGATAGCCATTAATATTAGCAACCCAAACACCAGCTCCAGCAAACAGTACAATAAATACCATTAGTGCATAGCGACCATATTGCCCTGAACGTTCAGCTACTGCATCGGCGGTACGTAGTTGTAACCACATACCAGCATGAGCTATTAACATAGCCACACTAATTAAACCTGCAAGCAAAGCAAAAGGATTTAATAAACCAAAAAACGAGCCTTGGTAACTTACACGCAATAAGTTATCAATATTAAACGGTACGCCTAAAAACAAGTTACCAAACGCCACACCAAATACTAAGGCCGGAATTGCACTGCCTGCAAACAAGCCCCAATCCCAGTTGTTACGCCAGCGTTTAGAATCTATTTTAGAGCGGTAATCAAAACCAAGAGGTCTAAAAAATAATGCAAATAGCACCAGCATCATAGCAAAGTAAAAACCCGAAAATGCCGCTGCATACACCATAGGCCACGCTGCAAATAAAGCACCGCCTGCGGTAATAAACCATACTTGGTTACCATCCCAGTGCGCGCCAATGGTATTAATTACTGTGCGACGCTCTGAGTCTGTTTTACCTACTAGGCGTAGCAGCATAGCCACGCCCATATCCATGCCATCGGTAATAGCAAAGCCAATAAGTAACACACCAATGAGCAACCACCACAGCATTTTTAATGTTTCATAATCAAAAATCATAATTGCTCTCCTGCATCTTTATCTGCTTTATTTGGTAACTCAAAGTGGTATTTACCAGTATGTAATGAGCTTGGCCCTTGTTTAATAAAGCGAACCATTAACCAACCTTCCACAATAGCCAAGCCAGTGTAAAAAATAATAAACCCAGTTAAGCTAATTAAAATATCGTTTACCGTCAGTGACGAGGTCGCTAAAAAGGTCGGCAAAATTTCAGATATTGCCCAAGGCTGACGGCCATACTCGGCAACAATCCAGCCAAATTCAATGGCAATCCAAGGCAGTGGAATACTCAGTACCGCAGCCCACAGTAACCAGCGTTTTTGCTCAATAATACGGTGTGCATTGTAGTAAAATGCCAATATAAACACTGCCAACATAGCTACGCCACAGGCAACCATTATTCTAAACGACCAGAACATAGGGCCAACGCGAGGGAAGGAGTCTTTCACTGCTTTTTGAATTTGCTCCTCGGTCGCATCTACTACATTTGGCGTGTAGCGTTTAAGCAATAAGCCATAACCCAAATCGTCTTTAAGCGTATCAAACTTGGCTATGTTTTCAGGTGTATTGTCACCACCTCTTAGTTTTTCAAGGTATTCGTAAGCAATCATGCCATTACGTATACGTACTTCGTGTTGCTTTTCTAAATCAGAAATACCTGTTACTTGCTCATCTAAAGAGCGTGTCGCAATTAAACCAAGTGCGTAAGGGATTTTTACCGCCGCATGGGTTACTTGCTCGTCCGAATCAGGAAAGCCAATAGCTGTAAATGCAGCAGGGGCTTCTTCTGTATGCCACTCTGCTTCTATTGTTGCTAGTTTTACTTTTTGAACTTCGCCTACTTCGTAGCCCGATTCGTCACCTAATAAAATCACACATAGTATGGAAGCTAAACCAAAGCCCGATGCCACCGAGAACGAGCGCTTAGCAAAGGCTAGATCACGGCCTTTTAATATGTACCAACTACTTATACCTAGCACAAACATAGAGGCTGCTACATAACCCGCCGATACGGTATGAATAAACTTAACTTGAGCTACTGGGTTAAATACAAGCTCAGCAAAGCTAGTCATTTCCATACGCATAGTTTGATAGTTAAATTCTGCCCCTACCGGGTTTTGCATCCAACCATTAGCAATCAAAATCCAAAGTGCCGACATGTTCGTACCCAGTGCCATTAAAAATGTTGCACCTAAGTGTTGGCGTTTAGTTAACCTATCCCAGCCCAAAAAGAACATACCCACAAAGGTTGATTCTAAAAAGAATGCCATTAAGCCTTCAATAGCGAGCGGCGCACCAAATACATCACCCACATAATGCGAGTAATAAGACCAGTTAGTACCAAACTCAAACTCCATGGTAAGGCCCGTTGCCACACCAATTGCAAAGTTAATACCAAACAACTTTCCCCAAAACTTAGTCATGTCGCGGTAAATCTCGCGGCCGGTCATAACATAAACCGATTCCATAATAACTAATATCCAGGTCATACCTATGGTTAAAGGTACGAATAAGAAATGGAAGAGTGCGGTAACAGCAAACTGTAATCGCGATAGATCCACAAAGGTTTCATCTATCATTTTTAGCTCCTTGAGGGTGACGGGTTAACAAGGCAATAAAATTGGCAAAGTTAAATTTAATAAACTTTCAGTAATTACTGAAAGTTTGGAATATTATTTACTTTTGCACAATTTTTGTCAATAAACATATTAGAAAAACTTAATATATATTTACCATGCTACATCAGTATTAAAAACAAACAATCTTTTGTGGAGGTTTTAGTTACAAAAACCATCAATTTAAAGCGTTTAATCAAACACTAAAACACGGTAAACTAAACCTTATGAACGCCTGGTTTACTTGTGAAATAAAATCGAATGAATAAAGAAAAAAAACAACTACGTATTGGTATTGTGGCAGGTGAACTGTCGGGCGATATTTTAGGTGAAGGTTTAATTAAATCACTTAAAGTACATTTCCCTGATGCTATTTTTGAAGGGATTGCTGGGCCTAAAATGCAGGCTCAAGGCTGTAAAACACTCTACGATATGGATGAGCTGTCGGTAATGGGGCTTGTTGAAGTATTAGGGCGCCTGCCTCGCTTACTAAAAATACGCAAACAGCTCGTACAGCATTTTGTAGATAATCCACCCGATGTATTTATTGGTATAGATGCCCCCGATTTTAACCTTCGCGTTGAGAAACCATTAAAAGAGGCAGGCATTAAAACTATTCAATATGTGAGCCCGTCTGTGTGGGCATGGCGCGAAAAGCGTATTCACACAATAAGTGCTGCTACTAACTTAGTGCTTGCATTATTGCCGTTTGAAAAAGAATTTTACGATAAACACCAAGTTCCTTGTACATTTGTAGGGCATACACTTGCTGATGATATAGCCCTTGAGCACGACGACAGCCAAGCGCGTGCAGAGCTAGGGCTAAGCCTAGGTGATAAAGTACTTGCGTTACTGCCGGGTAGTCGAGGCTCTGAAGTCGGTTTATTAAGCGAAACCTATATAAAAACGGCAGCAGAGCTGCAGGCGCAAAATCCAAATCTTAAAATTGTGGTGCCACTGGTAAATGCAAAGCGCAAAGCCCAGTTTATTGATATTTTAAATGCCACAGCACCTAACCTTAATATTAGTTTGCTAGATGGGCAATCAAAATTAGCGATGCAAGCGGCAGACGCCATTTTACTTGCATCGGGCACGGCAACACTTGAAGGCATGCTTTATAAAAAGCCAATGGTAGTAGGTTATAAAATAAAGCCGATGAGCTATTGGATTTTTAAAACTTTATTTACCTTTAATATTAAGTATTTTTCGCTGCCTAACTTATTGGCCGATGAAGAGCTTGTGCCTGAATTTTTACAAAGCGAATGTAATGTAGCCAATTTAACAGGTGCACTTACGCCTATGTTAAATACCGATAACAAAGAATTAAAAGCACGCTTTTTAGCTATTCACGAAAAAATTAGATTAAATGCCAGCGAACAAGCAGCTAATGCTGTGGCGGAGTTAATAAATGCAAATTGAACGACCTAACGTAACCTTTATTGCCGGTGTAGATGAAGTAGGGCGCGGCCCGCTTGTAGGCGATGTAGTTACCGCTGCGGTAATACTCGACCCTACTAAACCTATTGCAGGTTTAGCTGACTCAAAAAAGCTAACAGATAAAAAGCGCCAAGCTCTTGCTTTAGAAATAAAAGAAAAAGCACTGTGCTATGCATATGGCCGTTGTAGTCCAACTGAAATTGATGAATTAAATATTTTACGCGCCACCATGCTTGCTATGAGCCGTGCAGTTGAGGGGCTAAGCACACAGCCTGAATTTGTATTTATAGATGGTAATCGTTTACCTAAGTTAACTATGCCCGCGCAAGCTGTTGTTAAGGGCGATAGCTTAGTGGCCGAAATATCAGCGGCGTCTATTTTAGCAAAAGTAGCGCGTGATGATGAAATGATTGAACTCGATGCACGCTACCCACAATATGGGTTTGCAGGGCATAAAGGTTACCCAACGAAAGCGCACTTTGCAGCACTTGAGCAATATGGCGCTATAGATGAACACCGTAAAAGTTTTAAGCCTGTGCAACGCGTATTAATGCAAGCTAAGGGTGAGGCGTAAACCATGGCTGCACCAGATTTTGTACATTTACGGGTTCACTCAGATTTTTCGATGGTTGATGGCCTGGCCAAAACCAAGCCAATAGTCGCTAAAGCGCAAGAGCTCGAAATGCCTGCGCTTGCTATCACTGATCAAATGAACTTTTGTGGTTTAGTGCGGTTTTATGGCGCCACGCACAATGCGGGTATAAAGCCGATTGTGGGTGCTGATTTTTGGCTACTTAGCCCTGAATTTTCAGATGAACCATGTCGTATAACTATTTTAGCGAAAGACAACGACGGTTATAAAAATATAACGCTATTGATATCTGAAGCTTACCAGCGCGGGCATGTATTTCATCGCCCCGTAATTGACCGCGAGTGGCTAATAAAGCACAAAGAAGGGCTTATTATTCTCTCGGGCGCTAAAGATGGCGATTTAGGTAAAGCGCTTTTAAAAGGCAATCCGGGCGTTATTGAATCTGTTGTTAGCTTTTACAAGCAGCACTTTAGCGATCATTACTATTTAGAGCTTGTACGAACTAACCGCCCTCTTGAAGAAGACTACTTACACATGGCGGTAGAGCTTGCAGCCAAAGAGCAGTTACCGGTTGTAGCCACTAACGAAGTGGTATTTTTAAAGCCTGAGAACTTTGAAGCGCACGAAATTCGCGTGGCCATTTTTGACGGTTACACGCTTGATGATAAACGCCGCCCTAAACGATTCTCCGAAGAACAATACCTTAAAACGCCAGAGCAAATGGCTGAGCTTTTTAGCGATATTCCAGAGGCGCTACAAAATACCGTAGAAATAGCCAAACGCTGTAATGTAACGGTGCAATTAGGCACTTACTTTTTACCCGATTACCCTACGGGTTCATTAAAAATAGAAGACTTTTTAGTTAAAGTTTCAGAAGACGGCCTTGAAGAGCGACTACAGTTTTTATTCCCAGATGAAGAAGATAGAAAAGTAAAACGGGTTGAATACGATGAGCGTTTAGCTGTCGAGCTTGGCGTAATTAACCAGATGGGTTTTCCGGGTTACTTCTTGATCGTAATGGAGTTTATTCAGTGGAGTAAAGATAACAATATACCGGTAGGCCCTGGGCGTGGTTCTGGTGCAGGTTCATTAGTAGCATATGCACTTAAAATTACCGATCTTGATCCGCTTGAATTTGATTTACTCTTTGAGCGATTCTTAAACCCTGAACGTGTATCAATGCCCGATTTCGACGTCGATTTTTGTATGGACAGGCGCGATGAAGTAATTGATCACGTATCGGCGTTGTATGGCCGTGACGCGGTATCGCAAATTATCACCTTTGGTACTATGGCGGCAAAAGCGGTAATACGTGATGTTGGCCGTGTACTTGGTCATCCGTATGGGTTTGTTGATCGTATTTCGAAGATGATCCCCGGCGATCCAGGTATGACCCTTGCCAAAGCGTTTGAAGTTGAGCCGCGTTTACAAGAAGCCTACGACGGTGACTCTGAGGTAAAAGATTTAATCGACATGTGTCGCATCCTAGAAGGGTGTACACGTAACGCCGGTAAACATGCGGGTGGCGTAGTAATATCGCCAACCACTATTACCGACTTTGCTGCACTTTATTGCGATGACGAAGGTAAGTTTCCGGTTACCCAGTTTGATAAAAACGACGTAGAAACTGCAGGCCTTGTTAAGTTCGATTTCTTGGGTTTACGTACCTTGACCATTTTGCAGTGGGCTGTGGATATGACCAACGTGCGAATGCAGCGCGAAGGTAAGGACCCTGTCGATATCAACACCATTCCACTGGATGATAAAAAAAGTATAGAGCTATTACTGCGCGCCGAAACAACAGCAGTGTTTCAGCTAGAGTCGCGCGGCATGAAAGACTTAGTACGCCGCCTTAAACCCGATTGTTTTGAAGATATGATTGCACTCGTGGCCTTGTTCCGCCCAGGTCCACTGCAATCAGGCATGGTAGATAACTTTATCGACCGAAAACTCGGCCGAGAAGAAATTTCTTACCCCGACGCGCAATACCAACACGAAAGCTTAAAACCAATACTCGATCCTACGTACGGCATTATTTTGTATCAAGAACAAGTAATGCAAATAGCGCAGGTGCTCGCAGGCTATACGCTTGGTGGCGCCGATATGTTACGTCGTGCAATGGGTAAGAAAAAACCCGAAGAAATGGCAAAACAGCGTTCAACGTTTGAAGATGGCGCACGCAATAATGGTATTGACGGCGAACTCGCCATTAAAATCTTCGACTTGGTAGAAAAGTTCGCAGGGTATGGTTTTAATAAATCTCACTCGGCGGCCTATGCACTTGTTTCGTACCAAACGCTTTGGATGAAAACGCATCACCCAGCTGAATTTATGGCTGCGGTGATGTCGGCAGATATGGATAACACCGACAAAATAGTAATTTTGGTAGATGAATGTGAAAACATGAAACTCACCTTATTACCGCCAGATGTAAACGCCGGTGAGTTTAAGTTTACGGTAAACCTGCAAGGCGAAATTGTTTACGGTATTGGCGCAATTAAAGGCGTAGGTGAAGCGCCGGTAGATGCTATTTTAGAAGCACGCGCAAAAGGCGGCCCGTTTAAAGACTTATTTGATTTTTGTGCCCGTGTAGATTTAAAACGCTTAAATAAACGTGTTACCGAAAAATTAATTTATGCCGGTGCACTTGATCAGCTCGGCCCAGAAAAAACCCAAGCAGGGCGTGCAACATTACTGGCAAGTTTAAAAGATGCTATGCGCGCAGCCGATCAGCACAATAAGGCAGAGCAGCTTGGGCAAAGCGATTTATTTGGTTTATTAGCCACCGAGCCTGATGAGGTAGAGCAAGCCTTTATAAAAGCCACGGGCCTTACAGATAACCAATGGCTTGAAGGTGAAAAGGATACGCTAGGCCTTTATTTAACAGGGCATCCGATAAATCAGTACCGAAAAGAACTTAGGTATTATACCAGCGGTAAGCTGGTGGATTTACAGCCAACTAATCGTGATGTACTCTCTACAGCGGCTGGTTTAGTTATTTCAGCGAGAACCTTAATTAATAAAAAAGGAAATCGCTGGGGGCTAATAACTTTAGATGACAAGAGCGCCCGTATTGATGTACGCTTGTTTCCAGAACAGTTCGAAATGTACCAAGAAATGCTTCAAGTTAACAATATCTTGGTAATATCTGGACAGGTCAGCTTTGATAACTTCTCCGGTGGCATTACAATGACCGCCAGAGAAATAAACACCATTGCTCAAGCGCGTGAAAAACGTATTAAAGCGATTAAAATGACGCTGAACATGGTGCAAATCGAGGCAGGTTTCTTCGATAAATTACAAAAAGTACTCGAACCTTATAAAATGGGAACGTGTCCGATCAAGGTTTATTACCAACGCCCCGATGCGTTGGCACAATTAACCCTAGGGATCGAATGGTGTGTTACGCCGAGCGACGACTTAATTCATAAGTTATCACTCATGGCGGCACAAGATGTAGAACTAGAATTTAACTGATTAGGTAGTTTAGAGCATGAGCCTCAATTATCTTGATTTTGAGCTTCCGATTGCAGAATTAGAAGCAAAAATTGAAGAATTACAAAGTATAAGCCGCGCTGGCGAATTAGACCTTGAGTTAGAAGAGGAAGTCAGCAAATTAAAAGAAAAAAGTGCTAAGCAAAAAGAGGAAATATTCTCAAATTTAGGCGCTTGGCAAGTATCGCAGTTAGCGCGTCATCCGTTGCGTCCTTACACTCGAGATTATATCGAGCGCATTTTCACGGAATTTGACGAGTTTGCAGGCGATCGTACTTTTGCTAACGATCCGGCTATTTTAGGCGGTGTTGCACGTTTAGATGGCGAACCAGTCATGGTTATTGGCCAACAAAAAGGTCGCGATACAGCTGAAAAAATTAAGCGCAACTTTGGTATGCCAAAGCCAGAAGGTTACCGCAAAGCATTACGCTTAATGGAAATGGCTGAGCGTTTTAAAATGCCAATTATGACCTTTATCGACACACCAGGTGCTTACCCAGGTGTTGGCGCTGAAGAGCGTGGTCAGTCTGAAGCAATCGCACGTAACCTAAAAGTAATGGCGGCGCTTAAAGTGCCGACTATTTGTACGGTTATTGGTGAAGGCGGCTCAGGTGGTGCATTAGCGATTGGTGTTGGCGACAGAGTTAACATGTTGCAATACAGCACGTACTCTGTAATTTCGCCAGAAGGCTGTGCCTCTATTTTATGGAAAAGCGCAGATAAAGCACCCCTCGCAGCAGAAGCTATGGGTGTAACCGCTGAGCGTGTTAAAGAGCTTGATTTGATCAGCAACTTAGTTGATGAGCCTTTAGGTGGCGCACATCGTAATTACGATGCAATGGCGCGTAACTTAAAAGCTCGTTTACAGCGTGACCTTGCAGATTTACAGGCACTTTCGCTTGAAGACATGCTTGATCAGCGTTATAAACGTTTAATGTCATTTGGTTACTGTTAATTAAGTAGCTATCGCATTAAATGTTAAAAAAAGCCGCTTATGCGGCTTTTTTGTTTTAAAATACTAGCAACACAAATTTTATAGCGTATTACATGCAATCATCAGCCATTTATCAACAAGTTAAACACGTACTTGCGCATTTTTTTAAGCAACAACAGTATAACTTTACTGTAGCGCTTTCGGGTGGGGTTGATTCTGTTGTATTGCTTCATGTGATGCACTTGCTAAAGCAAGAAATGCCAACGCTAAACGTAAGTGCTATTTATGTTAATCATGGTTTAAGTCAACACGCTCAAGACTGGCAACAATTTTGCCAAACATTGTGTGCTGATCTCAATGTGCCTTTTAATGCAGCTGCGGTGCACATAGAGCAAAAAACACGAACAAGCCTTGAAGCGCAAGCACGTGATGCGCGTTATAAAGCACTTGATGAACTAAGCGCACCTGAAAGTATTATTTTATTAGGTCAGCATTTAAACGATCAAATAGAAACATTTTTACTGCGCTTAAAACGTGGCTCGGGCCTAAAAGGCTTAGGCGCTATGCAGCAAACTCGCACTCTTAGTAGTGGGCGTATATGTTTTAGGCCGCTTATAAATGTAACGCGTAGTAATATTGAAGCCTTTGCCGCTGAGTTTAATATTAACCACATTACTGATGACTCAAATACGGATGAACGCTTCGATCGTAATTTTTTACGCGCAAGTGTAGTGCCATTACTCGCTGAGCGCTTTAATGGTTTTGAGCAATGTGCGGGGCGAAGTATAAGTTTATTACAGCAACAGCAAGCGCTTCTTGATGAGTATACACAAATTGATTTAAGCCAAAGTTTAAATGAGCAGCAAGGTTTGTGTATTAACCAAGTAACTCGTTATAGCGATGTACGAACAGCAAATGTTATGCGTGCTTGGCTAGCGCTATTTACTCAAGTTATGCCTTCGCAAAAACAGTTGTCGCAAATAATAAACCAAGCTTGCAATGCTCAAACTGATTCGCAAATGCAGATTGATTTAAACGATGGGCAAATACGCCGTCATCAAGAATATCTATATTTTGTTGTACCGCGTAAACCATTAAGCAATGAACTTTTAATCTCAGATGAGCTAACACTTAGTGACGGCCGTTTATTATTAAAACAACGCGGTAAAGGTGTGCGTGAGCCATTTACTAATGAACAAGTAAGCGTGCGATTTGATTGTAATAGTGCGCGTATAAAGCCGTTAAAAAAGCCAGGCAGCAATACGCTAAAACATTGGTTTAAAGATGCAAAAGTAGCGCCTTGGCTGCGTTCACAGGTGCCATTAATATTTTATAACGATGAGCTTGTGCAAGCAGTGGGTTATTTTGTAAGTGAGAAACACAAAGATGAAAACGGTATTATTTGGGAGTGTAAATAATGAGTGAGCAGCCGCATGTAGGCTTGTCGTTAGTTAATAAAGCGCCAATGGGCATGCTTTTAACTGCTTTAGTTGCTGTTATAGCAAATGTTTTACTAGAGCTTAATATTATTACTTTGGGCTATGCTGTTGCTGGTGGCGTGGTATCTGCGGCGTTACTACTTGCCTACTGGTTAGGAAAAGGCGGGCTATTTTTTATTTTAGGCGTAAGTTTACCATTGGTTTTAGTATTATTTACCCCGCTTGCGAGTATTACAGCATTACTTAATTTAGTGAGCGGCTTCTTTTTTGGTTTTTGTGCTGCGTTGTTTATTTATAAATTGGTAAATGCAAAACTTTAGAATTGGAATTTTTGCAATAAAAAAGCCTAGCGGGGGAAGCTAGGCTTTTTTTAATACAGTTAAAAATACTAATATGCTTTTGCGCAGTTACGGCCAGATGCTTTTGCTTTGTATAAGCCTTTATCGGCTCGAGCAAAAATTTCGTTTTCGCAATCTTGGCTGCTTGCTAAAGAAAAACCAATGCTGGTTGTGACTTTGTATTGAGACATGAGCGGTGACTTTCTAACTAAGCACATGATTCGCTCAGCAATGACCTTATTGGTCGTAAATTCAGGGTCTTCAATCAGTAATGCAAACTCATCTCCACCAAATCTAAATACCGAATCAGTGCCTCTTATGCTGCTACATAATACTTTTGAAAACTCCCTGAGCATGTCGTCACCTACTTTATGGCCAAAGTTATCATTAACTTGCTTAAAGTTATCTAAATCAAGCAGCATAAGGCTAAATGGGCGTTGGTAACGGCGGCAGTTTTCGAGCTTTTGAAGCAAAAAATCATTAAATTGACTGCGATTATTTAAACCCGTTAATGCATCTTTTGTAGCAAGTTTTAATACACGACTATACATCATTGCGTTACGAAGCGGATAAACGAGTGCCGAATGTAAAGTGCGCAATTTACTTTCTATCGCTGCATTAAGCTTAAATTGGCTAAAGTAAATTAACTGGCCTAAGTGCTCTTTACCAATAGATAAGTCATATATATAAGGCGTAGTATTAGTGTCGCTATCTGAGGTTTGTGCAGTGCCTAGCGTTGATTGAAACTGCAGTCCAGAAAAATTGAGCAATTGCTTAGCAAATCTTGCATAAATAGCTAAAACATCTTCAATAACTAAGCTTGTTTGTAACTCAGTAACTAGATCATGCGTTACCGCAGACTCATTAACTTGTGTGTGCTCCGCTGAAAACGGCAAAAAGTCGCCGCGACCAGATACACGTTGTGTCAAAATATGGACGTTTTCCATTAAAATCTCCCCCGAGGGTGTTGCTTTGCAGTAACTAAGCGATTTTTATGCCATATTTTAAAATTGCTTGATAAACATATGGTTGCTATATTTAGAGTACATTCCTTAGTTTAATTGACGCCGGAGCCCAAATTTGCAAAGTATAAACGCTCAAATTTTTGGCTTGTTAGTAGCGGCAGTGCTTTTTGTGTGGTTTTTTAAGCGCATAGGGTTGCCACCAATTTTAGCGTACTTAGCTACGGGGGTTTTAGCGGGTAGCCATGGTATTGGTTGGCTTGCTCAATCGCATGAAATTGAATTTGTAGCAGAGTTAGGAATTGTATTTTTACTCTTTAGTCTGGGATTAGAGTTTTCTATTTCTCGGCTAATGGCAATGCGTAACCTCGTATTTGGGCTTGGCTCCTTGCAAGTGGGTGTTACCAGCTTACTCTTCATTATAATATTATATTGTTTAGACTTTTTCTTACTTACCAGTTTTACCATTGGCACAATTATGGCGCTTTCTTCAACGGCTGTAGTGGTAAAGCTATTAAAAGAAACCGGTGAATTAAATCAGCGCCGTGGGCAACTTGCCGTGGGTGTGTTGCTGTTTCAAGATATTGCCGTAGTGCCTTTACTTATTATTCTTCCGTTGTTTGCCTCAAGTGGCTCGCAGAGTATTGGCTGGGCGTTAACTTTTGCTTTAACCAAAGGCGCATTTGTATGTGTTTTATTGTGGGCAATTGGCAAGTGGGTGCTACCTAAAGTATTTAACGAAATAGCCCAAGTACGTACCGATGAGCTATTTGTACTGACCACTATTTTGGTTGCACTGTTTGCAGGCTTATTGACTTATATGTTTGGCCTATCTATGGCCTTAGGGGCTTTTTTAGCAGGAATGATGCTAGGTGAGAGTCATTACAGGCACCAATTAGAAGCCGATATAAGACCATTTCGCGATATTTTAATGGGGCTATTTTTTGTAACCGTTGGTATGCAGCTCGATATTTTATTTGTCCTCAACCACAGCTTACTAATCATTGCAGCCTTGCTTGGTTTATTAATACTAAAAATTACTGTTGTTGCGCTCAGTGCTCGGCTTATGCATGAGCGAAATCAAGACTCCCTAGCATGCGGTATTATGCTTTGGCAAATGGGAGAGTTTGGCTTTGTGTTAATAGCTCTTGCTGGGCAGCACCAATTATTAAACTCTGAACAGGCTTCGTTTTTAATTGCGCTTGGCGTGTTATCTATGGCAATTACGCCATTTTTAATTGATAAAACGCCTTTTATTCTAAACAAATTAGGAATTTTAGAGCACCCAAGTATGGCCACAGAAAGTGAGCCACAAAGCAGTACGCTTTACAGCGATCATGTTGTTATTTGTGGTTTTTCTCGGGTTGGGCAAACGATAGCACGGTTTTTAAAACCCGAGGCCATAGATTACGTAGCAATAGAAAGTAACCCTATTTTGGTTCAAGAAGGTAAAGCCGCCGGTGAGCCTGTAATATTTGGCTATGTTAAGCAAAAAGATATTTTAAAATGTGCGGGCGTAGAACGTGCGCGTTTAGTTATTATTACTTTTACAGAGTTTGAACATGCACAAGTGGTTATAGACGCCATAAAACAACTCGCCCCTAACGTAAAAATACTGATAAGAACCCGTGATGATAGCCAACTCGGTTATTTAAAAGAGCTAGGTGTAACAGAAGTAGTGCCTGAATCGCTTGAGGCGAGTTTAATGCTTGTTTCGCATGTATTATCTATGTCGGGCGTCCCCATGACACGCATTGTGCGCCGAGTTAGTAAAGAGCGTCGAAACCGTTACCCGTTAATGCAAAGTTTTTACGCGGGCTATTTTAAAGACAGTGAAGAAACCTCAACTGACCGCTTAGAGTATTTACATGTAGTAGCATTACCGCCGCAAGCCTTTGCAGTTAATAAAGCAATAGAAGAGTTAAATTTAGCTAAACGCCGAGTAATCGTTAAAGCACTGCGCAGAGAAGGGCAAGAAATAGATACGCCCGATGAGCAAACAACGCTTTACGCTAACGATGTACTTGTACTGCAAGGTAAACCTAGAAGGGTAGAGCGGGTAGAGCACTACCTGCTCGATGGAATAGAGTAACGTGCCTGTTTTGGCTTAATCTAGCTCTAAAAACTTACGTATTTCCGGTAACTTTTTCATACCGTCTTCAAAGCCTATTTGCATTAAATGCTGAGTGTAGCGTTTTTCGAATAACAGGTAGCTGGTTAAACTCGATTGTGAATGCTTTTTAACACCAATAGTGCGCAGTAGCATTTTAATAGCCCACGGCATATCGCTGTAATACTGCGCGGCAATGGCATTAAAGTTTTGTGATGGGTTAATTACAAAGGTATCAATTTGTTTAAGCTCTTGGTGTTTATCGCGAGCGGGTAGTAGCCCTAAAGTGCGATTAATACGGTCTAAGCGCTCTAAATCCGATTGCATGGTGTCGGTAAAAACACTATCGAGTAAATGCCCAGCCACAGCCGAAAGGCCCGGGTAATGAGGAGAATACCCTGGAGGATGAAGCTCTTTAGGTTGATCGACCCCAATAATAAATATTTTCTCTGCCCCTAAATGAATAGATGGGCTTAAAGGCGAAAGCTGATGTATTGAGCCATCACCAAAATAATGGTTATAAATATTCACACTAGGAAACACCATAGGAATGGCGCTTGATGCCATTAAATGCTCAACATTAATACGTGTTGCTTGACCTTCGCGTTTTGCACGCTGCCACGATGTTTGTGTGTTTGACTGAAAAAATGCCACAGAATCACCGGTGGTGTAACTAGAGGCTGTAATCGATAATGCATCTAGGTAATTACGGTGTAAATTACGCTCAATTCGGTGTAAATCTAAAATTTCGTTTAACAGCCCTCGCAAAGGGCGATTATTTAATAAGCTCGCAGGAGGGTGGTTTATATGCTCAGATTGAAAGCTGGTTAATATATTACGTGCTATATGGCCAAATACACTTAAAAAGTCGCTTTTATACACCATAGAGGTTGAAAAGTTTTTCCAAACAGATTCAAGTTTACGTACAGCTAAATGTGCACAAGAGGCATAACATGCTAAAGCGGCTGAGTTAATAGCCCCAGCTGAGGTGCCATTTATTACTCTAAACGGTAAAGGAGCGGTACGTGGCATGCTGTGGGCAAGGGCTTTTAAAACACCCACTTGATAAGCGGCTCGTGCGCCACCCCCTGTTAATAACAGAGCAATTTTTGGTTTTTCTGGATCGACTTGCTTGATTTTCATATTAGTGTTTAAACTGTTCAACGTCTTTACTTTATTTATTAACTGTAAGTCTTTAAGCTAGAAGAATCAAAGGATAACTGAGTTACTACGTATAGTAAGCTTACATTTATATTTGTGAGCTAAAATAGTTACAGTAATAGTTTTGCTCATAATGAATTTTTTCCATTCAGAGCACTCTGAGTGATAATGCATTTTAATTTTTATGGAGTTTGTATGTCAGATAAACCAGAAGCGTCAGATGTTCAAAAACGTCCGCCTAATAACAACTTTTTATTCGCCGTTATTATTTTAATTATTGTGGTGTGTGCTGCCGCATTTGTACTTTTAAAACCAAGTGAAGAGCCACAAAAGCGCACAGAGGTAGAGCAAGCACCAAAAGAGCAGCCAATGATGGAGCTTAAACCAGAGAACGATCCTGTTGTTGAAGCGCCATCAGTTATGCCAGAAAAACCAGAAAACCTAGAAGTGCCAGCACAGCGTCCAGTTGAGCCAGAGCCTGAAGTAGAGCCACTACCAACGCTTGATGAAAGTGACGATGTAGTAGTCGCAAAAATCGACGAATACCTAAGTGATTCAGTAATGAGCTTAATGGTAACCGATGACGTGATTCGCCGTGGCGTTGTATTTATAGATAACATAGCCAAAGGTAAAATTGCTAAAAAGCACACACCAGTGGTCAAGCCAGAAGAAGAGTTTAGTGTAAACGAGGGTGACATTTTAACAATCGATCCAAATAGCTACGAGCGTTACACTCCTTATGTAAAAGTATTCACAAGTATGAGTGCTGCACAAGCTGTGCGCATGTACGAAGAATATAAACCACTTATAAACAACGCTTACAGCGAAATTGGTTACGGTGATGATGAGTTTAATCAAACGCTTGAAGATGCTATTGATTTATTACTCGATACACCAGAACCAGAAGGTGAGTTACCATTGCTACGCGATTCAGTAACGTATCAGTATGCATTTTCTGAATGGGAGCAACTTCCTGCTGCTCAAAAACAGCTTTTACGCATGGGTCCAGAAAACATGAAAAAAGTAAAAGCAGCACTTCGTAATATAAAAGCGCAGTTAGAGAACAAATAACAGCCACAAAATATATTTAAAAGCCGCGATTGTATATGAAGTATGCAATCGCACTTTCTTTTTTGATTATCCCTTGAATAACACAGTAAAAGTAGAGATAATCTCTCCCGCGCCAACCAAGGCCCTCAATGGTAGTCTTATTGGTCCTCTCGCAACACTAGCAGGCGAACCTGGTCAGGCCCGGAAGGGAGCAGCCACAGTTTGTGACGTGTGTGCCGAGATGTGGCTGGTAAGACTGCCACCCAAATTCCTCATTTGGGTGTTTAAACTTCTCTTATAAAATTAAAATTCATTTACATATTTCCTAAAAAGTTTTATTTCGATCTTGTCGTTATTATTTGTTACTCAGCAACCTAAACTCCTTAAATACTAATGCATGTTGAGAAAGCGTTTAGCTGTATTGAGTTTTTGTTCAATACCAGTATATGGCTGGCAACCCATAGCTAACCTTGAGCGGCTCGCGCGTATTTTTCGTATTTCACCTTACTTAAAAATAACAAAAACTTAGTGATAGTATTGTTTTAGGTAATTTGTTAAAACTGCATGAAGTAGATGAGCGAACGTGACATAAAAAGAACATGCACGATTCGCGCACTTTTAAATGATTGAATAAGCCGCTATGCGAAACGAGAATTATGAGAATTCCATTAAATAAAGAAAAATACTCAGAGGAGTCTAAACGCTCTGTAGGGTACGAGTATCTTGAAAGTTTTTATTCAGATATCGAATATGATTGTTTGAAATGCAAAAAAAGAGAAATTTTTTCAGCAAAAGATCAAAAATATACCTTTGAGGTGAAAAAAGCATATATGTGGGTTCAAAGAGTTCTTTGTAAGGTTTGCTGGAAAGAAGAGCGTTTATTAAAAAATGAATTACAACTGCTTGAAAACGAATATTGCCTAGATAAAAAATCAAAGCTTAATGATGAGGTTTTTCTCCAAAAATGGCTGAATAAGCTAGAGGTTTATGTCACCTATGGAGCGAAAGGGAGTGATCCTCGCGCTGTATTTATCAAAAAACACCTTACAAAAGCATAAATACGCTTTTGTAAGGTGTGGTTTTCGCAATGCATTTGTTTGCGCGTTATGTATTTTGGAGAAAAATTAAAAAAGAATCTGTTTTTATTTTTAGTTGCTATTTCGTTTAGCTCGTTTGCTGAAGAGGACGACATTGATTGCGGTAATGCGTTTACAACCATAGACATAAATCGATGTGCTGGCATTGAGCTTGAGTTAGCAAAAAAAGAGCTGAAAAAATATCTTCTGGCTAGTTTTGAGTACCACTTGCTTGAACCAAAACTAGTTCAATCGATAAAGCTTGCCCAAAAAGACCGGCAAACGCATACGCATTCTCATTGTTAATTTCTATACACACAGTGGCGTGGTGGAAGCATTCTTAGTGTTATGGGGATATCTAGGCTAACAAAGCAACAAATGCATGAACTATGGAAAAACTTTTCAACCTATATGAATAGTACTTCACCTGTTTAGCTGAACCTAGTAAGCATTAAAACTTTAATCGCTGTACAAAAAGCGGATTATACTACTGCTATACGCTTAATCTTTTGGCTTCTTATAATAGTTATTTTAGCTAGTTTACTATGTGCAGCTGTTAATGTTTTTGTTGCTACGCAAATTTAAATAACGAGCTCATAAATTTACCTTTGGCTGGTAAAGTCATCTGAGTTAATTAACCTACTGAAAAAAAAGAATATTTACTCGTTCCTATTTTATTGCTGCTAGACAACCCTTGATTTGTACGTAATAATGTAAAAATAACATTAATTTACACTCAACGTGTTAACAAAGTACCAAGGTTATTTAATGCCCCATACAAGTAAGTGGATACTCGCCATTTTATTAGGGTTGCTAGGTGGTTTAGTTAACCTCTTACCGTTGTATTTTTTCGATAGTTCTGAGTTTTTATTCGGGCAAGTATTTGTATTGTGTAGCTTAGTGTTTATTGGGCTGCGATATGCGTGCTTGAGCCTTGCTATTGTATCTTGCTTTTTACTTTACAGGTGGGGGCATTGCTGGCCGAGCATAGTGTATTTACTCGAGCTTTTTTGGCTTTATAGATTTTGTTTACGTCGTTCTAAACCCATACTCCCCCTTGGTACTGTTTTTTGGCTTCTAGTTGGTTTACCAATAATTTGGGGAATAGGGCAGTTTCTTATTAGTCTCCCGTGGCTAACGCTAGTTGTTGCAATATCAAAGTACCTTGTAAATGCTTTAATTAGTTTAGTTTTAGTCGACTTATTTAGTGTATTTGTTCCTCATGCCAGCCGAGCATATCAAGGCAGGCCGCTTGCCCGCATTCTTAGCTATGTTGTAAGCGTTATTATTATATTGGTTATTTTGTTGACTAGTGTAATTTTAGTGAACGACCACCACTCTCGTTTAGAGTATGAGGTGGATGCCCAGCTTGAAGAAAAAGCCAAATATATCAGCACGCAATTGAGCGATTATTTAACCTTTCATAAAAACGCGATAGTAATGAGTAGTGATGCAATAAGCGCAGGAACTGACATTGAACAGCAGCTAAAAAGGTTAATGAGTTTATTTCCTGGGTTTACTTCAAGCTTATATGCAAACCCGAGTGGCTTTGTCGAAATAACGTCGCCTAATAACCTTATAGCGGGGTTAACTAACGCGCAGCGTAATGTAACTGACCGTGAATACTTTAATCAGGCTAAGCAGTATCCTTTGGGTTACAGTGGCGGCGTGCTTAGAGGTCGAGGGCTTGGTTATGAAGCTATTGTAGCGCTGTCTGCACCTATTTATCGTGATGGCGAGTTTTACGGCGTAGTAGAGGGGTCGTTAAAACTTGGACGATTAGAGCAGTTTATACCTAATTTATTTGAAAACACTGGCGAATTAGTTGTACTGGATGATGAACGAAAAGTAGTTTTTAGCTCGCTTGAGCAGTTTGAAATATTAACCGACTTTAACGAGGATGGTTTTAACGGGCGTAACATGGGCGATAAAAATTTATTCCGTTCTAACAATAACGAGGTTTATCACAGTTCTAAATATGTTAATCCGCAGAACAACTGGCAAGTAATTACTTTTTATAATCGTAAACATTTGAGTATGGCCGTAGCAAAAGCATGGTTGCCCAGTATTTTGTTAGGTGCTGCACTAATTACTTTGGTTGTGCTATTTGTACGCCAGCTTGCAAATTTATTAGTTCAGCCAATTACAGGCTTAACTAATTTAATGCAAAGCTTTAACCAATCAAAAAAACATACTTTTAATACTGATTCGAGTTGGCAGGAAGTACTTCAGCTTCAGCAGCAGTTTGAAATGCTAGCCACTGCGCTTAAGCATTCGATAGAAAACCTTCAAGCATCTAACATAAAAAACCAAGACCTAAATAAGCAGTTAAGTGAGTTTAATCAACAACTAGAAAAACAAGTGGCAGAGCAAACTAAAAAGCTTAAAAAAGCAGTGGAACGTGCCAATTTAGCTAATGTGGCTAAATCGCAGTTCTTAGCAAACATGAGCCATGAATTACGTACCCCGATGAATGGTATTATAGGCATGGGTGAGGTATTGCTGCGTGATAGTTCGTTAACCGACGAGCAAAGGGGTCTTTTAGACACCCAACAAAAAAGTGCACAAAATTTATTAAAAATCTTAAACGATATTTTAGACTTTTCTAAAATTGAGGCTAATGCAATGCAAATTAGCGCGCGTCCTACAGATTTAGCCCCGTTTATTGAAAACATTAAATCGTTGTTTTCTCCAATTATAAGCTCCAACAATGTGCAATTTATTGTCCAATGCAGTAACACTCTACCTGAATGTATTAACGTTGATGACTTACGTTTAAATCAAGTTATCATTAATTTGCTATCTAATGCGTACAAGTTTACTGAGCGCGGGTTTGTGCGGTTAACGTTTGATTATGCCGATCAGCAATTGCGTGTAAGTGTGTCTGATAGTGGTATAGGTATAGCTAAAGAGCAGCAGTCGTTATTATTTAGTGAGTTTACTCAAGCTGATATAGGTGTTGCGCGTAAGTATGGCGGTACAGGGCTTGGTTTGGCAATTAGCCAAGGCTTAATTAAAAAAATGCAGGGTGAAATTTCTTTAAATAGTGAACCAGGCAAAGGCAGTATGCTTAAGTTTTATATTAATGCACCTAAAGCTAAATATATTAAGGGCGCAGCAACAGTCGAGTCACAATCAGTACCAGTCCTTGGAAGCAAAAAATTACTCCTAGTGGAAGATAACCCTATAAACCGCCAAGTAATCGCTAAAATGCTAGAGCCAACGCATATACAACTGACTATGGCTAACGATGGTATAGATGCGTTAAAAGTACTTAAAGGGAACACCTTTGACTTAATTTTAATGGATTGCCAAATGCCAAACATGGATGGTTACGAGTGCACGCAAACAATACGTGCTAACGAGGTAAACACTAAAGTACATGTGCCCATTATTGCTATTACCGCCAATGCCTACGAAGATGATAAACAGCGCTGTTTAAACGTAGGCATGGACGATTTTGTATCTAAACCAGTAAATACGCAAAGTTTGTATAGTGTTATTACTAAAGCAATTAACGTTGACTAATAAACCAGCGTTAGTTGTTAATAATTTAAATAAAGTCGAGGGTTAGTAACAAGCGTTGCTCGTTTTCAGCCACGGGAGGTGAGCGATGCACAAGCCCTGCGCCTTCGTTTTCATCCCAGTACTCACCCTTAAGCAGCGCAACATCGCCTTGCTGGAGTTGATTGATATTATTTAGGCTTTTAAATAGGCCCGACTCTTCGTCTGGCTTACCTAAATTACCTGCACCAAGTTTTGAGCGCTCTACATCGCTATGATTTAACCACTGCGTAGCAACACCTTGGTAAGTAGTCACTAATCGGCACGGAATTTTGTCTACATGAAAGCGCGGGCACATGGGTTTATCTAATATTTTTAGCCTTAAACCGGCGCGTTTTAAATCAAACAGACAGCAAAACATTTCAACTAACAGTGCTATGTCTTCGCACAAAGTGTTAACTTCGTCGCGGTTATTATCACTTGGTTTAAGCGCAGTAACTAACTTATCAAATGCATCCTCGGGCGATACCGCAAGTTCGAGTGGCTTTAAAGTATTAGCGCTAATGAGCGTATTAACTGCATTTGTTAATGTTTGCTCAAGGTCTCTTTGCCAAATAACAATGTTAGTGTCTTGGTTATAAATTTGTGGAAAAACACTGGCATCACTACCTTCTACTGCTCTTCGGTGGAGTTCTTCAGCTGGTTTTATTTGCGCTGTTAACGGGGCCAAGGCGTTCATTACTCTTCCTCCCAAATAGGAAACGGGTCGTTATAGGTTCTCCAAAAATCTTTACCTTTAAGCACAGCCTCTTCTGGAAGTAAGCAATCATTAAGCGCTTTTATCATGGCTTGTCGATTCAAAGATTGCCCTATAAATACCAGTTCTTGGCGCATATCACCAAAGGGCTCTACCCATTTACTGTTTATATCTGCAAGTAGCTCGGGCTCTGTGGGCCAGTCTTTTTGAGGAATTGCTTTATAAAACATGCCAGCAAATCCGTAATGAGCTATGCCACCAGCTTGACTCCACTGCGCGCAAAATAAAGGACGAGTTGCGAGCCAAAAATAACCTTTAGAGCGAATGAGTTTGCCAAATTTCTCGGTATTGTGAAGAAAGTTATAAAATTTTTCAGGATCAAACGGACGGCGCGCCGTATAATTAAAACTGCTAATACCATACTCTTCGGTCTCGGGAATGTGTTCACCGCGCATTTCTTTAAGCCAACCAGGGGCTTGTTGGGCGCGTTCAAAGTCAAACAAACCGGTGTTTAGTACTTCATTAATATTAATACTGCCATTTGATATAGGAATAATTTTGGCTTGAGTATTAAGTGTATTTAAAATGGCAGTAAGTTTATTTAACTGCTCTTCGGTAACTAAATCGGTTTTATTAATTAAAATTACATCAGCAAATTCAACTTGATCTACAAGTAGGTCAGTTACGCTTCGCTGATCGTCTTCACCAAGTGACTCGCTAGTATCTTGTAAATCGTTTGCTTGCTCGTAATCGTTTAAGAAGTTAACGGCGTCAACTACGGTCACCATCGTATCAAGAGTGGCAACATCACCAAGTGAAACACCGTTTTCATCAGCAAAAGTGAACGTTTCAGCAACCGGTAGGGGTTCCGATATTCCTGTTGATTCAATAACTAAGTAATCAAATTGACCATCTTTAGCTAGCTTACCTACTTCAATGAGTAAATCTTCTCGAAGGGTGCAGCAAATACAGCCGTTACTCATTTCAACTAGCTTTTCATCGCTGTGACTAAGCGATACATCACTTTTAATTGTGGCTGCATCAATATTTATATCGCTCATATCGTTAACTATAACGGCTATTTTTTTGCCTTCTCTATTGTTAAGAATATGACTAAGTACGGTGGTTTTACCGGCCCCTAAAAAACCTGATAACACTGTGACGGGCAGTTTATTTATCATTTTAAAATCTTACTAAATTGAAATTTCCGGTATGTTATATTATATCAATTTTATATTCTAGTAACGCCAGCCGCTTTATTAACTTCTACATAGGCGAGAACAAAATAACACCTTGTTTTAAATGATATTCGTTCTAAAACTTAGAAGGTTTTAGTAGAGTGCTTTCATTGATTGTGTAAATGATAAGAGTTATCATTTTAGTTGTTATCTAATTGCATTCTTCTAGGGACTTTCATGTTTAACCGTACTAATTTGGCGCTCAGTATTGCTGCGTCTCTTTCTGCTTTTTCTAATGTGGCATTTGCTGAACAAAATAACGATATTGAAAAAATAGAAGTAACTGGCCGTGCCCAGCAGTTTTACCTTGAAACCGAAAGTAAAATTGGGACTAAAACGGATTTAGACCTTATTAAATTACCGCAATCTGCACAGGTATTAACCGAGCAACTTATAATTGACCAAGCCGCACGCGATATTACCGATTTATACCGCTCAATAGCAGGGGTGAGTGAGTACAGTTATTCAGGCGTTACTTTTCGTGGTTTTAGAGACGATGCCAATGTATTTTACGACGGTGTACGCGGCGACCCATACTCGGGCTTTGGTGTACCACAATTATTTAATGTAGCACGTGTAGAGGTATTAAAAGGCCCAGCCTCGGCATTATACGGTGGCGGCGAGCCCGGCGGTATGATCAACTACGTAACTAAAAAGCCAAGCTACACACAAAAGCGTGAACTAAAGCTTACTTTGGGTAACTACAACACCCGAGGTGCATCACTTGATATGACCGATGGTTTAAGCGATACAATGGCTTATAGATTAGGTGGTTACTATGAGGAACAAGACAGCTTTCGTAACAATGCAGACTCAAAAAACACCGAGCTAACAGGCGGCTTATTATTTGATTTAAGTGATTCAACAACCTTAACCACAAGTGTTGACTACATTAAACAAGACCTAGGCGGAAATCGCTTACGTGGCGTACCGGTAGACGACAACGGCAATTTTTTAGTTGACCCAAGTTATAACGCTAATGAAGCGGTTGATTATCAAGATATGGAAGCATTGGTGCTTCAAGCCGAGCTAAGTCATTACTTTAGTGATGACTTTTCTGTAAATAGCACACTGCGCTACATGGATAACGAACGTGACCAAGGCTACCATGAGTCACAAAGTTGGGTAGATGTAAACGACGATGGCGTTGCCAATATTGATGACGAAACGATTAAACGCGAATACCGCAAGCAATATCGCGCTAACGAAGAAACAAGCTTAACTACCGACTTTGTTTATAGTTTTGAACATGGCCAATTGGCACACCAAGTACTATTTGGTGGCGACTATCACACCGTTGATACCGAATACGATTATTTGCGAGCGCGTTATGAAGCCGATGGTGTTACTAATTTAAACATATTTGACTTAAATTATGGCGAGACAGACCCAAGCACTTATAACTTTACCGACCTAGACCGTGATGGAATACAAAGCGACCGTTTTGGTATTTACCTGCAAGACGTTTTAAGTATTAACGAGCAGTGGACCGTTATTGCCGGCCTGCGTTACGATCATTTTAAAGAGCTAAATAAAGAAACGGGATTTAGTTATTCAGATAGCGATATAACCCCGCGCGTGGCTCTTACATACCAACCAGCTGATAACACCTCGGTATACATAAATTACTCAGAAAGCTTTAACCCTACCTCCTCAGAGGATCAAGAAGATATAGAGGGCGAGGGGAATTTAACGCCAGAAACCGGAAAACAAACCGAAATTGGCATGAAAAACCAATGGCTGAATGGCAAAATTATGAGCACCTTTGCTGTTTATCAAATTAATAAAGAAAACGTTGTACTAAGTAACCCTAATGACACGGGCGCGGGTGACGGAATTGCTGCACTTATTAATATAGGTGAAGTAGAAAGCCGTGGATTTGAAACAACGCTGGTGGGTGATTTAACAGAGAATTGGACTGTTACCGCTAATTACGCATACAACGACACAATTGTAATAGAAGGAGTCACCGGAGACTCAATTGGAGACACTTACGGTGACGGTACTCGTTTTGCTAATGCCCCACGCCATCAAGCAGGCTTATGGTCGCGTTTTGGCCTTGATAAAATAGACTCTTCGATTGCATTTGGGGTTAACTATGTCAGTGAGCAAGTTAGCCAAGATGGCCAAAAAGTTAAACCATTTACTGTGTTTGATATGAGCTGGACTACCCGCTTTGATGATGTGTTATTAAGTGTAAATATTAATAATGTATTTGACAAAGAATACGCAGTAAGCGGTTTTAGTGAGCGTAATGGTCACTTTCCTGGCAGCCCGCGTGAAATAGTAGGCCAAGTAACCTATAAATTTTAATACTTATTAGCGCGAGATTAATCTCGCGCTTTTTTGAGTATTACCTTATACCTATTTATCACTATTAAAATTAGCAGCTTCTTGTGCAGTGTTAATGGCCGTAATAGGGAAGGGGATCACAATACCTTCTTGGTTATAGCGTTTATGAAGCGCTTTAATAAATGCCGATTTAACCCAAAACCGATTAAAATACTCTTTTGCACGCAGCATTACGGTAAAATTAATGCTTGAGCTATCAAAGGTGTGATACACCACAAAGGTACTGTAATCATCAACGCCCCACTCATGATCAATCAGTACTTGGCGAGCAACTTCAAGCGTTACTTGCTCTACAAATTCTAAGTCTGAGCTGTAATGAACGCTTACATCAACAGGTACACTTAGCTCTTTTTCGAGGTAATAGTAATGAGGGCGTGTTGAACTTTGCGGATTGAAATTTGTTCAATCTAGGGGCGATTAAATCGCGGCGCGAGGTTTGTAACCTAGTGGGCTAAGTAAAAGCCGAGCAACAAAGAGTTTATCGCCCCTAGGCAGAACCCAAAGGGCAGCGCATGTTTGGTATTTATGCTGCGTTATCGCCTATTTATGGGGAATAACCACACTTCATAGGCTCTGCCTTGCCTAAAAACCAAACACGCTGCTGCAAATTCAATCATCAAAGAGCAGCACGCCCTACTAATACGCGATTTAGAAAGCTGACTATTAGGGATAATAATCATATTATTTGGCAGCATTTTAACCCACGTAGAGCGCCAGCCAATTTTTTCTACAAAGCCTTGCTCCTTTGATTCAAGCTCAATAAAATCCCCTACAAGTATGGGTTTATCAATAACAAGTTGTACGCCTGAAAAAAAGTTTTCAAGGGTGGGTTGTAAGGCAAGAGCCACAGCAAGCGAGGTAATACCCAATGAGGCAATAATAGGCGTAATAGAAATACCTAAAGTCCCCATTAAAACTAAAATCCCAACCGATAAAACGCTAACCCTAATAACGCCTTTAATAATACTTTGCGAATTAAAAATCACCGCCGACTCTTTGCTGTAATAATTAATTGTGCCAACAAAAAAGCGATCAAAAAATAAAATAATAGCCACTAAGCCCAGAATAATATTAATGGTCGAAAACGAAATAAAGTGCGGTATAGACTCATTTCTTATTAAAAGGCCTTGCTCTATAATGGTGAGTAGCACAATTATTGTGCAAAGGGTGAGCGGTTTAGAAATTGACTCTATAAATAAACTATCGAATATAAATTTGGTATGAGAGGTCCACTTTTTGAGCCAGTACATTATAAAAAAGCGGATACAAAACAAGGCTATAGTTAACGTAACTAAGCAAATAGCAATAACCACCCAAGGCTGCTCTGTTAGGTTGTAAAACGTATTAACAGACATTACAGATCCCTTTTTTAAAAACTTAAAGGGTAGAGCAGCAAGTTATGTACCTAAACTAATAGTTAGGTTAAGTAACTAAAGAGAGGCTATTTAAATAAGGTTAAACTGGCAAGCTAATACCTGCCAGTTTTAATAAAGGGTAAATCGTTAAGATCATACTTTTTTAGCTATCCACATACCGCCAAGTACGGCTGCAAAAAATAACCAAAACTCCATTTTAAGTGAGGTCAGTTGTACAAGCCCCGGACCTGGGCATATTCCGCTTAAACCCCAGCCCAAACCAAACAATACCGAGCCAGTTATTAGCCGAGGGCTAATATTTTTAACATCACTTAAAGTAAACGTTTCACCAAGTAGTGGTTTATCTTTTTTAGCAACCCAAAACCACGTAAGCATCATTATTCCCATAGCTACCGCCATTACAATAATTAAACTGCCATCCCATTGGTTTTGAAAATTTAAAAAGTTAAGTACTTTGTCAGGATTTGTCATACCACTAATGATAAGCCCTAAACCAAATATAAACCCCAAAATAACATGAATTACTGCTGTCATTTTTTTACCCTACCAGATTTGCTGTAATTATAGCCACGGCCATAAATGTACATGTTGAAACCCAAGAACGGGTAGAAAAGCGCGACATACCACATACGCCATGGCCGCTTGTGCAGCCGTTAGCTAAAGAGGTGCCCATACCAACAAGTAACCCAGCTATAACAATAAGCACCGGTGATAAGTTCAGCTCACTTTCTAATAAAGACGGCGCAAATATACGTACAGCAATACCGGCTAATAATAGCCCTACAATAAAGTATAATTTCCAACGCGACTCAGCCGTTTGCTTATTAAAAACAGATTTAACAATGCCTGATATACCGGCTATTTTTCCGTATAAAACCAGTAATAGTGCGCACGCTATTCCTATTAACGCACCCCCTATAGCTGCCGCTATAGGCGTAAACTCTGTAACCATTTTATATTCCCCAAACAACCGACACACCTAGGCCTGATTGCTCCATTTCAATTGATATTGGTTGATTTGGCGCTAAGCAGTTGGCACCCGATACCTTTTTAGCTGGCGATTAATATCACCGCTTTTAAAACCTACATAGACTCAAGTGTTTTACCACGGGTTTCTGTAATGTATTTAGCCACAAAAAATATGCTAATAAGTGCCGATAACGCGTAAAAGCCGTATGCACCTGCAAGGCCAATATTAGCCAGCATAATAGGGAAGGTCATAGTAATGGCAAAGTTAGCAATCCACTGTGCGCTTGCAGCAACAGCGAGCGCTGCGCCGCGAATACGGTTATTAAACATTTCGCCTAATAACACCCACACAACAGGGCCCCAACTTAAACCAAAAAACACTACAAATAAGTTAGCCATTATGAGCGCAAACGTACCCATGTTATCGCTAAGTGCGAGCTTGCCTGCTTCATCAAGGCCTGCGCTGCCAAATATATAAGTAAGCGTACTTAAGCTAATAAACATGCCAATACTGCCTACTAATAGCAGTGGTTTACGGCCAATTTTGTCAACTAATGCAATCGCAATAAAAGTAGATACAATATTAGTAGTGCCTGCTAATACATTTATAAATAGCGATTGCGACTCGTCAAACCCAGCGGCTTGCCAAAGCTCAGAGCCGTAATAAAACACCACGTTTATACCCACAAATTGCTGAAACACACTCAGCGCAACACCCGCCCATACAATTGGGTGTACTTTTTTACTGCCATCAATAAATAAATCGCGAATACTCGGCTTTTTATCGCTACGCAAAGAGCTTTTAACATCGCTTATTTGCGCATCAACGTTATCGTTCGATATTTTACTAAATACCGTTTTTGCATCGTCCACTTTACCTTGCGCCACTAAATAACGAGGCGACTCAGGAATAAACAACACACCCACTAAAAACAGTATTGCAGGCACAAGCTCAGCCCAAAACATCCAGCGCCAAGCGGCTATATCAAGCATTAAAATATTTTGCGCACTACCTGCTGCATCAGCAATTAAATAGTTACTTAAAAACGCAGCAAATAACCCCAGTACAATAGCGAGTTGCTGTAATGTAGCTAAACGACCACGAAGCGCGGGTGGTGCAACCTCTGCAATATAAGCTGGCGCCAATACCGATGCAGCCCCAATACCTAAACCACCAAATAAGCGGTAAAAAATAAACTCGGCCGAGCTTTCGCTAATGCCCGACCCAAACGCGCTAATAGCAAAAATAATCGCGGTGATGATCATAATTGCACGGCGACCAAACTTATCAGCCAGCGGCCCCGCAGCAAGTGCCCCCACGGCGCAGCCTAATAATACCGAGGCTACGTTAAAGCCCGTAGCCACACTGCTTGAATTGAAGGCATTACCGAGTGCCGACACCGTGCCGTTAATAACGCCCGAGTCAAAACCAAATAAAAAGCCACCAATAGCAGCCACGGCAGAGATAAAAATTACATAAAAAAGAGAGGTGTTTTCAGCTGTGTTGGCTGAGTGGGAAGGCGGTGTGTGCGTTGTCATTGTATGCCCTGAAGTTAAATTGAATATAAAGGAGCATAATATCGTAAAGCGCTATGGCTGAATACATTTGTGCAGGTATAACGATTTAGCGGGGATAAATTAAATTTTTTTTAAAGGCTTTAATTTAAAGGTATTAGTTTAAATGCGTTAGATTCAATACTTTGAAATTAAGTAGCGCCTTTTAAATAACACATGCTAAATTTTGATAAACAATGTGCTTTGTATAGTAAGTGCCTGTTTAGCCAATATTACTGCTCTCACCCTTTTGGTGTGTTTTTGCAATTACATAAACTGATATGAGGTTTAGTAATTGTTTACAAGTGATTATTTGGTGGTTAAGGTGAATGCATTATAAAACGACAAATGTCGTAGATAATTTTGTTAGCAAGCAATTGTACATGGAGTGTAAATGCCTAGAGTTGATAAAAGGGTTCTATTATTAGATTTCTTCAGAGAGAAAGAAAAAGAAGGAAGATCTTTTACTTTTCAAGAAGCAGCTGAAAAAACAGGTTATAGCCCTAAGAGCGTTAATAAATATATATCCGAAAAGTTAAAAGGAAAATTTATATTTAAATCTGAAAAAGGTGGCTGGGTTTCTGAGGGATGTTCTCAGCTATCGAATGACGATTTTGTCCGTTTAATGTCACAAAGTGCCGCTGCAAAAGTACTAACGTCAGATGAGAAAATTTATCAAAAGCTAATAAAACGTAGCCTTGATGCATTTACACTTGCCTTAGAAGTTTATAATCGCCCAAGCTTAAGTAATCGAGTTGAAGCTTTTGCTATTATGATGGTTAATTCTTGGGAGTTATTTTTAAAAGCTGAAGTTTTATATTCATTAGGTCATGAGAAGGTTTTTTATTCCAATGGTAAAAGTATTAGTATCTCAAATGCTTTACCGCTGCGATTACAAAATAATGACCCCGTAAAAAAGAACATTGAAACATTAATTCAGCTAAGAGATCATGCTACTCACCTTCTTATACCTGAGTTACAACCTCAACTATCACGACTTTTCCAAGCTAATGTTTTAAATTACCAAGAACGTTATAAAAATCAAATGGGCAATTCCCCACTATCAGGACAAAGTGTGGGAATGTTGAGTTTAGTCATTGATGGACCAGAACCTGAATTAGGCGTTATAAAAGAATCATATGGTGAATTAACGGCCAAAGAAGTTTTCACTTTTTTAAAACAGTTTGATGAAACTAGTAAAGATGTTGATTCTGATAAATATACAATATCAATCGATTATAAGCTTAAGTTATCTAAAAAAACGGATGAAGCGGATCTCACTTTGAGTACAGGTTTAGACGGGCAACAGGCAGTGATAATCACTACAGCAAAAGATCTGAATGCTACTCACCCGTATACTACTAATTCTGCAATCGAGCAAATCAACCGAGATCAGTCAGAGTTGAAGGTTACGTCTTACTCGTTTCAAGCAGTACTTTTTAAGCATAAAATTAAGGCAAATAACAACTCTGAATATCACAACTACACAGATATCCATCGATATTCTGCTAAATTTGTAAACTGGTTTGTAAATAATCTAGTTAAACAAAACAACTGGTTAAAGAGTGCTGTTGATTCATATAAGAAACGGTGAAGTTACTCGTTTCTCGCTGGCCCCCCAAACTGCGCGGCGATTTAGTTTTGGTGCTTACAAACTATAATCAAATTAGCGCTACGTTTTAGTTGCCCATAAGCGGGCTTTACGTGTTTAGGAGTAAAATTTGACTTTTATATGTATTGGTATAGTTACTTTGATTCTTACTTACTACACTCAAATCAAAGCCGGTGATAAGTGGAACAATTTTTTAGTTTACGTATTTTCTGGTTCAACGTATTTTTGTGCTTATATTTTAATCGACATTGAGGCTAATGTGTTCGACATTGTTTATAGTATTTTTTCGATATTTTTTATATTTTCAACGTTATTTATTACTTTGCTAATAAAACCCGATAAGCCTAGATAAATATTATTGATATAACACATAACAAATAGTTAAGCGTTATCAATCGCTAATCCATAGCTAGCTTAAAAGTATTTTTAGCACTATTCATAGTGCTAAATCTTCCCCAGCCGATGTATTACACCTCAAAGTTATTAAAGTATTCTTTTTGCAATTCTATAGTTAGTGCTTTAGGGCGAATGCCCTGTACTAGGCTGTATACCTCTTCTTTTGTGTAACCTGCCGAATTTAAAATAAGTGCAGCCACCAACCCTGTGCGACCAGTGCCGCCTTTACAATGTATGGCAATGGTTTGTTTTTGCTGTATGGCTTGAAGTATGTCGGTTTTGTGGGTGTTCCAGCTTGATGTAAAAGGCTGTTTGGGTGCTTCGTCGTCATTTATAGGTAAATGAAACCATGTTATACCGTGCTTATTGCACTCACTATTAATTGTTTCTACGTTGTTTTTTTCAAGCTCTTTTTGCGGCATAAGCGAAAGCAGCATGTGAGTGCCAGCCGCCTTTAATGTAGCGATTGAATCCGCTAGGTTTTGCGTTTTTGTGCCTGGGCAAGGGGTAAAAATAATATTTGCGCCGTTATTGAGTGATAAAACATCGTACGGGTGCGCGCTCATGGTAAGTCCTTTATTTTTAATAAATTTACTTTTATATGCTCACTATAGCGTGTTTTAGTTACAAGTTTAAGATTGAATAATAAGCACAAATGCTAGATACTGTTTTTATATACAGTTGTGGCGATGTTATGAAAAAAGAATTACCAGCAAAATACTATTTAGCGCATTTTAGAGAGCTTATTGAGTTTGTAACAAGTAAATGTATGCATTTACTTGAGCCCAAGCACAGCCAATTTATTAGTAAAATTAACCAACTAGATGAGCAAAGCCAATGCATGTTGGCACGCGTGTATTCGCGCAAGCCTTATTTAGTGCAGGCGCAATCGCTCAATTATGAAGAAATAACCTCGCCGCATCAGGCTATTTATACCCTAAAAACAGCGGGTATTTTATATGAGCCAAACGCGCAGCATTACAAGCTACTTATAGCGCATTTAACTAAGCCCATGCTGGTGGAGTTACTCAGTAATTACAGTGAGCAAGTAAGCTTTAAAAAAAGCGCAGCAAAAGGCGAGTTAGTTAGTATTGCGTGCCAATTTTTTAGTGATCGCGCAGATGATCTCGCCCCTTTATATAGCCAGTATGTCATTAATAACCGAGAAGATTATTACGAGTATTTTGAGTTTTTATTTGCAGGGCGCTTAAGTAGTGGCGATGTAAATCATCAAAATCGCTTTGTTATGCGCGATTTAGGGTTAACCGCTACCCGCGAAGGGCACAGCGAGAGCTTGTCGCGCTTTAATACACTCGCTGAGGCGCAATCTAATTATGTTTTAAACCGTTACCGTTTAGCGTTTAAAAACATTGGCAAAACAGCCGGTACTGCAAAAGCTGAAACCTTGGATGACATAACGCCTTACACCGAACTTGCGCATTTAGTTTTAGCGCAACCGGCATATGGCGCACAAGCGCACGATATTAAAAACAAGCTGCTGGTTAGGCTGTATAAACAACTTAAAAATACCGATAGCGAACTTGCCTTTAGCCTACTTGAAGGCTGCACCGATTACGCCGAAGCCCAAGAAATTCAAATAAGAGAGCAATACCGTTTAGGTAATAAAGAGTGGGTAAAAGCGCAGCTAGAGCAAATAATAGAAAATCCGCTCACCGACGACCTACTGTACTTTGCGGACGACTTTTTAATGCGTAAGTTTAATAAACAAACGCGTTCGCGCTTAAGCACTATGCTAGCCGACACCCAATGTGTACTTGAAATTGACGAAATTTACCGAGGGGATGTAGAGCAAGGCGTAAATGAGCATTACACCGCAAAAGGGTTAACGGTTTTTAATACCGAAAACACCTTATGGCAAAGCTTATTTGGTTTAGTATTTTGGCACGAGTTATTTATTGAATCGCCATACCCGCCGTGTAATGAATTTGATATTTACCCGCAAGTTTTGCAGCTTGGTAATTTTTATGAAGCACAAAGCACGCAAATTGACGCACGTTTAAAAAGCTGTAGTACTAATCAGACGCTGCTTAATTTGGTATGTAAACATGCCGCGCAATACTTTGAGCAGCCCAATGGCTTATTTAGATGGCGCAGCAATTTATTAGAGCCACTAGAGGCGCTTATTTTAAACAGCCCGCTTGAGGCGTTAATTGCGCACTTAACGGCCATGAGCAAACAGTATTCACAGCTAAAAGACGGCTACCCCGACTTAATGATTATTAATAATGGCCAAGTACATTTTGAAGAGGTAAAAGCCCCAGGTGATAAGCTTAGGCGCAACCAGCTTACCACCATTGATAATTTAAAAAATGTAGGCTTTACAGTACATATTGCCGCAGTTAAGTGGTTTGTAGACCCTGATCGTGTTTACAGCGTGGTTGATATAGAAACCACGGGCGGCTTAAAAGGTGGTAACCGCATTACCGAAATTGGCATAGTTAAAGTACAGCACGGTAAAGTAATAGATACCTGGACGACTCTTATCAACCCGCAGCGCCATATACCCGGTTTTATTACTAAACTAACCGGCATAAGCGATGGCATGGTTTACAACGCACCTGTATTTGCCGATATAGCACAGCCACTACTAGATAAACTCGCAGGCAGTATTTTTGTAGCCCATAACGTAAACTTTGATTACGGCTTTATTAAAAAAGAGTGCGAGGTTGCAGGGCACTTTTTTAAAATGCCAAAAATATGCACCGTGGTTGAATCGCGCAGAGCGTTTAAAGGGTTAAAGTCGTATTCGCTTGGTAGCCTTAGTGTGCATTTTAATTTAAATTTAACCAGCCATCACCGCGCCTTGGCCGATGCAACGGCTACTGCTGAGCTGTTATTGCTTATTCAGCAATCCTAGAACAATGAATAAACAGTAGTCTTAACGTAAAAAGTAGTATGTACTTTTAAGCACTTAGCTTGTTTTAGCTAAGTGTTTTTTTCGTGGTAAAAACCCAGTAACCAGCATAGTGCCCACAATAACAAATAATGCGCCTAAAAACGTATTTGGCCCTATTTGCTCATCTAAAATCAAATGCCCCCAAAATATGCCAAATAGCGGAACTAAAAACGTAACCGTTAAAGCAGAGGTTGGGCCTATATCGTCAATAAGTTTAAAAAATAAAATATAAGCAAGCGCTGTACACACTACACCAAGGGCTAAAACGCCGAGCATAACGTTGGTGGTTGGCACTTCACGCATTGGCATAAATAAAATAAGGGGCAGTACCATAAAACTCGCTGCCCACATTGAGCCGTGTGCGTTATCGAACGGTGCAAGCTTTGGCGCATTTTTTGTGTAATGGGATGCAATGGCATAACAAAGCGAAGCGCTTAATGCTGCGACTATGGCTATTATTGATTGGCCATTTAATACAAAATGATTTTGCCCAACTAAAATTGCCACGCCTATTAAACCCAACAGCAAGCCTAAAACCATACTCTTAGTAGGCTTGGTTTTACTCCAAATAATACCTACAACTGCGCCCCAAATAGGGGTTGTTGAATTTAAAATAGATAACGTAGATGCGCTAATAGTTTGCGCGGCATAAGCAAAAAGCAAAAAAGGTAGGGCGGAGTTAAGTGCGCCAATTATAAAAAAGTGCTTTGTGTGCTCAGTAAACGCCAAGCGGCGTTTTAAGTACAGCGCCACTATAAATAGTGTGAGTGCCGCAAAGCCCACTCTAAACTCTATTAACACCGCGGGCCCTAAGCTATTCGCGGCCATTCGCATAAATAAAAATGAGGCGCCCCAAATTGCAGCCAGAAAAAATAGCCTAAGTAAACTTGCTAAGCTCATGATAGTATTTTAATTATACAAATTAGATTACAGAATAACAGGCTTTGCAAAGAGTGTAAGCCAGATTCTGTACTTGCATATAAAAATAATAAAGGACTCGTTATGGTTAGGTATTTATCAGTTGCTGCAGTTTTGGCTGTGAGTTTATTAAGTGGGTGTGGGTCGACCCCAGTTAACCTATACAGCGACAATACAATGAAGAAAAAAGAATACAATGGGATTAAAGCGTATAAAAAGGGGCTGTATGAACAAGCTTTTGATGATTTAAAAGAGCCTGCAGCACTTGGGTATAAAAGTGCTCAATATACGCTGGCGTTTATGTTTTTAAAAGGCCAATACTTGGAGCAATCTACTAAACTTGGGATGGGCTGGCTAGGCGTTGCAAAAAAGCGGGGGGTGAAAATTGGTGTGCGCAATACGATGCATTTTACAGTGCAGCGGCTACGCAGTAAAAACAACAAATAGAAGAAACTGTGGCGTTGTATATAACGCAATTTGGCGTTAAAGCGCAAAATATGATCTGTCGTCGTTCAACTTCGCCTAGGCGTACATTTTGCGAAGTTAAAATTGATTTCACTAAGCACGAAGGTAGCGTTACCCAGCACGACATAAAAACAATAGAATAGCGTTATGGCTTTTCTAGCTTTTTTTCAAAGTCGCTTTTTACAATATCGAGTGCTTTTAAAACCTCTTCTGGGGCAACATCATGTTGTTCCAAAAGCATAATTAAATCTACAGCAAGTTTTACATGTGTAGGGGCTTGATCAAGTGGATTGTTCATTTAGATCTTTCTTTTTAGATATTTGACTAATAGCGACATCAATAGCTGTTTGAACGCGCTCTTCCATATGAATTCGCTCACTTTGTGGCAAATAAAAGGCCATATCTACATCGTAGCGAATATAGCGAGGGGGAAGTTGATTGAGCACCGTACAACAAAAGTCGGCCATAACATCTTCTGTGTAAACTTTATCTAGTTTACGTTTGAGGATTTCTTCAACTACTATTTTTTCGTAAAAGTTATGTATGTCTTCATGTAATCGCATCTTACTTCCCTAAACAACCATCGCATTTTATGAGTTTATACTAAGGCTGGGTATAAATCGACTGCAGCTTTAAATAGTTGTTTATGAACATTAACTAGCGAATTTACATTACGCTGATAGCCTCCGCCAAGTGCGCACATGAGCGAAATGTCATTCATTTTACAATAATTGAGTATGTAATAGTCTCGATTGTAAACTCCCTCAAGGGAGACATTAAATAAGCCAAGTTCGTCTTTTTGGTAAATATCTGCCCCTGCGTTATATAAAATAATGTCGGGGTTGTGAATGCGGTCGCAGAATTCGAGTGCTTGTTTAAGGGTGGATAAGTAGTCGGCATCAGTTGTGTTGGCCGGGATTGCAAAGTCGTAATCGGATTGCTGCTTTATGCGCGGAAAGTTTTGTTCACAATGTATAGAGCAAGTGATTATATTATTTTTATTTCGCGTTATTTGTGCGGTGCCGTCGCCTTGATGTACATCGCAATCAAAAATTAAAACCGTATCGGCTTGATTTGTATTTATTAAATGCGCTGCTGCAATAGCAAGGTCGTTAAAAATACAAAAACCGCTGCCATAATCACTGTATGCATGATGATAGCCACCACTTAAATTAGCGCTAAAACCATGCTTTAGCGCGTGTTCGCTACCTTGGATACTTGCACCAACCGATAATAAAGTGCGCTCTACCAATTGATTTGAATAAGGAAAACCCATTTTTTTAATGGCTTTGTTGCTAAGTGACCCGTTTAAAAAGTCATTAATATAAGCTTGATTATGGCTAAGCAAAAGCTGAGCAAGCGTTGCTTTTATAGGCGAAGTAAAGTGATTAGCCGTTAAGCCTAGGTCTTCAATTTCTGCTTTGAGCAGTTGGTATTTTTGAATTGGAAAGCGATGGCGCTCAGGAAGCGTTAAAGCAGAATAAAGCGGGTGGTAAAAAAGCTGCATTAGCGTAGCTGTTGTTTTTCGACTTGTTGAATTTTATCTTCGGTGGCCGAAATTGCTTTACGGCATCTGCCTAATCGAGCATGTGTTGTTAAAATTTCCATATTAAGCTTTTGTGCTTGCGCTGGTGTGGCTTTTTCCATTTGCAGCTTACGCTCTTCAATCATTAATACTAGGCGGCGTTCAAACTCATGGTTTTGTTTAAGTTCGTCGTATAGCTCGTGTGACGATTGCATGATTTTTTGCACCGCTTGTTTATAAACTTTATTTTTTGGACGTGGCTTAAAGTGGCTTTTGTTTTCTTTTGTCCAAATAGGCGTTGATTTAATAACACTAAACACGGCTTGCACTTGATTACCTATTCGCTCAAGAGCGTAAGTATATGCGTGGCGATGTTCGCTGGGTGGTAGGCTTGCTATTTCATCTTCTATTTCTGTTACGTAGTCGGCAAGGTTCATACTTTTAGTACTAAAAACGCCGCGATCAAACAAGCTTGGCTGAGCTTGCATATAACGGTTTTTAGAAAACAATTTAGCTTTATCAAATTGCTCGGCTTGTTGTTTAAGCGTGGCAACTTGTTGGCGTAATTTATCTAACGCGTTTGCTAGCATTTTATAGGTAAGCCTCGTAAATAAGTTTTAATGCTAAAAGTATAACCATAGTATTAAATACCGGGCGTATAAATTTTCCGCCAAAACGGATGGCTGAGTGTGCACCAATCCAAGCGCCGAACATTATAAATAACCCCATAATTAAGCCCAGTAAAAAGTTTACGTGGCCAAGCGCTACAAAGGTTATGAGCGATATAAAGTTAGATACAAAGTTCATTGAGCGAGCTAAGCCACAGTTAAGTAGCAAACTCATTTTATAAAACAGGCTGTTTGATGCAGTCCAAAAGGTCCCAGTTCCTGGGCCTGCTACGCCATCAAAAAAACCTAAAGCTAACCCTTGCAGCCACTGCTTAACTTTTAAAGCGGGGTTTTTTGAAGGTAGTTCGTCGCCTTGCGTGGTACTTAAGCTGCCAAATAAGCTGTAGCATGCCACCATTATAATAATGATAGGTAAAAGCTTGTTTAAAAAATCTATACTTAAGTGATCCACGACCAACGTGCCGATTAGTGCACCTATAGCGGTGGCTAGTATGGAGCTTGCCCAAAACTTAGGACTAAATAGGTTCTTTTTATAATATGTATAGCTGGCCGTTAATGAGCCAAAGCTCGCAGCAAGTTTATTGGTACCAAGTGTTAAGTGTGGTGGTAAACCCGTAGTTAATAGTGCAGGTACTGTAAGTAATCCGCCTCCACCGGCTATTGCATCAATAAAGCCTGCGGCCAGTGCCGCTGCGCACAAAACTGCCAGTGTAGTTGGATCTAAAGCAAGTTCAAACATTAATAATCTATTTGTCTTTTAAAAGGTGGTAAGGTGTCGAGCATGGCTTTACCGTAGCGCTTGGTAATTAAGCGCCTATCGAGAATGGTTATACAGCCTTCATCGCTCTCTTTTCGCAGCAGTCTACCACAGCTTTGTACCAATTTCTTTGCGGCATCGGGCACTGTAATAGACAAAAACGGGTTACCGCCTTTACTTTGTACAAATTCTGCTTGAGCCTCTTCTATGGGTGATGTTGGCACAGCAAACGGAATTTTTGTAATAATTAAATTTTCTAAATATTTGCCAGGTAAATCAAGCCCTTCTGAAAGACTTTGCGTACCAAATAAAATACTGCCTTTACCGTCATCAATATTTTGAGTGTGCTTTTTAAGCAATGCCTCTCGCGACATTTCGCCTTGTACTAATAAGTTAAAACCTTTTGTTCTAAGAAACTTAGCCACATGATCCATTTGCCAGTACGATGCAAACAACACTAGGTTAGCTTTTTTAGTACTTAAATACTCTGGCAGAGTTTGCGCTAAATGGTCGCTAAAGGCTTTATCGGTTGGTTCTATTTTACTAACCGGAATTCTAAGTGTTGCTTGTTTAGGGTAATCAAAAGGAGAGGGGACCTTAATAAACTTAACACCTTCCTCTTTGGCTAAACCACTTTCGTAAGCAAAATGATCAAATGAACCAAGGGCACTTAAAGTAGCAGAGCATAAAACTGCACCTGCGCATTCATTCCACAATTTATCTTTTAGGTAGTAACCTACTTCAATTGGGCAGTCGCTTAATAAATGATCGTGATGGCTTTTATACTCTAGGCGCTTTATCCACCTAGCATGTGGTGCGCCTTCTCCTTTATTTGCATAGCTGTACCAAAGTTTATTTAACTGCTCTAAGCGGTTTATGTATTGCCCGCTTTCGGCTAAGACAGGGTCGGCAACATAGGGTTTTATATCACCATCGCTTACATCTTGGGTGAGGGTGTCGTGCATTTTGTTTAAGCAGCGTAGTGCATCTAGTGTGGCATCGCTTATATCTTTAGCTTTGCTATGCAACGATTTAGGAATTTCGCCATGTTCAAAACGATATGTGTCGTCTTTAGAGTATTCAAAGTCGGCGTTATCGAGAATATCACGTACTACTTTTAAATCTTTATTGGCGTCATTAATGCTGTCGCACAGTTTGAAATTTTGACCAATGGCTTTTTGACCAACGAGTACCTTAGACATTTTGCCACTAAATTTGGTGAGTTTATCTAGCCAGTCTATGGTGCCTTTAATAGTGGCTGCCGCCGATGAAAAGTCACGGGTAATATGCGCTAGGTGATGCGCTTCATCTATTACATAAATAGTATTGTCGGGCTCGGGTAATATTTTACCGCCACCTAAATCTAAATCAGCAAGTAGTAACGAATGATTAATTACCAGTACATCCATTTGCATAAGCTGATTACGAGCCAGCTGAAAAGGACAAGTTTGGTGCGATTTCATTTGGCGCTGACAGGCATGTTTATCGCACGCGATTAAATTCCACACTCTGTCAGGGATGGTGTCGGCCCAGCTGTCCCTGTCGCCTTGCCATTTTTTATTAACGTATGCATCGTATAAATCTTTGAGGCACTTGGTTTCCATATCACTTAATGGTGAGGTAAGTGTTAGCATAAACTCCATTTGCGTTTGGCTATCACCATTAACTGCGTTATGTAGTTTATGGGCGCAAATGTAGCGCTGCCTACCTTTTACCAGGTCAAACTTAAAGTCGAGCCCAGAATGCTTTTTAAAAAAAGGCAGCTCTTTAGCAATTAATTGCTCTTGCAATGCCACGGTAGCCGTAGAAATTACCAGCTTCTTTTTTTGTGCAAGGGCAAGCGGTAAAGCACCTAAACAATAAGCAAGTGATTTACCAGTACCCGTGCCTGCCTCAATTACGCATATACGCTGTTTTTTGTGGTATTCGCCGGCAAGCGTTTTTGCTATTTCGGCGACGAGGTAGTTTTGGCTACTACGCGGGCGATAATCAGTTAGGTTATTAGCCACATGCTGGTGTACTTGCCTAATTGTTTTTTTTAGTGAGTCAGAAAGCATGGGATGATTTGCCTAAACTATGTATATAATTACAGTGCTATGGATTTTAGAGTCATAAGAGTGTAACTACAAGCAACGATGAGATTAAATTAGTAAATAAAGTTTATTAATGTTTATTTAAATTGATTGTATGGCTTATAGAATTTTGAATTAAGTAAAAACTTACATATGTATGTATAAGGTTTATTAATAGTGTATCTAACAGCCGGTTTTATAGTCTCTTCTCACGCTTACGATACTGAAAACGGTATTTGTTACGAGGCGTGGTTTTGCAGCGATAATGGGCCAATTAAAACAGTATCAACAAACGAGAGGGCACTTTTTTTTGTTAAAAGCACAGATGCTGAAAGAGTGAGTGAAATTTTAACGGCTGAATCACTTTATTTTACTATAAAAAACTTACCTCTAAAAAACTTTCAGCAGCAAAGCGTTTCTGCGTGTTATTTTAGTTCACTTAAGCATTTTTACTCAGCAGCTAAAATATTAAAACAATATGGTGTTTTACTGTATGAAGAGGATATTCGCCCGATAGAGCGTTATTTAATGGAGCGTTTTATAAAAGGTGGGGCATGGATAACGGGTAACGCGTTTACTAAAAATGGTTATACGCTAGTAACGGATGCTAAATTAAAAGCGAATAAAGCGTATTCTCCAACTCTTAATAAGCTTTCATTAGATATTGAGTGTAATGAAAGCGGGGTTTTGTTTTCAATAGGACTAGTTGGCTGCGGCTTAGATTGTGTTTTAATGATTGGCGAGCCTAACAATAATGCTGATAAATTAGACTTTGATATTGTTTGGTGTGTAGATGAGGCAGAATTACTCAATAGGCTTGAGCATTATATTCAGCTAAGCGACCCTGATGTAATAGTCGGTTGGAACGTAATAGAGTTTGACTTTGCTGTTATTCATGAAAGAGGGGAAGCCCTCGGTATTAAATTAATGCTAGGAAGAGCAGAGCAACCTTTATATGTAAGAAAAGGGAATTTTACACGGGTGTCCATTCCTGGAAGGTGCGTTATTGATGGCATAGATACTTTAAAAAACGGTACATACAGTTTTGAAAGTTTTTCATTAGCAAACGTTTCAAACGACGTGTTAGGAGAGTCTAAATTAATAGAATCAGCCAATAGCTTACAAGAAATCATCCGGCAATTTAATGAAGATAAACTTTCTTTAGCAAAATATAATCGGCAGGATTGTATTTTGGTAAATAAAATTTTTGATAAATTAAAACTGCTAGATTTTGCTGTTATTCGAACTCAATTAACAGGGCTAGAACTTGAAAAAAAAGGTGGCTCGGTTGCAGCCTTTATAAATATGTATTTACCTTTATTGCATCGCAGCGGCTATATTGCCCCGAATATGGGTGATCACGGTTTAACATTTGAAAGCCCTGGTGGCTATGTAATGGAATCTATTCCTGGGCTTTATAAAAACGTTATTGTTTTGGACTTTAAAAGCCTGTATCCGAGTATTATGCAAACCTTTTATATAGACCCACTTGGGCTTATTGAGGGGCTCAAAGAGCCAAGTGAAAGTGTGCAAGGTTTTAACGACGCTGCTTTTTCACGCGACAAACACCACCTACCGTTACTTATTAAAAGCTTAGCGGCTCAAAGGCAGCTTGCTAAAGATCAGAAAAACTCAATGCTTTCTCAGGCCATTAAAATAATAATGAACAGTTTATATGGTGTATTGGGCTCTAAAGGGTGCCGATTTTACGACCCTAGGTTATCAAGCTCTATTACTCTGCGTGGGCATGAAATAATGCAACAGACCAAAAAGTGGACAGAAGATCTTGGTTACAGTGTTATTTATGGAGATACGGATTCAACATTTGTAAAGTTAAATGATGAACTAACACCAGATGAGTGTAATGAAGTTGGAAAGTTTTTAGCAGAGAAAATAAATACAGCGTGGAAAAACGAGATTAGAAAAACACACAATTTAACAAGCCATTTGGAAATAGAGTTTGAATCTTATTATAGTCCCTTCTTTTTACCTACCATTAGAGGCAAATCTGTCGGATCTAAAAAGCGTTATGTAGGTAAATTAATTAAACCTGACGAATCAAAATTAGTATTTAAAGGGCTAGAAACAGTAAGAAGCGATTGGACCAAATTAGCTCAGCAGTTCCAATTTGACCTATTTACTAGTCTTTTTGATGGAAATCTAAACATAGAGCACTTAATAAAAGATTACACAACGAAATTATTTAAAGGTGAATTTGACGATTTACTTACTTTTAAAAAACGGTTAGGTCAAAACTTAATCGATTATAAGAAAAACATCCCTCCCCATGTGCAAGCAGTCAAAAAGCACCAGAAAAAAAATAGCGAGTTTGTAGTGAATAGAGGCGAATTTGTTACATTCGTTTACACAACTACTGGAGTTGAGCTGTATCAGGGCTCACATAACTATGACTATCAGATTTATATGGAAAAACAGATTGTCCCTCTATTTGAAATGGTGTCTTTTGCATTGAATTTAAATGTTAATATCTTGACTGGATTTCAGGCTAGCCTCCCTATTTAATTTTGTTAATAGCAATTGTTTTATCTGCCCGTTCAGTTTTATAACTAAAATAAAACATTTCCGCCTGTTTTTTGAGCTGAAAGTGTTTTTATTGTAAATTATTAGTAACTTTAACTGGATTCTTTATCAGATTTGTTTATTATTTGTCGTGGTTACTGTTAAATTTATGTAACCTTAAAAATAATTAAATAATAGTCACTACTCATAAGTAGTGACACCAGGGAGAATCAAATGTTAAACAATCAAGTAGCAAAAGCTGTGCGTGTTGCACTCGCTTTTGGAGCAGCTTCAACCGCTGCCTTCTCTGCTAGTGCTATGGCTGCTGAAGGCGCTGAAAAAGTAGAAAGAATTGAAGTAACTGGTTCGCGCATTAAAAGAACTGATATGGAAGGCGCAAATCCAGTACAAATACTATCACGCGATGATTTAGTCGCTTCAGGCATAGGTAATGTTGGTGATATCCTTCAAGAGATCCCTTCAGTTGCTGGTGCTGGTACTAATGCCTCTGTTAACAACGGGGGCTCAGGCGCGGTTCGTGTATCTTTACGTGGTTTAGGTTCATCAAGAACCTTAGTATTATTAAATGGCCGCAGGATGGTTGCGTCGGGTAGTGGTGCTAACTCATCTGTAGATTTAAGCACAATCCCTACCGCAATTATCAAGCGTGTTGAAATCCTAAAGGATGGTGCTTCTGCAATTTATGGTTCAGATGCTATCGGCGGTGTAGTTAACGTGATCACGCGTGACGATTTTGAAGGCTTTGAAGCAACAGCAAGCTATGATGCCTCTACACACGGAGGTGATGGTGAAACAAAAAGCTATGATTTTACAGTGGGTTTAACAAGTGATAAAGGCAGCGTGGTAGCGAGTGCATATTACGTTCAGCAGGGGTCGCAGTCTTCAGGTGATAGAGATTGGTCTAAATTTTCTTTAGATATGGATCACACAGGTGAGCTTACTAAAGGTGGTTCTTCTGCTCCACCATGGGGTCGTTACAACGGTATAGATGGTTCTATTGCTGGCGAAGACTGTTCATCTTTTACTCATGGTGCAGCTAATGGCCCCGGCCAATCTGATCCAAGCGATTTCTCTAACCCAACCGGCTACGACTGTTGGGATTGGGATAAAGACACTTATAATTTCGCACCCGTAAACTTTCACTTAACCCCTGCAGAACGTTACGGTGTGTTTGTTCAAAGCAATTATGAGTTTTCTGACCATGTTCGTTTTTTCTCGGAAGTTAGCTTAAACCGTCGTATCTCAGATACAAAACTTGCCCCTTTACCGCTTGCACCTTTAGCATTTTTTGGTGTAACTGATGCTAATTACTCTGCTGATAACTATTATAATCAGCAATTTGGCCCTAAAGACAGAAATGGTAACTCAGTTGAAATTTCTGATTGGCGCCGTCGTATGGTCGAAACTGGCGGTCGAGATACCCAATTTCGTGTAGATACAGTTCGTGCAGTTGTTGGTTTTGAAGGCGATATCAACGATGATTGGGGCTATGAAGTTTCATATATATTCGGCTCTAGTGATTCTACAACAAAGCGTGAAGGTGGAGTAAATTTTGAAAAAGTGTCACAAGCTGTAGGACCTTCATTTCAAGATGTTGACGGCAGTATTGTTTGTGGGACAGTAGACAACCCAATTCCTGGTTGTACATCATTAAATGTATTTGGTATCCCAGGAACTGATACCCAAGTTACTCAAGAAATGCTGGACTTTATTTCGTTTGAAGCACATGACTTTGGTTCAAATGAGCAGCAAATTATTAGCGGTAGTGTATTTGGTAGTGCATTTGAATTACCAGCAGGTAGTTTAGGTATGGCTTTTGGTCTTGAACACCGCGAAGAAAAAGGTGGTGACTTCCCTGATGCACTAATAGCGCTAGGAATTACATCTGGTTCTAGCCGTCAAGAGACGTCAGGTAGTTATACAGTCGATGAGGCTTATGCTGAGTTTAACGTACCACTACTTTACGATGCGCCTTTTGCTAAGGTTCTTGAGCTAGATCTAGCTATTCGTTATTCTGATTATGATACTTTTGGTGATACTACAAATCATAAAGTAGGTATTAAATGGTCTCCTATGGATGGTCTTATGTTCCGCGGAACTTCGTCTACTGCATTTAGAGCACCATCAACTTCTGACTTGTTCTCTGGTGCATCAGATAATAGTCCTGAAGTTTCAGACCCATGTGCTACAAATCCAACATCGTTCTGTATAGCTGATGGCGTCCCAGCAGCTGGTTTTGAGCCTATCGGTGATCAATTATCTTCTACTTTAGGTGGTAATCCAGATTTACAACCAGAAGAAGCAGATATTTTCACTGTTGGTGTTGTTTATAGCCCAGAGTTCGTTGACGGTTTATCCTTCACAATCGATTACTGGGATATTGAATTAGAAAATGCAATCAGCTCTGTAGGTGAGCAGCTCATTCTAAACAAATGTGCTGAAAGCGGTACTTACTGTGATCAAATCACTCGGTATACATCAGGTATTCTAGCTGGTAACTCAAGTGACATTGATAACAGAAACATAAATGTGGGTGGTGTTGAATCATCAGGGTATGATTTTAACGTTGCGTACGCAACTGATACATCAATCGGTTCATTATCAGCAAGTTTAGATGCAACTTATTATGATGACTATACAATAACCCAAGCTGATGGTTCAACACTTCAAAATGCTGGTTACTACCGAAGAAATAGTGGAGATGGTAACTTCCCTGAGTGGAAAACAAACCTTAATGTTTCTTTAAGTCAAGAAAACTGGTCTGCGACTTATGCTCTGCGTTATATTGGTGAAGTTGAAGAGAACTTTACAAATATTGATCCAGAAGATTTAGCAGATGTTAATTCGTCATTTAGAACAGAGGCCGTGAATATTGGCGGTGTTCTTGATTCTTATGATGTTATTAGAACGGTTGATTCACAAGTAATTCATAATGTACGCTTTAGTTACTTCCTTGATAATTACACAGCTACTGTTGGTATCAATAACTTGCTTGATGAAGATCCTCCGTATGCAGCAACAGGTTTTAATGATAATACTGACCCTCGTACCTACAACACGACTGGTCGTCATATTTTCTTGACTCTTAACGCAAAGTTCTAAATAAAATATAAATAATTTTAAAGCGCTAATACTTTATTAGCGCTTTTATTTTTACGGGAACAAAATGAATAAACTAATTATAATTACTGTCAGCTTACTATTATCATCTGGTTGTAGTTCGCTAAGTGATGACTCTCTGAGTAGTAATGAAAATATGGTATGTGAAAAAAAAGCAGTAACGGGTAGTAATATTAAAAAGCGTACATGCATGTCAAAAGAATTAGCAGAGGAAATACGCAAAAAAAACCAAGAAGCTATGAGGGAAATCAACAAAAGAGGTAACATTTACCAAGATAGAAATTAAGTGATAGAGGGTTTACCTGAGCTTTTAAAGTTTAGATGATTATGAGGTAATCTTAATTGTAAACCCACTTGATTCAAGCAATCAACTTCCCAGCTTTACGCCATACCTAAGGTATTATAATATTATCTCAATGAGTTAGGGCTAACTTTTAGCTTTAATTAACATTAGATATGATCTACTTTTAATCCATTAAAAATAACAACAATACCTTATCTACTAAGCATTACAACTCCTCATTTATGCCGTGCCTAGAATAAAAAATAATAACTTTTATTAATCCAATCGGAAGGTCTTTAGTATACATCAAACCAAGCATTGTTTCACTTACCTGTATATCCATTTAATTTAAAAACTGTAACGTGTTAATTAACTGTTTTTAAGTGATTGTAAATGGATGTATTTATTTGGTTAGCGAGGTGTTGACCTTTTAGTTGTGAGAAATTACTATTCGAGTCGGAATTGTTAATGTGATTAATTATATTACATTACATTTTAAAGTAAAAATAAAAATAGAATTCTAGGGAGAATCACATGTTAAATAATAAGGTTTCAAAAGCTGTTCGCTTAGCGATTGCTTTTGGCGCAGCTTCTACAGTAGCTTTTACAGCAAACACTTTCGCAGCTGAAGATGAGGGCGCTGAAAAAGTTGAACGTATAGAAGTGACTGGTTCGCGTATTAAACGTTTTTCAGAAGTGTCACCTACTCCCGTAACCACAATTACGGGCGAAGAACTATCTAATGCAGGTATTACAAATGTATCTGACTTATTACAAAAATTACCTTCATCGGGTGTAGGCTCAGCACCAACAACGACAACAAACACTATTTTCGGTGCTGGTATAAATACCACTGACTTACGCCAACTTGGAGAAGGTCGTACTCTAGTACTAGTTAACGGTCGTCGATACGTTGGTGCTTCAGTGGATAATCCTGCAGTTGATTTAAATGGTATTCCAACAGAGATGATTGAACGAATGGATATCGTTCATGGTGGCGCCTCTGCGGTGTATGGCTCTGATGCTATAGCGGGTGTAGTTAATATAATCCTGAAAAAGTCGCAGGATACAATTGATTTTAACTACAAAAAATCTATTACCGAGCAAAGCGGCGGTGAAGAAGAGTCTTTTTCATTCACATTTGGTGGTGAAGACGACAAGATTAGTTTCATCACTAGTTTATCATATTCTGAAACTGAGCAATTAGAAGCACAGGATCGTGATTTTTTACGTAACCCAGTTTCTGGAATGCTTAACCCTGACAATGTTTCTGATGACGATGGTATACCACAGAATATTTTAGCTACAGGTGAGTATGCTGGGCTACAAACATTAGGTTATTATGATCGCGCAGGTGATGCTTTTCTTCCTAACGGACATGTTGTATTTGAAGATAATGGTGCATTTAGCCCTGTTACTGTGGGTGGTGTGACAAGGCCTGCCCCGAATAATCAACTAAGATACTTCGGTGATGGCTTTTCAAATGGCTATAAATTTATTGAACATCAAGATTTAGCAACTCCACTAAATCGTTTTAATGTCTTTACAAACGTTGTGAATAATTACGCTGATGATCATTCAATGAACTTTGAAATCTCTTTTTCTAAAGCAAGTGCATACGCAGAAAGCAGCCCAATTTTCCTTGCGGAATCAATTCGCTCTGATAATGCATTTTTACATCCAGATGCTAAAGCACAATTAGATGAGGCAGGTCAAGACTCAGTTACAATTTATAAGTTAGCTTCGGGATTTGGTAATCGTACTTATGAAGATGATCGCACAACGCTAAATACGACACTTTCATTTCAGGGTTTGTTACTTGATGAATTTGATTACGAAGTTTATTTTAGTTATGGACGTAATAAAAACGATACAACATGGAATGGTGAATTCCTATCAGAAAATTTTAATAAGGCAATAGATGCGGTTGAAATTGATGGCGCAATTCGTTGTGCGGATCGTGATTCTGATGGAACACTTGTTGGTGCTCTCGACGGTTGTCAGGCATTAAGCTTGTTTGGTCTAAATGGAGCCTCTCAAGAAGCGCTTGATTATGTAACTACGTCGGCTTCTATTTCGAAAGTTAAGCAACAGCAGGTTATTGGTGGGGTTATTTCAGGTTATGCATTTGATATGCCTGCGGGCGGTGTATCTTTTGCTTTAAGTGCCGAGCATCGTAAAGAAACGGGTTCAAACGAACCTGGTGCGGCTATGCAAAATAACTTAGTATTTGGTAATTTCGTTAAAGCTTGGGATGGTGAGTTTACTGTTGATGAGATTGGTGTAGAAATGTCAGTTCCATTATTAGTTGATGCGCCATTTGTTGACTCACTGAGCTTGGAATTAGCTGCGCGTTACATGGATTATTCTTCGGTAGGTGATAATGTAGCGTGGAAGGTTGGTTTTAACTATGCGATGAATGATCAACTTCGATTCCGTGGTACAAAATCTAAGTCAGTACGTGCTCCATCATTGTCTCAACTATATTCGGCCGGTACCCAGTCGTTTGCATCTTACGGTGACCCATGTGATCAAACGAATATATCTACAGCGACTGATAGTAAGAAAGCAAATTTAATTGCTAACTGTCAAGCTGCCGGTATTCCTAACCCAGGTACTACAGTTGGAGACTGGAGACCATCTGATGATTGGAGAAGTGTTACTCCACCAAGTGTGAATTCAGGGAATCCAAATCTTCAAGAAGAGACGTCTGATGATACTTTGTTTGGTGTTATATACACACCTACAGAAAACATCACTTTAATTGCGGATTACTGGAGCTTTGATGTTGAAGACGCAATTAACTCTCTTGGTGCACAGCGCGTGGTTGATGACTGTTATGAAGCTTCAAGCTTAGATAATAGTGCTTGTGACTTGGTAGACCGAGATCCTATAACCCTTGATATATCTGAAGTCCGAAATGGCCCATATAACTTGGCGTCTTATGCTTTAAAAGGGGTTGATTTAGAAGGTACTTATAAATATGAATCAAGCTACGGATTATTTAATGTTCGTTTACTTGCGAGTTACTTAGAGCACAGAGAGTTTAATACAGATGTTTCAAGTGATGGGTATGAGCCTACACCTACAGTCGGTGAGGTAAGATATCCACGTTGGCAGGGTAATTTAACGCTTGGTTATACTTATGATGATTTATATATTGGTATGATTGGTAAATACCGTCATTCTACAGTTCAAGATAGAGAGTGGACTATTGAAAATAATAATTACAATGATGTTCCTTCTTATACGGAATGGTCATTAAATGGACGTTATAACGTAAGTGAAATGATAGAGGTTAGATTAGGTATTTCTAACTTATTTGATATCACACCGCCAAGAAATCCAGAGACTTATGATGATGGTGAGTTTTTTGATGTATATGGCAGACGCTTTAATTTAGGCTTGAATTTACGTTTTTAAGATTAGCTAACTTTATAAACTAAATTTATAATAAAAAGCCTACTGAACTTCAGTAGGCTTTTTTATTACTATTGTCTCGTCCTGAAATGTTTTTACACATTTCAGGACTTATTTTATGAAAACCACTAAAACTAAAGACGTTAAGCGTACTCAACGCGACTATACATTAGGCTTTAAATTATCCATTGTAGAGCAAGTAGAAAAAGGCGACTTCACGTATAAACAAGTACAAAGTCATTACGGTATTCAAGGTCGTAGTACCGTTCTGGTATGGCTGCGAAAATAGGGTAAATTAGATTGCTCGAAACCAACTTATATAGCCAACATGCCTAAACTGAAAGAAGCCCCAGCACAAATAATTAAACGTTTAGATCGTGAAATAGAAAACTTACGTCTAAAGGATTTAATCAAAGATGAGATGATTAATATAATGGATGAAGAGTACGGAGCAGGCTTACGAAAAAGTACATATCCGAGCTATCACACGCACAAAAGAAAAACAGCAAGTAAAGCTTACTCAGTTATGTCGTGCGTATGGCATAACACGACAAGGTTACTATCAAGCTATGTGTAGAATATATGCTCGCAATAAAGCGTTGAAGTCAGTCAAGGAATTAGTGATATATTGGAGGCTATCCATGCCTCGTATTGGTGGGAAGTCCAAAGCTTTATCGGATGCGCAAGCATCCCAATTTACTAAGAGAATACACGCCTACTGCAGCCGAGGAAGTCTTCGTTAGTGACATTACATACGTACAGTCAGCGCAAGGCGTGCATTACCTATCGTTAGCCAATGATGTTTATAATCGAAAAATAATGGGTTATGGGCTGAGTAATGAAATTAAAGCAACCGATGTAGTCAAAGCATTAGAAATGACGATTAAGCAACGCATATATAAACGTAATGCCATTCATCACTCAGATAGAGGCTTACAGTATTGTTCTGAAGTATATCAAATGCGCAATTAAAAGAGGGGATTAGGCCATCGATGACCGATGGGTATGACTGTTATCAAAACGCATAGCAGAGAATATTAACGGGATATTAAAGCAAGAGTTTTTACTGTATGAATGTCGCAACATGACAGATTTAAAACAGCTCGTTGAAGAATCGATACTTATATACAATGAAATGCGACCGGACTTAACTTTGGATATGAAAACATCAAATCAAGTGCATAAAAAAGACCTGGCGCTTTCGCACCAAGTCTTTCACAAAACCGCCAACCTATTTCAGGACGGGGCATAAAATAGGCAGAGTGAATTTATACAAGTTGATGAAGTATTAATTTTTTTAGTTCAATATAATAAATATGAGAAATTAAACTTATGCTCCACATTATTTCAACACTTTCATTTTGGTTTCAAAGCATTAAATATTTTTTAATATGGTGTGAAATATTAAATTAAATGATAGCTAGCACTTTCTTCTCGTAGCCTATTTTTGAAATTAAGCTTATACTTACAAGGTTATTTAAAATAAGTCTAACCATATAATTTAGCGAGATATAAATGAAAGAAGTCCGATCTTTTGTTAAAACTGCATCGTTAACAGAGCTTGAAAAAGCACAACAATTAATTAGTGATGCAATTGCAAAATATACTGAGCAGCTACAAGCTAAACAGGAAGTGTTGGATCTTTTAAAAGAAAAAGGACTTACGTTAGAAGATTTACAAGATGGCGCAGCCGATAAGCGAACTAAAGTTAAAGCTAAGTATCGCATTGAAGTTGACGGTGAATTCATTGAATGGACTGGCCGTGGGCGCCGTCCAAAAGCATTTGAAGGTGTTGATTTACAAAAGCACTTAGCTTAAAAGTACAAAAGAGATACATTGCTTCTCTTTTGTTTCCTACCGACTGTTATAACTGAACCTTAATAGTTTTAGTCCTTATTTACTGAGTAATCCTCACTCAAATCCAACTTTTCCTATGAGCTATACATTAAGACCTTACCAACAAGAAGCAGTAGAGCGCACTGTTTTACATTTTAGAGCGACAAACGACCCCGCTGTTATTGTACTCCCCACAGGTGCAGGGAAAAGTCTCGTAATAGCTGAACTTGCGCGAATAGCTAAGCAAAAAATATTAGTGCTTGCACACGTTAAAGAGCTAGTAGAGCAAAACTCACAAAAATATAAAAGTTTTGGTTTAGAGGCGAGTATATTCTCAGCAGGCTTAAAAGAGAAATCTTTAAATCATCAAGTAACTTTTGCGAGCGTGCAATCTTTATCAAGAAATTTAAAAAAATTAAATGAGCATTATTCTTTACTCATTATAGATGAATGCCACAGAGTCAATGGTGATAAAAAAAGCCAATACGGTAAAGTTATAAACGCTCTAAAAGAGTATAACCCTCATTTAAAAGTATTGGGTTTAACGGCTACACCTTATAGATTAGGAATGGGGTGGATATATCACCATCATTACCATGGTTTTGTTAAAGGCACGAAAGAAAGCCCATTTAAAAGTTGTATATTTGAGTTGCCGCTCAGGTATATGATCAAACATAATTATTTAACACCGCCAAATGAAGTTGACGCAGCAATTAGTCATTATGATTTTTCGTCTTTAGAGTCTAATGCATTTGGGCAATATACGACTGACGATATGAATGCACTTTTAAAAAATAGTGAACGTGCTACGCAAGCTATATTAAAGCAAGTAATAAAATATAGTGAAGAGCGTGAAGGTGTTATGATTTTTGCGGCTACCGTTATGCACGCCCAAGAGATTTTAAGCTATTTACCTCAAAAGCAAAGTGCGCTAATAACTGGCGATACCCCTAATACTGAACGCGATAAAATTATAAAACAGTTTAAAGCAAAGCAGCTAAAATACTTGGTTAATATATCGGTTTTAACGACTGGGTTTGATGCACCTCATGTCGACTTTATCGCAATTTTAAGACCTACAGAGTCTGTAAGTTTATATCAGCAAATAGTGGGGCGAGGGTTGAGATTATCTGAATCAAAAACCGACTGCCTTGTAATTGACTATGCTGGAAATGGTTTTAATTTATTTCACCCTGAAGTGGGCGATAAAAAAGGCGATAGTGATAACGAGCCTGTACAAGTGCCTTGCCCAGGCTGTGGGTTTGCAAATATTTTTTGGGGAAAAACCGATGCTGATGGCAAAGTAGTTGAGCATTTTGGCAGGCGCTGCCAAGGCCTTCTAGAAGATGATGAAGGTAACAAGGAGCAGTGCGATTATCGTTTTAGATTTAAAGAGTGCGACCAATGCGGCGCTCAAAACGATATAGCAGCCCGTAAATGTCATGATTGCGGAGCAGTAATGGCCGACCCTGACGACAAGCTACGTAACGCACTTAATTTAAAAGACGCGTTAGTACTGCGCTGCAGTGGGTTATCAGTGGTTCAACTTAAAGACGATTTAATTAAGTTAACGTACTTTGATGAAGATGGCGCAAGCTGCGATGAAGTTTATAACCTTGCCAGTAAAGGTGGGCAGTTTGTATTTAATAAGCAATTTGGTATGCGAGTAGGGCAAGGACAAACACCTATAAATTTTAAAAATGCAGAGCAGGTAATCAAAGCGCAGTATGATTTAGTGCCACCCGATTTTGTTATTGCACGCAAAAGTAAAAAATATGGATGGAAAGTGGCTGATAAACTGTTTGACTACAAGGGAGGCTTTAGAAAGGCAAATCAGTTAAACCGTTAAGCTTAACTGATTTTAAAAAGTTAGGCGGCGTCTTCGTCCATTAATCCCCAGCCATCACCATAACCATTATAGCTATTAGCAATACTTTCTAGATATTGCTCAGCTTGCCCTAATAGTGTGTGCTCTGGCACCATTTGAACATGAGTAATTACTTCCCATACGCCAGTATCTTTGCATTTTTCAACATCAGCGCTTTGAACTAATGCATCAGAGATTATTTCTTTAGCAAACTTTTCTGCATCGGCTTGTTGCTCAAATAAAATGAAAAAATCGATTTGGTGCATTTTATTTAAATCAACGCCAGCATCGGCTATTTCGGCTAAAAGTTGGCCGTTATCATCATCAGGGAATTGCATTAAAAACTCGTTTAAAATTAATTTTGTATACGTATACGCTATTGTAACCAAATTATTGTCATTACGCGTACAAATTTTAATTATGCCGATACTTATTCAAAGTTAAATTTACGCGATAGATTGTCACTAAGTTAATGTGTTGCTCATTATGGCTATGCTAATATGCATGTAGTTGACTAGTTATGTATAAGATATTTAAAGTAAGGATATTTACTTGTTTATTAAGTTTTTACGCTGTATGTGTATTGCGGGAGCCTTAATTTCGGCAAACAGCTATGCAGCAGAAAAAGTCATAGAAGATTATGATATTAAAGGTATTAGCGGTGATTTAGAAAATAACGTAGCGCTTTACCTCAAGCAATTAATTGGCGAGAAACCAACGCGTACGCTTCGTCGTTATGCACAAAAACAAGTACAAAATAGTATTAAGGCGCTGGGCTATTATAATCCGTCTGTTGACGTTATATTTGATGACGATGACGGCGAATTAATTGTTGAGGTTGAGCGCGGGCCTGCAACGCGTATTGAAGCAATTAATATTACCTTAAATGGTGAAGGCAAAGACGATACTCAGCTGCAAACGCTAATAAATAACATTAGCTTAAAACAGGGTGATATTTTAAACCACGGGCAATACGACTCCGCACATAAAAAAATTGAATCGATGCTTTTAGAGCTTGGTTATTTTGATGCTAAATGGCCAGTACGAAAATTAGAGGTATCGGTGCAAAAAAATAGTGCCGTTATTATCTTCGTAGTTAATACAGGTGTGCGCTATAAATTTGGCGATATTGAAATTGCGAGTAATACTCCGGCTGAAAAATACATACGTTCTTTGGCTCCATTTGCTCAAAACCAACCCTATAAATCAACACGTATAGCTGATTATAATCTTGATTTATCAAGCACACCTTATTTTGCCAGTGTTCGCGTGTATGCTGATATTGCTGCGCGTAAAAATGGTTTGGTACCAATTAAAGTTGATGTTCTTCCCAAACCAGCAAATAGCTATGAAGTTGGGGGGGGATACAGCACTGATTTAGGTCCAAAAATACGTTTTAAATGGAGCAAGCCCTGGATCACTGAAGATGGCCATTACCTAGAAACGAATTTAAATGTAGCGCAAAAGCAACAAGATATTTCAATGGCTTACACCATTCCTGTTGACGATCCTAATGATGACTTGTGGCGGTTCTCTGTAGGTTACAAATTAGAAGATAAACTCACAAATGATACCTACAGCGAAATACTAACGGGCCAATTACAGCGTCAATGGTTGACCGAAAACAAATGGGTGCGCACAGCTTTTTTGCGCAGAGATCAAGAAACTTACCGTATTGGTGATGAACCTGAAGAAAGTACTGAAATGCTAATGCCGGGTATTAGTTACGCTCGTAAAAAATCAAAAGGCGGGACAACTCCTTATTGGGGAGAGCAGTGGTTGATTTCGGCTGAATTTGGCTTAGATGATGTTCTCTCAAGTACTAATTTAGTAAGAGTACAAATGCAACATGCGTGGCTACGTACTTATTTAGATAAGCATTTGGTGTTTTTAAAAGCAAATGTAGGTGCAATGCTCGTTGATGATATTGAAAACGTACCTTACTCACTTCGCTTTTACGCCGGCGGCGATCAAAGCGTTCGTGGCTTTGCATACCAATCAATTTCGCCAGAAAATGATGATGGCGACCTTATAGGTGGTAAATACTTACTAACCAGTACAATAGAGTACAACTACCAATTTGCTCAAAATTGGCGCGCGGCTTTATTTGTTGATGGCGGTACGGCTACAAATGATTTTTCAGATGATTTTGAGGTAGGTGCTGGTTTTGGTTTTCGTTATTTAACACCTGTTGGCCCTGTACGTATAGACCATGCATGGGGATTAACAAAAGAGAGTAAAAGTACACGCTTGAGTATTACCATAGGGCCAGAAATTTAATGTCAGTATTTAAAAAAATAACAGCCGCCGTAAGTGCTACATTAATCACGCTGCTTGTTAGCGTATTTTGTTTATTATTCACAGCCCCGGGTAATCAATTCATTGCCTACAGTGCAAACAAAGCAGTCGATGGGCTACATATTGAGATTAAAAATGGTCGCTTTATTTATAACGATGCTTTTAATGTTCGTTTTGAAAATAACGGTTTAGATTTTAATGCGCAGCAACTAAAAATAGATTTATTTTGGTGGCAATGTGATGGCATTTGTATTGAAAACTTAAGCGCTAAATCTATAAAATTAACCTTGCCAAAAACAGTCGAGTCGCAGGATGAAGCACCCTCTGAGCCTCTTGAAAAAATCACCTTACCCTTTAATGTTTCATTAAAAAATATAGCGGTGAATGATTTTACATTAAACCATCCTAGTGCAGATGTGAACGTTAATAATTTTAAATTATCAGCTAAAGCTGAAGGTTCAAAACTCACAGTAAAGAGCTTAAATATTCCCAGTATACTTGTTGCTTTAAAAGAGCAAGAACAACCTAATAATGCACAAACGGCTCAAAGCAAAGCCCCACTTACACAATTGCCAGCACTTCCTGATATTGAATTTACATCACCCATTGATTTAGCCATTGAGGCTTTTGATATTGCAAAAGTGACAATTGAGCAGGGCGAAGCACAGCATAATATCGAAAACATTTCTCTGCTATTAAGTGTAGAAGACGCAGCTATTAATTTGCAGGCGCTTTCAGCCACATATGAGCAATGGCAGCTTAATACCCAATTAAATGCAAAGCTTGCAGGTAACTTACCTGTAAAAGGCCAAGTAACTTTGCAAAGTGATGCACACCAAGCAAATTTACAGTTAAACGGTGATTTAGCTGACTTAAATTTAAATTTAGAAACGAGAGGACAGTATCCGCTCACGTTAACCGCGAACGCTAATTTAAAGCAAAAAAATTACCCATTTGAACTAAGCGGAAAAATCAACCAATGGCTTATTGATGCGCAAAGTAACGAACTTAAAGTTAAAAATGTAAGCCTTAACGCAAATGGTAACGCCGATGACTACCAACTCAATTTGCAGGCTAACAGCCAATTAGGTGCTTATCCGGCTGTTGATCTTAATACTCAGCTATCAGGAAGTTTAACTCAAGCCACGCTTAAAACATTAAGTATTAAAGCTAACGAAAGTAGCGCAATCATAAAAGCTAATGTTGATTGGCAACAGGGCATTAAAACGAGTTTTAACGGTACGCTTGCACACTTAAAAGCACAGTATTTCACGGATGCTGCAACCAGTGACATTTCAGGACAGTTTAAGGGGGCATTTACCGCTGAAGCCGGCTCGTGGCAACTAAAAATGGATGATACTAAGTTAAGCGGATTACTAAACGAGGTACCCCTTGAGTTTGCGTCAAACTTTCAGCTTGATGATGCATTAAAAGCCAATATCGATAGCCTTTATTTAAGTAGCGGCACTAATAAATTAGTACTCAGTGGTCAGGTTGATGATACCTGGAAAGTTGACGGTAAAATAACGCTTAAAAGTAATGAAGAGACAAACATGCCATTTATTGCCAACGGCAACGCCAATTTAAAAGTGAGAGGTGAGAGGTTAACGCCTTCAGTTGATTTGGCTTTAATGCTAGATAGTTTTATTTACAATGAAATCAACGTCAATAAATTTAACGTAAAGGGGCAACTAGATACTAGTGCGGATTGGCAAACAAACTTATCCGTGAGTGTTGGCTCTGCGCTGGTGGCTGATCAAAAAATAAATAGCGTAAAAATTGATGCAACTGGAGATAAAACAGATCATCAGCTTATTGCATCGGTAGATGCCGTGCAGGGCAGTGTTGAACTTGAACTAAATGGCAAAATCAATAATGCCACGTGGAATGGTGAGCTTAGTAATGTAACGCTTGGTGATAAAAAGCTCAGTTTTAGCAACACTAAAAATATTGCCGTAATGTTTAACTCTCAAAATGGTGATTTTGATGTAAGTGCACACTGTTGGGCTTCTGAGCAAAGTGAGCTTTGTATAAACACGCTTGCCCAAACTAAAGAGCTTGGCCAGTTAAATGCGACGTTAAATAAGTTAGCGCTTGAAGAGCTTAAACACTTTCTGCCAAAAGATATCCATACTCGTGGTGATTTAACAGGCGACGTGGCACTTAATTGGCAAAGCGGTGCGCTTAAAACACTGCGTACGAATATAAACTCCAAAGATTTAACCGCAATATTAACTTCAGAAGAGGACCGATTTAAATTACCTATAGAAACTCTTAGTGTGAGTGCCTTTTCAGACTCTCAAACAGGGCAGCTCAAAGCTAATTTAGAATCAAGCGTTTTAGGTAAAATTAATGCACAAATTAATATTGATGACATACAAAATACGCAAGCGCTTAATGGTAGTGTTAATATTGAAAAAATATTGCTTTCAGACTTGCAGCCATTTTTAGAAACCCTAGAGGAATTAAAAGGTGATATTAGCGGTAAAGTAGCACTTGCGGGTACGTTACAAGACCCATTATTAAACGGCGAGCTTAACGTAAACGATATCAACCTTGAGGGCGAGCAGCTCCCTATTGCGCTACAAAAATCTAATATAAACATAGTGTTTGATAAAACGACTGCCACAATAGAGGGCAATCTAAACGACAATCAAGGTGGTAAAGTAAAGCTAACTGGCGATGTTGATTGGCAAGGTGAGCAACCAGCAGTAAACGTTGATGTAGCGGGAGAGCAGTTTTTTGTAAGGGCACAACAAGGCGTTACATTTAAAGTATCACCCGACTTAAAAATAGGGTTAGCTAATAATGCACTTAAGCTAGCGGGGGAAGTGGTTGTACCGTATGGTCGTATAATGATTGAAGAGCTTCCAGAGGGAGCGGTACAAGTAAGTGACGATGAAATTATTGTTGACCAACAAACACAAGAGACAGAAAAGGTGCCTTTTGATTACGACATAAACTTAAAAGTGATTGTTAAAAATGACGTAAAAGTAGAGTCGTTCGGGTTAGAGTCTAAAGTGGCAGGGGATTTAGCGATTAAAATGAGCCAAGGTGCGCCTATAATTGCCACCGGCGAACTTAACTTGATAGATGGTACCTATTTAGCATTTGGCCAAGATTTAATAATAAGTACTGGGCAAGTCGGTTTTAGCGGCTCAATTGAGCAGCCATACTTAAATATTAAAGCAATACGTAACCCAGATAACACCGCTAATGATGTAATTGCAGGGGTTACATTAACGGGTAATGTTGAACAACCAACACTTAAAGTGTTTTCTGAGCCCGCGATGGATCAAGCGCAAGCTTTGGCGTATTTACTTAACGGGCAACCATTAGGGGATGGCGAGGGGTCATCTAGTGATGCAATGCTTACACAATTACTGCTTTCTCAAGGTGTTAGCCGAAGTGAAGGCGTGGTCTCTAAAGTGGGCGAAACGTTTGGTCTTTCTGATGTTAGCTTAAGTTCGTCAGGCAGTGGTGATAGTACCAAAGTAGAAATATCAGGCTATATAGCACCAAGCTTACAGGTAAAGTACAGTGTAGGCGTATTTGATTCTTTAAGTGAAGTGGCTGTACGGTATCAATTGCTCTCACAGTTATATATAGAGATAACCAGTGGATTATATCAAAACGTAGATGTGCTATATAAGTTTGACTGGGATTAAGCCTAAACTTTGTATTATAAGGATTATATGAAAGCGTTATATTTAACGGCATGTATTGCAGCATTATCGGGATGTGCTCAGCATGCCAAACCCACTCAAGATGTAGCATTAGCTGTAAGCGCAAGTGATGTATTAAAAAATGCTAAAGCAGACGAATGGCAAACGGTAAGCACACAAAATATTTTAAAAATAACGCTGCCCACAGGCTCAGCTTATATTGAGCTCAATCCTTTACTTGCGCCTAAACATACCGCGCATATAAAACAATTAGCGCGGGAGGGGTTTTATAAAAACACCAGTGTTTATCGTTTCGTTGAAGGTTTTGTAGCGCAGGGCGGCGACGGTTCAGGTAATAAAAAAATACAAACAGCTAATAAAACAGTACCTGCAGAGTTTTATTTAGAAACGATTCAACCTCTTAAAATTACCGCGTTAAAGGGCGATGGTTACGCGCCTGTAACGGGATTTTTAAATGGTTTTGCAGTAGCGCAAAATCAAACACATACACAAACCTGGCAAGTTCATTGTAATGGGGTATTTGCAATGGCGCGCGGGAACGATACCGACAGTGCAAGCACAGAGTTTTTTGTAACCATAGGACAAGGGCCGCGTTACCTCGATAAAAACATTACAGTGTTTGGCCGAGTACTTGAAGGTATGGAGCATTTTAACCGCTTGCAGCGCACACCAACCGATGGTGTTGCATTTAACCCCATAACAAATGTGCAAGTATTGGCTGATGTTAAAAACGATAAAAGTGTATTTAAAGTAATGAAAACAGATTCTGTATCGTTCACACAACTCATTAATGCTCGTAAAAACCGTATTGAGCCATGGTTTGTGCAGTCTTACAATTATGTGGATGTATGTGCGATGCCTATACCAACAAAGCGTATTGATTAGAGTAACACAAACATTAAAAAAGGAGCTTAAGCTCCTTTTTTAATGTTTGTACTTTAGTGTTTAGGGTATTTACTGACGATTAATCTTAACGGCAAACGGTGTATCATTATAGTGCGTTGAACGGTATGGGTTAATGTCTAACCCACCTCGGCGTGTATAACGTGCGTACACTTCAAGTTCTTTAATGTTTAATTGCGTGGTTAAGTCACTATAAATACGCTCTACACATTGCTCATGAAACTCATTATGCGTCCTAAACGATATTAAGTAACGCAGTAGCGATTCACGACATATTTTCTCGCCTGTATATCTAATAATAATGCTCGCCCAATCAGGCTGAGAGGTTATTAAACAATTTGATTTAAGTAAGTGGCTATGAAGTGTTTCTGTAACTACAGTGTCACTTTGTGCTTTTAGAGAGTAAGCGTCAATGTCGTAATTATCTATCTCGATGTCTAAATCATCAATACACTCACCAGGAAGCGCAGTGCAAGGCAGGCAACTGTAATCATCTGGGCTGTATAGCGTTACTTTTACAGGGCTATTAACAGCATTCGATAAATCGTCAATTAAATGCTGCTTAACCACTTCATTACTACTAAAGCGAGTTTGATTAAAGCTATTTAGATAAAGCTTGAACGATTTAGACTCAATAATATGGCTGCTTTGACATTCAAAGGTAAATAAAGCCACTGCAACTTGCGGTTTACCTTTAGCGTTTAACCACGAAAGTTCGTAACCTGTCCAAATATCTTGGCCTTTAAATGGCAGCTCGGCTTCATCAATATTTAGAGCATCACGATTTAGCTTGCGCGCAATAGGGAAAAGCAAGCTTGGCGTATAGTTGTCTACATACTCAGTAGATTGCCCTAATACACTGCCTTTAAGGTCTGGAGAATTGTTGTAATCTGTCATGTTTGCTCTTAAATAGTTACAATAGGAACATTATATCTAATTTAATTGAGTTTCACAGTATGTCTGTTGCATTGCTTTTAGAACAACTTCACCATAAATTTAGCGAAAATACCTTTAAAAAAGCCGCTAAATATCCACTTATAGCGCATGATGAGCAATGGCCGAGCCCCTCTGAGCTTGGAGAGGTTGACGAACAAGGCAATATTCAATGGCAAGGCGTACGCCAGCAGCCAGCAGGCTCATTAAACGATTTAGCTAAGGCATTAGGGCTTGAGTTTCCAAAAGCGCTTAGCGAGCTTTATGGCCATATGTACGGTGGAAGTATTTTGGCAAGTATTGATGGTCATCAAGTTGAGCTATTACAAGCTTGGAATAGTGATGACTTCGACATGCTACAACAAAACATAACAGGTCATGTTTTAATGAAAAGAAAGTTAAAGCAGCCAGAAACAGTGTTTATAGGCTTAACAGATCAAGACGATTTATTAGTCAGTGTTTTAATTCATACTGGGGAAGTTTGTTTAGAGCATGTCGGCAAAAAAACGCACCATGTACTTGCACCAAATTTAGAATCGTTTTTAAAAGCGCTTAAAGTTTAAAATGTAATTAATAAATCAGCTTAGCGTTACCACTAAGCTGATTTTAAAAACGCATTAGTAGTGGCTACTGAAAATCCCACGACACATTAGAGACTAATCCGCACGGCTCACATCTAAAATCAAACAGCCCAAACCAAGGCTCATCTAGTTTCCAATCACTATTACAGCCAGGGCATTTACGTTCAAGTTCAGAGGCTTTATCAACACCGCCAACACGGTATAAGTAATAGTAAACTGGCTTTTTAGTTAAAAAACTAATGCGCTTAGTTATGTCTTTTCCACGACGATATAAATCGCTTTGTGTACTCGATATTTCTTCAAGAGCAGGAAACTCACAGCGTGTTGCGCCATTAATCTGTATTTGATCGCATGCTTGCCAATCTTCTTGCCACTTAATTAGCGTTTTATAATCGCCATTGGCTATAGCGGGTATATTAAATAGTGGCACGGGCAAAAAGTCATCACCACAATAAAGCGGGCTACAGGTGTGCACATAAGTTGTGTACAAGATATAGCTTGATGGCTCCTTACAGCAATCAGCTCCGTTTGAATGAATATCCTGGCCGATAATTTTAACTTTAGGGGCAAGCAAACCAGCAGTATTAAGTAGCTCAATACTGTGTTTTACAAACGGGCTATTATTTAGAGGATGCATGGCATCCTCTGTAGGGCACATTACACGGGTGATGAAGTAACCGTCTTTTAACACGGTTGGGAATTCTTCCCCCATTATTTGGCCATTAAAACGCAGGGCATTTACTAAGCGGTTTATTGCTTGTTCGGCTTGTTCTAGGGTAGTGTCTTGGTAGCAATCAAATGTTAAATCAACAACGAACATTTATACTCTCAAATTATTTTTGCTCTAGCAAAGCGAGTAACCTATCAAGCTTTTGCTCAATTCTATCTAGTTGACTAGTTTTAGGTTCGTTATCGCTGGTTTGCTGTGGGTTCTTCATTAAGTTATGAATAGATTCAGGGTTATTCTTATACTGACTTACTGCGGCAATTATCATAGGCATAGGCACTGATTGTGCTAAACGGCCTTTAGTAAGTGCAACAGTGGGAGTTTTGCCTTCCTCAAGAAGGACTTTAATTGCATCAAATACAACTGAATTCATTAGGTAATAACTCTTTAATATATAAATGCGCAGCACGTAGGCTGCGCGGATGCTATGTTAGCAATAAATAGGGGAGGGCACATTAATTAATGTGCCAAATACGATTAGTTACTTTGTCTAATTCTTACATCAAGCTCATCAATTACTTCGCTCCAGGCACCATCTTCTTCAAGTGACTCCGTTAGGAAGTGCTGCTGTGCTTCATCCCAAAAAGGGGCGTTTTGAAGTAATGTCGTGTCGTCGAGCTTGTGGTTGGCAATAAAATCATCAATTTGCTCTTCAGAATTTGGTAAACCAAGCTGTGCAAATAAGGTGTTTATGTCGTGCTTTGTTGTATCCATAATATAGCTCCATGTAATGATAACAATTTATTAAATGCGCCTTTTAACCAGCCTCAGTAAAAATTGACCTCGTTAAGTCGCTCATAGAATTAATATACTCAATATTAGATTTATCCAACGTTGGAGTACGATTATAAGCTTGGCTAGCTAAACTCTAGCTGAATTGACGCTTTTTTCACTTTAGGTATATAGTTAACTGGTAATTAGGCATATTTAAAAACTTAGCGAAAGAGGAAGTAGGATGACCACAGACACACCAACAGACACTTTTAGCGTACAGCATTTAGCCGCAGAAGATCTAAGTATTGCTGCGAGCCTTATTTACCAGGCTTATCATGACGATCCTATGTTGCAAACGCTGCTTAATTATGACGACAATAACAAATCCGCCTACGAAAAAAAGCTTCGTTCACTTGTTCGCGAAGAGCTTAGTTCCTTTTGGCAAGAAAAACAGCCTTTAATAGGCTTGTACCGTAATGGAAGATTAAAAGCGGTAGCGTGTGTATTTGAGTCTAATAGCCAATTGCAGCCAGAGCGCTATTGGCATTGGCGTTTAAAACTTATGCTCAGTGCTGGTTTTTTGCAAACTAACCAATTAATAGAAAAAGAAAAAACTATACGTGATGCATTAAAAGAGCAGGGTAATTATTACTTTTTAGCATTTATAGCGGTCGATCCACACTTTCATGGCCAAGGACTAGGGCGATATTTATTAAGAGGGTTAGATGACCTTGTAAAGTCAAATTCAACAGCAACAGGCATGGCTGTTTTTGTTACACGTAAAGAGCACTCCAAATTTTTTAAAACCGAGGGCTTTAAAGCACTAAATCAACTTACTTTTAATAAAATCGACGGTGACTTGCTGTTTAAATAATGGTTTAACTGAATAGTTTGTACGATTAATTGAATTTTTAACTATTTATGGTAATTGACTTTCGGATTGAGAATCTCAGTCAGTGGCATCTAGTAGCTTACTTAGTCGTACGTGAGCAGTGAAAAATTGGCTGCCGCTGCGGGTAAGAATTGTTTGCAAAAATCTCATAAAATAGTCCCTGTATGTAACCCTACCAGTGTACTAGTTAGGGTTCGTTTACTACGCAATAACGTCAAACGTAATTGTACGTTCAACTTCATTGCCTCTGTATTAGTAACAAATATGAGCTAGATGAGCAAACTATACTGGAGCTAGAGTAAAAATAGTGGGGGCGTGCATAGAAATAGAGGATCCAAGGCGGGTTTCAGCCTACCGGAAGAATGGTTACCTTCAAGTTGAATTAATTAACCCATTCGACTTCACAAGGAAATACCTAAAATACTGATATTTAAAATAAATCACACATCAACTTGTTATCTTGAAAAAATGTAGAGAAATCAAACCAGTATCATGAAGATTGCAGTTTCCTTATCCAGCTCAAACAACTTTTCAACAATCCACGTAAGTCATAATAGTGCTTTTTTACACTATAGTGTCGGAAATTGTCACTAATAGTGCTTTTTTCCATTATTACGGGTGCCCAATAAATGACCTGTCTAATTGTGCTTTTCTCATTGATGCTGATGATCACCTGAAATTCTAAAAGGCACTCTTTGGAGTTACATATCGGCCACAGAAATAGTGGTTCGATTAATTATTGCCGCAATATCTATTTGCTGATTTTGCGGTATAACTTTTTTAGCAGAGAGTTCAGGAAAAGTGTGAAATATCTGTTTTTTTGTAATGCCAAGAAGTTTAATCGCACTATCAAAAGTAACGATAAATGATTCTATATGTCGATTTGAGCTGGAGGATACTTGTGGTGTTTGGAGAAAGCTAACGTAGCAATTATTTATAGGCCATGCTGCATTGAGGTGTCGTATTAGTAGTGTTAACGGAAAGAATTGAAATTTTTCTGGAAGTTGAGAAAAAGGGCTAATGGCGTCACCTAATCGCTCTATAAATTGGTCATATACTTCTTTGCCACTGAGGAAGTTGAAGCCCTGCTCTAATGCAGTGTTAAAGTCGCTTACCGATGGGTGATGGTAAATGGGTAAAACAGTTGTGTAAGGATTTTGAATAAACAAGCTAGCTAGCAAGCAATCGCAGATTTCATCTATGAATAATTCGTTTATTTGGCTAGATATCGGATAGCTTTTTATTGGGCACAAACACAACTCGTTGGTACAAGTACCTTGTAATAATAAAGGTGACCAAATGAGTTGTTCACCACATTCTTGACAGCTATCGCAGAGCACACAACCGTGCAGCTCACATGATAAATTACCAATGTTTCGCCACTTTTCTTTTAGATATCCTTTGCCCTTTACACAATAGGGACAAATACGAGGCATATCAGTGTGACAATCTAGAAATAGTATGGAGTGCTTTGGTGCTAAGCTTAAGTCGCTAGTGCTCATAGCACAGGGTACGAGTTCACTTAATAGCTGTCGTTGTTTAATGCTAATTGTATTTTTTGTAACCGCACTCCACATTGGTTTATCAAGCCATTCGAGCGGTGAGGTGAACCCATTTCGAAGGCTCAAGCGTAATAGGTAGCTTGCTAGACTTTCATCTGCGATTCGTTTAGGCATTACCGATAACATTAATCAAATTCTCTCGAATCTAAAATCCCAACGATGTCATTATCAGTTAGGGCAAGTGTGTCAAAAGGATTGTAAGCAGATGAATTAACTCCCAACAGGTAAGCATCTTCAAGCTTAGCCAACAGATTCTTACGCTCACTGGTTGAAGCTATAGCAAAAAGCTTCGTTAACAGCCCAATTCTGCCGTCGGTTGCGACATGCAAACGATTAAGTATAGGTTTGTCGTCTAGAGTGAATGGCGGAAATCGAAATTCGGTGGCAAAGTAATTACAGCACAAAAGCCAGCACTCGCAGCGAGAAGGGATTATGTAAAGCTTTTGTTCAGATAGGAAACGGCGGCTCAATTGCTCCTCACCTTTTAATCTGTGCGTTGATTTGCCATATTTAAGCTTCAACAATCGGCTGGCGACTGGCGTTCCCATTAAAATAAGTGAAACTTTTGGGTTGTTATCTAGTAGCGCAGCTATTTGCTTAGCCATTCGCTGACTAGTGATTCCGTCGATATCCGTCAAACATTCCTGTACTTCATCGATAATGATCAGTTGAACGCGATGCGCGGCAAGTAAAACGGCAAGCCTGTCTTGAACGATATGAGCTTTATTGGCATTTTTACCTATGACTGAAGTGAGAGCTTTAACGACCTGTATAAGAAAATCAGTAGCTGTTTTAGTCTCCGTTAACTTTACATAAATGACCGGATAGTGGGTTACTTCGGGAGTACATAAAGTTGGAAAACGTGCTAGATATGTCTTGGCTAAACACGTTTTACCAACACCACTTAGACCTGTTAAAAGTAATCCATAATTTTTACCAAAACTTTGCTGATGAACTTGGTCTATTAGTTCAAGGCACTTGCTCAGACTTGGGTGGCTAAACATTGGCTAGTCCTGCCATAAACCAAGCTGAGCTTCGTTGCGATTAGGGCTTACTTTTCGTTTAATATTTCCTTTATCTGAGGGTGTATTATCCTCTATGGACTTCTTCGACTTTTTGATAGGTTTGTACGCATAACTCTGGTTACTTCGCTCAATGCGCTCTGCCGTAGATAGTCCCTTAGATAAGTTTTCTTTTGCAGTAGCAACTGGCTTGCCACTGCCAAGTGATCTTGTCTTTTGCTTAACTAACTTTGTAATTTTACGACTGAATATATCTCGCCGTTCAGGCGTCCCTGATGTTGTGTTAAGTTCTTCAAATGACAGTGGGTACTCCAATTCACTTCCAGATAGCTTTCGGTTTTCTACAAAATCGAATACTTTAGGGTGGTCATAACATGGGAAGTCTGCGATGACTGTTACCCAACGGCCATCATCTGGGTCAGATTTCACAGTAACCGTCATATCTTGGTTTTTATCGAGAGTTTTTGCATCTAGATAGCATTGCTTTATACGGTCATCCGCAAAAACCTGTTTGTTGACCTGAACTGTACCTCGCTGGCTTAATGAAGGGTTGTGCTCTATATAATGGCAAGCAGCACTGAGCAGTTCTTTATTGACAGGAATGAGAGGCTTTAGAGCAACTGACTCGTTCCATACTTGTTGTGGTGTTTTGTTGTTGAGGCTTGAGTGCTTTGAGTTTACATAGTGAACGAGGTAATCATGCAGTAGCGAGGCAAACTCCTCGACAGGCAAGGAAGCGGCTTTTTTAATGGTTTCTTCAGACGACGGCTTACTTGTTTTGTGGGTGCGTTTGTCTTTATAACCTGGAAGACCTATGGTTATTGTTCCATCAGGTAATTTAAATTCGCCTCCTTTAAAGAATTCTTCCCGCAACGTATTGTTGAAAGACTCAACAAAAGGTTTTCGCCAAGGTTCATTCGATGGAGCTTTGATTAACTCACACCCTAAGCGTTGGGTTATTTGTTTGAACTGCTCAGCTTTATAGCCACTGCCATTATCCACAATAATTTTAAAAGGAATACCACACGCGTTTAGCTGGTCACTGGTTGACTCAAAAATACGCTTAAATGATCGAACAACCCCTTCCGTATCCTCAGAGGTGCCCAGCTCGAATGTAACACTCAGCGGGTAGCGTGAGTGGCAGTCAATGGCAATATAGATGCTGACGTTGCCCGTTGGTTTACCTTCTTCGTCAATAAGAGCCAAGTTAAGTGACATCCGGTCCATTTCTACTCGCTCAAGCACATGAGTGGTTTTTATTTTCTTGGATAATGTACGTAGTGCTTTTTTAACTTCGCTGTAGTTTCCAGAGTTTAAAATGATATTAAATGCATTAAGTCCTTCAATGCGTCTGCTAAACGTTCGTTCGCTAACCTGTTCAATAGCGTCATTTTGCGTCTGAGCTTTTAAAGCTGCTTTAGAATAACTTGAGTAGCCTCTCGCTATGTTTTCAATGTTGCCTTTTACCCAGGTGTCAGTAAAAAATCGGTTGAGGAAGTTTTCCGTGGCCGTATTGGTTCGCTTGGGTTGGCTTTTTCTCGGAGCAATTGACTTTTTGAGATTAAATTCTGCTTCTCGATATTGTTTCCACCAACGTGCAATAGTGCTATTGCCGTGTTTTTCGGTGCCGATGTGGTACTTGTCATGAACAATCTGTTTGAGCTTATCGATGGTCTCGTCAACGGTAGGTTTATAGCCATCATGCACCAATGTTGCTAACTCGGTAATGTAAGGCTCTCGCTTTTTCAGTTCTTTTTTTTGTGATGCTGTCAGCTCGTTATTTTCGTGTGTTATGGCGTATGCTGGTCGTAATTCACCGCTTTCTATTTTCGAGCGAAAGTCATCTTGGGTTAAGTGCAAGCCAGTTTCCGAACCTAACATCGAGTCAGGGTTTAGTAATGCTTGCAGCTCATCATAATATGCTAGATTAAATTTACGCTGTTCAATATCGATGAAGGTGTCACCGACCACAGGTGGCTGATACATTACTTCTTCCTCATCAATGTTGTTTCTGCGTTAAAAGGCTGCGACGTGTCAAAATAAAAGTGTTGTTGTGCGACGAGTGACCAAGCGTGCGCTCGTGAGCCACCAGGCAAATTAGATACTAACTTTTCAAGTCGAGACAGTTTTGTTCTTTTTGGTAAGTTACAGATAACGGGCTGTAAATGATTGACGTCGAGAGTCTTGTAGCCCATGAGTAGTTCGTAGTTTTCAACCTCAATGCTGTCAACATCAAGCTCACTCCTCAGCACCAGTTCAAGCCCTGTTAACATATAAATCACTCGTTTCCTGAGGAAGTGGCGCTCAAAGAATTCATCATTCATATAGTGGGTGTGTTTGATTTCTACATATTCGGCATGGCCGGATTTATATTCCACCAAAAAGTCAGGAGTATAACGTCTTCCATACACACTAAATGATTCTGGTTGGGAAGCATATTGATGGATAGACTCTTCAAATTCGAGCGTTATCCCGTATTTGCGTTCGAGAAACGACTCACACCAGATATGACAACCATTTTTAGCACTGTAAAAGTTAATGGTGTGTTTTGAACGGTGTTTGTTGAATTTTTTTTTACCCTTCATGTTCGCCTCAAAAAAAATTAGTTGAAAATGCCCAAGATTTTTTGGCTAAAAATCAATCTTAGCTATAATTAAAGATTGGGCTTGTATAAATATCAAGTTGATGAATAGATGAAATAGTCATCAAACCTCTCTCTTTTTCAGCACTTTAAAAAAGGTATGAACTACTTGTAAAGCTGTATAGTAAACACTCGAATGTAGTCTTATTTTTATACAGCAACTTTATGTAACTAATTGATAATAAAGAGGGGTAAAAATGAGTTATGTTTTAAAAAGATTTTTTAAATGGTACTCTTTTGTCGTTTTAAATGCTTTTTTTACGGCTTACCTACTTCGCTTTACGAAATAGCGCCGTTTCTTCATGTTTGTTTGAAAACTATTTCAAAATAAATAGTTATAACAACTTTTTACGTCAATTGACGTAAGTGCTGGTATCGATATGTCAGAATCTTCAAGAAAATTTAAAATAAATAGAAAAACTTCAGACAAATACACAGAAATAGCCAATATATTGTGTATTAAACATGCTGACTGGGGGGGCTTTTTAGTGCAACACGAACTTGATTTCTTTAAACGTAACTATTACCAGCTAAGGCCAAACTCACCAATGGTTGCCGCATGGTTTAAGCAGAAAAAGAAAACTTTAGACCAAGAGGGAGTGAACCAGCCTTACTCAATTAGAATGCCGCAGAGTTTAGTTGATGACTTGGGTGGGTGGTGCAAACAATATCGCGTTTCAAAAGAAATGATTGTCGAATACGCCCTTGAAGCCTTTATTCAAAGAGTTGATGTAGGAAGAGCAGCTTATAAAAAGCTTAAACGCCATGAACTGATGCCACTCTTTTTGCTAGAGCATTCTTTTAAAGCTAGGCTTACTGAAACTGAAAAAATTAGCTTTATACGAGAAAACATACTGATACAGGAGCACATGCTGCCAGGTGCTTTTCGCAAAGAGTTTAAAGAATCAAAAAAATAAGCACTGCATGGGCAGTGCTTAATATTTTAATGTGCACGTTATAGGTTTAGCGATTCAAACTTCTGTTTAAATAGCCAATGCTCCAATGCTATGCCAACTAACATCATTGCGCCACCAAATACTAGTGCCAATATTATACGGAAGGTTGATAGCCCTTCTTGATTAACAAATGACAGTATAATTGCTGCGGTTGTCGCAAAGATAAATACGCGACCTAACTCGGTGAGCCAGTGACTGATCACGTGCAGCCCATAACTTACGCCAAATCGGTTTTGTTGAGTGTCTTTCAATTGCTTCTCCTTTTATGATGACCTCAACAATATTTAGAGACCCTGTAAGGGGAATTAATCGCTCTTTGCGGGTTTTAGTTTCACCAACCTCAGACGTTTAGCGAAGTTTTTGCTACCACATATTGCGACGCTAGTTAAAAACGTTTCATCCACATTTTTCTGCTATTTCCTTAAGCTCAAGCTCTTCCATCCGCTGCATAAGTAATGACTTTCCTTCATCAAACCACCCCGATTTTGGAAAGCGCATTACAAACCATAATTTCCAGTCTTCAATATCTTCATTGCCAATCTTTACTGGCAACGCTCTAAGGTGAGGTTCTATGATTTTGGGACAAAACGTTAATGCTCGGCTTTTTAGTTTCTTTAAGGTTGGTTTGTGAGGCTTGCTTTGGATTGCGGCAACGGCTAGCGCTTCTTTTAATAAATTACGAATGTTTTCACCTGATTTATACAGTGAGAACTCTACAGCACTAACATAGTGTTCAAGTGCTTTTTCTATTTCACCACTTAGTAACAGTAATCGTCCCTTGAGCCAGTCTTGATGATATTGCAACTCATCATTCAGGTTATGCTCTTCAATAGATTTTTGTAAGGAAGCTAAGCGTGCTGAATAATCAACAAGGCTGCCCAGAGGTTTAGTTGAAGAGCGTCTTAACAACTTGTGTAGCTTATTACCTTCAGCAGATAGTTTATATAGATTCGCTGAGCTTATCTCATTGATATAAAACTGATGAAATACTTGTCCAAAATCTAATGTAGGCTCTTGATTATGCTGCAACCGCCAAACGACAGCATCTTTTAAATCGTTTACAAATTGATGGTGTGTTTTTCTATGAAATGAATCTATGAACCTTGTCAAAAACAAGGTTTCCTTATCTTCATCAATTGCATCTGAATTTGATAACGATGTCCACTGAGCCAGCAGAGTTAGGTTACCTATATTAGGAAGTTCTTCACCACTTCGCCATTTTCGAACTGTCCTGTCAGTGCCTTCAAAGAATCGCTTTATATCGTTTTCAGGAAGTGTTTGTTGGCTTTCATAAAAAGCGATTAGGGCTTTGATAGGGTAATTATCACAATAAAAGCTAGGCACTGTATTGGTTGGCATTTGATTAACACCTACTTTCCAAATGATACTGGCAAGTGTTTCAACTACTAGGTGCTTATTTAGCATATAAGCAACTTTTTCTTGTGCTACTCCTTCCATTGGCGCACGCTTAATGATCTCGACGTAGTTATTTAACCCCATCCAAATACTGTCGGAGAAAAACTGTGCGAAACTATCTGTAACAACTTTGGAGATTGGTTCATAAAATAAGTGTCGCACTGACTCTCCAATCAGTGTTGGATCTATAGACTTTCTAGATGCTAAGTCTTCTTCCTTGCGAAAACGGCTCTTTCCCTTAGTAGCCAATGACTTGGTGTCGGCAATATCAGCCAGACGATTTAAAACATACCCAATGTTTGGATAAGACTCATTGATAGTCGTCATTAATTTAAACCCTAAAAAATTCCTTTTGAAAGAGGGGCAATGCCCCTCGCCATTATTTACTATTTTTTGCGGCGCTACTAGTTGCTCGTGCCGCAAAACTGCCTTTAGGCACACTGCCGCCATTTGCTCTAGCTGTAGCGCTTTGAATTCGTTGTGCCGCTTGTGGTGTTATTGGTGTTGATGGCTTTGCATTTACTTTTGAAGTCATAATGTTCTCCTAGTTAGTTGTGAATCAACTTCGTAGGCAATAATCGATTAAACCTGAGTTTCGGAACAGGAATCAAGTGGCGCAATTTTTTCAAAATCTAAATATTGAGGTTACACGTTAACCTGTGTGTTAAAAACTTGGCAGTTTTTTAAAGCAAGATCAAATGAATAGTAATTTATTAGTGAATTTTATATCCATTTTATTTATATTAAGACTCTAATTTCTGGAAGTTTTTATGCAGGATGCAAATGAGCGATATAAAGTTATTCCAATTCGACCAAGCAAAAGGAGCTGCACTAGAGCTAATGCGAGCACATGCAAAGCTTGAGAAAGATTTGCAACAACTCGTTGAATCACACATGGAAACCTTCCTGAATGTACAGTTCCTTGCTTCAGAATTTACTACCTCAAACGGTGGCAGAATTGATTCACTTGGTGTAGATGAAAATGGCTGCCCAGTAATCATAGAATACAAACGGCACACCAATGAAAACGTAATTAATCAAGGGCTGTTTTATTACGATTGGCTTATTGATCATAAGGCTGAATTTAAGTTACTCGTAATGGACAAGCTCAGCAGTGAAGCTGCTGACAATCTTGAATGGGAAGGTGCACGTTTAATTTGTATCGCTACTGACTTCACCAAGTATGATGAGCACGCGATAAAACAAATTGATAAGAACATTGAGCTGATGAGATACAAGTATTTCGGAGAAGATTTGTTTTTATTAGAATTGGTAAACAGCCACTCATCTAACCGTTACTTTTCTAACCCCGCAGCTGCCGTACTACAGGAAAAAACAATTCAAGAAACTTCAAAAAAAGAACGGAAGGATTACCATCAGAATCGAATCGCGGCCGCTAGTGAAGACCTTTTAAAGCTTTATGAGCATATTTGTGAATTTGGCTTGTCACTCGGCGATGACGTGCAACGCAAGGAACTAAAGTTCTACACAGCACTGAAGAAAATCAAAAATTTCGCGAGCGTTCAAGTATGGGCACCTTTACAAGATCCTTCATTGAGAATTTATTTAAATTTAAATCCTGAATCGGTAGAGCTTAAAAAAGGTATGGTCAGTGATGTTAGAGGTAAAGGGCATTGGGGGACTGGTGATCTAGAGGTTATAGTCCGAAATATAGAAGAACTGGATATAGCAAAACAATTAATAAAGCTAAGCTTCGAACAAAACTAGGGAGAGTAAAGTTGGTAAATCAAAACGCAGAACAAATAGCGCGCGATAAAATTGATGAGATGCTAAAACTTGCAGGTTGGGCTGTCCAAGATAAAAGCAAAATCAACTTTAACGACGGTATCGGTCAAGCTATTCGTGAATACCAAACAGATGTAGGCCCAGCTGATTATGTTCTTTTTGTTGATAAAAAAGCCGTTGGGGTTATCGAAGCTAAACGGGAAGAAGCAGGTGAGAAAATCACTGCCGTTGAAGACCAAACCGAAGGCTACGCCAACGCAAAGCTTAAATGGGTTAACAATAGTGAGCCACTACCTTTTTTATATGAAAGCACAGGTGTTATCACACGTTTTACAGATGGCAGAGATCCTAAACCTCGCTCTCGTGAAGTTTTTAGTTTTCATCGACCTGAAACGCTAAAAGTATGGGTTGAACAAGGAAACTCTCTTCGTGCTCGTCTTCAAGATATTCCACCGTTAAATCCAGCAAAGCTACCTGCAAAGGACTTAGGGTTGCGTGATTGCCAAGAAACTGCGATAACAAACCTCGAAGAATCACTTCAAAAAGCAAGGCCAAGAGCGCTCATCCAAATGGCAACTGGCGCGGGTAAAACTTATACCGCCATTACATCCATGTATCGCATTCTGAAACATGCCAAAGGTAAGCGTATTCTCTTTTTAGTAGATACTAAAAACTTGGGTGAACAAGCTGAGCAAGAAATGCTTAACTTTACTCCAAGTGATGACAGTCGTAAGTTCACCGAACTACATGTCGTTCAGCGCTTAAAATCAAAGTTTGTGCCTAAAGATGCTGAGGTCTGTATCAGTACGATCCAGCGAATGTATTCAATTTTAAAAGATGAAGAGTTAGACGAAACATTAGAAGAACAAAACCCAGCAGAGCAACTTACCAAACCTAAAGAGCCTGTTCCTGTTGTTTACAACCCTAAAGTACCAATTGAGCATTTTGACTTCATTTTTATCGATGAATGTCATCGTTCAATCTATAACTTATGGCAACAAGTATTAGATTACTTTGATGCTTTCCTGATTGGCTTAACAGCAACCCCCGATAACCGCACTTATGGTTTCTTCAAGCAAAATATTGTCAGTGACTATAGTCACGAAAAAGCCGTTGCTGATGGTGTTAACGTAGGTAATGAAGTTTTTACCATTCAAACCAGAATTACCAAAGAAGGTGAAACGTTACAAGCTAAGCAACAAGTTGAGCATCGTGAACGTGTGACCCGAAGAAAACGCTGGGAACAACAAGATGAAGACGAAAAGTACAGTGCAAAACAGCTTGATAAAGATATCGTAAACCCTAGTCAAATTCGTACAGTCATAAAAACCTTCAAAGAGAGTTTACCTGTCATTTTCCCTGATAGAGAGCATGTGCCTAAAACATTAATTTTTGCAAAAACCGACAGCCATGCCGACGATATTATTCAAACGGTTCGAGAAGAGTTTGACGAAGGTAATTCTTTTTGTAAAAAAATCACCTACCGTGTAAAGAAAGATAAAACAGATAAAGACGGTAATATTATCGAGCAAGGTGAAGATCCTAAATCGGTACTCTCTAGCTTTAGAAATTTATACGAACCTCGCATTGCAGTGACCGTGGATATGATAGCAACAGGTACAGATATAAAACCACTTGAGTGCCTTGTGTTCATGCGTGATGTTAAAAGCCGAAACTATTTCGAGCAAATGAAAGGTCGCGGAACACGCACTTTTGACCATGATGAATTAATCAAGGTAACGCCAGATGCAAAGTCTGCAAAAACGCACTATGTTATTGTTGATGCAATTGGCGTTACTAAATCACTTAAAACAGCGAGTCAGCCTTTAATCACTAAACCATCTGTACCACTCAAAGATTTAGCTATGGGCATTATGATGGGGGCTAGTGATACTGACTCTGTAAGTTCACTTGCTGGCAGGTTAGCACGATTGAACAAGCAGCTAGATGCCGATGATAAGAAGCGAATTGAAAAGGTATCGGGTGGTGTCTCAATTACTCAAATGGTAGTTGATTTATTCTCGGCCATTGATGGCGACAAAGTAGAAGAGCAAGCGTTAATACTGGCAAAACAGCCAAAAGGCACAGACCCAGGCGAAGATAATCGCAACAAAGCTCAGGCTGAGATGGTAAGTAAAGCTGCCAATGTCTTTAACGGCGAGTTAATTGAGCTTATCGATACCATCCGCCGAGACAAAGACCAAAAGATCGATCATGACAACATTGATGAAGTACAAATAGCCGATTGGGAAAAGGCGACCACTGAACAAGCATCAGATATTTGCAAAGAGTTCGTTGAATATCTAGAGCAAAACAAAGATGAGATTACCGCGTTGGAAATATTCTACGACCAACCACATCGTCGTCGTGAAATCACCTTTGATATGGTCAAAGAAGTGCTCGAAAAACTCAAATCAGATAAACCTAAACTAGCCCCACTAAATGTATGGCAAGCGTATGAATTACTCGAAGACCCTGACAATAAAAAAGAACAGGGTAATAAGCCAATTAATGAGTTAACCGCTTTAGTCGCATTAATTCGCCGTGTAGCAGGCATTGATGATAAACTCTCGACCTTTAATACCACCGTCAGCAAGAATTTCCAAACGTGGATCATGAAGCACCACTCAGGTAGCAACCAAAAGTTCACTAAAGAACAAATGGCGTGGCTACATATGATCCGTGAACACTTTGTTAATTCATTCCATTTTGAATTAGATGATCTGGAAATGTCACCATTTGATGCACAAGGTGGTTTAGGCAAGATGTATCAACTCTTTGGTGATGATATGAATAAAATTATAGATGAATTAAATAGTGAGTTAGTAGCTTAGTGAGTGATTTAAATAAAAATAACTTACCTGTTGGTTGGGAGATAGATGACTATGCAAATATAGTTACAACTATTTCTACAAATGGGAAAAAAGTTAATCAGAAACAGTATGAAGTATCAGGGAAATATCCAGTTATAGATCAAGGTAAAGAAGATTGTAGTGGGTATTGTAACGATGAAGAAAAAGTTATAGATGCAAACTTCCCTATCTTGGTTTTTGGAGATCACACTAGGGCTGTTAAATCAATCAATAACCCCTTTGTGGCCGGAGCTGATGGCGTAAAAGTTCTTCAGCCTAGTGGAGCAATTACACCGAAGCTTTTATTTTATTTCACTCAATATCTAGCGATATCAATCAAAGATAAAGGATATGCACGACATTACCAGTGGGTTGCTAAAGAGCTTATTGGCATTCCACCAGAAAATGAACAAATCCGTATTGTTGAAAAAATAGAAGAGCTATTCTCTGAATTAGATAAAGGAATTGAAAGTCTAAAAACCGCTAAGGCACAACTTGCGGTTTATCGCCAAGCGTTGTTAAAACATGCTTTTGAAGGCAAATTAACCGAAGAATGGCGGAAGGATAATGCTGACAAGCTTGAATCGCCGGAACAGCTTCTCCAGCACATTCAACAAGAGCGCGAAGCTCGTTATCAAGAGCAGTTTGACGACTGGGAAAAGGAAGTTGAAAAGTGGCTAGCTAATGGCAAAGAAGGAAAAAAGCCAGCTAAACCGAGAATTCCTAAAAGTATAGTATCTATTGATGGTATAGATATGGCTGGTGCTCCAGGACTTCCAGATGATTGGACATGGGTAACATTGGATATGCTGATTTCTGGATTACCCCGTGCTATGCAAAGTGGCCCCTTTGGCAGCAATCTAAAGCATTCGGAATTCCAAGAAAGTGGTGTTCTAGTTCTTGGTATTGATAATGTTAAAAGCGGAGATTTTTCTCTCGGAAGCCAAAACAGAATATCTGAAACTAAATATAAAGAGCTAGAAAAGTATACCGCTAGACCAGGTGATTTATTAGTAACGGTGATGGCCTCTTTAGGACGTTCTTGTGTTGTTCCACGAGAGCTAGAAAAAGCAATAATTACAAAGCACGTTTATCGTATCTCGATGGAACAAAAACTGTTACTGCCAGAGTTCTACAATCTAATATTGCAGTCTCATACGATCAGTCGTACAAGAATGTTTGAAAATGCACAAGGTCAGACTAGGCCCGGATTAAATAGTACGATCCTTAGAGAGTTACCGATGCCTCTGTGTTGCATAGAAGAACAAAAAGAAATTTTTAATATCTTGGGAGAGAAGCTTTCAATAGTCGCTAAGCTTGAAGAAGAAATCGATTCTAATATTGAGCGTTCTAGCCTTCTAAGGCAGTCTATTTTGAAAAAGGCATTCTCTGGACAACTAGTTTCACAAGATCCTAATGATGAACCAGCTAGCGAGCTACTAAAGAAAATAGAGATTGAAAAAGCTGAACTGGCTGAGAAAGAGAAAGCAGAAAAGGCAGCCGCCCGAAAAAGTAAAAGCAAAGCAAAATCTGCGGCTAAAAAGTAAAAGCATTATATTACGATAGACCACCCTAAGTATGAGTATTCATAAATAGGTGACTATCCCAAAAGAATTAAGTGAAAAAAATGAACGCACAAAGCATAGTATCTAAAGTTTGGAGTTTTTGTACCACCTTACGTGATGATGGTGTTGGATATGGAGATTATCTAACTCAATTAACTTACCTTATCTTCCTTAAAATGGCAGATGAGTATAGTAAACCACCTTATAACCGAGATGTCGGTATACCTGAAGAGTTTAACTGGCAGAGTCTTAAAAATGAAACAGGCTCAGATCTTGAAGTGCACTATGTAACTACACTAAGAGAGCTAGCGAAAAAACCTGGCATGTTAGGGCAGATATTCACCAAGGCCCAAAATTACATTCAAGATCCTTCTAAGTTAAAGCGCCTAGTTGAAATGGTTGATGATGTAAACTGGGTAATGATGGGATCTGATACCAAAGGTACCATTTATGAAGGTTTATTAGAAAAGAACGCTGAAGACACTAAGTCCGGTGCAGGTCAATACTTTACGCCTCGCGATCTCATCAAAACGATAGTTTTATGTATGAGACCAGCGCCAAATCAAACTATAGCTGATCCGGCATGTGGTACGGGCGGATTTTTCTTACATGCGTATGATTTCATTACTGATCCTAATAATTACAAATTAGATAAACAGCAAAAAGCATTTCTTAAAAATGAAACTTTCTTTGGCAACGAAATTGTCGCCAATACTCGCCGCCTATGCTTGATGAACATGTTTTTACATAACATTGGTGAGATTGATGGTGAAAGTCTGGTTAGTGGGGATGACTCGTTAATTTCTCAACCTTCACGTACCGTAGATATGGTTCTTGCTAACCCCCCATTTGGTAAGAAAAGTAGCATGACTTTTACCAATGAAGAAGGTGAACAAGAAAAAGACGACCTAACTTATAACCGTCAGGATTTTTGGGCTACTACTTCAAACAAACAGGTTAACTTCGTTCAGCATATTCGCAGTATGTTAAAAACAACTGGCCGTGCTGCTGTTGTATTGCCTGATAATGTATTGTTTGAAGGTGGAGCAGGTGAAACGGTTCGTAAGAAGTTAATGGAGAGCACTGAGCTTCATACTATTTTGCGTCTGCCAACAGGTATCTTTTACGCAAATGGCGTAAAGGCGAATGTATTATTCTTCGACAACAAACCTGCACAAAAAGACGCATGGACAAAAGACATTTGGTTCTTCGATTATCGTACCAATGTTCATCACACGTTGAAGAAAAAGCCAATGACAATGGCAGACCTTCAAGAGTTTGTTGATTGTTATAACCCTGAGAACAGGCATGAACGAACAGAGACGTGGAACGAAGAAACAAACCCTGAAGGTCGATGGCGCAAATACACTCTCGAAGAAATTTTAGCTCGTGACAAAACTAGCCTAGACATCTTCTGGTTAAAAGATAAATCGCTAACAGACTTAGAAAACCTGCCAGAGCCGGAAGAGTTAGCTGGTGAAATAATTGAAAACATGGAAGCTGGCTTAGACAGCTTTCGCCAAGTATTAGCGTCGTTGAATGCATAGCAGAGAAGCTCTGTTTGATATTTAGGGTGTATTAATGAGATATATTCAAAGGACTGATTATTTTAATCATAGCCAATTAAATTTAGAGAAAGAAAAGTACCTCGAAGAACTAAAAGAATATTTTTCAAAGGAGCAATTTGTCCGTCCTCCAAAATATAAAGGATGGGTTTTAAAAGAGATAAAATATGACCTGTTCAACGAATTTGAACATAAATGTGCATTTTGTGAAACGATAGTAGAAGAAAGCACATCTGTAGTTGAACATTTCCGTCCAATAGGTGGCGCTCGAAGGAAGAATGGACAAGTAGACAATGCTTATTATGCTTGGCTTACACTAGATTGGGAGAACCTTTACCTATCTTGTATTGAGTGCTCAAAATATAAAGGAAATAACTTCTCTGTAGCTAATCCAGGTAAGATTATGATGCCGTTAGAGCGACTGAGGGAAACAGAAAAAGCAGATTTGATTGATCCTTGTTATTTGGATCCATCTCAGCACATTGAGCTTAATGACAAAGGCAAGCTAGAGGGAGTCACAAGAATTGGTCAGGAAACAATTAGAGTTTTGGAGCTTAACCGTCCTAATTTAGTGCGACGCAGATTGAGTAAGATTACTGATTTATTCAATGACGCAAATTTATACGTTTATCAAGGCTCACCAAGATACAAAGCTGAATTGAAAAGTAGAATCGAGGATCTAGTTTCAGCAAAAGGCGAATTCAGTGGTTTGTTAGCTCAATATGCTATGACAAGGCTAAGCGGTGAGCTACGTGACGGTGTTAAATCTTTTCTTAAGTTTCAAGTTTTGCCTCCATCCGTTATTAAAAGAACCCAAAAAAGTTTGGATGAGTCACAGACTTTTAATTCAGTCTACTTTGATTACATACCAATCAGTCAGTTTCACTCAATTTCGCGTATTGAAATTCAAGGCTTTAAAGGAATAAAGAACTTTCGTACTGATGTTCGTATGTTGGAGGGTAAAGGGGCTTGTTATTCTTTTTTAGGCACTAACGGATTAGGAAAAACAACTATTCTACAGGCCATTACATTATCTTTACTAGGAGCTGAGCGGTTAAACAATTTAGATGTGAAATCTAAGAGTCGTCTTGGACTTAATGCAAAAGATATTATTCATCGGAATTATAAAGAAGCTCGGATTAAAGTATCGTTTAGCAATAACGAATTAACGAATGAGCTATTAATCACTAAAAGTGAAAACCAAAGAGTTACCATATTTGGTGACACTGATTTTTCACCTTGTGTACTTAGTTATGGTTCGTATAGGTTAGCAGCGAAATCTCAATTGAAAGATAGCCTCAGTAATGCAATGGGTTTTCGAATTCAATCATTGTTCAATGAAGCTGCTAGACTCAATGGGATTCAAGGTATATTCAAAAGACATAAGAATCGCAAAAGTTTGTTGGCGATAGCTGATATCTTAGGATCAATATTGGGATCAGAGGGTGTCAAGTTCGAAATTAACCAAAAACAAAAGTTACTAATCAAAAGACTGACTAATAATAATGAATTTGAGTACATAAATTTCGACGTTCTAAGTGCTGGTTATAAAACAGTTGTTACTATAGTTTGCGATATATTGGATGTCTTACTTTCTGTTGAGCAAGGAGTAAATTCGCTAGAGTCTACTCAAGCATATGTTTTAATCGATGAACTTGATGCTCATTTACATCCCTCTTGGAGGCTTAAGATACTGCAAGCTTTTAGGGATGCGTTTCCTCTAATTCATTTTTATGTTTCAACTCATGATCCCTTAATATTGAGAAGCTTAAATGGAGGTGAATTATTAATATTAAGGGAAGATCAGGAAGATGGGTTGGTTGCAATCACCGATTATCCATCACTGAAAGGTGCTTCTGTCGATCAGTTACTGACATCTGATATGTTTGGGCTGCAAACAACCCAGGACATTGAAACAGAGAATATCCTTCAAGATTATTATAAAGACCTTGAAAGAGTTGCTAATGAGTCAAGAGATGCTGAACTATCAACCAAAGTAGATAGCTTCGATATACCTAAAGAATTGGAATATATCGGCAATACAGCATTAACAAAGCGAGAGCGAATGTTAATGCGCTTGGTGGATCTTGAAATAGCAAATCACAGAAGAGACCCTAAGTATTCTGAATGGTCACAAGAAACAATAGAATCTCTTTTCGAAAAGGTTAAAGACTTAGGGATGGCTGATGATTTTTAGAGATAGAGCATCGGTTGCAATACCTGCTTCATGCAATGGTCAAGGTTCTGAAGCTGAATTGGAGCTTCAAGAAGCTATAACTTATTATCAAACATATAAGGTTGGTCAAAAGTCATTCTCATTTAAGGTCTACAAAAATGATGATATTAAGGATGCACTTGAAACGCTATTTGAAAAAAAATGTGCATATTGTGAGAGTGAATATTCTCATATCCAACCAATGGAAGTTGAGCACTACAGACCAAAAGGAAGAATAAAAAAAGAAAATATAACAGGGTATATTAGCCCTGGTTATTGGTGGTTAGCAGCTGACTGGGATAATTTGTTACCATCTTGCATTGATTGCAATCGCAAAAGGCAACATAAAACCAAAAATGCTCAAGTTACTCTGGGTAAAGCTGATCACTTTCCGTTGCACCCCGATTCCAATGATTCAAGAACAGAAGCTTCTTTAGTAAATGAAACTCCTTTGCTCATTAACCCATGTAATGAAGATCCGTCACAAAAGTTAATTTTTGCAAATATCAATGATAAGCCTATAGCGATTTCATTAAGTAAAAATGGTTTAAGTAAACTCCAGGTGGATAGTTCAATAAAGTATTATGGCCTAAACAGACCAAACCTGATTGAAGCAAGAGCAAAAACTCATAAAGCATTACTTCGAAGTCTTATGGACATAGAAGAGGATCTTAAGCTGAAAGAAACTGTTGTTTCTCAAAACATACATCGTGCAGCAAAAGACGCAATTCTTGATCCTATTGAAAATCGTCTTAGAGGTAAACTGAAATACATTAAAGATAATTTCTTAGATACTTCAAATCCATATTCATTGTTATCCAATAAAATGTTTAATTATTGGGTAGAGACTTTGAAGTCTAATGTAATTCAAGTGGTTAATAAATAACCGAACTTTTACTGGTTGGGGGGTAAAGAATAGTATGGATTCACTTATAGCCCATTCAAAATAATTACTCAATGAGTTGAACCTTATCATTTCTCTTGGCCCTGCTCAGAACATCAAACGATGGACGGGTAGTTGGGTGATGTTGCAATTGAAAATGCCCACTCTCTTCAGTGCTTAATGAGTATTGGAAACTGTACCTCAGCAATATCGTTATTGAGGCTTCAATTCGACGCATTAACAAGATCTGTATGGCTACTCTGGGGAGTTTTCGAGAAGAAAGTTGAGCGAATTATGCAAGATTTGTCTGTGGATACTGCTAATGCTGATAATGGCCTACCTTCTCATGCTGAAATGATTAAGCAAACTGATGGCAAAGCACCTGCTGAAGCTACTCGAATACTGAGCGAGTTTAGAGATGTCACTTGGAAAGCATCAAGCTCTTATGTTCATGGTGGAATTCATACAATGAAACGACACGACACGACACGGTGAAGGTTACCCTTTACAGTTGTTGGAGCAAATACTGATTAATTCAAATGGATTAGTAATGTTATCAGCAGTCCACCTAGCAACGATGACGAGTAACATGCATGTAGTAAATGACATTAGCCGTATCAGAGAAACTTACCGAAATATCCTACCAAAGCTAAATTTGAAGTAAGAGGTATCTAGGGCCTAGTTCTCAACTGGCTGAGATTCTCATTTCGAATGACAGATACCATTTATGTGTGAGTAATACGCCAAAACGGACATAAGGCCGTGAGATATATCCTACATTGACGTGAGCGTTAATAGATAAAGGCCTGTGATAACAGGTCTTTTTTGGTTTAAGTTACTAATATGTATGGCTTATTTTGTTTTTGCATATTTATTACACTCATTTATTTTTTGTTAAGTGCTATTACCAAACCGAGTTTGCTTTAAACTTTACTTTGTCAAGACGACATAGCTTAACGATTAAGCTACTGCCAAGGATACGGAATAGGCAACATAGCAGGCGCTAGCAGGAAGCACAAAGGACAAGTTAAAACGGATACAAGGATGAATAAGGAAGTGCAAGAGGCACTTAGTAGCTAGGAGTTACTTTAGGATATTCACGGATGAGGCTACAGGAAGTAGCAGGAGCGTTAGTTTACGTAGGATGGCCAAGGCGGCAAGAGGAAAATGCAGGATGCATAAAGTGGCAGAAGCTGCTTAAAAGGATTACTAGGGATGAAGCTACGGTATGTAGCCACGCGTTAGATTACGTCGGTTGACCAGGAAGGTTAAGGATATTGCAGGATGCAATGGGAGGGTAAACAGGGTTGTTTACTCGTTCAGGGGATGATAATACGGATTTATAGATAAAGGATATCTAGCAGGATGCAGTCCAATTGAGGCGTAACTTTAGTTACGCCTTAGTTTTTTGTATTAAATTTGGTTTTAGTATAAAAAAGCGCTTTAAATACTTTTATATTTTATGCAGCGGAACAACCACACTTTTCAAAAACTCATTTTCCATTATAAGCACACCTTGATAAGCATTTTCACCATCGCTTGAAAATTCAAATATAAACTCACTTTTAATACCTGGCTTACCGTTTTTTAAAAAACCAAAACGGCGCTTAGTGCATGCAACACTCATTAGCTGTACTTGCAATTGTTCGCTTTGGCGCTTTGCATGAACGTTCGCTGCTTCAGCAACTTTTCGGTTAAGCCAAAATAAATAAATTACACTACCAATAAGTATGAACGTCCATAAGCTTGCCATTAAGAGAATAACCTTCCAATTGCTCGTGCGAGAGTTTCGCTACGATTTTCTTTTCGTAATAAACCTAATAAATGAGGGCGAATAGTGGGTATTGCAACTAGATCGGCAAACACACTAGGGAACAGCTCCGCTATTGCTTGATGCTGTGCACAATTATCCATAAATATATGTAACCGCTCAGGGTCTTCTAACTGCATAAAACAGCGCCCAGCAATGGTTAAAAGTACATCCGAATCATTACCAAGTGATGAGCTTAATGCTGCATCAACCAGTTGTGTGCTTAGCCCTTGCGCTTGCCCTTTAGACAATGAGCGCAGTGCAGCGGTTAAAGCTATGGTATCGTTATTTTCAATTGCAGCTTGACCATATGTTAATAAAAGCTCACTCAAAGATGTGGGTATTTCAACATGTTCAAGCATTGCGCTAAGTGGTTGTAATACTTCAAGCGGTAAATGCGCCCACGCTTTTTGTAAGTTGTTTAAATTTGCGTCGTTATCTAGGCGTAGTGCAAAATCTGCAATACCTTGAAGTGCAACACTTTGCCAGTTATCAAAGCCAATTTTGCCGCTAAAGTATAATTGTGCGTGTTCGTAATATTGCGAAGCCGGTTGTTTTAATAGCACTTTAAGCTGTGCGTTAAACGCAGCTAACTTATTTGCATTAGGTGTAAAAACATAAGGGTTGTTATCAAGTTTTCCATCAGCCTGCTCACCTGTAATTTCAGTGCCTAAAGCCTCAATAACCATATTAGCAAAATGATCGCGGCTTGCACTTACCAGTTTGCTTTGTTCATCAAGTGGAAACTTTAAAAACCACACGTATGGTTCTTTGCTTGCTTTACTATCCCAAAATTGAATAGCAAGCCATGCATGACCTGCAAGAGGATAAGGGTATGGGATTTGAGCTTGCTCAATGGCTAAAAACTGTTTTTTATCAAGCTTAGTTATATGTCTGCCAATATCAAAAGCACGCCACTGAGTACCTGCACCGTCTAAAAGTTGGCCTAATGTGGCTATGTGTTCGCTCATTGTATTCTCAACTGTTTTTACTGCTAAATTGCCCTAATTATACGCCATAGCGGGCTGTGTGGGAACAGGGTATAATTGCATTACGTATATGAAAGAGGGTGGTTATGTACCAGCAAACCCAAGCTTATTTAAATCAGCTAACAGCTCTTTTAAAAAAGCATCAACTTTGGCAAGCTCAGCCAATAGCCCCTGAGGCATTAAATTCCAGTGTTCCATTTTGTCACGACACGATGGCGTTTGAACAATGGTTACAATTTGTATTTATAGAAAAAGTTCAGTATTTAGTGACTCATCAGCAACCATTGCCTCGTAATTTTGCAATTGCGCCTATGGCACAAATGACCCTTACTAATAAAAACGGTAGTAACGAGATTATTGAATTACTAACCCAGCTTGATGCTTTTTTAGGAGAGCCCAATGAGTGAGCGTCCAGAGCCTGTTGAATACGAAGAATTGGCTATTTTGTATCAAGACGAGAACTACGTAGCCATAAATAAACCTTCGGGTTTATTAGTGCACCGCTCTTTTTTAGATAAGCACGAAACTCAGTTTGCCATGCAAATGTTACGTGATCAGTTAGGGCAACATGTGTTTCCAGTACATAGACTCGATAGACCTACGTCGGGTGTGCTGCTATTTGCTTTAAGCTCCGAAGCCGCGCGTGATATGAATCAGTTATTCATTGAAGGCACTATCGCTAAGCGATATTTAGCGCTAGTGCGCGGGTTTGCCCCTGAATCAGTTTTTTTAGACAAACCGCTAAAAGAAGAGCTGGATAAAATAGCTGACAAGTTTGCTGATCAAGATAAAGCGCCACAAGAGGCGCAAACTCAGTTTAATTGTTTGCACCAAGCTGTATTGCCAATCCCTATTGGCAAATACCCAACCGTGCGCTACTCGTTAGTTGAGTGCTTTCCTAAAACAGGGCGAAAACATCAAATACGTAGGCACCTAAAGCATTTATCGTTACCGATTATAGGTGATGTAAATCACGGTGATAATCAGCATAATCAGTTTTTTAGGGAGCACTTTGCACTTAGGCGTTTGATGTTATTTGCAACGCAGCTTAGTTTTGTGCACCCTTACAGTAATGAATCAATAACAATTAAAGCGCCACTAGGTGAAGACATGCTTAAAATATGCAAGCAGCTAGGTTGGCCAGATCAAGAAAAGGATTATTAATGTCACATATTAGTATTTTTGTGGGCAGTGTTAATGGCGGCGCGGAGCGTTTGAGCGATGAAGTTGCAACCACAATTGAAAAAGCGGGCCATACTGCAAGCGTTATTAGTGAGGCATCTCTTGATGATATTAAAAATGCTTCACATATTTTAGTTGTTACTTCAACCACAGGCCAAGGCGATATACCAAGCAATTTAGCGGGGCTGTACTTTGCTATGAATAGCACGTTTCCTATGCTTACCGATAAACCTTTTGGGGTTATTGCTATGGGTGATAGATGCTATGGTGACACCTTTTGTGGCGCTGGTCGCAGCTTTGATGAGCTATTACGCGACTTACAAGCAAAGCCAGTTGGTAATCGTCTTGAAATAGATGCCTGTGAAGATTTTGAGCCATGGCCCGTTACAGAGCCTTGGTTAAAAGCATGGCTTGAAAAGCTACCTGCTTAATTTAATCCTGAACTTTGAATAGTAAATTTATCTTTAACAGCTATTTTTAGCGTTGAATTTACGTGCAATAGGCCAAATTTATTAAATTTAAAGTATTAAAAAAGGAGCGCATGCGCTCCTTTTTACTTTTATAGCTCTATAAATTAGCTACTTCTTACGTCTACTTTAAGCTTTAACTTTTGGCCAGGTTGTAAATACTTTTGGCCGGCTAAGTTATTCCACTTAATAATCTCGTTAACCGTTAAATTAAACTTAGAAGCAATACGCGCAAGCGAGTCACCACGGCGTACTTTGTAGGTAATGGTACGATTAGTACTTGCGGTTGCTTGTGGTTTACTTGCTGATTTATAGACAGTTAGCTTTTGATTTAATCGCAGTACTGAGTTTTTCTTCAGTTTATTCCACGACGCAAGTTCGTCCATTGTTACATCATACTCGCGGCTTATATCCCAAAGTGTATCGCCACTTTTAACCGTGTGCGATAACTTAGTACGCGTGGCTTTATTTGCTGCTAAACGCATTTGTTTAGGTAAATGTTCGCTATTAATTGCACCATCGGTAAGCGGTACTAACAGTTCTTGGCCTACGCGAATAGTGTTTGATTTTAATTTGTTGAGCGAACGAATTGCACTGCTACTAGTGGTAAACTTTTTAGCAATAACAGAAAGGCTATCGCCACGAGCGACAGTGTATTGTTGCCAGCGTAAGCGATCTTTTACATCAGTAAGTGCAAGTTTTTGGCTAAACTGCTCTGCTTTATCGGTAGGTAATAATAAAAAGTGCGGCCCGTTAGGATCCGTTGCCCAGCGGTTAAAGCCAGGGTTTAACCTGTAAAGCTCAGTAAGTGTCATATCGGCCATATCAGCGGCAAGCGCTAAATCAATCTGAGAGCCTACATCAACCACTTCGACTACTTGTGCATTGATCACCGGTTGCCACTTAACGTCAAACTCATCCGAGCGCTTTAATAAATCGGCAAGCGCTAATAGCTTAGGTACGTACGCTGTGGTTTCGCTTGGTAAATCTAGTGACCAAAAATCGGTTGGTAAATGCTTTTTACGATTCTTTTTAATCGCACGCATCAAACGCCCTTCGCCCGAGTTATACGCTGCAATAGCGTTTAACCAATCGCCTTCAAGGGTTTTATGCAAATACGATAAGTAATCTAGTGCAGCACGTGTCGATTGAACAATGTCGCGACGACCGTCATACCACCAGTTTTGCTTTAAATCAAAACGCTCACCTGTTGCAGGCATAAACTGCCAAATACCTGAAGCGCTTCTATTAGAGTAACCAAATGGGTCAAAGGCACTTTCTACAATGGGTAGTAATGCTATTTCGATTGGCATTTCGCGTTTTTCTACTTCTTCAACAATAAAATGAAGGTAAGGCTCTGCACGTTTAGAAATGCGATCTAAATAAGCTTGATGGCGAGCGTAGTAATTTCGCTCGGTAACAACAGGGCGGTTTTGTGGTACGTCAATAGAAAGCTGGTAACGAATACGTTCCCACACGTCATCAAAAACGGGAGCTTCTTGGTCTTCACTATTAACTTGTTGATATTGTGCGTTTACCATCAATGCATTGTTGATATCGTTAGGGCTTGCGCCTTCAAGCTTTTGGTTTGCTTGAGTAGCGACTTGAGAGTCAGAATCTAAGGTTGTAACCGTTTGACAACCACTTAGCGCAAGCGCCAAGGCAATTAAAAGAGGAGATTTATTCATAAATACCAATACATCGGGTAAAAAACTCGGCGAATACTACCCGTTATGAGTCAACATTGCCACTTAGTGACCACTTTAAACGCGAAGAGAAAATCATGCCCTAATAATAAAGGCATGATTTTAATATAAAATATAGCTAGCTATTAGATTATGCGTTAAAAATTGTCTTTGAACTTTCTCAGACTAGCAAAGTTTTCCCAAGGTTCATTGTTTTTTGTAACTAAAAGGAATTCTTTTGGTAATAATTCAGTAATAGTGGGTAAATCGCTGCGCATAAACGGATTTATTTTAAGCTCTTGCTCAATAGTGCTTGGTAACGTTATTTCATCTTTACTACGAAGTTCATCTACTTTTTTGCTGTACTCGAGTAGCTCAGGGTTACGTGGCTCTACTGCTTTTGCAAACGCTAAGTTAGCCTGTGTATATTCATGAGTGCAATACACCTTACAGCTTTTTGGTAATTCACGCAGTTTATTGAACGAATTCCACATTTGCTCGCTTGTCCCTTCAAATAATCTACCACAGCCACCGCTAAATAAAGTATCGCCAGTAAAAGCGAGTTCGTCGTGGGTATAACAAATATGATCAAGCGTATGCCCAGGCGTGGCTACAATATTAAATGGCACATTAAGTACTTCAATATTATCGCCATCAATTAAAGTATGCGTAATACCATCAAAAGGACTATTGGCGGGGCCGTAAACAGGGATATTTGCAAATTGCTTAACCAGATCTGCTACGCCACCGGTGTGGTCGCTATGATGATGGGTTATTAAAATGCCAGCTAATGATAAGTTATGTTCAGCTAAATACGTAATCACAGGCCTTGCGTCACCTGGATCTACCACCCATGCTTGGTTACTATTATGAGTGGTTAAACACCAAATATAATTATCAGAAAAGGCTTTAATTGCTTTGACTTGCACCATGTTACATTGCTCTATAAAGTGACAGTTAACACATAGTATAACGAGCTCATAAAATGAAACCAGCCCTTAGTTTTCAAGAAGGACCTAAACCGCTGTCATGGCAGCAGTTCCCTCATGGTGACTATTTACGATCTGACATTGAACGCAAAATGGATCAATGGTTACCGCGTATGTTTGGCTATCACATGCTAAAACTAGGTAACTTAAGTGGTGAAATAAATACAAGTGTTAGCACCATTAAGCACCAAGTGTGCGTAGCAGAGCCCGGCCCCTATACAGGTGTTGTGGCCGATATCGACGAATTACCTTTTTACGAGCACAGTGTTGATGCGTGTATTTTAAGCCACTGCTTAGAGTATCATTCAGATCCGCACCATATTTTACGCGAGGCACACCGCACGCTAATACCCGGTGGTTATATTGTTATTACCGGTTTTAACCCCTTTAGCTTATGTGGGCTTGCTCAAATGCTGCCATTTAGTGGTCAAAAACTTCCATGGACAGGGCGCTTTTTTACACCTGCCCGTGTTAAAGATTGGCTTAACTTATTAGGATTTGAAATAGTGAGTGATGAGCGATTTATTTACTCATCGCTAGCAAGAGGTAACAGGTTGTCGCGTTTTGAATTTTGGCGCAGTTTTGCTAAACAATATTTAAAACCTATGGGGAGTGTGTATATGCTGGTGGCACGTAAGCGAGTGGCCCCGCTTACACCTATAAAGCCTAAGTGGCATGCAAGGCCGCAGTTTGCGCCAGTAAAAGGGGCAGGGCTTAGGCAAACCTCAAAGCAGCACTTTAAGCGCTGCGATGAAAAAAATAACAATTAAGGCTGATAACCTACATCTTCAAGTAAATCTTTACTGCCTGCGGCATCACGAGCTAAATCGTCAACTATTTCGTTGTACTTATGGCCACTATGCCCTTTAACCCACTTCCATGTAACATTGTGTTCGCTACAGGCTTTATCTAGACGTTTCCATAAATCTACGTTTTTAACCGGTTTTTTCGCAGAGGTTAACCAACCGCGCTTTTTCCAATTAGCTATCCACGATTCAATGCCTTGCTTAACATATTGGCTATCGGTTGTGAGATTTACCTCGCATTCACGCGTAAGTGATTCTAAGGCTACAATCGCTGCGAGCATTTCCATGCGGTTATTAGTTGTTAATTTATAACCTTGGCTTAATTTTTTTTCGTGACCGTTATAAATCATAAAAATACCATAACCACCAGGGCCCGGATTACCTAAACATGAGCCATCGGTATAAATCTCTACGGTTTTTTGCACTGTTTTACCTTGATATTATGTACAATAAAGTGATTATAGAAAGATACCAGAGTCAGGCTAAATTCGATATGGCACGTAGACAAATAGTTTTAGATACAGAAACCACCGGCATCGACCCTAAACAGGGTCACCGCATTATAGAAATTGGTTGTGTAGAGTTAGTAAACAGGCGCTTAACCGGCAACAATTTTCACGTTTATATAAATCCACAACGTAGTATTGAAGAAGAAGCGATAGATGTTCATGGTATTACCAACGAATTTTTACGTGATAAACCGCTTTACCGTGATATAGCGCAAGAGTTTTTTGACTATATAAAAGGGGCTGAGCTGGTTATTCATAACGCACCGTTCGATGTGGGTCATATGGACAACGAATTTGCGCTGCTTAATCAGGGTTACCCTAATACCCACGATTACTGCCAAGTTCTCGACACCCTTAAAATGGCGCGTGACTTGCATCCTGGTCAAAAGAATAATCTTGATGCTTTGTGCCGTCGCTACGATATAGATAACGCAAAACGTACATTGCACGGCGCTTTACTGGATTCTGAAATTTTAGCCGATGTTTACCTTGCCATGACAGGTGGGCAAACGAAGCTAAACTTAAATCAAAATAAAGACGATGGCAGCGAGCAACAAAAAGGCGGCATAAGACGTTTAAACCCAAATAGGTCACCTTTAGTTGTTTTACGTGCAAATGACGCTGAACAAAGCGCACACGAAGCACGACTCGATCTTGTCAATAAAGAAGGCGGCCAATGTTTATGGCGCGCTGAATAAGGCTACCCAATGAAAACGATATATTTTGTTAGTGCGTTATGCGCCGCCAGTTTGTTCACTGGCAATGCTTATGGCGTTAAGCAAGTAGAAGTGCTCAAACGTGACGGGCATCAAAATGAAATTCCTTTATTAGAAAATCGTTTTCGTATAGATAGTAAAATTGAAGAAATAACTCTGCTGTTTTTTAGAAAGCTTGGCACACCGGCTGTTATTTTAGTTAGGCCGGATGGCAGTAAATACTTTGCAACTGAAGCCGTAAGAAACCCCGACCTCGATTGGTTTGACGAGTTAACCTACGATTTGGTTACAATAAAAAATCCTATGGCTGGTCCATGGCAGGTTATTGGCAGTATTTTGCCTAACAGCCGAATTGTAGTGCTTGGTGAAGTATCTTTAGAGGCGCAGCCACTTCCTCCTATGTTATTTAGAGGGGAGACAATTAAAATTACCGGTAAAATACTTAACGACGGTGAGCCAATAGACGCTGAGCTATTTAGGGATGTAGTAAGCCTTAATGTAGATTTTGTAAGTACCAATAACGAAAACTTTGCTAATTTTGGTTCAGGGATACAAGAAGTCGCCGAATTTAAAGATGACGGGCGCGGATTTGACGAACGCGCTAAAGATGGCATTTTTACCGGAGAGTTTACGTTAGACTTTCCTGCTGGTGAATGGACGCCTGAGCTTTACGTTGCAACGCCTCTATTACAGCGCCGTATTGTACAAGACACAATAGAAGTGCACGAACCTCCTTTTTCCACAAACGTTACCCTAGCAGAGCAAGACACTGACGATCATCAACTTACAATAACGATAGACCCACGCATTGTTAAGCCAGAAACCGTCATTATTCAGGGTAAAATCTATTACCCTAATAACGAAGAGCAAATGTTTACCATAGATGCTGCTCCTAATGACTCGCGCGAACTTAACGTTAAAAATTATGACTGGGGTCGATACAGTGTTGAGTTATCTGTTTTTGGCACAAATATAAACGACCGTGAGTTTATGGCGACGCTACCAACCTATAAATTTGAAATAGAACGTCCTATAGTTGCGGTGCCTGAAATTGATCCGGCAACGATTATTACGCCTGAACAAATGAAAGCGAGTGAGCCTGTAGATGAAAAAATGGCCACTTCAACAATTGTTAGCTTAATAATAGGGTGTAATATTCTTATTTTATTACTCGGCTGGTTAGCAATTCGTGTATTTATTCAGAAAAAACCAATCAAATTTAAAGTTAAACTGCCTTTTTTAAATAAAAAGAAAGCAGCTGATGGTGAAGTTACCGACGCAGAAAAAAATCAAGTTGGCAAAAATGGTTCAAAAAATGATAAATCAGGTGAAATTTTAAACCTTTCGATGTCAGATGACTAAAAAACCTATAAAAAAACAAAAAAGCCCTTGACGAAATAGAGGCTGGTTCGTATTATTCACGCCGCTGTCAGGGGAGACTCAGACAGCAACGAAAATGCGGAGTGGTAGTTCAGTTGGTTAGAATACCGGCCTGTCACGCCGGGGGTCGCGGGTTCGAGTCCCGTCCACTCCGCCAATTTTCGACAATTTGTAAGTACGCGCTGGAGTGGTAGTTCAGTTGGTTAGAATACCGGCCTGTCACGCCGGGGGTCGCGGGTTCGAGTCCCGTCCACTCCGCCAATGCTTACACAACGTATGGTTGTAAAACATATTCTTATTATGGAGTGGTAGTTCAGTTGGTTAGAATACCGGCCTGTCACGCCGGGGGTCGCGGGTTCGAGTCCCGTCCACTCCGCCAATAAGAAAAAATAACAGTTTAAATATGCGCTGGAGTGGTAGTTCAGTTGGTTAGAATACCGGCCTGTCACGCCGGGGGTCGCGGGTTCGAGTCCCGTCCACTCCGCCACTATTTAAACACTGTTATGTTACAAAATTTGTATGCTGGAGTGGTAGTTCAGTTGGTTAGAATACCGGCCTGTCACGCCGGGGGTCGCGGGTTCGAGTCCCGTCCACTCCGCCAACAAATTTAGTAATGACAAGTAATATGATATCTCTGCGGAGTGGTAGTTCAGTTGGTTAGAATACCGGCCTGTCACGCCGGGGGTCGCGGGTTCGAGTCCCGTCCACTCCGCCATTTGATATCGTAATAAAATTAGTAAGTGCATTACCCCATGCACATACCACTGCGGAGTGGTAGTTCAGTTGGTTAGAATACCGGCCTGTCACGCCGGGGGTCGCGGGTTCGAGTCCCGTCCACTCCGCCACTTGTTATTTCCTCAATAGCAAGATTATAAAATTATTTCATATTTATTTTAATAAAATATACTTTGGCTATCAGCTATCAGCTATCAGCTATCAGCTATCAGCTATCAGCTATCAGCTATCAGCTATCAGCTATCAGCTATCAGATCGACTCTTTTATTCTAACCTGCTAATATTCCTTGTTATTCTTTACTATTCAGCTTCATATATCTACATGAATAGCCAAGAATCTAGTCTCACTTTAAAAAAGGAAGAACTAAAATGAGCACACTAGGTCAACAATTAAAGCAGCTAAGAAATAACAAAAAATTGAGTCAACCTGAATTTGCCCAGCAAGTAGGGATAGAACAAAGTTATTTATCAAAACTTGAAAACGATAAATCAATTCCCTCGAATGAAATATTTAGATCTTTATTGATTGCATTAGATCTTTCAATTGATGAGTTTATGAAGCCGCTTGTATCGAGCCATGATAAAGCTAGGCTGATGCAAATACCCGATGTAGAAGTGTGGTTTAAGAGTAAAGCTGTAAAGAGTTCTGCTGCACAGCGAAAAATTATATACCTTGCTATGTTTTTGATTGCTTTTGGCTGTGCATTATTTTACGCAGGACATAAAAACTATCTGTTCAATGAGCGCTTTTACGAATACAAATCACTGGGTGTGATCAAAAAAGATGAACCTCTGAATATTTATACTCATTGGAGCAATTATATTATTGAGTCAAACCGCGAGAAAAGAGAAGAAAAAGGGCGGGAAATACTGGCCAGAAGGGTACCAAGTTTTAAGTTAATGGATAAGTATGTTGGTGAGTCATTTGTCGAAGACGTTGAGGGAGGTAAACGTGTTTATAGTGCAGATGAAATCTCGCGAACAATGCCACATGCAGGCAATAGCTGGCTCGAATTTATCGGCATATTTGCCGCTGTATTTGGTTTGGTGTTTGCTTTACTGGAACCTAGATTAACCAAACAATAAAAAGCCTGCGTACAAGAAAACGCAGCAGGCTTTAATATAAATTGGTCTACAATTACCCTTGTGGGCCAAATGACTCTTTTAAGTAAGTATCTAAAAAGTTTAAATAAGCGTTAGAAGCGCTGATACTGTTTTCTTTTTTAGTAAAACCGTGGCCTTCATCTTCAAACAATACATACTCTACTGGTACGCCATTGGCTTTGACTGCGGCAACGAGTTCATCGCTTTCAACTTGTAAAACGCGCGGATCGTTAGCGCCTTGTATTACCATTAAAGGTTTTGTAATATTTTTAGCATGAAATAATGGCGATATAGCACGATGACGTTCGCCATCAGTTGCAGGGTCGCCCATTTCATCGTACAAGGATTTTTTAACACTCTCCCACCATGGTGGAATGGAGTTAAGTGTTCTTACCCAGTTAGTCACCCCAAAAATATTAATACCTACTTTGAACTCTTCTGGTTCAAAGGCAAGGGCTGCTGCGGTCATAAACCCGCCGTAACTACCTCCAATAATGCCAATTTTTTCGCTATCGACCCAATCTAAACTTTGAAGGTGCTTTTTATCATCCAAATGAAAAAACGTTTTACCGTATCCTGAACTACCCCGGTTATTAACGGCAAAAATAGCATAACCATGATTAACTAAATGTTGTAGCATTGCTCTATAACCAGTACGGCTTTGCCCACCAGGGCCGCCATGCACCCACACCAGCGCAGGTACTTTATTGTTTCTATTGGCTTGTTTTGGTTTATACAACACGCCTGGAACTTCTAAGCCATCAAAGCTTTTAAAGCGAACGATAGTGCTCTCTACTAAATCGCTTTGATCTATATCTTTACTTAGTGTGTTGGTAAGCTGCTTAGCGCTATCATTATCCACTTGCCAAACAAATAAATTACTTGGTGAGGTGTCAGAGTTTAAATAAAACGCCATGGTTTTCTCGTCACTTGAGAAATTTACACTGCTTAAATTTCCATTGGGTAGGGCGGGCATAGCAACTTGTTTACCTGAACGAGTATCTAAAATAGACACTTTAGTACTGGCATCGGTATTGACTCCACTTACTTGGTAGCGGCCAGATTTAGAAAAATAGATAAAGGTTACGTCCCATTCGTCTTCTAAAGCTGGGCTATGTTTCTCTGTCGCTAACTCATAGCTCCACACTTGTGAAAACTCGCCTTTTGCGTCCGTAGAGTAGTATAAATATTTACCATCAGCAGAGAAGGTTTCAGGTGTATATTGTGCGGGATCATCATGCTTAGATATAAGTTGTGGCTTGAGGTTTTTTTTATAAGTGTCGAGAATGTATGTATCACTGTCTTTATTGCTATTATTTTTAGATAAAGCAATAAAGCGTCCATCGGGGCTAATGGCGCCAACATCTAATTCGAGCTCATTTTGATAAACAGAAGACACTTTATAGGTTTCACTATCTACGCGGTATAAATCCATGAATTTGGCATCACGCTGATTACTTTAGATAAAAAACTGGCTGCCATCTTTTGTAAAACCTGAAAAGCCAGCTCGTGTTTCATCGCCAGGGGTTAAATCTTTGATTGAACCGTCAACTTCACGCACGTAGACATGGTACCGTTCGTTACCGCCTGATTCTTTGGTAAACAATACATGCTCATCATTAGGGAAATAGCGCACTGGCTAAGTACTGTCTTCAAAATTAGTTAAGCGGGTTTTACTACCGGTTTTAACATCGACTTCGTATTAGCTTTAAATGCCGCTTTCATCGCTACTAACTAAAACTTTATCACCACTTGGTGAAAAACTACTGCCCATAATAGAGGTGGTGTCAAAAAAAGTTTTTGCGTCGTAGGTTTTTACTTGTTGTGCTTGTTCAGTTTTCACAGTGCTAGAGACTAAACTATTAGATTGATTGCAACCCGCTAATGCAAGAGATACAGCACAGGTAATACAGGCAAGTTTGAGGGCTTTTTTCATAGGTACATTCCTTGGTTTATAGTTATGTTTTCATTTAGAAGTGTTAACCGAACGTTTTTCAAACGCAAGTATTTATGATGTGCAAATAATAAAGTGTTACAAACCATAAATCGTTTTTATATAAGTATTCGCTATAATGATAACTCGTTGAAAAGTGAGTATTTATGATAGAAGTCATTGGGTTACATAAACAGTTTACTGAAAACATATTGTACAATGGTTATAACGTGCGATTCTGTGCACCTAAAATATGCATCGAAGCGCCTAATGGCCAAGGGAAAACAACTCTATTGATGATGTTAGCGGGGCTTGAAACTTATCAAAGTGGTAAGCTTTTGTTTTCTGGAAGCGCATTAATCGAACCACATAAGCAAGTTGCTATAGCCTCAGACTGTATTGCTTTACCCGACTTCTTAACAGCAAAGCAAATAATTAACTTATCCTCAAATACATTTGGCTGTCGTTGGCCGGCAGCTATAGTTGATGGATTTAGTTTTAATGAATTTCTAAATACACGTTTTGACGCCCTTTCATCAGGTAATCAAAAGAAATGTCAGTTAATTTTAGCGCTTATGCGCGATGCACCGTATTTACTGTTAGATGAACCCAGTGCAGCGCTTGATCAAGCGAGTATTGAGTATTTATTAATTTTGCTTGATGAATATTTAGTAAATCAGCCACATGGTCAAATAATTATTACCTGTCACGAGCCAGCTCCTTTTGTAAGACATGGCTTTGAGTGTATGCCTTTATGATTGCAAATTTAAAACAATCAATTGGCCAATACCGCTCTTTTATGGATTATCGTTTTCAGGCATACAAGGTTGAACTTACGCAATTATTTTTACAACTGAAACGCTTCGGGTTTTTATTTTTAGTGATGTTAGGCTCGTCAGTACTGGGTTTAATATTGCTACTATTTTTAGGGCTTGGAAAAATTATTGATAGTAGTGATACACCTCAATATGGTGCGCAGATGGCTTGGCTGTATTTGTTGCTACAAAGTGTAATGTTGAGCGCAATGAAGTCTGCAATAAAAAACTCCGCCCAACGAGCGTTTCAACAGACATTGGTAAAGCGGTATTGGCTTGTTTTGATGGATATAAAGCTTTTGCTGCTAAGTAATGGCTGGTTGATTGCAAGCCTTGTTATCGCGATTGACCTGAGCATAAACCAGTGGCTTAGAGTACCGCATTTTTTGGTGTTTTTACTATTACAATTTACGCTCGGCACTTTATGCTTATACAAACCAATAGCGCTGGTTTATGGATTTTTATTATCCGCAATGTGGCTTATGTTACCGTTTGATGTAAGCCCACTAATTTATCAGTGTGGGTTTGTGCTGTTGTTTGCGTTAAGTACCTTAATGGTACCTTTTAATTTTGCAGCTAAGTTAGAGATGAGCTCACTGACAGGCTTTTGGCTAATGTTTTTTATACACAACAGCTGGACTTTGATTTGGCGAGGTGCTTTATTACTGTCCCTATTTATGGCATTTGAGGTATTACTACAAGAGCGCGCTAATTTAGCAGTTATATTCAGTGTTTTGTCATTTGCTTTTGTGGTGTTGTTTAGTAGTTCATTACAATTTGATTGTAGTCAGTTACATCAAAAATATAGTGTGTTTTTTAAAATGCAGAATAAGCAAACGGCATTTTTTATTGGCCAATTTGTTCCTAGTTTAATCGTGTTCTTACTTTCGCTTATTGTTTTTTTTGCTTTATTTAACCAAGCAAGTGGAGTGCTGCTATTAACTGGTATTATTTGGTGCGTATTCCAACAAGCTATCGCGCAAAAAAAACCAGCGCATTATGCGCTGGTTTGGATGGTTATAACAGGCTTGTTATTAGCTTTGTATTAACTGCTTATAATCAGTTAAGCCGCATCTGCCTTTTTGTCTTCACTTTTACGTGCGGCTTTGCCGGCTAATAAATCAGCTGGGTCAAAGTCATCAACGTTAATTACGTCTAAACGGGCTTTTTCTACAGCAGCTAATTTATCAGCTTCTGCTTGACTTAATATGCCAGCTTCAAGGCCCATTTGCGCTACTTTATCAAGTTGAAAGAATGGCAGTTTAAGCCCTTTCTCTTTACACACTCGCTCAAATAACGGCTCTACAGCCAGTACGTCTTTAAGTGTTTGCTCTTGACGGCCTACTAAATTAAGAGGTTCGTCAGTTAAGTAAACATAGCTTGCTAAACGATTGCGCGTTTCGCTAGGTACTTGTAGTAGTTGTGCTAGTTTATGCTCAAGTTTGTCTGTAGGTTTACGAACCGGGCGACCAAACGGGAATAACAATACTTTTAGTACGCCACGTAGTGGGGCAGATGGCATGTTATTGATTAAATCAGCAAGTGCACGTTGGCAATGGTAAAGGTGATCCTGACAACTCCATTTTACTAGAGCAAAATCTTCTTTTTTACGGCCTTCATCGTTGTAACGCTTAAGCGTTGCAGACACTAAGTAAAGGTAGCTTAGTAAGTCACCTAAACGTGCTGAAATACGTTCTTTACGTTTAAGAGAGCCACCAAATACTGCCATGCTAATGTCAGACATAAGTGCTAAAGAGGCACTAAAGCGAGACGCGATTCGGTAAAACTCAGCGGTTTCATCTTTATAAGGTACACTCGTAAAGCGTGCGCCTGTCAATGCAAGCCACTTAGTACGTACAAGGTTCGACATAGTAAAGCCAATGTGGCCCATTAGCGCTTTATCAAATACGTTAAGCGCTTCTTCGCGGTCTTCAATTTCACATGCACCAAGCTCTGTAAGTACAAATGGGTGACAGCGAATTGCACCTTGACCGTAAATAATCATATTACGGGTCAAGATGTTTGCACCTTCAACGGTAATGGCAATAGGTGCGCCTTGATAGCCACGACCTAAATAGTTATTTGGCCCAAGCATGATGCCCTTACCGCCAAGTACATCCATTGCATGAATGGTTGAGTCGCGCATTTGCTCAGTAAGGTGGTATTTAATAATAGCTGAAACAACCGATGGCTTTTCACCTAAATCAACTGCACCGGTAGACATGCTAACAGCTGCATCTGAGCTGTATGCGTAACCTGCAAGTTTAGCCAAAGACTCTTCAACACCTTCCATTTTACCAATAGGTAAACGAAACTGACGACGAATACGGCTATAAGCACCTGTAGCTAAGGCGATAGTTTTAATGCCACCGGTTGAATTTGACGGCAATGTGATTGCGCGGCCAACCGATAAACACTCAACCAGCATACGCCAGCCTTGACCTGCCATTTCCGGGCCGCCAATAATGTAATCAAGTGGTACAAATATGTCTTTACCGCGAGTTGGGCCATTTTGAAATGGTACGTTAAGCGGAAAGTGACGACGTCCAATTTCTACTCCAGGAGTATCTGTTGGAATAAGTGCACAGGTAATACCCGGCTCTTTAACATCGCTTAATAAACCGTCTGGATCTTGTAGTTTAAATGCAAGACCAAGTACTGTAGCCACGGGGGCAAGTGTAATGTAACGCTTATTCCACGTAAGGCTTACGCCTACAACTTCTTCGCCGTTCCATTGCCCTTTACACACTACACCGTAATCAGGAATTGAGCTTGCATCAGAGCCAGCCTCTGGCGAGGTTAGTGCAAAACAAGGGATTTCTTTACCGCTCGCTAAGCGTGGTAAGTAATGATCTTTTTGCTCTTTTGTACCATAGTGCTGTAACAATTCACCCGGGCCTAAAGAATTTGGTACACCCACAATTGACGAAAGTAGTGTTGATTTACTCGTTAACTTTTGAAGTACACAAGATTGTGCAAACGCAGAGAACTCTAAACCGCCGTATTCCTTTTTGATGATCATGGCAAAAAATTGATTATCTTTTAGGTATTGCCATACATCTTGAGGAAGGTCAGTAAGCTCGTGCGTTGCTTCCCAATCATCTAGCATGCTACATACAACTTCTACAGGGCCATCAATAAAGGCTTGTTCTTCAATAGTAAGTTTAGGGATTGGGTATTGGTGTAGCTTTTTCCAATCTGGGTTACCACAAAATAAATCAGCTTCCCACCACGTAGTACCGGCATCGATTGCTGACTTTTCTGTGTCAGACATGCTTGGCGTTACTTTTTTAAAGGTAGAAAAAATAGGCTTTATTATATATTGCTGACGAATGCCAGTAACAGAAAGAGGCACCGCGATGATCAAAAAGATCAACCAGCTAATTAAACCAAAAGCACCTGCAAAGGTACCAATTAATAAAGTTGCAGCAGAAACACCAAGTGCTGTGTTCCAACTCGCTCTGTGGTAAATCGCGATGCTGAGCAGAGCGATTAAACCGAGTGTAAATATGAGTGTCATTGCTTATTCCTTAATAGAGGTCAGACCACCTCAGTTAGAGTAGCGCTAGTAAGCTTAAGTTTCAAGTACATTACAGTGATAAATTATAGTCGAAATAGACATAATTAATTCACAGCTTCCCTTAAAGAGGAACGAGCATGCATTGCTACTGCGTTTAATTCAGCGATTAGTTATATTAAAGCGCTAAAAATCAGTAAATCAGCTAGCCAAAAAAGGTTTTTTAAGTAAATATGTCTGCTGTAGCGCACTGTAAAACGCAGCGTTATTTATACGTATTTTTTAAGGGTTAGTTTATTAATGTGTGAATTACTTGGCATGTCAGCCAACGTACCTACCGATATTTGTTTTAGTTTTTCAGGGCTTTTAGAGCGCGGTGGCAATACCGGCCCGCATAAAGATGGTTGGGGTATTACCTTTTACGAAGGTAAAGGTTGTAGAACGTTTAAAGATCCTGAGCCAAGTTATCAATCAGAAATTGCAAAGCTCGTTAAAGCGTACCCAATTAAAAGCGTGTCGGTTATTAGCCATATTCGCCAAGGTAATCGTGGGCGAGTGTGCCTTGAGAACACCCATCCGTTTACACGGGAGCTTTGGGGCCGCGAAATTACCTATGCACACAATGGGCAGCTTTCTAATTATCACGATTTAAAACCTGAGTATTATCGCCCTGTAGGCAATACCGACAGCGAGCTGGCATTTTGTTGGTTGCTTGATAAAATTCGTGAAAAGTATCCAAAACGCCCATCCAACATGGCCTCTGTTTTTAGATACGCTGCCAAGCTTTCACACACGTTGCGTGAAAAGGGCGTATTTAATATGTTGCTTACTGATGGCGTGTTTGTATTAGCGTATTGTACTAATAACTTACATTATATAACGCGCCGAGCGCCATTTGGCAAAGCAACCTTAATTGATGCTGATATGGTGGTTGATTTTCAACAAGAAACCACACCAAACGATGTAGTAACCGTAATTGCTACACGGCCACTCACGAACGATGAGCGCTGGCAAAAAATGCAGCCGGGTGAGTTTGCTTTATTTAAAATGGGCGAGTTAATTTAGCGCTAAATTAAAAGCATAAAAAAACGCGATGTAAAATCGCGTTTTTTTATTCAATATACACTTTGACCAATGCGCATAATTAATTATTGCAGATAGGTGTTAAGGCGCCTCTACGCTAGCATCGCTTTTGTCTGTTACAGTTGCAGGAGGTGTAACAGGTTGAGTAACGGTAAACGAGTTCATTTGCACTTCAAACTGCTCCATCCCTTTTTCGCCTTTCCACATACGCACTAGCATGTAATCCATTTCTGGCGCAAACCATGCAAGCGCTTGGCGTTTGTCGTTATCGTATAAGCGTTTAACTTTAATGGATTCTACATTGCCAATCGGCAACGAAATCATTTCAGTGCCTGTTACTTCAAAATTGTAGTCGCGGCGATTACCTTTTTTATCAATAAGCGGAAACGAGAAATTAGTTTCGCCTTTTTTTAGGCCTTCACGTACTTGTACTTGGTACGAAATAGCATCCTGAAATTCGTCAGTCCACTCGCATTTTAGCGGGTATTCGCTAGTGCTACTTGTGACCACTTTATTTTGCGTATCAAAGTCTATTTTGTAATCTTTATCTGGGCCTGTGCCTGTACGCACCATGTTGTAATGATGTGGGGTAACTTTGCCATCTTTGTATGTAAACTTTGAGGTTTCTTCGCGTGAGTCAGAAAAAATCATCCACTCTATATTGCTGTGATAAGTAAGCTCGTAGTTATTATCGCTTAATTTTTTAAGCTCACGTACGGCTTCACCATGATTTTTACCTTTGCGTAAAATATCATAGCTTGCTTGATACTGTGTTAGTTCGCCTGCAATAAGGCTAGTAGGAAGTAAAGCGCCCGCACATAATAGCAAGGCACTTATTTTTTTATTGTGGGTAGTGCGCGCCGTGTGCAGGAAGTTGTTTTTCGTCAAGAACTGCATAATCTGCTTCCATAGTAAGTCTTTGTTCACTGAACCATTTGACCACCAAAGGATAAATTATATGCTCTTGCTCGTGCACGCGCTTTGCTAATGTCTCTGCTGTATCATCCTTGAGTACAGGTATTTGCGCCTGAAGAATAACCGGACCGCCGTCTAATTCTTCAGTAACAAAGTGAACACTTACGCCATGAACATCGTCTTTTGCATCAATTGCTCTTTGGTGGGTATTCAGCCCCTGATACTTAGGCAACAAAGATGGATGAATGTTCAACATTTTTCCAACATATTTTTGCACTAAGCTAGGAGTAAGAATACGCATAAACCCAGCTAATACAACTAGATTCGGCATAAAAGAGTCGATAACGTTCATTAATTGCGCATCATAGGCTTCGCGCGAGTCAAAATCTTTATGACTCAGCACTTTTGTAGCTATGCCAGCTTGTTTAGCACGCTCTAGGCCATAAGCGTCTGCTTTATTGCTAATAACAGCCGCTATATGTCCATTTATCTCGCCACGTTCGCAGGCATCAATGATGGCTTGTAAATTTGAGCCACTACCTGAAATCAAAACTACCAGACGAGTGGGTGCCATTACTTAGCACCACCTACAATTTCTACTTGCTCTTCGCCTGGCGCTGCATTGTGAATTTCACCAAGGTGCCATGCGTTTTCGCCTAAGTCTTTTAAAATAGTTAAGCTTTGTTCAAGTTTGTCTGCAGGAACTACTAATACCATGCCAACACCACAGTTAAATGTACGGTACATCTCGTGTGTAGCAATGTTACCGTTTTCTTGTAGCCAGTTAAAAATACTTGGCCACTGCCAGCTATCGCCTTTAACCACTGCCTTTGCCGACTCTGGTAACACGCGAGGAATATTTTCCCAAAAGCCACCGCCAGTAATGTGCGAAAGGGCATGCACGTCAACTTGCTTAAATAACTCAAGTAAAGGTTTTACGTAAATACGTGTAGGCTCTAATAAATGCTCGCCTAATGTTTTACCGTCAATTACTTGGTTTGTATCAGCGTTTGATACTTCAAGTACTTTACGAATTAAAGAAAAACCGTTTGAGTGAGGACCGCTAGATGCAAGCGCAATAAGCTGATCGCCTGCTGCTACTTTAGTGCCATCAATAATTTTAGATTTTTCTACTACACCGGTACAAAAGCCTGCCATGTCGTAGTCTTCACCATCATACATACCTGGCATTTCTGCTGTTTCGCCACCAATTAGGGCACAACCAGAAATCTCACAACCTTTACCAATACCGGTTACTACATCGGCTGCTGTGTCTATATCTAGTTTACCCGTTGCGTAGTAATCCAGAAAAAACAGGGGTTCAGCGCCTTGTACTATTAAATCGTTTACACACATTGCAACTAAATCAATACCAACAGTGTCGTGCTTTTTTAAATCGATAGCTAAACGAAGTTTAGTACCAACACCATCAGTACCAGCAACTAATACAGGTTGCTTATAACCTTCAGGAATTTCGCAAAGTGCGCCAAAACCACCAATTCCGCCCATAACTTCAGGACGACGAGTTTTTTTCACTACGCCTTTAATACGCTCAACAAGTGCATTACCAGCGTCGATATCTACGCCCGCGTCTTTATAGCTTAGAGACTGTTTTTGTTCGCTCACAGGTTTTCCTCAAAATAGTTGTTTTGGGTTGCTTAGAAACGCGCGTATTTTACAACAATTGCAAGGTCGCGGCTAGCGTAAATGTAATTTTGAAATAATTAACAAGGACACTTGTCCGCTGTTTGTTGTTTAAATAAACAAAAAAACGCCCATAGGCGTTTTTTTAGTATTTAAGGCGTAAATTTAACAGTTATGCTTTGGCGGTTAATATAGCTCTGAGAGGAGCAGGGTAACCTTCAATGGTTTTACTGGTGTCGCTTGGGTCTAAAAAATCAACTAACGATTCGTTTTCCATCCAGTCGGTTTTACGCTGCTCGTCAAGCGTGGTAATTGCACAATCTTTTATTTGCACATCTTTAAAGCCAACGCGCTCCATCCACAGTTTTAATGCAGCAGTACTTGGAATAAACCACACGTTGCGCATTTTTGCGTAGCGGTCGGTAGGCACGAGTACTGTGTTTTCATCGCCTTCAATAACTAAGGTTTCTAGCACTAACTCGCCACCTGGGCGAAGCTGCGCTTTTAACTGCGCTAAAAAATCAATTGGCGAGCGACGATGATAAAGCACTCCCATCGAAAAAACCGTATCAAACGCTTTAAGCTCGGGTAATGCTTCAACGCCTAGTGGCAATAAATGTACGTTTTCGTCTGGGTTGTAGTGTTTAATTGCCTGAAACTGACATAAAAATAAATCAGACGGATCAATACCCACCACAAACTCGGCGCCTTCACCGCGCATTCGCCATAAATGATAGCCAGAGCCACAGCCAATATCTAATACTGTACGGCCTTTTAATGGCTCAATATGAGGAAGGAGGCGATCCCATTTCCAATCACTGCGCCATTCGGTGTTTATTTCAATACCGTGAACACTAAAGGGGCCTTTTCGCCAAGGCATCATTCGCTTTAGTAAATGCGTTGCTTGTTTTTGCTCGCCTTCGCTCATTTCCCCTGGCGCGCCAATTTCTACCTTAGTAGCTATGTCAACATGCGTAGTTTTTACTTCAGGTAAATTTTTAAGTACTTTTTGCCATTTGGGTAAATCACCATGGCTTGCCTCTAACTGCCAATGTTTTAATTGAGCGGGTAGGGTTTCTAGCCAGTGGCTAAGTGGACTTTGTGCAATTGCAGCGTAAAATTGGTTAAACCATTGAGACATAAATTACTCTTTTTATTTAATTGCTACCATTGAGCAAAAATTAAAACATTGATACCACACCTGCGTTTGGCTAAAGCCAATATCGCTTAAACGATTAAAGTGTGTGCTGAGCGTATCGGGACGCATTACGTTTTCAATAGCAGTGCGTTTTTGGCTTATTTCAAGCTCTGAGTAGCCATTGTGACGTTTAAAGTCGTGGTGCAAATCAATTAATAAGTTATCGCATTGCTCGTTTTCGGCTTTAATTTTTTCGCTGAGTAACAATACGCCACCGGGCTTTAAGTTGGCGTATATTTTTTCAAGCACGGCTTGGCGCTGTGCATGAGGTATAAATTGTAGCGTAAAGTTCATTGCCACAACCGATGCGTTTTGAATTTCAAGCTCGTTAATATCGCCTAAAGTAACAGTAACCGGCACGTCCGATTTAAAACCTTGTAAATGCATTTTACAACGCTCAACCATGGCCTGTGAGTTATCTACTGCAATAATGTGGCAGTTATCAGTACGAATATTACGGCGCATACTCAGTGTTACTGCACCTAGCGAGCAACCTAAGTCATAAAGGTTTGAATTGCTTTGTGCGTATTCGCCGGCTAATTTACCCATCGTGCTTACAATAGTGGCATAACCAGGTACAGAGCGCTGAATCATATCAGGAAATACTTCAACCACACTTTGGTCAAAGCTAAAATCTTTTACTTGTTGCTCAGAGGCATAAATACTGTCTTTTATGGTCACGAAGGCAGTCTCTTTAAAAATAATGATGCTATTTTAACATTTTATGCTGGATAGTCAGTGATAAATTCAGTAGCTTGGCTAGAATAATGAATAATAAGTATAAAAGAGAGCGTTAAATGAGCAAAAGTAAGGTAATTAGTACAGACGATATATTAGCAACCCTTTGTCATTCAGTGACGGGAGTCCTTTCATCAGCAAGTGGTAACGAAATAAGCTACTCAGCCATGGTGCAAAAAATAACGCGCACCTGTATGCGACCAGATATAGGTTGCTTCGTATTATTTGACGGTGGCTTTACAGGGCTTGTTGTAACCAATTTTACTGCGCAAGCCGCAATGGAGATTTATGGTGATTACATGCGCAATATGGGCATGCCAGAGGAAGAAATTGCCCATAGCCATTTATCAGACGATGTTTCAAATGTAATGGGCGAGCTGATGAACCAAATTGTTGGCGACTTTACCTCTAAAGTACGCGAGCAATTACATACGTCTATTACACAAAACCAGCCAAAAATGATGGCAATCAACAAACAAGTGCAAATATCGGTAGATACCACCATGGATCGCCCACAAGCACGCCGCGTAACCTTTACTACGCGTAACCAAAATATCTTTTATCTAGAGTTGGCAATGGATAAAACTGAGTTTATTAAACTTCATGATTTTGACATTGTAGAAGCGATAGACCCAGACGATATTATTGAAAACGAAGCTAAACAAAAAGCTGAAAAAGAAAAAGTAAAGTCAAAAGAAGCAGAAAAAGATGATGCCGATGACGACTTTATGGCTGAATTAGGGCTTTAAGTTTATTTATGTAGGTTGGGTTGAGTGAAACGAAACCCAACCCAACACGCTTTTGAGCTGCCAGTTGAAAAGTTACTTAAAAACGCGATTTGATATCGCGTTTTTTGTTTTAGGTAATAATTAATATTATAAGGCAACAAACAGTTTATTTATGAGTTACTTGGTGTGAATTTTGCTTATAGTTATAACTGTGAATATATTAATTCATCAAAAGGGGAAATAGATGCAACTTACTCATAATTTAATGGACCTATACTTTAATTATAACGGCAGAGTTGGTGATGTGAAGGGCGCCCAAGAGGGCATTGAGGAATTTGAACAAATAGCTAAAACGGCTTCAACTGAAGAGGAGAAAATTCGTTATGAGCAGGCTGCAGAGAAGTTAAAAACCGAAATACTCCCAAAAATGCAAAAAGAGATGGAGCAACTAGCTAAAGAGCTAGGGTTAGACTCTAGCGATATTGGTAAAGTAGCGAAAGCAGATTCGAAAGAGTCAGTGACTCTAGCTATACGTCAGCAGCCCCAAGGGAAGCTGCTATTACTAAATTCGTATGAAGTAGGCAACTATTACCACAATAAAATTTAGATGTATGCTGATTCCGTATTGGAAAATACCCTAGCGGCAATTCATTACCGGATAAATAGAAACTATTCTTTGTCTTACTTAAAAGTTCAAAAGCATCTGCAAATTCGAAAGATAAATATGGCTTTGGGATCATCATGAAATTGACCGCCTAATAAGGATTCTCACCCATCGCGACTACCACACAAAAAATCCGTAAATCTAACTCTAACTGGTGATACTGCGGCTCCATGTGACAACACAGTTTATAAAAGCCTTTGTTGTGGTCTTTTTCTTTAAAATGCGCGAGTTCGTGTACGACTAATGCTTTTAGTAGTGGCTCGGGTGCGCGCAGTAAATCGCTGTTTATGGCTAAGTCGTGCTTACGGGTTTTACCTTGCATGCGGTAAGTGTGAGTACCTAATGCATTGGTGACCATATCGCCTTGTTTTTTAAATGCTGCGCGGCCAAACGGTGGGGCGTTTTTTAAATACTGTTTTTTTAAATCAGTGGCATAGCTGTAAAGCAGTTTATCGGTGGTTATGGTGTGCGCTTGCGGGTACTTTTTTAGTAAGTAGTTACTTACTTTTTTGTTTTTAATTAGGCTTAATACCTGCTCAACAATATTGGCTGGGTAGCCGGTAAAATAGCGTGCGTATTCACTCATTTTTATTCTCTATTTAAAAAAGCGTAGGCTGGTGGGCTTCTTTTTCACCGCTGAATGGATTTAATACTGGGTGACTGTACCCTAGGTCTTCACAAAACTGGCGTGCAAGTAGTGGCGATTCACGGTTATCGGCAGTATGAAAAAACACATAGGGTGTTTTACCCTCATCAAGCCATTGTTTTACTTTACTTAGCCACGGCTTATAAAAGGGTTTATAGTCGTTTTGTAAATCGGCTATGACAAAGCGCGTCATAGGCTGCATGCCTGTAGCTATTGCATGTACAGGTAAGTGGGGCTTTTTTTGTTGTGCATCTATTAACGCCTCGGTGGTGGGCTTTATTGCAAAAAGCGCGCGCGTATCCATAGAAATACGGTTTATATTATTTGCCATTAATAGCTGATTTAGGGCAATTTCGGCTTCGCCTTTTTTAAAAAAATCGCTGTGGCGTACTTCTACCCCGTAATTTAGCTCCTTGGGGAGCAAGCTAATAAACTGGGTGAGCTTAGGTAAATCGTTTGGCCCAAACGCTTTGGGTAATTGCAGCATAACTTGCCCTGTTTTTTCTAAAATAGGGGAGAACAAGCTAAGCCAATCGGTAAGTTCTGTTTGAATGTTACTGAGCTGTAGCTCGTGACTAAAACGACGATGAAACTTAAATGTAAACTTAAAGTCATCGGGTACGCTTTGTGCCCAGCGTAATAGAGTGCTTGGCGATGGATCGGCGTAAAAGCTGGTATTGCCTTCAACTGAATTAAAATGCTGTGCGTATTGGCTAAGCATATCGGCGTTTTTACATTGGCTTGAAAATAAATTGCCTTTCCACGCGTTGCTCGACCACTGAGGGCATCCAATATATAACATATAAATAGCTGATAAATTACTTCGTGACGCAAGTGTACCAAATACATTTGGTAGTTGCTGCAAATTAACATTACAAAGCTAAACACACGCCCTAGCATCTTGATACTACTTGGGTATAATGCAGGGCTTAATTTGATTATTTTTAGATTGCTAGCGGCTTTATTTGTATTGTGGTGACCTGTTTTTTAAATCACACGCCTTAAAACAAATAAATTTAACCGTTCAAGCCTTTTATCTGACAGGAAAACTATGCGCTCTATATATTGCGGACAGCTAAATAAAACTCACGTAGATCAAGAAGTTGAACTATGTGGTTGGATCAACAAACGACGTGACCTTGGTGGACTTATCTTTGTCGATTTACGCGATAGAGAAGGTTTAGTACAAGTTGTATTCGATCCAGAAGTTGAAGGACTAATGGATACCGCTAACAAACTTCGTCAAGAATTTTGTGTGCAGTTAAAAGGGGTTGTACGTGCGCGCCCAGACAGCCAAATAAATAAAGATATGGCAACTGGCGAAGTGGAAATTTTAGGTACTGAGCTTACAATCATTAACCGCTCAGAGCCATTACCGCTTGATTTTAACCAAACAAATTCAGAAGAGCGTCGCTTAAAGTACCGTTACTTAGATTTACGTCGCCTTGAAATGAGCGACCGTATTAAATTACGCGCTAAAGCAAGTAGCTTTGTTCGCCGCTTTTTAGATGAAAACGGCTTTTTAGATATCGAAACACCAGTACTTACTAAAGCAACGCCAGAAGGCGCGCGCGATTATTTAGTACCGAGCCGTGTTCACAAAGGTAGTTTTTACGCGTTACCGCAGTCGCCACAGCTGTTTAAGCAATTGTTGATGATGTCGGGTTTTGACCGTTACTACCAAATTGTTAAATGTTTCCGTGATGAAGATTTACGTGCCGATCGCCAACCTGAATTTACCCAAATAGATTTAGAAACCTCGTTCATGAGCTCTGATCAAGTACGTGGTATGACTGAGAAAATGATTCGTGAGATGTGGCAATCATTATTAAACGTTGATTTAGGCGACTTCCCAATTATGCCTTACAGCGAGGCAATGAGCCTGTATGGTTCAGATAAGCCAGATTTACGTAACCCAATGAAATTAGTTGATGTTGCAGATTTAGTTAAAGACGTAGAGTTTAATGTTTTCTCTGGTCCTGCTAATGACGAAAAAGGCCGTGTTGCTGTACTAACTGTACCGGGTGGCGCTAAACTTTCTCGCAAACAACTTGATGATTACACCAAGTTTATTGGTATTTACGGCGCTAAAGGCATGGCGTGGATGAAAGTAAACGACCGCGATGCAGGTGCTGAGGGCGTTCAATCTCCAGTAGCTAAGTTTTTAAACGAAGAGGTAATTACCCAGTTACTTGAGCGTACTAACGCACAAACTGGCGATATTATTTTATTTGGTGCTGATAAACGCAACGTTGTAAACGAAGCAATGGGCGCGCTTCGCTTGAAGATTGGTGTTGATTTAGAAATCACTAATCTAAATAGTTGGGCGCCACTTTGGGTTGTTGACTTCCCAATGTTTGAAGAAGATGATGAAGGTACTCTTCACGCAGTACACCATCCATTCACAGCACCAAAAGATATCAGTGCAAGCGAGCTTGAAGCAAACCCAGCCGCGGCTATTTCAGATGCTTACGATATGGTATTAAACGGCTACGAAGTAGGTGGCGGTTCGGTACGTATTCACAATGCAGATATGCAAGAAGCCGCATTTAGAATTTTAGGTATTGACGCACAAGAGCAACAAGATAAGTTTGGCTTTTTACTTGATGCCCTTAAATACGGCACACCGCCGCATGCAGGTTTAGCCTTTGGTCTTGACCGTTTAGTTATGCTTTTATGTGGTACAGATAACATTCGTGACGTTATTGCTTTCCCTAAAACCACTCAAGCATCGTGCTTATTAACCGATGCACCTAGTAAAGCTAATAGCGACTCTTTAACTGAGCTTGCAATTAGCGTAGTAGAAAAAGCAATTCCTAGCGAAGAGTAATACCACGCACAACACGTGTGATTAGCTAGATTTAAAAACCCTTAGGAGTATGCCTAGGGGTTTTTTATGGTTAAATTTAAAGCAGTTTAAATATTGTACCAATCGGCTTAAATATTTAGCCTTTTTAGCGTGCTAAACAAAGCGTTAACAGTGTTATAAATTTCTCATGCAAAACTATATGTCGATATTTATGCCTTGTTATCACTCTATTTATCTGTCGCTATAAATGACTAGTAACTTAAGCTGATTGGTATTATTCAATAGAGAGGGAGTTCTTATGTCGTTTAATCTCACATTATTTGGTGAATTTTTGGCTTTTTTTATTATGTTTTGCATTCCGATTTTTGCGCTTATTAGCTACAAAATAGGTAAAAGTAAAAGTACCATGCCTGGCGTTTTAGCCTTTGTAGGCGGATGTTTGGCAGTATTTCCGCTGTTTGGCTTAATTTTTATAGCCTTATTAGCGCTTAAACAAGATTTGCCTAAAACGAGCCCTTACGCTCATTAACGAAAATCTAATTATGGATAAGCAGTAACAGTGACAATTTCCAATAATAATCATTATTACGACCAGCAATTTAGTACCTTGCAGTTAGCAGAGCAATTAATTGAAAACGCTGAATTTGAAGCGTGTACGTTTACTGAGTGTGATTTCTCGCAGGCGCACTTTAAAACATGTCGATTTATAGAGTGCAGCTTTAAAAATTGTAATTTGTCGTTACTCAAGTGGGGCTACAGCTCCCTTGAAGATGTAAGCTTTAGTGATTGTAAGCTAAACAGTGTGCAGTGGGGCGATGCTGATTGGGGGGCGCTAAGTATTGATGCACCGGTGAGCTTTAATAGCTGTGAGCTTAGTAACAGCTCTTTTTATGATTTAACTCTAAAATCACTAAAACTAATTCACTGCTTTGCAAAAAACGTTGATTTTAGACATGCCAACTTAAAGCAAAGTAAGTTTACCGGAACAGATTTCCGCGATAGTGAGTTTTTTCATACCAATTTAACTAAGTGTGACTTTGTTGGTGCAACTGAGTTTAATATTGATTTAAATAATAATGTATTAGCGGGGGCTAAATTTGAGCGCTTTGAAGCACTTAATTTGCTTACAAGCCTTGATATAGAGCTCTGTGACTAGTTTACGTTGTTTAGAAGCTACAAAACGCGAGCTTCTAAACAATAAATAACCTACATTGAGATTAATAATAGCTTTAGCTAGTTATTAACAGCTAGGGCCATTTTTGTTACGTGCGCTTGCAAGTGCGCGAGCAATTTCCAGTAACGCAGGGGTAATATCATCAGCACCGTCTTTAACAAGCTTAGTTACATCACCTGATGAATATAAGCTATCGCGCGGCGACTTTATTCCTAACTCACGAACAAAGTCTTTTGTTTTACCTGTGCTGCCGGTTTCAATAAATTTGAAAATAATACGCTCGTTATTACTTTTTGGCTCGGCCTTTAATACGGCAATTTCTTCTTTGTAGGCTTCTATTCGACTTTGCAAAATGTCGATACGTTGTTCAATGGTGGTATATGATTTCATGGGGTACTTTCTAAATTAACTAAAAATAATACCCGTATTATCGCATACATTAGCAATGACGCGCGCTAACCTTTATGGTAAAAGTTATTTTTATTTAAAAACAATAATTTATATAATTTAAAACATGCATAAAGCAATAAAAAAGTTACTAATATTAAGCGCACTTACACTAAGCTCGAGTTTAATGTCACCATTGAGCTTTGCTCAAGACGGTATGATAGTAGATAAAAGCCGCAATCGCACCATTCCTATCAATATCACACTCCCAAATAATAGTAATCAATGCAGCGGGCAGGCAAAGTGCCCTGTAGCATTTGTAAATGCGGGCTACGGCATTAGCCACAATGACTACACGTTTGCGAGTAAGCTATTTAATGCACAAGGCTATTTAAGTATTGCAGTGGCGCATGAGCTTAAAACCGACCCTAAACTCAACCACAATCAGCCCTATTTAACTACCCGTATGGAAAACTGGCACCGCGGTGTAGTAACGCTTAAGTTTTTAGTTAATCAACTAAGTGCGCAATACCCTGAGTATAACTTTTCTCAGCTCACGTTATTTGGCCACTCAAACGGCGGCGATATATCTGCTTTATATGCTTCAATTTATCCAGATGAAGTAAGCCAAGTAATTACACTTGATCACCGCCGTATGTTGATCCCACGTAATAAAAGCATACGCGTACTTACACTTCGTGGTAGTGATTATCCAGCTGATGCAAATGTGCTGTTAAACGATACAGAGCTTAAAGAGTTTCCTGTTAGCCAAATAACGATTGAAAAATCGCGACATAACGATATGTACGATGGCGGGCCAGCGTGGCTGGTAGATAGAATAAGTAAAGAAGTAGTGGCGTTTTTAAATTAATAAAACTTGTAGAGCTTTACTTTATTAGATAGCGCAGCCATGGCTGCGCTATTTAATTTTAGTTACTCAACTAACTCACTGACAACAAGAGGGCTGTTATGCAGGGTTTTATGTACAGGGCATTTGTCGGCTATTTCTAGCAGGCGTTGGCGCTGTGCTTCAGTTAAGTCGCCGCGTAGGGTTATTTTACGGGTAATGGCTTCAAGTGTTTGAGTGCATTCACCGTTGTCGCAATCTTGGTAGTAGTCACGCGTGTGTTCAAGCTCTACTTTTACATGATCAAGCGGCAGCTTTTTTAATGTGGCGTACATACGCAATGTCATTGATGTACACGCGCCTAGGCCTGCGAGTATATGATCGTATGGATCAGGGCCTAAGTTATTACCACCTACTTTTATAGGTTCATCTGCAAGCCATGTATGATCTTTGGTGCTCACATGCTGAGTGAATATATGGTCTTTTTCTTCTACTAAAACTTTTCCACCTTCTAATTTTGCGCTATAGCCAGTTTTATCATATTCAACGTAGCGGTTTGCCCAATTAGCAATAATAGTGGCTGCGTAATCAGCGTCGTCTTTATTAGTTAATAAGTGATCGGCGTTATCTAGGCTTATAAAACTTTTAGGGTGTTTCGCTGATGCGTAAATTTTCTCAGCTTCAGAAATATTTACTGTGGCATCAACAGGGGAGTGCATAACTAATAACGCGCGTTTTAATTTGCCTATGTGGCTACGACCGTATTTTGCTATGTCCTCTACAAATTGCTTTTTAATGGTAAATTCACGCCCGGCTAAGCTTACTTTAGCTTCACCTGCTGCGTTAATTTCATCAAGGTGTGCTTCAAAGTTATGCGCTACATGCTGCGCATCTGACGGTGCGCCAATGGTTGTAATCGCTGATATTTCAGGAATATGCTCTGCGGCAGCAAGCACGGCGGCACCGCCTAAGCTGTGGCCAATTAATAGCTGGGGGGCTTCAAAATTATTTCGTAAGTGATCGGCTGCGGCAACTAAGTCTTGAATATTCGAAGAAAAATTACTATTGGCAAAATCGCCATCACTATTACCAAGGCCAGTAAAATCAAAACGCAGTACGGCAATCCCTTGCTGGGTAAGTGCACGGCTAATACGGGTTGCAGCTGCTATGTCTTTTCCGCAGGTAAAGCAGTGGGCAAAGAGTGCATAAAACTTTATATCGCCAGATGGGCGTTCGAGTTGACCGGCAAGTTCTAAATCGCCGCTTTTAAAAGATACTTTTTGTCGCATGTGGAAGCCTTCGTGTCGCAATTTAATACATTACAATCATAGACCAGATATAGGCATTATTTGTTGCAAATTCAATGTTTATTCTGCTTTGATCTCGATCAAGTGAACTGTTTATTAAATAGCCTTAAGGACATTTGTCCTTATGTTTTTGGGGTGGTTTGTCTATCCTCGCACGGCGCTATAATGAAGGATTTACTACTTTATATTGGCATGTTAGCTATATTTTAAAGCAGTTCACTTCTAACAACCTATTCACTGGAACGTACAATGCAATTACCTACTGTTGATTATAAAGCTCCCGATGCGGCTGCTCACTTTGTTGAATCGTTAAGAAATACTGGTTTTGGTGTATTAAAAAATCACCCAATTCCACAATCTTTAGTTGAGTCTATCTATAAAAATTGGCAAGACTTCTTTAATTCAGAGCAAAAGCACGACTTTTTATTCTCTAAAGAAACGCAAGACGGTTATTTTCCGCCTTCAGTATCTGAAGTAGCTAAAGGCTTTACAGTAAAAGACATTAAAGAGTACTTTCATGTTTACCCTAAAGGCCGAGTACCGGCGCAGCTTGAAGCTGACGTACGTGAGTACTACCGCTTAGCTAACGAATTTGCAGCAACGCTTTTAAGCTGGGTTCAAGCAGAGGCACCAGCGGATGTACGTGCTAAGTTCTCTATTGATTTAAAAGACATGATTGCTGATTCTGAGCAAACATTGTTACGTATTCTACATTACCCGCCAATGACAGGTGACGAAGAGCCAGGTGCTATTCGCGCCGCTGCCCACGGTGACATTAACTTGTTAACTGTATTGCCAGCGTCAAACGAGCCAGGCCTACAAGTTCAAAAAACAGATGGCGGTTGGTTAGACGTACCATGTGATTTTGGCAGCCTTATTATTAATATTGGTGACATGCTACAAGAAGCGTCGGGCGGATATTTTCCATCGACTATTCACCGTGTAATTAACCCTACAGGTAAGGCGTCTACTAAATCACGCATTTCGTTGCCGCTGTTTTTACACCCGCGTCCAGATGTTGTTTTGTCTGAACGTTACACTGCTGACAGTTACCTACAAGAGCGCTTACGCGAGCTAGGTGTTAAATAGCGCTAATAATAAGCGCTATTAGGTATAAACAAAAAACGGCTACTGGCCGTTTTTTGCATTTTTAAGCAATATGATGACTGGTTTAATTTTATTAAGCTATGCTCAATTGCCAACAACGTAAATAATGTCATGCATTCTTAGCCATGACAGGTATAATGCGCGCAACTGGCTAACGTAGCCTTATTTAAAAGAGAGTTTATATGAGTTTTGATGGTTTAGGTTTATCACAGTCTTTAGTTAATGCGGTTTTAGAAAAGGGCTATGAAACGCCAACGCCTATTCAGGCTCAAGCAATTCCTGCAATTATTGAACGTCGCGATGTAATGGCGGCTGCACAAACCGGTACTGGTAAAACAGCTGGTTTTACATTACCACTTATTGAACGTTTATCGTCAGGCCCTAAAGCTAAAAGTAATCACGTACGCGCACTTATTTTAGCGCCAACCCGTGAGCTTGCACTGCAAGTTAGCGAAAACGTTGAGGAATACGCTAAGCATTCGGATGTCAGTTCGTTTGTTGTATACGGTGGCGTTAAAATTAACCCGCAAATGCAGCGCCTTCGCAAAGGGGTTGATATTTTAGTGGCAACGCCTGGGCGTTTAATTGATCTACATAATCAAAATGCAGTTAAGTTTGATAGCGTTGAAGTACTCGTACTTGATGAAGCTGACCGAATGCTTGATATGGGCTTTATTCACGACATTAAACGTCTCATTGCTAAAATGCCACCTAAGCGCCAAAACCTTATGTTTTCGGCAACGTTTTCAGATGATATTCGTGCATTAGCTAAAGGCTTAATAAACGATCCTGTTGAAATTTCAGTTGCAGCAAAAAACACCACGGCTAAAAGTGTAACGCAAAGCGTTTATGCGGTAGATAAAGGGCGTAAAACTGCTTTACTAAGTCATTTAATTCGTAGCAACGATTGGCAGCAAGTTTTAGTATTTAGCCGAACTAAACATGGTGCTAACCGCCTAGTTAAACAACTTGAGCGCGACGACATTGTAGGTGCCGCTATTCATGGTAATAAATCACAAGGCGCGCGCGTAAAAGCACTTGATGGTTTTAAGAGCGGTGAAGTACGTGTACTTGTAGCCACTGATATTGTGGCTCGTGGCCTTGATATTGTTGAGCTCCCGCATGTAGTAAACTACGATTTACCTAATGTATATGAAGATTATGTACATCGTATTGGCCGTACAGGTCGTGCTGGTGCATCGGGCCATGCTATTTCGTTTGTAACAACAGAAGATGCAGTAGATTTATACGGCATTGAGCGCTTTATTGGTGAGCTTATTCCTCGTGCTGAAGAAGAAGGTTTTGAGCCAGTAAACCCAGTAGCTGAGCGTGCACTTGATGCTCGCCCACTGCCAGCTAAAAAGCCTAAGAAAAAGCAGCCTTTTAATAAGCCTAAATCTGATAGCAGTAAGCCTAACAGTAAAAAGCCAAACAATGGCGGTAATGGTACAGGCCCTCGTCGTGGTGGTTCTAAAAAGCCAGCAGCCAAAACAGATGATAATGCACAAAACCCATGGGCAAAACGCCAATCGGTTGGTGGTAATGGTCAGCGCCGTCGTCGCCCAAATAACGATTAATCATTATTAATGATTGTATTGGCCTTTAACTAAACGCTAATACAAAAAACGCGCTACCTTTTTAATAAAAGTAGCGCGTTTTTTATTATCTGTAATTTATACTTAATGTACTGCCTACCTAATCAAATAATTAACGCCTAATCCTACAAACAAAGTAACACTTACGCTTAGTAAGGTGCCCAGCATTACATACTCAGTGAGCTTTTTATCTTTACTGGCACTTAAATCGCCAAACCTAAATATCGACTTTGCAGCTAGCAAAAAGCCAAGCCCGGCAAATTGATCAAGTAGTATAAAGCTCAGCATTAATACGCGCTCTATCATGCCAATGCTTTGCCCAGCCAATAGCAAGCTGCCCTCACTTGAAAAGTTAGCGGTGAGCCTTTCTAGCATCATTCTTATAAATACGGCACTTGGGCTTAATATAATTAAATATCCGCATACAACCCAGAGTACGTTAGGGTTCGTGGCAAGTGCGCTTACGTATGCGATTAAAATTTGGTTATCGGTTATATAAATACACAGCGCTATTATTACAGCTATATGCGCTATTTGGTCGAGTAAAAACGGCACTACTCCTTTATTTGAATACGACTTAGCTATATCAATAAAGTAATGGCTAAGCATAATTACAGCTGTGGCAAGTAACACAGTACTCAGTTGCTGCCAGCCATAGGTATATTCCCAAAAAGCGAGAATAATAGCGCTTGTTATGCCATGTACTAGCACATGTAAATAGAGCTTTCTAGCTTTAAAGTGGCGGGAGTTTCTATCGTTCACCCAGCTCATAGGTTGCCAGTAAAAATCAGCGAGTAAGTGACCAATAATAAGTGCTACCAGCAGTAACGAAAACGCCATTATGCGATTCCTTTTATTATATTTTTTATAACCTGTTCTGCATGCGTAATAAAGCGCTCTATAAGTTGATAGTTAGCTAAATTAAGTAGCTTAGTCACGTTTTCGCGGCTTGTATTGAGCTCTTTAGCAAGTGCTGCGTGGTTGTTATTTTTTTGTGTTAAATACACGTACAAAGCGTTTGCCTGTGCTTTTGTTATTTTACTCAGTAAGGTATCAACAAAAATGAGATTAAGGCTAAAGCTTTCGTCTATGCTTTGCTCGGTTATATTAAATGCAAAGCGTTGGTTGGTTATTTTATCAAGGCCTTGCCCTGAGAGAGTATAAGCTGAGCCTGTGGCTGTTTTTATATCACTGCGCGGGTTATCAATTTGACCAAGTGCCATACTTTGTCGGACCTCGTATCCTGCAGATTTTAAGTGTAAATATATGAGGATGGCAGTTTTAATTAACTGCTCACCTTGGTTAACTTGTAGCTGAAATGCATCACCTCGGTAAATGTTCCAAAGCGTTGATTTATTGCTAATTGCACGCAAACTTTGCTCTAACTGATAAAGCATGGCATCGTATTGTTGCTTAGGTATTTTTTGCGATTTAATTATATCGCCGCTGATCACACCAATCATAAAAATCCAACTTCAAGGTAACTAAAACCAGTTACATTTGGCTAAGTAACCAAATATGGTTACATTTAATTAAGTAACTAATTTAGGTTACTTAAAGGGCAATTGCAAGGAACTAAATTTTTATGGCGCTGCATTTACAAAGCGCCATTAGCATTAATCCTCTTAGGAAAAAAAATGACTTTACATAACGAGCAGCAAAACAGTAAACCGCGTGTAGGTATTTTTGTTGATGTACAAAACATTTATTACACGTGTCGTGAAAGTTATCGTAAAAACTTTGATTACAACGCCTTTTGGGTGCTGATGAAGCAGCAATACACCATTGATTGTGCTTTTGCGTATGCAATTTATCGTGGCGATGAAAAGCAAAATCAATTTCAAAATATTTTGCGCGCCATTGGCTTTGATGTAAAGCTAAAGCCCTTTATTCAGCGTCGCGATGGCAGCGCCAAGGGCGATTGGGATGTAGGCATAACGATAGATATGCTAGAGCAAGGAAAAAATCTTGATAAAGTGATTTTGCTCTCTGGTGATGGTGACTTTGCTTTATTATTAGGGCATTTAAAAAACCAATATAATGTACCGTGTGATGTATATGGTGCCGACAGGCTCACCGCCGAAGTGCTAAAACAAAGTGCAGCACAATTTCATTTAATTGATGACACCTTACTAATGTAAGTTAACAAAATTGATTGATTCCTGCGCAGCTTTGATTCGTGTAACTTGAGAGATTTTAATAGTGAACTAAATAGGGTTGTTTTGTGGCGTGAATAAATTGGGTTTGCTAAAGGGTTATGGTAATTTTAAAACATAACGTGTTACCAAGGATTTAAATGCTTCATTACAGCAACATGCCGCTAGATAGAGGCTCAAACTTTCGTAAAAACCCTAAGTGGTTACAAGCAAAAGTGTCGGCGAAAAGTAAGTGGCTTTTAGTGAATAACAATCACACTTTGTTTTTTAAAGACTCCCCTCAAGTGTGCTATTTAACGCATCAACAAGTTGCACATTTAGATTTATCAAACGCCATTTTTTTAGGTTCTGACGATGATGAAAATGGTGTGTTTGCTCTCGATGTCTCTAAAATACACGACGATGAACTAGCCCCCGTTATTGGGAATGCCCAATTTTTTGATATTCGACAATATGGCCCACAGGTGGATATGCAAGACGGCTCTATTGCCGCACTTGCTCGTGGACTGTGTTATTGGCATGCAACCCATAGTTTTTGCGGGCGCTGCGGTAGCAAAAACAAGTTAGTTGAAGCAGGGCACTCTCGCTTATGTGAAAACGAGCATTGTAAGCATCCTACATTCCCACGTACCGATCCGGCCGTAATAATGGTGGTTACAAAGGTATTTGCTGATGGTGTAGAGCGCTGTTTACTGGGTCGTCAGGCAATATGGCCGCAAGGTATGTATTCGTCACTTGCTGGGTTTGTAGACCCAGGTGAAACACTTGAGCAAGCAGTAGCTCGTGAAGTCAAAGAAGAAGCTGGCATTGAAGTAATGGATGTTAAATATATTGCTTCTCAGCCTTGGCCTTTTCCTTCTTCTATTATGCTTGGCTTTTTTGCAAAGGCGACATCAGAGCAAATTAATGTAGATAAAGACGAACTAGACGATGCAAAATGGTTTAGCCGTGAAGATTTAGCGCAATTTGGTAATTGGCATGATGAAGGGGAGCACTTAAAGCTTCCTCGAACTGATTCTATATCTCGTTATTTAATTGAACACTGGCGCACTCATCCATAAGGAATAACAATGTCGGGTAAAAGTAATAAAAACACTCAACTAGTCTCATCAGGACGCAAAAAGGCCTATACCCATGGTGTGGTAAACCCGGTAGTACAACGAGCTTCTACCATTGTATTTGATACCGTGGCTGATTTAAAAGAAGCCGCTAAAACGCGTGGCGACAAAACTTTATTTTATGGCCGCCGTGGAACTACTACGCATTTTGCCCTGCAAGAAGCAATAACTGAGCTTGAAGGCGGCGAAGGCTGCGCGTTATATCCATGTGGTGCGGCGGCTATTAGCCAAGCGCTGCTGTCGTTTGTAAAAGCGGGCGATCATATTTTGATGGTTGATAATGTGTATGAACCAACGCGCGACTTTTGCGATAAAATTTTAGCTGGACTTGGTGTTACTACCACTTATTACCCACCAACTATTGGCGCGGGTATTAAAGAGTATATAAAGCCAAATACTAAGGTATTGTTTTTAGAGTCTCCGGGCTCTATTACCATGGAAATACAAGATGTACCTGCCATGGTAAAAGTAGCAAACGAGCAAAGTATTATTACTATGCTTGATAACACCTACGGCAATGGCATGCACTACCGCCCATTAGAGCATGGTGTAGATATTAGTATCCAAGCGGCAACAAAATATATTGTGGGTCATTCAGATGTAATGATGGGTGTAGCTGTTGCTAATAAAAAGTATTGGCCAACCCTTCGTGAACACTCCTACCTATTAGGGCAATGCACCAGTGCCGATGATGCGTATTTAGCCCTCAGGGGGTTACGTACAATGGGCGTGCGTTTAAATCAACATGAAAAAGCAGCTATAGAAGTTGCTAAATGGCTAGAGCAACATGAGCTTGTTGATCACATTCGCCACCCAGCATTTGAAACCTGCCCAGGGCATGAGTTCTTTAAACGCGACTTTAATGGCAGCAATGGTTTATTTTCAATAGTAATGAAAACCGGTAACCAAAAAGCAATTGATGCGTTTTTAGATAGCCTTGAGCATATTAAAATGGGCTTTTCGTGGGGCGGTTTCGAAAGTTTAGTAACGGCTAATTTAACCATGAAGGGGCTTCGCTCAAATACCGGCTGGGATTTAGGGCCTGTGATTCGTTTGCATATTGGCCTTGAAGACGTTGATGATTTAATTAACGACTTAAGCCAAGCGCTTGAGATATACCAACAGCATGTATAAAAATGGTTAAATAAAGTATGACCAATTACATTTAAATGGTTTGTTACAAAGCTCACGTAAGGTGAGTTTTTTTTGCTGGTAATTCAAGGTGTTTACACTTAGTGTTGAACAATACTTTAATCATAAAACGTCATTAAGGATAGCCAATGGCAACACCACTACCGATAAATATGAGGCGACTAACGCATATTGCGGGATTTGAGCTTGTGCGCATGTTTTTAACTAAGCGTGGTTTAATCGCGCTGGCTGCATTTGCACTTGTGTGGCTAATAATACTGCGTTACCCAATTGGGCAGGCTGTAAGTATTATAAGTGCGCCAGACTTTGAGCAACTAGCACGTGATATATCAGGCTCTATAGGATTAAGTAAATTATTGGATTGGCCTGAATCTGAGTTTGCTATGTATTGGCTAATAGCATTGTACAGCTTTCCTCTTTTTGCCATATTTATTTGCAGCGACCAGACTGTAGGTGACAGAGAGCGGGGAACGTTAAGGTTTTTATCGCTACGCTCAACACGCTTTGAAATACTTTTTGGTCGTTTTTTAGGTCAATTAGCCGTATTAGCCTGTTTAGTAGGTATTACACTTATAGCCACTTTAGCGGTTTTAGGCTTTAGAGAGCCAAGTTTGCTTGCTGGTGGTTTTTTTCGTGCGTTATCAATATTCTTAACCTTAGTGGTGACACTTAGTCCATTTGTAGCACTAATGAGTTTAATAAATACTATTGCACGCTCATCACGTTTAGCCATTGTACTGGCGATTTTATATTTCGCGGGAGGTGGCATTGTTGTAGGTATACTGGCTTGGCAAATACCAGCTTTAAATGCACTGGATTATTTATTTCCTGGGGTAAACTCTGAATTATTAGCTGGGCAAAACTTACCAATAATGACCGCATTAGGCGTACCGCTGTTACAAAGCGTTGCGCTTATTGCTATTGGGCATCGAATATTTACAAGGAGTTCGCTATGAAATCATTAATAACAGCTAGCGGACTAAGTAAATCATATGGTGGGAAACAAGCACTTAATAATGTTAACTTTGAGATAAAACAAGGTGCACCAGTGGCGTTAGTGGGCCCCAATGGTGCCGGTAAAACCACATTGTTTAGTTTACTTTGTGGGTATATAAACCCAAGTCATGGTGAGCTCTCTATTTTAGGGCACAAGCCTGGTAGTGCAGCACTTTTTAATAAGGTCAGTGCGTTGCCACAAGATGCACAGTTAGATCCTCGTTTTAATATTGATAAGCAACTTGCCTTTTATGGCAAGCTGCAAGGTATGAGTACCAAGCAAAGCCATAATGAGGCACTGCGTGTGCTTGATTTAGTCGGCTTAAAGGAAGTAGCTAAGCAGCGCGCAGGCGATTTATCGCATGGTATGCGAAAGCGTGTGACTATTGCTCAGGCGCTAATTGGCGCGCCACAAATTGTTATGCTTGATGAAGCAACCGCAGGGCTCGATCCTATTCATGCAAGAGAAGTGCGAGAGCTGGTATCTAGCTTAAGTAGTGAGGCTACATTTATTTTAAGCTCTCACGATTTAACCGAGCTTGAGCGCTTATGCTCGCAAGTACTGCATTTAGATAAAGGCATACTAAGTGAGCACCAAACAAAAGAGAATAATACCGATAAACACTTTTACACGTTAATGCTTAACGAGGCTTATCAAAATGTAGAGCAACAACTACAATTGTTAGCAGGTGTAAGCCGTGTTTATATGAGCCAACATAAAGAATATGTGGTTGAGTATCAACCATCAAATGAGCCGCTTGATATTGCTTTACTAAACTTTTGCCATCAACAAAATTGGCAATATAGGCAGTTAGTCAATGGCCACACATTAGAAAATCAAATATTCAAACAGGAGAAAGTATAATGGGTTTACTGAGCGGTTTAATGGGTAACGCAAGTGAAGTGGATGATTCTGATTTAGAAAAAGTACTTGCTAATACGCTTATAGAAGGCGAACAAGTAGAAAAAGCTTACAAGGTTATTCGTGATATGTTTATTTTTACTAATAAGCGCTTAATTTTAATTGATAAGCAAGGTATGACCGGCTCTAAAATGGAAATGGTAAGTATTGCCTATTCTAAAATTACTAAATTTAGTAAAGAAAGTGCAGGGCACTTTGATTTAGATGCAGAGCTTAAAATTTGGATTGGGTCAGACCCTACTCCTATTAGTAAAGAATTTAAGTCGGGCGATAATATTAATGAGGTGTATCGTGTAATTAGTCAACACGCACTATAAATATTGTACATACTTTAAGTAGTTGTTGATTATATGTTGCAACTACTTTAATGTTACAGTTTCTTACACCTCCTTACAATTAACTTAATAAATACAATTAGTTAATTAAGTTTTCGTTCAGTTTCCCAGCGTTAGCATGTGCACACTTTAGTCAAAGAGCTAAAGCATAAAAAGCAATGTACAAAGGGAAGTCTTACAATGAAAAGATTAGCAGTTATTATTTCAAGCATTTTATTATCTAGCACTGCGGCTGCTGCAGACAGCTATAACTCAATTAGTAATTTAAGCTACAAAGATAGCGATAACAACGACACCGTGGCTGTAGATTCTATTTACTACTTATCTCCTAAAAAAACATTAGGCCCGTACGATCAGTTTGAATACATCAACAAGCAAACAAATGTATATGGTGGTTACGCTGATGATGACTTTGGCGATTTAACTAACATTGGTGGCGAATACTTTATCAATGAATTTTTAGTTGGCGCATCATACGAAAACTACGACCCAGATTCAGGCTCTAACGGTGAGCTTTACAAACTAACAGGTGGTTACTTTTTTAACCCTGACTTACTAGCTAAAGTAACACTTGTAGAAAACAAAGATGGCGATGATTACGCTTTATTTGATTTAGCATATAACCATATGCTTAACAGCACCGATTATGTTGGTGTAACTGTGACTGCAGATGACGATTTTGATTACCGTGCAGTTGCAGCTAAGTACTTTATCGACTTACAACAAGGTAACTTTTTAACCTTTGAAGGTAAGTACGAAAGCATTGAGGATGCAGAAAACCAATGGGTAGCTGAAACTAACTACTACTTCTCAAAAGCAACGTCTGTATTTGCTAATTACAACAAGCAAGATACTTACAGCTTTGGTGCTCAGCACTTCATTAATAAAAACATTGGTCTTAAAGTAGGTTACGAGAACAATGCAGATGACTCAGATAACGATGCTTACTTTGCTAACATGCGTTTTCAGTTTTAATTAACTCCCTGACTTGGTTAAACAAGAGTATTAAAAAGCCCGCTAATTAAGCGGGCTTTGTTGTTTTTGGCGTTTGAGTGTTCAACGATGAGTTATTACTAGCCGTATTTACGGCCTTTATTTTTATCAAGCAGATTGAGGGGATGGAAGGTGATAGCTGTAAAATAGTAATTACTAGTGTTCTTTATACTGGTAAGTGATAGCTAGTATAAAAAGCATACAGGAATGCGCAATGATACAAACCTGTTCGAAAACGAAATTTAAGAAATGGTAAAATAAAAATAGTAATTTTTTTAGAAATGAAAAAAATAAAAAGAAGGTAAATTATATTGATGAGGTTTATTGAATAGTTAACTTGCACTCATTTTAGCGGTAGTTTGTACCTTATTTATTACTTATTTAGGCGAAATGATGACATGCTGCTATTTTTACGAATATGCGAGATGCTTTGCATTTACATTTAAGCATTAAATTAACAATTCAACTGCGGTAAAACTGTACTGTCATTCAGAATTCATTCATTTTTTCAGCGTTAGGATGCGCCCCGACTTTAGCTAGACAGCTAGAGCATACAAAGTAACATTTATAGGGAATTTAAGATGAAAAAATTAGCCGTTATCATTTCGAGCATTTTATTATCAGGTGCTGCTACTACTGCAGCGGCAGCCGATAGCTATAATTCAGTTAGCAATTTAGGTTATCAATTTACAGATAGTAATAATGATGACCAATTCAGTATCGATTCTACTTATTACTTTTCTCCTAAAGATACATTAGGTCCTTACGATCAGTTTGAGTACATAAATAAAGAAAGTAACGTTTTTGGTGCTTACACAGATAACGACGCAAGCGATTTAACATTAATCGGTGGCGAATACTTTTATAAAGACGTCGTTTTTGGCGCTTCATATGAAAACAGCGATTTTGGTTCTAACAATGAATCTTTTGCGTTCACAGCAGGTTATTTTTTCAGCCCTGACTTACTAGCAAAAGCCAAATTTGTTGACAATGATGATGGCGAAGATTACGCATTATTTTCTTTAGCCTATAACTATATGCTAAATGGCACTGATTATGTTGGTGTAACTGTTCAATCAGATGATGATTTCGATTACCGCTCGGTAGCAGCTAAGTACTTTGTTGATTTGCAAGAAGGTAACTTTTTAACTGTTGAAGGTACATTTGAAAGTCTTGAAGAAGCTGATGATCAGTGGAATTTAGAAACTAATTACTACTTTAGTAAGGCTACGTCAGTGTTTGCCTCTTATAATAAAGAAGATGCTTATACTTTTGGCGCCCAACACTTCTTTAATCCAAACCTTGGATTAAAAGTAGGTTACGGTAATAACGCAGATGACTCAGATAACGATGCTTACTTTGCTAACATGCGTTACCAGTTTTAATTAACTTCCTGACTTAGTTAAAACAAGAGTATTAAAAAGCCCGCTAATTAAGCGGGCTTTGTTGTTTTTGACGTTTGAGTATTTAACGATGAGTTATTACCAGCCGCAATTACGGCCTTTATTCTGCTCATCTAAATAGCGTTGTAGTGGTGCAAAGTAGTCAAGCATGGCTGTAGCGTCCATTTGTGGTTTACCCGTTACGGTTTCAAGTGCTTCTTGCCATGGACGAGAGGAGCCCATTTCTAGCATTGCGTTAAGCTTCGCGCCTGCCTCTTTTGAGTTATAAATAGAGCAGCGATGAATCGCTTTATCGTTACCGGCAATTTCACATAAGCTACGATGAAATTCAAATTGTAAAATATGCGCTAAAAAGTAACGTGTATAAGGTGTATTACCTGGGACGTGGTACTTAGCACCCGGATCAAAGTCGTCTTCGCTACGAGCGATAGGCGCTTGCACACCTTGGTACTTTTCGCGAAGTTCCCACCATGCTTTATTGTAATCTTGCGGCTTTACTTGCCCTGAAAATACCTGCCAACGCCATTGATCAACCATTAAGCTAAAGGGCACAAAAGCCACTTTATCAAGCGCCATTTTCATTAATAGGCCAATGTCTTTTGATTCATCAGGTACTTGCTTTAATAAGCCAATTTCTTTTAAGTAGCCTGGTGTAACCGAAAGGGCAATGGTGTCGCCAATGGCTTCATGGAAACCATCGTTTGCACTTTCTTGATAAAATAAAGGCTGCTTGTTGTAAGCGCGCTGATAAAAATTGTGGCCTAGCTCATGGTGAATAACAGAAAACTCTTCACCTGTGCGTTGAATACACATTTTAATGCGTAAGTCGTCTTTGCTATCTATATTCCAAGCAGATGCATGACACTGCACATCTCTGCCTTTTGGTTTTATAAACAACGAACGCTCGTAAAAGGTCTCTGGTAGTGGCTCAAATCCCATTGAGGTAAAAAAGGTTTCAGCCCCTTTTACCATTTTAAGTTCGTCGTAATTATTTTTAGCTAATAGCTCGGTAACATCGTAACCCGGATCGGCATTTTCTGGCGCGACTACATCGTAAATGTTACCCCACGCTTGCGCCCACATGTTCCCTAGTAAATGTGCAGGGATTGGCTCATCTTGGGCTACTTTATCGGTGCCGTATTTTTCGCCTAATTTAGCACGAACATGACAGTGAAGAGCGTTGTATAACGGTTTTACTTGCCCCCAAATGCGGTCAAGCTCTTTGGTAAAGTCATCAGCTGGCATATCGTATTTACTGCGCCACATTGCCCCTGTATCAGCATAGCCAAGCTCTTTAGCACCTTCGTTGGTAAGTGTAACTTGCTGCTCGTAAAGTGGGCGCATTGGTTTTGATATTTGTCGCCAGCCTTGCCACAAATCAAGTAGTTCGTTGTAATCTCGGCTGGTGGCCATTTTTGCCGTCATGTCGCCAAGGCTTAAGCAGCTGCCATCGTCTTTACAATATTTACCTTTACCGTATAACCCCCCAAGCTCTGCCACAATAGTTGAAAGCTGAGCTGTTTTTTCGGCGTCTTGCGGGGCTGGTAGGGTAAGCGCTAGTTTAAGCTTATTAAGTTTGCGGCGCGCGTCATAATCAAGTTCGAGCTCATCAAACTGTGCAGCTTGATTGGCTAAGCGCACAACGGTTTCGGTCATTTTACGATTAACTTCAGCAGAAAGTGCTGAGGTATCATGAGTAATAAAGTTCGCGTATATCCACTCTGCACGGCTCGATTCTAAATAAAGCGCACTTAACTCTTGTTCTGTTTTTGCTATAAATGCGTTTGCATCTTTTGCGGTTACTGTTTTGGTAGCTTGTGATGAATCGCTGGTGTCTAGTGTTACTTGTGCATCGCAAGCTGATAAAGCTAGTGTGCTGGCAACCACAAGCGCGCTCATGCTGAGTTTAAAGCGTGGTGTATTCATGATATCCCTTTAATTTATTGTTATTAAGGCGTTGATAATAGCAGCGATGTTTAAAACAATGAAATGAATACATCAAGCTAAACTGCTCGTCGTGCAATGATTGTATTTAAATTAAGATGGGTCATAATTAAGTTACTATTTTCATTCAATGTGTAAGGAATGTACGCATGTCAGTATTTATAATATTGCTGGTTGTTGTGGTGGTTATTTTTGCTGTTAAAGATATTCGCCTCAACCTGATCAGTCGTCCTACGTTCAAAATGTTTAAAAAGGTACTTCCACCGCTTTCGCAAACAGAGCGAGAAGCAATGGAAGCAGGTGATGTTTGGTGGGACGGTGAGCTTTTTAGCGGTAACCCTGACTGGCAAAAACTACATCGTTTTCCTAAGCCTGAGCTGAGTGATAAAGAAAATGCCTTTATGGATAGCCAAGTAGAAACGCTATTAGCGATGCTTGATGATTACCAAATAGTGCAAAAAGACAAAGACCTACCAAAAGAAGTATGGGATTACTTAAAAACAGAAGGCTTTTTTGCGCTGATCATTCCTGAAAAGTTTGGCGGGCGAGAGTTCTCAGCTATTGCAAACTCTACCATAGTGTCAAAAATTGCGACCAAAAGCTTAACTGCGGCGGTAACGGTTATGGTGCCTAATAGCTTGGGCCCGGGTGAATTATTACTGCATTATGGTACAAAAGAGCAGCAAGATCGTTGGCTACCAACGCTTGCAAGTGGTGAAGACGTACCGTGTTTTGCCCTTACCGGCCCAGAAGCGGGCTCTGATGCGGGCAGCATTCCTGACTCAGGCGTTGTATGTAAAGGGCTGCATAATGGTGAAGAAGTTATAGGCCTGCGTTTAAATTGGTCTAAGCGCTATATTACGCTTGCGCCAGTGGCAACGGTGCTTGGCCTTGCATTTAAAATGTACGACCCTGATGGACTACTTGGTGATGAAAAAGAACTCGGTATTACCTGTGCACTTATTCCTACCGACCATGAAGGCGTAGAAACAGGCGAGCGTCATTATCCGTTAAATATGGCGTTTATGAACGGGACGACTTACGGTAAAGACGTATTTATCCCATTAGATTGGATTATTGGTGGTGAGCAAGGGGCAGGGCGCGGCTGGCGTATGCTCGTTGAATGTTTAAGTGCCGGGCGTGGTATTTCGCTGCCAGCACTAAGTACAGCCACAGGACATTTAGCGTCTAAAATGACCTCAGCTTACGCAATGGTGCGCCAGCAGTTTGGTGTATCTATTGGTCAATTTGAAGGTGTGCAAGAGGCATTAGCACGTATTGGTGGTTTAACGTATGCACTTGAGTCGTGTAGGTTGATGACTGCAGGCGCGATAGACTTAAAACTAAGCCCGTCGGTTGTTACGGCTATTGCTAAATATCATATGACCGAAATGGGTCGTACTGTGATGAACGATGCTATGGATATTCATTCAGGCAAAGGTATTCAAGTGGGACCTAATAACTATTTAGCCCATGGCTATATGGGTATTCCGGTATCAATTACGGTTGAAGGCGCTAATATTTTAACGCGTAATTTAATGATATTTGGCCAAGGCGCTACGCGCTGTCATCCGTTTGTGTTAAAAGAAATGGAAGCGGCGGCAATGGAAGATGATGACGCCGCACTTGATCAATTTGATGGTTTGCTAATGAACCACATACTTTTTGCTGCAAGCAATGCGGGTATGGCATTTGTACATGGCTTAACTCGTAGCTGTTTTGCCAAAGCACCTGTGTGCGGTGCCACCGCTGTTTACTACAAGCAATTAAGCCGAATGAGCCGTGGTCTTGCCTTTACCACCGATGTTGCCATGTTAGTACTGGGTGGCGAGCTTAAACGAAAAGAAATGATTTCGGCGCGCTTAGGTGATGTACTAAGTCATTTGTATTTAGCTTCTACAGTGTTAAAGCGCTTTGAAGACGAAGGTCGCCAACAAGCTGACTTACCGTTTGTTAAATACGCTATTGAAAACTCATTGTATGAAATTGGCCAAGCGTTTGATGGCTTTTTCAAAAACTTTTCAAATCCTGTGATTAACTTTTTACTTAAACGCATTGTATTTCCGCTTGGCAATCACTATCACAAACCAAGTGATGAAACAGCACAAAGTATTTGCGAGCACATGACCCAGCCTGGTGTATTTAGAAACCGCTTAACACATTTATGTTATGTGGATGAAAATGCCGGTACCGGTGTAATGGAGAATGCGTTTTTAGCTATGCATGATATGCAAGCGCAGTTTAAAGACTTAAAACAATGGCAACGAAAAGGTAAGGTACCTGCCACGCTTGATATAGAAGGCGCAATTAGTTACTCGTTGGAGCAGGGCTTTATAGAGCAAGCTGATGCAGATGCAATGCACCATACAAATAAACTAAGAAAACAAGCAATTGCGGTTGATAACTTCAAGCCCGGTGAGCTTTAGTCATTTATATGTTTTAATTTATAGTTAAAATGCAAAAGGCCTTACAGATGTAAGGCCTTTTTTGTTAGTGGTTATCGAGCGTAAGGGTCGGCCACTATTTTATCTATATACCATTTACCCTTTTTTTGGAGCATTTTAACGCTTCTGAAATCGTCAATTTTATCGCCATTAAAATAACCTGTAAAAATCAGGTTTATTTTAGCGTTATCGCCGTATTGTTCACGTACGCTCATGTTGGTCATGTCAACTTCAATAACGACTTCGTCGTACTGCATATTAACTAAATTACGTGAAAACTGCTTAGCTGTCCCATAAGACTTCATTATGCGGGTAAGGTTAGGTGTTGCCATAGTACTGGCTTTTTGTAAGTCTTGTTGATTATAAAGGGCATCAAAGTAAGCGGTAGCTGTATCGCCAGGGGTATCGCCAAGCGTTTTTGCGTCATCCCCACATGCACTAATAAATAGGCATACAACTAAACTTAGTAAACTCGAGATTTTTTTCATGTTAATTATTATTAGTTAGTTTTTTTAAAGTGTGTGGCTAATTAAAGAAGATGTAAAGCGGTGGCGGGTAATTAATAGAAAATTGCATAATAAATAATAAAAAAGGATGCCATAAGCATCCTTTTTAGTATCTCAAGGAGAGAAAATTACTGTACTAATTCTTGCTCGCTAAATTCTTCAGCAAACATTGGGCTAGATAAGTAACGCTCAGTTGCACTTGGTAAAATTACCACAATGTTTTTGTCAGCATTTTCTGGTTTTTCAGCAATACGTTTAGCAGCAATTACCGCCGCACCTGATGAAATACCTACTAATATACCTTCTTTTTTCATTAACTCGTGAGCCATTGCAATAGCATCTTCATTAGATACTTGCTCTGCACCATCGATAACACTTAAATCTAAGTTACCAGGGATAAAGCCCGCGCCAATGCCTTGAATTTTATGAGGGCCTGGTTTTATTTCTTCCCCAGCAAGCGTTTGGCTAATCACTGGCGAGCTTGTTGGTTCAACAGCTATTGATTTAACATCTAAACCTTTTTCGTTTTTAAGGTAGCGGCTAACGCCTGTAATTGTGCCACCAGTACCAACACCGGCTACAAAAAAGTCTACTTTACCGTCAAGCGCGTCAAAAATTTCAGGGCCTGTTGTTTCAAAGTGGATTTTAGGGTTAGCTGGATTTTCGAACTGTTGTAATAGAATAAACTTTTCAGGGTCTGTTGCTTGAATTTCTTTCGCTTTTTCAATTGCGCCGTTCATGCCCTTAGCACCATCGGTAAGTACTAAGTTTGCACCTAATGCTTTTAATAGTTTACGACGCTCTAAACTCATCGTATTTGGCATAGTTAGTGTCAGTTTGTAACCACGTGCAGCAGCAACAAATGCAAGTGCAATACCTGTGTTCCCTGAGGTTGGTTCAATAAGTTCTTTGCCTTCAACAAGCTGACCTGATTTTTCAGCTTCCCAAATCATTGATGCACCAATACGACATTTAATACTAAAGCTAGGGTTACGAGATTCAACTTTAGCGTATACATTCCCACCCGTAACACGGTTAAGTTTTACCAGTGGCGTATTACCAATACTTAGTGAGTTATCTTCAAAAATAGTAGACATAATGTTCCTTTGGATACAATCTGATCAATGTGTTAATAGCTTTTGCTACTAACTATATAAATACACTTTACTGTGAGTTTAAAAAAACTAAAGTAAAGTTTGGCTATAACATATATTTATTGGGCTTATAACCAGTCGAAATAAAAATTAATTATTAATGGTGCTTTAGTTATTAAAGGTGCGGGCTTAATTTTAAATTTAAAGTGCAAAGGTTTAGTTTAGTTAAAAAACACGCAAATTAGCCTGTTATTAATATAGATTTGTTTGATATTTGTGCACATGAATTTAACTTGAATAGTTTTATCACACAACGGGTCCAAAACATGTTAAAAACACGGTATCTAAATTCAACTAAGCAATCACAATGAACTTAATATTAAAATTAATTGCCGGTATTGTGGCCGGTATTTTGGTCGGGCTCTATGTGCCTTTAACAGGTGTTGAGCTTTTATTTACTGTTAAAGAACTAATTGGCCAACTCATTTCCTTTACTATACCTTTAATTATTTTGTTTTTTATTGCCTCAGGCATTGCTGGTTTACCAAAGGGCTCAGGCCATTTATTAGGTAAGACTGTAGGGTTTGCTTATAGCTCTACTATTATTGCGGGCACGCTTGCATTTTTGCTAGTAAGTGCTGTTATTCCTCTTTTAAGTGGTGGTATTACATTCGAAGCAGAAGTAGCTACTGAAATAGGCAGTTTTATTGATTTAGAAATTCCACCACTAATGAGCGTAATGACGGCATTAGTTACTGCGTTTGTATTTGGTATAGGTATGAGCCAACTGCAATTAGAAACACTTAAAAAAGTTTCTGACCAGGGGCGTGATGTAATAGATGGCCTTTTATCAAAAGTGATTATTCCAGCTTTACCATTTTACATTGCAGGTGTATTTGCAGAAATGACAGTGGCAGGTACTGTGGTCGATACACTACAAACTTTTGGTGTTGTGCTTATTGCAGCCCTAGTTATGCATTGGCTGTGGTTAACCGTGTTGTATGTATCTACAGGTTTACTGCTTAAACGTAATCCGATAGAGCTGGTTAAAAATATGCTACCCGCGTATTTTACAGCACTCGGTACAATGTCCAGTGCAGCTACTATTCCTGTGTCTTTACAATCGAGTAAAGCAAATAACGTAAAAGAAGATGTAGCAAACTTTACTGTACCACTGTGTGCAACCATACATTTATCAGGTTCTACAATCACGATTGTAACGTGCGCAATGGCTGTTATGTTTTTATCGCCAAATATGGAAGTACCTTCATTAGTGGGAATGCTGCCATTTATTATGATGCTAGGCGTAGTAATGATTGCAGCGCCAGGTGCCCCAGGCGGCGCCGTTATGTCGGCACTTGGCTTATTAACAAGTATGCTTGGCTTTAATGAAGGGGCGGTTGCATTAATGATTGCACTTTATTTAGCTCAAGACAGCTTTGGTACCGCATGTAATGTTACCGGTGATGGTATTATTGCACTATGGGTTGATCGCTTTAGCGAAAAAGCATCATCTTAAATTATTAAGGCGAGCCAATAATACTAGTTATTGTTTCGCTTTATATATGGTACTGTAACGAATTAATTTTATTAAATCGCATGTTGTTAGGTAAGTGAGGATGTTCCATTGATTAATGTACTTTTAGTTGATGACCATGAGCTGGTTCGCACTGGTATAAAACGTATATTAGATGACGTACGTGGTTTTAAAGTGGTTGGCGAGGCTAAAGATGGCGAAGCAGCCGTACAGTTTTGTCGTCAACACGCGCCAAACATAGTATTAATGGATATGAATATGCCTGGCATGGGTGGACTTGAAGCGACGAAGAAAATTTGTCGCTACTGCCCAGATGTAAAAATTATTGTATTAACGGTTAATTGCGAAGACCCGTTTCCAAGCAAAGTAATGCAAATTGGCGCACATGGGTTTTTAACTAAAGGCGCGGGATCTGATGAGATGGTACGTGCTATTCGATCAGTTCATGCTGGCCAACGTTATATTGCCCCTGAAATTGCACAACAAATTGCACTAGCTCAAGTAACAGGGCGCACTGATGAAAACCCTTTTCAGAGCTTATCTGAGCGTGAACTGCAAATTATGCTAATGATCACTAAAGGTGAAAAAGCACAAGACATAGCAGAGCGCTTAAATTTAAGCTCTAAAACGGTTAATAGTTATCGCTACCGTATGTTTGAAAAACTAAATGTAGGTGGCGATGTTGAGCTAACACATTTAGCGATTCGCCATAAAATGATTGATATAGACGTATCGCACTAGTTACATATGCCTGAATTTGATCATGTACATTTTTTAAAATCGTTATCGAGCGAGCCTGGTGTTTACCGTATGCTCGATAGCGACCAACAAGTCATTTATGTTGGTAAGGCTAAAAATCTAAAAAAACGCGTAACAAGTTATTTTCGTAGTAATATAACCGATAGTAAAACTCGGGTTTTAGTAAGCAATATTTGTGATATTGAAGTCACGCTTACCAACACCGAAACCGAAGCACTTCTGCTTGAAAACAACCTCATTAAAAAATATCAGCCGCGCTATAACATATTACTGCGTGATGATAAGTCATACCCATATATTTTACTTACGAGCCATAAACACCCGCGTTTAGCGTTTCATCGTGGAAGCCGTAAAGTAAAAGGCGAATACTTTGGGCCTTTCCCAAGTGCCGGGGCAGTGTCTGAAAGTTTGCGCTTAATGCAAAAAATATTTCCGGTTCGTCAATGTGAAGACGCTTATTATCGAGCAAGAAGTCGCCCGTGTTTGCAGTATCAGCTAAAGCGCTGCTCTGCACCATGTGTTAACAAAGTGTCTGAGGACGAATATTCAGAACAGGTTGACTATGTTCGTAAGTTTTTAACGGGTAAGTCACACGAAGTTATCGCCGATTTAATAAAAAAAATGGAAACCGCTAGCGCACAACTTAACTTTGAACTTGCGGCGAAGGTTCGCGATCAAATTATGCTATTGCGTAAAATGCAGGAGCAGCAGTCTATCTCGGGCAACTTTGCTGAAATGGATGTGGTTGGTTTTGCACATTTAAATGGCTTAAACGGGATTCATTTATTGATGATCCGCGACCATAAAGTGCTCGGCAGTAAAACTTATTTCCCTAAAGTACCAAAAGACTCTGGCCAAGAAGAAATCCTTACTTCGTTTTTAGGTCAATACTACTTAGCACCTGGAGCAACAGGGCGCATAGCAAAAGAAATTATTTTACCGTTCGAAATTGCAGAAAGTGAAGTGTTAGGTGAAGCCCTAACTCAAATCAGTGAGCGCAAAGTAACACTTAAAGTAGTGACTCGTGGAGAGCGGGCGCAGTACTTACAACTTGCGAATAAAAATGCATTAAATAGCATTACTGTTAAGCAAAGCACTCAAGACTCTATAAATAAACGTTATGCTCAGTTAAAGGCGACTTTACGCCTTGATGATATAACGAGAATGGAGTGTTTTGATATAAGCCATACTATGGGTGAAAATACGGTTGCAAGTTGTGTGGTTTTTGACTCCCAAGGGCCAAATACCAAAGAGTACAGACGCTACAACGTAACCGGTATTACCGGGGGCGATGATTATGCGGCGATGGAATTTGCACTTAACAAGCGTTATAACAAAGTGGTAGACGAAGAAAAAATACCTGATGTAATATTTATTGACGGCGGTAAAGGGCAATTAGGTCGAGCAGAACAATATTTTGCAAACTGGCCTCATGCTAAAATGCCATTGTTAGTCGGTGTTGCTAAAGGTACCAGCCGTAAGCCTGGCCTTGAAACTTTATTAATTGACGGCGGGCGCAAAACTATTCCTATGGATTCGGATGCGCCTGCGCTTCATTTAATTCAACACATTCGCGATGAATCACACCGTTTTGCAATTGCAGGGCATCGTAATAAGCGCCAAAAACAGCGTACTCAATCCTTATTAGAAGAAATAAATGGTGTAGGCTCTAAGCGCCGCCAAACATTATTAAAATATTTAGGGGGCATGCAGGGAGTAAAAGCTGCTAATATAGAACAGTTAAAGAAAGTTCCTGGGATCAGCCCTGACATGGCTGAGAAGATATTTAACCATTTGCATGACAAGGGCTAGCCCTTCGTGCGAATATAGAAAAAAAGACATATCCAAGTAGTTATGTGGAATATTCCAAACACACTCACAACCTTTAGACTTTTTCTTATCCCCATTTTTTTGGTGATATTTTACTTGCCTTATAGCTGGGCTTTTTTTGTTGCCGCTTTTATATTTTGGCTTGCATCGATTACCGATATTCTTGATGGCTATTTAGCACGTAAGCTTGAGCAATCAACGCCTTTTGGTGCCTTTTTAGACCCTGTAGCAGATAAAGTAATGGTATGTGCAGCGCTTGTTGCACTATCTGATCATTATCAGTCTATGTATATGACAATACCTGCATTAATTATTATATGTCGTGAAATTGTTATTTCAGCTCTGCGTGAGTGGATGGCTGAACAGGGCAAGCGCGGTAATGTGGCCGTATCAAATATGGGTAAAATTAAAACCGCTGCGCAAATGTTAGCCATTATTGGTTTGATTTGGCAATATGCACCCTGGATGAACTATTTAAGTTTTGCACTACTGTATGTAGCAACCTTTTTAACCTTAAGTTCGATGATGCAATATTTACGTGCAGCATGGGGTGAATTGACTAAAAATTAGCTCTAAATGTCTAATAACGCACCGTTTTAGATAAAAAGTAATCAAACAGTTCAAAACTAGCATTTTTTGTATTGACGCGTTTAATAATCTCTGTAGAATGCGTCCGTGTTGAGAGGGCATAGCCCCCGAGATAAACGAAACGGTAATTAATTAGTTATCCGAATGTTGACTCAAAACATCGTGTTGAAATTCAAAAGCTAATAAATTAAATGCGGTACTAGCTCAGTTGGTAGAGCGCGACCTTGCCAAGGTCGAGGTCACGAGTTCGAGCCTCGTGTACCGCTCCAAGTTTATCTTAAGGTTAATACCCCGTACTGGGGCGGAATGGCAGAGTGGCCATGCACCGGATTGCAAATCCGTCTACCTCGGTTCGACTCCGGGTTCCGCCTCCATTTCAAC
>NZ_JAGJEI010000007.1 GCF_018100985.1 Pseudoalteromonas sp. MMG007 | reverse complement strand
CTCAAATCCTCTCAGTCGTACCAATATTTGTTCTTAACTTAAAGAACAAATTTATTTAAGAATTCAAAAATTGTACGACTGTAGCTCAGTTGGTTAGAGCACTACCTTGACATGGTAGGGGTCGGTGGTTCGAATCCACTCAGTCGTACCACTTTATAGTAATAGAAACCTAAGAAAAAGCACACCCTACTGTTGATTGCCCACTCCAAAGTTCAATGGTTTGAGCACACCCAGTTGTACCAATTCAAATACTTACAATAAGAACTTAGTTTCTTCGGATAAACCTTACAATTGCCTTAAGCATTTCATTTGTTTATAAATATAAAATTTCTTATCATTTAATTCTAACAAGTGTGCAACTTAAAAAATCAAATGAAAGTGAAGTGAAAACTAATTTTGCGGCATATACAGAACGATTTTAAACAGGCATTTTTACAGATTAAGGCAAACAACTTGAATCAAAATCATATTCTAACAAACAATTAGCCTGAGGCTGATGAGTCTAAATAGCCGTTAATGCATTTAGCCTAAAACTACTTTGAATTTATGTCAGCTCCAATATTAAAAGAATTTAGTTTTAGACGAATAAATCTTGAGTGGAGTGATTAATTTAACAATCGTAATAGATTCCCTTATAAGAATGAGCAATGAATAACTGCCTAATTCCTTTGTTCAACGGGGGTAAAACGCCATCCTTTAAAAACTAACTTGCCTGCTGATCCATTACTACCAGATGAGGAACCGCTAGATGAAGAGCCACCGAAACTAGCTTCATTTAATGCCGTATCAAAGTGAATACCACCGGCGCCGCTTAAAATAACAGCATCCCCTAAAATAGACCCTTTAAAGCCAACAGCAGAAGTTACTTTAACTTGTGAAAGTGGTGCATATACAACAGCATAAAGTTCTCGTGTACCACCTGAAAACTCAACTCCAGTGTCACTTCCACTGTAAGAACTATAAATACTGAAAACGGGCCTGCCTTCATTTGTAATTCCATTATCAGGTGCGTAAACTTGTGCCCCATTTCCTATCTTAAGCTTTCCTTTAATTATAATCGTTAAGCTGCTGTTATCAGGGATTGTTAACGAGCTTGCGCCATTCATTGTAAAATCACCATCTACAAACATCACTGCATTGTGATTACTTTTTACCTGCATTCGCCCTTTAATTGTTACATCATCAAAATAAAATATTTGAGTTTCTGAACCAAGAAAAGTTGCTGCTTTAGCAGTGATGGGACCATCAGGAGTACTTCCATAATCTACTAAAAAGTTAGCCTCATTAGTTGCTAATTCAAGTAAGTCACCTGCACTGCTATTATTGTTTATAAAAAGGTCAGGGCTTGTCGTGTTGACTGATACACCATCGATTGCAGTAGCAATATCAAGTGGGTCACATGCCGTTAGCCCTCTATTATTTTCACTTTCTGGCGTTATTTTTTCAACCGGCTCAATTGTTGGTATTGATATAGCTTTACTTGATACTTTATATGGTGAAAAAGCATACTCTGGTGTATCGCCCTTAAAAGAGCCATTACCTGCGTATCTAAGGTCTTTACTATCAATAGTACTACCCCACTGTTTAAGCGTCACGTTACCTTGAACACGCACTCCACCGTACACAGTCCCCCCTGTTTGCTCATAATTACCGGAGGTATAAACACCGTTATGTATTGTTGTTTGATTAAGAGCGATTAAATCATATGAACTAACGAAACCCTGGATTGCATTACCTGTAATAGAAACTGGACCTAACGAACTGATATCACCACCAACTGGTGCTTGCTTTATTGATATAGATTGGTTTGCAGAGATATTACCTAAAACCGTACCACTACTTTGTGTGTAGTTTAAGTATGCAGATGCATCTCCTCCAACAACCACACCACCTGAGAGTATTAAGTTTCCATTACTATGAATGTTGCCTGTAACATCTGCACCTTGAATAATTGATAAATTACTAGATGATAGAACACTACCTTCAATTGTACTGCTACCATTAAGTGTAATATCACCAGACTCGTTAACTGTATTAACGACAAACTCTTCTGATATATTTTTGCTACCATCAGCTAGCGTGTCATTATAATCTCCTAAAGATGAGTCATAGCTATCAATTAAGCCGCTTCCACTAATTACAGCACCAGAACACCCTGTAATACCATTAGAAAAAACTGAGTCACTGCTGATAGCCCCTCCACCACCTGCCACATATTCGAATATAGCTTGCATTTGGCTCTCACCTTCAAAGCGAGTACCCTCGCTAGAAACTAAGATATCGCCATTACTGTCAATCTCAATAGTTGCATTATATATACTGGATTCAAGTGAGCTCGTACCAGAAACTTCACTATTACGGACTATCAAATCGTTCATACTTATAGTCGGGTCATCAGTCATTGCTGCTTCGAGTCTTTCAATACTTGCAAACACCCCTTTTTCAGACATCAACCTTGCATTCAGCTTTTTCTGAAAATTACCACTCAAGCGCTCCTGGATCACACTATCTCTAAGAGTGCTCAGTACAACAATTGAAGCTATAGATGTTAAAATAAGTACAGTAACAAGCGTAAATCCAGATGTATTTTTCATTTATTGAAATGCCATATTCATTACCATTTGCGACAAAGATATATCAATAACTAAGCTATTATTGAATTGGCTTGGAAGGCTTGTAGGTTCCACATGCACACTCACAACGTTGTTATCAATTACGTAGCTAATTGCATTTACACCTTTTAATATTTTTACTTTGCCGTTACCTATATCACAAAATAATGAATCGCCTTCAAGGCTATATTTCTCGGTAAATGGCGCACTAACAGTTAAACCAGTACATGCATATGCACCCGCCTCTTGAGCAACACTTAGAATATTATTTGTGTAAATAGGCACTGAGTTGGTTTGTTTCAGACTTCGTGTAAATACTTTACTGGTAAATCGGATTACATCTAATGCATTTTCTAAATTTTTTGCAGTGCTGGTACTGCTATTAATTGAAGAGTAAGCCAGACTTACACCACCTAATAGAAGCATACCTGAAGCAAGTGCAACCATAAGCTCAATTAGAGTAAAACCTTTATGTTTATTTATTAAACCTCTCATGACGTGCAACCATCAGGTAATGTTGGAAAAGTCCCTATAATTACAACGCGATTTTCTAAATTGTCAGTCAAACGCTTATCTTGCCAAGTTACTTCAACTTGTAAATCATTTGAGAAGTTAGCAGGTAGAGTGAGTGTATATGCATCAATTTGTGGGGATAAATAATTTCTAAAATCAGTATCATTATACAAACTTGGGTTTGTTTGTTGTAGCTCGCATAAATGAGGCCAAATACGCTCTATAACATTATTAGCCTCAATTATTGACACCGTATAATTAAAGCTGTTTGTAATATATTGCAATGACTTTAGTTGTCCTGAGGCAAGCCCTAATAAGGCAACCGTCGCAACAATTAAAGCAATCATAACTTCTAGAAGAGAAAAGCCTTTGCTGTCATTTTTTAACATGTCTCTGGGGCCTCAACTAACCAACTTTGCCCACTTTGTAAAATACATAAAGTGAGGTCAGCAGTCGAACTGTCATTATCACTCACTAAAATCTGGGACATATAGCCTAATTCACCCGTACTGAAAATATTAATATCCTTTAAATCTATAGATATACTGTTATGCGTAATTTCAAAAACATTTAACGTGGTTTGTATTGAATTAATTGTTGTTTGTACTATCCATTGTTTATTCGAGGCCTTTAGAGAGACACTTTTATCTCTTTTAATAGCTTCACTTCGCGCAAATTTAAAAACACTGTGTAATTGGTTAGAGTTTGTTACTAACCTATCTCGCTTTATAAAAGTAATAAACGAAGGAGCCGCAACAGCAGACAGAATAGCGATAATAGTCATAGTGATTAAAACTTCGAGTAAAGTAAAACCGATGTTTTTTTTTACCAACATTGCGATTTATCCGCTGACTTAATACCGCTTTGGTTTACAGACAACTTGCCACACTCATCACTGCTTTGTGCACTTTTAGGCGCAGCTTCAATTGTAAACTCTGCTCCGTTAGACATGCCTGCAGTTGCATCAGTTGTATAGGTAAATGAATAATAATCCGAGTCAGGGAAAGTGTAAGTAGCAGGGTATCCACCAACACGTGTGTATTGTCTTTCAAGAATAGCTGTTTGCTGTAGTAAAGCCTGTTGAACATCGGCTCTTCGGCTCTTCTGTATGTAACTGGTGTAACTTGGGAGTGCAACAGAATATAAAATACCGGAAATTGCAATTACTAACATTAATTCGATAAGGGTAAAACCGTAAAGATTCCTTAACTGCTCCATTTTCACTTATTTAATTCCATTATTAATATCAAACATGTTTTATTTTCACTTAAAATAGAAGTAATTTGAATTTTTTTGGGAGTGTATAATAGCGACTGGTTACATCTTGTCAATGATATAGGTTTAGAACATTTTTTAAAATAAAATAACGCCCCGAAAACAATCATAACAACGTTAAAACGCACTAAATTAGTGCGAAAAACAAGTACTTTAAATGTTAAAGTTTCATCTAACTTTTGTATAATGAACAAGCAAACTACAGTTAGATTCTTCAATTGTAGAGTATACTTCTAAGGCATAAAATGTATTCTGCTAAACAAATAAGTTTGGACTTTCCAGCTTTACTATTATCTAGAAACAAATTTTTGGTTATGTTATTTTTATATGTTAAGTAAATAAATCAAAAAGGAGCCTTTTCTTGAAACTTACGCCGCCCTAGGCAACCACTCCCCTTTTTAATCAGCACATTACGTGCAACCTTAATCGCCGTCTGCGCGAGAATCACTGTTATTTAAATAAAATACTCCCCTATACTTTGGGAAACTAACTAATTAGGTTATTTACATGTTTGATCACGTAAAAAGAGATTGGCTCTCTAATGTTCGTGGCGATGTGCTTGCTGGTATTGTTGTGGCGCTTGCCCTAATACCTGAAGCGATTGCTTTTTCTATTATTGCCGGTGTTGATCCAAAAGTAGGCTTATACGCCTCTTTTTGTATTGCGGTTATTATTGCCTTTGTAGGCGGGCGTCCAGGTATGATATCAGCAGCTACCGGTGCAATGGCACTGTTGATGGTTACGCTGGTTAAAGATTATGGTTTGGAATACTTACTGGTTGCTACCTTACTTACCGGCGTGCTGCAAATATTTGCTGGATTTTTAAAGCTCGGTGAGTTAATGCGGTTTGTATCGCGATCTGTTGTTACGGGGTTTGTAAATGCACTGGCGATTTTAATATTTATGGCGCAGTTACCCGAGCTGACCAATGTGACGTGGCATGTTTACGCCATGACCGCAGCGGGTTTGGGTATTATTTACTTGTTCCCGTATATACCAACCATTGGCAAGATTATCCCTTCCCCACTTGTGTGTATTGTTGTAATAACACTTTTGTGTATTTATTTAGGCCTTGATATAAGAACTGTGGGCGATATGGGCGAACTACCAGACACTCTGCCTATATTTTTATGGCCCGACGTGCCGCTCACACTTGAAACTTTAAAAATTGTTTTACCTTACTCTATAGGCTTAGCCGTTGTCGGTTTACTTGAGTCGATGATGACTGCAACTATTGTTGACGACTTAACCGATACCACAAGCGATCGTAATAAAGAGTGTAAAGGTCAAGGTATAGCCAATATTGGCGCGGGTTTATTTGGCGGTATGGCGGGTTGCGCCATGATTGGACAGTCAATTATTAACGTTAAATCGGGTGGCCGTGGCAGACTTTCTACCTTTATTGCAGGCTCATTTTTAATTGTTATGGTGGTGTTTTTAGATGAGTGGCTACGATTAATCCCTATGGCAGCGCTTGTTGCAGTAATGATTATGGTTTCAATTGGCACGTTTTCCTGGACATCTATTAAAGAGCTAAAAAAGAACCCGCTATCGTCAAATGTAGTGATGATTTCAACCGTTATTGTGGTCGTAGCAACGCATAACTTAGCAATGGGTGTATTGGTAGGTGTTTTATTAGCTACGTTGTTTTTTGCCAACAAAATTGGCCGCTTTATGGCTGTAACTGCTAAGCACGATGAAGCAAATAACCAAGTCACTTATGAAGTTGCTGGCCAGGTGTTTTTTGCCTCTGCGGAGCAATTTATTGCATCGTTTGATTTTAAAAATGCAGTATCAAATATTGTTATAGATTTAACCCATGCCCATTTTTGGGATATAACCGGGGTATCGTCACTTGATAAAGTTGTGATTAAATTTAGACGTGAAGGTGCAACGGTAAATATTGTAGGTATGAACAGCGCCACCGAAACCGTTGTCGATAAATTTGGCGTACACAACGACCCTAAAGAAGTCGAAAAGCTACTTGGCGGACATTAAGGAGAATGCAATGAATAAAATTATCACTTGTGTAGATGGCTCAGCAATTGCACATGCAGTGACTGATGCCGCTATTTGGGCGTCAAAAAAACTTAACAAACCAATTAGCCTTGTTCATACGCTTGAAAAACACCGCGAGCAAAAAGCGGGTGACTACACAGGCGCTATTGGCTTTGGCGCGCAATCACTATTGCTTGATGAAATGACTCAACTTGACGAGCAACGAGCAAAAATCTCATTAAAATTAGCGGATGAGTTACTCAATTCGTTAAGCGAGCAAGTCAAAAATGCGGGTGTAAACCATGTTGAATTAGTTAAGCGACATGGCGATATATACGATGCAATTATTGATTACAAAGCAGATACGCGTTTAATTGTTATTGGTCGATGCGGTATGGATCATAGCCAAAGTATGAGTACATTGGGCTCACATATCGAAACACTAATACGCAACTCAACAGCACCTATTTTGATATTGCCCGATGAATTTAATACACCAAAATCGTTCATGGTTGCATATGATGGCCGTGATACTGCCGATAAAGCACTTAAACAGGTTATTGATGGTGGTTTACTGCAAGGTTTACATTGCCACTTAGTGAGTATTAAAAATAATCAGCCCGACCTCAAAGAAAAGTTTAAAAACGCACAACACATGCTTAAAACTAAAGGCTTTGATGTAACTGCTACTTTTTTAGAGGGAGATATTTCTAATTCACTTTTGCAGTACCGAGAGCAAAACAACGTTGATTTAATCGTAATGGGTGCATTTGCACATTCAAAATTAAGGCAGTTTTTTGTTGGTAGCAACACCATTAAAATGCTCGAAAACGCTGCGGTTCCCGTGGTAGTGCTTAAATAATTCTTAAACCATAAAGCTTTATTAAAGCCTAAAGTAAGTATGCTTTAGGCTTTAGGCTTTAGGCTTTATAATAATGTAACTTACTCATTAAGCTACATTATTAGTCAATTACACTAACAACATCGCTTAATTTAGTTTTTATAATTAAACGTATATACTGAGTTAACTCTCTAAAAAACACACGGCTAGACGACGTATTTCGCCACATAAGATTATGCTGCCTCACTATGCCCATGTCTTTTAGCTCACAAACTTGTAGCTCATTTGGCCGATGTATTTCTGAATGAATATATAAACCCGGTAAAAATGTAGAGCCCATCCCCATTACAACCATTTGACGAAGCGTATCTAAACTCGTACCTTCGTAATCACGATGTAATACAGCTCCAACTTTGTGACATAGCCCTTGCACCTGATCGTGAAAATGATGAGCACCTTCTAGTGTTAATACAACTTCACCTTTAATGTCAGCGGGGTCAATAATGTGTTTTCCTGCTAATCTATGATCACTTGCCATTACAAATTTTATGGGCTCTATAAACAAAGGTATTTCTACTAGTTGGGTGGATTTTTGTACTTGTTCTGTAAGAATTAAATCATATTCGCCATTATAGAGTCCTTGTAGTAAATTTGTTGAGGTGTCTTCACGGACATAAAATTTTAGCTGCGCATATTTTTTATGTAGCTTTGGCAATATATGCGGAAGTAAGTAAGGTCCTACTGAGGTTGTTACACCCAAACGATAGGTAGTTTGTGAGTCATCATTTAAGTCTCTGGCTAATTCGTCAAAACGCATACTTGCCTGGAGCAAAACATCAGCCTGAGAGAGTAACGCCCGCCCTTGAGGTGTTAAAACAGTACCACTTCTTGAGCGTTCAAACAGCTGCAAATTAAGCAATTTTTCAAGCGCTGCTATTTGGTTAGTTAACGTAGGTTGGCTGATTTTTAACGCTTGAGCTGCACGCCTAAAACTTAGTGTTTTAGCTACTTTAACAAAGTATTTTATTTGAGAAATAGAAGGAGACTTTTGCGAACCTTGATTCATTTTTTATCTACCTAAAACCTAAGCTGATAGCACAAAGCTATCACGAACATGCCTGTACTACTATAAATTTATCAGGCAAGAATAACTATGCAAAAAATCACAATATTAAATTACACAAAATAGGAGCTGTTCATGGAACATATTATTTCGGGCGTGGCTAAATTTCAGAAAGACGTTTTCCCAGCTAAAAAAGAAGCTTTTCAAAAGCTAGCAAACGGCCAAAACCCAGAAGTGTTGTTTATTACCTGTGCTGACTCTCGTATTGATCCTAACTTAGTAACCCAAACTGAGCCTGGTGAATTATTTATTTGCCGTAATGCGGGTAACATAGTCCCTCCTCATAGTAATCAAACAGGCGGTATGACTGCTTCAATTGAGTTTGCAGTAGCGGCGCTTGGGGTAACCCACATTATTATTTGTGGTCACTCTGATTGTGGTGCAATGAAAGGGGCAATAAACACTGAAGGCCTAGCAAGTTTGCCCCACGTAAAAGAATGGTTAGGCCACAGCCGAGTTGCAACAGAAGTTGTAAAAGAAAAATGTGGATGTACTTCACTCTCTAACGAAGATCACCTAGGTCTAGTAACAGAAGAAAACGTTATTCAACAATTACAGCATATTAAAACTCACCCTGCAGTGGCCGCTAAAATGGCAACTGGGCAAATTGAGCTACACGGTTGGGTATACGATTTTGAATCGGCTGAAATTAAAGCCTACGACGAAGCAACAAGAGAATTTAAACCCGTAAAAGACACCTACGAAGCAACCATAGCCAAAGAAGCAAAATGATGCAGGGAATGCTCTCTAATATACGAGGCGACATAACCGGCGGTATAACTGCGGGCGTTGTCGCACTCCCTTTGGCTCTAGCATTAGGTGTTGCCTCAGGCCTTGGCCCTATGGCTGGTTTATACGGTGCTATGGCTGTTGGTTTTTTTGCCGCTCTTTTTGGTGGTACGCCTTCACAAATTTCAGGCCCTACGGGGCCAATGGTGGTGGTACTAGCGGGCTTATTTGCTAGTTTATCTGGTAATACAGAGCTAATATTTACAGCAGTTATTTTAGCGGGCTTAATTCAAATTGCCTTTGGCTTTTTAGGCATTGGGCAATATATTCGCTTAGTTCCCTACCCTGTTATTTCAGGCTTTATGACCGGTATTGGCGCCATTATTATTATTTTACAATTAGGTCGAGTATTTGGTCATGAGCCACCAGGCGGGACTATTGGTGCTTTATCGTACTTACCAACAGCGCTTGCTGATATAAACTTTGCTACTTTAGCCCTTGGCATTGGTACATTAGTTATTGCTTATAAATGGCCTGCAAAATTAGGCAAATATATACCTGGAGCATTAGCTGCTCTAGTTATAGGTACTTTAGCTAGTTTATTTATTAGCGTACCAGTTTTAGGCGAAATCCCTACTGGCTTACCGAGCTTACAACTACCCGCTTACGATACACAAAGCATATTTTTAGTGCTCGAAGCTGCAGTCATCTTAGCTATTTTAGGCTCTATAGATAGCTTATTAACCTCACTTGTTGCCGACAATATGACCCGTACTCGCCATAATCCAAATAAAGAATTAGTAGGCCAAGGTATTGGTAATACGGTAGCAGGCTTAATGGGCGGTATAGCGGGTGCAGGTGCAACCATGCGTACTGTAGTTAATATAAGAAGTGGTGGTAAAGAGCGCCTTTCAGGCATGATCCACTCACTGGTATTATTAGCTGTTATTTTAGGCTTAAGCCCGCTTGCAAGCCAAATTCCTCATGCAGTCTTGGCGGGTATATTAGTAAAAGTAGGTCTCGACATTGTCGACTGGAGTTACTTAAAACGTGCCCACAAAGGCCCACGTTGGGACTTTACACTTATGCTATTAGTGTTAGGCTTAACCGTATTTGTAGATTTAATAACCGCTGTAGGCGTTGGTGTTGTTTTAGCAGCGCTCGCATTTGTACGTCAAATTGCACAAATTCAGTTAGAGCAGCTTAACAACCTACCTGAAAATTTAGAAGACGAAGCCGAAAATGCTCTGCTTAAACAAGCTAAAGACAAAGTTTTACTTTTTAGTTTTGGAGGCCCGCTTAGTTTTGGTGCTGCAGCTGATGTAGGACACCATGTTCGCGAAAGCGTAAAACCAGGTTCTAAAGTGCTTATACTCGATTTTTCACGCGTACCAACTATGGATGTATCGGCTGCGATGGCGGTAGAAACAGTCACAATAGATGCACGGTCCTCTGGTCGTAGTTTATATATTTGTGGTGCAAACCAAGCGGTGCAGCGCGTACTTAATAGTATAAATGCAAATCACAGTGCAACCGTTATGTTTAAAACCCGATTAGAAGCCTTGGAGCATGCACTTGAAAGTACAGGTAACAATGCAGATCATAAAGCCCTTAATTAAGGGCTTTAAACTTGTTTGAAATAGTATATTTGCTGCAGTTAGCTAAATTTTTCAAATAAAAACTCAACAAACGTTTTTACTTTTTGCGCAACAAATTTTCTATGTGGATAAATAGCAAATAAACCAAACTCAAATGTTTGATAGTTACTCATAACCTGCACAAGCTTCCCCGCTGCAATATCATCTTGAACCACTATTTCAGGAATTAGACCAACTCCACCACCCGCTAGTACAACCTCTTTTACTGCACGCGGGTTATTAACTGCAATACGAGAGCTAACATTTGCGGTTAAGGCCTCTCCATCTGGTGATACTATTGGCCAATGCCGACCAATTTTAAAGTTGCTGTCTATAACGGTAGCATGCTTTTCAAGCTCCATTACGCTTGTTGGGGTGCCAAATCGTTCAATATAATCATTTGATGCACATAAAATTAGAGGATAGCTGGTAATTTGCCGAGCTATTAAATTAGAGTCAGAAACACTACCAATTCTAATTGCTAAATCAACACCTTCCTCAAGTAAATCTATCGTTTTATCCGATAACACTAGCTCAATACTCAAGTTAGGATAGCGGCGCATTAACTCGGGCAAAAGTGGCGCAAGATTAGACTCACCAAACGACACCGGCGCACTTACTCTAAGCTTCCCATTAGCCACAGCGCCCTGCCCTGATAAATTATCGAGCATTTCGCTATAGCTTTCTATCACTGGTACTACGCTTGCGTAATAACTTTGCCCCGCTTCGGTGATCGAAATTCTGCGTGTGGAACGGTTAAATAATCTAACCCCTAAGTCTTGCTCTACAATACCCACGTATTTACTAACCAGTGCCTTTGAAAGCCCTAGCCTGTCGCCTGCAGCTGTAAACGAACCCGTCTCAACCACTGCAATAATCGTTTTAATACCCGTAATAGTATCCATCATTGTCAATATAGCATTGACATTTATTCCTTGCTAGCGCGGTTATTCAAAACTCATAAAAATGGAAAAATAGCGTTATTAAAAAACACCATCCAAAATTAAAAACAGGACAAACCATGAGCAACCTAACGCTATACCGTTTTACTTTATCTGGTCATTCACATCGTGCAGAACTATTTACATCGCTTTTAAATCTTGATGTGAATATGGTTGATGTGGCACTGCAAAACGGCGCGCAAAAACAATCTGACTTTCTACAAATGAATATATTTGGCCAAGTACCGGTACTTAAACATAACGATGACGTAATTAGCGATTCAAATGCCATTTTAGTGTACTTGGCACAAAAATTTGATGCTAACAGAACCTGGTACCCAGAGGATGTAACTGTTCAAGCGCACATTCAGCGCTGGTTGAGCGTTGCTGCAGGGCTTGTGGCTTCAGGTCCGTGTTCGGCGCGTTTAGTTACGGTATTTGGCGCAGAGCTTGATCATCAAAATGCGATAAACATTGCCCATACATTATTTAAAACAATGGATGCGTATTTACAAAATCGTGAATACTTAGTAGGTACTCAGCCAACTATTGCAGACATTGCCAACTTTTCGTACATAGCACACGCACCAGAGGGCAGCGTATCACTTGAGCAATACCCAAATATTTTAAGATGGTTAAGCAACGTACGTAAACTTGATGGCTTTATAGCAATGCCTGAAACAAAAGCAGGTTTGTTGGCTTAATTTTAAGCTTTATATACTGCTATATAAGAGGCTACTTAGCCTCTTTTTTTAAAAAATAATCTACTTCACGAATTAATCTAAATTTTGACAACTGCTCAAGGAGTTTGCTATCAATGGATATATATTTGTAACTTATATACCTCGATGATAGAGGCCGATGAGCTAAAGCGATAGCGTAATCATAGTACGCAATATTACGGAGCATTCAAAAATGGATCTAGATTCACATATTACTCAACTTGAAAAGCAAAATAGAAGAATGTTTAGCTCAGTTCACTTCTTACTACTATCGGTCGTATTTTCAACAATCATATTGGCTTTACTGTTTTTTACTGAGCCATTAATTGCAATTGCAGCTTCTGGATTTGTTGCTTTTTTCCTGCATTATTTTTACGCTCACTTAGCTTTTAAAAAGCTAAACTCTCGTATTACTTTATTACAAACAAAAATAAGCCAAAGTGAATCAAAAAATCGTTAACCACTAAATAAATTCCCCTGCAATAAAACATAAACGTAGATTATGAGTTGAATGCTTCTAATGCGCTTAACACTTATAGCAAGCTTTTAACTAAGTTTGATGTAACCGATGACGAAATGGCAAACCGATATAGTGATGGCAGCCTAATAGCTTCAATTTTCAAATTGTGCTTATTCTCTCTTGCTAATGATTATTCATCTTCAAATTCTGATTTAAGAAATAGGATTGCTTCGATCAAGACCTTACATGGAGAAGCCTACTTATAACCACAGATGTGATACTAATCCATCGCAGTTTAACTGCAGCAGCTTCAGGGCTAAAGCTCTATATCAAGTACCTCAACACCTTTAGCAGGTACGGCGCAGCAAATTAGCGCCTGCCCTCTCTCAACTGGGTAACTTACGCTATTACGATACACCACAGCGCCTGCATTTATTTTTACAGCGCAACTGCCGCAGCTACCGTTGCGACAGCCAAACTCAGGTTCTAAACCATGGGATTCGGCTACATTTAGTAATGTATCGTCACCTTTGTTCCAGCGTTGTTCAAAGCCTGATTTACTAAACTTAATTACAGTGTTGTCTGCTTCATCAACACTCACCTCTATGTTTTTATTAGGCGCTTTGCTTGCGTTAAGCACTTTGCGCTTTATAACCGAGGGTCCAAATGCTTCAGCAAATATATTTTTATCCTGCACACCGAGCAGTAATAGCTCATTATATACATGCTGCATAAACGCTTCTGGTCCGCATAAAAAGAACTCGTAATCATCAAGTGGTAAATAATACCTAAGCACATCCGCATTTATGCGCCCTTTTAAATCAAAGCTCTCATCTTTTAAATTAGAGCCATTGCTTTGCTTTTCATTAAGCTCAGGCTGAGATAAAAGTGAGTAGTAATCAATTGCGCCGCCACTGTTATCTGCAAGTGCTTTTAGCTCATTGTAAAACGCGCGCTGCTGCGTATTTTTAGCACTGTGAAAAATATGCAAAGGGCGTGTATAGCGGGTTCTTAACCCTTCATTGGCAATGTGTTTAGCCATTGAGATCATAGGTGTAATGCCTATTCCACCACCAATGAGTACCGCAGGTTTAGTATTTGTTGGATCAATAAAAAACTGCCCTTGTGGGTATTTAGCTAAAATAACACTCCCGAGTTTTACGTTATTATGAAAGTAATTTGACACCTCACCGCTAAGCTCTTTTTTAATCGATAACCGATAAAACTGCTCATGCGGGCTTGATGACACCGTGTAGGTTCTAATAACGGGTTTGTTATTACTGCTATTGCTACTATTTTTACTTGGTATTTGTACGGTTAAGTGCTGCCCAGCTTTAAACGCTAGCAAGGTTGTATTGTTATGCCCTTCTAAATAAAAGGAGGTAATTACATCACTTTCTTTAATTATTTTAGCAACTTTTAAAGGCTGCCAAGTATGTTTTAGTTTTTCGGCTTGTTTGTTTTTATCAGCCTCCAGCCACGTGCCCGTCATTTTAGTGTTAGGGGAGTACGTATTAAGTTTAGCACTAAATGGAAGTACGTTTTTAAGCCACATTCCTTTAGTGAGGGTAAATTTCCAACCTCGGTCTGCACCAATAAAACCCTCTAACTCTGGATGGCCATCCCATAAAATTCCAACACTGCCAGTAAGCATTAGTACATTACCCGTATTAAAGTCAGGAAATAACAAACCTGCTTTTGGGTTTAATAAAAAGTTACCCAAGGTATTAAAAAAATTATTACCTGCGTAATCAGGGATCGTTAATGTGTTGCCTTCGCGCTTTACAAAGCCCGGCATTCCTCCACGATGAGAAACATCAACCCCTTCAATTTTTGGATTGTTTTTAGCGGTTATAAAGCTCGATACAAAAAACGTATCGGTGTTATCAATTAAATCAGCGGCGTCGTTATCAAGCGTATTAAACTCAATTTTTTGTATCGCATTACTTTTAAGTAAAGCGTCTCTATTAAATGTTAAGTCGCGCGTTTGAATATACTGCGGGCAATTACCAAAAGATTGATCAACATTAAAACCCACCTTATTATCGCCAATTACCTCACCTACGCGCACATTTAAACGGTTACGCCTACGCGTCCCTAGCTCAATACCTAATAAACCAATGGGCGAACCTGTGACTTTTAACGTTTTATGGAGGGGATCATTTATATCAACGGTGTTTGTCATTAACAAAGATGTGGGTGTGGGGGCGCTTAAAAAACCAGGCTTACCTGAAACAATAGAAGCCCATACATCGGCGTTTTCATCAACACTGCCTGCAACCACAAATGGTAACTGCGCAAAAAAGGCTTGATGCTGCTCTGGCATAAAAGAGCGAATAGCTCGTTTGCCAAATGTATCCATTAGTTCTCGTTTGGCCAGTTTGTCTTGAATTGCCAGCTCACCTTCATGAAAAGGAGAAGGGATTAAGTTGTTTGCGTTTGTCATTTTGATCATAAGTCAGTGTGTATATTTAATAAATTAAATTTAACTCAACTCATGAATAATGATAATGCGTGTTTTATTGACTGATAATGCACATAACAAAGACAATTCTTGCACTGTCCTAGTGCTAGTTGCGCACCAAAGTAAAACAATACAGTACAGATAAATCACTTGAAAACTAAGTTAATTCTTTAAAAACAGCCTCTTAAAAACATGGCCACTTTATTGCAAACAATTAATTAACAAGCCAGTTATTTAAACGGCACATATTTAGGTTGTTATGACCACAGGCAAAGAAGCCCGCTCGCAGTACATGAATTTGTATCTGTGGCGGGCTTTTTTGTTTTTAAAATTTAAACCGTCACATTAAGGAATGCCTAATGCAAACCTCGCAAAAAATACTCATTATCGGCAATGGTATGGTCGGACATCATTTTGTTGAGCAAATGCGCCAAAGCGATGACAAAGCAAATATTACAGTACTTTGTGGTGAAGCAAATCTTGCATACGACCGCGTTTATTTATCAAGCGTGTTTGATGGCAAAACAGCCGCCGATTTGGCACTAACAACCTTAGAGAACTACCAACAACTTAATGTTAATGTGCATACTCAACAGTGGGTTGAAGGCATTGATAGAGTAAGTAAAGTCGTAACAACGCAAACTGGCGATCAATACCCGTACGATAAACTTGTACTTGCTACTGGCTCTTTCCCATTTGTGCCGCCAATTAAGGGGAACGATCAACCCCATTGTTTGGTTTACCGCACGCTAGAGGATTTAGAGCAAATAAAAGCAAGTGCTGCAGCCAGTAAAAGCGGTGTTGTTATTGGGGGTGGTTTATTAGGGCTTGAAGCCGCAAACGCAATTAAACAATTAGGGCTCGATACCCATGTTGTTGAGTTTGCACCGCAGCTTATGGCTGTTCAGCTTGATGAGCAAGGCGGCACGTTACTAAAAAATAAAATAGAAAAACTAGGCGTTACTGTTCACACCTCAAAAGCAACCAGCGAAATTGTTAAAGGTGAAAGTAGCCGCTTTAAACTTAACTTTTCAGACGGTACGTTTTTAGAAACAGACTTAATTTTGTTCTCAGCCGGTATTCGCCCTTATGATCAACTGGGTAAAGTGGCTGAGCTAGAACTTGGTGAGCGTGGCGGTATTATTATTAATAATCGATGCCAAACGTCAGACCCTGATATTTTAGCTATTGGCGAATGTGCCTTATGGGATAAAAAACTATTTGGCTTAGTGGCACCTGGCTACAACATGGCCCGCGTTGCAGCAAGCCAGCTAAGTGGCGGCGAGCTTGAATTTTCAGGTGCCGATATGAGCACTAAATTAAAACTGCTCGGTGTTGAGGTAGGCTCTATTGGCGACGCTCATGCAAAAACACCCAACTGCAAAGAACTTATTTACCAAGATCCAATTAGAGACTGCTATAAAAAAATCATTCTAAATGAAACCGGCGATAAGCTCCTTGGTGCAGTACTCGTTGGCGATACCAGAGATTACGATACACTACTTCAGTACATGTTAAACGACATGGACTTACCAGAGCATCCTGAGTGTTTAATTTTACCAGACAGCGCTGGCGCACCTTCATTAGCGGGAAGCGCCCTACCCGATACCGCCACCATTTGTTCGTGTCATAACGTGAGTAAAGGCGACATTGTAGGTGCAATTGATGGTGGCTCATGCGATTTAGCCGCTGTTAAATCGTGTACAAAAGCAGCCAGTGGTTGTGGTGGTTGTGCCGCTTTACTTAAATCGGTAGTAGATGCTGAGCTGGCGAGTCGTGGTGTTGAAGTAAACAACCATGTGTGCGAGCACTTCGCGTATTCGCGCCAAGAGCTACTACATATGGTTAAAGTAGAAAGCATTAAAACCTTTGATGATTTATTAGCTAAACACGGCAGTGGGCATCATGGTTGTGAAATATGTAAACCTGCAATCGCTTCTATTTTAGCCTCAACGTGGAACGACTTTATTTTAGAACCTGCCCATGTTGGCCTACAAGATACTAACGACACCTACCTCGCTAACATGCAAAAAGACGGCTCGTACTCTGTAGTACCGCGTATTGCAGGCGGCGAAATAACGCCCGACAAACTCATTGTCATTGGCCAAGTAGCAAAAGACTTTAACCTTTATTGTAAAGTGACTGGCGGGCAGCGCATCGATTTATTTGGTGCTCGTTTAGAAGAACTCCCGGTTATTTGGGGAAGACTCATTGAAGCTGGCTTTGAAACAGGTCACGCCTATGGCAAGTCTCTTAGAACGGTTAAATCGTGTGTGGGAAGTACTTGGTGTCGCTATGGTGTACAAGACAGTGTTGGCCACGCAATAGACATTGAAAACCGCTATAAAGGTTTACGCTCACCGCATAAATTTAAAATGGCTGTGTCGGGTTGTACCCGCGAATGCGCCGAGGCACAAAGTAAAGATATAGGTATTATTGCCACCGAAAACGGTTGGAATCTATACGTATGTGGTAATGGCGGTATGCGCCCTCGCCACGCCGATTTATTTGCGACTGATTTAGATACACCCACACTTATCAAATACATAGACCGTGTGTTGATGTTTTACATAAAAACCGCCGACAAACTACAGCGTACCTCTGTATGGATGGAAAACCTTGAGGGCGGTTTAGACTACCTTAAAAGTGTCGTAATAGACGACAGCCTCGGTATTTGCCAAGAGCTTGAAGAACAAATGGAACTTATTACTCAAACATACGCATGTGAGTGGAAAAAAGCGGTAGAAAGCCCTGAAGCGTCTAAGCGTTTTCGCCAGTTTGTTAATAGCCCTAATCCTGATGACAATATTTTATTTGTACAGGAACGTAATCAAATTCGCCCAGCAACAGATGTTGAAAAACGCGAGCAAAAAATGACTCAAAACCGTATCCCAGTAATGGAACTTGAAGAGGAGCAAGCTGATGTCTTGGCATAATATTGGAACAATTGATGACCTAGTTGCTAATAGTGGTGTATGCGCATTAGTTAATAATCAGCAAGTGGCTATTTTTTATTTACCCCAAAGCAAAGAAAGCGTGTTTGCCATAAGTAACTTCGACCCAATCGGAAAAGCAAATGTATTATCTCGCGGTATTATTGGCTCTATAGAGGGAAAACTGGTCGTAGCTTCGCCGTTATATAAACAGCATTTTTGCTTAGCAACAGGCGAATGCCTAGAGGTAGAAGCAATACATTTACCGGTTTTTGATGCAAAAATACAAGACGGCAACGTACTTATAAGCGCCGAACCAAAAATAATTAAAGCGGTCGCTTAAGGAGATTATTATGAGCGTGCTTTCTTATTTTTCAGGTATTGAAAATGGTTGGCTGAACAAAATTGTTAATAAGCTCATTAATGGCGCTGAGCTTACTAGTAGAGGAGCTAAAAACGGCCAAGTTTATATTATAGGAGCAGGCCCAGGCGATGCCGAGCTAATTACCGTAAAAGCGCAGCGTTTAATACAAACAGCCGACGTCATTTTATACGACTGGCTTGTAAGCGAAGATTTACTAAAAACATTACCTAAAAAAGCGCAGCGGGTATTTGTAGGCAAACGAGCCGGTATGCATTCAATGACACAAGCCAATATATGCACCCTACTTGTTAAATATGCTCAACAAGGGCTAAACGTAGTGCGTTTAAAAGGGGGCGACCCTAGTATATTTGCGCGCATAAACGAAGAAGCCGATGCCCTTACAAAGCATAATATTAGCTTTGCAATTGTGCCTGGCGTTACCACTGCATGTGCGACCTCTGCATATACAGGCATTCCGCTTACAGCACGTGATGTAGCGCGAAGCGTCACGTTTTTAACTGCCCAGTTTGCTGATCCTAAAAAACTGCCTAACTGGAGCAATTACGCCTTTGTGCAAGGCAACAATAATCCAACTTTAGTGGTTTATATGGGCTTAGGACGATTAAAAGAGCTAAGTAGCGGCCTTCAATCGGTAAATTGGCCAAGTACTACACCAATATCACTTATCGAAAACGCCACAACGAGTAAGCAAAAAGTAATTACCAGTACATTAGAAAATATAGTAAATGATCAGCTTAGTCATAACCTGCAAGGCCCTACCCTTATAATTGTTGGAGAAGTAATAAATCATAAAATGACTATTAGCCCAGAGCTTTTAGCTCAAACGGTTAATACTTAATGCAATTTTAATCCATAATGCACTTTTCGCGCTTATTTCCTCCCCAGGGGTAAGCGCGCTTTTTACTGCAATGCAAGCAGTGTGCAATATTCCCTTTTTATGCACCAAAAAGGGTAAATGTGTGTGCCTAAAATAAAGTTTAAAATACTCATAAAATAAAAATATAACAATAAGCGGCTGTTTTAGATTGATTTTCTATTCAATAATTAATTTTTTTCATGATTGGAACAAGGGTTGCACTTTAAAAACTAAAAAGTGCGGAACTAAACCTATGCAAACAAGCAATCCTCTCACAAAACAGTTTTTACTTGCGGCAAAGTATCAAGAAATACATGCCTTAAAACAATTGCAAAATAGTTGTGCTTCACTTACTAAACTGGGTGATTTTGTACACCAGTTACAAAAAGAGCGCGCTATGAGCAACATCTATTTAGCCTCTAAAAGCGTACATTTTAGTAATGAACTAACACAGCAAATACCCATTACACAAAGCGCTCAAAATACGTTTTATGACTCTCTTAAAACAACCTTTATATCTGATAATGCCGACCCTGGTCATTCAAGATTATACAATTTAATTACCTACAGCCTACAGGCACTTGATGTTCTACCAGCTTTGCGCCATCAAATAAACAAACAAAATGTAACCGCTGTTCATGCCACGCAATCATTTACACAACTTATAGCAAGTTTATTAAATATTATTTTAGAAGCTGCTGATGGTGCAAGCGATCCACATGTTACTCGCCTATTAGTTGCTTATTTTAATTTTATGCAAGGTAAAGAATACGCAGGCCAAGAACGGGCTTGTGGAGCACAAGCATTTGCAGCGAGTAAATTTACAGAAGAGCAAAAAACTAAGTTAGCTCACTTTGTTCAAGAACAAAACCATAGTTTTTCGTTTTTTGATGAATACGCTGACGATCACTTACTTAAATGTTATAGCTCACTCATAGAGCACCCGGTAAACAAGCAAGTGGATCAGCTAAGAAGTTTATTACAAAAGCTCGATGACGAAAATACGCAGCCTTTATCGCAGCTGAGTGAAGTATGGTACGAAGTAACCACAACACGCATCGATATTATGCATAAAATAGAGCAAAACATTAGCGATCATCTAATCGATTGTGCCGCAATGCAAATTGCATGTGCACAACGAAAATTAAATTCAAATAAGCAAATACTTAATACCTTAGAGCAACAATATCTGCCTGCAACCGACGGGCAGTTAGCACTCAAAGACAATGAGCCAACTAATATGGCGGCCAGTAAGCTCAACAGTAATAAAACCATGTACGATTTAATTTTAGAGCAAAGCCAACACATCAAACAAATTAACCAAGCATTGGTTGATGCAAAAAGAGTGATCACCGAGCAAAAAGTGATTCATCAAGCAAAATATATATTAATAGAGCAATTAAAATTAACCGAAGAGCAAGCCCATAAACAATTGCAAAAGCAAGCTATGGATTCCCACAGCTCGCTTTACAATGTAGCGCAAACAATTGTTGAATTGAGTGATGATTAACACTAATTTTTAAGCATTAACTGCATGTGCTGATTTTTTTGATCGTAAAATATAGGCGCGTGTGTGGTCGTACACTAAATTAAAAGTAAAAGCGTAAAGGGTTATAAAAAAGGTGACCCCAATATCCATTATAAATGCTTGCCAAAAATTAACGCTTAATATGAATGCCATTACCGGAATAGTGAATATTAGTAAGCCACCTTGAAATAAAATGACATGAAATACTCTAAACAATAACGAGCGTTTTTCTTTAGCGCCCGTGGCCACTTGGTCAAAAAACCAGTTAAAAATAAAATTCCAACACATAGCAATGGTCGCAACAATGATCATCGTGCCCGATAAAGCCCCAATTGCATGCTCTGTAAATAGTGCTAAACCTAAAATTGATAACGACACGGCTAAAACCTCAAACAAAACTGCCTGAAACACTCGCTCTGTTGTACCCATTTTTTCTGTCATCATATCCCCTTTTATTTTTTAATATTTAAGTGCAGTGATAATGACAGATTTAGTTAATTACAAAAGTTAGCAACTATCACTATAAGTGATAAGGTGAGTGCGAAGTTTTAAATCGAGTAGAATAAAATGTATAGCTTAGAGCAACTAAAAATATTTGTAACCGTAGTAGAAACAGGTTCTTTTTCAGCAACAGGGCGCAAGTTAAAGCGTGCGCAGTCAGGTATTAGCCAAGCGATTTCTAACCTTGAAATTGCAATAAATCAAACATTGTTTGACCGTAATAAAAACACACCCACTTTAACAAATAGCGGAAAAGCTTTGCTTCCTGTTGCTTATTCTATACTGCACCAACAAACTTATTTCGATCAAAAAGTTGAGTCTCTTGCTAAAAACTACGAACAAGACGTAGTCATTGCTATTGACGAAAGTATAAGTAATCACGGAGTTTTAAAAATAATAGCCCCCTTTGCAAAGCAGTACCCTGTTACAAACTTTGAGCTAATATCAGCGACTACGTTTGATATTGAAGAACTTATAAAAACAGGTAAAGCGCAACTAGGTATCATATATAGTGATGGCGAACTAAAAGTAGATATGGATTTTTTTCTGCTAGGCCAAGTACGATTTTTAACAATTGCGTCGCCACAACATGCGCTGGCTAAACTGAGCAAAGTAAATAGCAGTGACTTAAAAGCACACAGGCAATGTGCTCACCGTAGCCTTAATCAATCAGAGTTATGGTTTAGCTACGCTATAAGCGCTAAGGTGTGGTACGCCAATACCCATCAAACGCTCATCGATTTGGTAACACAAAATGTGGGTTGGGCATTGGTACCTGAGTTGGCAATAAAACAACAACTTAAACAAGGTGACGTAGTTGCCCTACCCGTAACACATGAGCAAGGCGGTTGGCTGACGCCTATAGGTTGTGTGGTATCAAGAAGTAAACCTACAGGCCCAGTTACTGAAAGTTTACTCACCCTTTTACAACAACACTTTTTAAAAGAAGGTGATTGGAAAGCTAACGTTTAGTAACACTCAAACGGCGTTAAATTGCGAGCTTCTTTTTAATCTTAGTTTGCCACTCAAGCGCAAGCTCGGGTAGTTCAAGTGCTGCTAGTAATACGCTCTCAAAATCTGGGTATTGTTTATCAAAAAACGCCTGAAACAACGTTTTAACCGAAATATTATGCTTAGCTTTATATTCAATAGTGACTGCATCGCCCGTTTTTGCCATACCTTGCTCAAGCACTCTAAAGTAAACACCGGTGTGGTAATACTGAGTAAATAATTTTAGGCTTTGTTTATTATTCAGAGCAATAGCCAATTTAAAGCACGGCACTCGGGGCTGGCTTACTTCAAGCAATGCGCTGCCAACACGAATACGATCGCCTATATGAATATTTTGCTCATCAAGGCCTGAAATTGTAAAGTTCTCACCAAAAGCACCGACTGCTAAATCATCATTCTCAAGGGTGCGCCTCCAATAATCATAATGATTGTGTGAAAACGCATAAACCGCTTTATCCACCCCACCGTGATTAACTAAATCGGCTTGTTCATCACCTATTATATTTAGCTTTTCAATAACAACAGGCTCATTGGTTGGCGTTTTAAAAATACCGGTTTTAACGGGTTTTCCGTTATGAACAACCGTTTTTATTTTAGAGATATTGGTAGAGATTATATGCATTTACTTAATTGCATCCTGTTCGATACTTTGCCATTTACTCAGTGCTTGCTTGTCGCTTTGTTTAAACTCAACCCAGTTTGATGAATCTTTAAAATGCTCTTTTTTCCAAAACGTGGCGTGATTTTTTAAGTAATCCATAATAAATTGTGCGCCTTCAAACGCAGCTTGGCGGTGGCGGGAGGTTACGCCAACAAATACAATTTGCTCCCCAAGCGCTAAATAGCCGACTCGATGAATAATGCTTATGCGAGCAAGTTGCCAGCGTGTTTGCGCTTGCTCGGCTATCGATTGCAGTAGTTGCTCAGTCATACCCGGGTAGTGCTCAAGCTCAAGTGCGATTACGTTATCGCCGCTGCTAAATTCTCGCACTAGCCCTGTAAACGTGACTACAGCACCATCGCTTTTATTATTACTGCTAAGTGCATTATGTTGCTCACCGACTGAAAAATCGTGGGTTTGTACTTTAATGCTTATACTCATTAGCCACCTGTCACTGGTGGGAACAAAGCAAGTTCATCCCCTGCTTTTACAAGCTCATCGCTTGATGACATAGTTTGATTGAGCGCACACAATACATCACGCTCTTCAAGCCATGCCTGCCAATGCGGTTTTTGCTCAACCAGCATATGTTTAAACGCTGTAATGCTAAGGGGGTGAGCTATATCAACGGTTAACTTATCGCACTTTAGGCGTTCTTTAAGTTGGCCAAAAAACAGTACCTTTACCTGCCCTGCAGCTGCATTCATATTATCTAAATTAGTCTCGCTGCCAGCTGCCATGCTTGCCTCCTGCTTTTTGTGTTACACGCATACCGTGTATTTCCATAAGCGGATCGGCGGCTTTACACATATCAAATAATGTAAGGGTCGCCACAGATACAGCGGTGAGCGCTTCCATTTCAACACCCGTTTTGCCCGCCAATTTACAGTAGCTGGTTACTTTAATTTGGCTATTTGCTTCATCAAGCTCAAAATCAACGGCTACTTTACTCAGTGCAAGTGGATGACAAAGCGGAATTAAATCGGCGCACTTTTTAGCGCCCTGAATACCTGCAATGCGTGCTACGCCTAGCACGTCACCTTTTTTATTTTGATTAAGCAGCACTTGCTCAAAAGCCTGTTTGCTCATTTTAATGTAGGCCTCGGCAGATGCATCGCGCAAAGTAACCTCTTTTAGCGATACATCAACCATGTTTGCTTGGCCATTTTCGTCTACGTGGCTCAGCATATTATTGCTCTCGTGATTCGCATTTTTTACCAATAGTAATATGCGGGGCAAAGTTACATGGCTTGTGCATTGAGTCTAACTGATCTTTTATAATACCTGTCCAGGCTGTTTTACATGCGCCCGTAGAGCCTGGCATACAAAAAATAACCGTGTTATTTGCAAGGCCTGCCAGTGCGCGAGATTGAATAGTTGAGTTACCAATTTCGCCGTACGAAATATGTCTAAATAGCTCGCCAAATCCATCTACGCTTTTATCAAACAGCGGTGCAAATGCCTCGGGTGTTGAATCACGCTCGGTAAAACCCGTTCCACCGGTGACTAAAATAGCGTGAATAGTATCATCGGCAATCCACTGCGAGGCAACTGCACGCATTTGATAAACATCATCTTTAACGATGTCTTTATCAGCTAAGTGATGGCCTGCTTCAGTAAGGGCTTTAATTAAATAATGGCCTGAGGTATCCGTAATTTCATCACGTGTATCGCTTACTGTCATTACGGCAATGTTTAGTGCTATTTGTGTCTCAGTTGTGTGGCTCATAGGGTTCTTCTCAATAAATTAGGTTTGTGTTGGTCAAATTGCTCATTAACAGCTTTAAATTGCGCCGGTGTATTAGTATTAACAAGCGCATGTGCTTTATCACATTTAAGCGTTTGCACACCAATACTATGGGTAAACTGTTTAATTGATTTATGACTATTTGCGTTTATGAGTAATTGTTTTAAATGACGTTTAACGCTTTGGGTGTTACGAATATACAGGGGTAACGGTTCATTTTCAAAGTGCCACGCATGTATTTGTGGCTGATTTGTTTGAAAGTGGAGGTTATCGCTTGCTGCAGATGCAATTTGCGATAATAAATTACAGGTAAGCAGTGGCATATCTACAGCGGTTACAAGTATATCCTGCTCTGTTGCCATTAAGGTTGAATAAATCCCCCCAAGCGGGCCAGAATCAGGGTAAATGTCGGGTATGTATTGCGAAGTAGCACTTTGTACATTACGACTTATGAGTACATTACTTGCTCCTGCTGCTTTTAATAATTCACAGGCATTTTGCAGTAATGTTTTATTTTTTAAAATGAGATTGGCTTTATCGCTACCCATTCTTGATGATTGCCCACCAGCGAGCACAACCCCCGTAAATACTGCTTTATTGCTCATTTTAGCCGCCCAGCATAGCTAAATGGGTTGTGGCGCCCGTTAAGCGCTTATCAAGCTCATGGCTAATAGTTTTATTGCCCATTGCCGCTTGAATAGCGTTTACAGTGGCTGGCGTATCTTGCTCATTTAAATGCGGACGTAAATCTATACCTTGCCCGGCAAATAAGCACAAATGTAATTTCCCTAATGACGATACTCTTAATCGGTTACAGCTTTTACAAAAATCTTTACTGTAGGGCATAATTAAGCCAATGCGACCCTCAAAATCGGGGTGACAAAACTCTTCTGCAGGCCCGTTTAATTTACCTCTCACTACCTGTAACCAACCTTGTGCTAAAAGCTGTGTTTTAACACTTTGCCCGCTTAAATGATTTTGTTCAAAAAAGGTGGCGCCATTGCCTGTTTCCATTAGTTCGATAAAGCGTACCGTTACTTTTTTATATTTCACCCAGTTTAAAAAATCCTTTAATTGGTTTTTATTAAACTGCTTAGCCAGCACGGCATTTATTTTTATATCTTTTATGCCAAGCTCAATTGCTCGGTCTATCCCTTTTAAAATATGGGTTAGCTTATCGTGCCCTGTAATTAATTTAAACATGCTCGGGTTTAAGCTATCAATACTAATGTTGAGCGCATCTAAGCCTGCACTATAAAACTCATCAATTTTATTAAATAAGTTAAAACCATTCGTTGTTATGGCTACTTTTTCTATACCTGGCGTGTTCTTACATTGCTTTATAATATCGGTAACGTCACTGCGTAAACACGGCTCCCCGCCTGTAATACGCACTTTTTTAGTGCCTAATTGCGCAAATGCATTTACTAAGGTGTTTATTTCGCTTTTATTTAAAAAGTTTCGAGGAGTATCGCACTGATACCCGTTTGGTAAACAATACGTGCAACTAAAGTTACACACATCGGTAATAGAGAGGCGCAAATAGTTAAACTGCCGACCAAATTGATCATTAAGCATATGCTTCCTTGTTTATTTACATTTCAACTGCAACATCAATACTTTGAGCGCTTTGCGTACTATGTTGCTTTATTAGTTGGCTTAACTGCGTTTTACACGAGCCACAGTTTGTGCCGCATTTTAGTTCAGACCCCAATTGTTCCACTGTATTTGCACCACTTTTAATGGCACTTATAATGGGTTGCTCACGTACTTTAAAGCAACTGCACACCTGCGCGCCTTGGGTAAACTCTTCATCGGGGGTTGCATACAGCAATGACTGTAATTGGCTAAACGTTATTAAAGGCTCTGCAAATAAATGATTTATCCACTCAAGTGATATGTCTTTTTGAACAGATGAAATTACCGCAACAAACACTAACTGCTCATTTTGAATGCATTGAACATGCATGGCTTTTGCCGTGCTCATTGCCGACCACTGCCCTTGTAGCCCTGTTAGTGTTTGGCAGTAATAAAGTAAGTCATTTTGTGCCTCATTAAGCGCTAACTGGTAATTAACACAATTGCTTGCGTTAACTTTAAGCCAAAAATCACTGTTTATTTTAAGCTCGGTTTTGCTAAAAAATTGCATGTACTGAGCAAACTGCGCTTTGACTAAATCAACGGCACCATGCTTACACTCAGCTTGGCCCGAAATCGGGTCTACAACCGATTGATAAAGCCCACTTACCGTAGCGGATGAGGCAAATTGCTTGTTCCAATGAATAGGCATAAAACACTCGCCTTTGCGCACAGCATCCGTTACTTTTGCATGCGCTGTAACTTGCCCCGTTTTAGCATTTGCTGTTATTAAATCGTTTGGCTTTATATTTAGTCTGCTGGCATCAATGGGGTTAACTTCAATATACGGGCGCGTTATGTGTGTTGAAAGCGCAGTACTTTTTCCGGTGCGGCTCATTGTATGCCATTGATCGCGTATTCGCCCTGAGTTCATTACAAAAGGGTAATCACTTGATGTTTGCTGCACAGGAAGTTTAGGCGTTATAGGTATAAAGCGGGCTTTTTTATCTACGGTGCTAAATTGTTTATTAGCAAAAACCTGCCCGTTTTTATATGGCTCATTTTTTAGTACCGGCCACATAACCGGTTTTAAATTATCGTATTGCTGCTGCGTAAGCCCTACTAAGCCTGATAAATTAAGCGCTCTGCTGCCGTTATTTTCAAAATCAGTTAGCTGAGCCCACTCATCAAAAATGCCGCTTGGGTCTGTAAAGTCAAACCCTTCAAAACCCATTTTTTGAGCAACTGAGCATATTATTTGCCAATCGTTTTTTGCCCCCGAGAAAGGCTCAACTAACGGCCGCTGCCTTGATATTCTGCGCTCTGAGTTAGTTACTGTGCCGTTTTTTTCACCCCATCCGGTAGATGGAAACGCCACATTAGCAAATTTTAGGGTATCGCTTTTGGCAATACAGTCAGACACAACCACCAGCTCACATTGCTCAAGTGCATGTTGTATTGCTGCGTTATTAGGCAGGCTCACCATAGGGTTGGTGGCCATTACCCAAATAGCTTTTATTTTACCTTTGGCTATTTCATCAAACATATCAATTGCATTACAGCCTGCTTTTTTAGCTATTTTTGGTGAAAGCCAATAGCGCTGTACAAGGGATTGATGTTCTTCATTTTCTATATCTAAGTGAGCCGCTAATTGATTAGCCAAGCCACCGACTTCGCGCCCACCCATTGCATTAGGTTGCCCAGTTATTGAAAACGGACCACAGCCCGGTTTTAACAACTTACCTGACGCTAAATGCGCATTTATAATGGCGTTACACTTATCAACCCCTGAGCTTGATTGATTAATACCCATTGAATAAAAACTAATGGCAGTTGAACTTTTTGCAAATAAGGCGTAAAAGTCACTGACTAGCTGTACGTCAATATCACAAAAGTCACTTACCGCATTAACACTCCACTTTTTTGCCTCAGCTAGCGCGGTTTCAAAACCGTTTGTATGCTCGTTAATAAACTGCGTATCTAAAAAGCTATGTTTACTTAAATAATTAAGTAAGCCGTTATAAAGTGCCCCGTCGCTGCCTGGTTTTATATTTAAAAAGGTATCGGCAAGTTCAGCTGTATCGGTTTTACGCGGATCAATAACAACTACTTTCATGTTTGGATTAAGCTTTTTTGCGCGCTCCATACGTTGATAAAGCACCGGATGCGTCCACGCTGCATTCGAGCCAATTAAAATAAGTAACTCAGTTTGCTCTAAATCTTCGTAGGTACATGGCACTACGTCCTCACCAAACGCACGTTTATAACCGGCAACCGCCGATGACATACACAGCCTTGAGTTTGTATCTATATTGCCTGAGCCTATATAGCCTTTCATTAATTTATTGGCAACGTAGTAATCTTCGGTGAGTAACTGCCCCGATACATAAAACGCGACCGAGCCCGGCCCGTGCTCTTTAATAATGGCGTTAAATCTATTAGCCACATATTTGGTTGCAGCATCCCAACTGGTAGGCTCGTTATCAATAAGGGGGGATGTTAAGCGGTTGTCGTTTCCGGTGGTGTCAAGCAAATGCGTGCCTTTAACACACAAGCGGCCAAAATTAGCGGGGTGCTCGCGCGTGCCTTCAAGTTTTGTTGGGGTATTATTTAATAATGAAATATCAACCCCGCACCCTACACCGCAATAAGCGCACGTGGTTTGTTTAAGCAAAGGCTTATTTGAACATGTGTTTAAAGTTTCCATACTGCTCTCTTATTGTGAGTGTTAAGCGCTTTGTGATACAGGCTCATCTACTGGCGTTAGCGTGGCAATTTTATTATTAAGTGCGCTACTGATAACGCTTTGCACTAATTTTTCACAGCCTCCACACCCCGTACTTGCCTTAGTGGCTTGTTGCACTGTATTTAAGTCACTACAGCCTTGCATAACAGCGTGTTCAATAGTGTGTTTTGTCACTTTGTGGCACGCACAAATAATGGCATCACTTGGTAAATCATCAGCGCTTAGTTCGCCGGTTTCACCTGCAAGTGGCATTATTAACGACTCTGCAGGCACACTAAGCTCTATACTATTTAAGTGGTACTGCAATAAATTATCGTAATCACTGGTATCGCCAACAAGTACAGCACCTATAAGTTTGTTGCCTTGCTCATTGATGACTATTTTTTTGTAAATACCGTTTGGCTGATCTTCAAAGTAATAGCTAATTGCGCCTTCACTGCGGGCGTGGGCATCACCAATTGAGCCTACTTCAACGCCCATTAATTTAAGCTTTGTGCTCATATCGGCGCCGCTAAATTCATCAGTATTGTTTGAATAATTGCTTAAAGGTGTGTCTGAAGCAGTACTTGAAAAAAGCTGTTTTAAAACATGCCCTGCCGCTACTTTTGCCATAGCGTAGCCCGGTGCTACAAGTCCAAAAATAAAGTTATTCCAAAGGGCGCATTCGCCTATTGCGTATATGTTTTTATCACTCGTTTGGCAATGATTGTTTATTACTATGCCGCCGCGCTCACCTAATTCTAAATTAAACTCGCGAGCCAAGTTATCGTATGGACGAATACCAGCTGAAAACACTATCATGTCGGTTTCTAGGGTTTGACCACCCTTAAAGCACATTTTATAACGGCTATTTTCACCCTCAATAATTTGCTCTGTAGCCACTGAGGTATGCACTGTAACACCAAGCTCAGTAATTTTATTTTTAAGTAACCGCCCACCAGCCCCGTCTATTTGTACACCCATAAGTTGTGGCGCAAATTCTATTACATGAGTTTGCAAGCCAAGCTGCTTTAAGGCATTTGCGGCTTCTAGTCCTAATAAGCCACCACCAATAACCACGCCGACTTTACTACCTTGTGCTGATTTTTTTATGGCGTGTAAATCGTTAATGGTTCTGTAAACTAGGCAATGCTCACGATCTTTACCTGGAATGGGTGGCACGAATGCAAATGAGCCCGTTGCCAGTATTAGCTTGTCGTACGTAAATGACTCACCTTTTGAAGTAGTCACCGTTTTTGTATCTCGGTTTATATCAACCACTTTAGAATGAGTATGAAAACTCACTTGCCAATCTTGATAGGTTTTACTGCAGGTAAGTGCTAAATCGTCTTCGGTTTTACCTTTAAAAAACGACGAGAGCTGAACGCGGTCATAAGCGAGGCGGTCTTCACCGCTGAGCACTGTAATATCAATGTTTTTGCTATCACCTTGTTGCGACACTAGTTGCTGTACAAAATGATGCCCCACCATTCCGTTTCCTACGACGACAACACGCTGCTTAATTGGCATTAAAATCACCTGTTTGATTTAAAGTACTAAATGCATAAATTAATACTTCAAACGTATAATTTGTTATGTGGTTGTTATAGCAATATGCAAGCCAGATATATAAGCATTATATTTCAGCAAGTTATCCAACTTGGTGCAGTGAAAATAAGATGATAGCACCACAAGCTGGCGCTATTGCACCAACTTGTAACACGTTAAATTACGAGGATTAAACTGTGCCTAAATACCTGTGTTTAAGTACTTGTGTAAGTACTCAAAATTTGGCGCTTACCCACACCCACAGTTTTTGGGTGTCAACTTTGCCCGCCGCATTGTCGCCTGCTGAATAATCTGCATATTTAGCGCCCACGGCATAGGTTTTATTAATAGGCTTAACGTATTGCACATTAAGCTCTGAGCCTAAATCATCAACCCCATTGACGCTGTCGTTTGCATCAAAGTTGTGATACGCCACTAACCATTTACCGCCAAAGGCTTTACCATTTAAGCTTACATAAGTGTCATCAAGTCCTTGTGCAGGAGTTGCTAAAAACGTATCAGCCCAACCATTAAATTTATGCATTGTGGCAAGCGGCGTAGCAAAACCATAATCGCCATTATCAGAACCCAGTGATTCAATACCGGCTTTTAATGTAACGGTTTCAATACCTAAACCGCCTAAATCTATCCCGCCTTCAAATGCATAATAATCCGCGTCAAAATCACTCATGCTAGTTGATGCAGATTGCGTGGCGTACTCTGCTTTATAGTAAAATTTAATATCACTGAGCGTTTTATTTCCATTAAAAGACACGCCATAGGTATCTAAGCTGTCATCATCTACTGCGTCGTTACTTAATAAATAACTGTATAAAACTACCTTACCCACGCTTGTTTTAAAGCTTGCATTTATAAGGTGATCGGATGAATCAATATCTTTGCTATCGGCAAATATACGGTTGCGCTTGCTTATGTAGCTATAGTGCAAGTTAATATCATTAAACGTGTAATTTACTGTAGCAGCATCAAAGGTTTGTCTGTCTTGCCTAAAGCCAACATGGCCCACAAACCGTTGCCCATCAAGTGCTATTACTTGCCTACCCACTTTAATTGCTAAAGCATCTTTGGCGTATTTTATAAAACCCTGATCTACCTCTGTGGTTTCTGGGTCGGCTATTACTGAGTAATTAGTATTTTTACCCAGTGTATTATTGTAATCGTCCACACCTAACAGGCTTCGGCTGTCTTCAACTTCAATAAGTGCAGAAAACCCATTCACTTCATCTGTTTTATGAGTAAGGCGTGTACGCAGCGTTAAACTACTTGCATCTTTTAGTGCGTTATCTTGCTCTGCGCTTTCAAAACGCAGTCTAAAGTTGAGATCGGTTTGCGCCGCTTGGCTTATTGAAGGCGCAGTTAAGCTACCCAGTATAAAAATAATAGGTAAGTTTTTTTTATGATTAAACATGTTTATCTCTTAATTTTTAATTATGAGTACGCACATCAAGGCTATAAATAAACACAACGAAATACTTTTCCAGACTAAAACTGGATCGCGTTTCATTATTGAGTCTTTCGGGGCGGTACTTTTTAAATGTGGGTTAGGTTTATTGATATCACTTATAAACTCAGAAAATGCGTGGTATCTGAATTCGGGTTTGGGAGCCAATGCTTTCATTAAAGCCTGATCTAACCAAAACGGGATATCTGCTCTGTGCTTTTGAATACTTGTGTATTGCCAGTGACTGTAATCTTTTGGTACATGATTATGCGCGAGTGGCTGATACGGCAATTTTGAACATAATAATTCGTACGCAACAACGCCTAGCGAAAATAAATCACTTTTAAAATCGGCGTGCATCGTTATAAGCGTCTCTGGTGCGGTGTAATCTACCGTACCTTGCGGGCAATCATCAGCAATTTGCTTTACCGACTCATCCATAGCCGCAACACTTACGGTGCCGTAATCGATTAATGTTACTTTGCCGTGAGCGTCTATCATCACGTTATCGAGTTTTAAATCGCGATGCACCATATCCAAACGCTGAAACGCTCTAAGTGCTTGTACTATTTGTTCAATAATACTGCGCACTTGGGTAATTTCTGGATGCGGCACATCATGCTTCCAATCACTGAGTGTTTGCCCGTCCATGTATTCGCAAATATGATATAAAAATCGGCTTTGCGATTGCGTATTTAAAACTTTCATTACATTGGGATGATTAATACGCTGGCCTACCCAGCCTTCTCTTATAAAGCCTTGAAGGTAGTGCACGTCGTCTTCAAAATTTATCGAAGGCGCCTTCAATACAACAGGCGGCGTATCGGGTGTTTGTTGCACTAAATAAATGTGCGAGCGGCTACTAGCATGTAATTCACGGATAACAGTAAAGTCATCAATTTTTTGGCCAACCTTTAACGGTGGCGGAATTTTTCGCCTAGTTAAAGAGTGATATAACTCGTCTAAATTTTGTTTTGCAATACTATTCACTTTTACAAGTAAGCAGCTTACGTTGTCGTCACTGCCTCTTGTTATGGCAAGCTCTGTCACTGCTTTTGCTGCGTGCTCTAAATTAGTATGCTCATCAATTAGCTTTTGTATATCACTGTATTGCAACACATCATGTACACCATCGCAGGTAAGTATATAAATATCATCAGCTTTAAGTTCAACTTCGTATACATCAATTTCTTGATGAAGCTGTGCGCCTAAAGCCCGCGTTAGGGTATCATTTACTTTATGGTCGCGAGTTATCGCCTCCATATTTTTTGTCCGTAAACGCGTAATTCGGGTATCACCTAAATGAAAAATATAACCCGTAGCCGATTTTAAAATAAGCGCTGTAAACGTGGTCATCCAATCTGCTTGGCGCTGGCCAAGGTGATTGTAATTAACCGATTGCGAATACAGCCACTGATTTAAACTGGCCAATACCTTAGATACCGACTTTTTAACGGCCCAACTTGGTGGTGTATTTAAATACTCATTTATAAAGTGCGTTACCGATAACTGTGACGCTTGTTTAGCATTTTTTGCTGATGAACACCCATCGGCCAAGCAGGCAATAATCCCTTTTGACTCTTTTTCTTGCGCTTGAGTATTAAGGGCAGCAAACGCATCTTGGTTTTCGGTTTTTATACCTTTGCTGCTGTGCCCACCAAACTCAACGTTAAGTTCGTTTGTAAGTGCGCTGGCTTTTTGGGTTTCATCAAACATAATTATGCCCTAAGTCACAGAAATAAGTTCAACGGAGCCATCTTCGTTTACTTCAGTGATGTGGCCATCTGGTTCTTTCATGAAAAATAATGCACCTAAACCTAACAATGCACTCGCAGCGATAATCATAAAGAATGTTTGGTAATCAACTAACGAGAGCGCCGTTAAATATACAACAGCCCCTACATTACCGTAGGCACCTGTCATACCTGCAATTTGACCCGTTAAACGACGTTTAATAAGTGGCACTGCGGCAAATACTGCGCCTTCCCCTGCTTGAACAAAAAACGAACACGCCATAGCAGCGGCAACAGCAAGCCAAAGCGGCCAGCTTGCGTCAACTAAGCCCATAACAAAGTAACCTACAGCTAGGCCTGTGGTAAGTACAATAAGTGTTTTACGACGACCCATTCTATCTGAAATCCAACCACCACCAGGGCGAGAGGCTAAGTTCATAAATGCATAAGCTGATGCTAATAAGCCTGCGTACACCATATCAAGACCAAATACTTCCATAAAAAATAATGGCAGCATAGATACAACAGCTAGCTCTGAGCCAAATGTAGTAAAATAAAGAATATTTAAAACAGCAACTTGCTTAAAGTCGTAACGATGAGATTCTGGAACAGGTTGTTTAAAAATATGGCCGTTTATATCAAACGTTTTATACACTTCGTAAATATAAAGCAGCACTAAAAACACGTATGTGCCAATTACAAAATTTTCAGAAAGTAAGTTTGCGCCAGTAGGAGACAGCTTCCAGGTAAGTAACGCCAATGCACCATACATAGGGAGTTTCATTATAAGTAGTAGTACAAAGTCACCTTTACTGGTTACTTCCATTGCCCCTACTTTTTTAGGCTTAAAGTATGTGCCGCCTTTAGGCGTATCAGTTACGTTTATATACCAAATAACACCAAATATTACGCTTAATACACCTGTTACACCGACCGCATAACGCCAGCCATCTTCGCCACCAAACATAAGCGCTAATATTGGCAGTAACATAGCGGCGGCTGCTGAGCCAAAGTTACCCCAGCCTCCGTAAATACCTTCGGCTGTACCTAGCTCGTTTGCTGGAAACCATTCACTCACCATGCGAATGCCCACAACAAAACCCGCACCAATAAAGCCAAGTGCAAAACGGGCGATAGCTGCTTGCTCAAACGTTGTTGCAAGTGCAAACATAAAACACGGAATACTACACGTAATAAGTAGTGCAGCGTAAACAATACGAGGTCCAAATTTATCGGTTAGCATACCAACCACAACACGGGCAGGAATGGTTAAAGCCACATTTAGTATGAGGAGTGTTTTTACTTGAGCCATAGTGATGCCAAGCGAACCTGCAATAGCACCCAATAATGGCGCATGGTTAAACCAGACAAAAAATGAGATAAAAAACACCATCCAGCTTAAATGCAGTATTTTCATTTTTCCGCTAAACGATATGAGATTAAACCCAGAACTCGGTTGCATGTTATTTTTCCTTGTAACGATTGTTGTTTTAAGCAGCACATACTACTTTGGTAGCATATAAACCGCGCTAGTTGTTAAATTAACGTTAACCACATTCAGCAATTACTAAGCCAACAATTATTAATCAACCGATTCAAAGACTTGCATTTTTCACAGTTGATAATTATTTCGCTTTGCACTACTAAAGCAGATTAAATGTGCGTTAACAGTGCAAAGATTTTTAAAGCTTTACTTGCTCTGGGTTTTAACTACTTGGTATTGTTACAAAAAAATTTGAGCAAAAATTTATGCAAAAACCGCCATTAACTTATCAACAGCAATTACGTTATTCTCGCCACATTATGCTTGTACAACTTGATATAGATGGACAAGAAAAACTGTGGCAGTCTCATGCGCTTATAGTTGGTTTAGGTGGTTTAGGCTGCCCGGTTGCACAGTACTTAGCAGCATCAGGAGTAGGAACATTAACGCTTGTAGATAACGATGTAGTTGATGCGACAAACTTGCAAAGACAGGTGCTTTATAAGCAAACAGATGTGGGTAGCTTAAAAACACACGCAGCTAAGGCGCAATTAACTAGCTTAAATGATGAAATAGATATACATACAATCGATACATTTTTAGGTGAAAACTCAAACCTTGATGAGCTATTAAGTAATATTGACATAGTAATCGATTGCTCTGATAACTTGCCTACACGTAACTTACTCAATAGCGCCTGTTATAAGGCTAAAATACCGCTCGTTTCGGGCTCTGCAATTAGAATGGAAGGCCAAGTTGCCTGCTTTACCATGCAGCAGCATAGCCACTGCTACGCGTGCTTATCGCAATTTTTTAATGAACAAACACAAAGCTGCTCAGAATCGGGCGTGCTCTCGCCAATCGTAGGGTTAATTGGCAGCATTCAGGCCACAGAGGCACTAAAAATTATGGCGGGTTTGCCAAGTAGCTTAAGTGAACATTTGTTGCTGGTGGATGGGCTCAGCATGGAATTCAACCGCTTTAAAATTCCTAAAAACAGTCAGTGTCCAACGTGTAGTAAGTAGCTCGCGTTTTAATTATTTACTCTAGGTTATGGATAGCGGCATAAAGTGTATCGCCCACGTTATAATTACTTTGATCCCATACTCTTGCTGAAAGTAAGCAATACAATGTTTGCCCATCTACGTTAAGTGTGAGCTGCCAATTGCTATCAATAACTTCAGCACTAGTCAGTATACAAACCAATACATTAGTGTTCTCTGAGTGTATTGGTTTAATAGCACTAATTGCAATTTGCTCGCTCTCTATAACTAGCTTACCACCTTGCTCAACGGCGTTTGGGGATACAAATAACTGCTGCTCGCTTTGTTTTATTTGAAGGTGATAAACACCATATTTTTCATCAAATTTAATAATGTCATAATTAAGTAAGCTCAGGGGTGTTTGTTTGTTGTTAACATAAATAGCCTTGGCGACTAACCCACTTGGCCCTTGGTTTATCACCTTACCTTTTTCAAGCTGAATGAGTGTATCGCAGCAAAATAAAAGCTCCTTTAAAGAGTGGCTCACTATTATAAATTTAATGTTAAATTTAGCTGCTAAATTACTCATAGTTGTTAGTATTTTAAAGCGAAGTGGCCAGTCGAGCGCACTAAACGGCTCATCTAAAATTATAAGCTTTTGACCTGCTAACAAAGTGCGTGCAAACACCACTCGTTGACGCTCCCCGCCCGATAAACTTTGTACATTGCGTTTAAGAAGTGGCTGTAACTCAAGAGCTGTAATCACTTCTTGCTCAGATAAGTCAGTTTGCCTATTAGCGCAGTGCTTTTGAGTAAATGCTAAGTTGCCGGCAACATCTAAATGAGGAAATAACGGACACGATTGCACTTGCAGTGTTACTCCGCGTTTATCACTAGGTAAATGATGCACAGGCTGATTATTAATATAAATACTTTGCTTGCCTTCAAGGCCACTAATACAACGCAGCAATGTAGACTTACCTGATCCGGACGGACCAAAAACACCTGCAATATTAAACGACTCTAATTGCAGGTTTATATCTAAATTAAAGTTATTAAGTGCTTTAAATAGGGTTAATTTAATCATGTTATTGTTTAACCCCAACGATGCTTTTATTAAATTTGAACAACAGCACTAAACACGCAAATGAAATAGCCAATAATATAAGAGAAAGCTGATGCGCAGCCGCGTAATTTAGCGATTCAACATGGTCGTACAAAGCAATAGAAACCACTTGTGTTTGCCCTTGAATATTACCACCAATCATTAATACCAGACCAAATTCACCCAATGTATGCGCAAATCCCAAGGCAAACGCACTACCAATACTGGGCTTGAGTAATGGTAAAATTAAATACACAAAGCGTTTATAGTGGCTTAACCCCAATGCGATTGCAGCTTCATTATAGGTTTGGTTTATTTGTTTAAAACCTGCAACCAAAGGCTGCATTACAAACGGCAATGAATAAAAAAGAGAACCAATAACCACACCTTGAAAACTAAACGCAAGCTGTGTACCCGTTAACCAAAACCAAAACTGCCCAAAAGCGTGCGTAGGCGAAAAAAGAACCAATAAGTAAAAACCTAATAAAGTGGGCGGTAGTACCAAAGGCATAGCAATTAATGCCTCTAAAAAAGGTTTAAACTTACCTTTATAGCCAGCTAACTTATAAGCAACCGGAATGCAAAAAGCGAGTAGTAATATAGCGGTTATAAAGGCAAGTTTAATTGTTAACCACAGCGCAGTTAAATCACTTTGAAGCATTGCTGTCCTTTGATCTGTATCCTAATTTAATAAGCTTAAGTTGAGTGCTGCTTGATATTAAAAAATCCATAAGCTTTTTAGCACTCGCCATTTTTTTTGTCGATTTTACAATAACGCCTTGCTGAATAATATCGGGATATTCACTCGCCTCTAGCACTTTGTAATCTAAATACTTAGGGTTTTGTGTATTGCTATACGCAGCTTTTAACGTAGACACCGCCACCAAACCAATTGATACATTACCACTTTGGACAAACTGAAAGGCCTGCGTAATGTTGTTACCATATACGTAACTTATTGGCTTTTTAAAATGGGCATTGGCATAAAATTCAGATGCACGACCATAAGGTGAAAAACGCGGATTAGCGATGGCTACTTTATTATTTACCTTATCAGCATTGGGCTGCCACAATGCAAGCTCACCTAATGCGTAGGTAACTAAGCTACTTTGACTTGCCAACCCTTCTTTTATTAATGCTTGCGGGCGAACATCATCTGCTGATAAAAACACATCGAACGGCGCACCATGTACAATTTGCGAATATAAAACCCCGCTTGAAGCGGCCGATATTTTTACTTGTACACCGGGTAAAGGTGATTCTTGCAGTAAAGTTTGTAACACAGTTTTAAAGTTACTCGCTACTGCGACATGCAATGTTTCTTTTGCGCTTAACGTGCTTGAGAACACGCAAAATACAAACAAAAAATAACCCAGCAATGTATTGTAAAGCTTTGACATTATAAGTATTGTTTTAAAAATAAAATGATTTAAGTAAGCAATATATATGAACGATGTTTGCAATGCACCCGGTTTATTACCAATAGAAACGGCAATTCAAAACATACTAAGCTCTATCAATGCAATTTCGCATAATGAAACCATTCCTATTATGCAAAGTGTTGGCCGGGTTTTAGCCAGTGATGTTAAATCTAATATTAATGTGCCTGCCCACAATAACTCTGCTATGGATGGCTATGCTGTTTGTATTTCAGATAAAAGCTTAACCTATACACAAGTAGGGAGCGTATTTGCAGGGCAAACGTTTGAAGGCACACTTACTCCCGGACAATGCGTAAGAATAATGACGGGCGCAGCTATTGCACCAGGTGCTAACGGTGTTGTAATGCAAGAAAACGCATCGGCTGATGGTGATAAAATCACATTCACTGCGCAGCCGGCCATTAATGAAAACATTCGTTTTGCCGGTGAAGACATTGCAATTAATGACGTTATTTTAGATGCAGGCGATAAACTCAAAGCCGTTGATGTAGGCTTACTCGCCTCTTTAGGTATTGCCGACATAAATGTTACTCGCAAATTAAAAGTCGCCGTCTTTTCTACAGGTGATGAGCTCATTGAGCCTGGACAGCCCCTTAAAAAAGGCGCTATTTATGAGAGTAACCGCGCGGTAATAATTAGTGCATTACAGCAACAAAATATAGATGTGCTTGATTTAGGCATCATCAGCGATGATAAAGCGCTCATTACTGAAGCTTTTTTAAGTGCAGATGAAAAAGCAGATGCTGTAATAAGTTCGGGTGGCGTATCAGTTGGCGAAGCTGACTTTACTAAAGAAGTATTAAATGAAATTGGTAATATCCATTTTTGGAAAATAGCCATGAAGCCAGGTAAACCTTTTGCTTTTGGTAAGTTACCCAACAGCTACTTTTTTGGCTTACCAGGTAACCCGGTATCAGCTGCAGTAACGTTTAATCAACTAGTAGAGCCTGCACTACAAAAGCTCTCTGGACTTGGGCAACTAACCCCTAAAATGCGTTTTAATGCTATTACAACATCAGTTGTTAAAAAACGCCCTGGCAGAGCCGACTTTCAGCGCGCTACGGCCACAACAAATGAGCAAGGTGACTTGCTTGTAACGCCATTTAATAAACAAGGCTCAGGCGTACTTTCGTCACTCAGTAAAGCAAATTGCTTAATTGTAGTACCCGCACAAAGCGGTAGCATCGCAAAAGGTGAAACGGTAAGTATAGAGTTTTTGTAAAATATATTTCATATAAACAAAAGCCCAACAAAGGTTGGGCTTTTCTTTATAAGTTAGTACTTTAAGCTAGTTAAAATAACGATTCGAAATCACCGTTAGGAAATAATACACCCGGAATACCACGTACAGCCGTTACATCTGCTATTTTAGTATCGCCAAAGTATAAGCCACCGCTGTAGTTGCTCCCAGCTTGTTTTACGTCAAGCCAACGACCATATTCGCCTTTTGCAACAAGGTTTATATTACCATTCACGTCTCTTATTCTTAAATCTAAAGCCCTATCTTGTATGCTTACAAAAATGTTTGTTGAAGTAAGCTCTGATAAGTTTGCAGCATCACCCACATACGCAAATTTAAAATCACTCGCACCACTTAAGGGAAAATCTAGCTCAAAAGTAAATGCTAAATCGTCATTTTCTTCTCCTATAAATGGTGACGATTCCACTGCTGTAATATGAAAATCTGTATTTTGAATACTACTTTCGTAATTACCAACAAAATCGAATGTTGATAGTGTGTTTGATACTTCACCAAATGAGTTTACAAAGCGCTCTAAGCTTAGCGATAAATCACCATCAAGCTTACCTTCAGCTTTACTAATAATTACATTGGTAGTTAACTGGGCAATGCCTGTCTCGGCATCTGGGTTTAACTCATTAACTACGTCAATTCCATCAAACTGTATAAGTAAATCGCTTACATCTACATTGAGCACTGTTTCACCATTGGTGATTGAAGCAGTCATCACGCCTTCAATTTGATCGCCAAGCACGCCGCTAACACGAAATGTCGGAATAGATAAATCTATAGTGATAGGTAAATCATCATATGTGCCGGTTATAACCCAAGCATAAGGCGATTTACTATAATCAATATCTAAGTCTCTAAGTTTATATTGCCCTGCTGGTGTCGAATCACCTGCTAATGGCGAGTAATTAGTAATAACTTCGTTTAGAGAGTTAATAAGTGCATTAAGCGTTTGCTGAGTATCCTCATCAAAAGCCCCCTCAAGCTCTTCAAATTTAGAATCCAGCTCATCTGAGTAACTTTTTTCTTGAAGCCTTGCAACACCAATAATATTACGAGTATCAACAAGTAATTCTCTTGAATCTAAGCTCTGAGTGTCTTGTGTTCTAGCTTGCCAATTAGAGTAGGTAGTGACACTTGCTATCGTTTGTTTTACTTCACCAGCAACGTTTTGTAATAACGCGTTGCCTTGCTCACTAAATAAATTATCGGTAACGTATTGCGCTGCCAACTCGCTATAATCTTGCCATGCTTGCTGGTCTTCTTGTTTAGTAGCAAAGTCAGTAAATGCATTTTCAACACTAAAACTTGTATCTGTGGCACCCGCGATTATTGCAGCGTAAGTATATGCATTAGTTACCATTTCAGCTTCAACACTTGCACTTAAATTACTATGTGTTAAATGGTAAAAAGGAGTTGCTGCTAAACTTGCTGCAACAGCACTGTAACCTTCATCAGAAATCGTTTTACTAAGCGGCGATAAATAAACTGTATTTACTCCTGGCGCACTAAAAGCACTCGCTTTGTAATTTAAAATGACCGCTGTTGGCTCTTGATAATCAATCAAGCGGTTTTCGTTTAAATCGTTAATATCCCCACGAACAGTTCTACCACAACCTGTAAAACGAGGACATGTTAAAGTAGTATCATCTGGAATAAATTCAAAGCTGTTAAAGGTAAGTGGATCTACACTAACGCTTACGGTATTGATATCCTCTACTGCAATCGACTCTTGAACAACCCCATCGCTATTAATTACATTTAAAGTGCCTTGAGAAGGCTGCCAATTTGCAACATAAAAATTTACAGTGGAAGATGTTGAAGCAACTGTAACGGCAACACTTTGAGTATCATCACTATCAGATGAAGAACCACCGCAACCAGCTAATGCGATAACAGCCCCTAAAGGTAAGATTTGTTTTAGCATCTTCATTCCTTAAAACTTAATGTTCATATACCAATTCACATTTGCATAATAGGCTTTATCTAAATCTAAACTATCAGTTTGTAAATTAAGACCAAAATACTCGTTTTCTATACCAACCAAAAAAGCCTCACTTTTTGTTTCGTAACCAGCTTGCACTTTCCAGTGGTCCCAAAAGTGAACACGCCCTTTTACCTGATTAAATGTGTCTTGATCGTAGCGTTTAATTGTTAGCTGAGTAGAAAAGCGCTCATTAATTCTGTAATCAGCAAATGCTTGTAAACGCATCTCCATTTCTAAATCATGTGATTGCGTGTTTCCATATGCAGATGTTTGTAGTGAAACTGTTGGCTGAGTAACAATATCGCCATTATCGTCTTCACTAAAAGGGATCTCTGTTGTTTGCCCTTTTACAGAACCACTATCGTCGTAATCAGTGTTATAAAGTAAATCTTTTACACTAAAGCCTACTTGAAGCTCATCGTTTACTTGCCAATCAGCAAAAATATCCAGGCTATAGCCTAAGCCATCAGGCCTATCAGAAGGAGTAAACTCTTTAAATAATATGTCTCTTGAAAAGTTGTAATCTACGGTTACAGCTCCTTCAATTTCATCACTGTATATTTGTCCGTTTACGGTAGCATCTTGGAAGTGAAAGCTGGCAAAAATAGATAGCTTGGGTGTAATCGTTAATGCGCTTTTGTCTAAAAATTTAAAGTCATACGATACAAAAACACCATTAGAAGTTGCTTGTTTAGCATCTAGATAATAAGTGTAAAACCTACCTTCAAAAGCTAAATCGTTTTTTTCTGTATGTGTATATAGCGCAGTATCAGGATCAAAATTAAGTACGTAATCGTAACGACTCTGTAGGCCAACTTTAAAATTTCCGTAACCAACACCTACTTCAAATATATTGTAGGTAAATGCACTATCACCCGATTTAAGTGGCGCATCAAAATCATCAACAAAGGCTTGTACTGGTTGTGCCTCGGTATAAATTTCTGCGTCAAAGTGAGTAAAAATTTGAAATTGATTATCTGCGGATGCAAGTGGAGAAATAAGAGCTGTCGAAAATCCTACCAAGAGAATTTTTTTTTTCATAATAAAATCGCTTTCTATAAAAAAAGGGAAAAGCACACGGCTTTTCCCTTTTAAAGTTTTAAATTACTTACTTTCGTCGATTAAATCAACATCTGTGTAATCAATTACTTCATCATCAATATACGTAATCGACACCCCATTTGTTACTTTAGTTGCTGTACCAAAGGTCATCATCATGCCATCGTACATCGCTTTAACATCGCCCATGTAACCTGCAGATTCAGTACCTGACATAGACAAGGTGTAGCCCATTGCGGCGTCGCCATTTACTTTAATTTCAAACATGGTTTTGTCTTCGTCACCACTACCATCAACCTCATACATAACACTAAAGTCTAAATCACCCGACACACCAGCTGCTTCTAGCATTGTTATGTCTGCGTTTTCCATGACGCTTAGGTTTAGCATCCCCATAAAACCTGAGTCACCATCCATAATTTCAACACGATTCCAAGCTTCAGACTTAATTAGCTCAGCGTCATCTACTGAACTTGCATCTACTGCTTCGTCAAACGTAAATACTAAACATGAATCAATTTGTGTAGAGTCAGTAATCGTACCATCAGCAAATGCTTGACACTCTTCAAGTGCATCTTCGGCTACATCACCTGTAACAAGCTCAACTGTTGCGTCGCCTTCAGTAGTTAGCATACCGCCCCAGGCAACAACTAATTGGTTACCTTGATAAGCTGCAGACGCTGTAATCATGCTATCTGTAGTCGAGTTTATAAGCACTAAAGTTAAATCGTCTAAGCTATATTCGTAAGCCCACTCAGGTTGACGAGTAGAAGTGCCTTCACCTGAGTTACCCATCTCAGCTAATTCACCAATAACGTCTGCTAAAACATCAGCTGCATCAACAACAGCGTGGCCACCAGTGTTCGTAAGTACCGTCATTGTAGAAAGTGACATTGAGGTTTCTTTAACCGACGCTGTTGCAACCGCAAGCTCTGCTTCTGCTTTAAGACCAAGTGCGGTTACTAGCTGAGCATTAGCAAGTAAAGCCTGAGTTACAGCAGCTTTGGCCATCATTTCTGCACTTTCAACTAACTCTGTGGCTTCAGCCATATCAGCTTCAGTTACTGCTACAGCTTCATATTCCGTTGCAGCTTCTAATGCTTGTTCAATCGCAAGCTCAAGTGCATATACAGCAGCAGAAAACTCTGACGCAGCAGCTATCGCAACATCAACTGATTCAACAGTTGCTTGTGCATCGTCACCCGAGTCAACGGCAGCTTGCGCATCAGCAAGTGCACTTGTTGAAGCGGCTTCAGCAGTATCTGCAACTGATTTCTTAACATCTGCGGCATCGGCAGTGTTTAGCGCAATTTCTTTAGCAGCTTCAACTTCAATTCCGTATTCAGTAATAGCGGCTTCTGCATCAAGAACTAACTGTGCTAGCGCTGCATCATATGTACTTACGTTTTCAACTTCTTTTAAAGCTAATGCCTGTAGCGCAGTTGCAGAATCCTGTATGCTTTGATAGTCAGAGCTTTGAGTTACAAGTAAAGACGCAGTGCTAACATAACCTTGTGCTTTAACATAAATTATATTTGTCGCAATTGCTAAACCAGCAGCTTCAGCTTCATTTTCAAGTGCAGCTACAGCCGCAACAAACTCAATTGCAGTCGCTGCGTCAGTTACGGCATCACCGATTTCTTGAACATCAGCAAGCATTTCTTCAGCTGAATCTATAGATGTTTGTAGAGCAGTAAGCTTAGTAGATGATGCATCAATTTGCGCTGATAACGCAACCGCTAAATCTGCAAAAAAGTCATCGTCTGCAACACACTCATCGCCAGTACAACCCAGCTCTTCTAAAGCACTTTGTACTACAGAAGCAATCTCTGCCAGCTCTGCATCGGTTGCTGCACCGTTTTTAACTGCGTTGTCTTTTGCTTCTTTTGCTTTAGCTGCAATACCAGCGGAGTTTTGTGCAAATGCATTAATCTCAGCAGTTGATGCATTAGGGTTATTAGCTAAGTAGGCTGCTTCTAATGCCGTTTTAATTGCACCTTCATCACCCGTTGCAATAGCTACAAACACGCTTGCAGTGCTAGATACAGAAGTCTGCAATGTTGCAGCAATATCAGTTGTACTTAAAGTACCAGCCGCAATACCGGCTTTAATACTTGCCATAGCATCTGAAATTGATGGTAAGCCTTGTACCGAAGACGACAACTGAGCAAGCATCAACACACCTTGTGAAAGGCTTTCTTCGCCGTCTACATCACTTAAATCTACCGCGCCACCATTTGATAGATCACCAATAAGTGCAGATAATAAAATTGCTGCATCTGGTCCTAAAACCTGAATTACTGTATTTAAGTTTGTTGAGGCAATAGTTTCAGAGTCAATTTCACCCTCGACTTCAAGCAGAGTTTGAGCAACTAGCGAAGTTAAAAAGGTTACGTTAGCTTTAAACGAACGTGCTACGTTTGCATCGCCTGCTGCGCCGCTCGCCTCAGATGAGTCGGCTTCTGCTGCCGCTACATATTTAACAACGGAAAGCTCTAGATCTGTTTTATACCACTCACCAAACTCAATGTTTGTGTCACCATCGTTAACATCATCTTCTTCAGGCGCTTCATCGTAAGTTCCACAACCGACGTAAGCGTCACATCTTAAGAAACTATCATCGCCTTCTTCTGAGGTAGTCACTGTAATATATACAGGGCCAGAAAAATCATCTTCTAAGTAAATGCTGTAGCGACCACTATCGTTAGTGATTAGCGCATCAGGGTTACCTGCAATTTTGCTTGCTTCTACTGCCGCATCTGCCGTATCTTGAGAAGTTGCCTCGCCTGTAAACGTTTCAACATCAGCTGAGGCTTCTAATCTAAATGCAACAGGTACACTTTCGCCCGATGTGCCTAAAGTCATTACGCTGACAACGGCGCCTTTCATAGCACCTTTAACAGCTTTACCTGTTACTTCTACATTAAATTGTGCTTCATCAGATGATGTTACCGATTCAACGGGAGGAACGTAAATGTTTCTATCGTTGTCTGAACCACAACCAGCTAAACCTAATGTTAGTGCAACAGAAGCTGCGATTGGGGTAATCTTAGTCATACGTTGTGCCATTTATCTCTCCTAGATAGCCTGCAATGAGTACCAGTAATTATTTTATTAATATGAATGTTAAGATTTACATAAAATACAAACGCATACACAATTAAAACCTTTACTACCAGCTGGTTGAATTTATGTTAAATAATATTTTTTTTGCAACCTTCCTATACAATTAAAGTGAATGTTTTTAAAACAAGTCAAACGATGCTTTTGCATAACCTTTACCATTTTTCAATAACATATGTTAAAGACATTAAAAAGCATTGCTCTAACGTACAATATATCCACTATGTTAAGTGAATATTACATTTAATTTAGTTTGTTAATAAGATTCTTCAAGTAAATGCTGCATATACATGTAAAAAAACTCATTTAGGATTGTGTAGTGAAAAATCATGAGACTTTAAAGGCGGGTTTCTAGAGGGATAGCCTGAACACAAAGTTTATAACGTGATGAATCAATATGAGTTTTAGCTAAACATTAACGGCAACGCTTGTTGCCGTTAATGAGAATGTAAAACTATTGAGGAACCTTTACTAACCCCTCCATCAGTACGCGAGCGCTTCGGCTCATACTGGCTTTGGTAACTTGCCAGTCGCCCTTTATATTTTTAGCTTCGGCCCCTACTTTTAACGTGCCCGAGGGGTGACCAAAGTTAACTTCGTTTAACGCTCCGCCACCAGCTGCAATATTTACAAGTGTGCCTTCAATAGCTGCAGCTGTGCCAATAGCAACTGCGGCTGTGCCCATCATGGCATGGTGAAGCTTGCCCATCGACATTGCGCGTACTAATAAGTTAATACTGTTTGCACTAATATGCTTATTACTCGACGATGTGTAGTCTGCGGGTTTAGCAACAAACGCTACTTTAGGTGTATGTTGGCGCGCTTGTGCTTCGTCAATATTAGTAATTAACCCCATTTTTACTGCGCCATAAGCACGAATAGTTTCAAGCTTTTCAAGCGCTGCAACATCATTATTTATGTCATCTTGTAGCTCAGTGCCGGTATAGCCAATATCGCTTGCATTGATAAATACAGTAGGAATGCCTGCGTTGATCATGGTCGCTTTTAAAGTGCCAATACCTGGTACTTCTAAGTCATCCACTACACTGCCTGTTGGAAATAACGCGCCATCGCCGTCGGCTGGGTCTAAAAACTCAAGCTTTACCTCAGCGGCAGCAAAGGTAACACCGTCGAGCTCAAAATCACCGGTTTCTTGTACTTCACCATTGGTTATAGGCACATGAACTAAAATACTTTTTTTAATATTTGCTTGCCACACACGCACAATAGCAACGCCGTTGTCGGGCACTGTATTTTTATCAACTAAGCCATTCGTTATTGCAAATGCGCCTACAGCTGAAGTTAAATTACCGCAGTTACCGCTCCAATCTACAAACGGTTTATCAATGGCAACTTGCCCAAATAAATAATCAACATCGTGGTTAGGTTGCTCACTTTTACTTAAAATAACTGTTTTACTGGTACTTGATGTAGCACCGCCCATACCATCGGTTTGTTTGCCGTATGGGTCGGGGCTGCCTATAACACGTAGTAATAAATTATCGCGCGCCTCACCTGGCACTTGGGCGGGCTTTGGCAAATCAGTTAAATTAAAAAACACGCCTTTACTGGTGCCGCCACGCATGTAAGCTGCCGGTACTTTAATTTGTGGTTTAAACATAGTGTACGCCCCTTATGCTGATTGCGTTGCTTCTAAAAAGTCTTGTGCAAAACGCTGTAGTACACCGCCAGCGGCGTAAATAGAAAGCTCTTCTTGGGTATCAAGGCGGCACTTCATCGGTACAATTAGCACCTCACCACTTTTACGCGTAATCACTAAATCAATGGTCGCGCCAGGTGTTGGTTCGCCTTTAACATCAAAGCTTTCGCTACCATCAATGTTAAGGGTTTTACGGGTAGTGCCTGGTTTAAATTCAAGCGGTAATACACCCATGCCAATTAAGTTAGTACGGTGTATGCGCTCAAAGCCTTCTGCGGCTATCACTTCAACGCCTGCAAGCCTTACGCCTTTTGCAGCCCAATCGCGAGATGAGCCTTGGCCATAATCGGCGCCCGCTACAATTATTAGCGGCTGTTTGCGCTGCATGTAAGTCTCGATTGCTTCCCACATTCGCGTGTTTTCACCCTCAGGCTCTAAACGCGTGTATGAACCTTGTTTAACTTCGCCGTTTTCATCAAGCACCATTTCGTTTAACAATTTAGGGTTTGCAAACGTAGCACGCTGCGCTGTTAAGTGATCGCCTCGGTGCGTTGCGTACGAGTTAAAGTCCTCTTCTGGGACATTCATTTGGGTTAAGTATTCACCCGCCGCACTGCTTGCCATAATTGCGTTTGATGGTGATAAATGATCTGTTGTAATGTTATCGCCAAGTACAGCAAGTGCGCGCATGCCGGTCATGGTACGCTCACCTGCAAGAGCGCCTTCCCAGTATGGCGGGCGGCGAATATACGTGCTTTGCTCGCGCCAGTTATAAAGTGGATCGTTGTCTTCACCGTAATCTACGGTTAAATCAAACATAGGCTCGTACACTTTTTTAAATTGCTCTGGCTTTACGCTTTGTTTTATTACTTCGTCTATTTCTTCATCGCTTGGCCATAAATCTTTTAGCGTTATATCGTCGCCGTTTTGATCTTGCCCTAAACTATCTTTTTCAATATCAAAACGAATAGTACCCGCAATAGCATAAGCCACCACTAATGGCGGTGACGCTAAAAATGCTTGCTTAGCATACGGATGAATACGCCCATCAAAGTTACGATTGCCCGAAAGTACCGCTGTTGCGTATAAATCGCGATCGATTACTTCTTTTTGAATAACAGGGTCAAGTGCGCCGCTCATGCCGTTACAGGTAGTACATGCAAAACCCACAATACCAAAACCGAGCTTTTCAAGCTCTGGGAGTAAGTTTGCCTCTTCAAGGTAAGATTGCACCGCTTTAGAACCCGGCGCTAGAGATGTTTTAACCCACGGTTTACGCATTAAGCCTTTGGCATTTGCATTACGAGCAATAAGCCCAGCAGCAATCACGTTTCTTGGGTTACTGGTGTTAGTACAACTGGTAATAGCCGCAATAATACATGCGCCATCTGGCATTAAGCCTTCTTCGCTTTCAACAACCCCCGAAATACCTTCTTTAGCTAAATCGCTTGTTGATACTCGGCGATGCGGATTTGAAGGCCCAGCAATATTGCGTCCAACGCTTGATAAATCAAAGGTCAAAACACGCTCATACTTTGCGGTTTTTAAACTATCGCTCCAAAGGCCTGCCGTTTTAGCGTAGTTTTCTACAAGCGCTATTTGCTCTTCATCACGCCCTGTTAAACGCAAATAATCTATTGTTTTATTGTCTATATAAAACATGGCCGCAGTGGCACCAAATTCTGGCGTCATGTTTGAAATAGTTGCCCTGTCGCCAAGGGTGAGAGCATCGGCACCTTCTCCGTAAAATTCTAAGTAGGTTGATACTACACGTTGAGCGCGTAAAAACTCGGTAATAGCCAGCACAATGTCGGTGGCGGTAATGCCAGGTTGGCGAGTGCCTGTAAGCTCAACACCTACAATGTCTGGCAGGCGCATGTACGAGGCACGGCCAAGCATTACGCTTTCGGCTTCAAGCCCACCTACACCTACAGCAATTACGCCAAGTGCATCAACATGCGGGGTGTGGCTGTCGGTACCTACTAAGGTATCGGGGAATGCAATGCCATCGCGGTTTTGAATAACAGGCGACATTTTCTCAAGATTAATTTGATGCATAATGCCGTTACCTGGCGGTATAACATCAATATTTTTAAAGGAGGTTTTAGTCCAGTTTATAAAATGAAAACGGTCATCGTTGCGTCTATCTTCTATTGCACGGTTTTTTTCAAATGCTTCAGGATCAAAGCCTGCGTGCTCAACCGCTAATGAGTGATCAACAATCAGCTGTGTTGGCACAACCGGATTTACTTTTGCCGGATCCCCACCTTTTGCAGCAATAGCATCGCGCAGGCCTGCTAAATCAACTAATGCAGTTTGGCCTAAAATATCATGGCACACCACGCGCGCCGGATACCACGGAAAATCTAAATCTTGTTTGCGCTCAATAAGCTGATTAAGCGCATCGGTTAGCATATCAGGCTCACAGCGGCGCACTAAGTTTTCGGCAAGTACGCGCGATGTGTAAGGCAATGTGGCATAAGCGCCTGGCTTTATTGCATCTACCGCAGCTTGCGTGTCGTAGTAATCTATATTTGAGCCGGGCAATGGTTTTCGGTATTGGGTGTTATTAATTATGGTCATAATACATGTTCGCTAATAAGTGACGGGAAGTAAAAGACGAAAACGTGAGCGTGTTGCTCACCCTATACCAATCCGCTTAATTAAGTATTATTGCGGATTGGTATTATGCGTAACTAATCAGCCTCTTGATTCAATTGGCATGTAGCTGCGTGCCTCTGGCCCTGTGTAATCTGCACTTGGGCGAATAATACGGTTATTAGCACGTTGCTCTTTAACATGTGCAGTCCAGCCTGTAACACGGCTCATAACAAATATTGGCGTAAACAATTTGGTTGGAATATCCATAAAGTGATACGCCGATGCATGGAAAAAATCGGCATTACAAAACAGTTTTTTCTCGCGCCACATAACCTCTTCACAACGAACAGAAACCGGGTAAAGCACATCATCGCCCACCTCAGCCGCTAGTTTTTCAGAGAATTTTTTAATAATTACGTTACGCGGATCTGACTCGCGATAAATAGCGTGGCCAAAACCCATTATTTTATCTTTACGCTCTAACATGCCCATAACTTCTTGCTCGGCGTGCTCTGCACTTGTAAAGTTTTGAATCATATCCATAGCGGCTTCGTTTGCACCACCATGAAGTGGCCCACGTAGCGTGCCAATAGCGCCCGTTACACAAGAATGGATATCAGACAAAGTAGATGCACATACACGCCCCGTAAAGGTAGAGGCGTTAAACTCATGCTCTGCGTATAAAATTAGCGACACATTCATTACTTGGGCAAAAAGCTCACTCGGTGCTTTGTCGTGTAATAAATTTAAAAAATGCGCGCCTACTGAGTCGTCATCAGTTTGTGTTTCAATGCGAACGCCATCATGTGTAAAGCGGTACCAATAACAAATAATGCTTGGGAACACCGCAACCATACGGTCAATAGCATCGTTTGCTTTGCTAAAATCAAGTTCCATTTCTAGGTTACCCAGCATGGAGCAACCGGTACGCATAACATCCATTGGGTGCGCGTCTTTAGGAATATTTTCAAGCACGGTTTTTAGTGTATCTGGCAGGCCACGTAAACTTTTTAATTTTGCTTTATATTCAGCCAGTTCACTGGCTGTTGGTAGCTCGCCGCGCGAAAGTAAAAAAGACACTTCTTCAAACTGTGCTTTTTCGGCAAGTTCGCTAATATCGTAACCACAATACGTTAAACCAGAGCCCGTTTGCCCTACTGTACATAATGCTGTTTGCCCTGCTACTTGCCCGCGTAAGCCTGCACCGCCTAATGCTTTATCTACCATGATCTTCTCCTATCTTAAAATTGTGTGTGATTTTAATAGTTATTATTTGTCAGATTTTGATGAAAAAAGGTTATCAAGTGTGTTTTCGTAGGTGTGGTAATCTAAAAAGTCGTAAAGCTCAGCGCGTGTTTGCATATTTTCAATTTGGCTTTGCTGCGAGCCCTCATTTAAAATCGCAGAGTACACGTTAAGCGCGGCTTTATTCATGGCTCTAAATGCACTTAGTGGGTAAAGCACCATTTCAACACCTACCTCGCTTAACTGCTCTTTTGTGTAAATAGGCGTTTGGCCAAACTCTGTAATGTTAGCTAAAATTGGTACATTAATCGCTTTTGCAAATGCTTGGTAATCAGCAAGGTCGTGCACTGCTTCTGCAAAAATAGCATCAGCGCCCGCTTCAACACACGCAGCGGCGCGGTCAATTGCAGCACTTAAGCCTTCTTTTTGAAACGCATCGGTGCGGGCCATAATATAAAAGTCGCTATCGGTTTTTGCATCAACCGCCGCTTTAATGCGGTCAACCATTTCACCTTGGCTTACAATTTCTTTATTAGGGCGATGGCCACAACGCTTTTGCGCTACTTGGTCTTCAATATGAAAACCCGCCGCGCCTGCTTTGGTCATTTCTTTAACGGTACGCGCAATATTAAACGCGCCGCCCCACCCTGTATCGGCATCAACAAGTAATGGTAAATCGCTGGCACCAGTTATACGGCGAATATCTTCAAGTACGTTATCAAGGCTAGTCATACCTAAATCAGGCATACCAAAAGAGGCATTTGCCACACCAGCACCAGAGAGGTAAATAGCTTGATGGCCCATTTTTTCAGCCATCATGGCTGTGTAGGCATTAATAGTACCCACTACCTGCAATGGGCGGTTATTAGCAATAGCCTGTTTAAATTTTAATCCTGCTGACATTACTTTCTCCTCACTTTGAACGGTTGCTACATGGAGTAACTTATAGTTTTAGTTTTAATCTTAATTTTGGCTGTTTTTGTAGCGAAGCAGCTTATGCTCTCTACTTCGCTAACAAATCAAATTTGGTTTGAATATTGGCTTGCGATGCACTTATGTGTCGCTTCATCAGCATTTCGGCAAGTTCACCATCATGGTTTTCTATCGCGTTAATAATGGCTAAGTGCTCGTCAAACGCTTTAGATACACGCGGCCCCACCATACCCATTTGAACGCGGTACATACGAATTAATTGATAAAGCTCATTACATAACAAATGTATTAAGTGTGCGTTTTTACTGCCTTTAATAATGCGATAATGAAAGTCTAAATCGCCTGCCTCTTGATAGTACGATTCGCCTTCTTTAACGCGCTGCGTTTGCAAGTGCTGATTAAGCAATTGCTTTAAGCCTTTTACTTCTTCGGGTTCCATATTGTCGGCAGCGAGCCTACATGCTAACCCTTCAAGAGAACTTCGTACTTGGTATACTTCAATTAAACGTTCTGCTGTAAGCGCAACTACGCGGCAGCCCACGTTGGCTTTACGCTCCACTAAGTAACAGCTTTCTAAACGATTTAATGCTTCTCTAAGCGTGGCACGGCTTACACCGTAACGCTTTGCAAGCTCAGGCTCTGATATTTTGCTACCTTGCTCTATGCTGCCCTCTACTATTTCGCGGCGCATATCTACAAATACTTGATCAGATGCTGTAGTAATAGGTGTATCGTTTAAAAAAGGTTGTGTCATGGCTTCACATATAAATTGTCGACAATTGGTAAGTTAACTATGTGCTTAATAAAAAACCTTGTCAACCCTTAGCCCTACCTAAATGAGTAAAAAACACACCCATTGTCGACACCGTCAATATAAAGTCGTATAAAAATGCACTAAAGATGAAATAAAACCACAAAGTGTCGACACGTCATCAACAAACAAATTCAATATTTAACTCTGAAAAAACACTTTAAAAGTGCTAGTATCACGCTTTATTTTTAATGTACGAGCCACCCGTGAACGCTAACACTTATATCCCTGAGCATTTTATTGACGACGTAAAAACCTACTTACCAGCGCATCTACATTTAGACGATTTTATAAATGCGTGTCGTCGCCCTCTCAGAAAATCTATTCGTGTAAATACATTAAAAATAACGATTGAAGAATTTTTAAAACTTGCGCAACAAAAAAACTGGCAACTTACACCTATACCTTGGTGTAGTGAGGGTTTTTGGCTAGAACGCCCAAGCGATGAAGAACAAAATTTAGCATTAGGTAATACCGACTTACACCTAAGTGGGGCCATGTATGTGCAAGAGGCAAGCTCAATGCTTCCGCCTATGGCACTTAAGCAAAGTATTGAAAGCTTAGACTCACAAAATAACTATGTGCTTGATATGGCATCAGCACCTGGCTCTAAAACCTCACAACTTGCCGCTCTTATGAATAACCAAGGCGTGCTTGTTGCCAACGAGCTTTCGTCGTCTCGCTTAAAAGTACTGAGCGCAACGCTTAAACGTATGGGTGTAAGTAACTGTGCACTCTCGCATTTTGATGGCGTTATATTTGGTAACTACATGTTTGAATGCTTTGATAGCATTTTGCTAGACGCGCCCTGCTCAGGCGAAGGAACAGTGCGAAAAGATGCCGACGCACTTAAAAACTGGTCAATAGAATCAAATATAGAAATAGCTCAAGTACAAAAAGACTTAATTAAAAGCGCCTTTTACGCATTAAAACCAGGCGGTACGCTGGTGTATTCAACCTGTACGCTCACTCCACTCGAAAACCAACAAGTATGCGACTACCTATTAAGTGAATTTGGCGACTACATTGAGCCGCAATCACTTAGTGATTTATTTGAAGGCGCAGAAAAAGCCACCACCGCCGAGGGATACTTACATGTATGGCCGCAAACGTTCGATAGCGAAGGCTTTTTTATTGCTAAATTTAAAAAACACGCAAGCTGTATTAACCCAAACCAGACTGTTAAAAAAGGTGCGTTCCCGTTTAGCGAGTTTGATAAAAAAAACAGTGCCGCGTTTATGCAATCGATTAAAAAGCATTTTGGGTTAAAAACACTACCAGGTAAGTTAATGCAACGCGATAAAGAGCTGTGGTTATTTCCTGACGGGTTTGAAACCGTACAAAATAAAATCAAGTACGCACGTTTAGGTATTCAAATAGGTATAATCCATAAAAATGGCGTAAGGCTTACTCACGAATTTGCCACCGTTTTTGGGAGCGAATGTAAAAGCAATACGCACGCTTTATCAAACGAGCAAGCAAATGATTATTTTCAAGGTAAAGATATACGCTTAACTGAAGTAACTAATACAATAGGTGAAGTGGTGTTAACGCTGTGTGGTTGCCCTGTTGGGCTAGGTAAATGGCAAAAAAATAAGATCAAAAACTCTTTACCACGGGATCTCGTGCAAAACACTCAGTTAATAAGCTGGGCATAATCAATCTAATATTTTGTTGCAAAATGTAACAAAATGGCAGATTTAGTTATGCAATTCTAAATAGCTTGACTAAACTTTTAAATACTTTCTTCTCCCTAAGAATTACGAAAGTGCATTTAGTTAGCGCAAGGCTCAACTTAGAGTCATTTGTAGCCCAGAGCTCATAAAAATGGCTCTGGGCATTTTTATTTATCTTCTAAATTAAACTCAGTCAAATGGCCGTCGCCGTGGATTAATTGGTAGCGCGCTAAATCGCCCTGCTCTAGGGTGATTAAACTAATGGCGGAGTCGCTTACTAGGTACTTTTGACCTTCACCTTTGGTTTGGTGTTTATCTACTTCCATATGCCAGCGTTTGGTAAAAAAGTTAAGTGGGCTTTTAGGGCCGTATAAGATTGAATCGAGCTTATCGAGTACGTTAATTAGCTTACGCGGAAATTCATTTTTAATTCCGCTGGCGGTGAGTTGCCATATTCGGTTGGGATGGTCACCAAAACGCTTTTGCACCGAAAAGCAAAATGAGTAATGTACATCACCTGATAAAATAAGTGTCTCGTTTGGGGTATCGGTTCGTCTAAAAGTATCGAGTAGTTTTTTAGCTGAGCCTTCGTGCGCCATCCAGTTTTCTACGTCTACCATAAGCGGCTGGCCGCACATGTTGAACACAGCTTGTATTGCCTCTATTGATTTAACACCAAAAACGGGGGCTGGTGATACAATAATCACTTTATCGTGGCTTAGTAAGCTCTCTTCAAGCTCAGTGAGTCTTTCCCAGTCGAGCAACCCTGAAGGCTCATTAAAGTTACTCTCATTACGCCATCGGTGTGTGCGGGTATCTAGCACAACAACTTTAGGTATTGTTGTTAACTCGTAGTGCCAATAATTAAAATTATTTAAAAGTTTATCAAACGCTTGGAGCTGCCAAACATTATTAGCAGATTTACTTTGCTTAAAAGGCGTTAATAGCTCACCTGTTTTTATTAGTGCGTCATTCCCCATTCCTTGGAATAGCCAATAGCTAATTAAGCCATTATTAATAATGCGCTTACTGCACGGGTTTTGATTAATAGCTTGCTCCCACCCTGCGGTGAGGTTCCAATCGTCGGTTACATCATGATCATCAAATATCATTAATGTAGATACATTAGCGAATAACCGCTCTACTTCGTTTAGACCTTTCGCATAGTCAATCAGCGCTGTTTTTTCGGTATTAAAAATGGTCTGATTTTTTGAATTTTCACCTAAGTAACTCGCTTCTTTAATATTTACACATTGCCAAGCTAATGCACTAAAATTTAGTAAATATAGAGCAATGTACTCTTCAAAGTGAATTAGGTGGTTGTAGGCTTTTACACTAGAGAAATGCGGCTCGTCTTTTCTAAGCCAATAGCCAACACCCTGTTTAGGACGTTTTTGCCAAGGTGTTTTTGGTAGATATAAATGACGATTATAAAGTTGTTCGTTAATATCATCTGGCAGATTAAGCGCTAAGGTTTGCTCTTTATAAATACCCAAAACGTCAATTAACTGATGAATAACTAATAGCATAGGGCCCGCTACGTCATCAGCATAAACCTGATCACCGCTTAATAATAAAAGCTGAGCGCCTTGGTTATTATTATCGCGCTGTGTATTTTGCCACTCGCTTGCAGACACCAAACTGTCTTTTGCTGGGTGGTGCGCATTACGGCACGAGCCATGTAGTATATTTGTAAGTTTATTAGGTATTACAAACGCAGGCGCAGATTGGCTTGAATAACACCAAGGGGATAAATCAACTAAGCTGCCATCTATAATAAGTTCGTAGCTTAATAGACTATCAAGCGGGAATATAGTACTTACCGGTTTTATAATTACAAAGTGTAAATATAATTGCTCACCTAAAGCTACCGTTTGTTGCTCACTGTAGCAGTCAAGTTCAAGGACGTTTATTTGGCAGGTAGCGGGTTTAGAAGTGGCAAACTGAATACACACACCCGTTTGCTCTGCACGGCGCACCATTGGCCCCATTAATAAAATAGGAAGTAGCGCCGTATCAGTAATCATGTAGTTAGCCTTTAGCTGCTAATTTAAATAAAGAGTAGAAGTTATCGGTAGTCGCTTTAGCAAGCTCGTTAAAGCTAATGCCTTTAAGCTCGCTAATGTAATAGGCTACATCTTCAACATAGGCTGGCTGATTTGTTTTGCCTCGGTATGGGACAGGCGCTAAATACGGCGAGTCAGTCTCGATAAGTAACCTATCAAGTGGAATTTGTTTTACTACTTCTTTAAGTTCAACTGCATTTTTAAAAGTAACAATACCCGATATTGAAATATAAAAGCCCATATCAATCGCTTTTTTTGCCATATCCCAATCTTCTGTGAAGCAATGCAGGACGCCACCGCAATTTTCTGCTTTATGTTCTCGCATTAAATTAATTGTATCTTCTCGCGCATCGCGAGTATGGATTATTAAAGGCTTTTGTAATTCGTTTGCTACTTCTATGTGGCCAACAAAACTTGCTTGTTGAACTGCATGCGTATCTTTTGAGTAGTAGTAATCAAGCCCCGTTTCGCCAATAGCGACTACTTTTTGGTGCGAAGCTAAATCGATTAATTGCTGTTTGTTAAGCGCGTCTTTTTGATCAAGCGGATGTACACCACATGATGCTGAAACATCATCGTAGTGCTTTATTTTATCAAGCATGCTTGGGAATTGGTCAAGCGTTACACTCACGCATAAGAAGTGTTCAACTTGCTTTGCACGTGCTTTATCCAGTACTTGGTCAAGGTTTAAATCTAGTTTATCAAAATCGAGACGATCTAAATGGCAATGAGAATCTACAATCACTATATGGCCTGTATTGTTTTTTGGTTTTAAGTTACTTATTAAAGAGCACTAACAGCTCAATAAAGTTGAAATGGAATAAACTTATATATGCTTAAAACTACATGGTATAGGTAGGATTACCGGAGTTTAACATAGTCCCTAATAGCTTTTCGATTTTAGCATTTAAGTTTGTTTTATCATCTAAAAAGCTAATGCCTATCCCTGGTGGATTAGAGCTCTGCGCACCTTGCGGGGTGATCCACGCAACCTTGCCCGTTACTACGTCGTCCTCTAGGGCATCGGGTAACGTTACACGAAGCGCCAAAGAGTGCCCTACTTCGTAACGCATGTTAGTACGCACAAATAGACCACCTTTTTTTAAATAAGGCATGTAACAACTATACAACTCATCTAAATCATCTATATCTACTAAAAGCTCTTGCATGATAAATCCTATTGATTGCGTAACGTGTATGCTAATCGCGATACAGCAAGCGGTAAATTAAGGCCAAGTACTTGAATATTATTTTGTAAAAACTCCGCTAATGCATGTTGTGCATTTTGATAAGAGTCAAAACTCATCCCTTGTAAAAGCTGCTGCTTTAACTGCTCACTTAAAAACAGCGTAAATATGCGTACTAACTCTGGCTGCTTATTTATTATATCGACTAACGCATTGAAATTATGGCTTTGTTTAAAGTCAGTTGCAAACTTATAAAGTGTATCAATATTATTTAACTGTTCTTGCTCTTGCCACTTTTTTATTTGTAGTGGTTGATTATAAAAAAGAGTAAGCCAATTATAATGCGGGATTTCTAACGTTTGTAGCCATTGCTCTGCAAGTGCTGTATTTGTTACTTTTACCTCACTTTTAGCGCAGCGGCTTAGAATAGTGGCTGGAAGCTGAGCTTGCTGACTTGTTGTTAAGATTAAAAAGCGGCTATTAGTTGGTTCTTCAAGCGTTTTTAATAATGCATTAGCCGCAGCAACCGTCATTTTTTCACAGTTTTCAATAATCGCGACTTTATTACCATTTTGCGCCGCTGAATGATTCATAAAATCACTAATACCGCGTATATCATCTACGCCAATACTTTGGCCATCAACTTGCGTTAACCGCTTATCAGGGTGATTACCCGCAAGTGTTAATGAGCAGCTTTTACAATGCCCACAAGGCTTGAGTAAACTAGTATCAGACGTTGTTTGCTGATTAATATTTTGACATAAAAGTGCATTGGCAAGCTCATCACTAAGTGCAAATTTACCTACGCCTACAGGCCCACAAAATAATTGCGCATGATGAAATCGATTTGCACGAAAGCTTTGCGCTAAGCGAGCTTGTGTATCATGTAGCCATGGCAATGCCATATTATTTTAAGCCTTCAAAAAACGTATGTAGCACGTTAGTTATATTGCGATGTACTTTATCGATACTTTGATTTGCATCGACTGTTTTTATTGTATTGTCGTCATTTGCAAGCTCAACATAGCGCATACGCGTACGCTGAAAAAACTCAATGGCTTCTTGCTCGATTCTATCAAGCTCGCCACGGCCTTTAGCACGCTCAAGGCCAATTACTGGGTCTATATCAAGATATATAGTTAAATCGGGTTTTAACCCTTTTAATACCATAGACGAAAGTGAGGCTAGCGTATTAGCGCTAATACCACGTCCTCCACCTTGATATGCCTGAGACGATAAATCGTGGCGATCTGCAAGTACCCATTGGCCTTTATCAAGGGCCGGGTTAATTACGTTATGCATAAGCTGCGAGCGTGCCGCATACATAATAAGAAGCTCAGTTTCAAAAGCGATTTCTTCTTTGTGTTCAGCTTTTACAAGCGTACGTAATGATTCAGCTAATGGTGTGCCACCTGGTTCACGAACATTAATAAAGTCTATTTTTTGCTTATTTAAAAAGTCTTGGCATAGCGAAATCGCTGTTGATTTACCCGCGCCTTCAAGGCCTTCTATTACTATAAATTTTGGTTTCATAAAAAAGTTAGTTCTTTTTATTTAATATATAAGTGTTAACTGCCACATTGTGCTGCTTTAATGTGGTTGAAAATTGATGACTACCATCGCCTTTTGATACAAAGTATACATAGTCACTTTGCGGCGGGTTCACTGCGGCTAAAATAGCAGCTTTAGATGGCATTGCTATCGGTGTTGGCGGCAAGCCATTAATACGATACGTGTTATATGGCGTGTAGTCGCGTAAATCTTTACTTTTAATATCACCATCAAAATCAGCGCCTATTCCGTATATGACAGTAGGATCGGTTTGCAGGCGCATATTCGTATTTAATCTATTTACAAAGGCTGAGGCTATTAATGGGCGCTCGCTGGCAAGGCCGGTTTCTTTTTCTATTATTGAGGCCATTATCAACGCTTTATAGGCCGTATCGTAAGGTAAATCATCACTGCGTTTCTGCCATGCATCATCAAGCACTTGCTGCATTTTTTGCGCTGCACGTTTTAATACACTGCTTGCTGTGTCGTTATTATGATAGTGATAAGTATCTGGGAATAGCCAGCCTTCTAAATACATATCACTGTCGAGGATTTGCATACTTAGCGCATCATCTTTTAAATCGTTTTGTAGGTTAGTTGCTGTTTTAACAGTGTTTAGCACTTCACGTAAGTTTTGCCCTTCAATAATGGTAAAGCTAAAACTGACTTGCTCCCCTTGATTAATTTTTTTTATATTATTGATCACACTATCTGAAGTGAGTTCATAGAGCCCTGCTTTTAAATCAGTCAGGGTGGGATCTAACTTAGCAACGACTTGATAGCGCAAGCAGTCTTCAACCCAGCCTTTAACTTGCCATTGTTTGCACAACTGGTTAAAACCTGTACCTTTTTTTACTTCAAAATGGGTATTCGTAGAGACTAATAAAGGGCTTGTTATAGTCGCTTGTAACTGCTGATATCCTACAATTGTGGTAACAATGGCAAGTAATACTACCGATAAAATAACTTTTAACACTTAGCCTCCTTGGCTAATAATTCTTTTAATAGCAACTGACTTTTTGATACATCAAATATACGCGACTCAATGGTTTTAACCGGTATGACCGCCATTAAGCTATTACAAATAAATACTGCGTCTGCCTCTATTAAATCTGCGATGCTAACCACTTTAAATTCGACAGTTAATTTATCACATAACGATTGTAGATAAACCCCTTTGATCCCGCACTCGTCAAGCTGTGGTGTAAAAATACGTTGGTCTTTAATCGCAAATATATTAGCCGCTGAGGCTTCAATTACATTGTTATTGTAATCAAGCACTATAACATCGTCGCAGTGTTGACTTTGCATTGCTTTTTTTATTAGTACTTGCTCTAAACGGTTAAGAGTTTTAAGGCCAGCAAGTAAAGGCTGCGCCGCTAACTTAATAGGGCTTATTGCTAGGTTTACACCAACTTGATGTAAGTTCAAATAATTTTGGGGATAGGCAGCAACACTAAGTAAAATAGTTAAATTACACTTTGCTGGTAGATTATAGCCCCGCCCGCCTTCACCGCGAGTAACCACAATTTTAAGCACATTTAGTTTACATGATTGAATGTAATTGCCTATGTGCTCTTCTAGCTCAATAAAATTAATATTAGGAAAGCCAAGCCTTTGCGCGCATTCAGTTAAACGTGCTTTATGGTGAGCCCAATATTGTATTTTACCATCAACAACTTTAGCTGTAGTAAAAAAACCATCACCGTAATTTAAGCCTCTATCTTGTGTGCTTAAGGTACTATTTTGATCTGTTGTTATGATTGTTTGCATGTGTGTTGGCATATAAAAAAAGCCCAGTTAAACAACTGAGCTTTTATAATTTGGTTCGTTGTTAAAAAGATTATACCTTTTTAAATAGCAACGAGCCATTCGTACCACCAAAACCAAATGAGTTACATAAGGCAAAGTCTAACTTTGCATCTCGTGCGGTATGAGCTATGTAATCTAGATCACAGCCCTCATCTGGATTATCAAGGTTAATGGTTGGCGACACTTTTTGATCCGTTAGAGATAAAATAGAAATAATCGATTCAACCGAACCTGCAGCACCTAATAAGTGACCCATCATTGATTTAGATGAGCCTACCATTACATCTTTAGCGGCATTGCCAAAAATAGATTTAACAGCTGCGGTCTCTGCTTTATCGCCAGCATTGGTAGATGTACCGTGTGCGTTGATATAACCAACTTGCTCTGCGTTTACTTGCGCATCGTTTAATGCATTTTGCATAGCAAGTGCAGCCCCTGCACCGTCTTCTGGTGGTGAGGTCATGTGGTATGCGTCGCCACTCATGCCAAAACCAACCAGTTCTGCATAAATTTTAGCGCCACGTGCTTTAGCGTGCTCGTATTCTTCAACTACAACAACACCCGCACCGTCTGAAAGTACAAACCCATCGCGGTCTTTATCCCACGGACGAGACGCGGCTTGTGGGTCGTCGTTACGTGTAGATAACGCACGAGCTGCATTAAAGCCGCCCATACCAATTGGTGTACATGCTTTTTCAGCACCACCGGCAACCATTGCATCGGCATCACCGTAAGCAATCATGCGCGCTGCATGGCCGATATTATGCAAACCTGTAGTACAGGCTGTAACAATAGAGATATTAGGACCGCGAAGCCCATGCATCATTGATAAATGACCCGAGATCATATTTATGATGGTAGAAGGTACGTAAAATGGAGAAAGCTTACGCGGGCCACTGTTTAGCAGCTTAATGTGGTTCTCTTCAATAAGTGTAAGGCCACCAATACCTGAGCCAACTGCTACACCAATACGTGTTGCGTTTTGTTCTGTGATTTCAAGACCTGAATCTTTAAAGGCTTGAACACCCGCCGCAATACCGTACTGAATAAACAAGTCCATTTTTTTGGTATCTTTCGCTGACATGTATGCAGTTGCATCGAAGTCATTGATTAAACCAGCGAATTTAGTACCAAATTTTGATGTATCAAAGTGTGTGATTGTTTGAATACCACTTTTACCATCTAATAAGCCTTGCCAGGTTGATTGAACATCATTACCTAGCGGCGTCAACATTCCTAAGCCAGTTACGACGACTCGACGTTTAGCCACGGTTTGCCTCCAATAAGGGATATTTTTCACCAATTGATTAAAATATTATTATTTAAGTAAGCCGTTTAACTTACTAAGTTTAAATCTATTGGTATTACAAAGGGAATTCATACCCAAGCGACCTCAAAGTGCGAGTCTCAAACTCTATCAAGCACGTGTTATTAAATACATGTACTAAGGATTAAAAAGGCGAGTTTAAATCATGAACTTTGAGGTGGTTTGGATATAAAAATTAAAGGCAGCGAATGCTGCCTTTAACTTGCAATTAATTACTCAGCGTGAGCTGTAACGTAATCGATAGCAGTTTGTACTGTAGTGATCTTCTCAGCTTCTTCATCTGGGATCTCAGTGTCAAACTCTTCTTCAAGAGCCATAACTAGTTCAACAGTATCAAGAGAATCTGCACCTAGGTCGTCTACGAAAGAAGATTCGTTTTTAACTTCTTCTTCTTTAACACCTAGTTGTTCAATGATAATTTTCTTTACGCGTTCTTGGATATCGCTCATTCTTCTTTCCTTTATTAAAAACGCCAATGCGTTATTTTCAGATTGCGGCGTAGTTTACGCCGCATAATTCTCTGATTCAATGATTTGACCATAAATAATTGTCTGGTCAAACCTCTGAGTGTGTGTTTTGTCTTTTATCGCCTATTTTCACAGCGATTTCAAGTATGTTTAAAGCAAGATCACAAAAAATTCAATCTTTTTGAGGTAACTTACTTAACTTAATTGAGTGTCAATGTAAGTACGTTGGTTATTAAACCATGTACATCGCGCCATTTACATGCAAAGTTTCGCCTGATACGTACGCAGCTGCGTCAGATGCTAAATAACACACTGCTGCTGCAATCTCATCTGGCTGACCTAAACGACCTGCAGGTACGTTTGCAAGCGTAGCTGCTTTTTGATCATCGGTTAAATCATCAGTCATATCAGTTTGAATAAAACCAGGTGCCACTACATTTACTGTAATCCCACGAGATGCAACTTCACGTGCAAGTGATTTAGAAAAACCAATTACGCCAGCTTTTGCAGCAGCATAGTTAGCTTGGCCTGCATTACCCATAGTGCCCACAACTGAACCTATGTTAATGATACGACCATTCTTTTTCTTCATCATTGGACGTAATACTGCTTTTGATAAGCGAAAGATAGAGCTTAAATTAGTGTCGATAATATCGTCCCACTCACCATCTTTCATACGCATTAATAAATTATCGCGAGTAATACCCGCATTATTTACTAGTACATCAACATCACCAAAGTCAGCTTTTATCGCGGCAAGTGTTGTCTCAATCGAAGCAGGATCAGTTACGTTTAACGCATAACCTTTACCGTTATCAGCTAAATACTCACTAATTTTAGCCGCGCCTGATTCACTTGTTGCAGTACCTGCTACTTTTGCACCTTGTGCTACAAGTGTATTTGCAATTGCTTTACCAATACCACGGCTAGCACCTGTAATTAGGACTACTTTGCCCTCTAAAGAAAATAAATTAGACATTTTATATACTCTTATTTAGCAGCATCGATTGACGCGGCATCATTTACTGAACCACAAATCATTGCTTTATCAATTCGTTTTGCAAGGCCGGTTAACACTTTCCCTGGGCCAAACTCATAGCTTTGTGTTACACCTTGTGCAACTAATGCTTGTACTGTTTCTGTCCAGCGTACTGGACTGTATAGCTGACGTACCAATGCATCTTTAATTGCATCCGCTGTATTTTCAGCTTTTACATCAACATTATTAATTACATCACATTTAGGTGTATTAAATGTTAAAGCAGCTAGATCATTAGCCAGTTTCTCTGCCGCTGGTTTCATTAGCTCACAATGCGACGGTACACTTACACTAAGTGGTAATGCACGTTTTGCACCTGCGTTTTTACATGCTTGCGATGCTCTATCTACCGCTGCTTTATGCCCTGCAATAACAACTTGCCCTGGTGAATTGTAATTTACTGGAGAAACAACTTCGCCTTGCGCTGATTGCTCACAGGCAGCTTTGATTTCATCATCACCCAAACCAATAATAGCAGCCATAGAGCCTACACCCACAGGTACTGCTTCTTGCATGTATAAACCACGGTTTTCAACAAGCTTTACCGCTTCACTTAAGCTTACAACGTCACTACATACTAAAGCCGAATATTCACCTAAGCTGTGCCCTGCCATTACAGTCTCTGCATCAGGATTTGCTGCTAACCAATGGCGGTAAATAGCCACACTTGCAGTTAATAATGCAGGTTGAGTACGGTGAGTTTGGTTAAGGCTTTCTTCTGGGCCATTAAGCACAAGCGCAGCAAGGTCATAACCTAATGCGTTCGACGCCTCTGCAAATGTTGCTTTTACAATATCTGAGCTTTCTAATAGCTCGCTTAACATGCCAACGCTTTGAGAGCCTTGACCTGGAAATAGAAGTGCAATTTTTTGTGCCATACTTTGCTCTTTTTAATTAAACAAAAAATAGGTAATTAATACGGCACCTAAAATTTAATTGGCCGCCGTATCATTAGAATGTGTTTTTTCGAAAATTGCGGCTATTTTATCTGGAAGTTGGCGTTCAACTTCTTTTACCGCTTCATCGATTGCTGCTTGAAATGCTTTAGCTGATGCATTTCCATGACTTTTAACCACAATACCGCGCAATCCTACCAGAGAAGCACCGTTATACTGGTCGGGGTTCACCCTATTATAGAGTTTTTTTATAACGGGCTTAAGAATAAAGGCCATGCATTTGTAAACTAAGTGCTTTTCAAGGGCTTTTGTAAACTTATTCATAATAAGTTTAGCAATACCTTCACAGGTTTTTAATGCAACGTTGCCAACAAACCCTTCACATACGATTACATCAGCCTTGCCTGAAAAAATATCACTGCCTTCACTGTATCCAGTGTAATTAATATGGGGGCTTTGCTGCATAAGTTGCGCGGCTTGTTTAATACCTTCATGGCCTTTTATATCTTCTGCACCAATGTTTAGTAAACTTACTTTGGGGTTTTCGCAGCCAAGAGCTTGCCCAGCAACCACTGAGCCCATAATGCCAAACTGATATAATACTTCTGCATCGCAGTGCACATTTGCGCCTAAATCGAGTAAATAAACAGGGTTTTCTTGCTCGGTAGGCACCGCAGATATTAATGCTGGACGCTTAACGCCTGGCAGCATTTTTAATACATAATGTGCCATAAAAAATAATGCGCCGGTATTACCCGAGCTAACACACGCTTGAGCCTCACCTGATTTAACTAAATCAAGGGCAACACGCATAGAAGAGTCTTTTTTTGAACGCACAGCAATGGCAGGTTCACAGGCATTAGTAACTATTTCGCTACAGTGGCGAATAATGAGTCTTGGGTGAGATAAAGAATCGAGAGAGTCGAGTTCTTTTTGTATTACTTGCTCGTTACCGCACAATATAAGCGTTAAATTGGCATGAGCATTTACTGCGCAAACGGCAGCGGGGATAGATGAACGGGGGCCATAATCGCCCCCCATCATATCTAACGCTATGGTTAGATTAGTCAGCATAAAAGCAATCTCTTAGTTAGAAATTACTTGAACGCCTTTGTAGTAACCATCTGCAGTCACATGGTGACGACGATGAGTCTCACCAGATGTTTGGTCTACAGTTAAAGTTGGACCACTGATCGCATCGTGTGAACGGCGCATGCCGCGTCTTGCACGAGACTTTTTGCTTTTTTGTACAGCCATAGTCTTCTCCTAAGAATCTTTCTTAAGTTGTTTCAAAATATCAAATGGATTAGGTTTATCATCTTCCGCCTTTAACACACCAAAGCTGGCAGGCTTTGCTGAATAACTGCATGAAGCTTCGTTGTGAGTGGCAACTAATGGAATTGCTAAAATCAGTTCGTCTTCAATTAAATCAAAAACGTTAATTTCACCATTTTCATCAAGTGCTACTTCATCGTAGTCTTCTGGAAAAATATCTAAATCTGTATCTTCACCTACTGGCGAACAAACAAAATCTTGAACCAAATCCAACCCTAAATCACCATTACAACGTTGACAAGTGACAGTTACGTGTGTGGACAAATTGCCGCGAATCACAACTAAACCTTGGTCGTCGTTTTTGCAATGAATTTTTACCGCTATTTCACCTACTTCTTCCTGCACAACTTTCTCTAAACGAGTAAGTTTTTCAAGCGGTACAATTCCGTCATACGATAAACGGTGCTGCGCTGCTTTGCCTGGATGAAGAGTGATGGGAATTTTCACCTTTTGCATAGGGGCTGCATCATATAGATAGTTAATTGGTTAGTCAAAGTAAAAAACCATTTTCAGGTAGTTTTTCACGTGTTTTACTTACGGATCTGATTTATCCTAACTCAAACTGATTTTCATTAGGAAAGTAATTCATGAAGTACCCACTTATATTAGCGTCAAGCTCACCTTTTAGGCAGTCTTTATTACAAAAATTTAATCTACTATTTGAATCATTTTCGCCAGATATTGATGAGTCACCACAAGCAAACGAAACGCCTGAGCAGCTAGTAAAACGCTTAAGTGAATTAAAAGCACGTGCTGCGCGTAATCACTTTGACCAAGGCTTAGCTATAGGATCCGACCAAGTCGCCGTGTTTAATAATCAAATTTTAGGTAAACCACATAATAAGCAAAACGCCATAAAGCAGTTATCTTTATTTAGCGCCAATACTGTAACATTTTTAACTGGCCTTTGTGTTTACGATATTGCTGAAGATAAAATAAAAACAGTAATAGAACCATTTGAAGTTGTTTTCAAAGCACTCACCCATGAGCAAATAGAAGCATACTGCGATGCCGAGCAGCCCTATAACTGTGCAGGAAGTTTTAAAAGTGAAGGGTTAGGTATTTGTTTATTTGAAAAATTAAATGGGGACGATCCTAATAGCCTAATAGGCTTACCGCTAATTAAACTCAGTCAATTATTAGCTGAGTTTGGTATTGATGTATTAGCGGCTCAAACACCTCAAGCAAATTAAATTACTTACTGAGTAATATCTGTTGCAACTGCTGGTAATTATCAACAGTTGCAACAGGTGTTAACTCACTTAGCTGCTGGGCATTATGTACACCCATGGTAACCCCTATTCGGTCCATATTTGCGGCTTTGCCCATTGCCATATCAATTTTTGTATCACCTATCATTACAGCGTCATCGGCGCTTACGCCAAGTTCTTGCAATAATTGATAAAGCATATCTGGCGATGGCTTAGACTGTGCGTCATCACTTGTACGTGTTGCACTAAAAAAATGCCTAAGCTGGCTTTGATCAAGTAAGCGCTCTAGTCCACCTCGCCTTTTGCCTGTAGCAACAGCTAATATTATGCCTTCCTCTTGTAAGGCGTTAAGTACATCTGCAACACCATCAAAAATGGGCGTTGGGGTCTTATCAATACGGTATTGATGCTTATACTCCTCAACTAAAGCATTATGCTGTTCTATCTGCTCAGGAAATAAAACGTCAATAGCACGTTCAAGCGACAAACCAATTATATTTTTAATCGCATCATCACTGGGCGGCGTTATATTAAGCGACAAAGCACTTTGTCGAATACAGTTAACTATTTTGCTAACTGAATCCATTACCGTGCCATCCCAATCAAAAATAACCAGCTTATATTTTTTAATTGGCGTTGCTTTTATCACTGTTTTGCATCTCGTAATTTTAATAATGTATTTTTAAGCGTTTTATCTAAAGGCGCTTCTATACGCATGGTAGTTTCATTTTTAGGGTGGTAAAAACTTAAATCGTGCGCGTGTAAAAATAAACGGTTTAAGCCAACTTTACGCATAGATTCGTCAAACCCTTGGTCGCCATACTTATCATCACACGCTATAGGGTGACCTTTACATTGAGTATGCACACGAATTTGATGCGTTCTACCTGTCACTGGCGATGCCTGTACAAGTGAGCAATCGTTAAAACGCTCAAGCACTTTAAAGCGAGTATGCGAAGGCTTACCCTCAACATTATCTACTCGTACTACACGCTCGCCCGATTTAAGCGTATTTTTACGCAAACCCTCTGTTACGTTTTTAGTTTTAGAATCCCACTGACCTTCTACAAGCGCCCAGTAGTTTTTTTCCATCGTTTTTTCGCGTAACTGTTCATGTAATGCTGTTAATACTGAGCGGCGTTTAGCAATTAATAAACAACCCGACGTATCACGGTCTAGCCTGTGTACAAGCTCAAGACTGCGCTCATCAGGGCGAAGTGCACGCAAAGCCTCTATTAGGCCATAACTTAAACCACTACCACCATGTACAGCCATACCCGAAGGTTTGTTGATTACAATAAGGTATTTATCTTCAAACAAAATATCGTCTTCAAGGCGAGTTACTTTATCTAGTTTAGAGGGTACAAACTCTTCACGCTCCGACACTCTAATAGGTGGTATACGCACTACATCGTCTAGCTGTAACTTATAAACAGGTTTAATACGTTTTTTGTTTACACGTACCTCACCCTTACGAAGAATTTTATAAACTGCGCTTTTAGGCACCCCTTTTAAATGGGTAATAAGAAAGTTATCAATACGCTGACCTAAATGGTCTTCGTTGATTGTAACAAAAGATACTTGTAAGCCGGTTTTTTCTGACATTGCCTAATCACTGATTTAAGTAAAATAATTTAGTTGCTAACACGGTAAAAATAGTGGGATAATCAGCAGCGCAAATATTTAGTATTTGCAAATAACAACGGTGCTTTTTAACACATTAAAAGATTCGTGATGCACATTCTGGGTAGCCGATCATACAGATCCGAGTTAAGTTTTCCAAAGCTTTTATGCCTCCTCAGTTAACACGTGCGATCAATTAACAGCAATGCGCGTAATATATTGCTGCTTAAGTTTGAACATGAAGTGACTTTTAACGTACTAGAAAAAGCAATGAACAGATAATTTGTCTGATAGTGACGACGTAAGAACGCGTCGTTCAGCACTAGCTCAATTATTGTAGTACCGTACAGCAGCTTATTTAGAACTAAAAAAATCTAATAAATAAGCGTTCATTAACATTGGCAGCGACTCTTGCTCGTAAACTGGCTATTAGCTAAGCATCAAATATGCCCAGCTCACCATCTTATGAGCCCTACGCGCCTAATATGAATGACATTTAGTAAGATTGATATGACAGGCCGACTTCTGGGTAAAACGTGTAACGTAGCTGAAAAGCCGACAGTTTTAGCACCATAAAGAATTTAATAGTGTGATTACACGCTATTGTTTGCCAGCATTTAAAAATACTGCATACGAAATACAGAGCAGTTCCGTTAAAGACCCAGTCGTGAGGCTGTATATTCTAAAAATAGGAACAACTGAACAGGCGATAAAACATCGTCATGTCAGCGACAAAAATTAAGTAGAGTAACAATATGAAACGTATGCTAATCAATGCAACGCAGCAAGAAGAAATGCGCGTAGCACTGGTTGATGGCCAGCGCCTTTATGATTTAGATATCGAAAGCCCAGGTCACGAACAGAAAAAAGCCAATATTTACAAAGGCAAAATCACTCGCATTGAACCATCTCTTGAAGCAGCATTTGTTGACTACGGTGCTGACCGCCATGGTTTCCTTCCTTTAAAAGAAATTGCCCGTACATACTTCCCACAAGGTTATACTTTCCATGGCCGTCCGAACATTCGCGACGTTATAAAAGAAGGTCAAGAAGTAATAGTACAAGTTGATAAAGAAGAACGCGGCCAAAAAGGCGCAGCGCTAACTACTTTTATCAGTGTTGCAGGTAGCTATTTAGTCCTTATGCCAAACAACCCTCGTGCTGGCGGTATTTCTCGCCGTATTGAAGGTGATGAGCGCACTGAACTAAAAGAAGCGCTTAGCCGCCTAGAACTTCCTAAAGGTATGGGCTTAATTGTTCGTACAGCGGGTGTTGGCAAATCGTTTGAGGAACTTAACTACGATTTAAAAGCATTATTAGTACACTGGGATGCGATTAAACAAGCAGCCGACAGTGCTAAAGCGCCGTTTTTAATTCACCAAGAAAGCAATGTAATTTTCCGTGCAATACGTGACTATTTACGTCGTGATATTGGCGAAATCCTAATTGATAAACCACGTGTTTTTGAAGAAGCTAAAGCGCACATTGAGCGTTTTCGCCCTGACTTTATGAGCCGTGTTAAGCTTTATCAAGGTGACACGCCGTTATTTACGCATTACCAAATTGAAAGCCAAATTGAGTCTGCGTTCCAACGAGAAGTTCGTCTACCATCTGGTGGTTCAATTGTAATTGACCCAACTGAAGCACTTACTTCAATCGATATCAACTCGTCTAAAGCAACTAAAGGCGGCGATATTGAGGAAACAGCCCTTAATACCAACCTAGAAGCTGCAGACGAAATTGCACGCCAATTACGTTTACGTGACTTAGGTGGCTTAATCGTTATCGACTTCATTGATATGACACCTCCACGCCATCAACGCGAAGTTGAAAATCGCTTAAAAGATGCTGCTCGACCAGATCGTGCTCGCGTACAAATAGGCAAAATTTCTCGCTTTGGTTTACTAGAGATGTCGCGCCAGCGTTTGCGTCCTTCACTAGGTGAAGCAAGCCAAGGCCCATGTCCACGTTGTAGCGGCCAAGGTACTATTCGTTCTAACGAATCAATTGCACTTTCTATCCTTCGTTTAATTGAAGAAGAAGCAATTAAAGACAATACAGCACAAGTAAATGCACAAGTGCCTGTTGCCGTTGCTGCTTATTTACTAAATGAGCAACGTCGTAGCGTTCACCGTATTGAAAAGCACCATAAATGTGATGTCGTGATTATTCCTAATCAACACATGGAAACACCACACTACGAAGTGATGCGCTTACGTAAAGACGAAACGCTTGAAACAGTAAGCTACGAGCAAGTTGTTGCGCCTGAGCCAGAAGCATTCGAAATGTCTAAGTCGCCTTCTGCACCAGTACGTGAAGAGCCAATGTTAAAAGGCGTTGTAATGCCTTCAACTCCGGCTCCACAAGCTACACCAACAAAAACTGAAGCACCTGCTGCACCGGTACAAACTAAAACTGAAGGTGGCGTATTAGCTGCTATCGGTAATTGGTTTAAGTCGTTATTTGTGAGTGAATCTGAAGAAGAGAAAAAAGCAGCCGTTGAGAAACAGCAGCAAGAAACTCGCAATAATAACAACCGTCGTGGTAACGATAATCGCCGCCGTAATAACAATCAGCGTCGTCGTAATAACCCACGTTCAAAACCTCGCAACGAGCGCCAAGGTGCTGAAGAAGAAGTTAAAACAGACTCAACAGCAACAAACGAGACTCAAGAAAGAAACGAAAATCGCAATAAGCGACGTCGTAACCCTAATTCTCGTAAACGCCCTGAGCATAAAAACGCAGATAAAGATCAAACTAAAGCAGATACAACGGCTAAAACTGATACTGATTCTAAGCCTGCTCAAGCTGCAGAACCAAAAGAGCAAAAGCCTAAAGTTCGTCGCCAGCGTCGTAACGTGCGTAAAAAAGTACGTGTACAAGATGAAAGCGCAGAGCAAGCAACTACAACAACAGAGCAAACATCTGAGCAGTCTGTAGTAGCCGATAAGCCGCAAACTAAAGAGCAAACGCCAGTAGTTGAAAAACAAGCACAAGCGCCTGCTGAAACAGTTGAAGCTAAACCAGCTAAAGTTGAAGAGACACCTGTTAAAGAAGAACAAGTGGCAAATGTTGAATCTACTGATGAAGCTGTAAATGCTGATGATGAGCAAGGTCAAACACGTACACGTTCACGTCGCTCACCACGTCATCTTCGTGCATCGGGTCAACGTCGTCGTCGTCCTGAAGGCGAAGCAGAAGTTAAATCTGATGATGCACCTGCATTTGTACCAGTTGCTGATCAAGCTGCCGCTGAGTATGAAGCAGAACTAAAAGCTAAATCAGAAGAAACGCCTGTTGATGCTTCACAACAAGTTGAACAAGCTATTGCAGCTGAAGACTTAGCAAAAGTTGAAACAGTTCAAGATGAGCAACCAGCTAAAGTTGAAGAGCCAGTAGCCACTGAGCAACCAACTAAAGTTGAAGAGCCAGTAGCAACTGAGCAACCAGCTAAAGTTGAAGAACCAGTAGCCACTGAGCAACCAGCTAAAGTTGAAGAACCAGTAGCAACTGAGCAACCAGCTAAAGTTGAAGAGCCAGTAGCCACTGAGCAACCAGCTAAAGTTGAAGAGCCAGTAGCCACTGAGCAACCAGCTAAAGTTGAAGAGCCAGTAGCAACTGAGCAACCAGCTAAAGTTGAAGAGCCAGTAGCAACTGAGCAACCAGCTAAAGTTGAAGAGCCAGTAGCCACTGAGCAACCAGCTAAAGTTGAAGAACCAGTAGCCATTGAGCAACCAGCTAAAGTTGAAGAACCAGTAGCCATTGAGCAACCAGCTAAAGTTGAAGAGCCAGTAGCAGCAGAGCAACCAGCTAAAGTTGAAACCGTGGCTAACGCTAAAACAGTAATAGCTAAAGGTGCTGCAAGTGCCCCTATGGCTCAGCCTACTCCAGTTGCTGATAGCGAAGTTAAACACACATCTGTTGCAATGGCTCACGATAAACGTGAACTAGTGCCAGATAGCGGCTTGCGTGCAGGGTCAGTTAAACCTGCAGGTCGTGCGAGTTCTGCAATGACAAACACAATGAGTGCTGATTAATAATTAACACTCATCAATAAAGCCCCGCTATTAACAAATAGCGGGGCTTTTTTGTTTTAATACCTACTGGCTTATATATGAGTAGTAATAAAGCTAGCCAATTTGAAAAAGCGTAGCCAATAAACCGTAGCGTGTGTTTTCTTGTTTATTCCTCTTTCACTTCATCTTAGTCCAATAGATTTTTAAATGGTTTTATTAGTAAAAATTAAATAAACAACAGCGCTACTTCACGCGTACAGCCAAACTTTAACACCGTAATAATACTTGAAGACGCACAACTTGTTAGCGTAACGGGCAAAGCCCGAAAATAGTAATTTTCACAAAAAGATTAATAGACGCTACGCTTTTAAAACCAGAATAAAGCTAAATTACAGCCAATAAAAAAGCGTGATATAAATATCACGCTCTTAAATCGGCTTTAACTAGGACAAATGAGTTTACTCGCTTTCATTTTCCATAAAGCGCTGAAGCTGATCTTTTAAATTTGGCGGAATACCTTTTATTACAAGTGTATCTGTTGCCTCGTTATAAGTTACACGTTCACCTAAATGTTTTCGCTCAAAACTTACGCTTACCCCACCGCCTAAGCCTGAAAACTTGACCATGCTGGTTACTGTTTTTTTATCGACAGGAAATGACTCTTCTAAATCATAACTTTGCTCTTTGCAAAAACTATCAAATGGGCTGTCATCACCTTTAGTAAGGGTAGCCGAAAGCTCGCTTACGTTTGCATCTTCACCGGTAGTTACACAGTCGTTACAGTAATCAAAAACTTGTTTACGTAAATCATCTTTTTCTGATTTATCAAATTGTTGCTCAGATAAGTAATCCTCTACTGCGCTTAACATAACTTGGCTTTGCTGCTTGGGATCAATGCCTTCTTCACAACCTAAAAAGTCTAAGAAAAAGTCAGCAACTTTGCGCCCTGCACGGCCTTTAATAAACGAAATATAGCGATTATCTTCTGCTTGTGTATCCCAGGCTGTTAAATCAATTCGCGCAGCTAATTGCATACGCGAAATATCTAAATGACGAGATGCGGCTAAATCAAGCTCAGAAGTCATTGAGTAATGCTCTTTGATATTGATCATTGCAATAAGCATGTAATCAGTAGCTACATACTGGTAATGACAAAAAACTAAATAACCTGTTTCACTAAATGCATATTTATCCAGCTCTTCTTTTAAAACATTAGACGCTTGCTCGGTCATATGCCAAAAACCTAGTTCGTCATTACGGTAGCTTTGCATTGCAGATGCTACAACACTGTTTTTATCACCACTAAAAGCACAGTAACCTTTACCTGGCTTACCATTGTATGCATGATGTAATTGTTCGATAAAAACGGCTACTTTATCGTTAATAACCATCTCATCATTTCGAAGGTGAATTTGCGTATCGTCGTCTTTTTTGTCTACATAATGAACGACTAGTTTTTTAACGTCTGTTGTCATCTTTGTTTTTCACGCCTCTGGTGTTAAAATACGGGAATATAACTCTTTTATTGAACCAACTGATGCCAATCTTATCAAAATACTCTAATGAAGAAGTAGAACAAATCGTCGATCAGCTTATTGATGTGCTAACTAAACACAATGCGCCGGTTGATTTAAGTCTTATGTGTTTAGGAAATTCTATCACGCATATCCTAAAAGAGCATGTACCAACAGGGAAAAGACAAGCCGTAACCGAGAACTTTGCAAAAGCACTCGCGCAGTCGGTTAAATAAAGTCTATGAATTTATCGCAGCACAATCAATTTTCATCAAAGGCTAGTCAGTTATTAAGTTGGGGGCATTGGTTTACCTTTGCCAACATTGGCTTAGCGCTATTAATTAGCTTAAGCTATTTATTTGCAGACTCGCCACCATCAAGCTTTATAGGTATTACTTATATGCTAGTAACATGGTTAAGCCATACTAGCTTTATTGCCTTTTTAGCGTTTGTGCTGACGGTATTTCCGCTTAGTTTAATATTCCCATACCCTAAACATATACGCGGCATGGCAGCAGTTATAGCAACTGTTGGCGCATCGTTACTTACTTTAGATGCCTATGTTTATGTTAATTTAGGTTACCACTTAAGTGGCTCAGCTTTGCCAGAAATTATTTCTTTGTTATGGCACCGTTTAACTAGCTCACCGGCATTAACTACTATTTTAGCCGGTGGTATTGTACTCCTTATTTTAGGTTTTCAACTTGTAGTAAGTAACTATACATGGCATCACCTTGCACGTTTAAAACAATACAAATTTGCGCGTTATGCCATATCGTCTTTAATTGTGTGTTTTGCACTTAGCCACAGTATTCATATTTGGGCTGATGCAAACTTAAAGTTTGACGTAACAAAGCAAGATAATGTGTTACCGCTTTCATACCCAACAACGGCTAAAAGCTTACTCGCTAAGAATGACTTACTCGATATAGAAAGCTATAAACAAGCACATAATGTTAAAATAAATAACCAAAACATTAGTTATCAATTACCTGCCCCACTCGAAAAGTGCGCAGATTACACGCAGGCCAATGTTGATATTTTTGTATTTGATAACAATGAAGGATTAGCTGCATTTGTTGCTAACAACAAAAATTTGCACAAAACAGAACAATTTTTACAACCAACCAATCACGACGACACTTTATTTAGCTTAGTGTATGGCTTACCCGCCTTTTATAAAGCAGCAATATTGAATGAGCAAACATTACCTGCGTGGCAAAGCCAACGCCGAAGCATTCAGGTAGATGGTGTTAAAGAATTAGGCTTTGTTAATGACCAAGCTCATAGCTCAAGTGCGATACGTATTATTAAAAGTAACGATAAGGTTGCTATAAAAGATGATAACACACATGTTTTTGCCTTTAGCCTAGCTCGTGATAAAGCAGAAGTAGTTATCACGTCAACTTTATACAGCTCAGATAAGCGTATTTCTAAGGTTGACGGGCTTATTCAACCCAGTGATTTAATTGCAACAAGTGTTGGCCAATACTTAAATTGTAAAGCAATCGCTAAACAAACAATGCTTGGTGTAAACCTATACAAGAAAAAAGACGATATGGGCGTTAATTACTCACAAGGCGTCGTAATTGCGTATAAAAAAGACAGAATTACTTTAATAGATTCTGACGGTAATTTTAAAAATATATCAGCCGCAGAAGGCTTTTCTATTGAGCAAGGTTTAGACATCCCATTTTTAGTGCAAAGCATTAAAAAGCTCAAAGCGTTTACTCAATAACTTAAAGCGATCGCTCTTACCTAGCTTGCTATAACAGTAAGCTAGGTTATAGTTTTATATTGTTTAATTAACGTGTAAAACTCACAGGGATAGACTCAATGCTTCGATTGATATACTGCTCTTTACTATTTACTAGCTTTTGCACCCTAGGCAATACAACCTATTATAAATGCGTGACCGAACATGGAACTACGTTTTCTCAATTCCCCTGTGATGATAAAGCCACTACCTATAAAGTAAGCACTACTGGTAACCAATATTCAGGCCCTAAGATTGATTATACTAAGCAGTTAAATGATCTTGAACGCGAAAGGCTGCTATCTGGCTTAGAGTCAGAACTTAGAAGTAATAACCATAAACTGGCAATACTCGATAGAGAAAAGCAGCGTGCTGAATACAAACAGCAAGAGCGGCTAAATCATATATTAGCTGAAGATGATAAAAAACGGATTACTAAAGATATAACCAAAAAACTGAAAGTAATTAATCAAAATTACAAAAAAGACGTTGCAGCGATCACAAAACATATTAAAAAACTCGAAAAGAAAATAGCTCGATACCAATAAATATGCCTAAACTGTTTTGGTTATTTCACTACATCTGCAGCTATTCTTAATATTGAATTGAAAATAAAAAGAGTAAATTGCAGGAAGGTCATTTAGCAGCACCCAGGTTACTTAGAATTTATCTTGGTTTTAAACTTAAAATAACATACCCTTTACACAATAGAGTATAAGCTCTACGATGTATTAAGGAGTTGATATGCAACCATGCCAGATTGCAGAGCTAATTTTAACAGGCTTTAAAAAGCACTATCAGCTATTTCAAAAAATAACAGCTAAAGCACCGATGGCTTTTGCTCAACAAGATTGGCAAGCAATTAATGATATTAGCCGTTTACGCATAAGTTATTATGATGATCGTGTTAACGAAACTACACACATATTAAAACAACAAAATCCAACCGAACAACTCGATGAAACACTTTGGCTAAATGTAAAAAAAGCATACCAGCAATATTTATGCTTTCATCCTCAAGCTGAATTAGCCGAAACATTTTATAACTCTGTATTTTGCAGACTGTACCATAGACGCTATTTTCATAATGATTTTATCTTTGTTGAGGCCTCATTGAAAGATGCGCCATCAGTGCCTGTTGAAGCCGAGTACAGAACTTACTTCCCAGTTGTTGAGGGTTTAAAACCGACAATAAAACACATTATTAATCACTTTGATTTTAAAGCTCCCTTTGTCAATTTAGAGCGTGATATTCGCCTGCTCGTAAAAGCATTTTATAAACAAGCACCTGATACTCACCATCAACCTTGGCAAATGCGTTTTGATATATTACACACGCCTTTTTATCGTAATAAAGCAGCTTATATAGTTGGCCGTGTGGTGTCACAAAGTGGTGTTCAGCCTTTTATTATTGCCGTATTACATGATGGAGATAACGGTCTTTATTTAGATGCGCTCTTAACTAAATCATCTCAAATGCGAGTTGTTTTTGGCTTTGCTCGTGCTTATTTTATGGTAGAAACACATGCGCCTTCTGCGTTGGTGCGCTTTTTAAATCAGTTAATGCCTAATAAAACATTGGCCGAACTCTACAACGCAATAGGCTTTCACAAACAAGGCAAAACAGAGTTTTATCGTGAGTTTTTAAGCCACTTGTCACACTCAAATGACGAGTTTACTATTGCCCCCGGCACACCTGGCATGGTGATGATGGTGTTTACTCTCCCCTCCTTTGGTTATGTGTTTAAAGTAATAAAAGATAAATTTAGCGAGAGCAAACCTTTTGGCCGTGATACTGTTCTAAAGCGTTATCAACTCGTAAAAAGTCATGATCGCGTAGGCAGAATGGCCGACACAATAGAGTACTCTAACGTCGTATTTCCTTTAGCGCGTTTTGATAGTAATTTACTTGAGCAGTTACACAAAACAATAGGCTCATCTATGATCATCGAAGGCGATTGGTTGATCATCAAGCATCTTTATATAGAAAGACGCATGACACCGCTTAATTTGTTTTTAGAAAGTGCCAGCGAAGAAAGTGCGGCTGACGCAATAGAAGAATACGGCCAAGCGTTAAAAGAAATGATTGCCGTTAATATTTTTCCCGGTGATATGCTTTTAAAAAACTTTGGCGTTAGTAAGCATAAACGCATTATATTTTATGATTACGATGAAGTTCAGTACTTAACAGATATGAACTTTAGAGCCCTACCAAAGGCCAAAAGCTACGACGATTACTTAACCGATGATCAAAGTTATTCTGTTGCTCCACAAGATGTATTTCCTGAGCAACTTTGTACCTTTGTAATGCCAAACCCTATGTATAAAAAGTTTTTACTCAGCACTCACCCAGAACTAATAGATGTTAGTTATTGGAAGCAAGCACAACAAAATATAAAAAATGGGCAGGTAAGTCATATTTATCCCTACCCGACAGCACAGCGCTTTATTCACCACTGGTAAGCGCTAAAGGACACACACAATGAATATAAGTAAAATAGATTTAAATTTACTGGTTTACCTCGACACATTACTACGAGAATGCAACGTAACGCGTGCTGCCAATCAGCTAAGCATAACGCAACCTGCAATGAGTAATGGGCTTAAACGTCTACGTAACTTATTTAACGACCCCATTTTAGTACGTACTAGCGATGGTATGGTACCTACTGAGCGCGCTATTGAACTTCAACCGGTTATTCGTGGCATACTAATGACCCTTGAAGAAACCCTTGCGCCTAATCGCGAGTTTGAAGCAAGCCAAAGTAAACGTGTGTTTAGAATAATGGCGAGCGACTACGCAGCCAGTACACTAGCGCCAAAGCTTTTAAGTAAATTACATGAAGAAGCCCCCGATACAACCTTAGATATACTTACACCCAGTGATGTAACGTTTCATGATGTTGAAAATGGTAAAGTAGATATGGCTATTAATCGCTTTGAAAATTTACCGCAATCTTTTCACCATAAACGTATATGGAAAGACAGCTTTTGTTGCTTGGTAAAAGCAGATAACCCAATTATTGAAAATTTCAGTCTCGACAGCTATTTAAAAGCTCGCCATATATGGGTAAGTAAAACAGGTTTTGGTGTAGGTGTGGGTATGGACCCTAAAGATGTTCAAAAACTAGGTTGGGTTGACGAAGCGCTCGCTCACTTTGGAAAACATCGCAACATTGCCACCTTTACGCGTAATTACCATGTAGCTATTCACCTAGCGAAAGAGAAAAACTTAATTGCAACCTTACCCTCAAAAGCCGCTAATATTTATTTAGATGATCCGGGCCTTAAAATATTAGAGCCACCGTTTCCTATCCCGCCGTTTGAGCTGGATATGATTTGGAGCCCGCTTTTACATCGTGATGCTAGCCATATTTGGCTTCGTCAAAAAGTAGCCGAAGTAGCTGAAGAGCTTAAATAACCTTATTACACGACATAATGTAAAAATTGCTAGGTTTGATCTACTCACCTAAGCCTAGCAATCCATAAAACCCATTTAAACCATTGCATATCAAGCAGTTAAATAAAATAAAAAACATTGGAACGTGCTTTGCTTTTATTAAATTGAACGATACATTCATTTAATAAAAGAGGTCATTATGAACACCCATCAAGGAACAGAAGTAAATCATATTACTGACATCATCCAAGTTATGAACAGCGGCATCGATTTTTATCAAAAAGCACAAGAGAAGGTAGAAGACCCTGCTATTGGTGCACTTTTTCAACGTATGATAGATGCCCGAAAAGTGAGTGTAGAACGCTTACAACCTTATGCAATTAACGAAAAAGGTGAACGAGAAGACGGCTCGTCTTTTGCCGTTGAAGCAAGACGTGCTTATACATCACTGCTAACAACTTTTAGCTCGCATAACGATAGTACATACGTAAAAGAGCTTGAAGAAGTTGAGGATAAGACGCTTGACGAAATTAAAACTGCAATGGATAAGCCGCAACCTGCTGACTGTGAAGCAGCTCTTGCTAAAACCTTATTAACGATGCAAAGCTGTCATGCTGAAATGAGCCGCATGCAAAAACACTAAAAGCAATAGCATAAACTACAACCCAGCTTTTTAGCTGGGTTTTTTATTGGCAAGTAATGGCGTGAGCAGAACACGAACCCTTGCTCAGTTTCTACTTATTGTGATCATGTAGAAGCAACTATTAGCCCATTACACTCTAATCTCGCGTCTTGATTAAACTTCCCCTAGATTGAACAAATTTCAATCCGCAAAGTTCAACACGCCCTAATAAACTTAGAACAAGTAACCAATAATCTTGCGATGTTTTCGGCTAAATACAAAGTAAGTGCTGTACTTATTAAGGCTCACGAAAACAGTAAACATAATACATTAATGAGAGTAATGGATAATATTAAAGAGTATTAAGATTACACTATTAGCTTAGTATACAAAAAAAGTAGCTATACATTGATGGTAAACCAAAAAAAGGGCCTTACGGCCCTTAGAGTTAAATAACGAAAGGGAGTGTTATTAATTAAAAGCGGTATTCTGCGCCTACATAGTAGTACGCACCATTAAAACCAAATGGCGCTGAGCGACGTGAGTATTCAAATACACCTGAGCTGCTGACAATTGTATTACCGTTTGCATCTACAATAGTCCCTGAGCGAGAGTTACCAATTTCGTTTTTATCTGGGTATACGTCAAACAAATTGTTTGCACCAATATTTACCGATAAATCTTCAGTAACAAAGTAATTAACTTTAACATCAGTTAATATTTCTGCGTCGTAAGTTTGGCGACCACCATCTTCCACTGTGTACTCACCAAAACGGTTAAGTGATAAGTTTACTGTCCAATCATCGCGCTGATAAAGTGCACTTAAATTAATACGGTCTTCTGGTTGCCATTCTTCAATAATCGAAATTTCTTGATCAGAGAATACATCTTCTACTGGCACTGTTTCGAGGCCTGAGCCTGATGGCGTAAATAACGATACAACATCCGTTTCAGTAAAGTTAGCCGCTAGGGTAAAATCAAGGGTGCCACCAAAACCTTCGGTGTTCCATGTTGCAACAAAATCGATACCCGAAGTTTCAGTATCTGCACCATTTAAGAAAAATTGGCCCGCGCCTGCGCCTGAGCTGAGGAGTGCAGCATCTAAGCTTGAAGAAAGCCCTTTGCCTAAACGATTACTAATTACAATACGGTCGTCAATATCAATTGAGTAGTAATCAACAGTGACATTAATGTTGTCTGTTACGTTGTAAACAATACCTAAACTGCGGTTTTGCGATTTTTCTTCTTTTAGTTTTGGAATACCTAAACTTTGTGCAAGTGTAGAGTCATTTCTAAATGTACCTACTTCCTCAGCAACTAAAGAACCATCTTCTGCAACTACAAACTGTGTACTAATGTTATTAAAGTATAATTGCTGCATTGAAGGCGCTCTAAAACCAGAGCTTAATGCACCACGTAATGAAATATCGTCAGTAACAGCCCAGTTACCTGCAAGTTTAAAGTTTACAGTGTCGCCAAAACCTTTGTAGTTATCGTAGCGAAGTGCACCCGATAAAATAACATCTTCAATAATGTAAGTTTCTGCATCTAGGTAAAACGAAATCACATCACGCGACTCATCAACTGACGATGCAGGAGAAGAACCACCAAACCCTTGGGTACCGCCAGATGCATCTTCAGAGCCTACACCGCCACTCAAACCACTATAAATACTAACTCCATTTAATGTGTCGTAATCACGATATGCATATTCACTGCCTTCTAAAATTCGATATTCATCAGTACGAATTTCAGCACCCATAGCAAGTGAGTAATCATCAAAGTTTTTAGTAAAATCAATATTGATTGTTTGCAGTGATAATTCCATGCCATAAGCATACGCTTCACGAGGAATAGTGGTACGGATATCTGCAGCGCTTAAGCCTTGATCGTAACGTAAAAAGTTAGCGTAAGAGGCGTTAATTGTGTCGCTTGTTGTGTAATCAATGCTATTTTCACCGTATGTGTACGACAAATCTAAGCTAGCATCGTTATCAAATTCAGTTTTATAACCAAAGTTGTATGACACATCATCAATCGTTGTATTAATTTTTGGCAAAAAGCCTAATGGGATAGTCGCATCATTGTCTTGTAATACAGGGTTACCGCCCGCATTTGCATTATGACGGAAAAATGCTGCTGATTCATTATCACGCGTTGAGTACGTAATAAAGCCATAAAGCTCGCCATCACCTAACTCATAACCCGTATTAACGGTTAAGCCAAATTGCTGAGAGTCTGCATCACCTATTCTAAACGTGTCTCTATCAACCGTTAATTCACGCGGATCACCGGCAAGTAAAGTGCCATCACTTAACTCAGTACAGCCGTAAAACTGACATGAGCCATGTAGACCTGCACGGTTTGTAGGCGAGCGGTCACGATAATTAATTGTGGTGTTTAAATAACCATCATCGCCTAATGCAAAGCCCTTGTTGAAGTCAATGTTAATTGTTTCGCCATCACCTTCTGAATACTCGCCGTAATTGATGGCCGCTTTGCCACCTTCGCTCGCATCTTTAAGTACAATATTAATAACACCCGCAATAGCATCAGAGCCATATTGTGCTGCGGCTCCATCACGAAGTACTTCAATACGTTTAATAGCCGATGCTGGAATAGCGTTCATATCGGTACCCGCAGTACCACGGCCTACCGATGTATTAATATGAATGATACTTGCTTGATGGCGACGTTTACCGTTGATCAATACGAGTGTTTGATCTGGACCTAAACCACGTAATGTTGCAGGTCTTAATGCATCGGTACCGTCACTAATTGACGAACTTGAAAAGTTAAATGAAGGTGCAATAGATTGCAGCATACGGCCAACTTCTGTTTGGCCTGTATTTTCAAGTGCTTCGGCACTTAAAATATCTACTGGAACAGGTAAATCCTCTACTGAACGGCCCGCTACGCGGCTACCAACAATAGCAATTTTTTCGATTTTTTCTTGAGCAACTTCTTCTGCTGCATTTACACCTTGCGAGTTTGCTGCAAGTAAAGCTGGTAATACTGCTGCACTGACCGCTGAAAGCTTCATCATGTTGTTATCATTCCTGTTGATTTGTTTGAGTTTTATACTCAGTAAACCATTTTGATCAACAACCGCATCGAGCTCAGTCCCACCTAGTAATGCTTCGAGTGCATCTAACTGAGTGTAAAATCCATAAACCGAATTTGCGTTATACTGCTTCGCTAACTCAAAGGAGAAAACCACGGTTTGCTCAGTTTGTTTAGCGTATTCAATTAAGGCTTTATCTGCTCGCTGCGCTTTTATATCAAATTGCACCATTTGCCCAGTAGTTTGAGTTGCAGCTTGCACACTTAAGCTAAATAAAGCTGGAGCAAGCACACTTAAACCACTCAATAAATGCGTTTGGTTACTGCGCAACTTATATAAACAGCTGACAAACAAAAATCCTCTATTAAATGCTTTCTTTTTTTTAATGTTTTTTTTACTTACTGTATTTATAGATGCAACTTTAGCTAACATTAATTTGATGTGCATAACGTCTACTTATGACTTTTTATGGTGTTTTAGCGTTACTACATGCTCACCTAAACGCTCATGTTCAATCGAAAAATTAGTTTGTAAGCTTTCTAATAAACCTTCCACATCTCCCGCTTTAAAAACACCGGCTACTTTGATACTTGCCAACTCATCAGACGACAACTCAAATCGAGTCGAAGTGTACCTACTAACTTCATTTAGTGCGTCACTTAGTTGTTCACCATTAAAAATAAGCATGCCATTTTGCCAAGCTAAATCACGTTGAACATCACCCATCGAAAGCTGAGTAATAGGTTTAGTAACACTTTGCTCTATAATTGCTTTTTCGCCAGAGATAACAATATTGGCGTTAATTTGACGTACTTTGTGATTGCTATTATCTGCTTGCTGATAATCTTTAAAGTCGTTCGCCTCAACTGCTACGCTAGGATCAGTAATCATAACTTTGCCCTCGGTCACCACAAGCTCTAAATCTGATGACGTGTTGCGCTGCACATTAAACACCGTGCCAAGTGCTGTAAAGCTTTTATCACCTGCCATAACACTAAACGGACGTGTTGCGTCTTTTGCTACATTAAAACGCCCTTCCCCTCTGCTTAGTAACAACTGTCTGCGCCCTTTACTGTATGCAACTTCTAGTAAGCTATTGGTGTTAAGCTGTACTATGGTGCCATCGGGCAGTACATAAGTGGCCTGCTCACCAACCTTAGTTTTATATATTTTGGTGTAATTTATTCTAGCCTGCTCCTGGTTATACCCGCTTTCTAAATTAATTAATAAGTAACTACACATCATTAATGCAGCAAATAAACTTGCAGCAATTGAGTATGAAAACATCCACTTCTTTTTAGATTCTTTAGCGCTGTTATGGTGAGGAAATAAATTACTTAACTCATTTAATACAGATAATTCATCCCACAATTGGGCTAATTCATAAATAGCATCTTGGTGAGCTGTACTTTGCATCATCCATAATTTAAATTGCTCTTTTTCATCATCGGTTAACCCCCTATCAATGGCGCTTATCCAATCACATGATTTTTCTAAAATAAGATCTTTTGAATTAAATTGATGAACATTACTCATTCTGCAACCCTCCCCACTGATATAGGATGAGCTTGTGCTTTAGGGCGCATTTCACCATTGTGTTCATGCTCGCGCATATAAAGCGTGGTCTGTAATAATCCTTTTGCAATATGCTTTTCAACAGTGCTTTGACTTAGCTGCATTTGTTCTGCTATCTCTTTTTGGCTCATACCGTAGACTTTTTTTAATATAAAGCATTTGCGAATAGACGAGCTTAATTGCTCTGTAGCTCTACAAAAAAGTAAAAAGCGCTCTTTAGATGTGTATTCATCTTCAAGCTGCATTGATTTGAGTAATACGGGTAATTCGTTATCGTGCTCTAACGAATCATTAAATTTGTTGTCCCATTTAGCAATATGGTTAAGTGCTAAGTGCTTTGCTGTTTTAAGCATATAACTGCGGGTAAACTGGATGTCTTGTTTTAAATCAGCCTCATAGCTTTTTATAAAGGTTTCTTGCACAATGTCTTCTACATCGTCGGGCTGAACTATACGCGACACAAAGCGTTTTAGTTGCTTTGAAATATCAACAAATGTTGACGTAACTTTTACTTTTTTCGTCATCCTTAACACGCACCTGTTGTTATTTTTATTACCGATAGGTTACGAGTTTTTGACATAAAAACAAGCTCAAATGTTAATTTGGGGTTATTTAAATGGATAAGAAGATAAATGAGTAAATTTTTAGATTATATTCGGCTTAGTTTTTTTGCATGCGGGTTGCTGCTAGGGGTACAAATTCCGGCCTTTGTGACCGATTTTGGGCAAGCGCTTAATGCGCAATTAATTGAAGCAAATAACGCAATTTCTCCGTTTAAAAATGATGCCAAAAAATACTTTAAAAATGATTTAAACAAGCTAATAAAACACTATAAAAATCTAGGGGATGACATTGTTGGTAAAGGCGCTGAACATATCAGCATGCTTAACATGCGCCAGCAATCTCTTGAGTCAGCGGTTAAACAATTTGAGCAATCGCCTTACATTTTTACTCTCACGAGTAGCTTAAACGATATAAAGCAACAAGTATGGCAGCGCTTTGAAGGCCAGATAATACTAAAAAAAGACTCAATAATAGCGGCAGTTATTAGCGCCATTATAATTGCAGTGCTTGCTGAGTTATTTGGTTTTTTATTTATGTTAGGGTTAACGCGCGGATATAATAAATTATTCGCAGCTAACGAATAGCGATTTCATAAATTCATAAAACACATCTGTTTTACGGGTTGTTAAACTGTTTTGTGGGCGTAAAAACCAAACAGGTGCGTCACTTTGCGCCATAACCTGTGGCATAACTTCAACCAGCGCACCACTTTTGAGTTCTTCATCTATCGCTATCTTTGATTTTATAGCAATACCATGGCCAGAAATGGCCGCCTGCGTCATGTTATCTGAATTAGAAATAGTAAAACGTGTTTTTGCATTAAACGTATTTATACCACCTTGCTCATCAAATAACTTAAGTTGCCTTTGCCAAGGTAAGCATACCCAGTAATGCTTTTCTAGTTGCGCAAGCGTTGTAGGCATTCCATGCTTTTTTATATAACTAGGCGCGGCACAAAGTAAACGGCTATTATTCACTAGTTTACGAGAAAGCAGTCCTGAGTCAGTTAATGCACCCACTCGTATCGCTACATCTTGTGCATCATCCACAACATTTACAAAATGATCGGTTATTAGAAAGTCGAGTTTAAGTTGTGGATACTTACTTTCAAATTCAGTCAGTTTTGGCATTACATATTTTGAAAAAATCCAAGGCGGCATAGTAACGCGCAACAACCCACTTACCGATGAGCTTCGGGCACCAATACTGTGCTCAGCGTCGTGTAAAGCTTCTATTATTGCCCCCACTCGGCTATAAAATAGCTCTCCAGCTGGGGATAACCTAACTCTCCTACTGTCTCTAAATACTAAAACAGTGGCAAGTTCTCGCTCTAGTTTACTGAGCCTATGACTTACAGTTGCGGGTGATAGTCGCTGCTCACGCGCTGCAGCTAATACCCCTTTATTTTCTACCACAGCAATAAAGGTTTCTAGGTCACTTAAATTATACATTGGCTAGCTTAGGTATGTTTTCAATGTTTAACATTTTCGAATGAAGCTTTCAGTTTTGCAATGTTTATTTAAATAACTAGAACACACATAATCGCAATATGTTTTAATTTGAGATTTAGTAATGAGTTTAAAAGCACAAATAGATGCATACAATGTGCAAAAAGAAGCAAAATTACCTGCTGATGTACTCGCATTAATGGACACAACAAATGAGGAGCTTATTGCTCAGCATATTAAAGATAACGCCTTACAAATTGGTGCAAAGGTAGAAAACTTTAGCTTAGTAAATCACAAAGGTGAAAATATTGAGCTTAATGATTTATTGAATAAAGGCCCAGTAATAGTTAGCTTTTATCGTGGTGGTTGGTGCCCTTATTGTAATTTAGAGCTAAAAGCACTTAATAATTACTTGCCACAATTTAGAACACAAAGCGCCCAGTTAATTGCTATCTCACCACAGCTGCCAGATGAAACGCTCTCAACTACACAAAAAAATGAACTGGATTTCGATGTACTGTCTGATGTGAGTAATAAAGTAGCAGAGCAGTTTGGCTTATTGTTTACACTCGATGAGCGCATTCAAGCACTTTATACACAGTTTGGAATTGATTTTGAGCACTACTACGGTGATAAAAGCTTTAAATTACCACTACCCGCTACATACGTAATTAACCAAGAAGGTGTTATTACTTACGCATTCTTAAACGAAGACTACACCCTACGTGCAGAGCCTATTGATATTATGGCAGCACTCGAATCGGAGCAAAATTAATGTCTATTTTAAAATCGTTAAAAAACCTTACTCTTTCACTACTTGTCGGCTCAAGCTTAGTTTCTGGCTATGCGATGGCTGATGAAATGAAAACTCAAGAAAAACCTAAAGTACTTATTTTCGATGTGAACGAAACACTCCTTGATTTAACATCAATGCGTACCTCAATTGGTAAAGCGCTAGGCGGCCGTGAAGATTTACTACCTTTATGGTTTTCTACCATGTTGCACAATTCATTAGTAGATACAGTAAGCGGTAGTTACCATGATTTTGGTCAAATTGGTGTGGCATCGCTAATGATGGTGGCACAAAACAACAATATAGACATAACAAGTGAACAAGCAAAAACAGCCATTGTTACTCCGCTTTTAACACTCCCACCACATAATGATGTTAAAGAAGGACTGGCAAAACTTAAAGCACAGGGCTATAAGTTAGTAAGCCTTACAAATTCTTCAAACAAAGGTGTTAAGGCACAGTTTGAAAGCGCTGGTTTAATGTCTTACTTTGACGCACGTTACAGCATTGAAGATATTAAAATATACAAACCAGATTTACGTGCTTACGAGTGGGTACTTAAAAAGTTAAATGTAGCGCCAAATGAAGCAATGATGGTAGCAGCACATGGTTGGGATGTAGCAGGCGCTAAAGAAGCCGGGTTACAAACTACGTTTATTGCACGCCCAGGTAAAGCACTTTACCCACTTGCAAAAAAACCAGATCACGTTGTGAAAGATTTACATGAATTAGTCGCTCTACTTAAGTAAGCACGTTTATACGCTAATTAATCAATACCCAAGCGGCCGATGTCAGGATGACATTGGCCGCTTTTTTTGGGCAAACTTGCTTATCAAAGTATAGGCCAATCAATGTATTTACTATTTTTAACTGCTAGTAATTTCTTCCTCATAACGCTACTATTTAATTAGCCTGAAATTGGTTAAGGATGTAACTAACATATTGAACTATAATGATATTTAAATATACCTTCTTAACTTAATACATTTCAGTGTAAATAAAGTGAAATTGCGGATAATGTCAGAGTAAATTCAATAAAATTATCGCTTTAAATAGCTTCTTAATATGGATTTAGTATCCAAAGTTAGTGTTAGTTAATGCGTAGTGGAGACAGTTATGAAAAGCCAAAGGTTAAGCGAGTTTGAAGAGTATTTTCAAATAAATGAAAGTATAAGAGTGAATTTATTCGCGGTATCTGACAATCAGGTTCCTAAATCACAGCTTGAACTTGAAGACGACATCCCTCCCCTATTTAGATTAGCTAATGAGGTAAGCGAGCTTGAGCAGAGTTCATTACGCCCGCTTAGAAATTTAGGTGATGTTGCGCAAGAACTAGCCGTCTTTTTACAAGCGCAGTCTCGTAAAATTGATTTAATTATGAGCCATATTTTAGCCTCTGAGCAAGCACAAGATAGTGCCATTCAATGTGACAGCTATGGCGGTGGCGGTATTCGCTTTACCTCCTCAGACGTTTATTCAATTGGCCAAGCGTTTAGAACAAAGCTATTTTTGCATCACGAAGCCTCTGCAGTGTATTGTTACACTGAGATAGTTGCTGTTGAGAAAAAAGATAATGAACATTATCAATACACTATGCTATTTACATCAATCAGAACTACCGACCAAGAGCTTGTAGTAAGAGCAAGCTTACACGCCCAAACACGCCAACTAAAAAAACGCCAAGAACTTGAACAAGTTAATGCTGAACCTAACAGTGATAATTAGCTGACATATTTACGTAAAATGCTAAACTAGCGGCACCTTAATTTGTATCAAAATTTCATGAACTTTAGACTTTTACCAGAATGGGCTGAGCAAGATGCTGTAATGTTAACTTGGCCGCATAAAGACACCGATTGGGCTGATAATTTAGCACGTGTAGAACCCATTTATGTTGAGCTTGCAAAGCAAATAACACACAAGCAACAGCTTGTAATAGTAGCCCACAGTGAAGCATTAAAAATTAGCATAACAGCGCTGCTTAAAAACGCCGCTATTGATCTAAGCCGTGTTCATTTTGTAGTTACCCCTACAAATGATACTTGGGCACGCGATCATGGCCCTTTAACGTGTGCATCAATAAACAATCCACTTGAGCTAAACGTGGTTGATTTTACATTTAATGGTTGGGGCAATAAGTTTGAAAGCACACTTGATAATCAAATTAACAAAAGCTTGGTAAAAGCGCTTAGCAGTACAAATAACCAGTATCAAGCAGTAGATATGGTGCTTGAAGGCGGTGGTATTGAAATAAACGAACACGGCGTTTTACTTACAACTACCGAATGTTTACTCAATAAAAACCGTAACCCTGATTTATCAGCTGACGAAATAGAGAGCCTTTTAAAAAGCCATTTGGGCGCTACCGACTTTTTATGGGTAGATCATGGCTATTTAGCGGGTGATGACACCGATAGCCACATTGATACCTTAGTACGTTTTGCCCCTAATAACACACTGGTCTATGTAAAGTGTGATGATGAAAATGATGAACATTTTAGCGCCTTAAGCGCGATGGAAAAACAGCTAAAGAGCTTTAAAACAGCAAATGACACCCCATATACTCTAATTGAATTGCCTTGGCCAAAAGCAGCGTACGATAATGAAAATACGCGTTTGCCTGCAACCTACGCTAACTATTTAATTATAAATAACGCGGTACTAGTACCTACTTATAACGATAACAATGATGAACTTGCTCTGTCGCAAATTCAAAAGGCGTATCCAAGGCATGAGATTATTGGCATTAATTGCCAATCTATTATTGAACAATTTGGCAGTTTGCACTGTATTACCATGCAACTGCCTCGTGGATTTTTAGCTGGAGCAGCACAATGACAAGCCCTGCAAAATTAAATGTAGCCTTAGTACAACAATCTAACAGCGATAACGCAGAACAAAATATGGCAAAATCAATTGCCGGAATTCGCAATGCCGCTCAGCAAGGGGCACAGCTAGTTGTTTTACAAGAGCTACACCGCAGCCTTTACTTTTGCCAAACTGAAGACGTAGACGTATTTGATTTAGCTGAAACAATTCCGGGCCCAAGTAGTAATACCTTAGGCGAACTTGCCAAAGAGCTTGGGATAGTCATTGTTGCCTCCTTGTTTGAAAAACGCGCGACAGGCTTATACCACAATACCGCTATAGTCCTTGAAAAAGACGGCAGCATTGCCGGTAAATACCGAAAAATGCATATTCCTGATGACCCTGGTTTTTACGAGAAATTTTATTTTACCCCAGGTGACTTAGGTTTTGAGCCTATTCAAACCTCTGTAGGTAAATTAGGCGTATTAGTTTGTTGGGATCAATGGTTCCCAGAAGCAGCGCGCTTAATGGCAATGGCTGGTGCTGAAATATTAATTTATCCAACTGCAATTGGCTGGGATCCGCGTGATGATAGCGCCGAGCAGACTCGTCAAAAAGATGCATGGGTTATTGTTCAGCGTGCTCATGCTGTTGCTAATGGTTTACCTGTTATTAGCTGTAACCGTGTAGGCCATGAAAGCGATCCAAGTGCACAAAGTGAGGGCATTCAATTTTGGGGCAACTCATTTATTGCAGGCCCCCAAGGTGAAATATTGGCAGAGGCCAATAACACTGATGAAAAAATATTAGTGGTAGAACTTGATCAAAAAGCCTCAGAAAACGTAAGACGTATCTGGCCGTATTTACGCGACCGCAGAATTGATCATTACCAAGACCTAACAAAAATATACCGAGACTAAGTAAACTGCGCTGGGTAAATAATATTATGGCGCTTATGTATTAAGCGCCAAATTATAAATGGAGTAATAAATGGCGTTTGAGCAATGGGCAGCCTTGCCGTGGGTAAAATCTCAAAAAGATAAAATTCAATGGGGGCAGCTTAGTGGCAGTGGTTTAAGTATTGCCATTGCTGAGGGCGTAAAACAACAAGATGACTTGGTTTTAATTGTAACACCTGATACGCCAAGTGCTTTGCGCCTTGAAACCGAGCTTGAATACCTATTACCCGATAATCCGGTCATGGTTTTTCCTGATTGGGAAACCTTACCGTACGATCACTTCTCTCCGCATCAAGATATAATTTCAGCGCGTTTAGCTACACTTAATACCCTTAAAAACGAAAAGCAAAGCGTTTTAATTGTACCTGTATCTACATTAATGCTTCGTACTGCGCCTGCTTCATTTATTTACGGCTCTACACTTAACTTTAAAGTAGGCGATAAACTCGACACTCATAATTTGCGCAGCAACTTAGAGCAAGCTGGTTATTTACATGTACAACAAGTTATGGAGCACGGCGAGTATGCTATTCGCGGCTCTATTGTTGATTTATACCCTATGGGTAGCCCGCACCCATTTAGGCTCGACTTTTTTGATGACGAACTAGATACCATTCGCTTATTTGACGTAGAAACCCAGCGCTCTGACGAAAAAGTAGATAAAATTGAATTACTTCCTGCTCACGAATTTCCTACAAACGAAGCCGACGTTGAACGCTTTAGAATAAGTTACCGAGAAAAATTTGGTGCAAGCTCAGAGCAAGACTCTGTTTACATGCAAGTGAGTAAAGGTACTTGGCCTGCAGGCATTGAATACTACATGCCTTTGTTTTTTGAAAAACTCGCCACTATTTTTGATTACTTGCCAGATACAACCACAGTAATGCAACTTGGCGATTTAGAACATGCTGCAGATAACTTTTGGCACGACATAAATGTACGCTACGAAAACCGCCGAGTAGATCCATTACGCCCATTGTTAGAGCCAACAGAGTTATATCAGCCAATTAATGAGTTGTTTTCTAACTTAGGTGAGTTTTCTCGTATTCGTTTATCACTCGCTAAGCTTGGCACTAAAGCAGGCAATAAAAATCTAAGCGTTAGTGAATTACCTGCCATTCGTATTGATCACAAACAACACGAACCATATGGTGCATTTATAAATTACGTTGCCCAGCAAAAAAAGAACAAAGGCCGTATTTTACTAAGTGTTGAGTCAGACGGACGACGAGAATCACTATTAAGTGTATTAAAACCGAGTGGCATTAAATTTAAAGAGTTTGACACGCTAGAGCAATTTACAAAAAGCGACAGCGACGTAGGTTTAATTGTAAGCCCGCTTGAGCAAAGTGTGGTCCTTGGCACTAAGCCAAGCCTTGCTATTATCACCGAGCAAGAATTATTAGGTATTAAAGTATCGCAGCGCAGGCGTCGTAAACACAAATACGAAGCAAGCCAAGATGCACTTATACGCAACTTAGCCGAGCTTAAAGAAGGTCAACCTATTGTTCACCTAGATCATGGTGTTGGCCGCTACCAAGGGCTGCAAACAATAGATGCCGCAGGTGTTATTACTGAGTTTGTCACTATCACCTACGCCAGTGAAGCTAAACTCTATGTACCAGTATCAGCGCTGCATATGCTTAGCCGTTACTCAGGGGGTGAAGAAGCCAGTGCCCCGCTTCACAAATTAGGTTCAGACGCGTGGGAAAAAGCTAAAAAGCGCGCAGCTGAAAAGGTAAGAGACGTAGCAGCAGAGCTGCTTGATATTTATGCTCAGCGACAAGCCAAACCAGGTAACAAATTTAGCCTTGATGGACAAACATATCGTCAATTTAGCGACAGTTTCCCGTTTGAAGAAACCGACGATCAGCGTAATGCAATAGAAGCGGTACTTGGCGATATGCAATCAAAGCAAGCCATGGATCGCTTAGTATGTGGTGATGTAGGATTTGGTAAAACAGAGGTAGCCATGCGCGCTGCTTTTGTGGCTGTTAACGATAACAAGCAAGTTGCTGTATTAGTGCCTACCACTTTGCTTGCGCAACAACACTATGAAAACTTTAAAGACCGTTTTGCTGACTTTCCAATTGAAGTGGGTGTGCTTTCACGCTTTAACTCAACCAAGCAGCAAAAAGACACTCTTGAAAAAATGGCTGATGGTAAGTTAGATATAGTTATTGGTACCCATAAACTCATCCAGCAAGACATTAATTTTAGTGACCTAGGCTTACTGATTGTTGATGAAGAGCATCGTTTTGGTGTTCGCCAAAAAGAAAAAATTAAAGCACTACGTGCTGATGTAGATATACTCACACTAACCGCAACGCCAATACCACGTACTTTGAATATGGCGATGAGTGGTATGCGTGATTTATCTATTATTGCGACCCCGCCAGCTAAGCGTTTAGCTGTTAAAACGTTTGTACGCCAACGAGATAGTGATTTAATTCGTGAGGCTATTTTGCGCGAAATTAAACGCGGTGGCCAAGTATACTTTTTACACAACAATGTAGAAACTATTGAACGTGTATCTCAAGAAATTAGTGAGTGGGTGCCAGAAGCAAGTGTGACCTCAGCTCACGGGCAAATGCGCGAGCAAGAACTTGAGCAAATAATGGCTGATTTTTACCATCAAAAATACAACGTACTAGTGTGTACCACTATTATCGAAACAGGTATAGATGTACCCACTGCAAACACCATTATTATGGACAGAGCCGATAAACTTGGCCTTGCTCAGCTACACCAATTACGAGGACGTGTAGGACGAAGCCATCACCAAGCGTATGCTTATTTGTTAACGGGCGACCCTAAATCTTTATCTAAAGATGCATCAAAACGCTTGCAAGCTATAGAGTCACTCGAAGATTTAGGTGCAGGCTTTGCACTAGCAACTCATGATTTAGAGATACGCGGTGCCGGTGAGTTATTAGGTGACGATCAATCTGGGCAAATGCAAACTATTGGTTTTAGTTTATACATGGAAATGCTTGAACAAGCCGTAAATGCACTACGTGAAGGCAAAGAACCAACCCTTGAAAACCTACTACAAAAACAAACAGAAGTAGATTTAAAACTTCCTGCATTACTGCCAGATGACTATATTCATGATGTTAATGCGCGTCTTGGCATGTACAAGCGCGTAGCAAGTTGTGCTAGTCTTGCTGATATGGATGAATTACAGGTAGAACTAATAGACCGCTTTGGGTTACTGCCTGACGCTGCTAAAAATCTATTTAGTTTGCAACAACTTAAAATGCAAGCGAGTAATTTAGGTATAACAAAAATTGAAGCTAACCCTAAAGGGGGCTACTTTGAGTTTAGTCAAAACACTAAAGTTAACCCTAGCTTCATCATTGGCTTGATACAAAGTGCACCTAAGGTGTACAAAATGGATGGCGCAAATAAACTGCGCTTCGCAATTAGTGAAGCTAACGCTCGCGAACGCTTAAAAATGGTCACTGCAATGATTGCAGATTTCGAAAAAAAGGTTAGCCATTAATGTTGCTAAAAAAATCGCTTATTGTTCTATGTTGCTTATTTAGCAGCACTGCATTTGCAGAACGTTGGTTTGAAGTTGAAGTACTCGTATTTAAGCAGCACCCTGCGCCATACTTACAAGAGGACTTTACGCTTAAACACGACGCTATTGAAGATAAGAACAGTCTAGATTTAATGACACCTCTTTATACAGAGCAGGCAATGCAAGCATGTATAGATGGCGACGTGCGTTTTCAAAAGCACTCTTTTACCGATTCATTGGTTAACTCAAACCCGCAGTCTGGCGTGTGCGACGATAGCACTGATTACATGCAAAGTTATGATGAGCTACCTGTTACGCCACAAGTAACTGCGCAAGATCATATGCAGCAAACCTATTTGTTAGCACCTGAACAATTAAAGTTTAAAACTCAGCTGCGTCAGCTCGACCGAAAAGGATTAACCCCTATTTTGCATACTGGATGGCGCTTTGAAGGCGCCAGTAAATCACGAGCACCGAGCATGCATTTAATAGCAGGCAAACACATTAAAAGTGACATCAATGCTATTCCTAGTTATTCAAACCCCGATTTTGTAAGTTTATTAAATACGCAACCAGCGCTATTCGACGACCCTGATAATGCAAATGTGCAGTGGGAGCTAGATGGTTTATTTAAAATACATTTACGACATTATTTATACATTACGGCTAATTTTGACATTAGCCATAAGCTAGAAAACGGCGAGATTGAATCAGCCCGCTTTTCACAATTTAGACGTGTAATAAGTGGCGAAGTACATTACTTTGATCACCCTCGCATGGGCATGATTGTCCAAATTAGAAAATTTAAACATTAATACTAAGTAGGATATAACAATGAAAAAACTCCTTATCATCGCAGCTACACTAAGTCTTGCCGCGTGTTCTAAAGTAAATCTAGAAAGCTATGAAAAAATTAAAGTAGGCATGGACAAAACTGAAGTAGAAGCCATTTTAGGCAGTGCTGATAACTGTGTTGAAAAAACACTGCACACAAACTGTGTATGGGGCGACGAGTCTAAAAATATCGAAATTACACTTGTTTCAGACAAAGTGACGTTATATAGCAAGCATGGTTTGGCTAAATAAATAACGCTTTAACAATTTAAAAAGGGGGATAGATTTTATCTATCCCCCTTTTTTAATGTATGGCTATAAACCTATTTTTTAGAGTAAATAAGTTCTATATTTATGATTTTACTGCGGTTTAGCGTTATTTTATAGCGCTGGTAAAGCTTTTTATCTTCCTCAGTTAATACAAGTACCATATTTAACTGATAACGCCGCTCTACCCCCTGTTTAGATATTTTATTACTATCTAAGTGATATAACTTCCCTTCCCCACGCTTTAAATAACGTGCAAAAGGCGCCAAGTTAAATTGTAATGTTTGCTGGAGAGTATCGTACCCTGGTAAAAACTCTTTTGCACTTACTCGCGTTTCACTTGCAAAGTGCAGCCACTGCGCAGCTTGCTTATTTTGCTGTCGACGTTTTGAAAAAATTGATTTAACTTCTTGCGGTATATTTTTAAAGCGCACATATTCAAGCCAAATAAACTGACTCGCAATTTTATCTTTGCTAATACTGTTTTTGAAACTAAAACGCCACTTAGGTCGGCCACGTACAATAGCCCGCCAAATAACCCGTGTTATATCTTCTTTGAATATCTCACGTAGTCCATAAATAACTCCTAGGATTAATATTAGCGTGGCAGTGACCTCCGTAAAGGTTGAGCGAGCGTTTAAAATAACCACCATTACAAATGCCATAATAACCGCAGTCACAGTACCTTTTACCAAACGTTTGAGGTAGCTATTAAGAAACCGTGTTTGGCGCTGTAAAATAACGCCATGCTCTATTAGACGTTGTAACAGGCGCATTTTATTAGTTATACGGTTTGCATCTTGTAATGTGGTTTCGGAGTTATAGTTTTTTTCGCCACGATAATTATTTTCATTTTTACAAAACTGCAGTAAATCGTTACGTTCTTTTGCAAAGTCACTACTACGCGGGCCCTCGTCTAATAATTTTAAAAATGACTGTTCTACATGCCAACTTAAGTAATTATCAGCGTTAGTGAAAAATGGGATCAGTTTTTCATCATCAGGGGTATAACGCCTTAGTTTTTTTAGTAACCCTTCACTTTGCCCAAATAACTCAATAGCACGCTGGAAAAAATCTTCAACATCATTAATTTTAAGTGCATCACGTATATCAGCATCAAGCGCTAAGCGAACCTGATAGCAAAACAAATTAAGGTTTTGTCGGTAATCTTGCTGTTCACCCTTATTTTTACTAACAAAACGGCTTCTTACTAAGGGTAAGTGTATGTTGTTAGCGTTATAGGCTAAGTGCGATTTAAAATTGTTATTAAAGTAAGATTCTTCAGTGAGGGTTTGCGGATTTATACCCATTTCATTGGGAATAGAAAAATACAGATCAATACGCTGCTCGGCACGCGGGCTGAGCTCTGGTTCAATGACAAAAGATAAGTTTTCGTCTTGCTTTAACAATCAGTTCTCCTTCTAATAATACGCTTAAGTGTACTTGTCTCCTTTGTTTTGTTCAATAAAAAAGGCCCAGTACAAACTGAGCCTTAATATGGTTTAAATACTGATTATAGCTTAATATTAATACCAGCAAATAAACGGCGACCTAATGTGTCATAAGTGTACGGGTCAGTATTTGAGTCGTTATTACCTGAGTAATATGGCGGCTCTTTATCAAACATATTATTAACGCCTGCAGAAACCGTTAATACGTCGTTGATCATGTATGAAGCACTAATGTCATGATATACAACAGAAGGAGTTGTAGGTGCTAAACAAGTATCGTCTCCAATACATGCAAAGCTATCCATTCCTGCAATATAACGTGCTTCGTATGTTGCATCCCAATTATCACCTTTAACGTTTAAGTTAAAGTTAGATTTGATATCTGCATAACCACCGGCACCACCAGTAATGAAGCCTGAGTAATCAACAACAGCACCAGTATCAACAACATATTCGTCTAAATAAGTTGTATCTAGGCCTGTCTTCCAGCTTAAGCCCAACGCTTCAAATGCATAGGTAAGATTTAAATCAACACCAGATGTTTTCTCTGAGCCAATATTACGTAGTTGGTTATTGAAAACAATACGACCATCAGCTTGGAATACAGCAGAAGTACTTGTACAAATTGCATTAGTACTGCTGTTAGCATTACCAATACATTGATCAACAACATATTGATTATTATAAGTAGAAATGGCATTTTCGATTTCAATGTCGTAGTAATCTACAGTCATTGAGAAACCTTCAAACCACTGCGGCTCGTAAACTACACCAACAGTAAGCGTATCTGCTTCTTCTGGTGTCAAATCTCTATTGCCGCCTACTGTTACTTCAGCTTGGCTATCTGCACCTGGATAGCTAACTTGCTCGTAAGATGGAGCGTTACCAGAGTAAAGCTCATCTACTGTAGGAGCACGGAATGCTGTTGAACGAACACCACGTAGCATTAATTCGTCGTTTACACGCCAAGTTAAACCAAGTTTCCACGTTTCATCAGAGCCAAATGTGCTGTAATCAAACGCACGAACAGCCGCGCTAAAGTCAATTGAATCAGCAAAAGCTGCGTCAGCAAGCAATGGAATTGCAAACTCAACATAAGCTTCATTTACATCAAATCCACCACTAGTAGCGTCAACGCGTGGATCGTTACCTAAACCTTGTGCTGCGATTGAGTCTGGTGTGTACCATGCTTTTTCTTGACGATGTTCAACACCTGCAGCAAATGCTGCATAACCTGCTGGCATTTCAAACATTTCACCAGAAAGTGAAGCAGCTAAAATAAATAACTGGCTACCACCTGAATTCTGCTCCGTGTAAATGTAATCTTGTACATTTGAAAGAGCCCAATCAGCTTCGTCTAATGGATTAAACGTACCATCGGCAATAGCTGAATTAATAGCAGAAACGTTATGAAGATTGCTTAGTTTATCCACAGAGTCGTTACGACCGAAATTAGCTGAGAAATCCCAAGAGTAATCGCTGATAACGCCTTCTGCACCAACAACAATACGTACAGTATCTACTGTTTGTGATAAACCACGTGCACCGCTTTCAGTCATGCGTCGACGGTAACTAATTTCATCGCCATAAGCATAATTAGTAGGTGAGGTTACATAATTACCATCTGCATCTTCTACAAATGCACCATCAACGACTTGGCGCTCGTCATACGTTTGCCCTAATAAACTATTGCCCATAGCTGCATCATAGGTAAAACCAAAATTAATTGGTTGTGGTGCCAACTGTTGCTCAGACCAACGTTTTGTGTAGGTAAATTCACTGAAAAGGCTAGTGTCATCACTTAACTCATAAGTACCTACACCTGTAATATTTAAGCGTTCCATTGGTGTATATAAATAGCTTTGCTCAGCGTAGTTGTAAGCATCGGCTTCATCAGTAAAACGGTGTAAGCTACCACCACGATTGCTTAAACCACTGTCGTTTGCTATACCTTTCTGCTCAATCTCACCATCGCTATTGGCTATGCCAACAGTGTTTACGTTATAAATGTGGCCGCCTTCACTGAACGAAGAACCACCGCAGAAAAGGCCGTTTTCACCTTCAAATAATGGGCAATTTGAAAATCCACGATCACCTTGACTAGCTTCACCACGGTTTGTGTACTGTGCACCGAATACGATATTACCTTTATCGAACGAAGTACCAACAGTGAAATCTATAGACGTTTCAGAAGCATCATGCTTTGATGTCATTGCAGAATTAACGTTTAGATCAAGACCTTCAAAGTCGTTTTTAAGAATGATGTTTACAACACCTGCAACAGCATCTGTACCATAAACAGCAGATGCGCCATCCTTAAGTACTTCAATTTGCTTGATCATTGAAACTGGAATAGTATTCAAATCAACTGTAGAGGCCGCACCAGTACCTGAATTGATCATACGACGGCCATTTACAAGTACTAAAGTACGTTGTGAACCTAAACCACGTAAGTCAATTGATGCATTACCACCAGAACCGTTATTTACGCCCGGGTTAGTCATTGCACCACCGGTAGCAGTCATTTGTTGAAGCACGCTATCAACTGATGTGGCACCAGAAGCTCTGATTTCGTCTGCACCAATCAACGTAACTGGGCTAGCGGTTTCCATATCAGAACGCTTAATGCGAGAACCCGTTACTTGAATTTTTTCGATTGCTTGTGCTGAATCTTCAGCGGCTAGAACTTGCACACTTGAGAACATTGGGAATGCTGCAATTACAGCTAAACCAAGAGTTGACTTTTTCATGAATAAACCCTACTTGTTGGAAATTTACCTTAATTGGTAATGCTCACTTTTTATTATAATAGTGAGTCAGGGGGGCAACTTAGGCGCCTTTAACTGAACGAAAACTTAACGGCAGTGTAATTTATAACACACGATAAAACGGAACAACCATTTTAGGTACATAGGTTACATGATGTTTCAATGTTAATTAATAAATACCCATATATAACAAAAAGGTACTTTAGTTATGAAACATAAAAAACACAGTTGAAATCAAACTAAACAACTTTGTAATTAAGTGTAATCAAGCGGGTTTAGAGCCAAAACCACACAAATTAACAACTTGATCACAGCAGATTATTAAAAGCGTAAAACTATATGTTAATTACTAACCATATTTATGCATAGAAAGTGGTTAAATAGTCTTAATTGGTTACTTAGGAAGGAATTTTGGATTTGTTTTTTATTCAGCGGCAATTAAAAATTGAACTTTTTAGGGTTACTTTTACCACGAGTGAAAATTGTATAGATTTAAATCAGACACTGAGTTTTAATGATCTTAATAAAGTAAAAAACGTACAGTATAGGGAATATAAAATTTAGTAAGTGACATAAAAATAATAGTTGAGAGTGTCTACTTGCGCTGTGGCGTTGTTTGTCACTACTAGCTCTAAGCTCCACAACATGTTTTGCTCTGAGCAAATACCAACCATCGTATTGCTTTGCCACACATTATTATTTTTTTTGAACAATTGTGGAATGTAGCCCATATACATAGTGATGCCTTTAAGCTTGGCATCTTCAATTTGTATGTTTGCAGGTAAGTCGCTAAAAATAGTAAATGGAGTCTCTGGTGAAAGGCTTCGCTCACTTAACCATACTTTAACACCATTTGAAAAAGTACAAGGCAGATTAGGTTCACATTCGGCGTTTTTAGGTAATTTGCCGCCTGAACTTTGAGAAAAATCACACGCTGTTAATATAAAAATCAACGCTGTAAATAAACTTAACCTATATATAAGCATAACAATGTCGCACCAAAGAAAAGCAAATACTAATAATCACGACTATAAATAACAAGTGTGAGTGTTACTATTAGTGAAAATTAGGCACAAACTGTATCAAAAAATAAACAACAAGCTCACAAAGTTTGATTGATGTCATAATTTTATGTAATTGACCTATCTTTTTTAGGCCAAAAAATTTATCATTTCACCCGCAAAAAATAAGGGTTTCTCGAGTTTGTTTTCTGAAGCATTCACGCTTTGAACGTTTTAGGTAACACGCTTGAGAAAAATAGTAGGCCCCACTTTTTTAAAGTGGGTAATTCATTTCTAAACGCATTTATTGCAGCGGAAGCCAGAAAATGAGCCAAACAGTAGCATCACAAACTGAGTATAACTATAAGGTTGTACGCCAATTCGCTATTATGACAGTGATTTGGGGCATCGTTGGCATGAGTATTGGGGTTCTGATTGCTGCCCAATTAGCTTGGCCAGCACTTAACTTTGATACACCATGGTTAACTTACTCTCGACTACGTCCGTTACACACGAACGCAGTAATTTTCGCATTTGGTACCAGTGCACTTTTTGCGACGTCTTATTACGTCGTTCAACGTACTTGTCAAACGCGTCTTTTCTCAGACAAACTTGCCGCCTTTTCGTTTTGGGGCTGGCAGTTAGTTATTGTACTAGCAGTAATCACTTTACCTCTTGGTATTACTAGCTCAAAAGAATACGCAGAACTTGAATGGCCAATCGATATTTTAATCGCAGTGGTTTGGATAGTGTACGCAATAGTATTTTTTGGTACTTTAATTAAGCGTAAAGTGTCGCACATATATGTTGCTAACTGGTTCTACGCTGGCTTTATTATTACTGTTGCAGTGCTACACATTGTAAACAGCATGGCAGTACCAGTATCGTTAACTAAATCATACTCTATTTACGCAGGTGCGGTAGATGCAATGGTTCAGTGGTGGTACGGTCACAACGCTGTAGGTTTCCTACTAACTGCTGGTTTCTTAGGTATGATGTATTACTTTGTACCAAAGCAAGCTGGCCGCCCAGTTTACTCATACCGTTTATCGGTAGTTCATTTTTGGGCACTTATTTCATTATATATTTGGGCTGGTCCTCATCACCTTCATTACACTGCACTTCCTGATTGGACGCAGAGTTTAGGTATGGTTATGTCTATTATCTTATTCGTTCCATCTTGGGGTGGTATGATTAACGGTATTATGACGCTGTCTGGCGCTTGGCATAAGCTTCGCACCGACCCAGTACTTCGTTTCTTAGTTGTTTCATTGTCTTTCTACGGTATGTCTACGTTTGAAGGCCCTATGATGGCAATTAAATCTGTGAATGCGTTATCTCACTACACAGATTGGACAATCGGCCATGTACATTCAGGTGCATTAGGTTGGGTTGCTATGATTTCAATTGGTGCTATTTACCACCTTATCCCCGCGTTATTCGCACAAGGTCGTATGTACAGCGTTAAATTGGTTAACACCCACTTCTGGTTACACACGGTAGGTGTTGTACTTTACATTGTTGCAATGTGGATCTCTGGTGTAATGCAAGGTCTAATGTGGCGCGCAGTTAACTCTGACGGTACATTAATGTATAGCTTTGTTCAGTCTTTAGAAGCGTCGCATCCTTTCTACATTATGCGTTTTGTAGGCGGTGTATTCATCGTAACAGGTATGTTAGTTATGGCTTATAACGTTTTCCGTACAATTTCAGCTGAAAAAGAATCACTGAAGTTAGACGCGCAAGCACAATTAGCATAACGGAGTGAGATGATGAGCAATAAAAATTCACAAAACAAACATGAAATAGTAGAAAAGAACGTTGGCCTAATGGCTATTCTTACTGTTTTTGCTATTAGTTTTGGTGCATTAGTTGAAATTACTCCGCTAATGTTCCAAGACGATACAACTAAACCTGTTGAAGGCCTGCGCCCACTTAACGCGCTAGAAATGGAAGGCAGAGACATTTATGTACGTGAAGGTTGTTACAACTGTCACTCACAAATGATCCGTCCTTTTCGCGACGAAGTTGAGCGTTACGGTCACTACTCTGTAGCTGGCGAGTCAGTATGGGATCACCCTTTCCAATGGGGTTCTAAACGTACTGGTCCTGACCTTGCTCGTGTAGGTAAACGTTATTCGGACGATTGGCATTATGCACACTTAGTTGACCCACGTGCCGTGGTTCCTGAGTCGAACATGCCAGGTTTTCCTTGGTTAGCAGAGACAACGGTTGATACCAGCCTAACTCTGAAAAAACTACAAATTTTCCGTGATACTTTTGCTATCAACCCTGAAAACCCTAAACATCCGGGCTTAGGTTATGGCAGCGACGAAGAGCTTCAAGCAGATGTTGAAAAAGTTAACGCTATGAATAACGGCGAAGGCGCAACAGAAATGCAAGCCTTGATCGCGTATTTACAGCAACTTGGCACCCACTTGAAGTAAAAAATTATGGATTACGGAACATACAGAGGCATTTTGACTCTGGTAATTTTAGTATTGTTTATTGTGATTGTTGTATGGGCATACAGCAAACGTAGCAAAAATCGTTTTGATGACGCTGCTAATGCCATTTTTGAAGATGAAAAAAAACATAACAACACACTCTCTAACGAGGAAAAGGAGTCTGAAAAATGACTAGCTTTTGGAGTATTTGGGTTATTGTTTTAACCCTAGCCTGTTTAGTTATCATCTTTAGCTTATTAGTTTGGAACCTTAAAAACTATGCTGGCGTAAAAGAAGGTGAAGATTGTGGGCATGAATATGACGGTATTACAGAGCTGAACAATCCGCTACCAAAGTGGTGGACATATATGTTCTTTGCGACATTCATATGGTCTGTATATTATCTTGCAGCTTACCCAGGTTTAGGTAACTGGGAAGGTTTAGGTAAATGGACCAGCTCTAACCAAGGTATTACCTCTTTAGCTGAGTCTAAAGAAGCAACAAAACTAGCTGCTGAAGAAGGCCGCTATGTTAAACTTGATAAAGAGTATGAGGCTGCACAAGAGCGTTTTGGTCCTATTTTCAACAAACTTGCACAAGTACCCGTTTTAGATTTAGTTAATTCTAAATTTGAAGGTGATGCAGCGCAGCAAGTTGCTCTTGAAAATGGTGATAAACACGAGCAAACAGATGGCCAATTAGCACTTGAAATTGGTCAGCGCTTATTTTCGCAAAACTGTGCTCAGTGTCATGGCTCTGATGCCCGTGGTGGAACTGGTTTCCCTAACCTAACTGATAAAGATTGGTTATACGGTGGCTCACCTGACAAAATTAAAGAAACGCTTCTTTATGGTCGTATAGCTGCAATGCCTTCTTGGGGCGCTGCACTTGGTGAGCAAGGCGTTAAAGAAATGACGGCTCATGTTTTAAGCCTTTCAGGTCGTACTGTTAACCAAAAAGATGCAGCCGCTGGTGCCGCTAAGTTTGCCATGTGTGCAGCGTGTCACGGTGCTGATGGTAAAGGGTCGGTTGCGCATAACCTTCCGTTTGGTGCACCTAACCTAACAGATAACATTTGGTTATATGGTGGCTCTCAACGCGCTGTTGAAGAAACGCTTAACCATGGCCGCGCCGGTGTTATGCCAGCATGGAAAGACATTTTAGGTGAAGATAAAATTCACTTGTTAACTGCGTATGTTTACAGCTTATCGCAAGATCAGTAAACATTGGGTTAACCAATAATTAATCTTTTTATTTCAATAGATTAATCCAGATCAAAAAAGCCTCCAGTCGGAGGCTTTTTTTTAGTCTTTTACAAATATTTGCTATAAAATAACCCCACCTAAACTAATTTTAGAGCAACTATGCAACCTACTCCGTGGTATAAAAATTTTTGGCCTTGGTTTTTAATCTTTTTCCCGCTCGCGGCCATTATTGGGTGCATAACATTAATTATTACTGCTGTGGGTAATGGCCCAGATATGGTGGTAGATGATTACTATAAAAAAGGTAAAGCTATTAATTTAGAGCTTACTAAGTTTGAAAAAGCCAAAGCTCTATTTTTACATGGTGAGCTTAATGTGACTGATGAACGTGTTAGTTTTAAATTCACTAAAGGCGATTATAGTAATGTACCTGCGTTAAAATTATCATTTTATCATCGCACCATTAAAGCCCATGACTTTGCCGCTACACTAACTGCAAATGCTAATAAAGAATTTACAGCTCTACTCGAAAACTACACGCCGGGCGCCTACTCTGTGTTTATAGAGCCTATAGATGGCAGCTGGAAGTTAAAAGAAAACATCACACTTCCTACAGAGCAGCCTTTGTTAGTTACGCCTAATTATAAGTAGTAGTAAATATGAGTACTTCTTGCTTTCATTGCCTTGAAAGTGTGCCTAAAGGGTTCAGTGCCACTGTTATTATAGATAACACGGTACAGCCAATGTGTTGTATTGGCTGCCAAGCAGTTGCACAAAACATTGTTGATCAAGGCATGACCGACTACTACAAATACCGCACTGTTCGAGCCGGTAAAGTAGAGCAATTAGTACCTGAGCAACTCACGTTTATAAAAAGCTACGATAATGAAGACATACAAGATGAGTTTATAGCCACAAACGACAGCATCTCTGAAGTATTATTAAGTGTTGAGGGCATTACCTGTGCAGCGTGTGCCTGGCTTATCGAAAAACAATTACTAAGCCTAAAAACAGTTAAGCGCGTTGACGTAAACACCTCAACTAATCGCGCTATGATCCAGTGGGATAAAACAAACACACCACTGAGCGAAATCATTACCTCTTTGGCTAAAATTGGCTACAAAGCCTACCCGTTTCAAGCTGATACAGAAGCCCAACAAAAACAGCAAACAGCTAAAGCGTATATTCGTCGCTTAGGTGTTGCTGGGCTAATGACCATGCAAGTAATGATGTTTGCCTTTGCCATGTACTTTGGCATGTTTTCAGGAATGGATAGCAACTTTGAGCAATATTTTAGGTGGATAAGCTTAGTGCTTGCCTCACCGGTTATTTTGTACAGCGCGCTACCTTTTTTAACTAATGCCATTAATGGTTTGAAAGCCAAACAACTCAACATGGATTTACCCGTATCGCTTGCTATTTTTGGAGCTTATGGGGCAAGTTGCTATGCTACGTTTATGCAAGTGGGCGAAGTTTATTTTGAATCGGTTTGCATGTTTACCTTTTTGCTATTGCTAGGTAAATACTTAGAATTTAGAGCCCGATTAAAGGCCAGTGAATTTACAGCTAACTTACAAAAACTACTCCCTCTTACTGCCCGCACACTCGATGAAAACGGTAATGAGCACATTATTGCGGCAAAAAAACTAAAACTAAACGATATAGTACTCATAAAAGCCGGTGAAACAATCCCAGCCGACGGTGAGCTAGTTAAAGGTAAAACAACAGTTGATGAGTCAATGATGACCGGCGAGCATCAACCCGTTACTAAATTTATTGGTCACAATGTTTATGCGGGCTGCGTTAATCACGATGGCGTAATAGAAATAAAAATTAATAAAATTGGCCAAAACACGCTTTTAAACCAAATTATTCGCTTGCAACACAATGCGTTAACTAAGCGCCCTAAATTAGTGGAGATAACTGATAAAGTAGCTCAGTGGTTTATTGCATCTTTACTTATATTTGCCTCGATAACTGCTATTGGTTGGTATCAAATAGACCCTGAGCACGCATTTTGGATCACTATTTCTGTACTGGTTGCCACTTGCCCATGTGCTTTGAGTTTAGCTATTCCAACCGCACTTACTTGCGCCGTTGCAACACTTACCCGAAAAGGCATATTGATAAAGCAAGCGCATGTACTTGAAACGCTCTCACAATTAACATTATTTGCTTTTGATAAAACAGGCACGCTTACCCAAGGGAAATTTACACTCGACGCGGTAGATATACTTGATGATAACTACAGCAAAGCTGATGTTTTAAAAATAGCGGCTCAGCTTGAGCGTTACTCTGAGCACCCTATAGCGAGTGCATTTAACGAATATACCCCCGCTCAGCATGATTTAAATAATATAGAGGTGCATCCAGGCCTCGGTATTAGCGCACAAAATGAAGCCAACCATTACGCTATTGGTAAAAGCGGCTGGTTTGAAAGTAAAAAAACCAACGCCCAAGCCAGTTTGTACATAAATAAACAGGTAGTCGCTCGCTTTTATTTTGTTGATAAAGTAAAAAGTGATGCAACAAAACTTATTAGCGCTTTGCAGTCGCAAAATTTAAGCTGCCATATGCTAACGGGTGATGCTTCAGATGCAGGGCAAAAAATTGCTAAGCAGCTAAAACTTGAAAGTGTGCAAACAGGCCTCTCACCTAAAGATAAACAAACTGCTGTAGAGCAGTGGTCATCGCAAAATGAGGTGGTTGCAATGGTCGGTGATGGCATTAACGACAGCCCCGTATTTGCCAGTGTCCATTTATCTATTGCGATGGAAACCGGCGCTGATATTTCTAAAAATAGTGCTGATGTTGTACTGCTAAATAGTGACTTAGCGTCAATTGATCACCTATTAAATGTGGCTAAGCAAACTAGGCGTATTATTAAGCAAAACCTTGCCCTGTCTTTGTTGTATAATGCATCAATATTGCCGCTGGCAGCTCTTGGCCTTGTTGCTCCATGGATGGCCGTTATTGGAATGTCTGCCAGCTCAATCATTGTTATTAGCAATTCACTAAGGCTTTTAAAGTTATGAGCATAATTTATATTTTGATCCCCATTGCTATATTGTTCGTCATTATTGCTATTGGCGTATTTTTTTGGGCTGTTAAAAGCGAGCAATTTTCTGATTTAAACAAACAAGGTCACAGTATTTTGTTTGAAGACGATAAAGAGCAGCACAACAAAAGTAATGATTGACCCTCTTTATATTAGCGCTTTTTTAATGGGCCTAATTGGTAGCGGCCACTGCCTTGCTATGTGCGGAGGTATTGCAAGCTCTTTACAATTAGCCAGCAACAAGCGAAAAACACTTACCTACTCATTCGCTTATAATATTGGGCGAGCATTAAGCTACATGGTTGCAGGCGCACTCGTTGCAGGTATAAGCAGTCAGTTTGCTAAACAAAACACATCATTTTCTATCACGCTTTCATTTATTGCCGCAATTTTTATGCTACTAGTAGGCGTTTATATAATGCGCTTAGGGCCTACATTGCAGTGGTTAGAGAAAATAGGTAAAACACTTATTTGGCAACATATTGTTAAGCTTAATAAATACTTAATGCCCGTTGACTCAACAGTTAAAGCATTGGGTTATGGCGCATTATGGGGCTGGCTTCCGTGTGGTTTGGTTTATTCTGCGCTCACGTGGGCAATGACGAGCCCAACCGCCTTAGATGGTGCTATTGTAATGTTATGTTTTGCGCTTGGTACATTTCCAGCCATGATCACACTGGGTTTAGCGGCTCAAAAACTCAACAGCATAATAAATCATCCATGGACCCGAATTGTATTAGGCAGCGTTATAATTTGGTATGGTATCTACTTATTGATTATTGCAACCGACAAGCTAGTACATTAATCTTAGAATGTATCAGCCTTGAAGGTTTATTTGCCTCAGTGTATATAATAACTAAAACGGATTAAATTATGGATTTCTCTCAAAGTCGCGCTAAAAGTAACTGTGCTATTAGCTGTAATAATTGCAGTATAAGCCAGTTATGTCTGCCATTTTCGTTAAATGGCCAAGAAATGGATAAGCTTGACGAAATTATTGAGCGAAAAAAACCACTGCATAAAGGTGACTATTTATTTGAATCTGGTGCACCTTTGCAGGCTATTTACGCTGTACGTTCTGGCTCATTTAAATCTTATACACTCTCAGAGCAAGGCGATGAGCAAATTACTGGCTTTCATTTAGCGGGTGATTTAGTTGGTTTTGATGCGATAAGTAAAATGGCTCACCAAAGCTTCTCTCAGGCACTAGAAACCTCTATGGTATGCGAAATTCCATTTGATACCCTTGATGAACTCGCTGGTAAATTACCTAAGTTACGCCAGCAAATAATGCGCTTAATGAGTAGCGAAATAACCTACGATCAAGAAATGCTATTACTGCTTAATAAAAAATCGGCAGAAGAGCGCTTAGCCAGTTTTATTTATAATCTTTCAGAGCGTTTCGGTGAACGTGGCTTTTCGCGCAAAGAGTTCAGATTTACCATGACTCGTGGCGAAATTGGTAATTACTTAGGTTTAACTGTTGAAACCATTAGTCGATTATTAAGTCGTTTCCAAAAAGCTGATTTAATCAAAGTTGAAGGTAAATTTATTACTATTTTAAATAATGACGCACTCGCTAAAGCGGCGGCAATCGTTAAGCCTTGTTAAAAACCTCACTGCAACTTTGATTTAGAACAACAATTTATGTGCTACCCCTTTAACTGTTTTGTATATGCGTTACACTAAATACAGAACTTCAACTAAGGAGTAGCTCATGAACACCATAAAACGCATTTTAGCGGTTGTCGATCCTACCAAAGACGATCAGCACGGCTTATCTCGCTCAATTGAGCTAGCTAAGAAGTCCGGCGCAAGTATTACCGCCTTTATGACGGTTTACGACTTCTCTTACGAAATGACCACCATGCTCTCCGGTGAAGAACGAGAAGCCATGCGAAGCGCCGTTTTAAAAGACCGTGAACTATGGCTCACTGACTTAGTCTCTCCCTACAAAAATATCAATATAGATACCCAAGTGGTTTGGCATAACCGCCCTTACGAAGCCATTATTAATACCGTTATGGAGCAAAGCTTTGACCTAGTCATTAAAGGTACACATCAGCACGGCGCGCTTAAATCAGTTATTTTTACTCCTACTGATTGGCATTTAGTGCGTAAATGCCCCTCTCCAGTGTTGTTCGTAAAAGAAATGGCGTGGCCAGAAAAAGGTAATATTTTAGCTGCTATTAATGCTGTAAGCGAAAATGATGAACACGTTGCACTTAATAAGCGCATTATTAAAGATGCGCAGTTTTTATGTGAACTGGCAAACGCAAAACTTAACTTAGTTAATGCATACCCAGCAACACCTGTAAATATTGCGATAGAAATACCCGAGTTTAACCCGGGTGTTTATAACGAATCAGTAAAAAAACATCACATTGAATCTACAACACAGCTTGCTAACGACTTTAATTTAACGACAGAGCAATGTTTTATTGAAGAAGGCCTACCTGAGGACGTAATTCCTGATGTAGCTAAACGTTTAAATAGCGAATTAGTGGTTATTGGCACTGTTGGACGTACTGGTTTAAGCGCGGCTTTAGTGGGTAACACCGCAGAGCATGTAATTGATAGTTTAGATTGCGATGTACTTGCATTAAAACCAGACGGTTATGTTAGCCCTCTTGCCAAAAGTTAAACAAAGCCTTAACTAGCGCTTTAATACCCATAGTACTTGGGTATATAATACGCCCCTTTATTTTTAGCAATTAACTTTGCGTATGTTTATCAAGGGGGCGTAATTGTCACATTCAGATCAAGCTAAAGCTCAATTTAATTTAAATAAGCTTCAAAAGCGTTTACGCCGCCAAACTGGTCAAGCCGTTATGGACTTCAATATGATTGAAGAAGGCGACCGTATCATGGTGTGTTTATCAGGCGGCAAAGACAGCTACACCATGCTTGAAATGCTTCAGCACCTTAAACGTGTAGCGCCAATTAAGTTTGACTTGTTCGTGGTAAACCTCGATCAAAAGCAACCTGGCTTTCCTGAGCATGTACTGCCTGAGTATCTTGATAAACTTGATATTGAATACAAAATTGTCGAAGAAGACACCTACAGCATTGTTACCGATATAATCCCTGAAGGTAAAACAACGTGCTCACTTTGCTCTCGCTTACGTCGCGGTATTTTATATCGTACAGCAAAAGAGCTTGGCGCAACTAAAATTGCACTTGGCCATCACCGCGATGACATGATCGAAACACTCTTTTTAAACATGTTTTACGGTGGCAAACTTAAAAGTATGCCGGCTAAATTAATGAGCGATAATGGCGAGCATATGGTTATTCGTCCATTAGCGTACTGTAAAGAGGCTGACATAAGCCAATATGCTTTTGTACAAGGTTACCCTATCATTCCGTGTAACTTATGTGGCTCTCAAGAAAACTTACAGCGTAAGCACACCAAAAACATGCTTGCTAAGTGGAACGAAGAACACCCTGGTCGTATAGAAAGTATTTTTACAGCAATGCAAAATGTAGTGCCTTCTCATTTAGCTGATGCAGAATTATTTGATTTTGAAAACTTAAAAACCGGTGAAGTCATAGATGGTGGTGATATTGCGCTTGATAAGCCAGATATTCCAAAAGTGCCTATAAATACTGACGATGACCAGCCAGCTCAAGCTGATGTAGTTACTATAAATTTAAGCTAAATTACAAATTAAAGGGCTTGTTTTAAGCCCTTTTTTAACCCTTAGCTAATCCTTGTAGAAACTCTAAACTTAGCTTTTCTTGATTATTTGCCTGATACGGTAATTGTTGCAAGCTATCGTATGCAAAATCAGTGATTTCAAACATACTCACCTCACTATTACCAAAACTATTAAGCTCACCCGGGCTTGGTGACATTCTCTCAATCACAAAGTCACTTAAGTGCATATTAGTAATACCCTGCGGTAACACCGACCAATGCGCTTTTAAGGTTACGCTTTGGCTCCCCATAGACAGACGCTCTTTAGCCACTAAATGTGCAAGAGGTGTGTCACCGCTGTATAAATTAGCCCTTACACGATAGAGACCACTCTTTTTTACAGTTAAATTTGCAGGCACAAGCATATTTTCATTTTGAGGATAAGCACTTTCGAACCCTGTTAACGTGGCACTGGGCAGCATGTATTGAATCTGCGCGACTACTGGTATTTTTTCCCCTGCTATATCGGCATCAACATATATTTGTAAATTACGTGGGTAGTCTTCTTTAGCTTTAAAAGTAACAATAGCCTCGCCTTGTCGCGCTGAGCCCTTGTGAGTATTTAGCACTTCTTTGGTATCTGTATTTGATAACTCAACGTTTACTTTAGTTAAGTTAGTAGCACTTACACTCAACTTAATTTCTTCTGGGTAAACATACCTATATTGCTTTAAGCTTAAAGTAAGCGCTTCATTGCCAGACTCATTAATTGGGCTTATTACAGGGTAAAATTGATTTGGCTTTAAACGGTCTTCATCATGCGGGTTTAAAGGTTGAGAGTAAGGTGGATATTTAAGGGCACTTTCATATTGCATAACCACTTGCTCTGCCGCGCTTGTTAAATCTTCATTAAAGGCAACTTGTTTTTTTGACTCTATTTTTTTATTTTTTGGTAAATCAATGGCTATCACTTTACTAGGCACAGGTGCAGCAGCTGCAGCTGATTGATAAACCGGCTGTTTTTTTTGCTTAACGTTTAGAGTTTCCCCACTTCGGTTAACAAACCATAAAGCATATAAAGCTATACTGATAATTAACGCCACTGCGTAAAATTTCTTCATAAGTATTAAATATTCCTTTAAAGCGTGCAGATCACTACACGCTATTTATTTTTATGGGATCACACTATAAATAAGTGCTGACGCACTTTTACTATTTGAGTCTTTTATGTAGCGATACTGCTTTTTCCAAAACCAAGTTCCTGTTGTTTCATCAAAAGTAGTAAAACCAACATTTTGACCATCAACGCCTATATTATTCATTGCAGAAGTCACATTGCCTTTGCGCTGCGCGTTATGAATTTCATTATGGCTGTAACTGTCGCTCATCATCATTGGGTAATGGTTTGGCATAAAGCTATTTACAGCATCACCTTGCGACTTTAAACGTCCATCTGTATCAATCGTTTGACTGCAACTGCCAAACGATTGTGCAGAGCTTGCGCCACATGACGAATGCGATGCAACGACCGAATCATCATTGCCTCTTAAAAAAACACCGGTTAAACCTAAATATGCATTTCCATCGGCTACAAAACGTAAACGAGGGGTACGAGCATCAGGAAGCGGAGAAATTTTACGCGCATTATTTACTTTTAAGTCGTGCAAAACGCCCACGGCTTTTGTTACATCACTTCCTAACCACCATTTGAGTGCAGCATCGACTGCAAAGTTCCATGCTGCACCAGTTAATGCACTTACTGCAATATCTGCAAGCTCGCTACCGCCCCCTGCACCCGCTAAATCGAAGGTCGCCACAATTTTCAGCGGTTCTAAGCCCGCATTTTCTAGCCAATTTTCTTGATTATCAATGATATGGCGCGCAATCAAATCACCCGTTGAATGCGTTACTAACACACAGCCCTGATCACATAGATTTGAACGTGAAATTTGCTTTAACTTAGGCCATACCCAATCGGTTGCAATTTTACCTTCTACCCGCTCGTATGCAGGCCAATCTATACGTTCGTCCGCTTTGTTATTCCAGTACGACTGCCAATAGGTTTCGCCATCATTAACAACATCGCTTCCAGACTTATTTGTTATTTGAGAAGTCTGTAAACCGTGAATTAAAATAATCTTGTAGTCTTTACTTACCGCAGAAAAGCTCATTAACATAGCAAGGCCTGCACCAAGTAAGTAACTTAGTTTTTGTGTGCGCTTTTTGTTGTTCATATAATATCCTAATCGTGTGTGTTCAATGTGTTTTTAATCATTTAAGGTATTCATGTCGTGTGTTGTTCTGCACTAAGACAGCACAAGCATCAGTATTAGGAGCAGCGCTCTAAATTGCAACAGCTTATTATCATTTACTTAAATTAAGACTACTGCTATTTCAAATCAATTAGTTAACATGAACTCTAATTAAGAAATCAACTAACATATTGAATTTTAGTGATATTTTAGTTTATTTCTCTAGTCAAATATATTCAGTGAGAAAAGGCGCATCTATGGGCTTATAGCAAGTAAATTCAACGTAGTTAGGACAAAATAGCAGCTAGAGATAAGTTTTCTTATTCAGAACTCAGGTTAGTTAATAAACAATAATTGTATAAAGTGAAATTATTTATATGGGGCTAATTTTTGAGGACAAAAATTATTAAACTGAGTGCGATGTAGGATTTCTTAATTTCAGGTGAGGGGTTGATATAATGAATTTATTTATAAAAGTTATACATTAATTTAAATACTTGGCTCTATTAAAGCCAAGTATTTTACAAGTAGATTAACTGTTCGCTTTTAGCTCGTTTGTAAACTGGCCTATCGCATTGACTACTTCCTGCGCGCCGTTTTGTATTTCGCTCATAACATCACCAGACTCTTTAGATAATGCTAAGCCACGTTCTGCTTTTTCCTGCCCTTGCTCTATAACCGAAACCGTATTTTGAGTTTGCGAGCGGTTTCGTTGCACTACTTCGACAATTTCTTCAGTTGCTTTTGATGTACGCGACGCTAGAAGTCTAACTTCATCAGCTACCACAGCAAAGCCTCGCCCTTGCTCTCCAGCGCGTGCGGCTTCTATTGCAGCATTTAAAGCAAGTAAATTTGTTTGCTCAGCTATGCTGCTAATGCTTTGTACAATACTTGCTATTTGCTGCGACTGCTGATCAAGCGCCGATATTTCGCTAGCTGCTTGCTCCATATTTATTGCCAGTTCAGTCATGACTGCAACAGTGTCTTTAATTACACCAGCGCCTTGCTCTGCCTTTTTATCTGTTTGTGTTGATGTGTTGTAAGCAATTTCTGCTGCTTGCGATATAGCTATTTCTTGATTAACTTGATCTGTAATAACCGTTGCAAACTTCATAACCTTGTAAAGTTCATTAGCATCATTTGAAATAGGATTGTAAGAAGCCTCAAGCCACACAATGTTCCCATATTTATCAACACGTTTAAAACGCTCCGCTATAAATTGCCCTTCACGTAGCTTTTTCCAAAACTCTTGATATCCTTGCGAATTTGCTTCTGCTGGTTCACAAAATGTACGATGGTGTTTGCCTATTAATTCTTTTTCTTGATAACCCATTGCAGCTAAAAACTGATCATTTGCTTTTAATACATGACCTTCTAAATCAAATTCAATCACTGCCATTGAACGATAAATAGCTTTGATTGTGTCGCTTTGCTCACGAGATGCCGTAATAGTTTTGGTTAAGTCGCTGCCAAATATAGAAAAATAAAGAAGCTGATCTTGCTCACCTTTTACTGGGTGTACTATTAAGCGTAACCATTGTGCTTTACCATCAAAACAGGTAATTTGTAATGTGCCACCCCAGTGGCCTTCTGTTTTAATTGCTTGTTGTAAGCTTGCAAAATCTTTAGATTGACGCGACTGCTCAGTAATAAAATCATTAAAGGGATTATTCGTTAACGTATCTTCGTCATAACCGAGCTTCTGCAAAAATAAATCATTGGCATGAGAAATACGCCCATCATAAAGAATATTAACAACTAACATCTCACGATAAAGGCCTTCCCATACTTGTTGCAAAGGATAAAGCTCAGCTTTTAAAGAGGCGATTTCATTTTGTTTATTTTTAGAAAAAAACATTAATATCCTTACTAAGGCGAGTTGATCTTTGTTAATTGAAATTTGTTCAATCTAAAGCGATTTAATCGCGGTACAACATTTGTAACCTAGTGGGCTAGGTAACTGATCCTGCGTTACACTACTGGCTTAAGGCACAAAAAATAATAATCCTAGAAAGAACCCTTTGAACAGCGCATGTTTGGTATTTATATTGTGTTATCGCCTATGAGTAGGAAATAACCACACTACATCAGCTCAGCCTTGCCTAAAAACCACATAGGTTGCTTGTAGTTCAACCACTAAAAACAACATGCCCTGATACAATTAATATAAGTTAATCTCAGTATAGAAGGTAATTACAATAACGCGATAAATAATAAGCAGTTAAAACTAAATTAACTATTTAATCTTTCATATAAGCCAGATGCTCGGGATACACTTTTATTCATTGCTAGTTGCAACACTTTTTTATCTGCCACCAGCTCAAACTTATTTTTAGCACGTGTTATACCGGTATACACTAATTGCCTGTTTATACCCATACGAGCTTGCTTAAGTGCAGGCAGCACCATTGCTGTATAGTTAAATTCAGAGCCTTGAGATTTATGTATAGTCATTACATACACTTTATCGTGAGCAGGTAAGCGCGCGGGTGAAAATGCACGTTCATTACCTTGCTCATCTATAAATATTGCTTTTAGCTGATTACTTTCATCGGGCATTAAAATACCAATATCACCATTAAAAAGCTTAAGCTGGTAATCGTTTTGGCTCACCATAATAGGCATACCACTATAATGACGCTGATTAGGGCTAACGGTAATTAAACCCTGCTGCTGTAGGGCTCTTTCAATACGTAGATTTAAACTATTTACACCGTAATCACCTTCGCGCACGGCAGCAAGTAATTGATAATTAGCAAATGCGCCATGTATTTGTGCAACGCTAGCACCTTGAGCAATAAGCTCTAAGTAATTTTTATAATGCCCCGCAGCACTCTTTACGAGCTTTTCGATGGGTTTTGCTACAAAGTCGTAATCTAAAATCACATCATTAAAGCGCCCCTCAGTACTTTCTTGCTCAACGTAATTTAAAATACCGGTGTTATTGGTGTTTACCGCAAGAGCTAGTTGACCAATGCCACTTTGTGCATCAAATCGATAACTGTGCTGTAAAAATGCAATACAGTCAGCAAGTTTAAATTCGCTATGTGTTTGAGTCGCTAATTTATTATGACCATTAAAACATAACTGATTAAGCTCTTCGCACCGCGCTTTTGAATAATTAGGCGTTTGTCCAAGCTCTAACCCTTGGCATAAATCACTCATTACACTGCCGGTATCAACCGAGGCTAGTTGATCTTTATCGCCTAGTAATATTAAGCGTGCATGTGCAGGCAATGCCTCTATTAACTTGGCCATTAGCGATAAATCGACCATGCTCGCTTCGTCAATAATTAATACATCTAAATGCAGTGGATTAGCTTTATTATGCCTAAATTTATTAGTAAACGGTTTTACGCCTAATAAACGATGAATAGTTTGAGCACTTTGAGGTATCAGCGTTTTAATATCATCGGGAATCGTTGTAAGCTTATTTTTAGCCCCTAAAATAGACTCACTTAAACGTGCTGCCGCCTTACCTGTTGGTGCCACCAGCTTAATGCTTAGCGGTGCAGTTTTATAAAGTGACTGTAAAATAGCGAGTAACTTAGTCACCGTAGTGGTTTTACCAGTGCCAGGCCCCCCGGTGATCACACTAAACCCTTTGGTTGCAGCAATAGCACACGCTACTTTTTGCCAATCAGTTTCAATTGCTGGGTTTGCCGGAAAATAAGTATTTAAAAGCGCTGCTAACACCTCGTTATTTATATTGAGCTTTCGCTCGCTCATACTTAATAGCCTTGTGGCTAATGTTTGCTCATAACCTGCTAGGCGCGCAAAATAAAGGCGCTCATTAAACAATTGCAGTGGTTTACTCTCGCCTACGCTTTGGTGATTTTGTAAGTAGTTATACGCGGTTTGAGCATTAAAGTCCTCTGCAAAGGGCGTTAATGTGTCGGGTATATTTCCTTCGAGTTTATTAAAATCACTTTGGCGCAAATTAAACGGGTTACTCCAATCAACATCGTTTAATGTTAAGCAGCTATGCTGACTTTGCTGCGATAAACACAGTAACAAAATAATATAAAATAATTCATTATCCGATTGTTCAAACTCATTACCGCATAGCAATTGTGCAAGCTTTATATCAACCATACGAACACGGTTTTGCGCTGTTAAATATTCAAGTAACGAAACAGTACTCACATTATTGGCTAACTGTGGCTGTGGTATTAGCTCTGCCGGATCATGTGTAAACGGCTCGTCGATGTGTGCCTCGTCAATATCATCAAACAAACCCGGTTGCTGGTTTAAATCGCTCATAGCATGGCTCCTTGGCTAAACAAGCCATCTAAAATAGTTACTTGCTCTTGCGTTAATTTTTTAAAATACACGCCTTGCCCTGCAGGCATCCCGCGTAAAAAGGTGTAATAAACGCCACCTAAGTGGGTATCTATTGAGTAATCACTAATGCGTTGTTTTAACAACCGGTGCAAAGCAACGGTATATATTAAATACTGTAAATGATACTGATGACTACTCATCGCTTGCTCTAGTAAGTCACTCTTATAATCTGCCGGAGTATTACCTAAGTAATTAGACTTATAATCTAAAATGTAATACTTATCTTGATAGCAAAATATTAAATCTATAAAGCCTTTTAAAAGCCCTTTTACATGAGCAAATTCTAGTTTGCTTTGAGTAAAACCAAAATGTTTAATAAGGATTTCGTTTAACTGAGGGGCACTTAAACTGCTCAGCGGTAAATTAAACTCCATTTCTACCAAGCAATCACTTGGCGCTAATTTACTCAAGCTTAAATCATTACTGCTGTTAGCATTTAATGGGCATTGCAACGAATCGAGTATCCACTGCTCAGTTACATCTTGCCAGCTCTCGCTAATGTGGTATTTTTCAAGCGCACGCTTTACAACCTCGTCTAGGTTTTGCTCTTTATTTGTAGGGTGCTCGAGTGGGCTTGTAAAATCAATTTGCTCAAATATTTCGTGTAAACAGCTGCCCGGTTTTGCACCTTTAGGAAAACTGTAAGGAGAAGGTAGCTCGTCTTCTTGTGCTGCAAACTCATCCTTTTCATGATCTTCATCACTACGCCCTGGCTCTATATGGTCGGTGTGCTTTTTAAAGCTCAGCGCACTAAAGCTAGTTGCTCGCCAGTCACGCTCAATAGTTGCCGTTACACTATTAATGCTAAGCGCTTGGGATGAGTTTTCGCTTTGTGCAAAACGTAATGTGCCCTGCTCTAACAACGCTTGTGAGGTAAATTGCTGATAACTCATCGCTTTATTAGCATCGCAAAATTCACTTAAATGTGTACGCCATACTTGGCTGCTTGAAAGCTCAAGCCCTGAAAATAAAACATGCCCAAGTGCACTACTTTGAATCGCTAAGCGGCTGCTCTGCCCTTGCCCTAAGTTATAAACGCCTAGCGAGCAAAAATGTACAGCACGGGTAAGCGCTACGTATAATAGCCGTAAGTCTTCTGCAAGGCGCTCTTGTTCTGCTTTTTGCAGTGCGTCTTCATTTTTACTTAAATCGTAAACCAATTTACCTTTATCATGATAAAGCGCTTCCTTGGTTTCGCGATAACCACTAGCAAAAGGCATAAATACCAGTGGGTATTCAAGCCCTTTTGATGCATGCATTGTTACAATTTTAACTAAGTTAGCATCGCTTTCTAGGCGTACTTGTACGGTTTCACCATCTTGTTGACTTACCTTTTGTGCAAACCAGCGCAGTAAACGTAAGGTGCCTTCAAGCTCAATTTGTTTTTGCTGGAGTATTTCACCTAAGTGTCTAAAGTCGGTTAGCCACCGTTCTACGTTATACCCTAAACCTTGCCATTTAGCGCTTAGCTGATTGTGGCTCATTAAGCGCTCAAGCATAGCCATAGCGCCTTGTTTGTTCCAAACATGGCTAAGCTGTGCAAAAAAGTTTAAATGCTCTTGCCATTTATTTTCATCATCGGCGAGTGCAAATATATCGTTATAACTTAAACAAAATAATGGGCCGGCAAGCACACCACGCAGCAACGACTCGTCGTACTGACCATGTAAAGCCGTTAAAAAGTTAAGTAAATGATGGCTAAGCTCTTGGCTAAATACGCTTTCTCGTGATAAGTAAACGCTAGAAATTTTGGCATCACCCAGCGCTTTTTTCATTATTTGTGCTTCTACACGGTCGCGTACTAATATACAAATATCGGCAGCGCTTACGGGCTTATTGCCTATGCACGCTGTGCCTTGTTTTGCTTTTTCAAGCAAGGTAACAATTTTATTAGCAAAGTGAGTGGCTAAATGTGCTTGCCCCACTCCTTTGTTTGTTGGTTTGTTTTTTTCATCTGCGGCTTCATCAACAAATACATTAAATTCAAAGGCAGTGGCTGGTTTACCATCTACTATAAATGTTTCGTCAGCTTTTTTACCTTTAGCAGCCACCGCGTTAAACGGTATAGCGTCGTTATAAATAAAGCTATTAGCGTGTTTACCGAATAAGCTATTAACGCTGTTGACTATATCGGTGCTTGAGCGAAAATTTGTACCTAGGGTAAATTGTTGCTCTGTTTGCACCGCTTCTTTTGCACCAATATAGGTAAAAATATCAGCGCCCCTAAAGCCATAAATAGCCTGCTTTGGGTCACCTATCATGGCAAGCGTAGTGTTTTCTTGGCCGTATATTTTACTAAAAATACCGTACTGAATGGGGTCGGTATCTTGAAATTCATCTATCATGGCTACAGGGAATAGTTGCGCTACTTTTTGCGCGAGTGCATCGCCTTGCTCACCATTAAGTGCTCTGTGTAAGTTGGTGAGTAAATCATCTGGAGTGATTACGCTTTGCTCTTGCTTGCGTTTTACTATGGCGGCTTTAACCCAGCGTGAAGCGTACTGCACTATCGCTATTTTTAAGCCTTGATTTATCGTGTTATTAAGCGCAGCAAGCTCGTCAAATTGACTCAGTAATGGATGCGTAAATAATGGCTGATTTTTTTTATAATTTGCTGCATCACTTAAATTTTCGCTGCTCCATACCTCAAACGAATATTTGCTAGTGCCAAACTCAAAAAACAAATCATCACTTGCACAAAAGGCTTCAAGCGCAGCCAAGCTCCCCTTACGAGCAGGTGTTTTAGAACCGCTTAAGCCTGATCCTTTAATCGCAGCAATAAATTCTTGATCTATTACCGCCCTTTTAAATGCAGGTACTTTATTTATGTATTCATCACGGGCTTGCCATACATCGTCTAAATTTATTTGCGGTGTAATGTGCGCATTAGCTTTATTAAGCACGCTACTTACTTGGCTAAATAACGACTCAGGGGCTGCAAATACATCTAAAATGGCATCGGTGCGTTCTTTATTGAGCGGGTATACAAACGCGCGCCAAAAATCTTTAATGGTTTCGAGCAGTATGTCGCGCTCGTCTAAAATAAACTCAAGGTTAAACGCCACACCCGATTCAAACGCATGCTGTTTTAACATTCGCTGACAAAAACCATGAATGGTAAATATGGCTGCCTCATCCATTGATTTAGCCGCTGCATCAAGTAAATCAAATGCGCGGTGTTTGTCATCAATTGCGGCTATTACACCTTCTATTAACTCATCTTTTGGGTCTTGTCCAAGTAGTGCGTCGCGCGCAGCAATAATACGGCTGCGTACACGGTCTTTAATTTCTTGTGTAGCGGCATCGGTAAATGTCACCACTAATATTTGCTCAACACTGAGTGGCGTATTTAGCTCACCTTCTATTTGCATCCCTAATAAATAGCGCAAATAAAGGCCTGTTATAGTATAGGTTTTACCAGTACCGGCGCTGGCTTCTATTAAGCTTTGCCCTATTAGCGGCATAGTTAGTGGGTTAAGCGCTTGCATGGTCACTCTCCTTTGCGTGTTCAAACAATGGTGCAAGTAACTTATCGCTCCACTTTATAAATTCTTCTTGGCAGTCATTGAGCGATTGCACTGTTAAGCGAATATAAGGGTTTTCGCCCTCGCCTCGCCCTATATACTGCGGGCTAAACTTGCTAGTGGCTTTGCCAATGTCACCGCCGCTTTTTACGTACTCGTAGCCACTAACCGGAAAAAACGGTATTGGCTCTTTGCGAAGCGCTTTATATAGCTCAAACCAATCACTTAACAAGGCATCTGCATCGGCTTTGCTGATTGGCGCATAACTAATTTGCTTATCAAGCCCAAGCAGAAGAGTTTCTACTTCTTGCTCCATACTTTGTGCAGCTAGGTGGTATATAAAGCCTTTAATTAAATCTTTCGCTTTAATGCTGGCGCTTCGATAAAACACTTGTTTTTGCAGATAAATATGATTTAGCCAGCCTTCTATTTTGGTATTTTCTATTTGTAGAGCGACTTCAATGGGCTCACTTTTCCCGCCTTTAATCTGCTCTTTAACTTGCCCTGCAAGTGCATCTACTCGATGCTCCATCCCTTCAAAAATTAAACTACCTACATTAGCCTGCGGCAGCTCACCGCGCTGTAATATTTGCTCAGTACTCAGTGGTTGCTCGTTAATATTAGCGTCGAGTATTTCATCAAGATAAAAGTAACGACGAAGTGCATCTAGGCTAAAGGGTTCCTCGTCTTTTGCGACTTCGTTAAATTGTGGCAGGCGTAAACCTAACGTTTGCTGATAAAAGCTCTCTTGTGCATTGCACACGCTTCTAATAAAGCTGTCTAAATCGAGTGTGTCAGGAGGGGTAACGTCAAGTGCACTAACAGGTTGTACCGTAATAGACTCGCTCGGCAGCCAAATAGGGTTATAACTGTGATTATTTAGCGCACTACTTTGCTCATTACTTTTTAAATAATAAGCACTATTAAAGGGCTGTAAATGTTGCTGGTTAATCAAACAATTTGGTAATCTAAATTCTAACTTGCCAGGAATTACCGGCCCCGTATTATTCAAGATAAAGCTACGGCCAATGTATTCTAAAAGCTCACTTACTAAGGTTGATGGCATACGGGGTTGGTTATCAAAACATGAGCGCCCAATATAGCTCATATATAAACTATCACGAGCACTGAGTAGTGCCTCTAAAAATAAGTAACGGTCGTCTAATTTACGTGAACGGTCACCTTTTTGTTTTTTAGAGTACGGCACTAAGTCAAAACCAATAGGTTGTACGTTACGCGGGTAATCAGCGTCGTTTAAACCTAGCATACACACCACTTTAAACGGTACTGCGCGCATTGGCATTAAGGTACAAAAGTTTACCTGGCCGACTAAAAACCGCTGCCCTACGCCTTTTTCTTGAATGCCTTGTTTGATTAAGTAACTTACAATGCGCTGCGACACAGCTTGGCTGTAATCGCCGTTATCGTGATGCTTTTGTAACTCTTCAAGTACTTTTTGTAGTACTAATAAATCCCAACTATCATCACTTTCACTTTCGTATATAGCGTTTAATAACTCACTTAAAATAAGTGCTTTATTAGTCAGTGTATCGTCAGGTGTTAGTTGCTCTTTAAAGTGTTGCAGCACATTAATAAAATCCACCAGCTTATTAAGCGTATCAAGTGCCATGCCTTCTACTTCATCGGCACTATAAATACCGTTAAACGGGCATTGTTCGTCGCGCTGCGCTATGCCGAGTAATAAGCGGTTAAGCCCGTGTTGCCAAGTATTTAAATCGATTGCCGGTAAGTCAAAGCTACTTTTATGCTCAGCATTTATACCCCATTTTACGCCCACTCGCTCAAGCCAGTATTGAATTTGCTCGTACTCGTGCGCTTCAAGGCCAAATTTTTCGGCAATTTGCGTTACTTGCAGTAAATCAAGAATATCTGACACGCCAAAGCGCGAAAACGGTAAGTTAGCTAGGCTGGCAAACGAGCTAAGCACGGGTTTTTCTTGCTCTATGGCTAAATCGGCCAAGGCATACGGAATAAAACGGCTGCCTTGCGCGCCACCAAAAACGGCCTCAATATAGGGGCTGTATGTGCCAACATCGGGCATCATTACAATAATGTCTTTTGGTGTAAGCGCCGGGTTTTGATTAAACAAATTAAGTAAGTAGTCGTGCAGACGCTCAACTTCTCTAAGAGGGGTGTGGCAATCGCTAAGGGTAATACTGGTGTCGGTCGCGCTTACCGGCAGTTTGCCTTCATCATTTATAAACCACTCTTTGTTATCGGTAAGAGACTCCCCTTTAAACGCAAGCTGGTAAATTTCACTTTGAACTTGCCCAAGTAACGTGTCGTCAAATACGTCTATAAAGCCATCTATCCATCGGGCATCAAGTTGTACTAGTTGCTCAAAGTAATCACGCCCTAACTTACCCCACGACGATAAAAGCGGGTTACCTATAAAGTAGTATTCTTCGTCAGGGTCAGTTTGTTTTTTTTGCTGAGCTTCTATAAGCGGCATTTTGGCGTATTTTGCTGCTATTTTTGCAGCGGTTTTTTCATCTATTATATCGCCCCAATAATGCTCACTAGGGTTAAAAAAGAATAAAAACACGTCTGTTTTTTTACTCAGCGCTTCAAATACTTCAAGCTGAGAACTGGCAATCGCCGATATACCAAATAAGCTAATGCGCTTAGGTAACAAGCTATTATCCATAGTCTCAAGTGCTGCAAGTAACTGCCCTTGCATATTAGCGCGATGAAATTGGCTTTGCCCAAGCTCTTTGCTTAGTTTTACAATGCGTCGCCATAAGTCGGGTTGCCATGGCGCAATGTTTACATCTACGTCCTCAAGTTCATCTTTGCCACTATCCCAGGTGGCAATCCAATGCGGACGGTACATTAAATATTGGTCGTACACGTCGGCTATTTTTTCGCACAGCGCAAACGTTTTTTGCCCGTCTATATCGCCCTCTAAATAGGTTTTTAGCGGCAAGTAAAGTAGCTCATCAATACAGTTAGGGAGTATTGCAAATAATTTCCAAGCCAGGTTAGGCTTATTAAACGCAGACTCTTTGGGTACATTTGGTAGTAATTGTTGATACAACTGCCAAATAAAACTCGATGGCAGCGGAAAATCAACCTGCGCTGCGATCCCCAAATGTTCACTTAAACCAATTTTTAACCACTGCGACATACCCGGCGATTGCACCAGCACCACTTCTTTATCGAAAGGGCTTTGTAATGGGCTTACTTTTAACAGCTTATGAAACTGCGCTTGTAGCGCTTCCATACGGTTTGATTGGATAATATTGAGCATACGCGAACTACCTTACTTGAGATAAAACCAGTGTAAGATATTTTCAATTATAGGGGTAGCACAATCAGTAAATTGGCACTAATAAATCAGCGAGTTAGCATGTAATTGCATATGCATCATACGTATGTATTAAAGCCTGTTTATTTTTTAAATTTAATCTCGCTTATATGATTGGCGCTAAACTCAAACATGGTGCATTTAGCGTGGCTATTAATCAAAATAAAATAATAAACCAGCACATTTTACTGGGTTGTTTAACTTTAAACTTTACTCGTGCAAACACCCTAGTTCGAACTCGACTATAAATATAAAAAGCCCATCAGTGATGGGCTTAAAACAGTTTTGTTTACTTAAAAAGTAGCAGTAAGCGTAACCGCTGCCGTACGAGGCGCACCAATATAATAAGTACTCCCGTTGCCAGTACCGCCCGCTAAATAGCTTTCATCAGTAATGTTATATACCACAAAGGCAATATCTAGCGCTTTAAATGGCCCTGCATTTACATCAGCTGAGTAACCGGCATTTAAATCAACCACAGTGTAGCCATCAACATCTCCTCGCTCACCAGTGTATTTAGCCGATAGCCCAAAACGAAAATCGCCGCTGTAGTAGTCTGTAGAGAGCACAAACAAGTCATCAACTGAGTCTATTACTTTTTCACCTGCTTCAAACCCTGGTGCATCGCCTTTGTACTCTGAGTCATTATTCGTGTACGAGCTGTATACGCTCCACTGCGCGTTAAGCATATAACTTGCCGCTAGTTCTAAACCTTTTGATTCAATACCGCCTACATTTAAGTAAGAGCCATTTGTACCTATGGTGTAATCAATACCGCCGGTATCGCTACCCGGTGCTATAAAGGTTATGCGGTTATCAAATTCTATTGAGTACGCTGTTGCCGTGAGTTTTAGCGCGTCGTTTTGATAGCGTACACCTAGGTCAATGTTTTCAGCGGTTTCTGGCTCAATGGCTGATAAATCAGAGCTATCGCGCTCAAGTACACCGTCTTTTATGGCTGCAAAGTTTTCACTGTAACTGGCAAATAACTCGGTTGAATTATTTAATTGATACAAAATACCGCCACTAAATAACACGTCAGAGTCGCTATTAACTTTAGCTGTTGTGGCATTTTGGTAATGGTCGTACTTTTCAATATCAACAAGGTACTTTTTAACACCTAAGTTAAGCGTAAAATCGCCAAGCGCCATTGAATCTTGCGCGTACCATTTTAGCGTGTCGGTCTCAAACGTATTTTTATACTGCGTCCAGTACGGTGTGCTATCAAAATGGTGGTAAATGCTGGCATTAATCACTTTGTGCCAATCGCGTGATTCATCACGGTTGCTTTGCTCATACCAAAAACCGGCTTCTATATCGTGCATGCCAAAGGTAGCTTGGTAGTTAGCTGTTACACCTAAGCGGTCTTTTTTATAATGTGTATGACGGTACGACATAACAGGAGTTGCTGTATCATCGTAACACGCAGGGTTTAAACCAGGGCCCGACTCCCACGGCCAGCTTAAGCTTGCCGTACAGCCCTCATTTGGCGCAAATGCATTGCCATCGCTATCTACAAAACCATACGAGAGCGCGTTAGTGCCGCCCTCGGTCGTTGGGTTGCCGTTTTCATCTACGGGCGTTGTTAAATAAGGAGGGATCCAATCGCCCCGGCCCGAGTTATTATGATAATAAGGGCTTACTGTAATAAGCGATGTTGGCGAAAGCGCATATTCAAACTTTAAATACGCTAAGGTATTTTCACGAAGCGTACCCCAGCCCTCGGCAAACATTTGGTCGTAATGTGGTACGCCTGTCCAGTTCCATGTTAGCTGATCCCACTCGGGTGTTTGTTCAAATTGCTCAAGGCTTACACTATTGTAGTTAGTCTCGCTTACATCATCGTAAGATAAACGCCCTGTAATGGTTAAATCTGTAAGCGTTGTTACAAATTTAAGCTCTGCGTGTTGGTTGTCTTTCCCCCCATTACTACCCGAGCCAATCCAGCGGCTGGTATCAGTTTGCGAGTAACTTACATACGCTTGTGTATTGTCAAAAATAGTGCCGGTTTCGTGTTTAAAATAGTAACGAGTTGCATCATGGCTACCTGAGGTGTAAGCAAAAGTGGTGCTTTTATCAAGGCTTGGCGCTTTACTTACAAAGTTAAATGTACCGCCTAGCGCTTCAAGCGAGGCCGATTTAATATCAGATGTACCTTGACCTACTTCTACGGTAGCGAGGTTTTCGGTTTCAAGGTAACGGTTAGCTTTAGCACCCCCGCCGTAGTTTGAGCCACCATTAGGAATACCATCAACAGTCATCCCTAATTGCTGCTGGTTTGAATCAATACTAAAACCGCGCATAGTAATGGTTGTTGACCAATCATCGCCACCAAATGCATCACCTTCATTTATGCTAATGCCTGGTAAATTATCGATTACTGATAACACACTCGACACCGTACTTTGCTGTTCAAGCATTGCTGGCTCAATCACATTATTTGCGTAACTCGTTGGTTTGGCAGTAACGATTATTTCTTCTATTTCGTTGTCGTTAGCATAAGCGGCTGATGAAACGGCCATAGCAATTGCCATACTCAAAACTGATTTATTTGTTAAAGCGTACATTGTTGTCCCGTTGGTTTTAATTATTAAAAGTAATTATGAAAGCGGGCACAGTATGGTTTTGAAATATGACAACAAAAATGAAGTTTATTGACAGAGGTGTTAAAAAATTATGGGAGTTTTATGGCTTAATTATGTCGTGGAGATGTCAGCCTAGAACTTAAATCCTAGGCTGACTTACTTAAAACTAAACTATTTTAAATCAGTTTAGCGAGCATTTCGTCGTTATAAGCAACAAGCTCTTCGTTGTTTGCAACTTTGCTAATATAGTCTGGATTAGCAATTAGCGGGCGTCCAATGGCGATTAAATCAAACTTAGCATCGTTAATTGCCTCTTTCGCAGTTTCAAAACTGTAGCTACCTACGCCAACTAACGTACCTTTATAGCCAGCTCTTAAAAATTCAGACGTTGTTTTGCCCTCTAAAGAGTCAAAACGCGTGCTGTCGTCAAATATACCGCCGTGTAAATACGCTAGATCTCTTTTTTCAAGCTCTGGTAATAGGTAATCAAATACGGCTTTATCGCGGCTATCTTCGCTCATATTAAAATAAGCGCCTGGAGTTAACCTTAATGCAGTGCGCTCATTACCCACTGCAGCAATAACAGCATCCGTTACTTCTAGTGCAAAACGCGACATATTTTCTGGTGTTTGGCCATATTCATCTTCACGTACATTAGCCTCATAATGTAAAAACTGGTCAATTAGGTAACCATTTGCGCCGTGAATTTCTACGCCATCAAAACCTGCTTCCATTGCGTTTTCGGCGGCTTTGGCAAAATCTGCAACCAGCGATTTTATATCGTCAGTTGTTGCAGCTTTTGGCGTAATGTAAGTAAGCTCACGCATACGTGGTACTGAGCCTTCCACGCCAATTGCCGATGGTGCCAATACATCACCATCAAAAAAGTGAGGATGCGCAACACGGCCAACATGCCAAAGTTGTGCAAACATTTTGCCACCATTGGCATGCACTGCATCAGTTACTTTCTTCCAACCTTGAATTTGCTCACTGGTAAATAACCCTGGTGTATTTGGGTAACCTTGCGCATCTGGGCGAATAATAGTGGCTTCGCTAATAATTAAACCTGTTTGTGCGCGGCGAGCATAATATTCAACCATATCTTGAGTAGGCACTAAATTATCATCGGCCATACAGCGTGTTAAAGGCGCCATAAGTACACGATTTTGAAGCTCAAGTGTGTCGTTTAGTTTAAACGGTGAAAGTAAATCAGTAGTCATTCTTTTCAATCCTTCTTTAAAGTATGTGTATGAGATGAGGTCTTTTAAAATACATTCAAGAGTAATTTTGAATGATCGCTCAAATTTATGGGAACATATACTGATCAATACTTAAATTAGATCTGCGAGGATGAAATTAAATAGTAACTTTTCAACACTCTGTCATATAACTCGATATACTTGTACGCTATACATTAATAATCGATAGCAACTAGAGTGAGCCAATCATGACGAGCGAAAATGCAACCGAACAACAAGCAGTAATTTTAGGCCTTGGCGCAAAAAAGCGACTCGCGTTTATGTTCGAAACCGTGCAGCAATACAAGCAAGTATGGATTTTAAATGATGACGATGGCTGCGTTATGCTTACCAACGAAGACGACGATTGCGTACCTGTGTGGCCAACGCGCGAATTTGCCCAGGCATGGGCCACGGGTGAATGGGAAGGCTGTACGCCAAAAGCAATCCCAACCGTAGATTGGTTTAGCCGCTGGACACCAGGCCTTGAAGAAGACGACTTACTTATCGCTGTATTCCCAACCGAGGAAGACGACGGCACTATTTTATTTCCTGACGAATTTGAAAAACAGCTAAAAGCACCAAAGAAAAAATACTAAGTAACCAGCATAACTTTAATTAGTTTATAAACGCGGCTTTAAAATAGCCGCGTTTGTTATATCTGCTTTTTAAAATTTAAATAAGCCATAGTCACAGCTTTGCCATTTTGTACTTGCGGGTAGTCTTACTTTTAAGGTTATTTTAAAATTTAAATGTGTAATCTACGTAAGCTCGATGATCAGCTCTATCTCCTTTAACACCATCAACATTTCCGGTTTCGTCGGTACTATAATCAACAAACATCCAGCGTAGACTTAAACCTTTTACTGCGGCCACTTTGTAACGGGTATCTATAGCCCAGTATTTTTCATCAGCGGTACCGCCTACTTTACCTAAAGACGAGTTTTCAGCGTTGCTACCACTTGTATAGTAAAGTTTAGTTGTTAAACCTGGCGCAACAGCTTGTAAGTTAATACCTAAGCGGGCTTGCCAGGTTGCCTCATTTTGATTTGTTAAATCCGCTCCAATTAATGACCGTGTAGGAAATGGGTTAGTGCCGTGATCACCGTTAAAGCTATCCTCTATCCATGCATCACGCACTTTAGTAAACGCTGCTCCAACATCCCAAATATCTTTTTCCCAATTAGCATCAAGGTAGTAAGCTAAACCATCATTTTCACTTTTAGTTAGTCCTATAATAGCGCCAGGTGCGTCTTCATCATCTAAATCCCCGCCCTCTGCACCAGTTACAAACAAGTCACCGTTGTCTTTTGAGGTAAACACACCACTTGAAAGTGTTAGTTTACTTTGTTCAAGCTCAAGTTCGTAACTAACTTTAAAGCCTAATTTACTTAAATAGTCGTGAGAGTTTAAATATTCAGCATTAATTTTTAACCTATCTTTTTCATAACTTGCACCTAGCCCCCAAATTACGCTTATAGCACCTTTATTTGATTGATCAGTAGAAAAGTCCTCCCACTTATCATCATGGCGGCGGCTCCATTTATCGTATGCATAACCAAATACTTTGGTATTACCTGTTTTGTAATCACCAAATACACCTCTAAACGAATTTGGAATAGCGCGACTTCCAGAACTTTTTAGCAGCATGCTTTTGGTTTTTTGTCCGCCTACTTTTATATGTCCTGCATTACCTAATTTAAAGTTAATAAAGTATTGCCCAAATTTAGAAAAGCTATCGTCAACGCCACCTTTTTCGCTGCCTGCGGGTAAAATATTATTTTGTGCACTGCCAGTAGAGTTATAATTTAGAACTGTGTAAGTAGATGCGCCCACACTAATCAAACCTTTAAGATAGCCTGATTTGTAATTGATCTCTATTCCTTGTGCAAAGGTTGAATCGTCACTGGTGTTGTTCTCGTAATCACGATCAAAATAAATTGCTCTAAGCTTGATATTAAGTTCATCCTGCTTTGTAAGAACATTGATATCTGCATACGCGGGAATAGCAATACATGTTAGCCATGCACTCATTACTGCTGATAATTTAACGTTCTGTTTAGCCATAACTTATCCCGCTTATTTATTTAAACTACGATTTTTTAGTGCACTTAGACGTGTAAATCTTTACCTATTAAGCTAAAACTATAGTTTACTTTTTAAGGAAGTTAGGGACTGTTAGTCTAAACTTTTATAAATTAAGCATATAACCGTAACTTCAACCTAAATTGTTAGCGCCTGATCCTCTTAGGTAATCTGTATGTCGCTGTAACTGCCTACTTATAGCAAAGGTCTCGGTAAACCCCTTAACATTGAAAAAAGATTAATTTTTAGCTAATAAGTCGCCAAGCTACTCTTAAATATATAAATTTTTAATTAAGAACAAAGTTGTATCCTCTCTATAAAGTGCTATATTTATTACAGTATTAAAATAGAAACACGCCTACTACTACCCATACAAAAGGATTGATTAATGACGCAAGCACGCCTGGTTAATAAGGGGTTATTAATCTCACTGCTTACGCATATAATTATATTAGCTGCAGGAAGTGTACTGACTTATTTTGCTCATATTAAACATCAAGAATTCATTGATAATAAAATTAATAATGCGCTCAATAACCGCCTTACCTCGCTCTCTAAAGGTATAGTAGGCAGGCTCGATTTATATCAGTATGGGCTATATGGACTAAAAGGATTTGTTCACGGCATAGGCATTAACAACTTAAGCTATCAAGCCATTTATAACTATTCTGCCAGTCAAAATTACGCTAAAGAATTTCCGAGTGCTAATGGCATTGGCTTTATAAAAAAAGTAAACGCTGGGCAGTTAGATAAATTTTTGAATAGTGCAAAAAACGATAGGCCCGATCAAACTTTTAATTTAAATACACTCGCAGCCCCCACAGACGAACACTTTATAATTCAATATATTTTTCCTGAACCAAAAAACTTAAAAGCTATTGGGTTAGATATCGGCTCAGAGACTATGCGAAGGCAAGCGGCTCTCAATGCCGCGATAAACAATAAAACACAATTAACGGCCCCACTTACTTTGGTGCAAGCAAATAAACTCTCGCATCAGGGCTTTCTAATATTAGTACCCATATACAAAAACCTTATTATTGCTGATGATAAAAGCCAGCGTTTTAATGAGCTTTTAGGCTGGGCCTATTCACCTTTATTAATTGATAAGATCCTAAATTCACTTTCTAATATTGATGAAAACCAGTTAAAAATAAGTGATATAACTAAAAACTCAGACACCGATTTTTTTAGCTATGGCGTTAAGAGCAACACTAACGATTACCAATTAACTAAAATAATACATTTAATGGGAAGAACGTGGAAAATTACCATAAATGCCTCTGATGCTTTTATTAAAAATCTGCATTTGCAGGGGCGGTATCAAGCGGCTGTGAATGGCATTTTTGCTACAGTCATTTTTATGTTTTTAGCTTTTTTAGTACAACTATTTGTTTTTAGAAGAAGCCAAAGAATTAAAAGAAAAGCGCTTCAAGCCAAACAAAATAAACTAGCGTTACAACAAGCAAACCTAAAACTAGAAAGCGAAGTTAAACAGCGCACGCAAGAAATAGCCGATATGAGCATGTTACAGCGCAGTATTGTAAACAGTGCTAGTTACTCAATTATTGCAACTGACTTACAAGGGGTTGTGACTTTATTTAACCCTGCTGCTGAGAAATTATTAGGTTATAAAGCCGATGATATTATAGGAAACCAAAGCCCAATTACTTTTCATTTAAAAGAAGAGTTAATTAACAAAGCCTCATTGCTTACTAAAGAATTAAATATGCCTGTTACTGCAGGTATGGACGTACTAACCATTAAAGCAACAGCCACTACACCAGATATTAATCAATGGACTTACGTCACTCAAAATGGGCAACATATTCAAGTCAATTTAAGCGTAACCTCTTTATTAAATAACGAAGGAGATACGGTTGGCTACTTAGGCATTGCGTATGATTTAACTGAGCAAATTAACCACGAGCAAGCGCTCGGTCACGCTAAAGAACTTGCTGAACAAGCATCGCAAGCTAAATCTGAATTTTTAGCAAACATGAGCCACGAAATACGTACTCCAATGAACGGCATACTTGGTACTTTGCAGTTATTACAAGAACAGCCACTTAATGAAAAATCGAAAGAATATTTAAAAAAGTCATTGTATTCAACCCGAGCGCTCACAACCATTATTAACGATATTCTTGATTTTTCTAAAATTGAGGCAGGCAAACTATCGCTTGAACATAAACCCTTTGACTTATTTGAGCTTATTCATCATTTAGAATCTGATTTAGCAGTACAAACCCATGATAAAAATATATACCTTAAATTTGAAATTAATATTAAGCATAAGTTCTGGATTGGTGACCCTGTTAGATTAAGGCAAATATTTTTAAACTTAATATCTAACGCTATTAAGTTTACCTCTGACGGCGGTGTTACGGTAAGATTTAGCCTAACAGATGAAAAAAAAATCTGTTGTAGAGTGTCAGATACCGGCATTGGTATATCAGAGCAAGCTATAGAGCGGTTATTTAAGCGCTTTGAACAGGCAGAAACATCAACCACCCGTGAATTTGGTGGTACTGGCCTTGGTTTACCTATTACGAAATCGTTAATCAGTTTAATGCATGGCGAAATAAAAGTATTAAGCCAGTTAGGTGCGGGTAGTCAGTTTTACGTCTACCTACCTTTAGAGCAAGCTGAAGTAGAAGAAAGTGAATTAAAAACAAGCAATGCAGAATTTCCGAATTTATCGAAAAAAGTTATCTTATTAGCCGAAGATAATAAAATAAACCAATTAGTAGCCTCAGCGATGCTTGAACCAACTAAAGCAACAATTGTAATAGCCAATAATGGCCTAGAAGCTATTGCCCTTTACAAGCTGCATAAGCCCGATATTATGTTTATGGATATTCAAATGCCAAAAATGGATGGTCTTGAAGCGTGTAAACAAATTAAAGTACTTGATAAAGAGCAAATCGTTATCGCATTAACTGCGAATGTATTTACCGAGCAAAAAGAAATATACAAACAATTATTTGACGGCTATGTATCTAAGCCAATAGAAAAAAATGAGCTTATTGAAATGCTGTATAACCTTACATCTTAATATTAGCCATTAAAAAACCCGCAGGTTTATATCGAGCGATATAAACACGCGGGTTTTAAGAATAATGGTGGAGAGAGAGGGATTCGAACCCTCGTTAGGGATTAACCTAAACACACTTTCCAGGCGTGCGCCTTCAGCCACTCAGCCATCTCTCCAAAGTGTTGCACTGCAACAGCGCGTTATAGTATGAAATAGGTTACACAGGTGCAAGGCATTTTTAAGTTTGCACCGTTAAATGCCTATTTATCAACCAGCAATCTATAAAAGACATAAAAAAACGGCTAAACCAATAGGCTTAGCCGTTTTTATACATTGGGATAATTACTTAGCCATGTTTGCTGTAAAGTCCAACATGCGGTTAAGTGACTTAAGCGCGCCTTCACGTAAGTCCATATCTACAAATATTTCCTTACCTTTAGCGTCGATTAAAGCTTCTTCAATCGCTTTTAAGCCGTTCATTGCCATCCAAGGGCAATGAGCACAACTTTTACAAGAAGCGCCCTCACCGGCTGTTGGAGCTGCAAAAAACTCTTTCTCTGGACATAGCTGCTGCATTTTATAAAATATGCCACGATCAGTGGCTACAATAAACTTTTTGTTGTCCATTGTCTGTGCAGCTTTAATCAATTGGCTTGTAGAACCTACGGCATCAGCCAGCGCTACAATTTCTGCCGGCGATTCTGGGTGAACCAACACACCCGCGTCTGGATGTAGTGCTTTCATGTCTTTAAGTGCTTTTGTTTTAAACTCATCATGTACGATACATGCGCCATTCCACATTAGCATATCGGCACCGGTATTTTTTTGAATATAGCTACCAAGGTGCTTATCTGGGCCCCAAATAATTTTTTCGCCTTGCTCGTCAAGGTGCTCTACTATCTCAAGTGCACATGATGAGGTTACAATCCAATCTGCACGCGCTTTAACAGCCGTTGAGGTATTTGCATACACAACGACTTTACGATCAGGATGCTCGTCACAAAACGCTGAAAACTCGTCTATTGGGCAGCCAATATCTAACGAACATGTCGCTTCAAGCGTTGGCATAACGACGGTTTTATTTGGCGTTAAAATCTTCGCTGTTTCGCCCATAAACTTTACACCCGCTACGATGATCATATCGGCATCGTGACGTGCACCAAAACGCGCCATTTCCAGCGAGTCGGCAACGCAACCGCCGGTCTCTTCAGCAAGGGCTTGGATTTCTGGATCAGTATAATAATGCGCTACAAGTACTGCATTTTTATCTTTCAGTAATTGTTTAATACGCGCTTTATATTCGCCTTGCTCGTCTTGTGTTAACGGTGCTGGCTTAGGAGGGAAAATATAACCTTCAGGCATAATAGTTTGAGCTAGACTCATGTTCTCGACCACTTATCTACAGTGCATTAATTACGGCGAATTATACGAGAATATAAACATAAATAACAGCAAACTAGCGGGGCTGTTTATAAAAAATAACATGGGAAATTAAAAAAGAATATTAAGGAAAGTATTAGAGAGTGGTGGGTCATGATGGATTCGAACCATCGACCAATTGATTAAAAGTCAACTGCTCTACCAACTGAGCTAATGACCCGCTCTAATATAAATTTGCTTTGAAAAAAGCTACGTAAATCCGCCGATTAAAACTACTCATAGAATGGTGGGTTATGATGGATTCGAACCATCGACCAATTGATTAAAAGTCAACTGCTCTACCAACTGAGCTAATAACCCGCTCTATGCACTTATTCAATTTAGAATGAAGCTTACGTAAATCCGCCGATTAAGCCACGCTGTATTCATTAGAATAAAGAATGGTGGGTTATGATGGATTCGAACCATCGACCAATTGATTAAAAGTCAACTGCTCTACCAACTGAGCTAATAACCCGCTCTTTTGCTGCATTAACCGCAACTTACTTTTTTGTGTAAATCCACCGATTGGACCAACTTAATTCTAAAGAAATAAGATGGTGGGTTATGATGGATTCGAACCATCGACCAATTGATTAAAAGTCAACTGCTCTACCAACTGAGCTAATAACCCGCTCCAAGTGCTTACTTATACCTAAGTTAAAGCGTGCGTAAATCCGCCGATTAAGCCACTCTATATCCATCAGAATAAGGAATGGTGGGTTATGATGGATTCGAACCATCGACCAATTGATTAAAAGTCAACTGCTCTACCAACTGAGCTAATAACCCGCTCTATGCACTTATTCAATTTAGAATGAAGCTTACGTAAATCCGCCGATTGAGCCAAACTGTATTCATCAGAATAAAGAATGGTGGGTTATGATGGATTCGAACCATCGACCAATTGATTAAAAGTCAACTGCTCTACCAACTGAGCTAATAACCCGCTCTATGCACTTATTCTATAAAGAATGAAGCTACGTAAATCCGCCGATTGAAACCATGCTTTATTCAAAAAGAATAAAAAATGGTGGGTCATGATGGATTCGAACCATCGACCAATTGATTAAAAGTCAACTGCTCTACCAACTGAGCTAATGACCCGCTCTGACGCTGCATTTATAGCAACTTGGTACTGTACGTAAATCCGCCGATAAAAGACCATTTTAAAAATGGTGGGTTATGATGGATTCGAACCATCGACCAATTGATTAAAAGTCAACTGCTCTACCAACTGAGCTAATAACCCGCTCTTTTTGCCGCATTTCGAGTGGGGTAACCATTCGTTTGCTGCGGGCGCTTATAATACTTATTTATAAAATGAGTGCAACCGAAATTGTCTCTTTTTTTAAGTTTTTATGTCTAGATGCACAAAATTAAAGCGTTTGTGCTCAAACTACATGCAAATACAAGATTCACCGAGAGTTTCCATGTAGTTTGCTGGCCTAAATAAGCAATTTAATTGCTGGTGAACTTTAGTTACCTAAACGGTCAGTTGCTAGCTTTGCAGCGGTTGTACTTGGGTACTGATTGATAAGATCACCCAGTATTTTTTGTGCCTCAGCCGTTAACCCTTGATCTTGTAAAAGTGAGCCTAATTTTAACATTGCATCTGGGCGTTTATTTGAATTTGGAAATTCATTTACTACCACTTTAAAATGCTCGCTTGCTTTTACACCTTCATTTTTAATTGTTAGTAATTGGCCTAACCAGTAATGCGCGTTAGACGCATAAACCGAATTTGGGTAGGTCGTTAAAAACGTTTGAAATTCAGGGATCGCTTGATCATAGCGCTTATCTTTCATTATTAACGCAACAGCACGCTCGTAAGCTTCGTTTTCAGATAAATCGTTACTGTAGGTCTGTGCATCGCTTGGCTGCGTGTAGTCGGTTGTAGGCGCCGCAGTGGGCTGTGTATAAGCTTGGCTTACACGGTTTTCAATTTCTTGATACAACTCACGCTGACGCTGCAGTACTTTTTCAAGTTTATAGCTTTGTTCTTCCGTTACACCACGAATTTGACTTACTTCGTCTTGTAATAAATTGAGCTGTTGTTGTAACTCTAACTGTAATAAGTTGCGCGACTGCATCATGTTTTCAAGCGACGCTAAGCGTTTCTCAATACTCGATTGTGAACTTGCAGCTTCTGAAACAGGAGCGGGAGCAGCCATTAACTGGGTGCTCCCGCTCAATATCATGGCTGCCAAAATAATTTTCGGCTTCATAATATCTCTTATCTTAGTAAACTAGTACCGCACGGCGGTTTTTAGCGAAAGCTGATTCAGTGCGAGACTTAACCATTGGCTTCTCTTCACCGTAGCTTACTACTGACATTTGGCTAGCTGAAACACCTAAGCTTTGTAGGTACTTTTCAACTGCTTGGCCACGGTGCTCACCTAGTGCAATGTTGTACTCAGGTGTACCGCGCTCATCAGCGTGACCTTCGATTAATACTTTAACTGAAGGGTTTTGAACTAAAAACTCAGCGTGTGCGCGAAGTAACTCTGCGTACTTGCTCTCAACAGTGGCTTTATCAAAATCGAAGTAGATTACTTGCTCTTGACGTAGTGCTTCGTATTTTTGACGAAGTTGCTCTTCTGCTTGTTGCTCAGGAGAGATTGTAGCTACTTCAACAGTATCATTGTTTGTTGATTGCTCAACAACACCTTGATTTGATTGATTTGCAGCGCCTTCGTCAATATCTGACGATGAGCTACAAGCTGCTAGTGTCATTACTGGCACAGCAATTAGCAGGCCTTTAAGTATTTTGTTAAGTTGCATTGAGTAGATTCCTATTTTGAGTAAACCAGTAATATTACTGTAAATATGGCGACCAAGCTGGCGCCTTTACTTGTCCGTCTAGCACAGGTAAACGTGCTTTAAAGCGACCGTCCATCGATACCAGCGCAAGTACCTGTTTATTATTATGAAGCGTGCTGTAAATAATCATCGAACCGTTTGGCGCTATGCTCGGTGATTCATCTAGGCGAGTTCGCGTTAATACTTGAAACGCGCCTGTAGCCAGCTCTTTCTTAGCAAGATGATACTGCCCGTTGGTACGGTTAACCATCACTAATTCTTTACCGTCCGGTGTTATAGAACCCGCAAGGTTCATGTCACCGTCAAAGGTCAATCTATTTGACCTACCAGTTTTTAAATTTAACTTATAAATCTGGGCATTACCACCCCTTTCAGATGTAAACACAATATCTTGGCCATTTGGGTACCAAGATGGTTCAGTATCTATACTACGATGACGTGTAAGGCGTGTTTCTTTTCGCGTAGCCAAGTCAAGCAAATAAACTTCGGTTGCACCTGTTTTATCTTTAGAAAGTACTAATAATAATTTTTTACCATCTGGCGAAAACTGCGGCGCACCATTAATACCACGGTAACTTGCAATAATTTCGCGCTTACCTGTGTATATATCTTGAATATAAATTTGGCTCTGGCGGTTTTCAAACGTTACATACGCTAACTTAGTACCATCTGGTGACCAAGCTGGCGACATCAATGGCTCTTTTGAACGCAGTAATACTTGCTCGTTAAATCCGTCGTAATCAGCAACCACTAGCTGATAAGGCTTAGGGTCTTCATCACGTACTATTACATAAGCAATTTTAGTTAAAAACGCACCTTTCTCGCCAGTTAGCTTTTCGTAAATCACGTCACTTATACGGTGCGAATATCGACGAAAACCGTTTTCACCAATCACACTCTCACGCGCTTCTAATACGTGATCTTGGCTTTTAATTAATTTACCGTTACTCATCATTTGTGTATTACCGCCAGTAATTTGGCCGCGTATTACATCTACTAATTCATAACGTACTAAGTAACGCCCATCAGTTTGCTGCTCTACTTCACCGACTAATATAGCCTCTACACCTTTATTAACCCACGAAGCGTAATCAATCTCGCCATCTTTATTAGGTTGTTGAGGCATTTGCGCTACATCTATTGGCTTAAATTTACCACTGCGCATTAAATCGGCAGCAATAACATTGCTTAATTTTTCAGGGATTTGGCCAATGCCTTGGTATTTAAAAGGCACAATCGCAATGGGTCTTGCGCCATCCACACCTTCTGTTATTACAATTTCAAGCGCGGCATTAGCAACACCTACAAACCCAAACAGTAAAACTAAGCAGGCTATTTTTATTTTGTTGAACATATCATTCCTTTAAAATTCTGGCTTGATTGTTAAATTAATATTCTTAAGTTGTTCGAATACGTCTTTATCTTTAGATACCGGTAACGTGTCGGCCATGCGCACAGCTCTTAACGCAGCTTCACATACTAACTTATCACCACCTAACGATTTAACTTGCGTTACTAAACCATTAAAGCCTAAACGAATATTTACTCGGCACTGTTGGTTTTTCATTTTTTCATCAATAAGTAAGTTTTGCTGTATACGCGCCATGATTAAAGCACGATATTTATCAACTTCACTCACTACTTGCTGCTGACGTATTTTACTACGGGCCGCCTGCTCTTTGGCAAGTTGCTCTTGTAACATTTGCTCTTGCAATGCTTGCTGACGCTTGCGCTCTGCTTCTTTAGCACGTTCTTTTGCTTCGGCTTCACGTTTTTTACGCTCTGCTTCTGCTTTTTTTAGTGCTTCTTCTTCAGCTTTGCGTTTATCGGCTGCAGCTTTAGCGGCAGTTTCAGCCTCTTGCTTTTGCTTTTCAGCTTGTTTAGCTTTAGCACGCTCTTTTTGCTCAATTGCACGAGCTTTTTTAGCTTCAGCCTCAGCTTGGGCTTTTTCTTTCTCTTTCGCCTTACGCTGTTGCTCTAACTTTTTAATATTACGCGCTTCGGTTTCACGTTGCTTTCGTGCATTAGCCGCTCGACGTTCTAAATCGCGAATACGTTTATCTTCTGCACGTTTTTTAGCATCTTCTTTCTTTTGTAGTTCAGCAATTTTTTGCTCAACTTGCTTTTGATCAACCGTTACTGCCGATACTGCTTTTTCAGGCGTTGGAATAGCCGAATTAAGTGTAACCTCCATTACTTTTGGCGCAGGTGGATGAAGGTTTGCAGTTGCCCACAAAAAACCACCTAACCCCAAATGTAAAAGTACTGACTTGATTATAGAACTATTCATGTTACTACTGTGTCCCCTCAAAGGATTCCGTCATTAAACCCACAGATGGTACGCCAGCATTCTTTAAAAAGTCCATTAATAACAATACTTCTTGGTACGATACCTTACCTGAGCCTTTAATCATTACCGGCACATCAGGATTTTTCATTAGTTGTAACTTAATAACGGCAGCTACATCTAACGCTTCCATTGGCTCTTCAGGATCGGTGCCTATACTCACATAGTACTTACCCGCAGAATCAATTGACGCAATAATTGGTGGCGTGTCTTTAGTATCGACTAAATCCGACTCTTCCATTTTTGGTAAATCTACTTTCACACCATGCGTGATAAGCGGTGCTGTAGCCATAAATATTATTAGCAATACCAACATTACATCAATGTAAGGTACTACATTAATTTCTGCGACCGGACGACGCTTTTTACGCTGATACATTCGCTTGAGCCTCTATTTGGGTAGCTGCTTGACGGTGTAAAATATTTGCAAACTCTTCCATAAAGTTAATGTAATGAGATTCTAGTTTTTCAACTTTATTAGAAAAGCGGTTATAAGCAATAACAGCTGGAATAGCCGCAAATAAGCCCATTGCAGTAGCAATCAATGCTTCAGCAATACCTGGGGCTACCATTTGTAATGTTGCTTGTTTAACTTCGCCTAGTGCAATAAAGGCATTCATAATACCCCACACCGTACCAAACAAGCCGATGTATGGACTAATAGAACCAACCGTTGCTAAAAACGATAAACTTGACTCTATTTTTTCAATCTCGCGAGAAAGTGCAACGCGCATTGAGCGGTGCGTGCCTTCCATAACAATGCCTGCGCTTTGAAATGTATTCTTTTTATGGCGTGCAAACTCTTTAAAGCCTGCTGTAAATAGCGCTTCAATACCATGAGATTGACCACTACGCGACGAAATTTCGTTGTACAGTTTGCTTAGGTCAATACCTGACCAAAATTTTTGTTCAAACTTTTTAGCATTCGCTAACGCATCTGATATCGCTTTTTTGCGCTGAAAAATAATCGCCCACGACATAACCGACATGGCAACTAGCCCTAACATCACTAACTGAACAAGCAAACTGGCTTCTAGAATTAGATCTAAAAAATTAAGCCCTGATCCCACGTTAAACTCCTAAATAATTTCAAAATACGGCAAATTGGTTCATTTGTGTAAATACGACCGTCTACGCGGTCAAAAGTTGCATCTAGTGTATCTAGTCCATTTCAAGCTGACAACGATATTGCTATGAATAAGCAACAAAAAACGTTAAAAATCATCTTTATTATGCTTTTGTATCTTTATTAGGTTTTTATAAAACCCAGTCTATTATTTTAATGCGGGTAAAATGCTTAAATATATGCCTTAAACGTCATAAAATGCACCGTTTATTCAATTTTAGCGCATAAACACTCAAAACCACTTTCGAGCAACCTAATCGTAATAGTAAAACTAATACTGAGCTAGAATGAAAAATATTACTTAAGTTATAATTTTCATCTACTTATAAAATTAACGATTAATTAACGCACAAATTTAAAACAACGATAAAACTCATAGCATTAGTTTTTTTAATCTGAAAATGCAAATTTTCTAGTTTGAATAAAAAAGCAATCTTACGTATTATTCTCCCATACCGAGCTGACGCACTAAATGAAAGATTTTTCTTTAAGTCGAGTTCTTAGTAATAGGATATTTTGTCGTATTACATTGTTTTACTCTTTTTGGATAAAACCAATATTAAGTAAAACGTAGTTCCCCTGGATTACTTCCTTCAACTTGTTGTTTGCCCGCATTATATGCGGGCTTTTTTTTGCCTAAATTTTAACTACTAGCCCAAGAAGGGTTAATTGTAATGAACGCAATTTTTCTCTAGCTAAGAACAAATGAATATCATTAGCTCAAATTGATTGATACGCAGCATAGCCACGCCAGTCTTAACGTTAAGTGAATTACAAACTGATTTTAATTTTTTGATTACATTTGCAACAAAGCGGGTGACAGTTGATTATATTTTATAAAAAATTTACAACTAGGCAGGAGTCAGCCCACTACATTTACTGCTGCAGGCTGCACTAATTTAGTCTTGTTTTGGGAGTAAACCAAAATGATGATAAGCATTGTCAGACACGATTCGCCCGCGCGGAGTACGCTGAATAAAGCCTTGTTGAATTAAAAAAGGCTCTATTACATCTTCAATGGTTTCTTTTTCTTCACCGATGGCAGCTGCTAAGTTATCAAGCCCAACGGGCCCGCCCATAAACTTTTCTATAATGGCGAGTAAGTATTTACGGTCCATGTAATCAAAGCCGCTTTTATCAACGTCAATCATATCAAGCGCTTGCTCAGCAACATTTGCATTTACTGTTCCGTCTGACTTTACTTGTGTGTAGTCGCGTACGCGGCGAAGTAAACGGTTAGCAATACGTGGCGTACCACGAGAACGCTTTGCAATTTCAGTTGCGCCGTCGTCGCACATTTCTAAATCGAGGTAATGTGCTGAACGCCCTACAATATGTGATAGGTCGGCTACAGAGTAAAACTCTAAGCGCTGCACAATGCCAAAGCGGTCTCTAAGCGGTGACGTTAGCGATCCTGCTCGCGTAGTCGCACCAATAAGCGTAAATGCAGGTAAATCTAATTTAATAGAACGCGCAGCTGGGCCTTCGCCTATCATAATATCAAGCTGGTAATCTTCCATTGCTGGGTAGAGTATTTCTTCAACTTGTGGGCTTAGCCTGTGTATTTCATCAATAAACAGTACATCGCCCTCTTCAAGGTTGGTAAGTAGCGCAGCTAAGTCGCCGGCTTTTTCAAGTACAGGGCCTGAGGTTGTTTTAATGCTTACGTTAAGTTCATTAGCAACAATGTTCGCAAGCGTTGTTTTACCTAAGCCTGGCGGGCCAAATATTAATAAATGATCGAGCGCCTCGCCTCGGCTACGAGCAGCTTCTATAAAAATTTCCATTTGCTGCTTAACATGTGGCTGACCTCGGTAGTCGGCTAACAGTTTTGGCCTTATTGCACGATCGATGGTGTCTTCGTTGGTTTTTTCAGTCGCGTCAATTAAGCGATCCGCTTCAATCATGGGTTACTCACAACATTGATTTTAAAGATTCTTTAATAAGAACCTCAGTAGACATATCTGGTTTACTAACCGATTTTACTGCTTTTTGCGCTTGTGGCAATTTATAACCAAGTGCAACCAATGCTGATACCGCATCATCGGCGGCATTATTAGCAATTGTGGCATCGCTCATAGGCTCAATAACAGCATTGTCGCTAAACGGTGTAAATAAGTCATTGCCCCAATCTTTTAATCGGTCTTTCATTTCAAGTACTAGGCGTTCAGCGGTTTTTTTACCTACACCAGGTAGCTTAACTAAAGACGTAGCGTCTTCGTTATTTACACAGCTCACAAATTGCTTAGCCGACATGCCCGATAATATAGCTAACCCAAGTTTAGGCCCTACTCCGTTAGCTTTTAATAGCTCTCTGAATAGTGCGCGTTCAGTTTTATTATTAAATCCAAATAATAACTGTGCATCTTCGCGTACTACAAAATGAGTATAAACTATGGCGTTTTCGCCAATATTTGGTAAGTCATAAAAGCAGGTCATTGGCATTTGGACTTCGTAACCTACACCGCTTACTTCTAATAAAATTTCGGGTGGTTGTTTTTCGACTAAAATGCCATTTAAGCGGCCAATCATAATTATTTCCTTAAACGTCCTCTAACGGTTTTGCTTGCGCTACCCGCTAGTTTAATTAAATTTTGTTCTGAGTGTGCATGGCAAATAGCAATAGCAAGTGCATCGGCTGCATCAGCCTGAGGCGTACCTGGTAATTTTAAAATATTTTTTACCATATGTTGTACTTGCGATTTATCGGCGCCGCCGTTACCCACCACGGCTTGTTTAATTTGCCTTGCTGAATATTCAAATACCGGTAAATCAGCCATAGAAGCGCCTACAATAGCGGCTCCTCGCGCTTGGCCTAGTTTTAAAGCCGAATCGGGATTGTGCGCCATAAATACTTTTTCGATGGCGAAAGTTTCTGGCGAAAATTGTTCGATTAATTGCGTGATCCCTTGGTAAATCATTTTAAGCCTGATAGGAAATGGATGATCGGCCAATTTTATGCAGCCACTGCCTAAGTATGTGAACTTAGCGCCCTGATGCGCCACAACACCATAACCGGTTAATCGTGAGCCAGGATCTATCCCTAAAATAATAGCCAAACAGGGCTCCATTATTGTTATTTTTTAATTATGCTAATAATGCCAGAGCACTGTATAAATTACCAGTAACAAGTAAAAACAAAAACGCCCACAAATTAAGTGGGCGTTTAATGATTCAAAGTATAGCTTACGCCAATGCGCGAACTAACCCTTGAGTATTTTGTTTAAGTTTACTGGCAATCATAAAGTAGCCAAGCGCGGCGACAAATACACCACCCGATACAGGCCCTATAAGCCAAATAGCGGGGTGTAATTTGCCTGCTAGGTCAAACATCTGCTGTTGCACAATTAAAAGCGCGACATCACTAAATAGTGCCGCAACAAAACCCGCTAAAGCACCCAATATTAAAAACTCATATAACGTCGCATTTTTAATTAAGCGCCCTTTAGCTCCCAGCGTTCGCAAAATTACAATTTCTTGCATACGCTCGCCTAAACTTGCCTGTACTTGCGATATAAGCACCAGCGCACCGCACAATACAACTATGGCAAGTACAAACCCAATAGCTAACGACACTTGCTGAATAGTTGTTTGAATTTGTTTAACAAAATTATCAACATCAATTGCGGTTATTGTTGGGTAAGTACGTAATAACTGGCTAAAGTCTCGTTTTTGCTCTGGCTCTATACGCACCGATGAAATATAAGTCGCCGGAAAATCTTTAAGTACGTCGGGGCTTAAGATTATAAAAAAGTTAGGTTTCAGGGTCGCCCAATTTACTTTACGAACGCTAGTAATTTTAGCGTCAAACGACTGTGCACCAATTAAAAATGTTAAAGTGTCACCTATTTCAACGTCTAAACGTTCTAACATTGACTCCTCAACCGATGCTTCACCTACTACACCTTCACCAAACCACTGCCCTTCTATAATTTCGTTTTGCGCTGGGACATCTTTAAGCCACGTTAGGTTTAGCTCACGGCCAATGCCCGAGCGAGCTTCTTCGTCTTTTTTCTCGTTGTCTTGCAGCGATACTTTACGTGCAACCAACTCGCCATTTACTGCATTTACACGCCCACGAATGGTTGGGTAAAAGTCTGATACCTGAATATCATTTTGCGCTAAATATTCATTTACTGGCTCAAGCTCATTTTGCGTAATATTCACTAAAAAGGCATTAGGCGCATCAGCTGGAAGCTGCGATTGCCAATCAGAAATCATGTCATTTTTAAGTACAATTAAGAACAACAACAATTTAATCGCTAACGAAAAGCTAATAAGCTGCACAGCATTTACGTTTGCACGCTTTTGAATAGACGCAATAGCTAAAGACCAGCTGTTACCCGGTTTTAATCCCAGTTTACGCCCACCACCAAATATAAGTTTAGAGAGTAAAAACAACACTCCAATAAGCGCTAAAGTAGACACAAACAAAATAAGGGTAATTTTTATATTGTTACTAAAAAGCCACATTAATAAAAACACCGTTAGCGCACTCATACCTAAATGCATTCGGCTTACTGCTAACTGATCACCTAAATTACGGCGCAGTACTCTAAGCGGCGGGATATCAAATAAATCAAATAACGGCTTAATAGAAAACATAACCGCACATATTACGCCTGTACTTATAGCGATTAACCAGGGTCTAAAGCCACCTAAAGGCAGCTCCATTCCCATACTTTTTGATAAATAGCTCGTTGCGATTTCTTGCAAGCCATAACCAATTAATAAACCAATAGACACCGCCATTACACACACTAAAAGCAAATGCAGCATGTATATTTTACGTATAGTTGAACGGCTTCCTCCTAGCGTTTTCATCATCGCTACGGGGTCGTACTGGCGCTCACAATACCGTTTTGCCGATACAGCAATCGCCACTGCAGCTAAAATAATACCCAATAAACCGGCTAGTAGTAAAAAACTCTCTGCACGATTTAAGCTCTTAGAGATTGGCGATTGGCGGTCTTTAACACCGTACCACTGCTGGTTTTCAGCCATTTGTGGCTTTAACCATTCGTAAAAGCTATTTATGTCAGCCTCATCACCTGCATAAAGCTGGCGATAATAAACACGACTACCAGGCTGAATAACCTCTGTTTTTGGCACATCAGCAATGTTTATTAATACACGACGACTACTCGAAAACACATTAAATGGCGCATCGGGTTCTTCTACAATTACTTTTTCAACATTGAATAGGGCTGCCCCTAGCTCTACTTGTGCGCCTATATCAATATTTAAGCTATAAAAAACTGACTCACTTAACCATACATTGCCAGGTGCAGGCCCGCCCTGGGCAATAACGGTTTCACCCATTAGGCTATCTTTAACTTTTAGTTGCCCTTTTAACGGATATTCGTTTGAAGCTGCTTTTACTGAGCTAAACTGCATTTCGTCGTTTGCAAAAAGCATGGTATCAAAATAAACCATTTGTGCTGTTTGCAGGTTTTGCTCTTTTGCTTTGGTAATAAAAGCAGTATCGAGTGTATGAGCACTTGCAAGTACACGGTCGGCGGCTGTAAACGCACTACTTTTTTGTGCAATACTTTGTGCGATGCGCTCAGTAACCATAGAAAGAGTAAGCACCGTTAATACAGCAAGCGCAATTGCTGCGCTTATAACAGTAAGCTCGCCACGTCTAAACTCTCGCGCAAATAATTTAAGCGCTAACTTAGCCCACATTTGCAGTATCCTCAGCTTCACTTTTAACAAGTAATCCTGCTTCTATTTGAATAATATGTTCACACTTTTGCGCAAGTGCTTCATCGTGCGTTACTAAAATAAGCGTAGTGCCGTGCTGAGTGTTTAAATCAAATAAAAGTGATTCAATCATTTTGCCATTTTTACTGTCTAAGTTAGCCGAAGGCTCATCAGCAAAAAGAATTTTTGGTGTACCAATAAATGCTCGCGCAATTGCTACACGCTGCTGCTCACCACCAGATAGCTGCGACGGATAATGATCAACCCGATGGCTAAGCCCTACTTTTTCAAGTAACGCAAGCGCTTGCTCTTTTGCATCGCTTTCGCCTGCAAGCTCTGCCGGCAACATAACGTTTTCAAGCGCGGTTAAACTCTGTACCAACATAAAAGATTGAAAAACAAAGCCCACTTTTTCCGCTCTAAGTGCTGCGCGCTGCTCTTCGTCTAAATAATGAAGCGGTGCACCGTCTAAAAATATTTCACCATTGCTTGCTGTATCAAGCCCTGCCAATAAACTAAGCAACGTAGATTTACCAGAACCCGACGTACCAACTACTGCAACTGACTCGCCATGCTTGACATTAAAGCTGATGTCGCTGAGGATGGGCAACTCACCTTCAAAGGTAGAGACCACTTTAGACAAACCATTTACCTGAATTATATTTAATTGAGAAAGCGCTGACATATGACTTATTCAATCCTTCGTTTTGTATTCATTTTATTTTTAGTTATCAAGCCACTGAGCGCAGCAGCCGACAACACGATTTTAATACTCGGTGACAGTTTAAGTGCAGCCTACGGACTTAAACAAGAACAAGGCTGGGTCAAATTGTTACAAGATAAATACGATGCAGAGCAAAGTAATATCGAATTAATAAATGCCAGTATTAGTGGCGAAACTTCCGGTGGCGCCCTTCGCCGCCTAGATGCATTGCTTGAGCAATACGAGCCTACTCATGTACTTATAGAGCTTGGCGCTAACGACGGTTTACGTGGTTTTCCGGTTAATAAAATGCAAGCTAACTTAACTTCGCTGATCGAAAAAAGCCAAGCTGCCAATGCGATGACCGCCTTAATGGAAATTTATATTCCCCCAAATTACGGCCCACGCTACAGTAAAATGTTCACCGACAGTTTTACACAAATAAGTGAGAAGACAGATGCACATTTAATGAACTTCTTCATGCTTAATGTTGCAGGTAAACCTGAACTAATGCAAAGCGATAGTTTACACCCTAACAAAAAAGCTCAGCCATTAATACGAGATGAGATGTATGGCTCGATCAAAAAGTGGTTAAATAAAGACTAGCCAATTGTTATATTGCAAGAGCGCCTTTTTAGGCCTCTTGTGTAATAAACATCCAAACAAACAATCGCTTATTGATTTTTAAAAAAATACACGTACTATTGCATACAACGTCGGTATGTGGCGCAGCTTGGTAGCGCACTGTCATGGGGTGGCAGGGGTCGAGAGTTCGAATCTCTCCATACCGACCATTTAACTACTTTTAATTTCAATTAGTTATAAATAAACCTCACTTCTTTATCGCACGATTAAATTAGCCTTTCTAAATATTTATCGCACATTTATCGCACGCTTTTTAATCTGATTTATTTTCTACTTTATGATTCTGATTGGGGGGGATATATAGGAATAGAGCTAATGGCACCATAAAAATTCAGTAATTTAAACTACCTTCTACGTCTAATAAGATAAAAAATACATCCTAAAAGGATGAAAATAAAAAATATAAATATGTAAAATGAATAGATTGAACCAAAGAATAGCTTTTCCGTAATAAATATAACTAACAAGATACATGCCCCCATAATAGCAAATCCAGCGCTACTTTCTGATGGCTTGATACCTAACCAGTTAATAAATGAAGGCAAGCAAATAAGAAAAATATAAGCTGCTACCATACCAGCTATAACTAATGGCCAATGAGTTAAAGCAATCTCATCTAAATTATCAGATACTAAAAAGTGATAAAATAAATTAATAACTGTAAAAACCAAAGCGGGCGCAATAAACCCAATCACCGGAAAAAGTAATAGATTTTTAGCATACCAAAAAACTTTACTTCTATAGATATCAGCTTTAGCTTCATGCTTAATTAAAGCAACACTTAGAAAAAACGTGTAGCCAATTGTTCCCATTAATAGATAATCAAACCCCAATAAAGCCTCAAATAAGTGTATGTACTTCTCACCTTCATAACTTGAATAGCTTCCAGCAGCAGTTACAGATAAGAAAAATATTGCAATCAAACACCCTTGTATTAATGTAAGCAATTCACGTTTTATGTAAAAAAGTAGGTCAAAGTTGTCCTTCATCTCTATATCCATTTAAATAAACCTTTTTATTTTAACTATCAAAGGACACTATAAGTTTTCATTTCAAATAAGCAAAACTATTTAAGATTACTCCAATACCTTTTGACTGTTGTTAGGCTCAGGCCTGATCTAAAAACAACTTCCTTTTGAGTTGGTTTTTTCCCTGTTTCTTTGGTTATTTCCTTAACTGTTTTCTTAACAAGCTGCTGTGAATTACTTCGCTTTTTAACCGCAGTCTCTGTAGCTGCTTTTTTTTGCCTTTCCTTGATTTCAGCCTTTGATAATTTAGCTTTAGGTTTTGTATTTAAATATTCAGGACTCAAGCCAAGTAGATCCTCCATGTAATCAGCTAATGTTTCTTTTTTGTATTTGTAGTGGGTAGTTTTTGCTGTTTTAGTCAAGTTAATCAATTCTTCCATTGATAAACCAATTAACTCATCGTTTATTTTTGTTAGCTTTTCAAATGCAGTGTTTTTATTCAGGTGCTGAAAAGCAACAAACAAAATGAATGCGGCTTTGTCCCGTTTACCCTTTGGCACAGCTCCTTGCTTATAAAAATGATTTTGAATCGTGTTGATACACTTTAACCACCACTCTTTAATATTATGTCCGTAACGCCTTGGCGTTTTTGAATTACCCCTTTTAGCTTGAGGCTTAAATGGTAGTTCAATTACGCGCTTTTCCTCTTGCTTTAGTTTTAGCTCATTATAAAACTTTCCCAGATTCAGATAATTAATCAACTCATCAAATTTATACTTAAAACCACCACCAAAATACCTTGCTTGCATTCCGGTTCTTCCGTGTACTGAACCAGGTATTCGTAAATTTCCATAGGCTCGTTTTGAAGCCATTTTATCGACAAACCATAAACCATCTTTACTAATTAATTGCTCGACAAGCGTATTAGCTATTTTCTTCCAGAGCTCTTTATTCACACTATTTGCATCGACGGGATCATATATCCAATATAAATGAAGCCCACCAGAGCCAGAGCACACATAACCGGTAGGTGGCGGCAACAAACTAGCCTCAACTTGTTTTAGCACCTCTTTAATCACTCTTTTCTCTACGCTACGTACAATTGGTACATCAAGTTTTTCTGTAATATCTATATCGAGCCAGTTTGCTCTGAACAGGGCTAAGCCCTTCTCTCGAGGCCAATTAAAAAATTCATTTGGACTAAAATAGATATTCACTGCCTCACTCTCACGATTCAATATTCCTTGTACGAATCGACTTGTTTTACACTTAAAAGTTTTTAAATCTGTAACTCTTTTAGACTTACTATTCCCTAACAGAAAAGTTTTGGTTTTAGATTCATGATTATGGCTAAATAAGCTCCTTACATATTTAGGTGAATGAAAATCTACCAATTCAAAAAAGTCTTTTGGATAGGCAATAGCGTACTCTGGCCACGACAAAGGTGGCCTTTCTATTAAGGCAAGCATATAATTTGAAGATGCAAAGTGCGGTTGGGGTGTGGCCGGTCAAGCTGCCCCTTTCGCCTTTATTACATCTTCACTCCTTCAAATCGAGCAAGCCATTGCTCAACTGTTTCGCGTTTAAATAAGCGAACTCGTCCCAATTTAATTGAAGGTGGTGCTAAACGCTGTACTTGATATAGATTGGCATCTTTTCCAGACTCAATAGCCTTACGCTGGGCGCTAAGACGATTATTAATTGTGCCTGTAGATAGGTGTAAAAGCTCTGATAGCTCTTTAATTGATAAGATTTCTGATGATGGCATGTTCGCTCTCCAATACGTAAATGAAAGCGAAGGGCGTTATGGATGCGCAAGACATCACCACGTTAAAGTGGTTTCATAAGTTTCCTCGTTACGTATTGAAGGCAGCCTGAAGGCGCCTGTTTTTAATGTCACCTAAGTGACTCCCTTCGCAGGAACGCACTTAATGTGCGTACAAATGAATATAAATGATGAAACGTGAACTTTCAAGGGCTGTTTTAGAGGATAGCTTTACCTCTAAAGCTTTTTTATCCTTTAACTATTAACTTGCTGTCCCTCACCTACCAATTTAAACCAATATTCTAATGCTGCTAGCTTAATACTTTGATCCTCATGCTCCCAAATTAACTTTTCGAGGAACGCCAAAGCGATGTACTTTTCAAGTCGAGTTTCAGTTAACCCCTCCGTAAGTTTTCTAAGCCGACTATTTGACACTTTTCTAGTTCTGCTGCTGGCTGTCGTTTCTGACTCACTGTGTATAGAGCTATGATGATTCATTTTATTCTCTTTTCCTTTTAACTATGGCTTGCCTGTTTCTATAAAACAGGACTGCGAAAAATATAACTATGCTAATGATGAGTATATTACTCACTATCAATGGACCCATATAAACTTCCCAATCGCTTATAATCTGGGTTCTTATTGAGTATATGCCATTGGTTAAACTTCATAAAACCAAGCCCTTTTAAACTGAGGCATCATGAGCAAATGCCTCCTCTTTTAAAAGGGGCTACGCCCCCCGCTATGTCGAAGCGATAAATCGCTCGCTTCATAGCGGGGGGCTTGGTTTTGCATGTCTTATGCGCAGGTTTTTATTTGCAGATTGCACAGAATCAATTTTAACGCTAACCTAATACTGAAATAGCCTATTAGGCATTTACTAAAAACGGCGCTGTTCAGCTGCCGACAACACGTAGTGAGGACCCTCACTCATATCAATTTAATAGTCATGTCTCACGCCACATTTAAGGCGTAATGTCGGCGCTTTCTGCTGCCGTTTTTCACGTAAAGAGGAAATACATTAAGGCGAGATCGGTCCGAGCCTTTCGCATGTGCGAAAAACAGGGGCGAATAGGCTTCAGTGTCGCTGAGTAACTAAGTTGCCAGTTAATCTTACAACCTTGGAGATAGACATGACTTTTGATCTGAATAAAGAAATCGAACAATTAAATGAGCTAAAAAAGCTACGTACTAAAAAACGGCATAAACCTTCAAAGCTTGACAAATACCAACACCAGCTTAGGAAGTTTTATGAAAATGGGACTACAAAATCTGACCTTCAACTTTGGCTAGCTAAACGAGGGGTGAAAGTGCATTGGACAACTGTAAAACGATGGATTGATAAGAATGCCTAAATTTGCTAAAGCTGAAACGCAAGCTAAAAACGTTATCAAAGGACTAACTAAAACAAAGCGTATAAAGTCTCTAGGTACTGCCAGAAACTATATGCAGTCACTTAAGACGGTTGCTAGCTGGGCAAAAGATATCGGGATTAATGGCATTCAGGCGATGAGTTTAGAGCAAGCACGCATGTATCTCGATTACAGAGCTGAAATTGTTGGTCAAAAAACCTTAGATATGGAACGCCAAGCAATACAAGCGATGATGCAATTCAATGGCAAATTACAACCAAAACAGACTCTTTACCGAGTAAAGTCGTTATTAGAAGAAATCAAACGTTCGCGTGCATACACACCTGAACAAGCTCAGGCGATCTCTCGACGACAAACTGTTAAACACGAACTAGCAACACAACTTGCTTACGCCGCAGGCTTAAGAGCCCATGAACTATTAACACTTTCTAAAGCAAGTGAAAGACCGCCAAATAACCGCCCAGCCCTAGATTCGAAATGGCAGGGCCGAAGTGGTGAGCTATACACTGTAGCAGGTAAAGGCGGCTTGATACGCCATGTATTAATACCAAACCATCTTGTTGATCAATTAGAAGCTAAAAAGCTCAAGCAACCTATCACAGTCACCGATAGAGAAATTAACTATTTGCAGCATTATGATATCGGTGGTGGTAAAAAATGGTCTGATTCTTTTTCTAAGGCCTCTAACCGCACCCTACTATTTTCAACTGGCGCACACGGCCTGAGGCACAGCTATGCTCAAGAAAGAATGGTTGAGCTTCATGCACTAGGTTTTAAATATAAAACGGCCTTAGAGGCCGTTTCACAAGAGATGGGGCATTTTAGGCCGGAAATTACAGTTGTATATCTAACCTAAACTAATTCATATTTCAGGTGTAAAGATAACTAACAAGAAGTCTTTTTCTTACCATTTTCTATTATTAGGTCAAATAGCTCATAAACATTTGTACTGGGGTTCTGTTCTATCTCTTCGATTCCTACTTGTTGATGGTTCTGTCTAAGTTTTATAGAGCGAGCTTTAGCTTCTTCATAGTCACCGGCTAAGTCCAACTCGAAAGGGCAGACAACCTTACTATTATTACTATCATAACTTTTCATTAACGGTTCTAATTTTTTCTGCATTTCCTTTCGGTGTATATCAGCAGATTGCATTTTATAATGTAAATATGGCCAAAGCTCAAAACAAGGGTTCGAAAAAGCAACTCGTACATCATTAGCTCGTGCTTTATCAAATGCAGCTGCGACATTAGGATGTTCATCTCTATCAAAAACTCCCCAAACTTGAAAGTTTTTATCTAAAGGGTCATCGCTTTTCTTAGCTAGTTTGTTCAATTTTTTTACTTTTTCAGAACAAGCGTCGACTAGCGTCATTGGAACTCCAGCAGCTCTAACGCACTCAACGAAAACAAGCCCATTACCATGGAGTTTACTAAATCCATTAATAAAATCAGGCTCTGTGTTTTTCCCTTCACAGAATGCGACTATCTTAATCTTTGGTTGAATAGAGCCTGCCTTACGTTTTATGCTCCTAGCTTGTCTAAAGTTCCTACCCATTACTCCCCCATAGATTTTCAAAACTGTCGATCAACCCTAGGAAAGGAATTGCACCGAAACGACCGTCTAAATAGCCATTACGTACATTAGATTTATTTGGTATTGCGTAGTCAGATAGTGGGGCTAATTTAGTACTGCCATTTCCGCATTTTTCAGTAAGCCATATCTCATCTTTTCTAAAACCTGAGTAACTCAAAAGTTGAGTTTCATGTGTTGTGAAAATAAGTTGAGCGCCCTTTGAGTTTATCTTACTGCAATTAAATAACTCAACAACTTTCAAGGATAATAGAGTATGTAGACTAGACTCGAGTTCATCGACTATGAAGACTCCCCCATTCCTTAAAATAAGAAAAACTGATGCTAAAAGTGAAATAAGAGATCTTGTTCCTAAGCTTTCATCACCATATTTAAAGTTAACGATAGCTCCTTCACTATTCTTCCTAGAAATACTTAAATTATATTCAACAGATTCATCGTTATCACCGAGCTTAAATTCAATGCTTTCGTTAGTATTAAGAAGTGAAATAAAAGCTTGTCTTAACCCTTCCTTTAACTCTTTTTGCTCATCTTCTAATTTATGCTTTTTGACATCTAAAGATACAGCCCCAATATCAATTAACGATAAAAAGTTTCCAATATCCTTTTTTAAATCATTTTCAAGTATCTTTTTGGCTATTGAGTTTTCATTATTTCCATTTCTGAATCGAAAGTTATAGCAGTCATCAAAATATTCAAAAACCTCTCTGGCTGTATCATGGTTACTTTTAGCAGCTGTAGATAAAAATAATGTACTCGAAGAAGTGATTTCAGATATAGCTACATTTTTACCCTTAAACTCTTTACTAAAGTAATACTCTTCATCAGCCTCTGCATCGCGATGAAAGAGTACAGTTCGAGACATTCTTTTCTTATATGAAAATAAATAAAGCCATTCGCTTTGAACTATACCTTCCTTAACTAAATAGCCATAATGGTAATGTTTACCGTTAAGATAAAAATCAATATCAAATCCAGTATCAATATTCTCAAACTCCGTATCCAACTTAAATTTCGGAATAGATACGTCAGAGAAATCACGCTTAGTATTCAGGCGAATACTATTAACGAAAAAGGCTAATGCAGAAAGTATATTTGTCTTACCTGCTCCATTTGCACCGTATATGGCCGTAATAGGTAAAACTCCTTCTCGTATACCATCTGGGTGAAATACGTTATGTTGCTCAATCTCCTTGATATTTGTCGCAGTCATTAAAAGCTCTTGGTAATCACTAATTGACTTAAAGTTACTACAACCAAAGCGAAGTATCATATTTAGACCCTCCAGGGTTCCCATAATAGCGTTTTTTGGGCATTTACCCCAAAAAACTAAGTTACAGCGTTTAATGAGTTCATAGTAATTGCTTTGGCTTCTTAATGGAAGCACTACTTATATGCAGATGTTTATACTTTTAGGAAACGTTCAGTTTTGATAGAGTTTCTTTCCCCAAGTATTCAACACATCTACTCTTTTAATCATATATTCCTGCAAGTTATAAACCCCCTGCACACCTTGCAATTGATGGTTGAGAATTTTTTCAATCACTATGGGATCAGCTCCAATATCTGCATCACCTAACCGAGTGGCTACGGTTCTTCTTAAATCGTGAGGTACAAACTTTGGTACTCCAAGTTGCTCTAACTTCCGACTTATAGATCGTGACAGTGAGTGCCTGTCAATCGGTTGTTCACCTGGGCCTGATTTATTGGTTGCTGTACTCGGGAATACATATTTAGAATTGAGGTAGCCAAATGCTGCACGAAGTTCATCAAGCAAAATTACCATATTTTGAGTAATCGGGACTTTATGGGTTCTCTCGCCATTTTTATTTTGCTTAACGCGCTCGGCAGGGATTGTCCATATCATCTTATCAAAATCAAACTCTTGCCACTGTGCGCCTGTGACTTCTATTGGCCTACAACCAGTTAAAGTAATACACTTCAGTGCGTATATAACTTGTTGGCTTATACCTAGCTTCGGTAGGCGCTCAAATACTTGAACAACCTCTTCAAATTCGAGCGCTCTGGTTCGCGACTTTTCTAGGCCACCCACGCTTTTCTTTTTCACTGTGCTGATGGGATTACCTTGTATTAAATCTCGCTCAACACCAAAATTAAACATTTGTTTTAGAATGGATAGTGTTTTATTCGCCTGCGTTTTAGCACCTCTATCTGTTATTGGATCAAGCACCTTTTCGAAAATTTCACGGCGGGTTATTTCTTTAAGTTTGTAATTACCAATAAAGGGCAAAATGTCTTTATCAAACATTCTAATAACAGGCTTTACATCTTTACGGTTAGCTTTAATATCTCTTTCAATAAACTCATTAGCAAGCACAGCAATTGTCGGTAAAGCGCTTTCTTGCTTTTCAATCTGCGCTGCTTTCTTATTTTGTAAAAAAACATCAATACCACGCGATACATCACCAATATATTGCTTAGCAAGCTGCCTGGCCTCACTCACTGTTATTACCGATGAGCTGCCTAGGGCTAACCTTCTTTCTCTTGAACCTCGGCCTCCAAGGCGGTAATACAGATAATATACTTGTGAGCGTTTACCCTCCTTATTTGGCCTTCCAACATTGAGATAAAAACCGGAGATCTCAGTGTCATTGATTTTGGTAATTTCCAAGGGAATATTTTTGAGTATCGATTCAGTTAATTTTACTTTAATTGACGCCATTTTTCGCACACCTAGAGTTAACCCAAAACTTTTGTCGCACATTTATCGCACGAGCTGATTTTAGTTCACTAAACTTCACGTTCATTCACTAGGTATAATTTAAAAGCACAATCCTTTCAATAGCAATGAGTTACAATAACTTTGAACACTTCACGATAGGACACGTTAAGCCACTTTTGTACACTAAAGAACACAGGTAATTTTTATGGGGTGGCAGGGGGCGATAGTTCGAATCTCTCCATACCGACCAATTAAATCCTTAAAGTAACTATTCCAAATTTCTCATATTTAATGCAGTAATAACTAATTTTCTCTCCAATAAAATGATATTTTAAACTGAAATCTCCCTTAGTTTGCATTTAAATACGAAAAAGCGCCTTTAGCGCTTTAAAAATTTATAACTTATCTGAATTCAGATTAATAAATTTAGTGCTTTCGCCCTACGCCGTTACGCACCATGTCTTTGCCATTATCAAAAACATCTTTAGTAACACTGCGAGCTAATAAAAGTTGCTGACGGTCGTCAAATACAGCGACAAAGTGGCTGCCATCTTTATTGTTTGTAGCCATTCCTACGCCTGCAACGCCTGTTAAACCTAAACCGCCATTTTCTACAGCGAGTAAAAAAACTTCAAGGTCTGCTAAGTTATCTATCATGTCGTGTTCGTTATTCATAAAAGCTCTTTGTTAGTCGTGCTTATTAAAGGGATAAGCATATAATTTAATATAGTCATATTTTATAGGGCACTTAAGCAAACTTAAACCCTTTGCTTTGAATGCAGCGCCTATATATTTTAAAACATACTAAGTGCTAAATTTAAGTTACTTATTGCACAGCCAAATTCTTTTGCATTTACGCGATAATAGGTTGTATTTTCAGTACTACTAAAACCAATTAAAAACTCATCTTGTTGGGCTACCGTGCTTTGCTCTTGGCTTAAGCACATTGCTTGTGTGAGTGAGCGTAATTTTGAGTCATACAAAATACCGCCAAAACGTTGCACTGGCAGCGGAGGAATTTTTATACTTGGCAGTGATTGATTCACAGTGCGCTCACTTAAGCTAAATTTATTATTTTTAATATCTATTACGCTACCAGCTGGCCAGTAAGAATAGTTGTAAATCGTTTTAGTACCTTGCGTTTTACCTTGAGTGTTTGTTGTTAAGTGCACCACTCCACCACTGCCTAATACGGTTATTAAATTACTCCCAGGTGATTTAATAGCCACCAAAGCGGTATTTTCATCAATACCAAAGCCTTGCTGTAATTGCTCATCACTTTTGGCTTTTGTGCTTGCTTTACTTAGCAGTGTTGCAAGCCTAAGCGTTCTGTTTTGCTCACTAAATTGGCTATCGAGCAGCCCATAATTAAAACTACCTAAGCCGCCAGCTGTGGTATAAGTAAGCTGTTGCTGCTTAGTGGCTTTGTCACCTCGCAGCGCCCCAAGGCTTGAGCCGCCTGTAACAATTGCAGTATTTAAATTACTTTTAGCGGCTGCACTTTGTACTAAGCTGCCAGCCCCTTCACCTACAATTACAGGGCGAGATTGCAGTGCTTGTGTCCAAGGGTATGGGTTATTGTTTTGATCGAATAATACTTTACGAGTAAGGCTTACATCGCCATCGTTAAACATAACGCCTGTACTATTTTTTATAAGGCTAGTTAATGCGTGTACGCCACCTTTACACAGTGCCATTTCAATTTTTGTTTGCTCAGGGTAAACAACGTCTCGGTTATAAACGCCCATTTCGCTTTGCCTAAGTGCAGGTAGACTATTACAGCTATTTGTTGTAATTGCTTTGACTAACGCAGGGGTAAGCGCTAACCACTGAGTGTTGATATTTGTTGAATCAAAAAGAGCTGTAGAACGATTAGCTGTACTGTATGGGTCTTTGCTAGATGCTGTAACTACAAGCATGCTTGGATTGGGGTTATTTACTTTTAAGCTGCCCGATATAAACTGCAAAATATTGTTAGTACTGTTTTGAGCATTTAATGCGGTGTTAACCTGTACTTTGTCAGCTTTAAATTCCTCTAGCATATCAATCACAAAGTTATACTCTTGTTTTGATAAACTATTTAGCCCTTCGTTGTTTATATCGCGCCATTGCCATAATAAATCACTTTTTGAGAGTGACTTAGTGCTTTTATTAAGCATTTTAGTTAATGACTGTACTGCAGCGCTTTTATTGTTTGTATTATTAGTTGGCCAATTTAAATTTATTTGTTTTATTTTAGCCTTCGTTACTTTAAACCAACTGTGTTGCTTGCCTTTAATTTGCTGACTATTTATGCAGTTTTTAGCGTTACTGCTGTTACACACATCCAATGTACTGCCTACTAAAATGAGTGTTTGGCTTTGCTCTTGCGCAACTGTATTTAATGATAAAAAAGCAGGGAGTAAAGTAAATAAAAGGCGTGTTCGCATATTTGATAAAAACAAAGTACGCATAAAATTCTCTATAGTGTTACTAGTAATATTTATTTAGTTTATCAGTATGCTAACGTTGGCTAAATACCTATTTAAAAGAAGAGTTCTAGTATTTTTGATTTTCATTTAGGTAATAAAAAACTAAGCAAGTTAAAACAATTAGTTTATTGACCAAATGCAATATTTAAAATAGCGTGGATTTTTTATTATGACGAAAGTGAAATATGGACTTTTCTAATGAGGAGCTAGATTTTCTATCTAGGGTATTTAAACCAATTGAAAAACTACGCCTCTGATGTATATGTATTACTTATGTTAAGGTAAGTACTCTTAAAACCATAAGGATATGACAATGCCAGGTGCTTTTGCCCATATAACGGCGGCTAATATTGCAACCGAAACGAATTCTCTCACAAACATCGATATTCCTAACAAAGCTAAGCTAATTTTGACTCAGCGCCAAGCCTATGTTGAGCTTGGCTGTGTAGCCCCCGACTACCCTTATTTAGCAATAGCGCAAGCCTCGCAAAATGCATGGGCCGATTTAATGCATTACGAGCGCACAGGCGATTTGATAAAAGTAATGGTTGAGTATTGTAAAACATTAAACGGCGAGGCATTTGAAAAGTGTTTTGCATGGCTGTGTGGTTATATGGCACATGTTGCAGCCGATATTACAATTCACCCCGTTGTTGAGTTAAAGGTAGGCCCGTATGAGCAAAATAAAACCGCGCACAGAACCTGCGAAATGAATCAAGATGCCTATATATGGCAACGCTTAAATTTAGGTGAAATTGGCTACGCCGATCGAATAAAACATAACATGGGGTCGTGTACTGACTCCTTGGGAAATTTTGATCCTGACATAATAAATATATGGCAGCATGCGCTAACAAGCATTCACCCTAATTATAATAACAAACATGCACCAAACTTTAATACATGGCATACAGGTTTTCAGACTGTGGTGAATAATGTAGAAGAAAGCTACCGCTTGTTTGCATTTGCAAGGCACGTTGCTGCCGATAAGGGCTTATTTTACCCTCGCCCTGATGAAATAGACCCAACTTATATTGAGCAATTAAATACGCCTAAAAATCTTATGCATTACGATGCTATTTTTGATTTTGCGGTAAAAAATATTCAGCATTACATAAGCATTATTACTAACGCTGTATTTTTAGATACCGACCTAAACGCTATTAAAAATTGGAATCTAGACACAGGTTACGACGATCAAAATAACTTAACCGCATGGAATTAATAATATGAAACACTCACTTTTAGCCACATTATTAATTTTGGCAATGGGATGCACGACTTCATCGCAAAACAAAAGCCCTGAGCTAATGAGCGACCTCGCCTCACAATTAAAAGATATAGCTACTGCGGTGGATGGCACATTAAAATTTAGTGATACAAAATTTGAGTCAACCGATGCCCTGTTAATGGCCGCTATAAATAACGATTTAAGCAAGCTTGCACCTTTTGACACATATACACTTATCGTTGACGTTCAAAAAAATAATGCGGTATTACTTTTGTGTGATAAAAACTCAGCCTTAATTGAAGATGTAGGCTGTACAGCGCAATCAGACATACAGCATTGGCAGGCTAAAAAAGCGCAAAAATGCGAGGTTACTGCAAATGCTCAAAAGCTTTGTAACTGAGCATTTAAATAACCTGAACTCTGGTTAAGAGATTTACTAACGTATTTTATCATAATGATATTTAAGTTTATTTTCTCTAGGCAGAGAGTTTCAGTGAAAACAAGGCGAATTTACAGGTCAATAGCTGCGAGAGATAGATTTATTATCCAGAGCTCAGGTTAAATACTAAACACCATTTAATAAAATTTATATTAAATGGTGTTTGACTCTTTAGGCCTAGCATGGCTGAACATTAACCCTTCGCGATTAATATGCGTCTCTAATTTTTTAGCCGGCATTGGTTTGGCAAAGTAAAAACCCTGAAATTCTTTACATCCCATTTGTGCCATTATGGCGACTTGCTCTGGTGTTTCTATGCCCTCAGCGACACATTTAATATCTAGCTCTTCACACATAACGTGCACCGCTTTTACTAAGCTCTTTTGCCTTGAAGAGGTAGTTACTTGACTAATTAAAGAACGGTCTAGTTTTAACTTATTTATTGGGTACTCCGCAAGACGCGCTATATTAGAATAACCAACACCAAAATCATCCACCGAAATAATAAAACCCCACGACTGCAGTGTATTCATTAGCTCTAATGAGTGCGCCTGGTTTGCCTCTAATGATGTTTCGGTCAGCTCTAACTCTATTTGGTGGGGCTTTATATTAAAATCAGCTAAGTATTTCACTAGCTTCGACATGAAGTCGGCTTGGCTAAAATCAAGCAGTGAAATATTAATTGCCACTGGTACAGTGGGTAACCCTTTTTGACTCCAATCGGCTATTTGCGAACATACTTTTTGAATAATTAGATCAGTTAATCGGCTAACCATTGCGTACTCTTCAGCGATAGGAATAAACACACTTGGCGATACAACACCAAGTATAGGGCTATCCCAACGAGCAAGTGCCTCTAAGCCGATACACTCGCCACTTGCAGTTACTTTAGGCTGATAATGTACATTCAAGTCGCCTTGTAAAAGTGCTTCGTCGAGGAGCATTGATATTTCATACTTTTCTAAAAAAGCCTGTGAAAGCTTTTCATCATAGCCACTTAAAGGCTCGCTTTTATTAGCATGTTTAAGTGCACTACTTGCATTAGTAAGTACCTCAGCACTGTTTTGCCCATGCTGCGGGTAACATGCATAACCAAACATAAAATTTTGCTGGCAGCGCTCATTGTTAATTTTGTATGTTTCGTCGAGCGTATGCTTAATACTTGGTAAAATTTTAGCTTTTAACTCTTCATGTGATTGAGTACCAATAATAAGAGCAAGCTTACCTGCGCCAATATGTGCACACAAAAAAGGCCCCTCTGGCATTATTTTTAAACGTTTGTATGCATTAATTAAAAGTGCCTGAGAGTCTTGCTGCGCAAGTTTTAATTTTAAATATTCACTATTAGCTGTTTGCGTAACAACAATATAAAAGCCGCGTTGATATTTAGTAATTAAGCGATCACATTGCATTTCGAACCAATGTTTATTAGGGAGCTTTGTTTGTGGGTTGCGGTATTTTAGCCGTTTGTTTTCTTGCTCCATATTGGCTAAATTTTGCTTAATTATTTGCTCTTGAGTACAGTCATAAAATTCAAACACCCGATAATTTTTATTCATGGCTAGTGAGTAATTAGCCCTTAAAAATCGTCTTTTATGCTGTAGAACCTGGCTCATATTATTTGTTTTAAGGTTTAGCTCAGGAACTAACGACGTTATATTAATGCCCTTACTTATCTGCTTTTTATTGACAGCAAACAAATTGTCGGCGCACCTATTGGCATCGGTAATATTAAAATGTTCATCAACAATAATTTTAGCTTTATCTGACTCGGTAAAAAATGTTTTGTATAACTCGTTTTTATCTATTAATAGTGAGTTGGCCACACTCATCGACTTATTTAATCGCTTTGCAGCGACGATTGTCCTGGCCACTGCTAACGGAATACAGATATTAAAAAATAAGAATATAAGCCCGGTTATATACAAATTTGCGCTTGGGAGCTGCTGAGCTATACCCGTAACACTTGATAGGTCTATATTATTAATAATCATATAAAACGGGACTGTATTTAGTACGGCGTAAACTATGGCCGTTCGGTTACCAATTAGCATCAGTGCAATTATGGGACAGGAATACATAAACATAGAGCCCACTTTAGCAAGCTCCAGATCGGTTAAAAATAAGTTCATACAAAGACTGGAAATTACAATCGCAGCTAACAAAGCATGCGCACTTTGCTTATAAAAACGCTTGCTGGCTAAGACTAAACCGGCAGAAATAGTTAAAAAGCTAAAGGTAAGTACTACTATGTGAAGTAGGTCAAGCTCTACAGCCGTTGTGAATGTATGCCACGCTACGCCAAAGCATAGCAACATCACTAAGGTGGAAATAATACGCAATGCGCTAACCCGCCAATGAGTAACCTCATTGTCATGGGTATAGTGATCAGACAGCAAAAAGTACTTATTAAGAAAATGCATAATTAATAAAAAGTAAAAGCTCAATAGTTAATTAAACATTTTAAAATCGTTAAAATCAAACAAATACGATGCATTACTAACTTTAAGTTCGATTAATTAGAAAATGCATTATTTTTTACTTTTCGGGTATTTTTACAGTTGTGCTCTTTTAAAGCATATCCGCTGCATCCTAAAAACTCACCATGCTTTGACTGAAGTAAGCGCATTTCGCGTCCACATTTTTCACAAATAGGTTGGCGTGCTTGGCACTCATGGTTTGTACATTGGGAATGTGTAGCTTGATCAACCGATGGACTTTTACAGCTTTTACATACTCTAAAGTTGGTCTTACACAGCTGAGTATTAGTGCAGCTAAAGTCGTCGCCGTATTTACCCGATTTAGGTGTAACTAATCCATCACTTCACGTTACACATTGTCTTTGCTGCAATTGCGATTTTTTGAAAAGATCAGATGCTATATGAATGGGGTAGTCGTCGTTAATGAGCTCTTTAACAAACGCTGAGCAAGCGTAAGGATCAGCAATTAAGTAACTTTTATGCTTTGCGCGCGTAATACCTACATATAGTAATCGGCGCTCTTGTGAATGAGTAAAGCTATCTTGCTTTGGTAATAACGACTCCACCAGCAAATTATTTTGGTTATCACTTGGAAACCCTAACTTACCTTGCTCAAAACCAATAATAATACAGTAATCGGCCTCGAGTCCCTTTGCGCTGTGCAGCGTCCAAAAATAAAGTGGGTTAGTGTGTTTTTTACCTTTTAAATGCTGTTGAACACCGTTTAGCATGTATCGATATCGGCTAAGTATGGCAATACTGGCTGAGGCGTCATTTTTTTCGATGGTACGTATTGTTTGCTGTACTTTTATCTCGATTGATTTAGTCCCTTGGTATAAGTCGTCGAGTAAAATAACTTGCGGTGCAATTACTTGAGTGTGGGTAATAATGTGTTTTTTATATTGCTCTGGGTTTTGCATTACAAAGCGCCCTGCCACATCACTTATGCTGTTGTTATACCTAAATGTTTTTTGTAGCATAGTAAGAGAATGGTTACCTACAAGCTCGTTAAATTGTGTTGTTAGCGCTAAATTACCACCCGAGAACCTATAAATAGCCTGCCAGTCATCGCCCACAGCTGTAAAGCGTATCCCATTGCCGTGTTTAATAATTGCATTTAAAAACGCCATCCGCGCGCTTGATATATCCTGAAACTCATCAACTAAAATATGGCTCCATGAAACATTAAAATCCCCATTTTTTACAGCCTTAGTTGCTTGAATAATCATATCGTCAAAATCAATACTATTGTGAGTGCTTAGTTCATTTACATACGCATCGTGAATTTGCATTAAAAAGGCCGCATATTGCTTATAGTTTTTAATACCGCTTTGCTTTATTCGCTGCTCTATTTGCTGGTGAGATAATTGCTCTACCCTAATGGCTTGCAAACATTTTATGTATTTATCAACCCCTTGTTGTAATTGCCCAGAGTTATTTAAGGTATGAAATATTTTGTCACTACTCAAAGGCACAAGCTCAACATTATGGTGCTTTAGTTGTTTAGCTAAGGTTTGTTCAAGCTTTCCCTCAAGCCAGTTATAGTGAAAGGTTTCAAGTAACGTAGTACCATTTTGCTTATGTAGTTTACGTTTAAACGCTATTTGCTCAATATAGTGTTTTTTATCTATGTCGGCACGCGTATTACCACGTCTATCAATTTCAAAATGATCTAAATATAAATTGTATTGCGAAATGTAAAAACTTGGTTGGTATCTGCTTTGCAGCTGCAAAGTATTATTAGGCTGGTAAGTCGCTTCATACCTATGCGGTACAGAGTGTAAATGCAACCAATTAGAAATTAACAGTTCTTGGTAACCTTTAACTTTATGACCCGCTAAGCTGCTATATTCATTGCCGCGCACGTATCGCTCATACTCTGCATTATTATTAAAGCTAAATATATCTATAGGCTCGTGCAGCAAATCTACAAATGTTTTTAAAAATTTAGGGTCTGCTTGTAGTTTTTTGCTCACCCACTGGGTAAGCCAACCATTTAATAATATTGGATCGGTTGCAAATTTTGACAGTTCAACCGATTTTTTTGCACTTTGTAATAACTTTAGACCCAAACCATGAAACGTTAAAATTGTCGGTGTTTTACAGGGTAATTTTGCCTGTACCGCGCGTTTAATAAAGCGCTCTTTAAGTTCGTTAGCAGCGCTTTTGTTGTACGCTAACACTAAAATTTGCTCAGGTTTTGCAATGTCACTGGTTATTAAATTTAATGCTTTTGCCACCATGACAGATGTTTTACCTGTACCCGCAGCGGCTAACACTAGGTTTTTATCGTTATCGCGTATTACCGCTAAACGCTGCTCTGTAGTGAGTGGATTAGATTCTATTTTATTAAAAAAATCATTTCTAAGAGTCAGTTGTTTTTGCTCATATTTTTGGCGCAGTAATGCCACTGCTTGAGCATTATTAGGCGTGCTACTAAGTATATTTAAAAATTTAATACTGGCGGGTGATAAATGCTCAAGCCATGTATTTTTACTTTTATTGTAATGACCACATAGCATAAATACATTGTTTTTGAGTGTATTTAGGGAGCTATCACGTAAGAATTCATCTAAAGCATAACGCTTTAATACTGCTTTAGCGTTGTTAACCTTTTGTTCAAGCAACTGCGAAAACTGATTGTTAATTGCAGAGTTTAGGACGTGAGCTTGCGCTTTATTTAAAAAGCTAATGGATGTGTTGCGATCGTCGCTTAAGATTATTTTAGCACTAAATACGCGGTTACTTACTACGGCAAAATTATAGAAGTCTTTAATTAAAAAGCGGCGTGTTTGCGCATGTTTAAAGTGCACTACTAGTTCTGTTTGCTCAATACTTACGTATTTAATGCGGGTAAAAAAACGGCCTAGCCAACTCGGTGTAGCGATATACTGCGCCATAATACTCAATATCAATACATGCTTTGGTTTAATTGTAACATATTCTTTTGATTGCATTTAGCGTTGTAAACTTGGCTTTAATACGTTAATAAAACGCTAAGATTCTATTTAGATCTATTATTTAAATTTTTTATTACACCCGTTAACAAATTTAAACATTTATAGATAGTTAGATATGCAATAATACAAACTCACAATTAAATTACAGCTAATTAACCTATTGTTACGTTTAAAGCTAATACTATTAAAGGAGCTAATTATGTTTAAAAAATGCGTTATGTCTGCAGCACTCATTTTAGCTTTATGTGCCTGTAATTCAGAAACTGAATCAGACCTAGTAGAAACAAAAGAAATTTGGGCTGGATTTAACTTGGTGTCTGATGGCAGTAAAACGCGTATTAATGCCGAGCTAAACGTTAATGATATTACTGGCTCTAACGTTACATTAACTGACTCTGATACGCTACAAGCCGCTTTCAATAGTAGCGTTGTAACACTTAAAAAAGATACCGAATTTTTAGATGATGACTACCAAGCTTATATAAACACAACTGACGATAATCAACTATTTAATATAATATTTGGGCGTAGTAATGGCATAAGTGCAAGCTCAAACGTAGAACTTCCACTAAACTTTATTATTTTAACGCCAAGTAATGAGCAACCATTTAAGATTGATAGTACGTTAACTTTACAGCTTGATGGAACAGATCCTAATAGTACAAGCTATGTAGAGCTAACTAGTCGCTGTATAACGTTAAGTAACGACTCGCTTATTCAATCTGGCACCTTAGAGCTTTCTTCGTCACACCTTGAAATCCCCCTTGAAAATCTTGATATGTTTAAAAACATACAGATAGATAAAAGTAAGCCATGTAATTTAACGCTTAGCGTAATACGAGAGCGCTTTGGTAATATTGCTGATGAGTTTACAGATCAAAGCTACATTAAAGCCCAGCAGTCTCGTGCTATTAAAAACATGACTTTAACGTTTTAATTTGCACGCTATTTTACTCAGCGTTAAGCTATGCCTTTATTAAGTAATTTTACTCATTGCACTGCCCTTTTTTATAAAAAGCAAATGCATTAGTACTACATAAAGGTTAATTATGACTCATAGCACCTACCCTATTGGCACACCTGGCATTAAATGGAATAACAACGATAAAGACCAGTGGTTAAAAAGCCAAAGCATTAAACGCAGCTACCAAAATGACGTTGTGTCTTTAATTAACGAGCTAAAAAATTTATTAACTGTTGAGCAATACGGCGAGCTTAATTACGCTGCGGGTACCTACCCTTTATATGTGCTAAAAACACCTCAGTTAGATAAAAACAAACCGACTATTTTAATCACTGGTGGTGTGCACGGCTACGAAACCAGTGGCGTACATGGCGCACTTAGGTTTGCTAAAACCACTGCTTTAAATTATACAGATCACTTTAACATTGTTATTGCCCCATGCATTAGCCCTTGGGGATACGAAACAATTAACCGCTGGAACCCTGCGGCCATTGATCCTAACCGCTCGTTTTATGAAAATAGCCCAGCGCCAGAATCGGCTGCGATTATGGCGTATGTTAAGTCTCTTGATTTAGAGCTTACAGCGCATATTGACCTTCATGAGACTACTGACAGTGATAACAGCGAATTTAGACCTGCACTTGCAGCACGAGAAGGCACTACAAACACTAATTGGAACATACCTGATGGTTTTTATTTAGTGGCCGATACCAATAAACCTGAGCCTGAATTTCAAAAAATAATTATCGAAGAGGTAGCAAAGGTTACTCATATCGCGCCAAGCGATGAAAATAATCAGCTTATTGGCGTACCCCAAGAGCAATTTGGCGTTATTAACTATGCGGCTCGCGATTTAGGTTTATGTATGGGCTTTACAGACGCCCTCTATGTAACTACAACAGAGGTATACCCAGATAGCCCAACTGCAACAGATGAAGAATGTATATTAGCGCAGGTAGCGGTTATTAAAAGCGCACTTAACTTTATTAAAACACTTTAATAAGTTAGCAGCTGCTTGTACCGTTTTGGCTGCTAAACTAAATTTAAATAAAAAGCTAATTTAGGAAGTATTAATGGAATATAAAAATAAAAATGGACACGTTAATTTATCGCTTGAAGATAATATAGTTATTGCGCAATTCAGCGGAAATCTAGAACTTGAGCTTCTAAGTAATTTTAAAGCTGCACTTTTTGAAACTATTCAATCATTTAAAGGCGAACAATGGGGTTATATAAGTGACTCCTCAAACGTTATTGCTGCAACCCCACAGGCCGAACAAGAAATGGTAGCAATCAGCCATAGCATGCAGCAAAACAACTGTTTAATTAGCGCGTTTGTGCTTACATCACCTATTGCTATAAGCCAAATGCAACGAATAATGCAAAACGCCAAAAGAGATGTTTCGTTTAAAGATTGTCTTTTTGATAATCTAGAGTCGGCAAAGCAATTTATCTTAAATGAATTAAACCATGACTTGAGCTAAGTAAGGCTCAAGTCACTGTTTATATGCTGCTCTTATACTGTACTAATTTTTATAAAATTGGCTATCTTTGGTTATAGTGATGCTGGCATCTTCTTGCGCTGTTACTATAAATTTAAGTTTAGTTACTTTTCGCTCAATGTCGTAGCTATCGGCGGTAACGGTAACCGGTACGCTCTTCATTACACCTGGTTGTACAAGTGTTGACTTAGGGCTTGTAAGTGTCGCGCCTGCCAATCCTTCAATAGCAATGCTGTAATGCATAGGCTGCTGCGTTTTATTAATAATAGTTAGCGTATAAGGGTTTTCTACCAAGCCTTCGTAGTTCACTCTGTAAAGCGCATTTCTATCGCGAAGTACTGACGCCTCAATAGGCGTGCGCTGTAACATCCATGCAAACATGGTGATAACCAATAAAGCAGTTAATGCACCATAGCCAAGTAGCTTTAATCTGAATGGATTGGTTTTTTTGCCTCCCATTTGCTTTTCGCTAGCGTATTTAATTAATCCTTTTTGATAGCCAAACTTATCCATTGTGTCGTCGCAGGCATCAATACATAAACCACAGTTTATGCACTCATACTGTAAACCATTGCGTATATCTATACCTGCAGGGCACACCTCTACACATAAATTACAGTCTACACAATCACCTAAATTAAGCGCTTTAGGATCGGCTTTGCGTTTACGCGGTCCACGGTTTTCGCCTCGTGCGCTATTGTAAGTAACCACTAAAGTGTCTTTATCGAACATAACCGATTGAAAACGAGAATACGGGCAAGCAACGGTGCACATTTTTTCACGTAAAAGCCCGGCATTTCCGTAAGTACACAATGCAAATAAAAATACCCAAAAGCTAGTAATGCCTGACCACTCAAAAGTGAACATTTCCATATATAAACTTTTAGCGGGTATAAAATAAGCCATAAATGAGGTAGCAGTTAGCACCGATATTACAATCCATGCACTATGCTTAGTGATTTTTTTACGCCAAGTGTTCAATGTCCATTTTGATTTATCTAGCTTGATACGTTGATTGCGAGTGCCCTCTATACGCTGCTCAACCCAAGAAAATATCAGCATCCAAATAGTTTGCGGACAAGTATAACCACACCAAACTCGCCCCAACCAGTTAGTTACAAAAAACAACGCAAAGGCGCCCACCATAAATAGCAGGGCTAAAATCATAAAGTCTTGCGGAAGTAAGGTTAAGCCAAAGATTGTAAATTTTTGAGTTGCTACATCAAGCAAAACAGCTTGCTGACCTTTATATTGCAACCAAGGAATAGCTACAAATGTGAGCATAAGCAACCAACCTAGATTACGGCGTATTCGCTGAAAAAAACCTTTTTGCTGACGAATATAAATAGGCCCTTCTGTTTTATAGGGCTTGATGATCATGTCTTCTTCTTTAATATCAAACTTCATAGTACTTACTTAATAGTGACGGTATTAAGTAAGCTTCTGCAACTTTCAGACCACCCTGAAAGTTAAATTAAACCATTGATATTAAACAATTATTAAAAACAAATAAAAAACACCTTCGCGAAATAAAACGAAACTCGCGATATATCACGAATTTTTATTAATTCCTAGCTTACGCATTTTTGATCTTAGGGTGCTCTCTGGCAAGCCCAGCTTAGCAGCAGCGCCTTTATCGCCCGATATTTGCCAATGCGATAGATCAAGTACACTTATAATATGTTGTTTTTGTGCCTCATCGAGGGTAAGGGCGGGATTGATTGGGTGCTGATCTTTTAGCGTTAACGGCTGAGTTAACTTAAGTACCTGGTGTTTAGATAAAATAGCTTCGCGTTCAAGTACATTTTGTAACTCGCGAATATTACCTGGCCAGTCATATGCTTGTAATTGGCTAATTGCCTTTTTGCTCAAACCACTTAATTGTTTTCCAAGGCGCTTGTTAAGCTGAGTGATTAAATTTGTGCATAAATATGGAATGTCTTCTTTTCGGTCTTTAAGCGCAGGTACCGTAATAGGAAATACATTGAGCCGGTAATATAAATCGATTCTAAAACTGCCCTTTTGCACCATTTGCCATAAATCACGGTTAGTTGCCGCTATTACCCTAATGTTTACTTTAAGTGTTGTGCTGCCGCCAACGCGCTCAAACTCTTGCTCTTGTAACACTCTTAACAATTTACTCTGCGCTTCTAATGGCAGCTCTGCAATTTCGTCTAAAAATAATGTGCCTTTATCAGCTAGTTCAAAGCGGCCTTTGCGCCGCTCACTAGCGCCTGTAAAAGCCCCCTTTTCGTGCCCAAATAGCTCTGACTCTAATAAGCTAGGCGTAAACGCAGCACAATTTACTTTTATAAAAGCTTGATTGTTACGCTTACTTAAACGGTGCAAGTTACGTGCGACTAGTTCTTTGCCTGTGCCATTTTCGCCAAGTATTAATACGGTACTGTCGGTCTCGCTTACTAGCCTTATTTGCTCAAGCATAGTTTGAAAAATATGGCTTTGCCCAACTAAACCAGAGTCTTGCCAGTCTTCATTAAGCTCAGCTATTAAATAACTGTTTTCATCTTTAAGCTGCTCGCTTAAATGTTTAACTTGTGCAAGTGCATTATGTAACTCGTTTTGTGTACGCTGCTGCGCTGATATATCGCGAAATACCGCTACAGCACCTATCAGCTCATCATTGCGATAAACAGGCGTTGACGTGTACTCTACAGCAAATGAGCTGCCGTCTTTTCGCCAAAATACTTCATTTTTGATTTCGCGACGTTTGCCATCAAACATAGTGCAATATATTTGGCACTCGTCTGCAGGATAAGGTGTGCCGTCTGCGTGGCTATGGTGATGGTATTGGTGTATTTTTTTACCAAGCAATTCATCGGCTTTCCAGCCGGTCATGCGCTCAGCTGCAGGGTTTACAAATACAGCATTGCCGGATAAGTCAAAACCATAAATCCCCTCACCTACCGCATTAAGTAATAGTTTAGGGTCGTTTAAAAATTGTTTTATCACTGCAATCACCTCGCGAAATATCGCGAGCATTATGCCATAAACCAGTGTGTTGTTCAGTTAAATAGTAAGCAATTAAATATAAGGCTTAAATAACGCTGTAATATTTATTTTTGCATTTAACTTGGCTGCAATTAAGTAAAGCCCAGCTAATTTACGATGAATAAAAAGCGCATCGACAGGTGGGGTGTGCCATTGCTGCGATTGAGCGCTCAGCTCAAGCCCTGCATTTTTAATATTGTTAGCCAACGTGCTGTTTTTAAAGTCAAAATCACCATCGACTCTTAACGGCTCACACGCCATTAAAAACAAGTCAATTACATGATTTTTATAACTATCTACAATATCATCTTTAAAGTAACCTATTTGAGTTGCAGCGGCTAACACCCCCGCTCTGTTGTTTTCACTCCCTGCTTTAAACAAAGATAGGTAAGCTTGACTCAATTGCATGGATATTTCTCGCGTGGCGCCAAAATCAAATAGCACTATTTTTTTACTCTCGCGTTGGTAATGAAAATTGGCAGAGTTTGGATCAGTTTGAATAAGCTTAAACTCAAACATTTCTTTAAAAAATAAATCAATAAGTGCCGCAGCCACCTGATTTTGCTCATTTTGTGCTAAATCATTGAGTGTTTCGATAGGTGAGGCTTTTACATACTGCATTGCCAAAATTTGTTTAGTATTGTGCTCGGTGTATGCTTTAGGAACGATAAAGCGTTTGTCTTCAGCTAAAAGATAGTGATACTTTGTAATAAATTGTGCCTCTAAAGCATAATCAGCCTCAGCGAGTAATTGTGCTTTAGCCTCACTTACCAACGGCTTTATATCCAAATCTTTAGGAATTAGGCGAGCTATATTTAAAAGCGATATAACGTTATCAACGTCACTTTCTACACTTTTTGCGATACCCGGGTACTGAATTTTGATTGCCAGTTTTTCACCATTTTCTTGATACGCTAAATGCACCTGTCCAATAGAGGCTGCAGCAAAAGGCCTTAACTCAATATGTGAAAACCTCTCAAGCCAATTATCTCCCCACTGCTGTTTTAACACTGCAATTAATTGTTTATGAGGCATAGGGTTAGCATCTGATCGAAGTAGTGCTAATAGCTTCGTAAGCTCAGGGCTTAGTAGCTCACCAGCATCCATTGAGAGTAATTGGCCAAGCTTCATTGCCGCCCCTCTAAGATGTGCAAGCTGGGTGGCTAGTTTTTCAATATTTTTAGGCTGTAGCAGTAAGCTTTTATTATCCCAGCCATTGCCACTTAAAGCACTTTTAGTACCCTCTATTAGCATATTGGCAGCAACGCCACTGGCTAAAGAACCTAGCTTTGTAAATCGAGAGAGTCGTGAGGTAGGAATGCTGCGCGGTGCGGCCATAATTTAAAACCTAATAAAATAAGTTTTATAAATACGTAAATGCCGCCGCGCTAGATCTACTTAAAGGCGAGGTACTAATTTAATTGCACCCTCAGCCACTTTCATATCAAGGGGTAGTTTACTCAGTAGCATTATTTTAGGGTCGTCCATATTTAACGTATAAACAGGGTTAACCGCTAAAAAAGCGTTAATTACTTCCATAGCTTGGCTGTCAAGCGCAGCTAAATTACCTTTAAAGCCACCGGCGTCTACGCTTGAATCAAGTAGCTTTACATTACGTAAAAAAACCGCTTTTTTCTCACTATCGTAAAACGGGCTACCTTCTATTTGCAGCTGTAAACGTACCGGGTATTTAAGCGCAAAAGCGTTAATTTCAGCGCTTGAGTCAGCACCTAGTACAACTACATCGCGGTTGTCTGGGCCAATGTTGACACTTAAATCGTTTACATCAAACTGAACAGGCAATCCCATCAAGCTCACTTTTTCGCTTAGCTTTGGTAATTGCTTACCTAATACGGTTTCAACTTCTGAGTTAGTAAACGAGTAAACAGATACACCTTGGGTTGTGTTACATGCCGTTAAAAATAGTGTTGTTGCAATCAGTAGTAATACTCTCATGAGGATCCCTTATATAAAATTTTAATTATAAAAAAGCCGCTTTAACAGCGGCTTTTACAATGCATTACCTGTATTTAGTACAGGTGTATTACATTATTATGCTGTAAAAATTGTTTTAATTTTAGCTAGTGTCTCAGGCTCAACTGAACCCTTACTGAGCGCTAACAACTGCTTTAAATAATAGTTTAAATCAGCATGTTCACCACGGTGTTTATCATCTAGCATTGCAACTTGTTCAGCCATTCTAAGCGATGCATTTTCTGAGCTCACGTTGGCTAAAATTTCCATTCTAGTAAGTAATTGCTCACGGCTCAGTGATGTTATTAACGATGTTTGGTATTGGCTTGGCAATACATCGTTATTTTCAATGGCGCTAAATAGTGCATCTAAATTAGCTTGTTCTGCTTGGCTATGAAGCAATGCTAACTTGTGCTCTATCGCTTCAAGTAGGCTGTTTACTTTACCTGTGAGTGATTTGTATTGAGCGTAACCTTTCACTTTAGTTTCTAGATCATGCAATTGCGCTTTTTGATTCACATTATCAAGTGCATCTTCAAGTTCGGTCAGTTCAACTGCAGCTTGTTTATCGCTTTCGCTTTGAGCAAGTTTTTGCTCTTCAAATTCGCTGCTACGTTTAGTAAAGGTTTCATCATTAAATTGGCGAAACTTTTGCCACAATGCGTTTTCAGCTTTTAAACCTGCAAAGCCTATTGTTTGCCATTGCTGTTGAAGCTGTTTTAGTTCTTGGCATGCACTTGCAAGGTCATCGCTTTGTGATAGTTGCTGCGCTTTTTCAACGAGTTCATTTTTTTGATCTGCATTTGCTTTATGAAATGCATTAAGTGTTGCAAGTACTTGCTGTTGCTCTTTTTTGTAACGTTCGTTTAATACGCGGTATGTTTTAGGGTCAACTTTACCTACATTGCGCCATGCTTTATTTAAGCGATTGTATTGGCTCTCATATTGCTTCCAGTCAAAGCCATCGTCAGCCGAAGGCGCAGCCAGTAAAGCGCTCATATCAGCGATTATAGTTTCACGTTGAGTTTTAGCGGCTTCTCTCGCTACTTCTTGCTCTGCAAAGTAGCTACGACACGGTGCAAATAGCTCCTCAATTTTTTCATCAAACTGCTCGCCTTGCTGCTTTTCTTGCTCAGTATCAAGGCGTCCTAACTCATTCCAACGTTTACGCAGTGTTTTTACTAAATCTGCGCGTTGCTGCGGATCGGTACACTCTTCACCAACTAAAGCAGTTACTTCTTCAAGTAGCGCTTCACGCTTTGGCGCTGCTGCGTATTTTTGCCAGTCTTTAGCATCTGCAAGTTGCGCTTCAAGTTCTGCTTTAATATTTACTAATGGCTGTTGATAATGCGCAGTGAGTGTATTAAATAGCTCTTCAAAGCCTTTAAACACACCAAAAGCGACATTAAAACGGCCTTCTTCAATTAGGCGTTTTACATCACGTGCTTTACGTTTAGCTTGGCTTTGATTTTTTTCAAGTGGCTTAGTTAATTCACTCATAGCAGCTAAAAATTGCTTTTTATTTGCATTTAGCTGTGTTTTAAAGCTTTGTGCAAGTGAACCATCAAGTGCATTTAAATGATTACGTGCAGCTTTAAACGCACTATTAAAGGCATTTAAAGAGTCATCGTAATCACTTAATTGCTCAGCCGGCTGTATGTCACACAGTACCGCATAGGCTAATTTATACTCTTTAATTGCATTTGTAAGCTCTGGTAACTTAGCAACTTGAGTAAATAATTTTTCTAGCTTATTAATTACTTGTTTAGACTGCGCATCATTAGCAAGTTGTGAATCGCTTAGCGATTGCTTAGCTTGAGCTACTTTTGCATCTAACCAATCTTGTTGAATTTGCTCTGGCGTTTCCAGCCCTAACTGTAATGCATTTTCTATTTCTTCACTTATTGCTTCAAGCGTTGCAAGCGCGAGTAACTGACGTTGTTGTAAAGCCAGTTTTTCTTGCTCTTTATCATGTTGCTCTTTTAGTACTGCAATATGTGCATCAAGCTTGTCGGTAATACTGATGTACTTAGCATCAAGTGTTTTGACGTGATCTGCACTTAACCATTTAAGCTCTAAAGCTTGCCACTGCGCCATTAAATCACTCGCTTGAGGATTCACTATTGCATAGTCTGTTTTATCACGAAGTGCATTTAACTTCGCTAAAATTACACGTGTAGAAGCCTCTACTTGCGCTGGCATTTCTATTGCCAAACGTTCATTTTCTATATGTGTTTCTAAGCTTTGCTTAGCACTACCTTTAGCGTGTTTTAATAAAGGCTTAGTAAGCTGATGCGTTATAACAAGCTCGACTAAATGAACTTGTAACTCTTCACTACCTTCTTTGAATGCTTTTTCGATAAGTTTAGGGTTAGCCAAACGCTTTAAAAGTTTAACCCGTACTTGAAGCTCTTTTTCAGCAAATGCTAGTTTTTCAAGTGTTTTAACCGGCGCAAAACGCTCAATGTATTCACTTTTAATATGTGACGAAAGTGCGCTTTCGTCGCTTAGTACTGCATTTGATATTTGTTGTTCTGCAACATCTTTTAACGCTTGATCTTGTTTATATGCTTTCCACCACAGTGCTAAATCGTTCATTTTTTGAAGCGCTTTACGACGAATTTCGGCCGAATTATCTTCAAGGGCTAATGTATTTAAAATTGTAGCATCGCGCTGCACATCTAGGTTTTCAATTGCATCTAGACGAACTTGCTGCTTCGGGTGTTTCCATTTTGGTGTAAAAAGGTGCTTAAAGATCATGTTCACTAAACCTAGCTATTTCGTTGTCTGATTTAAATTCTTTTTGTAGTTGTGCTTTTGTTTTTTGGATCATTTCGCCATTTGCGCCAATAGTAAATTGCTCGTTTGATTGAGCCACTTTCGCTTGGTACAACATAACTAACTGCACAGTTTGCTGCTTTTGCTCTTGTGATAAAACAGTGCCATCAGGCCATTTTCCTGTTGCAGCACCGTACTGTAAGCGTTCAAATAATTCGGGCGTAATGTTTTGTACTAGATTGTCGATATTCATGTCATTTTTTCTTTTTTAGAGATACTAAAATAATTCGATTGATAAGATACCAAATACACCCTACTCCAATTGCTATTGTGTAGGCGTACCACTCAAGAGTTTCTTCTTGCGGTTGTAAAAAGTACAAGCAGAAAAAACCACCTAAAAATAAGATTAGCGCCAAAAAAGAGTGATTCATAAACATCTGGCGTTTTTTAATTCGCTGCTCACGTTGCAGCTGCAAAACTTGCTCGTCGTTAAGCTCTGAAATACTACTACCGCAATGCGGACACTGCTTATGTTTGTCTGAAATTGATTTTGCACATTTGGGGCAACGAGTAATCGCCATACATCTCTCCATACTACGCATAAAAAAAGCGCCTTGCGGCGCCTTTTATTGTACGTGTTTTATTTCTCGTTGTCTTTTTTGAATTTTACCCAGTAGTCATCTACTGACTGTTTCATTTCTTTACGTAACAACATAATGCCGAATAAGTTAGGGAGTGTCATAACGACAATGGCCACAGCTGCTAATTTCCATACTAAAGTGGTATCGGCAAACGAAGCCCAAAAGAACGCGGCAACATAAAATACACGGTACGGCATTACTGAGCGATGGCCGAGTAAATAAATCATCGCACGATCACCGTAGTACGACCACGCAATAGCGGTCGAAAATGCAAATAACAACAAACCAATAGATACAATGTATTGCCCGCTTTCGCCAAAGTAGCCTCGAGTAAATGCTTTAGTGGTAAGTTCTGCTGAATGCACTAACGATTTACCGACTAAGCTAATACTGTCGTCAGTTGGCATACCATTTGTCACTTCAACTATACCGGTATACTTATGCTTTTCTGTTAAACCAAAACGAACATCTTCAGCAATTGAACGCGAGTTAATAACGGTATAGCCTGTTGTGGTTGAAACTCCATTTACCACTTCAATATTACCTGTAAATAACTCAATGTTACTATCGTTATTGTTTAGGTAGTTATATAACTCAGCACGCTGCGCTTCGTTTGTTTCAGAGTAGTCACCTTTAATGATGCTCATCGAAGAGCGTTCAAAGTGTGTTTCAAATTTTTCATTCCACACACCTGAAGACAAAATAACTAGGCCTGTAAGTGTACAAATAATAATGGTATCAATAAACGGTTCTAGTATAGATACTATGCCTTCTGATACCGGTTCATCTGCTTTTGCTGATGCATGGGCAATTGGCGCAGAACCCTGACCTGCCTCATTTGAAAACAAACCTCGGTTTACACCTTTATTAAATGCGTAAGCGAACGATGCCCCCAAAAAGCCGCCAGCTGCTGCAGAACCAGTAAAGGCATCCATAAAGATTGACGCAAAAGAAGGACCGATATTTTCGATATTGTAAAAAATAACGGCAAGTGCACCAATAATGTAAACCGCGGCCATTAGCGGTACTACGCGTGAGGTAATAGCTGCAATACGCTTAATACCACCCAAAATAACAAGTGCTAATAAAATAGATAAGACAGCACCCGTTGCCATTGGTGCAAAACCAAATGTAGCTTCCATGCCTTGGGCTATATTATTAATTTGTGGCAAGCTGCCTGTACCGAATGAGCTAATTACCGTTGCAACTGCAAATAAAATGGCAAGCCATTTCATGTTTAAGCGCTTGTCCATGTAATACATAGGGCCACCCGACATGGTGCCGTCTTCTGTTTTTTCGCGGTATTTGTGTGAAAGCGTTACCTCTACAAATTTGGTTGTCATACCAAAAAAAGCGGTCATCCACATCCAAAATAGAGCTGCTGGACCACCGATAGAAATTGCAAGTGCTACACCACCAATGTTACCTGTGCCCACAGTACCAGAGAGCGCAGTAGCAAGAGCTTGAAAATGTGTTGTATCACCCTCGGTGCCTTTTTTATCAAACTTACCGGTAACAACTTTACACGCATGTTTGAAATAACGAATTTGTGGGAACTTTAAATAAACAGTAAAAAATAAACCAACCCCTAATAGTATGTAAGGAAACCATACGGCCCCCCCTAACATACCATCGAGACTATCTAAAAATTGTCCAAATACATCCACGCTGAATTCCTCTTATTATTTTAATTGAGACTGTTGATTGTGTATTACTCAGTTTTAGCCAAATAATACGATAACGCTGTTATTGCTAATTTTTATTATTTGTAAATTTTGTAATAAAAAAGGGCAACATTTTATTGTTGCCCTTACCTTATACTAATTTATCTCAGTTTATCAACGACATTTACGATTGCCGCTAAAGTATCTTGACCAAATTGATACGAACGACGGTCAGACCAGCCATAATCTGGGTCTGGTAGGTCGTTATTGTCTTTAAACGGCATCTCAATGGTATAAGTAAGTGCTTTAAACTCTTCTGCTGTGGCTGATGAGCCAACAGTTAAATTTGCCTTACCGGGTTCATCTTTGTCATAGCCGTGCTCGTCCTGAAATTCTGGAGTAATAGTTAAAAGCGCCGCTTTAAAGCTATCTTCTAAATCCTTCAAACGATCATCGTAACTTGGGATACCCTCACTACCTGCAACAAAGTTATACGGAATTGCTTCATCACCGTGTATATCTAGGTGCATGTCTAGGCCTGTTTCGCGCATTTTATTAAGCACTAAGTAAACCTCAGGGCTATTTTCCATGCTAGGTGTTTGCCATTCACGATTTAAGTTAACGCCTTTAGCATTAGTACGAAGGTGCCCACGTACGCTGCCATCTGGATTCATGTTTGGCACGATGTAAAAAACCGCTTTAGATAAAAGCGCTGCTGCATGCGGGTCTTCATCATCAAGTAATTTATGCAACAAGCCTTCAACAAACCACTCTGCCATAGTTTCACCTGGGTGTTGGCGTGCTGTGATCCAGATTATTTTTTTATCTTCGCTTGGTTGGCCAATTTTAAGTACGCTCATATCGCGACCATCAAGTGTTTCGCCAAGGGTTTGTAAATGACAGAGCTCTTCGCTTTGCGCCCACGATAGTAAATCTAAATGACGTTCATAGCTGTAAGGCGCGAAATACGCAAAGTAAACACTGCCGCTTTCTGGCTCTAGCTCAAATGTAAGCGTGCCATTTTCGTAATTAGAAGGCACGCGAAACCATGTTTGACGGTCATAAGATGCAACGGCTTGATACCCATCCCAGCCATCTGGATATGCTGACTTTTCAAGGTTATTAATATTTAATTTATGCAATTGGTAAGGCGTTGTTTCAAGACGAAAGTGAAACCACTGATAAAACTCAGATTGGTGATCGCTATTAATCTCTAATTGAATATTTAAAGGATCGGTGGCTTCGATAACTTTAATGTTACCACTATCAAAATTGCTGCTGATTTTCATGAAAAAACCTTAAGGTAGAATACATTTATCTGCTCAATACGCAGAACTAAAACTATTTTATGAATAGCAAAATACATAATTAGAAGTTAACCATATTATGCATCTCAATAATTAAAGCCTATCACACAGGGTGCACTTTAAAAAATATTACGCGACTAAAAAAGCCAGCAAATAAGCTGGCTTCGTTTATGAAGTCTTTAATTAGCGGGGTAAGCTTGGGAAAGCAGCTTCTGCCATGTCACGCATACAACGAACAACCTGGCAGCTATAGCCAAATTCATTGTCGTACCAAACGTAAAGTACTACACGGTTGCCTTCAACAATAGTTGCTTGTGAATCAACAACACCTGCATAACGGCTACCTACTAAATCAGTAGATACGATTTCTGTAGAAGCAGTATAGTCAATTTGATCTCTAAGTTCTGAGTGAAGCGCTGTTTCACGTAAAAACGCGTTAAGCTCTTCAACCGATGTCCCTTTTTCTAAATTAAGATTTAAAATAGCAAGCGATACATTTGGTGTAGGTACACGGATGGCGTTACCCGTTAATTTACCTTCAAGTTCTGGTAATGCTTTAGAAACCGCTTTAGCTGCACCTGTTTCGGTAATTACCATGTTAAGCGCTGCAGCACGGCCGCGACGCTCTGCTTTGTGGTAGTTATCAATAAGGTTTTGATCGTTTGTGTACGAGTGCACAGTTTCTACATGGCCGTTATTAATACCAAACTTATCGTTTAATGCTTTAAGTGTTGGCGTAATGGCATTAGTTGTACAACTTGCTGCACATACAATTTTATCAGCAGGTAAAATGTCTTGGTTATTTACACCATATACGATGTTTTTAATATTGCCTTTAGCCGGTGCAGTTAATAATACTTTTGCAGCGCCTTTACATTCTAGATGCTGACCAAGGCCTGCTTCATCTTTCCAAATACCTGTGTTATCAACAATCAGCGCATTTTCGATACCGTAAGCTGTGTAGTCAATTTCGCTTGGCGAGTTAGCATAAATTACTTGAATGTAGCTACCGTTAGCTTTAATTGCATTACGCTCTTTATCAATTGTAATTGAACCATTAAAAGGCCCATGGATTGAATCTCGACGTAATAAGCTAGCGCGCTTTTCTAGGTCGCCATCTTTACCACCACGTACAACAATTGCACGTAAGCGTAAATCGGCATATGGGCCTGACTTTTCAATTAATAAACGTGCTAATAAGCGGCCTATTCGACCAAAACCATAAAGTACTACATCACGCGGCTCTTTAGCTGGTAAATCCGCAATTTCTGCTAGTTCAGCTTTTACAAACTCGTCTACCGTACGCCCATTAGCTGCATCAGTATACAAGTAACTATAAGCAAGTTTACCAATATCTATACGGGCAGAATTTAGCTCCATTTTACTAATCGCTTCTAAAAACGGGAAGCTTTCACGTAAGCGTAACTTGGTACCTTCAAACTGTGCTACAGTTTTATGGGACTTGATGATATCTATTGTACTGGCATTAACGAGAGGACGGCCATATACAGCGATTTCTATGCCACGGTTACGATAAAGCTTACCAATGATAGGTTGCATGCTTTCGGCGTAATCTTGGCGTTCTTGCCAACTATTTGTATATTCTAACTCGTGAGATGAGGTCATTTTATTTACCTAAATTTTTTCATTTTGAACGGATAGCCTTCAAAAGTGCACTATATTTTGAGAGTAATACACTTTAGGCACGGCTATTCTAAGTTAATCTTAAGTTATTCTCTACTGTTAGAGCACAAATGATTACGTTAGAATGGTCACGTATAAATTCACTTGGGGTTAAGGGATGATTTTAAGAGCAAGCGTGTTACTAACAATGCTAGCGCTAACAGGGTGTGATGAACCACTAACACTCGCTCAGGTTTGTAAAGAAACGCCTGGATTTTGTAGCGATCTAAATAAAGACAGCCATTGTAAAAATGAGCGTTCGGTAGTTATTTTAAAACGCTATACTGAATATAAAAAACCAACAGATGAAAACAAATACCAATTACTTAAAGGTTTTGAGTCTTATAATCAATGCATAACGTTAGCTGCAAAAATAGAGCATAAAAAGCTAAAATCTAAAACAACATCGCGCATTGTAGGGCAACTGACCAGTATCAAAGAGATAACGCGTTTATATCAAGACACTCAAAAAACCAACCACCCAGGACTACTTTATTACCATTGGTCACGAAATAACGACCAAGGTGCGCTAAATAAATTACTTACTTTAGAGAACGATAAAAGCGTAACCCAAAGTGCCGAAATGCAATTTTTTCTAGCATCTTACTATATGAAGTTTGATGATGAAAAAACGATAGACTTGCTTTATAAAACACTGGAGTTAAACAAAGAAGGCATTGAACCAAACCCTGAGGTTTATACGTCTCTTATTAGCCTATTTTACAAGCATAAGAAATTTAAACATGCATATATATTTTCGAAGGTGGCGCAAATGTCTGGCATTGAAAATATCGATTTATTACCAATAGAGCATCAATTACTGAGTAACGGTAAAAGTTTGGAAAGCTTAGATACACTTGCCCAACAAACATATGAGCACATACAAAATGGTGAATTTGTCTCACCAAGAGAATTTTAGATAGTTAAAAATCAACGACAAAAATAACTCAGCATTTAAAATGCTTAGCAATCTTAAAAAATAAAAGGCAGCTTACGCTGCCTTTTTTTATTTTGCCTTGCTTGTACCCACCTCTACGCGAGTTTTAAGCTTTTGACCTGGTCGAAATGTCACCACGCGACGCGCCGAAATAGGAATATCTTCTCCTGTTTTCGGGTTACGGCCTGGCCTTTCTTTTTTATCACGAAGATCAAAATTACCAAATCCGGAGAGCTTAACTTGCTCACCTTTTTCAAGCGCTGAGCGGATTTCTTCAAAAAACGCTTCAACTAAGTCTTTGGCATCTTTTTTATTGATACCCAGTTTTTCAAATAGGTGTTCAGCTATGTCGGCTTTAGTAAGCGCCATATCTAGTCCCTCAACGATGCATTAAATTTATCAGCCAGTTCGGCCACCACGTTATCAACTACCAGATTGATGTCTTTCTCTTCGAGTGTTCTATCAACCGCTTGCAGTGTTAGAGCAATCGCCAAACTCTTATAATTTGGCTCAATACCTTTGCCCTTATACACATCGAATAAGTTTAGGTCAACCAATTGATTTCCGCCAACTTTTTCTATCGCGGTTAAAATATCACCAGACTTAACGCTGTCGGCCACTAAAATAGCGATGTCGCGGCGATTTGAAGGAAATTTTGATACGCCAACTGCCTCTGGTAAATTTCTTTTTTCGATTGCCGACATTTCAATTTCAAACACAAAAGTTGCGTTATTGATATCTAACGACTTTTGCGCTTGTGGGTGTAATGCACCAAAAAAACCAACCTTTTTACCATCAACATAAATAACTGCTGATTGGCCTGGGTGAAGTCCATCTGACTGCTCTGCTTTAATTTCAAAACGGCTAACATCATTAGTGATCGCAAGTAACGCTTCTACATCACCTTTTAAGTCGTAGAAATCAACGTTACGTTTTTCTTCAACCCAATGTTCACCATGTGCTAAACCGGTAATGACCCCACCAAGGACTGGCACCTGATAAACACCGTTTTCAGCACTTTCATCACTAATAAATTTAAGACCGTGCTCAAATAAGCGAATACGCGGTTGTTGGCGGTTTTGGTTATAGGCCACTGAAGACAATAAACCAGGCATTAAGCTGACACGCATAGCCGACATTTCAATTGAAATTGGATGCGGTAATACAAGCGCATTACTATCTGGGTGTAAAATAGTTTGTGCTTTAGGATCGACAAAGCTATAAGTAATTGCTTCTTGGTAACCACGCGTAACTAACGTGTTACGAAACTTACTCAGCGCAATTGTTGACTCGTCGTGCGTTGTCATTTTGAGTTTTGCAGTAGGTGCAACATTTGGAATACTGTTATAACCGTATACACGCGCAACTTCTTCAATTAAATCTTCTTCGATGCGAATATCAAAACGGTAACTCGGTACATCTGCACTCCAGCTATCATTTTCTACTTTAACATCAAGGCCTAAGCGAGTCAGAATATCGGTTACTTTAGCATCATCGATGTGATGGCCAATAACACGGTCTAAACGGGCACGGCGAAGGCGTACTTCAGTCACTTTTGGTAATTTACCTGCCGCAACAGCTTCAACTACAGGACCTGCTTGACCGCCAACTATCTCAAGTAACAAAGCAGTGGCACGCTGCATAGCATCATGTTGTAGTGCAAAATCGACACCACGCTCATAACGATGTGATGCATCAGTATGTAAGCCGTAACTACGTGCTTGACCAGCAATTGCTACCGGATTGAAAAAAGCACTTTCAAGTAGTATGTCTGTTGTTTTTGCAGTAACACCTGATTGCTCTCCACCGAAAATACCGGCAATAGCAAGTGCCTTGTTATGATCGGCTATAACAAGTGTAGAGTCATTCAATTTAGCAGTATTACCATCAAGTAGTACTAGCTCTTCACCTGCGGTTGCACTACGTACTTTAATTCCACCTTCGATAGCACTTAAATCAAAGGCATGCATTGGGTGACCAAGCTCTAGTAATACATAGTTAGTTACATCAACAACCGGATCGATTGAACGTATACCACTACGACGTAGCTTTTCAACCATCCAAAGTGGTGTTTCTGCATCAAGATTAATACCCTTTATCACGCGACCAAGGTAGCGAGGGCATGCATCTTCGTTCACAAGTTCAATTGATACTTTATCGTCAATCGTTGGAGTAACAGCTGGAATAGCTAATACATTTACATCAATACTGTTTAAAACACCTACTTCACGAGCAAGACCTTTAATACCTAAACAATCACCACGGTTTGGTGTTAAGTCAACATCAATAATGTTGTCATCAAGGCCTAAGTATTCGCGTAAATCAGTGCCTACCGGTGCATCTAGTGGCAATTCCATTATGCCATCGCCCTCTTCGCTAATACCTAGCTCAACAAAGGCACACAACATACCGTGAGACGGCTGACCGCGTAGTTTTGCTTTTTTGATTTTAAAATCGCCAGGTAACACAGCACCTACAGTTGCAACAGCGACTTTGATGCCTTCACGACAGTTTGGCGCACCACAAACGATATCAAGCAGCTCATCGCCACCTACGTTAATTTTAGTAACACGAAGTTTGTCTGCATCAGGGTGCTGACCACATTCAACCACTTCACCTACTAGCACACCATTAAATTTGGCTGCTGCTGGCTCAACGCCATCAACTTCAAGACCAGCCATAGAAAGCTGTTCCGAAAGAGCTTGCGTATCAATAGCAGGATTTACCCACTCTCTTAACCACTTTTCACTAAATTTCATTTTATTATTTCACTCTTAACGGAACTGGTTTAGGAATTTTAAGTCATTTTCAAAAAATGCACGTAAGTCGTTTACGCCGTAGCGCAGCATAGTTAAGCGCTCTACGCCCATACCAAATGCAAAACCAGTGTATTTTTCTGGATCAATACCCACCGACTTAAGAACGTTAGGGTGAACCATGCCACAGCCTAGTACTTCTAACCATTTACCGTCTTTACCCATAACATCCACTTCAGCAGATGGTTCTGTAAATGGGAAAAATGAAGGACGGAAACGAATTTCCATATCTTCTTCAAAAAAGTTACGTAAAAAGTCATGTAAAATACCTTTAAGCTCAGTAAAGCTTACATCGGTATCAACCATTAACCCTTCTACCTGATGGAACATAGGAGTATGAGTTTGGTCATAATCGTTACGATACACACGCCCTGGTGAAATAATACGCAGCGGTGGCTGTTCTGTTTCCATAGTACGAATTTGCACGCCACTTGTTTGTGTACGCAGTACTAATTTAGGATTGAAATAAAAGGTATCGTGATCAGCACGCGCAGGGTGATGCTCTGGGATATTCAATGCATCAAAGTTATGAAAGTCATCTTCAATCTCAGGCCCTGATTTAACCTCAAAACCTAACTCACCGAAAAAGCTTTCAATACGTTCAATTGTTCGTGTTACCGGATGCAATCCACCTGTTGGCATTACACGCCCAGGTAAAGTAACGTCAATTGTTTCAGCGGCTAGCTTTTCTTCTAATGCTTTACTTGCTAAAAGCTCACGCTTATCGTTAATTGCTACTTGGACATCTTGCTTAGCTTGGTTAATTACCTGCCCTGCTTCTTTGCGTTCTTCAGGAGCAATTTTACCCAGTGTTTTAAGTAAGCTAGTGATTTCGCCTTTTTTACCAAGGTAGTTAACCCTGATCTCTTCTAGTTGCGCGATTTCACTGGCACTGGCTACCGCCTCAAGTGCTTGCGCTAATATATTTTCTAAGTTCATTCGATACCTGATCTTTCACAGAAGGTGATTACAATTTAATTGACTAATGATAACTGAAAGCAGGGTCTAGATTCTAGACCTACTACAGCTTTAACGTTGATTTTATAAAGGGAATTGTTAATTTTCGCTGTGCAGCCATAGATGCATGATCTAATTTGTCTAATACATCAAGTAAAGCGCGCATATCACGACTTAAACGCGTTAGTAAAAACCGTGCACATTCATCGCTCAATTCCAATCCACGCATATGCGCACGCTTAACAAGTGCCTGGGCTTTGTCATCATCGCTCATAGAACGAATTTGAAATGTAGTGCCCCACTTCAGCCGGGATTCTAAATCGGGAAGACTAATATTGAGCATATCAGGAAGTAAGTCAGCGGTAACTACGAGCATTTTCCCGGGTTCGTTAAAGCGATTATAAAAATTAAATAATGCTTTTTCCCATGGATCATTTCCAGCTACTAAGTGAACGTCGTCTATACATAATACATCGAGAGCCTCTAAGCCATCGAGCACCATCGGGCCAAAATCAATAACTTCACGCATTGATAAAAGCATATTGGATAGCCCGCGCTCTTGTGCTTTAACGCAGGTTGCGTATAACAAGTGAGACTTACCTGAATCACCTAAACCACATAAATAGGTGTACTGAAACGTTTTAGATAACTTTAAAAAGCTGTCCTTTAAATGGTTAACCTCTAACGAGTCCTCACCACCAAAATATGATGCAAAGGTTTCATCATCCGGTAAGGTAACCGGTAAAGCCATTTGCATAGGCTCAGCGTTTAGCATTACTCGCCAACCCACTGATATTCTAAACTACTTTTATCAACCACATGATAAAAAGCACGTGGGTCAACGTAATCTCTAAAAGCAGAATCTAGGCCAAGTGCTTTTTTAAGATCGTTTACACTGCCCGTATGGTTTAACTTAAATTCAACAAGCTCTGGAGTTTTTCGTAAAATAGTCACGTCGGTGACTACACTTAAACTAAGTAGTCTACGTTTTGCTAATTCGATATCAACAAAGCTATTAGTTTCTTTTAAAGTAAGTGTTGCAGAAGCTTGCTGATAGTAAGCATTAGGATCTATTGCATATTCGCTCGCAAGGCCTTGCGCGAGAGTATCAATCATTTGCCCTACAATTTGCTGCTTGTCGCCTGTTAATCTATTTGATTCGAACAAATCGTCGTTAGTAAAGCGCCAATCTAGTATCCAATTTTCACTGTCTTGTTCTTGAAACATTCTTGCAGTAATACTTCGCTCTGCACTGTAACGCTTAGACGCTTCTTCAACAGGTTCAGAAAAATTCCCCCAAACTTCAGGTACACCTACTAAGCGCCTGTCTTGTAAATCAAGCAAAGGCACAACAACTGGTAAGCCACGGCGTCCTGCTTTATCATAAATTAACTGCTCTAACTGCGGGTAACTTTCTTGTGTTACTAATTCTCTGCGCCAATTGTCTTCAATGCCTAACCAAATAGCAACGAGTGGTCGCTGAACACCCCACAGTGGTAAATTGAGCTCTTTAATAAGCGCATTTATTTTACGCGCTTCAAATTTAACAACTAATTTAAGTTGACCATTTGCTCGCTCGTCATACTCAAATTTGAGCATATAATCTGAGATATCTTTTGTACGTTGTTGCGCTAGTTTATTTTGATCTGCAGTTTCATCACCGCTCACTTTAACTAAAACATTAAGCAATGCCTTACGGCTCGCACTTAAACGCGTATCTCTGGTTTTATCATCGACGTTTAATATATCTTGATACAGATCAGTTACTTCAACCGCCGATACAGAAAAACAAAATATAAATGATATGGCACTAATTAATAATCTATACACAGGCTATTAGTTCTTGGTTTTAAACTGTTTTGATCCTAAATCAAAGCCAGTAACAAAGCAAAATTATATTTGTTATCCAACACTATCTGATTAGTAAATATATAAATAATAACTATACCTTTGTGCTTACTATAAAAGCTCTTTGATTTGATCTCGACATGTTCACAACATTAAGGAATTGGATGATGTTATGCACACAGGTAGTGGATAATATAGCAAAAGCGATACTTGTCAGGCAGAGAAATTTTGATTTTGTCGTCGGGAGTCACTATGCCCGACCTTCGTGATAGAGGCTTGACGAGTGTATATTAACTGTGCGTATTTTACTTTTCTGCAGACGTAAAAAAGCCCGACTATTGCTAGTCGAGCTTTCTACAATTTGAAGTCGGTGCGCTACGCAGCAGAATGTCATGGTGCCACAGCGGTGGAGAGTCACATAGTAAATGGGATACTCTCATTGCTCGGGGCTCGCCTTCGC
>NZ_JAGJEI010000064.1 GCF_018100985.1 Pseudoalteromonas sp. MMG007 | reverse complement strand
TACTACCAGTGCCCACGCCGCATGGAACAACGTAGCTGGACTTATCCGGCGAGCCTGACACAAGGCTCTCACCCTATGGGCAAGATCCTCTGGCAAAGTCTGTTTTGCGTATTCAATACCACGGCCATCACCTTGCGTATCCTGCAAACCAAACGGTAATGTAGGTTCATTTACACCCCCTAACAGCTCCGTAAAGAACCCTTTAGCATCTAGCGTTGCAGCCTGATGCAACGTATGGGCAACAAACTCTCGGTACGGTGTCGGCGCTGGCAAACTCGTTTCGCCGTCAGATAACAACGTC
>NZ_JAGJEI010000063.1 GCF_018100985.1 Pseudoalteromonas sp. MMG007 | reverse complement strand
CACAACATCATCACGACCACTACAGGCCGCCACAACCAGTGCCCACGCCGCATGGAACAACGTAGCTGGACTAATTTTTCGTTCTTTTGACAAAGTACGGACGACCTTTGATAAGCCGGGCTCCAGCACTCCTTTGTCTGCTTCTATTCGGCTGCCGTCACCATGGATGTCTTTTAAGCCAAAGGGCAATGTAGGTTCATTTACATCTCCTAACAGCTCCGAAAAGAACCCTTTAGCATCTAGCGTTGCAGCCTGATGCAACGTATGGGCAACAAACTCTCGGTACGGTATCGGCGCTGGCAAACTCGTTTCGCCGTCAGATAACAACGTC
>NZ_JAGJEI010000062.1 GCF_018100985.1 Pseudoalteromonas sp. MMG007 | reverse complement strand
CGTTCCTGCAGATAACCCTGCGCTGTATGGGGAGGAGTCGTTTGAACACCTTGGAGGTCAGGAGCATACGAACTATCCATTTGATTTATCGATTGATGATTTTGGGAAGGATTTCGAATTTGAACTACAGGTGACGCAGGGCGTTGGTGGGGCCCGCATTCTAGAGTATCTGGAGGTTGTGGTTGCGTCACTGCTTGATGCATTACAGAGTCAGTCGTCACAGCCGGTATTACGTCTGTCGTTATTGCCTTTGGTGGAGCGTGAGCAGTTGTTATGTCATTGGGAGGACTGTGTTGATGATGTGACGCAGGGGC
>NZ_JAGJEI010000061.1 GCF_018100985.1 Pseudoalteromonas sp. MMG007 | reverse complement strand
GCAGATCTACCAACTCTACACAGCCTACCTCTGGATTATGCGCGTCCAGCACAACAAAACTTTGCGGGAGGAAGTGTAGAGTCTTTTATAGAAAAGGATGTACTGAATCAATTGAAGTCTCAATGTCAGGCTGCTGATGCTAGCCTGTTTATGGGTTTGCAGGCAGCATTTGCAGTACTGTTAAGCCGATACAGTCACGAAACCGATATTGTGATGGGCACCCCTATCGCGAACCGGGAGCAAGCAGAAGTAGCTGGCTTAATAGGTTTTTTTGCTAATACCTTAGTATTGCGTAGTGACTTGTCATCGGCCCCCTGTTTTAGTGATTTACT
>NZ_JAGJEI010000060.1 GCF_018100985.1 Pseudoalteromonas sp. MMG007 | reverse complement strand
GACTCAAAGTCGAGACATGCTTATAAACGCTTATACACATCAACAGGTGCCTTTTGAGAAGCTAGTTGAAGAATTACAACCTGAGCGTAGCCAAAGTTACAGTCCTTTATTTCAGGTAATGTTAACCCTGCAGAATAACGATGGAGAATCGTTAATTCTACCGAACATAAATATTCAGCCTTTAGAACAGTCTGGTCATACATCAAAGTTTGATTTGACGCTAGGTATGGCCGAGACAAAGGGAGGGCTTGCATTGTCTTGGGTATACAGTCGTTCGCTGTTTAGTGAAGCGAGTATTGTCAGAATGGCTGAACATTTTTCTCAGCTACTGCAACAGTTAGTTAACTCGCCAA
>NZ_JAGJEI010000006.1 GCF_018100985.1 Pseudoalteromonas sp. MMG007 | reverse complement strand
GGATTCGAACCTCCGACCGCCTGGTTCGTAGCCAGGTACTCTATCCAGCTGAGCTATGCGCCCACTTTCATTTTTTACTTATTTATACTCTAAGCAGAGTGTGTAAAAGTGGTGGGCGCAGGAGGATTCGAACCTCCGACCGCCTGGTTCGTAGCCAGGTACTCTATCCAGCTGAGCTATGCGCCCACTTTTATTTTTTGCTTGTTTTAACTCTAAGCAGAGTGTGTAAAAAGTGCTGGAAGCAGGACGTATCTTGTAAGAATGAACCTCCGACCGATTTGGTTATAAACCAAACACTTTAACTTGTTTATACTCTAAGTAGAGTGTGTAAAGAGTGGTGGGCGCAGGAGGATTCGAACCTCCGACCGCCTGGTTCGTAGCCAGGTACTCTATCCAGCTGAGCTATGCGCCCATCTTTACTTTTTACAAGACTCGCCATTAAAAGAAATGGTGGAGAGGGAGGGATTCGAACCCTCGATAGAGCTACAAACTCTATACTCCCTTAGCAGGGGAGCTCCTTCGGCCACTCGGACACCTCTCCGTCTTGTGGGGCGTATAATAAAGATTTCAGAAAATATGTCAAACACTTTTCTGCCAAATATGTCTATATGGTTATAGATTGCACATATGTTTAGTTTTAAAGTGTAATTAGTTTGAAAATTAAGCGGCTTATGTGTTTTTATCAGTAGGATTAACACCAAGCACTGGCACTAACTCATCAGTTAGATCAGCTAAATACTGTTCTTGGTAACCCAATTGTTGAAATTCAGCTATGCAAGCACGGTAATAAGCGTCCCGCTCTTGCTCTGAAGTATGCTCTTGCGGTGTATCATCGACCCGATTATCTTTCATATTATTATTCTGAGTCCTTTAAGAGTCTACATTAAACCACTACAACCTAGTAGTATAAATTTCGTGCACATTCTAACTAAAATTTACACAAATACAACATATGTTTAAAAAACAACCATAACGAAAAGTTATATCACTGCTAGAAATAATACTAAAAGCCGATTAAAAACATAAAAGTTACAAACTGAATTTTACTTTGGCACCAGTAATAGCTGTATTTAAACTTTACTGAAGTACTAAGTTAACAAAAGAACGCAATCAACAAAGCAAAAAAAACGCCGCTATTAAGCGGCGTTTATTAACTTACTTTGTTCTACTAAAGCTTAATCAGCTTGCGGGCGCATATGCGGGAACAAAATAACGTCTTTTATGGTTGGTGAATCAGTAAACAACATGACTAAGCGGTCAATACCAATACCTTCACCAGCAGTAGGCGGTAAGCCGTACTCTAGTGCGCGTATGTAGTCTTCATCATAGTGCATTGCTTCATCATCACCTGCGTCTTTCTCTTCAACTTGACGAGTAAAGCGCTCAGCTTGATCTTGTGCATCGTTAAGCTCCGAGAAACCATTTGCAAGCTCACGTCCGCCAACAAAAAACTCAAAGCGGTCGGTAACAAATGGGTTTTCGTCGTTACGGCGCGCAAGTGGAGACACTTCCCACGGGTAGCCAGTAATAAATGTAGGTTGAATAAGCCTATGCTCAGCCGTTTCTTCAAATATTTCACATAAAAACTTACCTGGGCCCCATACACAGTTTTCAGGAATTTTAACGTGTACTTGTTTAGCGTACGCTTTTAATTCGTCAAAGTGGTTTTCTGGATCGTTAAATACCGCAGCATCAAACTCAGGGTTATATTTTAAGATAGCGTCAGCCATGCTTAAACGTGTAAACGGTTGACCAAAGTCGTACTCTACTGAGTCGGTTACTTCGCCGTTTTCGTCTTTTGTTGTATTAATAACAATTGGGCTACCCAATACGTTAGTTGCAACTGTACGTAGCATGTCTTCAGTAATGTTCATCAGGTCGATGTAATCAGCGTACGCTTGGTAGAACTCAATCATAGTGAATTCTGGGTTGTGACGCGTTGATAACCCTTCGTTACGGAAGTTACGGTTAATTTCAAATACGCGGTCAAAACCACCTACCACTAAACGCTTAAGGTAAAGCTCAGGCGCTATACGTAAGTACATGTCTATATCAAGTGCGTTATGGTGAGTCACAAACGGACGCGCAGATGCACCGCCAGGAATAACCTGTAGCATAGGTGTTTCTACTTCCATAAAGTCACGCTCAGCTAAAAAGCGACGGATGCCTTCAACTACTTGTGAACGAATGCGGAACGTTTCGCGCGTTGCTTCGTTAGTAATTAAATCCACATAACGCTGGCGGTACTTAGTTTCTTGATCTGATAAGCCATGAAACTTCTCTGGTAATGGACGTAGTGACTTAGTAAGTAGTTCGTACTCGGTCATTTCTACGTATAAATCACCTTTACCTGATTTATTAAGTGCGCCTTTAACACCAATAATATCGCCAATATCTAGTTGACCATATTTTGCTTTTAAATCTTTTTGCACATCTTTAGATGCATACGCTTGTACACGGCCTTTCATGTCTTGAATTGCCATAAAAGGACCACGCTTAGCTAAAATACGTCCTGCAATTGATACAACGTGCTGAAGCTCTACTAATTCTTCTTTAGTCTTATCACCAAACTCAGCCTGTAAATCAGCCGTGTAATGTTCACGACGGAACTGATTAGGATGACCGTTGGCTGGGCAATTTTCGCGAATAGCGTCTAATTTGCCGCGACGCTCAGCGATTAACTTGTTTTCGTCTTGGATTTGATCAGTCATTTTTTAGCTCTTTTTTAGCTTGGTGGTTATAGGCCAGATTTTAAGCTGGCTTCAATAAATTTGTCTAGGTTGCCGTCAAGTACCGATTGCGTATTACGGTTTTCAACACCAGTTCGTAAATCTTTAATACGTGCATCATCAAGTACGTAAGAACGAATTTGACTTCCCCAGCCAATATCCGACTTTGCGTCTTCTTGTGTTTGCTTTTCAGCATTTTGCTGCTGAAGCTCAAGCTCAAATAATTTAGCTTTTAGCTGCTTCATTGCTTGGGCTTTATTTTTGTGTTGCGAACGCTCGTTTTGACACTGTACAACCGTGTTGGTAGGTACGTGGGTAATACGTACTGCCGATTCGGTGGTATTTACGTGCTGACCACCCGCGCCCGATGCACGGTAAACGTCTATACGTAAATCTGACGGATTAATATCAATTTCAATATTGTCATCTACTTCTGGGTATACAAACGCAGAGGCAAACGAGGTATGACGACGACCACTTGAGTCAAACGGGCTTTTACGTACTAAACGGTGCACGCCTGTTTCTGTGCGCAGCCAACCGTATGCGTATTCGCCAACAAAGCGCACTGTTGCGCCTTTAATACCGGCTACATCGCCATCAGTCGCTTCTACTAGCTCTACTTTAAAGCCTTTAGCTTCGCCCCAGCGTAAGTACATGCGCAGTAGCATATTACACCAGTCTTGTGCTTCAGTACCGCCAGAACCCGATTGTAAATCGAGATAGGCGTCGTTTGAATCGTGAGAACCTGAAAACATACGACGGAACTCTAAACCTTCAAGCTGTTTATTTAAGCCTTCAAGCTCATTTTGCGCTTCAACAAAGGTTTCTTCGTCTTCAGCTTCTATTGCAAGCTCAAGCAATCCTTCAACGTCGTCGGCGCCAGCCACTAAGTTATCGATTGTTTCAACAACCGCCTCTAGTGCTGATTTTTCTCGGCCAAGTGCTTGTGCACGCTCAGGCTCATTCCATACGGCTGAATCTTCAAGTTCGGCGTTTACTTCTTCTAAGCGTTCTTGTTTAAGAGCGTAGTCAAAGGTACCCCCGAAGCAGTTCAGTACGTTCGCGAATTTCCTTGATTTGATTAATCACAGGATTCACTTCAAACATGTACATTACTCCAAAATGGCTAGATTATTGCGCGCTAAAATTAGCTAATTACGCAATAAATTATCGTCAAATGATAAAAACGCCCGATTTTAACAAAAAACCACGCGTTTTATTAGCCTTTTGTGCCAGCATTATGCATATTTTTTAATGCACTTTTTCAAGCTCTCTTACTATTAATTGCAAGCTAAACTTACCTCTAAACTCGTTTATATCGAGCTGATACGCCACTTTAACAAAACGTGCTTCGGTATCGGGCCATGCTTTTACATCAATACCAAAGGCAATGGCGTCAACTAATCGCCCTGATTGATGTTTAAGCACTAATTTTAAATGCTTTTCGCCTACAATACGTTGCTGAATAACTTCAAAGGTATGCTCAAATACCGGCTCTGGAAATTGCTGTCCCCATGGGCCTGATTGCTTTAACAGCTGAGCAAACTCCATCGTAAAGCATTCGTTTGGCAGCTCGCCGTCGGTAAATACAATACAGCGTTTGCTTTCTTCGCTAAGCTGAGCTGTTACCGCTGCCTCAAACGCTTTTTTAAAGTCGTTAAAGTTTTGCTCGTTAATACTCAAACCCGCAGCCATTGCGTGACCACCAAATTTATTAATTAAGTGTGGGTCGGCGGTATTTAGCCCTTCGAGTAAGTCGCGCATATGCAGCCCTTCAATAGAGCGGCACGAACCTTTTATTTCGCCGTTTTCGCCACCAGCAAAAATAACGGTTGGGCGGTGGTATTTTTCTTTTAAGCGGCCAGCCAAAATACCAATAACGCCCTGATGCCAGTCCTCTTGGTATAAACAAATAGCGTCTGGGATGTTATCGTCGTTAAAGGCGAGTCTATCAAGCACAGCTTGCGCCTCAGCTTGCATGCCCTGCTCTATTTCACGCCTAGCATGGTTTAAGCTATCAAGCTCACCGGCAATGCGCCTTGCTTGGTTTATATCAGTACTTAGCAAACACGCTATGCCTAAGCTCATATCGTCTAATCGCCCTGCGGCATTTAAACGCGGCGCTAGCGAAAAACCAAAGTCGCTTGCGCTTAAGCGCGCTGCATTTCGATTAGCTACTTCAATAAGTGCAGTAATACCCGGGCGAGTATTACCACTTCGAATACGCGCTAAACCTTGATGTACCAAGGTGCGGTTATTTGCATCAAGCGCAACCACATCGGCCACTGTTCCCAGTGCAACTATATCGAGTAGATTAGCTAAATTTGGCGGTGGTTGCTGTTCAAAGTAGCCTTGCTCGCGCAATACGCTTCTAAGGGCAATAAGTAAGTAAAAGGCAACACCAACGCCTGCTATTGATTTAGACGGGAAGTTACACTCGTGCCTGTTAGGGTTAACTATTGCATCGGCATTAGGGAGTTGCTCTCCTTGTAAGTGATGATCTGTTACCAACACTTTTATACCCACTGCTTTTAAGATATCAATACCGGCAATACACGAAATACCGTTATCTACAGTGATAACCAGCTCAGGGTTTATTTGTACTATTTGCTCAGCCAATGCAGGGCTTAAGCCATAGCCTAAGCTAAACCGGTCTGGTATTAGGTAATCTAAATGCTTAAAGCCAAACATCTCAAGGCCTTGCATTAAGGTAGCTGTACTCGTTGCGCCATCGGCATCAAAATCGCCAACAATTAAAATACGACTTTGCGCGTTTAGCGCATTTACTAAGAGCTCGCTTGCTTTGTCTATGTCTTTAAAGAGTTTGAAGTCGTGAAGTGTAGCGGCACTGTTATTTAGCTCATCAGCATTAATTACATTTCGCGTGGCATATATTTGTTTTATAACGGGGTGTAAGTTGCTCGGTAGGTGTGAGTCGTCAACGTTTTCTCGCGCAATGATCAATTTTTTCATGCAATTGCTAACTTTTAAATTCAAAATAAAAAGACAAAAAAAGGCCATTACGGCCTTTTAATAAACGTAAACGCCTTATTAAGACGCTTTATTTGCCTCAAGCGCTGCTTTTAAAGCGGCTGCTGGCTGGTAACCTGGGATCATTGTACCATCTTCTAATACAATCGCTGGCGTACCGCTAATACCAAAGCTTTGGCCTAGTTGGTAATGCTCTGCAACCGGTGCATTACAACCCGCAACGACTTTAGTGTCTACGCCCGACTTAGCTTCTGTAAGCGCTTCTTGTTGATCGCGTGCACACCACACATTCATTAAATCAGCATAACCAGAACCTTGTAAGCCACCACGCGGAAACGCTAAGTAACGCACTGTAATGCCTGCGTCTAATAAGTCGCCTAGTTCGCGGTGTAATTTACGACAGTAACCACAGCTAATATCAGTAAATACGGTAATTTGATGCTGCTCATTTGGCGCTTTATAAACAATCATCGAATCTTCGTATTCTTTAACGCCTTCAACGCGCACACCGTTTAAAGCTTGTTCTGTTAAGTTACTACGGTTGTTTAAATCGATTAGCGTACCTTGCATTAAAAACTGGCCGTCTGGGCTTGCGTAAAGTACACCTTTATTTGTAATTAGCTCTTTTAAACCGGCAACTGGGCTTGGGTTAATTTGCTTAACCGTTACACCTAAAGTGGCAAATTTAGTAACAATAGGATCATCAGCACTTGGAGTTACAGCAACGCCATTTGCAAATGCACTAATACTTGTGCACAACATGGCACCTGCTAACATTAATTTTTTCATAACTTCTCTCTATCCTAAAAATACTTATAAACTGACCGGCTTAGTAATAAAAAATTTCAACTTAAGCGCGTGGATGATGCTGCGCGTGTACCGATTTTAACCGTTCATTAGCAACATGGGTATAAATTTGTGTGGTTGATAAGTCGCTGTGTCCTAGCATCATTTGTACCACACGTAAGTCAGCCCCATGGTTTAATAAATGCGTAGCAAAAGCATGGCGCATAGTATGCGGAGATAACGGAGACTCAACTGATGCCAAAATAGCATAGTGTTTAATTCTATGCCAAAAAGTTTGTCGGGTCATGCCTACACCACGCTTTGACGGAAACACAAAGTCGGTCGCGTGTTTTATCATTTGCGCGCGCCCACCTTTTAAAAATTGCTCAAGCCAATACATGGCCTCTTCACCCAATGGCACTAAGCGCTCTTTGTTGCCCTTACCTTTTACAAACACAACCGACTGCCGCAAATTTATTTGCTCCATACGCAGCCCTACAAGCTCGGTTACACGCAAGCCCGTAGCATAAAGTAGCTCAAGCATGGCTTTATCGCGCAGCCCCATTGGGTCTTCAATATTAGGTGCATTTAATAATGCCTCAACCTCAGCCTCTGAGAGTGTTTTAGGCAACGACTGCCCCGCTTTTGGCTGGGCAATATTAACCATAGGGGAGTCGGCTATTACTTTTTCGCGAACAAAGTACTGATAAAAACGTTTTAACGCACTTATGCTACGCGCGGTACTACGCGGCTTTAAACCTAAATCAACACGATGCGCTAGGTAACTTTCAACATCTAGGCTGGTTACTGTCATTAAATTTTCGCCTTTTAAAAACTGGCAAAACTTATCTAAATCGCTGCGGTACGCACTTAGGGTGTTTTCGCTAACACCTTGTTCTAAATACAAGCTATCTAAAAAGGTTTCTAAAAAGTCGCTATTGCTACTTAGCTCAGTATTTTGTTCAGGTAAATCGTCTGGTAGCGTTGTCACGTTGTGATCTCTTGTTGGTAATACCACGGTAGAAGGTATCAATTAAAAATACCTTACGGTAAACTGCGCCCTATCATAACAGGCAATTACACAGTGATAAATACGATGCAGATTGGTTTATTTTTTGGCTCTACTACGTGCTATACAGAAATGGCAGCAGAAAAAATTCGCGACCTTATTGGCGCCGATGTAGTGACCTTACACAATATTAAAGACGAACCACTTAAAAATGCAGAGCAGTACGACTTTATCATCTTTGGTATTTCAACATGGGATTTTGGCGAAATACAAGAAGACTGGGAGTCTAAGTGGGACGACATAAAAGATGTAAACCTAAATGGTAAAACCATTGCTTTATTTGGCATGGGCGATCAGCAAGGTTACGGTCAGTGGTTTCAAGACGCCCTTGGAATGCTTCACGATGAAATAAATACTCAGTCGTTTACGCAACTTGGCTTTTGGCCAAACGATGAAAACTACGAATTTGAAGCTTCAAAAGCACTTACCCCTGATGGTAAATACTTTGTAGGACTTGCGCTTGATGAAGACAGCCAATACGAGCTAAGCGATGAACGCATTGCTAGCTGGGTTGAGCAAGTAATGACCGAGTACAGCGAAACACTATAAACATATTTAAGCGCAGCTCTTGCTGCGCTTTTGATTATTTACTCTACGCGTTCCCAGTATTGATTTCGATAGAAAAAGCCAATATAGCCACGAACCTCTAACGTTTTACCGTCGTTTTGCGGCGTTAACTGCACAGTGTAAGTTTTGCCATTGGTAGGGTCGAGTATTTCGCCATCTCCCCAAACGCCATCATCTTCAGGTTTTACATCCGTAATAATGGTCATACCTAAAATAGGCTGATTTTTTAATGCGCCATCGCACTCTTTACAAATGCCATCTTGCTTAGCTGGGTCTAAAATAGAGTCTACCTTGGCGCTTAGTACATTGTTGTTTTGTGTAATGCGTACGTACGATTTAGCTTCGTTTGTATCCTCATCAATAGTTTTCCAAAGCCCTACAGGGCTCATGTTTGCAAGCGCACCTTGGCTTACAAATAAAGCCGCCGCGAGTGTACTTAGTAAAGATAGTTTATTTAATATTTTCATAGTGTTGCCTTAATTAAAATGGCGAATAAAGCAATAATACCAGCTGATTTATAAACACACTATGAAATTAAATTGCTAATTAGGTACATAAAAAGTAAAAACCAAGCCCGCTTTAGCGCACTTGGTTTGTAAATTGACTAGTAGTTTACTTTTAACGTACGCGTTTAAAGTGCGTAATTAAAAGTCACGTATCTCTACACTTGAGCGGTTAAACTCAAACATATTAATTTTGCCGCACTGTGCTACATGGTTAGTACTAGCATATGGAGTATTAGCTTGGTTTATATCACCCTCCCACTCTTGGCCATTTTTTATAAATGCTTTTAATTCAAACCAACCGTTAACGGCTTTACTGCAATCCATATCAACATCAAGCATCCAGTAGTGCTCACCCCATATATTAAGCGGTGTAATACCAAAGCCATCTACTGTTACCGATTTTTGGGCGCCATATTCACTTGGCCAAACATTTGTAGTCCAATCCATGGCAGTGCCTTGCGCTTCACTGCTTTGGCCTTGCTCAATTGCGTACCAATCTAGGTAGTTATCGTTTACTTTCCAAGGCATTGTGGTGTTGTTTTTTAGATTGTTATGGCGAATTGGCATAGCACATTCAACATTTGTCGTTTGGCAGTTTCTAGCAAGGTTTGTATTTGCATAAGCATGCCCTATTCCACCGCGAACAAACATATCTTGCCCGCTTTGTGTTTGTGCATTGATAAAAACAATGGTTCTTTGCCAATCCGCCCCGTTATTAGGGAGAGAGCCTTGCGTTAGTTTAGCGTTTTTATGAATTGCTATGGCATCCCATGGCGCCACATTTAATTTAATAGTACCGTTACTATTAACAGTTATAACCTCTCCACTACAGCTTGTAGCATCACCAGAAAGCTCACCTTTTAATACATTACAATATTGACCGGGTGCCATATCTGTTTGAATTGTTGCATTAAGCGTTGAGTCTTCTTTATTAATTGCCATATGACCTGAGCTACCTCGGCCAAATGCAATCTGATTATTGGTGTTATCCCACCAGTTTGTTACTGCCCAATTGTCGGCAGTGTTATTTCTAAAATCGACACCACCAGCAATATAAGACCAGCGATGCTCGCACTTCCAGTTACTTGCAAAACATTCTAGGTTACCATTATTGTGCACCGGTACACTTGGCCCCCCCGCATCGGTATCACCATGAAAATCATAACTCGACATCACTTTTGGATACCCATACGGATAGGCCAACATAAATACATTAGCTAGGTCGTATAAACGCCCATCTTCAAAGGTAATTACATTACCCGCACCACCATGCCCACGCTGATTGTCGTGATTATCAACAAATACTAATGCTGATGAGCTTGGCATAAAGCCCCAGCCTTCACCAAAGTTACTTAGCCACGCAAGCGAGCCGTTTCTAAAGGTATTACCAAGCTGCGTACTGTATTTAAACTCGGTAACTAGTCCTGTACTTAAATACTCTGAGGCATCTACCGCTTCAGTGCCTTGATCTATCACCTCATGAAACACCACTGGCGAGCCATTTATTTTTGCCATTAAACTTTGAATATCACTTGCAGCAACATGCTTAGCAGCATCAAATCTAAAACCCTTAACACCAATTGCTTGAAGGTCGTTAATGTATGCCGCTAACGTATTTTGTACATAATTTGAGGAAGTGTTTAAGTCGGCAAGCCCTACTAGCTCACAGTTTTGAACCCGGTAACGGTTATTACCGTAATCTTCTGGATTTATTGAACAGCTTTCGTGAAAATCTTGTGGGCTATAAATAGGATATTGTTTATTGCCAAAGGTGTTACCAGCGGTGCCAGTACCGCTGCCTGCTGCCATATGGTTTATTAACGTATCGACGTATATATCTACACCTGCCGCATTACATCGATTAACCATATCTATAAACTGCGAGCGGTTTCCGCCACGGCTTTGCAGTTGGTAGCTCACAGGTTGATAGCGAGTCCACCATTGGTTACCTGTAATATGCTCGTTAGGTGGCGATACCTGCACAGCAGCATATCCTTTGGGCCCTAAAAACTGTTCGCATTCTTGGGCTACATCTTGCCAGTTCCATTCAAATAAATGCACAAATGTTGTAGGTGCAGCCGATACTAAGCTTGGTAAAGTTAAACCGAGGCTTAATCCGGCAGTGGTGATCATTTTATTCAGCTTCATAGTGTGTGTTCCAAGTGTTGAGCGAGCTAAACTGCATGCTCGGCGTTATTTACAATTGGTTAACACTAGTCTGAGGATTGATTAAATAAAAACTGAATACGTATGCATAATGGGTAAATTATCCTTTATCATTAGATAACCAAAAATTTAAATAATATAAATAACCATAGTCAGAGGGAGGATTTTGCAGAAGGGTAAAAAATTCTAATACTAAAAGTTTTACTGAGATTTAAGAGTCGCGTTTTAAGACTTAATTTGCACTAAATCAAAATCAGCCATGCCAGGTACAATGGCTTGCAGCCGAGATTCAGTTATATCGAGTGCATTTAAACACTCGCAGTATTCAGAGGCTTTAAGCTCTAACTGATGTGCTTTTTTTTGTAATGATTTATCAATCTCTTTAGAGATAATATCCATCCGCTGACCCATATCGTTAATACGGTCTTCAATGTTACCTTCACGCGATTTAAAAGCATCACCGAGAGAGACCAAAATAGCCCCTAACGAACCATGTACTGCAGAATGAATTTGTTGGCTTATTTCTTTAGTAAAAAAGTCATCTATTTGTGAAAGTGATTGAGGCGCAATAAAAAAGAAATCATCCCCGCGCTTAAACTTGTCCATTAGCGCGCGTTCTACGTACTGGAGCTGGGTTTTAAGTACTTCTGGCTCTTTATCAGACATCCCCTCCACCACGTGCTCAATAGCACTTAAACCTAAGTTAACACCATCAGTAGCAAGGTTAACCAGCTCAGGTACGGTATGACGAATGCCATTACTAAATTGCTCAAGTACTTTGCTTTCGTCATCACTTAAATCAACCCAGTAACCTCGTATAAATAGTTGGTTATTGTTATTAATTTGAACGCGGGTTTGGCCCTTGTCGAGGATACGTATTACATCGTCAGTTATAATTAAACCGTGACTTAGTTCAACGTCGCATTGGGCTTGAGCAAATACACTGCAGCTTGAAAGTGCCATGGACAACGTAAATATCGAACGAGATAGAAACGCCATAAACACCTCAAAAAGACTAAAATGGAAGGCGAGTAGGTTAACAAAAAACCAACTTTATGCAAGTAAAAGTACAGCTATCTATACCTAGCACAGTAAAACACCGAGCGTAAAAACACTCGGTGTTTTGCTTTATAACTTAATAATAATTTAGTCGCTAAGCTTTATATTAAATTGGTGACCCCGGAGGAATGGGTAAAGCATTAAAGTTGCTTGGCCATTCGCCTTTAGTTAAAAACAATTTAATTTGTTCAGCTAAAAATTGCTTAAATGCACTTTCGCCAGTACTTGTGTGGCTTAACATTGAATTTTGATTAAAGTCTTCGCTTAGTGTTACTAAATAGTAATGTAGCTGCGCTTGTACCTCTGGGCTTACGTTATTGCTAGCAACTAAATCAGCAAATGTTTTAGCCGTTAAATACTGTGTGCGCTGAGTAATTTTACCTGCCATAGTATTAGGAGAAGACACATTAAACACTTGAGCATATAGCTGCTCGAGCATGTTATCTAAACTATAAAAATCGTTACTACGTGCTTGTTGTTGTGCTAAGCGATTTAAACGCTGCGGGTTTAGTAAAAGCGATAAGCTATGCTGAATAGCCACTTCAGGTAGAGCCATTGCATCAAGTATTAAACCTGTACGCCCTATTATGCTTTCGCGCGATTTAGACTCTCCATATGCCTTTGGAGGAATAAGCGACAGTACCGATTCGGGCAGCAATAAATTGACTGGCTTAAGTGTGGCTAAAAGAGCATTTACAGCCTCTTGTTGCAGATTTTTAGCAACCACTTGCGCACCTTTTATAGGTGCGTTGCTACGTGTTTCATACTCGTAATTAACGCCAGCAATTAACTTAACTGCACTCTCCACTTGATAGCGATGAAATAAATAAAGCGGCACTAGTTTTTCTTCTAATTGCGAGAGTGCATCACCTGTTTTAATGTTATTTATTCCAAACTGCGCAAGTGCTTTTTTGCGAACGTCGAGTACTCTTAATAACTCTTTTGATGGGTTTGTACCGTTATCCCATAAATGGGCTGTTGGATGCGCGCCACCTTTTGCTCTCGCGTCGCTGTCGGATATAAACTCAAGGCCTTTGGCTTTATTCTCTTTTAGTATTGCTGCCAGTTCAGCGCTTTCGTCTTGATTGGTAAAGTCGCTGTAGCCATATTTTATAACTTGAGTATCCCATGCACCCATGCCTTTTGCGTAGCCGCGCGTTACATCAAGTTTGCCTTGTTCGTTAAAGCTAAGTAACGGGTGAGGATAATCCATTACCGAGGTTCTATCGCCTACTGATGCGGCAAAGTTATGAGAAATCCCTAACGTATGGCCAATTTCGTGAGCACTTAATTGGCGAATGCGATCAAGCGCCATCGCCTGTAAATTTTTAGCGGCTTCATTACCTTCTAAGTAAGGCGCACTAAGCGCTTCGGCTATTAAAATATCTTGACGAACGCGCAGTGAACCAAGCGTTACGTGGCCTTTTAGTATTTCACCCGTGCGAGGGTCAATTACAGAGCTTCCGTATGACCAACCACGTGTAGCACGGTGCACCCACTGAATAACGTTATAACGAATATCCATAGGGTCTGCATTACTTGGCAGTACTTTTACTATAAATGCGTTTTTATATCCTGCGGCACTAAATGCGTCATTCCACCATTTACCACCTTCTAATAAAGCGCTTTTAACAGGCTCAGGAACGCCAGGATCTAGGTAGTAAACAATAGGTTCTACAGGTTCGCTAATAGGTAACCTTGGATCTTTTTTAGCTAAGCGATGACGCGGTATATAGCGTACAAACATAGACTCACCAAGCGCCGCTGCATAGTCTTTATGCTCAATACTCCAAAAGCCAGATTGCGGATTAAATTTGCGTGGTGTGTAGTTATCATCAGGTAATTTAATCAATGAATGATGCATATGCACAGTAAGTGCATAAGGGTCAGCACTTACTTGGCGAACAAATTCACCTGGCTTTGTGCCCTTAAAGGTGAGTACCGCTTCGAGCTCGGTGTTTTTTACAAATGCCTTTGAGCGTTTTATATAAACGGCACTTCGTGCTTCATCAAGGCTAAAGTTACCTTGTTTACGCGCAGCAAGTTTTCGGCTTACACCGTGCACATCACTTAATAAATACGGTGTGTAGTCAATTAATGCAGTTGTTTTATCTTGAGCAACGACTTTAAAGCCTGCAAGTATACTTGATGCAAACGCTTCTTTAATACTTTGCTGCTCTGCTTTATTAGTAGTGTTAGCACGGTAGTAAGTATTTACAGCGCGTAGCATGACTTTATCGCCAAAACGCTCAAATTGTACGAGGTGAGTATTCCCAAGCTGGCCTCTATCAAGACCTATATCGTTTGAGCCAATACCGTATGGCAAGCTTTGCTGAAGTAAAAATTGTTGTTCAAATTTATCTACTTTTAAATAAACTTTGCCGTTTTGCGTATCGTAAAAAAACGAATAGTAGCCCGGGAAGTGATTCATTTGCGTAGTAAATTCATCAATTGACTTAATTGCTGCGTGCGCTTGAGTTATGATAGTGCACAGCACAGTAAAGAATATGTAACTTATTAGTGGTATTTTTTTCATAATCTTATCTTTGTTATTGGCGTTTTAAGTATGATTAGGTGGCCCCATTATAGGGTGCTATTTAAACAATACAGTTATTTAAGACGAAATTCAGCGCACTTAGTTAATCTCTCTCACATTTATGATTAATTAGTACACGTTATCAGGAAAATAAAATGCGTAGACTCCCTCCAGTATTATTAGAAGACGGTTGCCCAAGAGACCTTTTGTCGTTAATAAGAACCATTTTAGCGGCATGTAAAGAAATTTCGTTTCGTGTTGGCCAAGGTGCGCTTTCTGGCGTATTAGGCTCAACGCTCGATGAAAACATTCAAGGCGAAACTCAAAAAAAGCTCGATGTATTATCTAACCAGCTTTTAAAAGATATATTACTGGAATCGGGCAGCGTTAAAGCAATTGCCTCTGAAGAAGAAGATTACACCGTTGCCGGCAATCAGGATGCGAAATACATTGTTGCATTTGACCCACTTGATGGCTCATCAAATACGGATATAAACTCGCTGGTTGGTACTATATTTTCGATTATGGAAGCGCCTGAAGGCTCAGACGCAGCCGATCAAAGCATATTTATGCAGCCTGGCCACAAGCAAGTTGCAGCAGGCTATGTACTTTATGGCCCATCAACTATGCTTGCACTTACGACAGGCAAAGGCACGCGTATGTTTACGCTTGATAAAACCCAAGGTAGCTTTTTACTAACAGAAGACTTTGCCACTATACCTGCTGATACCAACGAATTTGCTATTAATGCATCAAATCAGCGCCATTGGCAGTCAGCTATGCAAAACTATATAAATGATTTGTTAGAAGGCGATACAGGTCCGCGTGCTAAAAACTTTAATATGCGCTGGATTGCTGCCATGGTTGGCGATGTGCACCGTGTGCTTAGCCGTGGGGGGATATTTACTTACCCTACTGATACTAAAGATCCAAATAAACCAAATAAATTGCGCTTACTTTACGAGGCAAACCCAATGGCCATGCTTGTTGAGCAAGCCGGCGGTATAGCTTCAACAGGTACCGAGCGCATTATGGATATACAGCCTGATGCAATCCACCAGCGTGTAGCCGTTATTTTAGGTTCAAAAAACGAAGTAGAAACATGCTTGGGATATCATAAGTAAACACGTTGTCAGCTGTAAAAAATACTAAAACCGCATTTTATTAGATGCGGTTTTTTTATTGTATATTCGCTACATACAACTGCAATAAACTCGCATCTAAATATTTGTGTCAGACTAAATCTAGCCCTTTAATAATGCTAATAACTGTTCAAGCTTTTTGTGGCTAAGTTCTCCCATTTGCTCGCTATTGCTTAGCGCATAAATAACGCCTTCATGCTCGGCGCAATTTACATCATCTCGCGATTCAATTACATTTGCCCAAAGCTCTATATCGTCAATATCAATTTCTTTATTTAAACAACGCGTAAGTACGTTAATTAGTACAGGCTGTGTGAGTGTGTATAGGTATGTTTGATTGCTCGACGCAGTTGAAATAATCACACTGATGGCGCTATCTCTTTGCTCGCCAAATGTAATAAATTCAGCCAATGCTTTTTGTATATTCATAATATTTGTTATTCTTGCTGCCCTACTGTTGATAAGAACTAAAATGACTCAAATAAACTGCAGCCAATGTAATACAACGCTTACCTGTAATGTAAATGATATCACCACGTGTTGGTGTAACCAGTTACCCGCTATTTTACCGCTAGATGGCAGTGCAACAAGTTGTTTATGCAATCGCTGTACACTTAAAAAAATTAACGTTTATTTAGAGAGCATTTTTACTCTGCCAATTAAAGCTCAAATTGAATTTGCTAAACAATTTAGAGGTAATGACAATTTAGTTGAGGGGCTCGATTACACCATGCAAAATGGCTACATGGTATTCAGTAAGTGGCTTTTTTTAAAACGGGGTACTTGCTGTAAAAATGGTTGTAAAAATTGCCCATACGGCTATAAAAAATAAAAAGAGCCGATTAACTAAAACAACCCTTTTATAAGAGCTTGCATTCATCTACAGCTATTTAATACTGCCTATTTCTATTGGCAGTGAATCACTTGCTCCCCATTCGCTCCACGAACCATCGTAAACGCTTAGGTTATTATATCCACATTCATCAGCAAGCAGAGCTAGTACGCAGGCTGTAATACCTGAGCCACAACTAAATTGCAGTTGCTGAGTATCGCCGGCTACTTCATTAAATTTAGCCTTGAGTTCATCAATCGTCTTTGGCTCACCCTCATTTAATAAATCAGTGAACGCTAACGAACGGCTATTAGGAATATGACCGCTTCGCATCCCTTTACGAGGCTCGGGGTCTTCACCCGTAAAGCGCTTATAGGCACGTGCATCTAACATTAACGTATTAGCATCGTCTATGCTGTTAAGCACTTGCTGCTGTTCAATAAAATAACCCGGCGCTAAATTAGCAACAAAATTACCTTTATTTGTTGGAATACGATAAGCGCTTTGGGTGCTGTAACCGCATTCAAGCCACTTTTTTAAGCCACCCCTGAGCACTTTTACATTATTAAAGCCCATAGCCTTTAGCATCCACCACGCTCTAGCAGCACTAAATAAATCATCTTGTTCATAAACAACTATAAACGAATCGTCATTTACACCTGCTTTTTGCATTACTTGAGTAAACTGTTCACTACTGCAAAGAGTGTTAGGTATAGCGCTGGTAGTATCTGCAAGCTCGGTTTTAATATCAAAACGCTGTGCATTTGGCAGTACATTATCTACTTTATAAGTCCCTAAAACACCGGGACGCAACATGCCTGCATCAAAAATAATTAATGCAGGGTCATTAAGTTGTGCATGTAATTGCTGGCTGGTAATTAAATTTTTCATTATTGCTCATTAGTAATGGAGTATTTTGCAAATTCATCTTTACCTGTAAAGCGAGCTTCGATTGCTTCAATATGCACTTGTTCTTTATGTTTCCAAACGCCTGCTACGCTATATACGTGTTTTAGGTAACTAAAAAATTTATCTCGCAGTAGCATATTAGGCTGCCAACCTTGTATAACTTCAGCCATATTATTTTCAAGCACTTCACTGGTTGCGGCATGCTTTACTAAGCCTTCGATGTTATAACAAGCTTGGCCTAACGTAAGTACTCGCTTATTGAGTAAAAGCGCTTCTAAACCTACGGTTGAGTTAATTGTTACTACAGCCTGTGCGCACTCTATTAAGTCGCACGTTTTATTGCCGTTAGCAAAAACAGCAATCGGATCTTTTTCATAAAGTGACTCATAATGCTTATGCCATGAAGGGTGCTCTTTAAACTCGACCTTTAGGGTTGGATCATTTAATTTTTTAACGGCTGCAACAACTTCATCATAAAACATTTCCATGGAGTCTATCCAAGGAGAGAAACTTGCTAATTGGGTATCATGAGAGACCTGAAATGGCGCAAAAATAAAGCGCTCAGGTAATTGCGTAGACTCAAAGTCACAACGTTTTTTATGATTAGCGCGTGGGATTAATTCAGGGGCTGAAAAAGCCAGTTTTTGTTCTGGATCAAAATTTAAATAAAACTGCGGATCACGGCTTAGCGATGCATTAAAGTTAATGCCTTTAGGATCAAGGCTAGTTGTGCCTGGCAGCAATCCGTTTTCATAATAAAACTGTTTTATACCTAATGATTTAGCAGCCATAACCACGTACTGCGGCTTTATTTCATTAAATAAAGCTAAATACTTTGCATAGCGTAGTCGTTCAAAAAAAGTGAGTCCTAAACTATAAATTGCAGTTAATAGGGGGTTGTTCCATAGAGAGCTTCTGGCTTTTTTACGCTTTAATTGCGACTTTACTACTTTAGTAAAATCTACTTTAAACGCCTTACCTAAATAGCTAATTGCAGAGAGCTTAGGTACCCCCATTACATGTAATTGGCAATCTATCGACAATTTTTGGATTATTGATTTATAGTACTTTGCATGTACATTTTTGCGAGATATAAATAGATAAGCCATACAAGCTGTGTGCGCCAATTTTTGTTTTTATAAAGTGATAGTAAGTGGACAATGTTACTATAACAAGGTTCATTCAAATATATGAATAGTTTGCTGATTTTAAATAGGTTATATCTTTATAATTTCACCGCGTAAAGGAGCCATCCGAGAAAGAATCTTATTTTGTAGATTATGGTTTATATTTTGCGCATTCATAGCATTTATTAGTAAATCTACTACATGATTAAAGTCTTTTTCTGTTATGTGCATACCCGTGTGAATTGCCACCATAGAGTCGCCATCGTATTTACATGGGCCTTCCACTAACATACACATATGCGTAATAAACCCTTGCCTAAAATGCGCTATATTACTGTGTTCAAAGTAATGTATAACTTGCTCGTCATTACCTATTTGATAAATAAAGCTGTCAACCAGTCGAGCCAAGCCTGCTTTGCCGTCTAATTGTTGATAAAGCGATAGCTGCGTAGAGCTTGTACACCCGTTTAGTAAAATGATACATATAAAAAAAATAGCGACGCTTTTCATTACCAATACCCTGTAACCGATAAATACCAGCCAGTTTGATCGTCCGCACCAGCAATACTACCCAAATCAAGGTATGCCGCTGTTACACTTATATGCTTATTTGGCATCCAAGCTATAAATAAATCTTTCCAGTCTTGCTCGCCTAAATTAAGGTTATTGTTTTTTTGGCGGTACTCCATACCAACGGCTATTTCTCGGCTAAAAAATAGTGCGGTACTGCCTTCAAATAACACCTTGGCACTACTGTTTGACCCGCCGTAACCAAGTAAACCAAGTTGATTTGCTTCGCTGTAGCGTGTAGTTACATTCCAAAACCAGTTGTAACCCGCAATAGCGCCCAAATGTAATTTGCTTGCTGCTAAATAATAATCGGTTCCACTGGTGTCTTGTGCACCAACAAGTGTTGCTACTGCGCCATCATCAAGCGATTTATGCTGTATGCCTAAGCTCAATTGTGGCCAATCGCTGTAAACTATATCGCCGTATAAGCGAATTTTAGCGCCCGTAACAGATTGCTCTATTTCAGTATCAAGCGCAGGCACATCAAATTGTTGCTGAGCGTAGCTAAGTTCGAGCCTATTAAATAAATTAAGTTGTGCACCGCATACATCGAGCGTGTAATCAGTTACATCTGCACGACTACAAAAGCCATTTACCGAAAATTCATCCTCGCTTGCGTAACCAGCTAGTTGCGCCCACGGGACAATACCACCGCCGCCACTGCCTTCAATTTGAGAAACCCCGGGTGTAGCTAATAATTTTCCATCACTCGCAAGGCTTGAAAAACTAGTTACTAGGAGCAACCCTGCCAATACACACTTAATTTTTTTCATAGTATTCCTCTAGCCACTTTTCCAATAGGTCTGCTTTTAAAGGTCTACTTAGGTAATAACCTTGCGCATGGTCACATTTCATTTCTTTAAGTAGATTTAATGAGTCTAAAGTTTCTACGCCCTCAGCTACTACCGAAAACCCCAGTTGGTGGCCTAGCGTAATAGATGACTGCACTATAAATTGATCTTTTTGAGATTTGTCTAGTTTTAAAATAAAGCACTTATCTAATTTTAGCTCATCAATGGGTAGCATTTTTAATCGCCCAAGCGATGTTTGCCCCACACCATAATCATCAAGTGATATTTTAACGCCCACCTCTTTTAAGTTTTGCAGCGCTTTTATGCCTTTTTCTTCATTTTCGATCATATCACGCTCGGTGAGCTCAATTGTGATCAAGCTAGGCATTACGTTATGCTTTTTAAGGGTACGCACCAGCGCCGAGTGAAACCCCGGAAATGCAATATCTTGCGCTGAAACATTTATCGCGGCTTGTAAGTTAATTCCTTTACTCTGCCAATCAGCGACTTGTGAAACTACGGTATTAACCACCCAAGCAGTTAGCTCAACAATAAGCCCCGACTGCTCTGCTAAATCAATAAACAACTCAGGGTTTACCCAACTGCCATCTTTACGCTGCCAACGGATAAGTGACTCAACTTTGTCTATTTTTTGAGGGACTAAATGCAGTTTAGGTTGATAGGTCATAAACAGCTGCCCATCGTCATCACTAATCGCTTGTTTTAGCTCATCAAGCATAATTAATCGCTCAAGATGAGCTTCGTCTTCGCCATTTTTATAATAATGAATGCTTTCTTGATTGCTAGCAGCGCTTTCTACTGCAATAAGTACACGGCGCATTAAATCATCGCTTGCCATGCCTTGCGAAGGGTACTGAACAATACCCGCACTAAATCGTAAGTTAATTTTTAACTTTTGAATGGTATAACAAGCTTGCAGTTGAGCCATCAAACCTACAATGCCACTTTTTTGATCCCGCGCGGCGCCCGTTGGAAATACCGTTAAAAATTCATCCCCGCCAATGCGAGCATGTAACCCACCTAACTCATCTGAAAATTCGCTTATTCTACACGCCACGGCTTTTAAGCAATCATCGCCAATACGTGGGCCAAGTTTATCGTTGATATGTCGCAGGCCTTTTATATCAATAGCGACAAGCGTGTACTCTGCGTTAGCATCAAGCTCATCATCTAATACTTCAAGCATGGCAGAACGATTATAAAAGCCGGTAAGAGAGTCATGACGAGCTTGAAAATTAATTTGTTTCTCGCGCTGGTTTATATCGTTACCCATGTTATCGAACGCGGCAACTAAGGTGGCTATTTCTGTACTTTGCTTTTTACCTTTAAACTCAAAGCTATAATTACCTTGTGCGAATTGCTTAGCGATTACAGCAAGCTGAGATAACGGAGTGGTTAAATTGTTTGCAAATAAGCCACTGGTTATAACCCCAATAAACATTGTTAAAATAGCTAAAATAATCAGTGTAAAAAGCAGTTTTTCGAAGTCGCTATAGCTTTGTGTTAAGTCGGCGCTGAGTAAAATAATAACAGGGTGGCTCGCTAAAGATGCCAGCTCTATATCTAAATTGCGATACACCAAATACTCGCCAAAAAAGCGCGTTGTAGTCACGGTATTAAAGTAAGAAACAGGTTCAAATGGAGTTGGTCGTTCTGCCAAAGAGCTAATAACAATATCGTCGGCACTGCCAATAAAGCTCACGTCCATTCCGGTTAAACTTTTTAGTTCATTGGCAACATTGTCATCTATTTTAAAGCCTACAAGACTATACGCTACCGTACGCGGTGCTTTAACTGGAAGTAAAATAACTTGATAAAGCGCATTATTAAGCACTACAAAACTCGACTCTTCAGGCGCATTCAAAAGCTCTTTCATAAGAGGTTGTAAATTATGCGCAAAAGCATCTTCGTTAGTGTTAGCTGAGACCAACATACCTGACAAATCAAGTAACAACATAAGCTCAGCGTCAATTCGCTGGCTATGGTTAAACAGCACACTGCTTATTGTGCCAGCGTCGCGTGTTGCTACTGCTTGTTTAAACCCAAAATCGGAGGTAAGCACTTTTGCAGCTGTTAGCAGCAAGCTTTCTTTAGACTTTAAATATTGCTTATAAACACTTTGTGCAACGCTTATATCTTGGTTTACTTTTTCTTCTTGAAACTTACTTGTAGACCACCAAAAGCCAAATAAGCTAACCATAGTGGTTAATAACACTAAGCCAACACATAAAATGGTTATACGATTACGTAAACTATTAGTCATTACCGGCCTTAAATTTACTGCCGAATGTATTTCGAGGAGCAGGTGATGAAGTATTTACAGTGACTAACAGCTGCTTTTGAGAGTTAATAGTTATGATTTTTTTATTCTCCAGTGGTGCAGTTTGCAGAGGATGCCATACGCTCAGCTGTGTGGGCGTTGTTTCTAAAGACATACTAACGATGCCATCGTTGTCACTTTTATACACCAGCTCGCTGCTAGCAACATAAATATAGCCCACCATCGAGTCGTGAATATTACACCCTAAAACAACAACACCTTGCTGATCAAATGTAATAGGTTCTTTTGGTTGGCCAGAATACAACCTTAGCTGAAAAGGCTTGGCTTGTGAAAAAGAATATACGTGGTGGCGAATATTATCGCTGTTAGGGAAGTTAACTTGCTGGCCTTGTTGCACTACTAATAACTCAGGTAAAAACTGTTTATGTACCTGATCCATTACTGCAACGGGCAATGTTTTAGATGCTGCGTGAGTGCTTACATTAATTAGCTCGACAACAGCCCCTGATAATTTTTGACCGTGCTGATCTTCTATTATTAAACTAGTATTCGCACTTGAGGCAAACTGACTGTAGAACAAACCTATAGCTAAAAAATAACTATGTTTTGTACATTTTTGAAATGCCCGCTTAAACATAACAACACCTAAACATTAATGTTAGGTTAAGTTAATTAGAGACGGGCACTAATTGCAAGAATTATAGCCCAGTAACCAAAAATAAAGACTGGGCTAACATTGTTTTACATACTTTAGTTGTATTATTTTACTATCAGACCGTAATCAGAATCCAAAATATCAATCACTTCTTGGCGAGGATCTTCAGGTATTACAATATCTTTACCTACAATTTTACTTGCTATGCCTACATAAGTATTCGACACTTCAAGCATAACAGACTCGGGTAAAATGAAGTCTTTAGCCAGTTGCTCACGCTCATCCATTCGATCTTTATTTAATAACACGTCACTTTCAGGTACGTTAGAAATTAATAACTGACGAAACCCCTCTTTAGAGTTTTCAACTATTTTACCATCACGGTATGCCGCTTCATCCCATATGCGCGAAGAGTCAGGTGTGCCTACTTCGTCAATATAAATAAGTTGTTGTGCACCGTTTAAGTCCTCTACGTAGCCAAACTCAAATTTTGTATCTACAAAAATTTGATCGAGTTTTGCCAGCTCATCGCTAATTAACTTAAAGCCCTCTACCAATAGCTTTTCGTATTTTGTGACGTCATCAGCCGATTTAAAATTAAATATATCTAAATTATCAGTGATGTTAGCGCGCGTTATATTCACATCATCAACAGGTGGAATATCATCTACACCTTCAATAATGCCTTTGGTTGAAGGAGTAATAAGTACATTATCAAGCTTTTGGTTAGCTTTTAAACCCTCAGGTAAATCTATACCGCAAAAATTGCGTGTGCCTTTTGCGTAGTCGCGCCACATGCTGCCAGTAATATATTGGCGTGCAATGGCCTCTACTTTCACGGTACTTGCTTTGCGTACAATCCATACATAGGGATGCGGAATATCAACAATGTGATTACCCGCAAGGCCTGCTTTATCGAATAACTTAAACCAATGAGATGCAACTGAATTAAGCGCTATACCTTTACCCGGCACGCCGTTTAAACCGTTTTCGCCTTGCCAAATACAATCAAAAGCAGAAATACGGTCTGAAATCACCATAATTGCTAACTCAGTACCTTGAGGCACTTTGTAGCCTTTATCTTTAATAAGTCGTGCGCTGTCTTCGTCTGTTAGCCAATAAACCGAACGAACTTTACCGCTATGTACTTCACCTTTAGTGCGAATGGGTAAATCATCGTTTACGTCTAAAACTTTATAGCTAGTCATGCTATCTCCGGGGTTAGGGATGCTCAAAGAGCAAAGTATGGTATGGGGTTATAAGCGCTATATAATAAATCAGCCTACCCTAAAGCTCAATCGGCACTGAAAACTAAATAACCACGTAATATTTATATGGTTGTAATTATGCGGTAAACTCAGCGTGCTAACTAGAGGAGTGCCGCTTGAACTACCTAACTGCCACAGCAAATAAAAAATACTTAATGTATATTTCGCAAAATTATTCGTACGCTATTTTAAGACCTATTCAAGCGGCTATATTAGCTAATGGTGGTCAGGTGCGCTGGTTTTTACAAGGTACCTCTGTAAACCCTGACTTTTTAATGCCCGATGAAATACGCCTTAATTCAATAGACGATATTCACAGCTGGAAGCCCGATGCTACATTTGCACCGGCTAATTTAATTCCTACGTTTTTTCCGGGTATTAAAGTGGGAGTATTTCATGGCTTTGATGCCGGGAAACTTGATAAAAAAGGTAACAACGACCATCTAAAAGCAAGGGGGTGTTTTGACCTTTATTGCACACAAGGTCCAAATACAACAGCACCATTTAACGCTTTACAAAAAAAGCTTGGTTACTTTAAAGTAACCGAAACTGGCTGGCCAACGCTCGACCGCCTATTTACTGGTGATTTGCAAACCCCTTATACCAGCAAAACCGACACTCGCCCTACACTTTTAATTTGCTCAACTTTTTCAAAACGTTTATCACTTGCTCCTAAACTTTTCGAGCAAATAAAACACTTTAGTGAAACAGGAAAGTGGCGCATATTAATGCAGTTTCACCCTAAAATGCCTCTTGAGCTAGTTAATAAATACAAAGCGTTAAGCAATCAAAACTTAACGTACATTGAAACCGACGACGTAGTTCCCTTATTGAAGTCGGCTGATGTAATGCTGTGTGATACCTCATCGGTGCTTTTGATGTTTATAGTACAGCGAAAGCCTGTTGTGACCTTTTGTAATAACGCTCCCGATAAGCACCTACTAAATGTAACAAATCCAAACGAATTAGAAGACGCGATAGACTTTGCATTAACTTACCCTAAAACATTAATGCAAAATATAGAAAGCTACTGCCAGCAGTTGCACCCTTACACTGATGGCAAATCAAGTGAGCGAGTGGTGGCTGCAACGAATGAGTTTTTACTTAGTGACGAAAAGCTAAAACCTAAACCGTTTAATATTATCAGGCAGTTTAAAACGCGCAAAAAACTTAATTATTGGAAATGGTAAGCCAAATAATGATAAGCCTAAATAACGTTACTTTTAAATGGCATAAAAACGATAAATCGCCCACGCTAAATATTGGCAAACTTAATATTGAAAAAGGCCAACATGTTTTTTTGCATGGCCCGAGTGGTTCAGGTAAGTCAACATTATTATCACTACTGGCAGGTATTAATACCGCCACCAGCGGTGATGTTTTAATATTAAGTCAAAATTTAAATACACAAAGCAACACCAAACGAGATGCCTTTAGAGCAGATCACATTGGTTATATTTTTCAAAACTTTAATTTACTCCCTTATCTATCGCCAATCGAAAATGTAACGCTTGGTTGTGAGTTTTCAAAAAGCCGACAACAAAAAGTATTAAAACAGCACGCTGAGCCTAAACCTTCATTACAAAAAAAAGCCGTACGTTTACTAAACGCATTAGGGCTTAATGAGCAATACCATAACAAAGATGTAGCCACATTAAGTATTGGCCAACAGCAGCGTGTTGCAGCAGCCCGCGCATTTATAGGCAGCCCAGAGCTAATTATTGCCGATGAGCCCACCTCGGCACTTGATGCAAACAACCGCCAAAACTTTATAAAGCTATTGTTTGAACAAGCAAAGCTCTCTAGCAGTACTTTAGTGTTTGTAAGCCATGATGAGAGCTTAAAGCCGCTATTTGATCGTGCTATTGATCTAATGAGCTTGCAGGAGCCACTATGATCCTTACTAAACTTGCCTACAAAAGCTTATTAAATCGTCGTGCAAGCGTATTACTCACGCTTTTTACCATCGCTATAAGTGTAATGCTGCTTTTAAGTATTGAGCGCATACGCGTTGATGCAAAAAGTAGTTTTAGTAATACTATTTCAGGCACCGATTTAATTGTGGGAGCGCGAACCGGTGATATACAGTTATTGCTTTCGTCAGTATTTAGAATTGGCCATACAAATAATGGCGTAAGCTGGCAAAGTTATGAGTACATTACTCATCAACGAGGCGTTAAATGGAGTATTCCTATAAGCCTTGGTGATAGCCATAAAGGCCAAGCGGTACTTGGCACAACTCTTGATTACTTTGAGCATTATCAATTTGCTAAAAAACAGCATTTAACCTTTAACCAAGGACATGCCTTTACTGCTATTAACGAAGTCGTATTAGGAAGTGATGTAGCAAACCGCTTAAATTATAAATTAGGTGACCAAATAGTCATATCTCATGGTATGGGCAATACCAGTTTTCACCATCATAAAGACAACCCCTTTAAAGTTACCGGCATTTTAAATGCGACAGGCACGCCAGTGGATAAAACCTTACACATACCACTTGCTGCCATTGACTTAATACATGGTGGCTCTGCTCATAATGAACACGATGAACACGATGAACACGATGAACACGAAAAGTATAGTGACTTAACGGGGCAGCCCAAACAAATTACCGCTTTTTTAATGGGCTTCAACTCGCCTTTATACACGCTACAAATTAGGCGCAATATAAACCAATATAAAAAAGAAGCACTGCTTGGCATTATGCCAACTGTCACGCTTAAAGAACTGTGGCAAATGTTAGCAATAGTCGAAAAAGTATTACTGTTGTTTTCGGGTGTTGTCGTGCTGGTTAGTTTATTAGGTATGCTTACTACGCTGCTTGCTAATTTAAACCAACGTCGACGCGAACTTGCCATATTGCGCTCTGTAGGCGCTCGTCCATGGCAATTATTTACCTTAATAAGCATTGAGTCACTTTTTACCACCTTGCTTGGGTGCATTGTAGGCTGCGCACTTTATTACTTAGTTATGCTTTTAGCTAGTAGCTACTTACAAAGCCAAGCGGGCATAAGCGTAAACATAGCCATGCTCTCTTACTATGAACTCACCTTAATAGGCGTTATTATGGCCGCTGGTTTTATTATTGGTTTAATACCCGCCACTCGCGCTTACTTTTACTCACTCAGCGATGGCATGAGTATAAAAATATAATTTTTAGGTATCCCATGACGTTTTTTAAAACAGTAGTTAATTACAGCTTATGCATTAGCTTATTATTTATAAGCTTTATTAGTAATGCCAACCCGCCAAAAGAGATTTTTTGGGAAGACTTAATCCCTAAAGGCCATGTACAAATAGATACACAAGCTCAGGCCAATCATGAAGGCAGTGAGCAAAATTGGGTGCAACCCGATTTAGATGCACCAGTAGTAAAAGCGCTCGATGGACAATCAGTTAGTTTACCTGGCTTTGTAGTGCCGCTAGAAGGCGATAGCGAAGTGATCACTGAGTTTTTATTAGTGCCATACTTTGGCGCGTGTATTCACGTGCCACCACCACCGCCAAACCAAATTGTACATGTAACAATTAAAGGCGGCGTACCTATCGACAGTTTATACGACGCAATCGTAGTAACAGGTATTATAAGTACACAAAGCTGGTCAGGCGAAATAGCTCAAGTAGGATATAAAATGAAAGCAGTAGGCGTAGCACCGTTTGAATTATAAGTTCAGTGGTTAGTGGTTAGTGGTTAGTGGTTAGTGGTTAGTGGTTAGTGAATTTATAAAGTTGCTATTTATTAATCAAGTTTAGCTTCGCTTCTTAAGCATTATTTGTATTTTATTGATTTCAAACTAAGCTATTAAAAATTATATAAATATAAAATAACCGATGAACTTTGAGAATTTAGAAGTCTGGAAACGTTCAGCCCGCCTGAGCGCAGATATTTATAAATCTAAAACATTAAGGGTTTTGGGTTCAGAGACCAGTTAACGCGCTCTGGGCTTTCAGTATCAAGTAATATTGCTGAAGGAATTTGTAGAGAAAGTTATAAAGAAAAAAGTCGCTTTATAGATATAGCAAGAGCTTCCTTTGGGAGAAGCTAGAACACAAATATGTATTGGAATAGAGATAGGTTACCTCCCTATAACCACCAGTCAAAAATGGATAACTGAAACAAAAGAGCTAGCAGTAATGTTAACAAGCCTTAAAAGTAGATTCGATAACAGCTAACTCTAGACTATTTTATCGGGATTAGAACAAGCACCTGACAACTACCTTCTAATAACTACCTTCTAATAACTACCTTCTAATAACTGACAGCTGATAGCTGATAGCTAGAATCTGATAACTAAAAATACCCTTAAATCTTTTCTAATACATACTCAGCACGACTCACTTCAAACTCTTTTTCTTGCTCTACAAATAGCCCGGTAACAACTGCGTTATCTACAATCATCGCGTAACGGCTAGAGCGAATACCACCAAAGCCTGCGGTATCTTTTTCAAGCCCAAGCGCTTTGGTAAAACTTGCATCGCCATCTGCAAGTAATAAAATGTCCTGTGCGTTTTGAGATTCACCCCACGCTTTCATCACAAATGCATCGTTCACCGATACGCAGTAAATAGCATCAACACCTTTTGCCTTAATTTTATCTGCAAGAGTAATAAATTCAGGTAAGTGCGCATTAGAACACGTTGGTGTAAAAGCACCAGGCACTGCAAATAGCACGACCTTTTTATCATCAAATAAATCTTTATTTGTAAGGGTTTGCATGCCGTCATTCGTTAGCTGCGTTAATGTAATGTCTGGTAGTTTTTGACCTTGTACAATCATGATAAGTCCTTATAGGTATGTTAATGGCTACATTATAGAGGGGATGGGAACAACTTTAATGAAATAAATTTTTGCCCCTCAAAATTAACTCGAGGCATTACACCAATGGTATAAGTTTAAAAAATTAAACCTAACCCTTTTATGAGAAGTTGCACTTAAGCCTCAACTCAATATATGCAATGAATTAAGGCTTAAACGTGTAAATATTAGAGTTGTCGTACTTACAAGGTAACAACGTTATAAAAAGGGCTTATTGACGCTCAACGAACTCATTAAGATACAGGGAAAAATCCTTACCCAGTTTAGAATCGCGCATAGCATATTCAACTATCGCTTTTAAATAACCTAACTTATCGCCACAATCATGCGAGCGACCACTCATATGAAATGCTTCAACAGTTTCTTCAGCCATTAACGCATCAATAGAGTCAGTCAGCTGTATTTCACCACCAGCACCTACAGGCGTTTTTGCCAATAATGGCCAAATATTTTTGCTCAATACATAACGACCAACAACCGCAAGGTTTGAAGGCGCTTCGCCTGCATCAGGCTTTTCAACCATTGTTTTAATTGCGGCACTGTTACCTGGTGTTAGCTGTACACCGTTAATATCAGCAATACCATATTTACTTACGTCTTCTTGTGCTACTGGCTCTAGCATGATTTGGCTTGCTTTGGTTTCATTAAAGCGCTTGATCATTGCGGCTAAGTTTTCAGTTTTTTGATCTGCAGTATAAGCATCAAGTACCACATCGGGGAGTAGTACAATGAAGTCGTCATCCCCAACAATTGGCTTTGCACACATAATAGCGTGCCCCAAACCTTTAGCCTCACCTTGGCGAACACTCATTACAGTTACATCAGTAGGGCAAATAGAGCGAACTTCTTCAAGTAAAGCACGCTTTACACGATTCTCTAGCGTTGCTTCAAGCTCATAACTCGTATCAAAGTGATTTTCAATTGCGTTTTTAGAACTATGAGTTACGAGTACTATGTCTTTAATACCTGCAGCTACACACTCGTTCACTATGTATTGAATAAGTGGTTTGTCTACAATAGGTAGCATTTCTTTAGGGATAGCTTTGGTCATTGGTAACATACGCGTACCAAGGCCCGCAACAGGAATAACAGCTTTCATGGGTAGTCCTTTATTTATAAATTAATTATTTTTTAAGTTAACAGGTTAAATCTAAATGAGGGATGAATGAAGTAAAACCCCGAGTAAACTTTATCGGGGTCAGGCATAGTGCTAATACAATTAATCGCTACCAAATAGGTCGCGTGTGTAAACCTTGTCAGCAATATCACTTAACTCTTCAACCATACGGTTAGAAATAACGACATCTGATATTTTTTTAAATTGAGCTAAGTCTTTAATTACGCGAGATCGATAAAACTCAGTGTCTTCAAGTACAGGTTCGTATACAACTACCTCAATCCCTTTTGCTTTAATGCGCTTCATTATTCCTTGAATAGCAGAGGCCCTAAAGTTATCAGAGCCTGCTTTCATTACTAAACGATATACCCCAACCACTTTAGGGTTATGTTTTATAATTGACTCAGCAATAAAGTCTTTACGCGTAGTGTTTGCATCAACAATGGCACCAATAATATTATTCGGTACATCAGCGTAGTTAGCTAAAAGTTGCTTAGTATCTTTAGGTAAACAATAGCCACCATAACCAAACGATGGATTATTATAATGGTTACCAATTCGGGGATCTAAACCCACCCCTTGTATTATTTGTTTTGCATTTAGTCCATGCGATTCGGCATAACTGTCAAGCTCGTTAAAATAAGAAACTCGCATTGCTAAATAGGTGTTCGAAAACAACTTAATGGCTTCAGCCTCAGTTGAATCAGTAAACAGTATTTCAACGTTTTCTTTAATGGCACCTTGCTTAAGCAAGTTTGCAAAAACCTCTGCACGCTCACTTTGTTCACCCACTACAATGCGCGAAGGATGTAAATTGTCGTATAACGCTTTGCCTTCACGTAAAAACTCAGGTGAAAACATTAAGTTTTCAACATTTAATCGCTGTTTAATATCTTTAGTAAACCCTACAGGAATCGTTGATTTTATTATCATGACTGCATTAGGGTTATACTCAATAATCTCTTTAATAACCGCCTCTACAGAACTCGTATTAAAGTAATTGTTCTCAACATCGTAATCAGTTGGAGTCGCTATGATGACAAAATCTGCATTTTTATAAGCTAAAGTTTTATCTGTCGTAGCTGTAAAGCTTAAGTCGCTACGCGTTAAAAACTCACTAATTTCAGCATCAACAATTGGAGATTGCTTATTATTTAGCAGCGCAATTTTCTTAGCGTCTATATCAAGCGCTACCACTTCATTATGCTGCGCTAAAAGCATTGCGTTCGAAAGGCCTACATAGCCTGTGCCTACCACTGCAATTTTCATATTAATCCTTTAAGATTAGTCAATAAATAATATATGGATTCTACCAGAGCGACTTAACGATACGAATAATTAATAGCGTAAACTCAAATAAAGCATTACAAATGCCCAACATTTCCATGAATAAAATTACCTAGGCCCACAAAAAGTACTTTTTATTTTGCAGATAGTTAAAGCATTACCTCGCGCATTTAAAAAACAACTCACCCAGCATGGCATAAAGCCCCGCCTATAAATATAAACCCAATACCCACCCGTTCTTGAATATTCAACGGTATGCTTCTACCTTAAGGTTACAGGGATAAATTAATAGTATAAGGCAATAAAATGCACATACTTCATCATGGAGCTGTTAATGGTGTGACCGGCTCCTGCCATGAGCTAGCAGTTAATAAGCACACAAGCATACTAATTGATTGCGGGTTGTTTCAAGGTGAAGACGCTAAAGCCGATCTATCTATTGAGTTTGATATTGCCTGTGTTACCGCGCTTATTGTTACCCATTGCCACATTGATCATGTTGGCCGCATTCCTTACTTATTAGCAGCAGGCTTTAAAGGGCCTATTTTTACTACACTCGCATCAGCTAGTTTATTACCACTGGTGATTGAAGATGCGTTAAAAGTAGGCGTTACTCGCGACCCTAAAATTATAAAAGCGTGTATAAGTTTATTAAGCAAACGTATTATTACCGTAGATTATAAAAACTGGTTTGAATTACCATGTAAAGGTGAACAAAGAGCCAAAGCGAGGTTTCAACGTGCGGGGCATATATTAGGCTCAGCCTATGTAGAAATCGATGTTGTAAATAAACCAAGCTTGAGCAAAAACACACACCGAGTGGTTTTTTCAGGCGATTTAGGCGCACCCTACACTCCCCTTTTATCTGCACCAAAACCACCCTACAAAGCCGATACCCTAGTTATTGAGTCAACCTATGGCGATAAAAACCACCAAGGCCGAAAAGAGCGAACACAAATTTTAAAGTCGGTCATAGAGCGCGCAGTTAGCGACAACGGCATTGTGCTTGTGCCAGCGTTTAGTATTGGCCGCACACAAGAGTTGCTTTACGAACTTGAGCAACTAATTTATAAGGCACCTAAAAATTCTAAGTGGCGAGACATTCACGTAATACTCGACTCCCCCATGGCTGCTAATTTTACCGATCAATATATTAAGTTTAAACACTTATGGGACGCCGAGGCTAAACGCAAAGTAGCAAAAGGTCGTCATCCGCTAGACTTTGAAAACCTAACCACGGTTGATACGCACAAAGAGCATATGGCTATTATTAATTATTTAAGTACGCGCCAAACGCCGGCTATTATTTTAGCTGCAAGCGGTATGTGCAGTGGCGGACGAATAGTTAATTACCTTGAGCGCTTTTTACCATACAAAACTACCGATGTATTGTTTGTAGGTTACCAGGGCAGAGGTACGCTTGGTCGAGATATACAAAAATACGGCCCCCGCAATGGTTATGTTTTTATAAACGATACGCGTATTACAATTAACGCGAAAGTGCATACCATTAGCGGTTACAGCGCACATGCAGACCAAAATGGATTAATTAAGTTTGTAACCGGCATGCGTAAAAAGCCAAGCCATATAAAAATTGTGCATGGCGATGAGAGTGCAAAAAATACATTGGCCAAAAAGTATAAAGAGTTATTAGGGGAAGACATAAAGGTTGAGATTGGTAAGTAAAAATGAGTATGCAGCTCATGCACTAAACATGTAAATACGCCAAATAATAAAATTTACGTAGGAGTGAAGCTTGCTTACCTGCGAATATAAAAACGCCTGTAAGCTAAGAGCCTAAAGCATGACATACACAAAAGGTAAAACTTGCGAAGGCATGAAGCTCACTTACACATATATTATTTTTTTAGGATACCTATAACCTTTTTGTTATCGCACACTATTAGACTATTTATTTTATTGCTTTGCATTTTCTCGTAAGCCATCGCTATTGACGTGTCAGGAGCTACGCCAACGGGGTTGCTATTTGCGATATGCTTAGCTTTTAGATCAAACAAATCTTTACCATACTTTTCAATAGCTCTACGTAAATCACCATCAGTTATCAATGCTTTAGCTTCGTCATTTTTAACAACTAAAGTAAGCCCTAAAGCACCTTTTGACATAACATTTATAACGTCGGTTAATGGAGTATCTTCACTTACTAAAGGTAAGTTTTGAGTCACCATTTCATCACTAACTTTACTAAGTAACTTACGCCCTAGGCTCCCCCCTGGGTGAAAACGAGCAAAGTTTTCAGGCTGAAAGGAGCGCGACTCCATAAGAGCTACTGTTAATGCATCTCCCATAACTAAGGTTGCAGTTGTAGATGAAGTTGGCGCTAACTGTAATGGGCATGCTTCTTCAGGAACCGCTATATTTAGATGGTAGTGTGCATTATTGGCAAGGGTAGAATTCTCATTGCCTGTTATAGCTATAATTTTATTATTATTATCTTTTAAAAATGGTAGCAACTTTAATACTTCAAGTGTCTCGCCAGAGTTAGATATAGCAATAAAAACATCTTCAGGTGTTACCATCCCCAAGTCACCGTGGAATGCTTCCCCTGGGTGCATAAAAAAACTAGGAGTCCCAGTGCTTGCAAAAGAAGCAGCTATTTTTTTGCCTATAATTCCTGATTTTCCCATTCCACAAATGATTGTTCGCCCACTGGTATTTAATATAAGTTCTATTGCACTATTAAACTGTTCGTCTAATTGCTTCTCTAGCGCTTTTAACGCCTCAATTTCTATATTAATTACGCGTTTAGCTACATCATAACTGCTCATATTGATTCCATTATAGCTTTTACGTTTAAGTAATCTTTTTCAGTATCGATACCGTGTGGAATTTCCCCGCAGTATTTCATTACACCAATAGATACACCGTTGCTCAAAGCTCTTAATTGTTCTAGTTTCTCAGTGTTTTCAAGTGTTGATTCACTCAACTCGCATAGCTGTTGCAGTATCTTAACACTGTAAAGATAAATCCCAACATGTCGATTTGCATACGTTAAATCACTTGGATCGTCTCTATTTACGGGTGCTGCGCTTCGACTAAAATAGAGGGCTTGATTGTTTTCTGTAACGATAGCTTTAACCACGTTCGCGTTAATGAAGTCTTCATATTTTGATATACCTACGGACGCAGTAAACATATCAAAATGAGCATTAGATTCGCTAAAACCCATTAACTTTTTAATTAGTGGCGAAGGCATTAATGGCTCGTCCCCTTGAACGTTTAATACCAATGTATTTTCATGCCAATTTAATTGGCTCGCAACTTCATTAACTCGATCTGTGCCACTTACGTGAGTACTTTTAGTCATAGCTACAGGAAGCTTTAACTCTATAGCCTTAGCTTCTATACGTTGATCATCTGTGGCGATGACGATATCACTTATATTTACACCTGCTTCTAATACTCGTTGAGCAACGTGCCAAAATATAGGCTTGTTATTAATTTCAAGTAAAGGCTTTGCCGGCAGTCTAGTTGAACCATACCTCGCTGGTATAACAACTTTAAAACGATTAGAAGTACTCATTTTATTGTTCCATGCTTTGTACATCATCTGATATTATTTTTTCTAGTAAGACGTTATATACAGCATCTAAATTATCAAATCGTTCTAATAATATGATATCGGCAATCTCCCTTACCACACCTGAACCGCCGACAGCCTTCGTTACATATTGAGCATATTTTAACACTAACTCGTGTGCATCACTTGGGGCAAAACTCGCACCACACTTTTGCATTACAGGTAAATCAAGTACGTCATCACCTACAAATGCAACTTTATCTAAACCTATGTTTAGCTCAGCACAAATCGCATTAACGCGTGGTAGTTTGTTTTTGCAGCCTGTGACTATAAAATCAAACCCAAGCTTTTCGCTTCTAAGTGTTAACGCTTCACTTGCTTTACCTGATACCACACCCGTTTTTATATTGTGACTACGTAAAAGCTCTATTGCTAAGCCATCTTTTACATTAAACTTTTTAAATGATTCGCCATTTTTATCAATATAAATACTTCCATCAGTCATAACGCCATCAACGTCAAACAATATTAGCTCTATATTTTTCATAATTTTGTAAGATCCGTTTTAGGGAGGATAAGAGCTACCTAAGTAAATTACACTTATTGCTCTAATTTTTTGTATAGGTCGTACTTTAATAACCCATGATTAATAGTTAATACTTTCACATTGAAAACTAATGAAATCTATTTAACTTTTTAAGATTGTAATAATGCTCTGAATCCCTACGACTGAATACTTTTGCAGGGTGCCCTATATCAGATACAAAAAACCTCCAGCCTAAATAACAACCCCTTCGTATATTCTTAATCCATCTAAAACAACCACTCGAATCATGAATGATTGTTATCACTAACAGTTACCTTCCCATAACTCAAATCACTCACTCTATTAAAGCTAGCATTAGAGACTATTTATGCACCCTTTTAACATCACACTTATACTCGGGCTTAAAGTGCTTATAAAACCACGAAGTTAACCTTTCAGACCCCAAGGCATTTTATATACTTTTGCACTAAGCACCCATGTTCCTATGAATCTCAAAAAATTAGCAATTAAAAAAGCCAATGCTGCACCATTTATCCCATAATGAGGAATAAGTAAAAGCAGTAGAACAACATTTATCACTCCGGAAGAAATAGTTACACAGGATAAGTACTTAGTTTTTTTAATATAAAATATATAATTAGTTACCATAAAGTACATACCTAAAAATATCTGCCCCGTTACAATTAATGGTAAAACATCTGCTGCCTTATGGAACTTTTCACCAACAATTAGCTTTAATACTGGCGGAGCAATTAAAAAAGACAATAGTGCCATAAGCACTAAAAAAATAAAATACAGATATGTTTTTTTAACAATAGCTTTTTTACTAGCTTGCTTATTTTCTTTTAACTGCCCAAACAACCAAGGTGAATAAGCCTTATTAATACTATTAAATAGTATATTTAAAGCACTACCTAAATTAATAGCAACCATGTAAATACCCGTCATTTCAAGCCCGAGCTCTTTATTAATTATCAGCCTATCGATTGATAACAATAAAAAACCACCTAGTACATGGGGGATTAACGGAACACCAAATGATAGTGCATAATTAATATCGGCCCGGTTATACTCAAATAAAACAAGCTTGTCGTTACGAAGGGTAAAAAAAGACAAAGCCCCTATAATTACACTTGTCAAAACAATGCCATAAATACGGCCATTTGGACCTAACTTAAGTGAAACAACAAATAATAAACTAAATAATAAAACCACAAACGCATTTGTTATTTGCAGTGCACCGTATGATTTTGCTTTTCCTCTAATTTGCCACTGACCTAAACGTAGGTTTAAAATGAAACTGCAAAATACACTTAACAACCCAAAGTAAACCCAAGTAGGAGGAATACCTAGGTAACCGGCTAAAAACACATCTACAAACACTAAAAAAAATAAAGCAACACATGCACTAGTTAATAAGATAAAAAAACAGTTACCGTTAAATCGCGCTAACTCAGTATCTAAAATGTTTTCGTCAAAAAAGCGCCTGTTTGCAGCCCCATCTACACTTAAGCCTATTAAGGCAGCTAACGCGGTAGTAAATATACTAAACATGGCTATTTTCCCATACTCCGCAGGTGTTAAATAACGTGTTAATATAGGCAATAAAACAAAAGGAATTGCAGCGCTTATAATTGAGCTACAAATATAAATAAGTGATTTACTATACAATCAAATTCTCTTCTAATTAGTAATAAAAAATAAAGCTTTCTTTAATAAAAGCTTATTCCACAAAATCAATTTTCATACCTAAGTCTTTATAGTATTCATATACAGTATTAACATTGTTTATAGGTATTTTATTATTTAAATATTTTCTAATATCGACAGCTATTAACTCAACTTGATGACCAAAGTTTAAATAGCATGTATATAGAGCAGTTGAATAATATGACATAACCACTTTAGGCATTTCTAAAGACTTCTCGTAAAATCTCTCTATAGGTGTATCAAACACTAAAAGCTCGTACCCTAGCCCTTTAATTTTTTCAAGTTTACAACTAGATTCATCTCGATGAGGAACATAATAAAGCTTTAAGAATGGATAGCTTTTATAGATACTTGTCAGTACTTTAATCTCGTCGCCTTCTTTCATATAACCTGATTCAGATAATTTACTCCCTAAAAAATAAATACTTTCAAAAGTCTTTATCTGACAAACTTTTTTTTTCTCAAAATAATTCGTTTGTTCAGGTAGTAAATATCTTTCTAAATCAAAAAAAGAATATAAATTTGGCACTCTAGGTTTATTCAAAATAAAACTAAACAACTTGAGGCGTAATCCTTCAACAGTTAATATATCTTTGTTTTTTCTTATATAATTCTTTTGGACAGCTATAGTGACTGCTCCATCATCTAATAATATAGCCTCTTTGGGCTTCAGAATAGCTTGAAAAATTGCGTAGTTAGGACTCCGATAATCACCATAGAAAAAGCGCTTGATATTACCTTTATAATTTATCAAAAGCCTAAAAGTAAAAAGCAAAAACTGTAAATTTTCTAGTATATTATTTTTCCTATAAATAAAATTGATTTCAGGCCATCCGTCGTCATTATCCAAACCTTTCAATATTTGGGAGTGGTTAGTATCGCCTTTATTTTTAATATTTATAAATAGAACCGCATTTTTTATATTGAAGTGTTCTCTCGCTTTTTTTGCGGAACTCAGCTGCAAAGGGCTTTCAATAAAAAACACATCCTGTAGTTTATGCATCTTGTTTCTCTAATAATTTACATATGACTTAGCAATCAACGACTAGCTAATAAAGCTTCAGCTATGATGAAATCATTTTCATCATCAATATCAATAGAATGTGATTTACTCATTGGAAATCCAAATGAATTTGGAAGCGATAAGTAACTATTACCGTTTTTAACATTTTTGACTTCAAAAAGATAAATAGCACCATTTAGTCTATAATAAGTAGGTAGATCTTGGCTTCTTGTCTTTAATACTGAATCGGGAATAAAGCCAGATAAGTTAAAATCACTTGGTAATACATTAGCCCACAATGGTGAATGGTCGCACTCAGTTACTGATACGACTGCCCCAGCAGATTTTTTAATAAACAACTCAATAGCTCCATCAATATCTTCATTGTCCCTTAAAGGAGAAGTTGGTTGAAGCAATAATACTAAATCAAAACTATGACCTTTAAGTTCATAATTATTTATAGCATCTAAAATTACGTCCATACTGCTAGCAATATCACTTGATAGAGAATCAGAACGAAGGTAAGGGACATTTAACCCATGTTCAATAGCTATGCTAGCGATTTCAGAGCTGTCAGTAGAAACAAACGTTGTATCTATGTACTTAGATGCAGTACTTGCCTCAATAGTCCATTGGATAAGTGGTTTGCCTGCAATTGGTAATATATTTTTTCTGGGCAACCTCTTGCTTCCCCCACGAGCAGGAATAATAGCTAAGATTTTTTTATCATTAATCATTATTAATTCCTAAGGTATGAATATCCAGTTGTGCTTTTTGGAAGTCATCATGACGGCCAACGTCTAACCAATACTCATGAATCGGGAACTTCAATGTTTTAAGCCCTTCGCCTTGTTTTTGTTCAAATAAGCTTGGCATATCTAATCGTTCATTTTTTGAAAGCGAATTAATAATATGATTAGAAATTATGTAAATACCTGCATTTACAAAGTAACGGTATGTAGGCTTTTCTACCATCGCCGTAATCTCATGCCCTTCACCTTCAATTACTCCAAAGGGGATTTTAATTTCATAGTCACGCACACACATGGTTGCATCGCTTGCTTGCTTTACATGGAAGTCAAGCACCTTGGAAAAATCGACGTTCGTTAAAATATCCCCATTTATCATAATTAATGGTTCTTTTGGCAAGTCATCTGGCAATAAAGAGAGCGCTCCTCCAGTACCGAGCGGCTCTTCTTCATGCACATAAGTAATTTCAACATCAAAGTTATCGCCGTTACCAAAATAATCCATAATGACTTCTGGTAAATAGTGTGTAGAAATATAAAACTTATAAAAACCATGGTTCTTGAAATTATTTATCAAGGTTTCAAGCATTGGTTTACCACCCACCTTTAGCATTGGCTTTGGGCAATTATCAGTAAGAGGACGTAATCGTGTTCCAAAACCTCCAGCCATTATAAAAACTGGATTTTCACGCTTCTCTATTACTAGCGTTTCGTGAAGTGTTTTTAAACCAACTAATTCATTGTTATTATCAACTATCGGCAGAGATAATATTCTACGAGATTGCATTAATTGCTTAAGCTCATTACTGCTTAACGAGGCTTTTGCACTGACAGGGCTTATATTCATAATCATATTTACTGGGGCTGTTAACTCAATACCCTTGAGAATACCTCTTCGTACATCACCATCCGTTATCATGCCTACTAGCTTATTGTTATCAACAACGAGTGCTACTCTAAGCGCTTCTTTATCAATCACTTGTAACGCTTCTTTGATTGAGACTGAAGGCTCAATTACTACTTTTTGCCAATTAACTGTCATTACTTTCTAATCCTTTAACTATTGCGCGCGCACCATAAACAATTGAGTTCGCTGGAATTGATTTTGTTATATTTGCGCCTACACCAATTATACTATTGCGGCCTATAGTAATATTATTGATTACATTGCTACCCGTAGCTATGTGAACATTATTTTCTACTACAACCTGACCACTTAATGTTGTTCCCGGAGCTAAATGGCAATGTGCGCCAATAGTGCAATCGTGATCTATTGACGACGAGGTATTTATAATCGTGTTATCTCCAACTGCAGCACCGAAATTAACTACGCAGTTATTCATTACTTGAACACCGCAACCTATTACAGAATAGTCTGATATGATGGCTGAATCAGCAATGACTGTGGCAAACTCATAGCCTAGTTTTTTAAAGCGATTATAAATCGCCTCTCTTAGGGAGTTAAACGGCATAGAACCTATACCATTAACTAATAAAACATCTTGAGGATTAAATTTAAGAATATCATCATCGTTATGAAACAATTCAATATTGTCGAAGACGTTACCGACCGCTATTAACTCAGGTGCAACTACACCTACTATTTTTTTATTTTGCTTAAGAAGGGTCTCTGCTAATACAGCTGCATGCCCCCCCCCACCAATTATAATAAGTGGCTTATTTTTCATCGAGCAACTGCCCTATTGAGTAATCTCTAGTTGCAGGAGAGTCTAGTAACTTCCAAAAATTGATTGGCTCTATACCGCCACCGGGGCGTTTTACAGCTAAATTATCTGCAGTGAACACCTCTCCTTGTTTAATTGCTTGTGCTGCCACTACACTTTTACGAGCCACAGCTTTATTTTTAACTTCAGATGGGCGCGGCCCTTTAATACCATCACCTAATATTTTTTCCACTATGCGAATGCCATCAACCATTTCTTTTAATTCGATAGGATCAAGAGATGCTTTGTGATCTGGGCCTGGTAATGCTTTATCAACAGTAAAGTGCTTTTCAATTAAAGTAGCTCCTTTGGCGACAGCCGCAATAGGTACCACTATACCGGCACTATGATCTGAGTAACCTACTTTTAACTTAAATGCATCTTTCATTGTGTCCATAGCATTTAAATTTATATCATTAAACGGTGCTGGGTATTCAGTTGTGCAATGTAAAAGCGTTACTTTGTCTTTTAATAACTGCTTACCTTGCTCAGAAAAGTATGCAGCCTGTAGCGTTTCATCTGTTGGGTTACCCTCAGCGTTTATATAACCAAAAGCAATAACCGATAGAACTTGCTCTATTTCAGAAAGGGTTGCCATTCCTGTAGATACAATTAAATCACAGCCTGTTCTAGCATGTTCAAGCACTAATGGTGCGTTTGTAATTTCACCCGATGGCAGCTTAAGGCGCGTTATTCCTAAATCATCAACTAAAAACGATAGGCTCTCTGAATCAAATGCTGTAGATAAAAACTCAATACCTAAATCATTGCAATATTTAACCAACTTATGATGTGTTTCATAGCTTAGCTCTAATCGCTTAAGCATTGAGTACTGAGACTCTTTTTGACCACTATTAGTAATTTGGTACTCTGCTTGCTGTGCATCTTCAGTCACTAAGTTTTTAGCTTTAAATGTTTGAAATTTAACTATATCGGCACCAGCTTGATGCGCAGCGTCAACAAGAGAAAAAGCTAAATCGTCACTGCCATTATGATTAACACCAGCTTCTGCAATAATTAATGTCATAGAGGTTCTCGCTTTAAGTCGTAAAAAGATTTGCTCGGCTCAAATTCTAAAGATTTGAGCATTTGAATTGCTTGAGCGCTTGCATTACCTGCGCCATATGGATTTATTATTGTTTCGCCTGGAGTTTTATAACTACCTGTAACAGCTGTCGTTATTGCTGCTGAAATAGCAGCTTTTGTTGCTATGCAGTTAAGTACAGATTTAGCAGCTAAACGCCCTTTTTGCCTTTCGCCTATATTAACTGTAGGCACATTAAATGCGGGTACCTCAATGATCCCACTAGATGAGTTTCCAATAACAACAGCGGCATTTTTGACCGTGCTTAGGTAGCGCTTTTGTCCCAACGAAGGTATTGCACATACTCTATTAGGATATTGTTTAGCATAGCCTTCAAGTATTGGAATTATACGACGACCACCATCATCGGCATTTGGATAGGTTAAAATAATTTGATGATCTTTAAACTCATCTAGTGCATTGAGTAATGCAATAAAGCTTTGCTCTGGTGGCTCTTCACCTAGCGTTACCGGATGATAGGTAACAAGAAAGTAAGGCTGTTTTAAATTAAAATTTAATGAGTTGCCAATTTCATTTACGCTCATAAAATTACTACGCGCTAAATGATCAAGGCCAATTGCACCAATGTTTTTAACCCGTTCAGGTACTTCACCTAGCTGTATAACACGTTGCCGATACTCCTCAGTAGAGGTTCCGTGTAAATAGCTCAGCTTAGTAATGGCATGGCGAATAGCATCATCATAGGCACCTTCAGTGACTTCCCCACCATGTAGATGCAAAATAGGAATACGCAGTATCATCGCGGTTTGAGCGGCCGCAAGTGCTTCAAAACGGTCACCCAGAATGACCAACGCATCGGGCTTTAATCGACTTAATGCATCTGTAAATCCAAGTACACCCAGCCCTATACTTTTAGCGGTACCGACGGCCGTATCTGACGAAAGTAAAATTTCTATCTTCTCATCTATACTGAAACCATCTTGCTCTATTTGTTTATACGTTTCACCAAATTCAGATGATAAATGCATACCTGATACTAATAGCTGTAACGTAAGCTCTGGATCACTTTGAACATCTTTTATTAGCCAATATAGCAGCCCATACTCTGCTCGAGTACCTGTAAATACAGCTATTTTTTTTGTCATTACAACTTGCCTAAACTTTGTACTGGAGAGCTTGGTATATTAACTAAGTGAGCCTCAATAAACTCTGAATGGCTTAAATCGCCTCTCATTGCCTTTTCGAACATAGGTAAACGATGCATTAATTGCCAAATTGGTCGGGTCATTACGCCATCAGCATTAGTCTGCTTTAATAGTTTTTCTCGTTCACTTTGATTTGGACAAATGATTGCATTTAACCAATAGTTTGATTTTGCGTAGCTCGGCTCAGTAACAAATTTAAAGTCAGATCCTTTAAAAAAATCTACATATAAGTTTGCAAGATCACGCTTGTTGTCGATGAATTCGGCCAAGTTTTCCATTTGCGCGCAGCCAAGTGCCGCGTTTAAGTTAGGCATGCGATAATTAAATCCCGCTTCATCATGAAAGAATTCATACGGGTGAGGAACTTTAGCAGTAGTTGTTATATGTTTTGTATGCTGTCCTGACTCTATACTTTTACATAAAACCATACCGCCACCACCGGTGGTGATAATTTTATTACCATTAAAGCTGATTGCGCCAAAGTCACCTAATGTCCCGGTGTGCTTACCTTTGTAAAAAGAGCCAAGACTTTCTGCTGCATCTTCTACTAAAGCGATTCGCCACTCGTTACACACACCCATTAACTCATCAAGCTCAACAGGATGGCCAAATGTATGCATTGGAACAACAGCCTGAAAGCGCTGCTTTGTAGTTTTGTGTATAGGTCCTGATTCGGTTAGCACTGCGTGTTGCTCTAAAAACGTAGACAATGCTTTAGGGCATAACCCTAAGCTAACAGGTGAGACATCAACAAATGCCGGTTCTGCTCCCATATGATGTAATGCGTTACAGGTGGCTACAAAAGTAAGGGCTTGAGTAATAACGATATCATTATTCTTAACTCCCGCCATATACAGCGCGGCATGCAATGCTGCAGTACCATTTACAGTCGCAACGGCTTTTGCGGTCCCGGTATAATCTTCAATGTGAGCTTCAAAGTCATCTACAAATTTACCAACACTTGATACGAATGTGCTGCTAATTGTTTCTGATACATACTTTTGTTCATTCCCTGAGAAAGTTGGTGCGTGTAAAGGAATGAACTCGTTGGTTTGGTAGAGATCTTTTACAAATGAAACAAGCTGTTTAGTCATGATATATCTGCCTAATTACATTTTACCATCAAGGTATTTGCCCGTTTCTTTATGCCCGAAATCAGGTATCATTTTAAAGAAAAGCGACACAATTTCATCTTTTGTCCAAGATTTATCAGTTTTCATTTGAGTAATTGCTTCTTCAAATTCGGCTAACAAAGCTTGCTCAAAAATTGCGTCATTTTTAATAATGCCTAAATTTTCAAAACGCTCCATATCTAGTGTTTCACTGTCGGTAAAAAACTCTTCAAAGTCTTTTTCGCCAGTGGTGTCACTTTCAGTAAATAAACAGGGCCACTTACCTTGAGCGGGTAGTGTTTTTACCAGCTCTCGTGCTTCGTCTTCTGTTTTACATAGGAAAGGTTCGTAACCACGATCTTGGAGGTATTTTACAGCAATGTCTGCAAAGGTAATTAAATGTAACGCTTCACTTAGTTTTGGAAAGAAAATATCTCTATTCTCACCGAAAATACAAGACATTAAACATAATTCACCAGACTCTTGCGGGGTAACAAAGTAGCGTTTGATATCACTAGGTGCGACTATAGGTTGTTGTTTTTGTATACGCTGATTAAAGCTATGTAATAATGAACCATCTGAAAAAGCAACGTTGGCAAATCGAGCTGTAGAAATAGCGATTTCCTCGCTTTTACGCATTAAAAACATTTCCATAATGCGTTTTGACGCTCCCATCATATTAACCGGGTTTGCCGCTTTATCGGTAGAAACACAAAAATATTTTTTTGCGCCACAATCGATCGATTGTTGAATGGTTTTATCAGTATTAAATATATTTACGTCAATCATGCGCATTAATGTAAATGGGTCTTTTTCACTGCGTACATGTTTAAGTGCTGATAAGTTCAATACATAGTCATACTGCCCATCAGCTTTTATGAATGCATCATACTCGACTGAACCAATATCAAGCGCAAAAGTCTGGAAATCACCGTCAATATACCCAAACGAGCTGCGAACATCGCGAACAAGCTCAACCATATTATTTTCACTAATATCAACAACATGAAGCTTTTTAGGGTTGCGTTTGAATATTTCTTTAGTAACAGCTTGGCCTATGGAACCAGCACCTCCGAGAACAAGAAACTTTGACTCGTTTACTATTTCTTTTAGCTCATTATCAAACACTTCTAAATCATTTAAGAATAAGGGTTTATTTCTACCTATTAGTTCAAGTATGCTTTTCATTAATTTTCCAGTTTTTCGTGTTTAATACTAAATTATATAATAAAGAAAATTTATAAATCACGTATTTATAACATTTCATCTATTTTCTAAAACTTCTCATTTGCTATTGGCAACATTGATATGTTTGTTTTTCCCACTGCATTTTCTTTCCAGTTTAAATCACATATATCATCTGTAGGGGTAAAAGCTGTTGGGGCAGATAAAAGAAGCCGTCTAATTTCTACATGATTAGAATCATCACATGAATTTTTAAGTTTATCTAAGAAAGACTCAAGCTCAGTCCAAGGCATTTTAATCTCTTGTGCACTCAATATTCTTGGATGCTCTGTACCAGTTACATTATCTCCAATGAGTAACTCTTCAAACAGTTTTTCACCTGGACGTAACCCTGTACACTTAATCTCAATATCTCCGTTAGGGCGTTTCTTATGTTTAACTTCTAGCCCTGAAAGATGAACCATTTTAGTCGCTAAATCTTTTATTTTAACCGGCTCGCCCATATCTAGAACAAATACGTCGCCGCCCACCCCCATAGCTCCAGCTTGTATTACTAGCTGTGCAGCTTCAGGAATAGTCATGAAATAACGAGTGATATCTTGGTGGGTTAACGTGATTGGGCCACCTGCTTTAATTTGTTTTCTAAAAAGCGGCACTACAGAGCCTGAAGAACCTAAAACATTACCAAAACGAACCATTGTAAAACGCGTACTACTTTGCTCATCAGAAAGAGCTTGCAGTACTAATTCGGCCATCCGTTTTGTAGTACCCATAATATTAGTTGGCCTAACAGCTTTATCTGTCGAAATTAGTACAAAGGTGTCTACTTTTGCGTTTATTGCTGCGGTAGCAACGTTATAAGTACCATAAACATTATTACGTACACCTTCTACAACATTATGCTCTACTAATGGTACATGCTTATAAGCCGCAGCATGGTAAACCGTTTGAATTTTGAAGGTCGAGAATGTTGATTCAACAAGCTTTTTATTTTGGATCGAGCCTAAAATAGGTAGGATCTCTACGTTTAAACTATTCGAGGCGCAGTACTCTGTAAGCTCTTTTTCTATTGCATATAGAGCAAATTCAGAAAGTTCGAAAAGTACTATTTTTGTAGGGTTATTTTTAATTATTTGCCTACATAGTTCCGATCCTATAGATCCCCCTGCGCCAGTAACCATAACAGCTTTATTAGTGATATTTGCTGACATCAGATCACCTCGAGGCATCACGGAATCGCGCCCTAGTAAATCATCAATTTCTACGTCTTTTACTTCGTCAAGGTTATTTGTACCGGATACAATATCTGCCATACCAGGTATTGTCATAACTTGTAGCTTAAACTTTTCAATTGCATTTAATATTTCTTTACGACGGCTACGAGAAGCGCTGGGCAAAGCAAGTAAAATTTTATTAGCTGACTTTTGCTTTGCGATATCGGCAATTTGTGATGGCGCATGCACACACACACCCTGAATTAATGCTAAATGCTTTTTAGGATCGTCATCAATAAAGGCAACAGGTGAGTATTCAGGGCCATTAGCTAAGGCAGTTGCAAGCTGGCGCCCTGCTGAACCAGCCCCGTATATTATTACGCCCTCTTTACGGCGCATGGTTATTTGCCCAACCACTGCACGAACAGTTAGCCTTGCCCCGCCTACAAATAAAATACAAAAACTAGCATATATAAAAGGTACTGTGCGTGGAACAGGAGCGCTTAAAAAGAAAGACAAAACAGTAAAGTAAACGGTAGAGAGTACAACACCAGCGATAATAGCCCAAATAGCTTGCGTGTTCATATAGCGAAGCACTGCTCGGTATAAGCCAAGTTTTACAAAACTAAGTAAGCTCAATGGAAGTACTGTTGCTAGTAATATCCATGTGTGTGTATTTTTTAAAACAGCAGTGCTATCAAGCCGAAGTAAAAAGGCAAGCCAAAAAGCTACAACAATAAAGATACTATCTACAGCAAGAGATACGATTCTTTTTTGAGGGCGAGGTAAATCAACTAAGAATTTTAAAAACACAATACATTTCCCTGAAACTAGCAGTGAAACTGCTACTCTATTGATTACAATTTTACTACAAGATGAATAACTATTGTACTTAATACCTAAAGACTATAAGTAAAATATTATATAGTCTTTAGGTATTTGGTTACTTTTTGTAAGTTTGTGTATGAGAGATTGGCTACTTGACTCTATCGCCACTGCCGCTTCCTGTTACGGTTTGTAGTATATAAATAAAGTAATGTTTGAGACTTAATGTAGCGATCATTTTTTCGTCGGTTTCAGCTAGCAACTCAGGAGTCGACATATCGATTTCATTTACTTGCGCTAAACCTGTTACACCTGGACGTACATTGTAGATACCTTTAGCATCGCGAGCTTGAGTGAGCTCTTCTTGATTAAACAAGCCTGGGCGTGGCCCAACTAAGCTCATTTCGCCTTTAAGTACGTTCCAAAGTTGTGGCAGCTCATCTAATTTTGTTTTACGTAAAAAGCCACCAAATTGTGTGATAGATGCTGTACTTGCTAAGTGGCTTGCTACAGAGGCTGTATCTACGTTCATTGTTCTGAACTTTACCAAGGTAAACGGTTTTTTATTTCGACCTACACGCTCTTGCATAAACAAAGGTGAGCCTGTGTCAAAAAAGCCAATTACATACAATATAATCAAAAAAGGCATTGTAATAATTAAGCCAGAAAGCGCTAAAAATAAGTCAAGTATCCTAATCATGTTTTTCTCTAGTTAATTGGCGCATTGCTGCATCCATTGTAAATACGGGTTTCCAACCTAGTAATTCATGCATATTACTCGAATCGACTTCTAGATTATCAAACAACTGCTTATTTAAAGATTGTTTTCCTAGCAACTTAAATGCAAATTTCATTAAAAAAATAGGAATAGGTAACTGAAATATAGTTTTATTCAATCCAGCCGCAATAGAGTTTGTAAACTCTTTGGTTGAGACCTGTTGATTGTCAGATGCTAAAAATATTTGTCCTTTCGCATTTTCATGTTTTAAACATAGATATATAAAATCTACTAAGTTGTGTACTGATATAAAACTGCGTTTATTTTTTACTAACCCAAAAGGTAATATAGCAAATTTCGAGATCGTTTTTAACAGTAGCCTAAAGCTACCGGGAGCTTCTTTGCCATAAACCATGACAGGTCTAACGATCACTATTTCCAAGTCCGTATTATTCGCTATATTTTGTAGTTCTATTTCAGCATTATACTTCGATGTAGCGTAATCATTATGTGGATTTGCTTTATCATAAGGCTTGAAAGCCGTTTCACCAGAACTGATACCATTAACACCTATAGTGCTTACAAAAATAAAACGCTTTATATTTGCTTTAACGGCTTCATTAGCTAAATGAGAGACTAGTTTAGTATTGTATCGAGTGTATATTTCAGAATCGGTACCACTTATGTGGACTACACCAGCTAAATGAACAAACGACTCACACCCAACTAAGTCCTGAGCTTTAACGTTAAATAAATCATCGTATTTAATGTAATCACTTAATTTTATGCTTTTTCTGGTTAATGCTAACAGTTCAATGTCACTAGGGCATCCTGTAAGGAGCTCTTTACCTATAAAGCCAGTTGCACCTGTAACTGCTACTTTCATATAAATTCTCTATCTTTGATAATATTATTAATTAGTTTACCTTTCGAGAAAAAAGATAGACTAGGTAAAGTAATTTTTGCGGTAATAATCGTGGTAACGATCTGACTATAAAATAAAAATACGATTTTAAAGCATACTGAGGAAATAGCTTCGCTTTCTGCTTAGCAAGCTTAGCCTCGTAGGTTACATATTTAAAGCCAGTGCGCCGTGCCATCATTTCTTTACCTGCACGTGCCTTTACTAGTGTTTGCTGTATGTTGTACCCTTCGTAACCTCGACTAAGCATACGTAACCATAAATACCAATCTTCCATCGAGATCATATGCTTATAACTGCCCACAGAGATAACCGCGCTTTTTTTAAACATGACACTCATATGGTTGAATGGATTTCGTGAAATGCAGTTTTTAATAATATCATCATTAAATTCTTTTACATTACGAGTCGCTATATAGTTAGTACTTTCACACTCAATCTCATCAATAAATGATCCACAAAGGGTAATTGATGGCTTTTCTTTAAATATAGCTAGTTGCTTCTCAAAACGATCTGCTAAACATAAGTCGTCAGTGTCCATACGAGCGATAAGTTCGTAAGAGCATGCCTTCAACCCTTCGTTCAGAGCATTTCCTAGGCCTACATTTACCTGTAAAGGGACTAATATTATATTAAGCAAAGGCTGCCATTTATTTATAACTTCTATTAAGCTTTGCTTAATAGGGCCATCGAGTACAAGTACTACTTCAGACGCCTTCACGGTTTGGCTATATAAGCTTTCCAAGCATGCATGCAAATATGTAGGGTTTTCTTTATCATATATCGACATTAAAACCGAAAAATCATTCATTCATCTGTCCTATAAACACAGTTACCTAAATACACAATGGCCTTACTTAGGATTTTACTTACTTGCTAACGAGAGCAGCTTATTAAGTTCTTTTTCACTTATTAATTCATCTGAAAAATAGTCAAAATCTACCAGATAGTTATGTATATAGCTAAGTATCCTAGAAAAGTCGAAGTCACTGTAAATTGCTCGTCCGTATACTTTTAATTCTTTATTATAAATAAGCGCTTCTAGTCCAATAGTAGAGTTTATGGTAGTAACTACTTTGGCACTTTTAATTAGCTCAGTCGTATTAGAGTTAACTATTAAAAAATCATATTTATTCTTAAGCGATATATAGTCTTTTAGGATTTCAGGATCCGTTTCCGCTGGATGAATTTTCACATAAAGCTTGCAGCCATGCTCTTTGGCTAATAAAACTGCTTTTTCAATAGCTTGCTGGTTATTTATATCGCTATTTAAAATTAGTTGAGAGTCATACCTTACTTGCGTTGGAAAAAAAATATAATCGCAATTTAGGTCTGCATCATCGTAAGTTAGATCTGAACTAGATTTAGAGCGAAATAGCCTCAATACAGCGGTCACTTTTTTTAATAAAGAAACCTTGTCTTCCTCACGTATACCTTTACCAAGAAAACTACTTAAATAATCAGTAATGTAAGCTTTTATAAATTTAGGTTCTAGCTTACCTTGAGGAATAGGATTATTTTTGTAATCCTCATAAACCTTAATCCATTGCTTGTGCTTTTCAGGTGCGATTGAAGGAAGCATGTCTAATTGATGAGCATCGAAAAATAAGCTTGATTTAGCATTTACTCCTAACCTGTCAAATATAACCTTCCCAGGTAAATTACTAATTTCACTAAAGAGTGTTTTAACATTTCGTCCTGAAAAATGATCTATAAAAGCCTTTTGCGACGCTGAATTACCATTAAAAACGATCGCAACTTCTATATGATCGTAATTTAATTGCTGATTAATCAACTGAGCACTGATCATTTGATAAACAGATTTAGCATGTTCTAAAGACTGGCTACCACGGTAAACATATGTCAAGTTTAAGAAATCACTGTCAGCCAATGCATTGGCATCATTTAGATACTTTGAGTGAGCATTAAATAATACGACTTCAAAGTCGCTTTTTAAAAACTGGTAAACAGAATACTTTGTAGTAAAGAAAAGAAAACGCTTATTATTTGCACCTTTAGCTAATCGATAGAAAAAAGTGGCTCTATCATAATTATCAACATAAACAGCTATCATTTTGAATCCTTTTATAATCTTCCGCCGGGTTCTGGAGCTTTGTCATATTCTTTATACAAGAGCTCATGCATATTGTTTGAAAGTGATTCTTGCGTTGTTGATTTAAGAGCAAGTACACCAAACACTATGATATTTTGTGGTAGTAAAAAGATAATAAATATCATTGAATATACAAAAAAACGATTCATAAATATCTTTAAATTTTCTGCAGCAAGTATAACAACCGGAAAAAAGAAAAACATACCAAAGTAAATATATCGCTCAGCTAATGTCCTAGAAAATATAGCTAAAAATATAATTGGAAACATATATAAACTTACACTGTATAGCATTTTTATTGCATATTCTTTTTTATCATTAAGCTGAGCAGTTCCATACATGAACTTGAATTTTTTGATATAAACCTGTCTAATTCTATAAATAGAAAAAGCGAATACAATTAATTTAATTAATGCAATTAAAATAAATTCAAAATCTCGCCTTTCTATATACTCGCTCCACGGACCAGTCAGAAAGGTCATAAGCTTTCTTTGTATATGGTCTAAAAAAGGTAGCACGCTTGCTAAAGGTGTAAATAAGAAGCCAGTAATGCCTAAAACAAGCAATAATGAAAAAATTGTTTTGTATTTATGAAAGGAATTTTTGAATATAAATACAGGAATATACATTACAGAGTAAAGTATAGCCGCAGGGTGTATTAAAGGTGCAATAATAACAAACGCCAAAGCGGCCTTTTTCCTTTGAGTACAAATTAAATATAACGCTATATAACTCAATGAAAAAGAAAGCATCGACTCAAAGTTACCTATGGCAGTACTAGGCATACTTATAAGGGCTATCAAAAAGAAAAACAACAATTTTTTATTTCTATTAAATGAGAATAAAACAGCAAACTTTAAGCTTACAGTTAACACTATAAAATAGTTTAAAAATAGCGAAAGCCCCGTATAAAATTGAGGCCCCATACCTAAAGACTGTAGTAGATTAAAAACACTGTATCGATACAATTTACCTGTAGCTAGTATATGTATGTCTGGTTTGTAAAAAGATAAATAGTACCTTGAATAATCACCGATATATGACACCGGGTCCATGGCCATTCCATAAAAAATAAAAAACAATGAAAATAAAAACACTATAAAAGTATAGTTATTCTTATTTAAAAAAAACGGAACAACACACGAGAACAATATAAATGAAAATACTGGAGAAAAAAAACTGCCAACTAGGAAGAGTAGATATAAAAAAAAGCTTTTAACGTTTGAATTTAACATACATGCCTGCAATAAAAAGCAAGATACTTTCGTACCACGTATATGAAATATTATTTTTGACTAAGTCCTTTTTTTTACACTTACTCAAAAGGTAAACTTTATTTTTCATTAAATATAAATACTCTGAATACAAAAGTTTATACTTGCTATTTATGTACTCTTCTAATAAATAAAAAGCTTTTAACCCTTTAATATGTTGCTTTACACTTTTTAAATCTGTTATCTGTCCTTCTCCGTGATCTTTATTCCATAAAGCTACAGTATGCTCAAAATATTTAGTTTTGTTAGTTTTTATAAGCTCCATATGCAGCTGAGTATCTTGATACTTAGGGAGAGTCTCTAAAAACATGATATCGTCAAAAGCTCTTTTCTTAATTAATGAACCGTTAGTATGTAGCCCTCCAATAGCATGAAAACTATTGATGTATGTATTGTCCACAAGATGTTTAGGCTTATTACCACTGCCTTTAACGTGTCCAAACACTGCAACTAAGTTAGGCTGTGCTAATAATTTAGCAAGTAAGAATTCAATTTTATCTGTAAGGTAATGATCATCATCATCAAGAAATGCAATATATTGACCTTTAGCTAATTTAGCACCTTTATTTCGAGAAGCTCCTCCTCCTAATCTTTTTTCATTTCTTGAAATATGTATAGGAGTTTTGGAAGAAAGGTTGTCTAATTTAACAGGGGCGTCTGAGCAGTCATCTATTACTATAATTTCAATGTTCTTATATGTTTGTTGACATACTGAATCGATAGCGCGTGTAAGCATTGTAGTCCTATTTAACGTTGGGATTACTACACTTACTAATGGTTCATTGGTACTCATCATCATGCCTTTGAGTTACATATAAAAAGAGCTAGAATTTAAAAAAGCTCTAACTCGTATGAAGCTTAAAACTTTTTAGGTTTATTTTTGTTTGAGAAAAAAACGAATAACTAAAAAGAAAAAACTGAGAATGAAACCTAATAGAGTACCTGCAATACAAATTATTGCTCGTCTAGGTTTAAACTTTTCTTCAGGAATAACCGCAGGATCTATAGTTTTAAATACATATTCATCACGTACATTAGCAAACATAATTGTTTTTGTTTGCTCTTCCACTAACTTGTATAAGACACTTCGAATATCTGAAATTCTTGTTTTATCAAGTTGCTCCGTTAAAAACTCGGTGCTTTTAACAGCCTCAGTTACATCACGCTGCTTAACCTCTAAGTTTATATCTTCAATTAACCAATCAACCCACTGTTGAGCCACTAATGGAGATATATGCTCTACAGAAAGTGTAATAGTCCCACTCTCTGGATCTGAGTTTGTACTGACTATTTTAGAAAAAACTTTATAAGCTTCCTGCATCGAAGGCTCAGCATTTCTAGGGGCTTTAACTTCTCTTAACCACTTATTTTCTGAAACAGAATAAATTTCTTCATTATATGACAGCTCACCACTGTCAATACTCCAGCTTTTGGCTGCCATCAACTCAGGTAGTACTGAGTGCTTTTCTATAAAACTGCTTGTAAACTTTCGCGATTGAAGAATTTCAAGTGCGAGCTTAGTTTTATCAGCTCCGCCACCGCCTAGGTCAACACCTGTAATACCAGCTAAGCCACCAAATTGACTTGCTAAGCCTGCTAATCCATTTGATTGTTTAGACTCAGCAGGAATAAGTACAGCCTCTGCTTTATAAATATTTGGTAAATTAATAGCATAAAAAACAGACAATACTGCAAAAATACTCGACACAATAATTATAAGTAACTTTCCACGCCATATGCTGGCGATCAAATCACGCATATCTAATTCATCATCTTGGTTGTATGAAACCCCTGTTTCATACTCACCTTTTATATTATGTTTAGTCATTACTTAATTTTCACTTAAATTATTCAAATTAGATAAACAGATTTAAAAAACCATCACTTATATGCTGCTGATTGCGGCTACTGCTACACCTAATTGGTAAAGTATTTGAGTTGCAGTACTCCATAAAGTCAGTTTGTCCATATGGTCTGCGTTCATAGGGATCACAATTGTATCGCCAGGCTCTAACTGTTCTGAATTATTAGCTGCAAACCAGCCGCCGGTATGAGGTATTTTTACCGAGCCATTTGCTTTAATGATGTAAATACTATCTTCGTCAGCACGCTCTTTCAGGCCACCGCTTAGATCTATATAGTCATCAACACTTACGCCAGTTTTATACAAATGTGAGGTTGAGTAGTTAACTTCGCCAATAACACTTATTGAATCACGCTTGCTTGGTACATATAAAACATCACCATCTTGAAGAACTAAGTTTTGCTTATTTTCAACAATGAGTGGTAAATCGATTACCAAACGCCCTACTGCTTCTACACTTGCTAAATCATTTAGTAGCATGTTCATTTCGTCGTACGAAAGTGTGTTACTGCTTACTGAATTTTGAAAGCTCTTTGAAGCTATGTCACGGCGTAGTTCTGTTGATAAACGCGCTAACTGCTCCTGCTCTTGCTCTTTGATTGATGCCCGAGTAAATATTGCTGCTTTTTGCTCTGCAAACTCAGAAAAACCACCTGCGCGCTGAAGTAATTCAGTGAGCGTTTCACCTCGACGGATAGTATATGTACCAGGGAATCTAAGCTCACCTTTAAGTTCTACTTTTACGTTTTCTTGCCAATTTGGGATAGCAAACACGTTAATGCTGTCTTTACTTTGTAATGTAATATTACTTTGTAAGTCGCCGCGCATTGCACTTTCAAGGTCTAAGCGTAAGTGCTCTATTTTAGAGGCATCACTTGCTACAATACGCGTTATTTCAGCTTGCTTAACATAAGCAGACTCAAGTAAGCCGCCTGCCGCTGTTACTAAATCACGCACCTCACCGCCTACCATTAATGGGTAAATACCTGGGAAAGTTACGTTACCGCTAATTTCAACAAGCTGCATAGCTTGGCTCACAGAAGCCTGTTGTTTAAACTTGGCAATAATTGGTGCAAGTAAGTTATGACGACTAAATAATGCGTAGTCTTCTGGTTTAAGCTCTTGCTCTGCTTCTTCCTTGGCTTTACGTTTAGAAATTTCAGCAATAGTTAGTGCTTTATTTTCATCAATCACAAACTTGTCGTCTTGTTGACTAATACCAACGTATTTTTCAAATTGTTTTTGCTCGAACTTATGCCATTGTTCTGCTTTTTGCTGTTGCTCTTGCTGTTCTTGACTTAGTGCCATATTAGCAAGTGCTGATTTTTCAGCTTCTTTTTCTTCAAAACGGCTGAATACAACAATTTTGTCATTCGCTTTTAGCGCTAGGTTATTTTCAGGGTTTTTTATTATCGCTTGTGCTACATCAAACTGGTGCGCTTCTATATCACCATTAATGTTTATTTCGCGGATCACTAAGCCATAGCTTAGATCGGCTTGTGGGAGTAAGTCTCCACGTACTGATTTTAAAACATCAGAAATACGCTTACCTTGATGCCACTGATAATTACCAGGGCGAGCTACCGCACCAATTAGGCTTATAGAGTTTTGATATTGTGAGCTAACTGAATTAAAACGAATACGATCGCCATCTTGCGGGATATAGTTTATTTGTGATTTAGAAAAATCGACAGAAAGAACTTCTTTGCGGTCAAAATTAAAGCGCTCCACCACAGCATTTTTAGCATATGCACCGGGCTTAAGGCCACCGGCCATCGTTAGCAATTGCTTTGCAGACTCGCCTTTTTTTAGCTCAAATATTGCAGGGCGTTTAACTAAACCCTCAACGCGAACCTGTGCACCTACAGGAGGAACAAACACAACATCACCCGGCTTTAATACTATATCATTGCTGCTATCGCCTTTAATAAGTAAGTCATACAAATCAAAGTTAGCAACAACCTTACCGGCGCGTTTAACTTGAATATTACGAAGCGAGGCAATATCCGACACACCACCACTTACAAACAGTGCATGCGATACCGTTGTCAACGAAGAAACACTATAACTACCTGGTTTATACGCTTCACCAAGCACTAAAATACGCATACTACGAAGCTGCCCAAGTGATACAAAAGCTTTTACGCCTATGACTTCTTGTTCTACTTTTACTTTTATTAAATCTTTAATTTCGGCAAACGTTAAGCCGGCAACTTCTACCGGGCTTAAATCAGGAATGCTTATTCGGCCTTCACGGTCAACAGTTACATCAAAACTGTCGCTTTCTTTTCCGTAAAAGCTTATTTTTAATTGATCGCCAGGCCCTACTATATAAGTATCGGGTACTGCTGCATTTTCGCTTGGCATAAAGGTGGTAGGCTCGCCAGCAAATAACTCATAACCGTATGGTTTTAATTCGTCTGTTTTTGGCTTAAAACGCTCTTCATCGGTTAAGTCTGTTGTTTCTTGTTCCGGGCGTTCACCAATAGTTGATTGCTGCTCATCACTATTTTGAGCATTAGATTGGCTTGTTCCGGTGATTGTAGATACATCTACACCATACTGTTTAGCAAGCGCTTCTTGTTGAGCTTTTGGCAGTTTTTTAAATTGCTCAATTTGAGAGGCGGTTGGCGTAAAAGCCGTTGCGCTAAGACTACAAAGCAGTATAAAAGCACTAAAAAAATATGTTAAAACTTTCACGAGTAGGTATATCCCTAGTTCTACAACCAAAATCGGTCGCCATAATACATTAAATTTAGATAAATAAAAAAGGGACTTTCGCCCCTTTTTTCATTTTAATGTCATTTATATTCGTTAGTGTAGTTAAAAACTATAAACTAGCGTTAATGACGTTTCTGTATCTGTGCTTTCTTCATCGTCAGCAACGTCTGAGTTGTTGATAACGTTAAAAGCCACTTTCATTTGTAATGAACCATTAATTTTAGCAAGCAATGCAGTTTCTGAGCGAGTCTTAGTATTTGAGTCACCGTATTCAACAGCCACTAATTGAGTAAAACGCGCATTTTCAGAAATCTGCCAGTTGTAATCAAGCTTACCTAAAGCAATTATTTCACTGTCGCTTTCGCCAGCTAAAAGGTTACCGTTTTCGTCTACTTGAGTACTGTCATCTGAGTATTCAAAAAACTTATAACCCGGACCAAACTCTGCATTTAACCACATGTCGTCTTCGTTAAGTAAACGAAGACCGTAACCTGCAGATATCACAGACTCAGTTCTATACGCACCAAAGTAATCTGAAACGTGTGAACCATAAATGAATAAATGCGAGTGCTCTTCATTTAATTTGTAATTACCTTGCGCAGAGGCAGAGTACTTTTCGTTAGTACGCTGCTTTTCTTTGTCGCCGTTATCGTCTTCAACTTCATCTTCTTTGTAGATGCCGTCGATTTTGTACTCGTTATCCCAGTTTTCTAAGTGGTGTAATACTTTAAGGCCACCTTTAAGCGTGGTTGTTTCTGTATTACCACTAGTGACAATTGCCCCAAGTTCACTCGTCACTTCCCACGTTTTTTGTTCTGCGTCTTCAGCGAATGCGTTGGTTGCAGCAGATGCTGCAACTAAAAGTGTTAAAAGCTTTAATTTCATTAAAAATAACCTATTTAATACTAAGAATTAGTCTTGCTTGTGTAAATGAACATCCATTTGTGGAAACGGAATATTAATATCTGCATCATCTAGTGCAATTTTAATATTTTCCATTAATGACCAGTATGTAGGCCAATAGTCGGCAGAATTAACCCAAGGGCGAACAACAAAGTTTACGCTAGAATCACCTAACTCATTTACAGCAACTGTATAAGCTGGATCTTTAAGTAAACGGGTTTCTGCGTCAAGCACTGATTTTAATACTTCTTTAGCTTTACGTAAATCAGCATCGTAACCAACACCAATAACTAAATCGATACGGCGTGTAGATTCACGTGAGAAGTTAGTAATAGCACCAGACATAATTTGAGAGTTAGGCACAATGATTACTTTATTATCTGGAGTACGTAATTCTGTTGAAAATATTTCTATTTTTTTAACAGTACCCATTTTTCCGCCTGCTTCAACAAAGTCACCAGACTTAAAAGGACGAAGTAAAATAATTAGCACACCAGAGGCGAAGTTAGATAATGAACCTTGCAGTGCTAAACCAACAGCTAAACCTGCAGCACCCAAAATAGCTATAAATGACGTTGTTTCTATACCAATCTGTGAAAGTGCCATTAATATTGTTACAGCAAACACAAGTGCAAACACTATACTTGCAACAAATGACCCTACAGCTTTATCTACTTTCTTTTTAGCAAAGCCTTTTTCAGTTAAGTTAGAACAAAACTTAGCAACACGACTACCAATTAAAAAGATAACAAGCGCTACAACAGCTTGAATACCATAATGTAAAATTAGGCCTGAGTTTTCATTTAGCCAATTAAGTACTGAATCCATATTTACTCCGATTTGTTTATGTAAGCGATTTTCAGGAAATATTATACATTAATTTACAATTAATTCTCATAAAACAATGAATTCATACTACAAAAACGAAACATTTTTTATTTTTTAGCCAATAAAATTCCAATGCAATTTATTTATTCTGCATGAACTGAAGATCTCTAACGCTATCTTTTTAAATTATTTTATTTATTTTAGCTTTTAGGGCTTCACAAGGTTTATTATTTTATGTATTATGCGCGCCACACCAAACAAGGTGTTGTAGTGGCGGTTGTAGCTCAGTTGGTAGAGCCCCGGATTGTGATTCCGGTTGTCGCGGGTTCAAGCCCCGTCAATCGCCCCATTTTTCTTCTTTTATTTATCTCTCCTATAAAAATAAAAAAACCTCATATAATATTTTTTTGTATTCTACTTATCCTGCATTTATACAAGTTAACAGAGAAATTTAAGACTTTTTTGCTATTTAATATTTTATCCATAGCGTCAAAAACATAAATTTAACCTTAAGTCTGTTTTCTTTACATGAAAACAAAAAGTGCTACCTTAGTTAAGCATGAATAGATTTTAGTACCAGCGACTAGTGCATCTTTACAGGATTTTAAAACAAACATGATAAAGCGTCTTACTTCTATTTTATTACTTAGTTACGTTACCTTACACAGTTTAAACGTTAAGGCTCAAGACGATATCCCTTATGTGAAGATGTTAGGTGAAATACAGTATTTAATTTCAAACAAACAATACTCTAAAGCATACAAACAAAGTCAGAAATATTATAAATACTTAGGTGAGCCCGACTTTGATTATTTGTTGGGTATTTCTGCTCTAAATTCAGGCGTATCGGCTCCCGCTGTATTTGCATTTGAAAGAGTAGTAGAAGACAAGCCACAGTGGTATGAAGCTCGTTTATATTTGATTAAATCTTATATTGCGGCAAATAACTTACCTGCTGCAAACTCTCAGGCTTTAGCTTTAATACATAACAAGACTGCCTCTGATAGAGTAAAAACTGCCGCGCAAAATTTATTAGAAATATCTCAAAACAAACAACGTGTTAATGCACGTTCGTTTAACCAAAGTATTGAATTTGCTTATGGCAAGGATGGTAACGTTAATGCGGGGACGTCTGAAGATACTATATTAATTCCTAATTTAGGTGAGTTTTTACTTTCGCCAGATAGTAAAAGTACTGACGATAGTTATGTAAAATTAAATTATAGAGGCCATTATTTACACCCTATAGATCAACAAAGCGCTTTATCTGTAGGTATAAGTACTGACTGGTATAAATTTAGCGAGTTATCACAATACGACCGTATAAATACGCGTTTATCAGCTCGCTACCAGCAGCAGTTAAACAACACCCGCTGGTATGTGCAAGCAGGCGTTACCCCTTTGCTGTTAGATGGCGAACTATATAGAACAGAAACATCAGTTGTTGGCGGAGCTAACTACAAATTAGATAAACAGTTAAGCCTTTTTAGCGCAGTAACACTTGGCCATATAAAGAACTCGTTTGATGAAAAGTTAGATAACTCTTTTTACTCGCTCAATATTGGCGCAAGCTATATGTCATCAAGTTGGTTACATAGTGTAAGTGCTAACCATAAAAGCGAAATTGCAAGTATTGATACTGGTGACTTTAATGCAAGAAATATTAACGGAGTATACTATCAAGTAACCGCTCTACTTGGCCAGCAGTGGCAGTTGTCGGCTCAAACTGGCTATCAGTGGATTGAATACCAAGATGAGCACCCTTTATTTATGCAAGATCGTGACGATAGCTTGTTAATACTTTCAAGCTCATTGCGGTACTTAGTCACTAAAAGCTTAGCCGTACAGTTAGCGTTAAACTATCAAGATAAAACTAGTAATATTTCGCTGTTTGAATACGACCGCTTTGATACTAATTTAAGCGCTAGTTACTCATTTTAATTTAAGGTAATTATGAAACATTTAATCCCATTATTAACCACCTTACTTTGTGTGAGTTTTTACGCGCAAGCTAATACATCAGCTGCGGGCAAAACTATTTTGGCCAGAGGTGCGGTAGTCGCTACCGATGCCACCTCCGATAAGCAAAGATCTTTAAAACGACGCGACACTGTATACGGCGTAGATAAAATAACAACCGGCGAAAAAAGTAAGGCTCAATTTTCAATGTCTGATGGGGGCTTAATTGCTTTAAAAGAAAACTCAGTACTAAATATTGCAAATTATGATTTTGATGCAGTTACACAACAAGGTTCTGCGTCAATAGAGCTAATTAAAGGCGGGTTACGCTCAATTTCAGGTGTTATAAAAAAGAACGGCGGTTCTTATAACGTTAAAACACCGGTAGGCTCTATTGGTATACGTGGAACACACTTTGAATTACAGCTAGTTGATGGCGATATGTACGTTGCCGTTTGGGATGGTGCTATTGATCTTACCTTAAAAGATAACAGCATTTTATCACTTGGTAGTAATGAACCCTTTTCATTTGCGCAAGTTACGTCTTTAGGGGATGTAATAAAAACCACCCAAGCTCCGGCTATTTTTGCCCAAAGCATTGCCTCTATTAACATTAATGGTGAATCAGACGCTCAGCAGGAACAAATAACAGAAAATATCGCTTCAGAAAATATCGAAGATGCCGATATACTCCTCACTGATATTTACGCAGAACAACAGTTTCAAGCGGTTAGTAATGCGTCTTTAATTGACCAAATAGCCCAACGACAAGGTATTTTTAATTACCAAGCAACGAGTTTTGACGTTTCGTCAAGCTTAGGTGAAGTAAGCGACTTTTCTATGTCTATGGCGGTCGATTTTGATAATGGCACTGTTCCTGATGGAGAAATAAGTTTTAACGATGCTGGCGGAAATTGGTACGCTGCTTATAGCGGCTTTATTGATTTAACCAAATTAGATTTGGCCGTTACTTTTGCCTCACATAATAACAATAAAGCTACTGGTGAAATTGATGCTATTTTTTTAAACGATATAAATACCATCACTGGCGACTTTAATCTAAATGAAATAAGTAACCCAGCAATTAACACCTCAGGCTCGTTTAGATTAGAGCCCTAAAAAATTAATATATAAAGCTTTTTATTGGAGTATGTAAAATGACAGCAAAAAACCTTTTTTTGCACGGTTTAATGGTTTTTTTGCTAAGTGCATGTGGCGGCTCCTCAGAGGAGGCGTCTCAGCAAGAGTCTGTATCTACGCCTGTAGAGCTAGATTCCCCATCTTCCTTAGCTAATACAATTAACTTAGCGGGAGTTACTGGCGAAACAATCACTACTAAAGTACAAGTTTCTGGTGCTGTAGCTGCAAGTCGAGGTGTTGTAGGTTCAGCCATAGCCAACTCTCAGGCGACAATTACTCTTTCACAAATTGGTGAAATAATACAAGGCAATATTACTTTTTTACTTAGCGTATCTGACCCTGACGGTATAAACGCAGTAAACCTAGTACTTCCGAGTGTGAGTAAAAGCTTACCTATATGTACACAAGAATGTGGAACCGATTTTGAGCAATCTGTAATAGGCCTCAGCCCCTACTTTTACGGTATTGATGCTGGTGATTTGCGCCTAGAAATATGGATTTCTGATAGCCTTAACAACCAAGTTCTGGCAGATGCAATTACTGCTAGTTGGCAACCTTACAAAATTGAAGGCACGACGGTTCAGCGAGATAATCAAACTATAAACTTATCATGGCAGGCGAACGAAAACTTAAATCGTTATAATGTTTATTTAGCAACAGAAGCCGGTATTACCCCTGAAAATATAAACGATTTAGAAAACGGCCAGCAGTTTTTAGGTTTATCTGATACAACATTTAGTATTAGCGATACATTAACGGATAAAAGCTATCAAATTCTAATCACTGGCGTTGATGGCAGTGGTGAAAGTGGCTTTGCCGAAGTTATAAATGTTGCTCCTTTAGGGGGGACGCTAAACTTTGCTCCAATGGCATTTAACGATCAATATAACGTTAATGAAGACCAAGAACTACTAAGTAATGTACTAACTAATGATACCGATGAATACAATAGCACTCTTATTACAAATACCACTGCACAAGTAAGCCCCCAACATGGCAGTGTTGTAATAAATTCAAGCGGCGAATTTACTTACACCCCACGCGCTAATTTCAACGGCGTTGATGCTTTTAGTTATCAGGTAATTAACGAGTTAGGCATGACAGATACTGGCATTGTGGAAATCACCATAAATGCTGTAAATGATGCACCCATTGCGCTTGATAATACCTATAATATAGACTCAGCCGGTACTTTATCTATAACAGCCCCCGGCTTATTAGCTAATGATAGCGATATCGACCTCGACACTTTGACCGTCGATATAACCCCGGTAGCCTCACCTACTAAAGGCAGTATTACACTTAATACAGATGGTAGCTTTGAATATATAGGCAGCGCCAATATGCAAGGTACTGATAGTTTTCAGTACCGTATTGTTGATGCTCAAGGCGCACAAGCTGTTGCAAATGTAACCATTAATGCTTTCGATCAGAATAGCCCTCCTTCAACGTCTAATGACAGCTATAGCCTAGCTGAAGATACCACTCTTGTAGTTGACGCTGCGCAAGGGTTACTGGCGAATGACACAGATCCGAATGATGATACCTTTATTATTGATGATAGTTATTTAGTCTCCCCTTCTCATGGCCAATTACTGTTAGCCACAGACGGTAGCTTTTCATACATTCCAGATCCCAATTACTACGGAATTGATGAATTTCAATATCAAGTAATTGATGCTTTAGGCGCTACGGCATCCGCAACGGCAACACTTACAATAAACAGCATGCCCGATAACCCGGTAGCCCAAAATGATGAGTACCAATTTCAATATAACCAAACACTTAGTATTGCAACTGAAAACGGCTTACTCAAAAATGACGTAAATATAGAGCCTGGCGGATTAACGATTAACACAACCCCTGTTGTAAATGTGCAAAGTGGTACGCTAACACTAAGTAATGATGGCTCGTTTACTTACGAGCCGAACTCAGATTCATTAGATGTGGATAGTTTTACTTATTCGGTTATTAACGAACAAGGCTTGGAGGCATCTGCACAAGTTATTTTAATTAAAACAGGCTCAAACTCTCCAGCAAAAGCTAATAATGATCAATATACGTTAGCAGAAGACAGCCCTAGTACGCTATTGAATGTATTAGAGAATGATACTGATGCTAATGACGATACAATTACACTTATAAATATAGCCAATACAGTGGGTACAGCACAGATTGTAAATAATAGTATTGAGTATACACCTGAGCCTAATTATTTTGGCGAAGTCACTCTAAGTTATACAATTTCTGATGGCGTTACAGATGTTGCACCACTATCAAGCACTGCAACTGTAATGCTTACAATTACACCTATTAATGACACACCTATAGCCACGCCAGATAGTGCCTCTATGGAAGAAGATGCATCACCTATATTGGTTGATGTACTCGCTAATGATAGCGATATAGATGGTGATAATTTAACTATTACAGATGTTGTTACTGACTTAGGCATGGCTTCTGTTGTTGGTAATAAAATAGAATATACACCCACGCCAAACAGTAATGGTGTAGCCATTGTTTCTTACACAATATCAGATGGTAACGGGGCGAGTGACAGTGCTAATTTGCAAATAACGATCTCCCCTACTAACGATGCCCCAGAGGCAAATCCAGATAGTATTACCATTGCTGAAGACGCTCAGGGAACACTGATAAATGTACTCAGCAACGATACTGATTTAGATGGTGATAACTTGACCATTAGCTCTGTAACAGGCGATATGGGGAATGCCTCACTTATAAATAATTTAGTTCAATATACGCCAAGCGCTAATGCAAATGGCACCGCGACTATTAATTATATTTTAACTGACGGTGTCGATAGTGATACAGGTACTCTAACGGTCATAATTACACCAGTGAATGATGCACCCACTGCGATAAATCAAGCATTTTCCATAGATGAAAATGCAACTGATGGTGAGTTAATCGGCACTATTTCTGCAACCGACATTGAAAATAATACGCTTAGTTTTAGTTTAAACAGCGGTGAGACAGGGCTATTTAATATAAATAGCGCCAGTGGGTTGTTAACCGTAAATGGTACCCGCCCATTTGATTACGAGACTGCAACTCAGCACACTGTAAATGTTGATATTACAGATAATGGTTCACCAAATGAAACAACTACAATAACGGTTACCGTTAATATTACTGACGAAGCTACTGTACTTATACCAGTTGAAGATGACACTTTTGGGCGGCCACTTAGTGGACAAATTGATCTTTCGCGTGTTTTTTCTGACGGTGAATTCAACGACAGTATTGAGCTTAATACTAACCTTTATTTTGTAGGTTACAATATCAATGAAGATTCAGACATTATTATTGCCTCTTACTCAAATAACGGCGATATAAACACTGAATTTAATGGTACTGGTTTTAAAACTATTGATTTTGGTGAAGATGAAAAAGCCACTGCTGTTATCTCTGGTGGTGGTGATTTATTTATAGGTTATTCAAGTTTTGATGGCGTAGTTACAGAAGCCTGCTTATTAAAAATAAGCGTTACCGGAGTTGTAAGTACCAACTCAGGCGAAGGTAATACCGGCACAAAATGTACAACACTTGCAGGCGAGTCTGTAATAAACGACCTAGAGTTCACAGACAATAAAGTTCAAGGCGTTGGTTACTCGGCAAATGGCACAGATAAAGACAGTTTATTTCTTAAATTTGATATATCGACTCTCGCTTACGAATCCGGCAGCCCAGGTATAGTGGATGTAAGTGGTAATAATCGTGATGACGAAGCGCATGCAATTAGAAATTTTGGGAACTCTGAACTTCTGGTTGTGGGTAGCACAGTAAGTGAAAATGGTGATTTAGATGCGACTGTTAGGTATCTTCTTCCTGACGGTAACAATAGCGGTAGCTTTAACTCAGGTAACGCACTTATTTTAGACTTATCCGATGAAGAAGGTGACGATGAGTTACTTGCGATTGGCGGCATAAATGCCGTGGACTTTATGGCCTTTTTAGGTGGCTATGTCACCCACTCTTCTGGTGAAAAAGAAGCCGTTATAATCTCAGTTGATAGTGATGGCAATATAGATGAGGATATTGGCAATGATGAAGGTATCGCGATCTATGATATCGATGATAACTCTGGTACGGGTGACGGCGGTGCAATAATTACAGGCGTAAAATACGCCTCAATGAGTAACCAGCTAATACTTTCAGGTACAACTGGTATTGATGCTAGTGATACCGATAAAAAATCGCAGTTATTCTCAGCACGTATATCTATGTCTGATAGAGAGCTCGACGCTGGTTACGGTGATTCTGGTATTAATATAACCTCAAACATAATTGGTCATCAATCCGCTAACGCTTCAACTATCGATGAAAACGATACATTATGGCTCTCAGGTAAGTTTAACGATTCGACTAATGAACCTTTTATAACTTCAGTAACCAGTAATGCAAACCTGTTTACTGATTTTTCAGCAGATGGGTATACTAGTTTAAATAATTTAACTATCAGTTCTGATGATCAATCTTCAAACATTTTAAAACTTCAAAATGGCCTCCACGCCAACAAATATATTAGTGCATCGGTGGCGCAATATAACACCAGCAACAAACTGGTATTAACGCGCTATACGAATAGTGGAACTATTGATACTAGCTTTAGTATTGATGGACACAAAACGATTGATATTAATATTGCTTTTAAAAACATAACTACAGTTGAGCTCAGCGATGGAAGCATAGTTATTGTTGGTACACGTATAAACGGTATAAGCGAAGAAGGCTTTATAGCAAAAGTAGATCAAGATGGTAACCTTGATGATGATTTTGCAACTGACGGGGTTTATACAACAACAGATATTATTGATACCGATGTTTACTTTTCCGATGTCGCGATTGATAGCGGTGATCACATTGTTGCTGTTGGAACCGCAACCAGCCAAGGCGTTTTAAGATCATTTGCAACCATGGTAAAAAGTGATGGTAAGTTAGAGGGTAGTTTTGGTTCTAGTGGCGCTTATTATGGTGAAGTAGATGAGTTTTTTGAAACTATCTATATAGACGACAATAAAGATATATTTATTGCTGGGAAGCAAGTTACTGGAAGCGATTCACAGTTATTAATGGTTAAAATAGACGATGATGCCAACAACATATTTACCTATGTTGATGCCAGCCTCACAACAGACTTAGCAGACAGAGCTGCAAAAGTGTTAGCTGATAACTCAGGAAGCATTTATCTGATTGCAAACGAAGGTACCACACCTAATCAAGCTGTTACTTTAAAACTAAAGCCTGATGGCACCCTAGATACCACCTTTGCGCTTAATGGTGTTGGGCAATATCAACTCGCGTCGGGGAGCGATACAAAAGTTGCCGATGCAGCGTTAGATACTTCAGGTAATATCATTCTAATTGGTATGAGTGAGGCAAAAGGGTTGATTGCTCGTGTTTTAGCTGACGGCACAATAGACACTTCGTTTGGCCAAAATGCACTTGGCTATTATCAAGCTGAACAATGCGATAGCACCCATGAATTTACATCGATACTATTACAAACTGATACTCAAATTGTACTTAGCAGCACATGCTTTGACAACACCTCTAACAACGTGAGTATATCTAAGTTTGATTTCTATGCAGATGGAGTTAAGCCTTAAATATGAGAGTTGAATTTTTTGGGGTTAGAGGGTCTATGCCTTCGCCAGGTAAAAATACACATATTTTTGGTGGAAATACTTCGTGTGTGTATATAGAACAAAGTAATGGACAAAGTTTAGTTTTAGACTCAGGTACCGGCATAGTAGAGCTTGGTGAGCGCTTATTAAAAAATACACACCCCATAAATATATTGCTAACACATAATCATTGGGATCACATTCAAGGCTTTCCCTTTTTTAAGCCTATTTATCAAGCTGATCGTGAGATTACCATTACAGTGGGAGATGTTGACGACGCGGCTAGTAAAAATGCAATATTAAAACAAATGGAAGGTTCTTACTTTCCCGTTACGCACCAAGATTTACCTGCAAATATTACGCTTGATACACAGCGTTCGTCACAAGAAAGCTTCACAGTTAACGATTTTTTTGTAACCACAGCCCCACTAAATCATCCTGGCGGTGGCACTGCATATTGCGTAAATGCAAATGGAGTAAAAATAGCTTACGTTACTGATAATGAGCTCGACCCACCAGGAGAAGTTAAAACAACGGTTAATGAGTGGGCACAGTTTATAAAAGGGGCCGATTTATTAATACATGATGCCCAGTTTACAAATGATGACATGCCAATAAAGCATGGCTGGGGTCATAGTACAATAAATCAGGTGGCTGAACTTGCTGCAAAAGCTGAGGTTAAAAACATTGCTGTAATTAGTCACGATCCTGCGCGTTCAGATACCGAGCTATTAGAAATAGAACAATACTTACAAGCTAACTATAAGAGCTTATCAATAGAATGCGCTCGTGAAGGCCGAGTTTTTAAATTTGCACCAATTAAGGATTAGCGCCAATTAATAACTCTCTTATCCCAAAGATTTATAGACACTTTTTTATCGGTGTAACCATTACACTTTTAGTCGCTGCTGTTGAGCTGTTTTCTTCTGGCGCTCTTGCTCAATTATTAAATAGGGTTGAAGGTATACTTTACGACTCAAGATTAGTGTTTACCCTCCCCTCTACAGCAAAGCAATATGATGAATCAGTGGTTATTATCGATATAGATGATAAAAGTATGGCAGAACAGGGGCGCTTTCCTTGGAGCCGTTCAAAAATAGCTGAGCTAGTTAATAAATTAACTGAAGCCGGCGTTATTGTTATAGCTTTTGATATATTTTTTTCCGAACCAGAAATAAACCCCATTAGCCAAATAGAGTCACAGTTCCCTAACTTTATAAACAGTAACAAATTGAAAGTTAGCGAGGTTAAACAAAAAATTGATGCCGATTCCAAATTGGCTAAAGCACTGTCTAATAACGATACCGTACTAGGTTTTTTGTTAAATAATGACGCTCACCAGCACACCAACCCACTGCCTAGCAGTAGTGTTTATTGGGCCCTTAATGATCAAAAAAACTCACAGTTTAACGTATTTTCAGGCGCTGCCGTTAATATACCCACGTTGCAAAACAACGCTTCTGGCAATGGCTTTATTAATGCACACAGTGAGCATGACGGCTTTATTCGAAAAGCATCTCTTGTAAATAAAATAGGGAATACACTTTACCCCTCTTTAGCGCTCGAAGCTGCCAGACTTTATACACTTGCTGACAAAATTGAGACTCGCTCTCATATTTTAAATGGGATTACACTATTTGACGCAATTAAGTTGAACAATCAGTGGATACAAACCGATGAATACGGAAAAATACTCATTCCATATAAAGGCCCCGAAGGTAGTTTTACGTATTATTCAGCAACAGATGTTTTAAAAGACAAAATTGGAGAAGCTGAGCTTGAAGGGTCAGTTGCTTTTATTGGCACATCAGCCATTGGCTTAGCTGATTTAAGAGCTACGCCAGTTGGGTTACAGTACCCAGGAGTTGAAGTACATGCCAATATATTTCGAGGATTAATTCATCCTGAAATACTTCCTGCACAGCCTAGTTGGTCATCTGGCGCAACGTTATTAATAATCGTGGTTGTGGGTATTTTATTAACTATTTTAAGTTATAAAAAAAATGCTAGATACATTGTGACGGTGACTTTGTCTGTCGCAGCCTTAGTTGTATTATTTAACTTTTACTTATGGAGCATAGAAAAAATAAGTTTGCCGCTGCTTTTGCCCCTGCTACTCATCGCAATATTATCTGGTTACTATATATTTGTGGGCTCAATAGCAGAAATGAAACACAGTCGAAAAATAAAATCGATGTTTGATCAATATGTGCCTCCTGATCATATTAACCAGCTTATTAATCAGTCCAGTAATCTTCCACAGCAAAGTGTTAAACGAAACATGACCGTATTATTTGCAGATATTCGTGGCTTTACTTCATTATCTGAGAATATGTCTGCCCACCAATTAAGTGAATACTTAAATCAATATCTCTCTGCAACAACTGAAATTATCTTCAAGCACAGTGGTACAATAGACAAGTATGTCGGCGATATGATTATGGCCTTTTGGAATGCCCCTCTTAAAGACGATGAGCATGCAAAACATGGTGTAGAAGCCGCAATCGCCATGATCCAAGGGTTAAACTCGATTAACGAAGCATTTTTAGAAAAAAAACTACCCACTATCAACATTGGTATTGGTTTAAATACTGGCGACATGAATGTCGGGGACATGGGATCTAAATATCGTAAAGCTTATACTGTATTAGGCGACGCAGTTAATTTAGGTTCAAGAGTTGAAAGCTTGACCAAGTTTTATGAGGTAGCTATTCTGGTTACTAAAGAAACAATGATAGCATGCCCACATATTTCCTTTAGGTTAATTGATAAAGTACAAGTTGTAGGAAAAACGTCAGCGACAGAGTTATTTGAGCCTATCGACTTTACTGATAATTTAAATACAGCTCAAATAGCTGAGCTTAGTAAGTCAGCAGAAGCTATGACGCATTATTACAATAAAAATTGGCAAGAATCACTTACCTTATTTATTGAGCTAGAAAGTACATCGGTATTTAGCTCTCATATTTACGCCATTTTTATTAAGCGAATTAATGAAACCAATTTGAACACATTATCAAAGGACTGGAACGGTGCCTTCAGACATCAAACAAAGTAATAAAAATATGCCACAACACATTAAAGATAAAAAAAATCTTCGTCATCTCGTTGATATTAGTATCAGATTAACGACAGAAAAAGATTCGAGTAAATTACTTAACGAAATTTTACAGGTAGTGATGTCTGTTGCTAACGCTGATGCTGGTAGTATTTACTCTATTACTGACAACAAGCAACTTAAATTTGAAACGGTAATTAACAAAACATTAGGGTTACACCTAAGAGGTGACGAAGACAGCCCAATCGACTTCCCAAATATAGATCTTTTTATAGATGGTAAAGAAAACGAAACTGCAATCGTAGCGCATTCAGTAAACTCAGGTAAGTATATAAACATTCCAGATGTGTATGCTGCGCTCCCTTTCGATATGAGCGCAGCTCGTAATATGGACTCGCTCACTGGCTATCGTACCAAATCAATGTTAACGATCCCTTTAAAAGATCATGTCGATGATATTATTGGCGTTATACAGCTTATCAATGTTAAAGATGAAAATGACGACATTATTCCTTTTAGTGAGGAGTTAGTCACCCTCACACGATCTTTTGCATCATTAGGTGCTATTTCATTGACTAACTCTACCCTTATTAGAGGTATGGAAGAGTTATTTACCACTTTTGCAGAAACAATTGCAATGGCAATCGATGAAAAGTCACCACACACTGGCGGCCATTGTAAAAGGGTACCAGCGCTTACTCTAATGCTTGCTGATGCTGTACATGATAATAACAAAGGACCTTTGGCATCCTTCACTATGTCTGAAGCCGATAGACATGAACTTGATGTAGCAGGCTGGCTTCATGATTGTGGAAAAATCGCTACACCTGATCACATTATGGAAAAATCGACAAAGCTTGAAACCATATTTGATCGCATAAAATATATAGATGCAAAGTTTGAAGTTATTAAACGTGATTTAAACATTTCTTACCAACGGGAAATTATCTCTGCGCTTAAGCTAAATAAACCTATTGAAGTAAAACAACTAGAGCGTTTACTTGATACTGAACTAAAACAACTCTCTTTAGATAGAGCACTATTAAAGCGTATTAATGTAGGCGGAGAGTTTTTAGGTGAGAACGAACTAAACAAAATTCAAAGAATTGCCAATAAATACACATTAGAAATTAATGGTAAAACAATGCCATTGCTTAATGATGATGAAGTAGAAAACCTATCCATACGCAGAGGCACATTAACTCAAGGTGAGCGTGACATTATGAAGCGTCATATGGATGTAACTAAGAATATTTTAGATGCCCTACCGTTTCCTAAGCATTTGAGTAATGTCAAAGAGTATGCGCTTGGACATCATGAAAAACTAGACGGGACAGGTTATCCCCGAGGCCTTACTAAAGATCAAATGTCGGTTCCTGCTAGGCTCATGGCTATTACTGACATTTTCGAGGCGCTGTCTGCCGTAGATAGACCGTACAAAAAAGCAAAGCCGGTAAGCGAATGCTTAAATATCCTGGGGTTGATGGTTAATAATAATCATCTTGATGCCGACATTTTTGCAATTTTTATAGAATCTGGAGTGTATAAAAAATACATACTTAAGTATGCTAATCCAGAGCAATTAGATGAAGTAGACCTTGAAAATCTACCTGGGTACACCCCAATAGCGTAATACTACAAAAAAATGCCACCTTGCGGTGGCATTTACACACGGGGTTATTTCTACTTATAGAAATACTTTTATTTTTATTACAATTTTTATGTTATTTATTAACAAAAAACATGGTCATAAAGGTAGCACTAAGCGCTTTATGTAGCAACCGTAAAAGGGAAAGTTCATCTTTATGCCACACTTATGCAGTAAACTTAAATGTAACGAAACCCACCTATGTGATGTAACTAAATTTTTATACAAACGTATTTTTCTTCAAGATATTCATCAAGCCCCTGATGCCCACCTTCGCGCCCAAGGCCTGATTGCTTAACACCACCAAAAGGGGCGACAGGATTTGAGATAACTCCTTCATTAACACCTACCATGCCAAACTCGAGCCCTTCGCTTACACGATAAACTTGCTTAATGTTCTGGCTATAAAAGTACGCAGCTAACCCATAAGGTACATCATTAGCTAATGCGAGCACTTCACTCTCTTCATCAAAAGGAATAACCGTTAATACCGGGCCAAATACTTCTTCATGGTAAATATCCATCTCAGTGGTTACGTTAGTGACGATTAATGGGTTTTGGAAACTACCACCCAAATCGCTATTATTGCCAATTAAATCGGCTCCTTTATCAAGGGCATCTTGAACAAGCTGCTGTACTTTATCTTTCGCTTTTGGGTAAATAAGCGGACCAATATCAACACCCTCTTCAAAACCATTTGCCACTTTAAGTGCTGCCACTTTAGGGGCAACTTTAGAAAGCACTTTATCAATAATACTACGCTGGATAAAAATTCGATTTGCCGCAACACACGCTTGCCCACTATTTCTAAATTTAGCTGCCATGAGGCCTTCAATTGCTTCATCTATATCGGCATTATCAAAAATAATAAACGGTGCATTGCCGCCAAGTTCCATAGAGGTGCGTTTAATTGTATCTGCACATTGCGAAAGCAACTGCTTACCTACCCCTGTTGAGCCAGTAAACGTAAATTTGCGCACAACGTCTGAGTCTGTGAGCATTTTGCCTACTGTTTTTGAATCTTGTGAGACAAGTACATTAAAAGCACCTTTTACAAAGCCCGCTTGATCAGCAAGGTATGCTAATGCGATGGCGCAAAGAGGTGTATGCTCTGAAGGCTTTAATATAAAACTACAACCTGCAGCATAAGCAGGGGCAACTTTACGCGTCACCATTGCAACAGGGAAGTTCCATGGCGTAATACCCGCTACAACCCCTACAGGTTGTTTAAAGCTGGTTAAACGGTGGTTATTGTCGGTAGGTGGGATCACATCGCCGTAACTACGCTTTGCTTCTTCAGCAAACCATTTAATAAATCCAGCACCGTAGTCTATTTCACCAAGTGACTCTTTAAGTGGTTTACCTTGCTCTTTAGTCATCAGCTCTGCAAGTGTTTGCTTGTGCTTTATAACTAGCTCATACCAGCGCATCAGCGTTTCACTACGCTCAGTAGCATTCGTTGACTTTAACTTTACAAAAGCGCCTTGTGCGGCAGTTATAGCGCTATTTACACCCTGCTCGTCTATGTCACTTACTTCTACAATACTTTTGTCGGTAGCGGGATCGTCAACGCTAAAGCTCTGGTTGGTTTTATAAAATTCACCATTAATAAACGAGTCAGAAAAAATTAGATTACTCAAAATAAACCTCCAAAATTACGTTTTAAGGTGTTAGCTTTTAATGCGCGGCATAGAGCCAAGGCTAACTCTTTACGACTATAAAATAACCTACGAGCTTTGCTCGTCACGCCAGCAAGCTGTGCGTCTACAAGTTTGGTGTAAAAGTGTTTTGATATACTGTAGACGTTGAGCTTGCTCACGTGAGAAGCACAGCTTCTATATTCAAAACCTAGAGCAAAAACACACAACGCAAGCAAGCTTCGCGTCTACAAAATAACTTACGAGCTTTGCTTAAAAACGCGACGTAAAGTCGCTGCTACGTGCTCACACACCTCTTAAAAACAAAAAAGCCGCTGTATCAAACAGCGGCTTTTAATAGATTAGTTGTTAATTAAAAACTAGTGCTCTTCATTAACGATATTGAGATTGTACTTTGGTATTTCAACCACTAAGTCTTCATCTCTAATAATTGCTTGGCAACCTAGGCGCGATTCAGACTCTAAGCCCCATGCTTTATCTAGCATATCGTCTTCTAGTTCATCACTTTCTTCAAGTGAGTCAAAGCCTTCGCGAATGACTAAATGGCACGTTGTACATGCACACGATTTTTCACATGCATGTGGAATACTAATGCCATTTTTTAGTGCTGCATCAAGTACGGTTTGGCCAGCAGGTGCTTCAATTGCTGCACCGTCAGGACACAACTCCGGATGTGGAAGAAAAATAACTTGTGGCATTCTAATCTCTCTTAAATATTGTCTACTGACTGCCCTGTAAGGGCCTTTTTAATTGATGCGTCCATTCTGCGTGATGCAAATTCACTGCTCGCATTATCAACTTTTTCAATCGCTGCTTTAATATCACTTGGCTGTTGTGCAGTTTCGCGCACTTTAGCAAGCTCTGCAATCTCGGCTTTTAGATTAGCTAATTGCACTTCATCTAATAAGTTTGCGTCTACAGCAAGCGATGCTTCTAATGCTTCAATAACTCGCAGTGCTTCTACTTGCTGCTCTTTTAGCATACGCGCTTGCATATCGTCTTTAGCATTACTCATCGACTCTTTTAGCATACTAGCTACTTGGTCATCAGATAAACCAAACGAAGGCTTAACTTGAATATCGGCTTGAACACCTGTTGATTTTTCCATTGCCGAAACACTTAATAAGCCATCAGCATCTACTTTAAAAGTAACCCGAATGTGCGCAGCGCCGGCTGCCATTGGTGGAATGCCTTTTAAGCTAAATTTAGCAAGCGAGCGGCAATCATCAACGAGTTCACGTTCACCTTGCAGCACATGTAAAGACATGGCCGTTTGACCATCTTTAAACGTAGTAAATTCTTGAGCACGCGCTACCGGAATTGTAGTATTTCGCGGAATAATTTTCTCAACTAAGCCGCCCATAGTTTCAAGACCAAGCGACAAAGGTAATACATCAAGCAATAACATGTCAGAATCTGGCTTGTTACCAATTAGTACGTCTGCTTGAAGTGCAGCACCCAATGCAACCACCCGATCCGGATCGATTGAAGTAAGTGGCTCTTTATCAAAAAAGCTTTGTACTTGGCTGCGTACAAGTGGCATGCGTGTAGAACCGCCAACCATAATAACTTGCAACACTTCTTCGTTTTCTATGCCTGCGTCTTTTACTGCACGACGACATGAACGAAGCGTTTTTTTCACAAGAGGTATTGCTAGTTCATCAAACTTTTCGCGCGTTACTTCTACTGTGTATTTTTGCTCATCAAACTCAAGCACTACATTTACTTTTGCATACTGGCTTAGCGCTTCTTTGCAGGCTTTTGCTTTATTAATAAATAAACGTAATACCGATGGAGATAACACCGATACACCTGTTTGCTGCTTAAAGTAGTCAACGAGTAGTGAATCAAAATCGTCACCACCTAGGCTTGAATCACCGCCAGTAGCCATAACTTCAAACACACCTTGGTGCAAACGAAGTATCGATATATCAAATGTACCGCCACCCAAATCGTAAACAGCAATAATACCTTCTTGGCCAGAATCTAAGCCGTAAGCTACCGCTGCCGCTGTAGGTTCATTTAATAAACGTAATACGTTGATACCGGCAAGTTCTGCAGCATCTTTAGTACTTTGGCGCTGAGCGTCATCAAAGTACGCAGGAACTGTAATAACAGCTCCTAAAATTTCTTGGTTACCAAAGCTTTTTTCAGCGCGGGCTTTTAATGCCCCTAAAATATGGCTAGACGCTTTAACCGGGCTGATTTTTCCAGCCTCTGTTTGAATCGCTAAAGTGCCATTGTCTTCGCAAAAGTCATAAGGTAACTGGCCATAACTTTGCTCAATTTCAGCTTGAGTTTTACCTAAAAAACGTTTTACTGAAATAAGCGTATTAGCAGGGTCTTGTGTTGCAGCTTGTACTGCATCTGCGCCCACTGTAATACCGCCAGCCTGATAACGCACAACCGATGGTAACATCGCTGCGCCTAACTCATCAGTTAATGTACGGGCTTCACCGCTTTGTACTGTAGCCACTAGTGAGTTAGTGGTTCCTAGGTCAATACCGACTGCTAGTTTGTGCTCATGTGGTGCCGCGCTCTGCCCCGGCTCAGCAATTTGCAATAATGCCATAATACTCTTTAAACTCGTGTTGCTTGCTGTTTAGCAAGTAATTAATCGTCGAATAAACTGTCTTCAATGCGCTCAAGTTCGTCACGTAATTTATAAACAAACTTTAGTTTACGAATATTATCTGCCGCAAGCTGATACTGCTGCTCATTGTTACTCGCCAGCTGCTCGGCCAATTGTGCGCTGTATTGCTCATTTAACTGTTTTATTTGCTTTTCAAAATTGGCAATAGCGGTATCGGGATCGCTTGCAGATGAAAGCTCTTCAAGCTCTTCTCGTAATTCCATTTGTTGCATTAAGAACATAGGATCTTGCAGCGTTTGCTGCTCTGCACGAATATCAACACCTAACTCACTGAGCATATACTCAGCACGTTTTACTGGGTGCTTTAAAGTTTGTAGCGCATCGTTAATTTCAGCAGCGCTTTGTACAGCCATTAACTTATCGCGGGCGCTCGCATTTGCGTGGCGATCAGGGTGCACAGTACGTTGTAGCTCTAAGTAGTGCTTATTAATCGTTGCTAAATCTATATTGTAATCAACGGGAACTGCAAATAACTCAAAATAACGCATAACTTCAACCAATATAATTCACAAATAATAAAGCCCTACAATTACTGGCAGGGCTTATAAATACTACAAAGGTAGTTGAGCTTAAACGGTAAAGCTTTCGCCACAACCACACTCATCAGCTTGATTAGGGTTATTAAATTTAAACCCTTCATTTAAGCCTTCTTTAGTGTAATCTAGCTCTGTGCCATCAATGTAAACAAGGCTTTTAGCGTCAACAATTAAGGTAACACCTTTAGCTGCAAATGTTTCATCGTCTTCGTTTAGCTCGTCAACAAACTCAAGTACATAAGCAAGACCTGAACAGCCCGTCGTTTTAATGCCAACGCGCAGGCCTAAACCTTTACCGCGGTTTGCTAAAAATGATTGTACGCGGTTTGCTGCCGCATCTGTCAATGTCACTGCCATGAATTTCTCTTAGTTCGCTTGTTTGCTTTTGTAATCTGCAATTGCTGCTTGAATTGCGTCTTCGGCTAAAATTGAGCAGTGAATTTTCACTGGCGGTAATTCAAGCTCTGCACTGATATCAGTGTTTTTAATTGTTGCAGCTTCGTCTAACGTTTTACCCTTAACCCACTCTGTTACAAGTGAAGATGAAGCTATTGCGCTACCACAACCGTATGTTTTAAATTTTGCATCTTCAATAACGCCTTCAGACGATACTTTAATTTGCAATTTCATTACGTCACCACATGCTGGTGCGCCAACCATACCCGTTGCCACTGACGGATCGTTTTTATCAAGAACACCTACGTTACGTGGGTTTTCTACGTGGTCGATTACTTTATCACTATAAGCCATAATTCTTTCCTCATTACCTGCTACGGTACGTGCTCACTCGTATTAGTGGTGAGCCCATTCAACTGAATCTAAATCAATACCTTCTTGATGCATTTCCCATAAAGGAGACATTTCACGTAGGCGACCGATAGAGTTTTTCATTAATTCAACGGTGTAATCAATCTCTTCTTCTGTAGTGAAGCGACCAATACTAAAACGAATTGAGCTATGTGCTAATTCGTCGTTACGGCCAAGCGCACGTAGTACGTAAGAAGGCTCTAAACTTGCAGATGTACACGCAGAACCTGACGATACTGCAATATCTTTAACCGCCATAAGCAACGACTCACCTTCAACAAAGTTAAAGCTGATGTTTACAATACCTGGTACTGACTGATCTTGTGCGCCGTTAAAGTAAACCTCGTCCATATCAGCCATAATGCCGTCAATTAGACGCTTACGTAATGCACTGATATGTGCGTGATCTTTTTCAAAATCTTGTTTTGCAATTCTAAATGCTGCACCCATACCCACTAATTGGTGAGTAGCTAGTGTGCCAGAGCGCATACCACGTTCATGGCCGCCACCGTGCATTTGAGCTTCAAGGCGAGCACGTGGTTTACGACGAACGTAAAGTGCACCAACACCTTTAGGGCCATATACTTTATGACCAGAGAACGACATAAAATCAACTTTAAGTTGTTGTACGTCGATTAATACTTTACCTGCACTTTGCGCTGCATCTACGTGGAACATAATTTTACGTTCACGGCACATTTCGCCAATTGTGTTGATGTCTTGAATTACACCTAGCTCGTTATTTACATGCATAATGCTTACAAGCACGGTGTCTTCACGCATTGTGTCTTCAAGCTTTTTAAGATCTAATAGGCCGTTTTCTTCAACGTCCATATAAGTAACATCAAAACCTTGGCGCTCTAGTTCACGACATGTATCGATTACAGCTTTGTGCTCAGTTTTAGCGGTAATAACGTGCTTACCTTTCTTTTTGTAAAACTGTGCAGCACCTTTAATTGCAAGGTTGTTTGATTCTGTAGCACCCGATGTGAAAACAATTTCACGTGGGTCTGCATTGATTAGATCAGCAATATCTGTACGCGCTTGATCAACCACTTCTTCAGCTTGCCAACCAAAACGGTGCGAACGTGACGCAGGATTACCAAAATTACCGTCCATTGTAAGGCATTGCATCATTTCTTTTGCAACACGCTCATCAACAGGCGTGGTAGCTGCGTAATCTAAATAAATCGGTAACTTCATTTCTCTCTCCGCTGCGGGTCAACCTTAAAGTTGACAGCTTACTTGAATGTTTTCCAACTGCTTAATTGCATTGTTGATACTGTTATCTTGGCGCGATGCGATTTCTTTCACATCTGATTTTTCCACCAATTCAGCAAGGGTAATATTATTCAAAAATTCTTCTATACGCGCACTTAAATCAGACCATAAGTTATGAGTTAAGCAACGCATACCACTCTGACAGCCGGTATCGGCACCTTGACAACGTGTTGCGTCTACCGATTCGTCTACGGCGCTAATTACATCGCCAACTGAAATTGCATTCGCTTCTCGTCCTAGTAAATAACCACCACCAGGTCCACGAACAGAACTTACTAGGCCATTTTTACGTAAACGAGCAAATAATTGTTCAAGGTAAGACAAAGAAATCTCTTGTCTTTGTGAAATATCAGCAAGGGCTACAGGACCTACACTTGCATGTAGTGCAACATCCAGCATAGCTGTAACGGCGTATCTGCCTTTTGATGTTAACTTCATAACGCCCCCTGCACAAAAGAGTGCAAATTTTAATTACCAGAGTAAAATAGTCAAGTATTATAACTTGATAAAAATTTGATTAAACCTACAGTGCTTGTTGCTGAGTAGGCTAACAAACTTTCAATACTTGACCTGTTTGGTCAGGTATTACAGACATTGTAATTACCTGAGTATTTTAGTCAAGTATTAGCTACCTATTTAACCGTGGTTTTTATAACCAATAGCTATACCTTACTTAGGAATAGACTTATTAATAGATGTTAGAATACCGCGTAAAATATTCATTTCGGCATCTTCAGGGCGAGCACGGTTAAACAAACGGCGTAACTTAGTCATCACAAGGCCTGGATGTTGTTTAATGATGAAGCCTGTTTTAAAAAGCGTGTCTTCAAGGTGATCATAAAATAGCTCTGTTTGTTTTGAGCTTGGATAAACAGCATCGTCTTCTTCAACCTTTGCAGGCTGTTGGTTTAAAAATGCCATACGCGTTTCGTAGCTCAGTGTTTGTACTGCCATTGCTAAATTAAGCGAGCTGTATTGTGGGTTTGCAGGAATACATACATGGTAATTACAAAGTTGAAGCTCTTCGTTTGTTAAGCCACTATTCTCACGGCCAAATACAAGCGCTACTGGGCCATTTACAGCCTCAGCGACCAGCTTTTCACCACATTCACGAGGCTCAACCATAGGCCAAGATAGCGTACGTGAGCGTGCACTTGTGCCAATTGTTAACGCACAATCAGCAATAGCATCTGCTACCGTATCAACAATAACCGCGTTACCTAAAACATCTGTAGCACCGGCTGCAAGTGCGCTTGCATGGCTATCTACTTCACAGGCAGGATCAACTAAATAAAGTTTTGATAAACCCATGGTTTTCATGGCGCGAGCCGCAGAACCAATATTGCCTGAGTGTGAGGTATTTACTAAAACGATGCGAATATCATCTAAGATCATTGCTGTGCTACTTAACTATGCCAAAAAATTGCGCGAATTCTAACATGAAACCCACATAAGATCCTAGATCCTTAAGGCCGATCAGCTAACGTAATAGCAGCCTTTAAACCATGGCCGCTTTTACATAAACGTCAAAACGATTCTTTTTGGTTTTAATTTGCATGCTTGGGGTTTTGTTATTTAAAAACGGTGCGTAATCAGGGCGTTTTACTACAACGCGCTTACTGGCAAGTGGATAGGCAAAATCGAGTAAATCATCCGCGTCGGTATCTGCACCAACAAGCTCTTGAAATACACGCATTTCCTTTTTTACTAGCGCTGATTTTTCACGGTGTGGGAACATAGGATCTAAATACACTACATCAGGCATACTTTCGCATTGCTCAAGTAATGTATGGCTTGAGCCAAATATAAGGCTCATATTTTGTTGCATCCAAGGGCCTATTTCAATGTCGTCGTAGGCACGCTGCAAACCATCATACAATAAAGCAGCTACTACAGGGTGGCGCTCGTGTAATATTACTTTGCAGCCTAGTGAGGCAAGTACAAAGCCATCTCGACCAAGGCCTGCGGTCGCATCAAGCACAACGGGAGTTGCCCCCTTATTTAGCCCAACTGCTTTAGCTATTGATTGGCCTTTGCCACCACCAAATTTACGCCTGTGGGCCACTGCGCCTGTTACAAAGTCTACATTAATGGCGCCTAATTTTGGCTCATCAGTTTTTAAAAGGCTCAACCCTTTATCGTCGTAATGTAAGCTAAAGCCGCTGCAACTTTGTGCCCATTGGGCTAAGTTAAAACGCGTTTCTAGCTCATTTAAATATGGGCGCAACTCTTTAAAAGCACACTGAATAACCACTTTACACTCCGACGATAAAATACGCCTTCAGTATAACAAGCGTTAACGCCCTAAAATAGCTCTATATCATTATGATGATTAATATTTTGCTGTGCGGCTTCGGCTTTGCTTCGTAAATTTGCAAGCAGCTCGTTACGGCTTTCTGTTACTTGTTTGAGTTGGTACTTAATAAATGCCAAATCACTATTTGCTGAAGCAAATAACTGCATGGTTTCATTTAGTTGAGACAGATAGAGCGTTAAATCAGCACGATTGGCCTGTTCTTTTTGCTGCTTTACAGCACAATCAAGCTCATGTAGCTGCTCTATAAATACTTTAGCGGTGGTGTTTTGCGCAACATTTTGACTATTTAATTGTTTAACAATATCTTGCAGTGCGGTGCTTATTTGAGCCGCCTGCTCATAACTACTTTCGCTTCTTTCCATAGTTACGACCTTCTCGTTTGTAACCTCTAAAATATGCGGGAATAAATCTTTAAATCGCCCATATAGCACGCTGTTTTCTATTGGCATATTTTTTATGAGTAAAGAAACTTTTGGGTAATTAATAATTGTACTACTGCCAATATCTACAAAACGCTTTGAGTGTCGGTGCTGCTCAAGCAGTTCCTGCTCAAGCGGACATACACCACTTTGCTGACTATAAAAAATACCTTGGCTTTTGTACCAAAAGACAACCACCACATCTAAATCTAATGGTGTGAAAAATGCTAAAAAATACTCACTTAATGTTTGAAAATTATTAGCATGATAACTTTGCCCAACGTAACGCATTATGCGTCCCATATCACCAGATTCAGCCATCGCCATTTCAGCTGTTTTATTTGCTTTTTCTATATCAAGTTTTAGTCTTGCACATTGCTGCCTGTATTCGTAGAGCACTTTTATACGCGCTGTCAATTCTTCTGCATTAAAAGGTTTTGTAATGTAATCGGATGCGCCTAAACTGTAACCTTTAACACGATCACTTAGCTCAACTTTTGAAGAAAGAAACATGACAGGAATATCTTTAGTACTTTCGTTTTGCTTGAGAGTTTTACATACATCGTAGCCAGAGAGACCCGGCATTTCTATATCGAGTAATATAATATCAGGGTTGTACTTAGTAGTGAGACGTAATCCTTCATCGCCATCCTCAGCATGTATTACTTTGCAAAACCCAGCTAAAGATTCTTCAACTATATGATGAACATACTTATCGTCATCAATTGCCAGCACCAACTTTGTCATGCCTTAGTCCATTTAAAAAGGTATGTTAAAAGCATAGTACGGGAAGATAAAATTACTAAAAATTATTAATTAAAATATAAAAACAAAAAAAAGCGCCATTAAGGCGCTTTAGTAAGAATAAGAAATAAAGTTGCCTTAAGCCGCTATACCGCTGTGACGAAGTAATGCGTCAACACTTGGCTCTCGACCGCGAAACTTTTTGAACAGTTCCATAGGTTCTTCACTACCGCCTTTTTCTAAAATATTTTGCATAAAGGCTTGGCCTGTTTCTGCGTTAAAAATGCCCTCTTCTTCAAATTTAGAAAATGCATCCGCTGAAAGTACTTCTGCCCATTTATATGAGTAGTAACCCGCGCTGTAACCACCTGCGAATATGTGGCTAAAACCATGCTGAAAACGATTAAACTCCGGCGGTTTAACTACTGAGGTACGGCTACGCACATCATCTAATACCGCTTGAATTTGGCACTGCTCACCCGCTTTGTAATCGTTATGGATTTTAAAGTCGAATAACGAAAACTCAATTTGACGTAGCATTTGCATGCCTGAGTTATAATTTTTAGCAGCTAGTAGCTTATCTAATAACTCTTTAGGTAGTGGCTCTCCAGTCTCATAATGCCCTGAAATAAAGCTTAGTGCTTCTTCGTCATAACACCAGTTTTCTAAAAACTGACTAGGAAGCTCTACTGCATCCCATGCAACACCATTAATACCCGCTACAGGCGCTGCATCAACTTGAGTCAACATGTGATGGATACCATGACCAAATTCATGGAACAAAGTAGTTACTTCATCATGTGTAAATAGCGCAGGTTTGTCACCTACGGCTTTATTAAAGTTACACACTAAATATGCAACAGGTGTTTGTAGCTCGCCATTAGCGCGCACTTTACGCCCCATGCAGTCGTCCATCCACGCTCCACCGCGTTTACGGTCACGTGCATATAAATCTAAGTAAAAACGACCACGTAATGTATTACTGCTGTCATAAATTTCGAAAAAGCGAACATCGCAGTGGTAACTATCAAAGTCGTTAACTTCTTTTACGGTAATTCCAAATAAACGGTTAACGGTTTCAAATAACCCGCTAAGCACTTTATTTGCAGGGAAGTACGGACGTAGTACTTCATCTGAAATAGCGTATTTTTCTTGTTTTAATTTTTCGCTGTAGTAGCCGAAATCCCATGCTTGAAGCTCAGATATACCATGCTTTTGCTCAGCATAGGCTTTTAGCTCTGCGACTTCTTGCTCTGCTTGTGGCTTCGATTTAGCTGCTAAATCTTCTAAAAAGGAAAACACTTGCTCTGGAGATTCAGCCATTTTAGTTGCAAGGGATTTCTCGGCATAACTGCTAAATCCTAATAACTGGGCAAGCTCATGACGAAGCGCAAGCTCCTCACTCATAATTACTGAGTTATCGTATTCCCCGGCATTAGGACCTTGATCCGATGCGCGTGTACAAAATGCGGTGTAGGTTTCTCTGCGTAATTCACGATCATCTGCGTAAGTCATTACTGGCAAATACGATGGGAAGTCGAGCGTGAATACCCAACCATCTAAATCTTTACTTTTTGCTGTTTCGCTTGCAAGCGCTAATGCTGACTCTGGTAAGCCCGCTAATTGGCTTTCGTCGGTAATGTGTTTTTGCCATGCAAGTGTTGCATCCATAACATTATTGCCAAATTTAGAAGCCAGTTCAGATAAACGTACGCTAATTTCGCCATAGCGTTTTTGATCGTCATCGCCAAGTGCTATACCTGAGAGCTTAAAGTCACGAAGTGCATTGGTAATTGTTTTTTGCTGAGCAGTCGTTAGCGTTTTAAATTCGTCGCTATTATAAAGCGCGTTATAGGCCTCATATAAACCTTGGTGTTGCCCTACAAATGTTGAATACTCAGATATAAGAGGTAAACACTGCTCGTATGCTTGACGTAACTCATCGTTATTCATAACAGAATTTAAATGCGAAACCGGAGAGAACATGCGTGATAATTTATCGTCGGCTTCTTCTAAAGGTAATACTAAATCATCCCACGTGTACGAGCCTTTCGCTAGTACATCGTCAATGGCTTTGCGGCTTTGTTCAATGCCGTGCTTTAGTGCTGGTACTACATACTCCGGCTTTATTTTTGAAAATGGTGGTAAGCCTTCAAGGCCAATGAGTGGGTTAATTTGTAATTCGCTCATGAATTCTCTCAATTTAATTGACTATGAATTTGAAGTTGGGGCAAAACAATGAAATACAAGCCTCCATTGATAGGTCTAATATAGGTTACGATAAAACTGATCGTCATATTAAAGAATTTCGTTTGTTGTATTTATCGGTTTTTTACAGCATCGCCTTGGGTGACTTGCACTTTTCATATGCTATCATCGGCACATTATAGTTGAATATATTTTTTGAGGATTAAACATGGCTCAGCATTTTGATTACATAGCAATTGGTGGCGGTAGTGGCGGTATAGCCTCAGCAAACCGTGCAGCAATGCGTGGCGCTAAAGTGGCACTTATCGAAGCAAAACACATGGGTGGCACCTGTGTAAATGTAGGGTGTGTGCCTAAAAAAGTTATGTGGCATGGTGCTCAAGTAGCTGAAGCTATTAACTTATATGCGCCTGACTATGGTTTTAATGTTGAAGTTAAAGGCTTTGATTGGAGCAAATTAGTAGAAAGTCGTGAAGCCTACATTGGCCGAATTCACAAAGGTTATGATAGTGGCCTGGCGAGTAACGGCGTTACTGTAATCAAAGGTTTTGCTAAATTTGTAGACAGCAAAACGGTTGAAGTAAACGGCGAGCATTACACCGCTGATCATATTTTAATTGCTGTAGGTGGGCGTCCAAGTATCCCTAATATTGAAGGGGCTGAACACGGTATTGATTCTAACGGCTTTTTTGAGCTTAAAGAACAACCTAAGCGCGTTGCAGTAATTGGCGCTGGTTACATTGCGGTTGAGCTTGCAGGGGTTTTACACGGCCTAGGCACAGAGACCCATTTGTTTGTTCGTAAGCATTCTCCACTTCGTAACTTTGACCCATACATAGTCGAAACACTTGTTGATGTTATGGCTGCTGAGGGCCCTACTCTTCATACTGAATCTGTACCTCATAAATTAGTTAAAGAAGATGATGGCTCTGTAACGCTACATTTAGATAATGGTAAAAGCCAAAATGTTGACCAAGTAATTTGGGCAATTGGTCGCCAACCAACAACAGACGCTATTAATGTTGCAGCTGCTGGCGTTGAAGTTAATAGCGATGGTTTTGTCAAAGTTGATGAGTTTCAAAATACCACAGCTAAAAACGTTTATGCTGTTGGCGATATCATCGAAAACGGTATTGAACTTACGCCTGTAGCCGTTAAAGCTGGGCGTACTTTATCAGAGCGCTTGTTTAACAAAGAGCTCCCTGATGATTTAAAAATGGATTATAACTTAGTGCCAACGGTTGTATTTAGCCATCCACCAATTGGCACTATTGGCCTAACTGAGCAAGAAGCGATTTCTCAGTATGGCGAAGAAAACGTTAAAATTTACCAATCTGGATTTACGGCGATGTACACGGCTGTAACGAAACACCGCCAGCCTTGTAAAATGAAACTTGTATGTGCTGGCCCTGAGGAAAAAGTAGTTGGCCTTCACGGAATTGGTTTTGCAGTTGATGAAATGATTCAAGGATTTGCAGTGGCCATGAAAATGGGCGCGACTAAAGCTGATTTTGATGCTGTTGTTGCGCTGCACCCAACAGGCTCAGAAGAATTTGTAACGATGCGCTAAGCATCTATTTGAAACTATAATAGCCTTTACTATTTATTTAGTAAGGGCTTTTTTATGCTCAGTATATTTATACCCTAATGCACAACAATCATACTAAAACCATTACAAACAAAACATCAAAAGTACATTAAATACACATCTAACCCATTAATTTAACAACAAAAATGTTAGACCTAAAAATATAAAAAAAGTTTCCATATTGTTTTGGCTTTCATGCCTTTTTGTAATTAGAATCTCGGGCAATAGTCACCTATTTGGTTTTATATGTTTTTACTGCGATCTTTTATTTACTTACTATGCTTAGCAGGCATTGCCTCTTTAATTCAACTAGAAGGCTTTACGCTTCAGCAAAATGCACTTTATAGCGAAGAAACGCTTACTGAACACATGCAAGACATTTTAACAATGCTAAGCTTTATTTTGTTTTTTTATGCCTCGCGCATTAACTCGAAACTCAAGATAGCTTGCGTATTACTTGCGACTCTAGCAGCAATCATGTTTGTAAGAGAATTTGATACATACCTCGATATGTATGTGTTTGATGGGGCTTGGCAAGCTATCGTTTATTCAATACTCGCTTGTATAATCGTTTACCTAATCACAAAAAGAGGCACCATTTACAACTCTATCCAAGCTTATGCGCAAACACCAAGTTATGGAATTTGCTTAGCAGGCTTAGTTACGCTACTGGCTTTTTCTCGTATGATGGGTAAGGGCGCATTTTGGCATGCTGTAATGGGAGATAACTACGTGCGTATAGTTAAAAACATTGTGGAAGAAGGGATAGAAACACTTGGTTATACTTTAATTTTAATTTCGGCTATTGAGCTTGTACTTTTTTGTCGCAAGCAACTTAATAATTAACATCCTGGTGGTTAAGCCTTAATCTAAACCGACTTAACCTTTTTGAAGTTAAGTTTGCTAATTGATTTAATAAATCAATATACTAGTGTTTAGATTTACGAGTGTTTTGGAATTTATGCTTAAAGATATTTTGTCTCACCCATTTCTTATTTCACTGCTTTTGCTTGTGGTTGCTTTTGTTTTAAAAGTACTTGTAGATAAGCTAGCAAAAAACCGAGCTGAAAAAAAAGAAAAAGACATTAGGTATATATTACACAATATTAAGCATTTTATTAACTTTGTAATGGTGCTGTCGCTATTATTTGTGTGGTCGACCGAAATTCAAAATTTTGCGCTTTCAATTGCAGCTTTTGCAGTTGCTATTGTGCTTGCAACACGTGAGTTTATTCAATGTGTTATCGGCTTTTTTTATCTTGTAACAACGCGCCCATTTAGAGTAGGTGATTGGATACAAGTAGGTGACTATTTTGGTGAAGTAGCCGAAACTGATTGGGTAAAAACCACTATGCATGAAATTGATATTCGTACATATCAGTTTTCAAGAAAGACCATTTACATTCCAAATAACAAGCTTATTACTAGTTCTATTAAAAACTTAAACTTTGTAAAACGCTTTGCAACTCATCACTTTGCTATTGTGCGTAGAGAGAGCTTTAACCCTTATCCCATTCACAGCTTACTCACTGAAAAAGCAAAACAATACTGCGAAGAATTTGAAGACGTAGCGAGCCGCTATAATTCAATGATTGAACGAAAGTTAGATGCAAAGATATCAGGACCGGAGCCTGTTATACATTTTGGCACCACTGATTTAGGTGAATTTAAAGCAAGCTTTACGTTATTTTGCCCGACCGATAAAGCGCTTGAAATAGAACACAAATTAACTGAGTGTTTTTTTGCGCTATGGTACGAAGAGGCTGAAAAAAATAAAAAGGATGAAGGAAAAGCCTAAACTTTTCCTTCGTCACAAAAAGCGCGAATTCACTTCGCGCTTGGCAATATTTAAGCTGTACCGCCAACAGTAAGCTGATCAATTTTAAGACTTGGCTGACCCACGCCTACAGGTACGCTTTGCCCATCTTTACCACATACACCCACACCTTTATCAAGCGCAAGGTCGTTGCCTACCATAGAGATTTGCTGCATAACCTCTGGGCCGTTACCAATTAGCGTAGCGCCTTTAATCGGCTGTGTAATTTTACCATTTTCGATTAAATACGCTTCTGATGCGCTAAATACAAATTTACCTGATGTTATATCTACCTGCCCGCCACCAAAGTTTGGTGCAAAAACACCTTTTTTAACTGAGCTGATGATATCGGCTTGGCTATGCTCTCCACCTAACATATAGGTATTAGTCATGCGTGGCATTGGTAAGTGCGCATAAGATTCACGACGTGCGTTACCAGTTGGATTAACCCCCATTAAACGTGCGTTTAGCTTATCTTGCATGTAGCCTTTTAGAATGCCATTTTCGATAAGTACATTGTATGCAGCAGGTGTACCTTCATCATCTACATTCAATGAACCGCGACGGTCTGCCATTGTGCCATCATCAACAACGGTACATAATTCTGACGCTACTTTTTGCCCTACTTTGCCGCTAAATGCTGATGCGCCTTTACGGTTAAAGTCGCCTTCAAGGCCATGCCCTACCGCCTCGTGTAAAAGCACACCAGGCCATCCATTGCCAAGTACAACTTCCATCGTACCCGCGGGTGCATCAATAGCCTCAAGGTTTACTTTAGCTTGGCGTACCGCTTCTTCTGCGAATTCCATCCAACGCGGTTTACCATCAACTAACTCTTTAAAATAACCGTAATCTAAACGTGCGCCACCGCCTGCGCCACCGCGTTCACGACGGCCGCCTTTTTCAAGCAGTACTGAGCAGTTTAAACGAATAAGAGGACGAATATCGGTGGCAAATGTACCGTCACTTGCGGCAATCAATACCTCTTCGTACACTGCCGACATTGAGCTAATTACTTGCTCTGCATCGGGTGCGAGTTCACGAATGTAGTTTTCAAGCTCACGTAATAAGCTTACTTTATCGTTATCACTCATGCTTGAAATTGGTTGGTGCGGCGCAAATTGCTCTTTTGCTTTTACATCACTAAATACTTTTATTGCTTTATCTTCGCCTGCATCTGCAATGCTACGAGCCGCAGTAGCCGCTTTATTTAACGCTTCTAGGTTTATTGCATCAGAGTAAGAAAAACCTGTTTTTTCGCCGCTTACTGCACGCACACCGACACCACGTTCAACGTTGTAAGAGCCCTCTTTAACTAAACCATCTTCTAGCACCCACGATTCGTGATGGCTTGATTGAAAGTATAAATCGGCGTAATCCACTTTATGCTGATGAATATAGCCGAGCGTTTTTTCGAGTTCTTCTCGATTTAGCTGGCTGTCGTGTAATAAATGCTGTTCAACCGAATTCATAATAAATGCTCTCTAAATCGTTGATGAGATTGCACAGGCATATCTCTTCTAATTTTATTTAATTGGTTTAAGTCTACGTGACCGCTTATAAACCCAACTCCGCTTGGCAGCACTGAAAGTTGCTCGCCCCACGGTGAAATAATAATGCTGTGGCCATACGTTTGTCGGCCATTTTCATGTGTTCCGTATTGCGCAGCGGCAATTACATAACATTGTGTTTCTATTGCACGCGCCGTTAATAACGGTTGCCAATGTGCTTGCCCTGTAGGGACTGTAAATGCACTGGGTACTAAAATAATTTCAGCGCCTTGGCGAGCGAGTTCATTAAATAGCCCACTGAAACGCAGATCATAACATACTGTTAGGCCAATTTTACCAAAGGGAGAGTCTACAACCACAACATCATTACCTGCTTGGGTAGAGTCTGACTCTCGATAGCGACCTGTTTTATCATCTACGTTTACATCAAATAAATGTATTTTGTTATACGTTGCAACCAGCTCGCCTTGATTATTATATAAGTGCGATGCTGAATAATATTTATGTTCGTTAAATGGCTCAGGCATTGTGCCAGCATTTATCCAAATATTATGGTGTTGGCACAACTCACTAAGTTGTAATTTATATTGCTCAACTTGCTTAGCAACAAGTAACGTATCGTTTGCGCTTTTACTAAACACTAAAAAAGCCTCAGGCAAGCATACAAGTAATGGTCTAGTTGCTGGAAGTGTTTTAAGTGCTTGCTTTAAGCTTGCTATGTTGTCATCAGGGTTTTGCCCGGAACACATTTGCAGTGCCACTATTGTGGAGGTGCCGAGTATATCAGTGTTGTTCATTGCGTTACTGTTACTTGTGCATCTTTAAGTTTTAAATCGACTGATGCTTGTGGCTGATTTTGAGCCGCTTGTGGCAAAGTAACCTCACGGCTTTTTCTATCAAGTTCTTGTACCACCGGATCGTTCATTTTACCTGTCACCTTAAAATTGATCTCGGAGATCACCCTGGCTGAATGAATTACTTTATCAAGTGCCAATGCTGCAAGCCCTGTTACAGGGTTTACCATCCAAGCCACGATTACAGGAATACTCGAGGTAACTTGCGGAGCAACTGCTAGGTCGTAGTCTATATCGAGGGTATTTAAATTTGCATAGCCTTTAATAGTTAAATCGGCGGGTACACCATCCATTTGTGTATCTTTTGTATAAGCAATGCCGTTTTCTAATTGCATAGTGCCTTGCAGGCTATTGTAAAAAAAACCTTTTGAAAATACGTCTCTAAAATCAAGCTTTAGCTTACGCACTAACGAATCAAGACTAAGCAATGAAAATACCCGTGCGCCACCATCACTGATTTCAGTTAAGTGCCCTTCTCCTAAATCCCAATCTACCTCGCCACTTAAGCTTTTAACATCAAAATCATACGGGGCGGCTTGCCAAGTAAGGTTATAATTAAGATCTGCTTTAGAATCTTTAATGGCTGTGGTTATATCAAACTCATCAAAGAGCGCACCTATATCATCACTTTTAAGCTCTCCACTGAGCTGTGTTAATCCGTTTTGCCACTGACCATTAGTACGCAATATATGATCGCCTTTATCAACCACAAGCTCTGAGATTGATAGACGCTTACCATCGCCAACAAGCGACGCGCTTACTTTATCAAGCTGGTAGCTCGATATTTTACAATCACTGCATTCAAACTCAATTGCGGGCACTTTAGTAAGCCAATTTAAATTTTCTTTTGGGAGTACGTCTGTGACTTCAAGCGGTTGATCTACTTTTTCAGCAAAGTTAAGCCTTAAGTAGTCAGCGTTAATTCTAATTGGTTGGCTAGGTTGTGATGTAGGAATGTATACTCCTGCACGCGCCTCTTTTGCATTTAATTTCAAAAATAAGTCGCTTTGCAACGGCGCTAGACGCATTTCAAAATCGTTAAAAATAATATTACTTGCATCAAGCGTGTTTATATTTGCAACCACTTCGCTAAGTGGCGGCATAATACCTTGTGATTGCACATCTGACTTAGATTGTGCGGCATGTATAATTTGATCTATTAATTCTATCCAAGGAGATAATTTAGTTTTCTCGAGGTTTATATTTACACTTAAATCTTTTTGGTTAAGCCCTAAATCTTGCTTACCTAATACAATATTCACATTGCTAAACTGTGGCTTACCACTTTCTAAAATAGCATTAAAAAACAGCTGTTTGTTGGCATTGACAGTTATCAGGTTTGAGATATCATCACCTTGCACTACCCCATCAAGCGGCCAAACTTGCTGGCTAATTTTATTATAGGGTGCAGGTAAAGTACTTGTTAAACCTAGTAGGTCAGAATTTACTTGAGCGCGGTAATTAAAACCTTGTTCGGTGAAGTTTAATGTAAGGCCTATATCTACCTCACTTTGTCCGCTTAAGTAGCCGTTTAATATGCCTTGGGCTTTAGCGATTAACGTATCTGCATCTAGTTGCGCTTTAATATTAATATTTGCGGTGTAATCTTTTGCGTCACTTTGGCTGTCATAATCAATTTTTATCGGCATGCCAAGCCATGTTGCAGTGGCGTTATTTAAGCGAATATTGTCATTTTTAAAAGTCAGTTCGCCATTAAGTTTTTCAAGCTCAATGCCTGGATTTGCAATATAAAGAGGTAAGTCTTTAAGTGCTACCTTGCCACTAACGCTCGCGCCACCTTTAAATTTGTCACCAACTAATAGCTCAATACTGGCCTGAGCTTCACCTTTTCCTTGCACAACATCAAAAATATTAGCAAGAGGGTTTGCTATTGGGGTGGCAGCAAAAAAGTCATGTAACTTTTCCATCGGCGCTTTTTTATCAATTTGTACTATTAGTTCATCGGCATTCATTAAATCGGCAATACTTACTTTTACACTATTACCGAGCTCTAAATTAACTAATTGGCCTTGCTGGCTATAAATGTCCATTCGCTCATTAGCAAAATGTAATTGTATGTTAGCGTTTTTGACCGAAGGCCAATTTGGATCAAACTGGTAAGTGGCATCATCTATTTGTGCTAAAACATCGAACTGCCCACTACCATCTGTAAATGGAAAGCCTGAAAGCGGCCCTGCAAATAGTACTTGCGCTTTAGATACTTCGCCCTCTTTAATTGCACCATTTAAGTAACTCACTAAGCCTGGGCTCATTGCTTTTAATGGAAAGTAATGCCCTGCAATTTTGGCATCAGGTGCAAATGCTTCAGCATAAAGATCTAACCGAGGATCATCGCCTAAACTAATTTGTAACTCAGCGGCGAGTGTCACTTCGTTATTATCAAACCAAATATTGTCACTGTTTATTTGCCAGCCATTTGCACGCTTAGCTAAATCAAGCTCAACATTGAGTTGATTATAATTGATATCGTCACTAAAGCTCTCGCCTGTAACCAGCGTACCATTTTCGCCAAATAGGTTTATTCGGCCACGGTTTTGCGTAAGCAAGCCATCAACTCTTAGCGCTTGCGCTGCTGGTACAGAATTTAATTCTTGCCAACCTATATTGTTTGCTTCAAACCACAACTGCCATTGCTGTGCACTGCTAAAACTTAAATACGCTTGATTTACCTGCCCTGTTGGTTGGCGTGCAAGTAATGGCTCTAGAGCGTTAAAATTGCTGAGTCCCGCCAAGTTACTTAACAGTTCAAAATCAACTTGATGAAGCCATACTTTATTTTGTTTACCTAGCTGCGCTTCAAATTCAAGGCTTGGCCACGTTTTATCGTTACTATTGAACGCTAAACCGGTACTTTTTAGGTGCCAACTGTTTTGCTCTGGGTATAAATGAAAACCGCCTTCGCTTAAGCTTACTTGTTGGCTTTGATCATCTCGTTGCCAACGCACAAGGCTAGGTAGCCACTGCATTTTAATATCTCTTACTTGGCCTTCATTAAATTTTAGCCAAGCTTGTAAATTAATATCGCTATGCAGCTGCTGTTTTTCGGTATTAATATATTGCGCTAACCAATTAGATACATCCACCTGGTTAGCTTGTACATACATATCGCCAGCTATTTGTTCAATGGTATCGCCGGTAAGTGCAATGCGCGCATCAAAGCTTCCAACGGAAATACCCGGTAGCGCTAAACTACCACTCCCTAAATGCTGCTCGTTTTCGTTTTGCCATACAATATTTTTTAAAAGTAGCTTACGCTCTTTGCCATCTTCTAGAATAAAACTAATACTGGAGCTTTCTATTGCGAAGTGGCCTGTTTCGCCTAAAAATAGCTCTTCTATTAATTCTTTTTGTTCAAACGATACCTCTTCGTCGTTACTTTTTAATAAGTTTTCGACCTTTACGCTTGTATGAAAGCCGTTAATAACAAAGTAATTAGATTTGAGCTGAAAAGATTTTAAGCTCTCCCACAAATTAAGTTCTAGGCTAGTTTTTGCAATAGTGAGCGAAATGGGCGCGGTTTCGTTATCTTTAAATGATAGGTTTTCAAGCACAAGAGCGGGACCACTACCCTGCCAGCTTGCTGATATTTCACCGATTGATAAACTGATTGCAAACTTATCATGGAGGTAGGTTTCTATATCTCCTTTATAGTCGTTTGCATAGGGAAGTGTGTACTTTAAAATTGAAACAATAACGGCCAGTAATACTAAAATTATGGCGCAGGTTTGCCATAACTTTCTAAAACAAAAAAAACAGACCGCTTTTGCTTTCATTACATCATTACCACATCAAACTGCTCTTGGCTGTATAAGCTCTCTGTTTGAATGTTGACTTGCTTACCTATAAATAGTTCAAGTTCAGCTAGGTTATGATATTCATCATTAAGTAATGCCTCACTGACTGCTGGCGCTGCGTAAACCATAAACTTATCCGCAGCGTATGCTCGGTTTACACGTACTATTTCACGTAAAATTTCGTAGCAAACAGTCTCTACTGTTTTTTGTGAGCCGCGTCCTGAACACGCAGGGCAAACATCACATAAAACATGTTCTAAGCTTTCACGCGTTCGTTTACGTGTCATTTCAACGAGGCCAAGCGCAGAAAGACCATTAATATTAGTTTTAGTACGATCTTTAGCAAGTGCTGACTCAAGAGAGTGCAATACACGGCGTTTATGATCTTCACTTACCATATCAATAAAGTCGATTATAATAATACCGCCTAAATTACGCAGCCTAAGCTGACGCGCTATTGCAGACGTTGCCTCTACATTAGTATTAAAGATAGTCTCTTCTAAATTACGATGGCCTACAAATGCGCCTGTATTTACATCCACCGTGGTCATTGCTTCGGTTTGGTCAATAATAATATAACCACCCGATTTGAGCGTTACCTTACGGTGTAGTGCTTTTTGAATTTCTGTTTCAACATCAAACAAGTCAAAAATAGGTCGCTCACCCGGGTAGTACTCTAAAACTTGAGAAAGCAGCGGTACAAACTCTTCTGTAAATAACTTTAGCTCTTCATAAGTTAGCTTTGAGTCGACTCTAATACGCTCCATGTCCTCACCTACGTAGTCACGTAGGGTTCTAAAAGCGAGCGTTAAATCTTCATGCAAAATACTGGCTTTACTGGTTTTTTGTCTGCGAGAAGTAATTCTCTCCCAAAGCTTTCTTAAGAAACCAGCGTCGTGACGTAGCTCTTCTTCACTTGCACCCTCAGCTGCAGTACGCACAATGAAGCTACCATTATCGTCGCCATACTCAGCCACTATTTTTTTAAGGCGTGAGCGCTCTTCTTCTGTTTCTATACGCTGACTAACACCTACATGGGTAGCATCAGGCATAAATACCAAGTAGCGAGATGGGATAGTGATATCGGTAGTAAGCCTTGCACCTTTAGTACCTAATGGGTCTTTAACCACTTGCACCATAATGTATTGCCCTTGGCGGACAAGCTCGCGAATATCTTGTACTTTTTTAATAGGCTCGTCGTCAACACCTTCAACAATTGAGGCGCTGTTTACAATATCAGATGCGTGTAAAAAAGCCGCTTTATCTAGGCCTATATCTACAAACGCAGCTTGCATACCAGGTAAAACACGGCTAATTTTTCCTAGGTAAATATTGCCTACAATGCCGAGGTTTCCAATTCGCTCTAATTGAATTTCTTGAAGTACACCATTTTCGATCAGGGCAACACGGCTTTCACTTGGCGTGACATTTATTAGTAATTCTGTACTCATGCTACCTTCTTAAGAATGCTTGTAATAATTGTTCGGTCTCGTATAAAGGTAAGCCTACAACGGCAAAATAGCTACCTGCAATGTGAGTTACAAAGCGACCACCCAACCCTTGGATGCCATAGCCACCGGCTTTATCAAGTGGCTCTTTTGACTCCCAATAGTCATTTATCTCTTTATCAGTTAATGTTTTAAAGGTTACATCGGTACTGACTACGCAGCTCACTACGTCAGTTTTATTGGCAAATGCGATGGCAGTTAAGACTTGGTGTGTGTTACCTGATAGGCGTTTTAGGGTGGCTGTAAAATCGTTTTTATCTCGAGGTTTACCAAGTGACTCGTTATCGATAACAACGACGGTATCACTGCCGAGTACTGGACGGTCTGTATAACCAAGCGCAACACCACTTTGCGCTTTTAATCGTGCTAAGCGTTCAACAAGGGCGCTAGGTTGTTCATTTGGTAGTGGGCTTTCATCGGCATCAACACTAAATTGTGTAAATTCGATGCCTAGCTGACTCAATAACTCTTTACGGCGTGGGGAGGCTGATGCCAAATATACTGCACAAGTCATTACCTGATCCTAAAGTGTCTACGGTATTTACGAAGTAGTAAAAACACCCAAAACCAGCTCACCATACCGGTTGCTACTGGCCATAAATACTGAGGATTAAAATAAACCCCTAACAAAAAGTGATTTAGCCAAAACTGCATTAAGTGATACAGCGTTAAAAATAAACCAATCAGTAAACTTTGTTGCCAAAGCGAGAAGTTACGAATTTTTTGAAAGTTACTTGCAGTAACAAATATACATATAGAAAATGTTAGCGAATTTACGCCAAGCGGAGAACCAGACGCTAAATCTATGAGTAAGCCAACAACCCAAGCCGCGCCAATATTTAATCTGTGCGGGACGGCCAGAGACCAATACATAAGTACAAGTAAAACCCAGTCGGGTCTAAACGGTTCAAATGAAAACGGCAGTGGCATTAATGCCATTATTAAAGCAAAAAAGATGCTCAGTGCAATTAACAATGAATAGCGGTCAATCATCGTTGGTTTGCTCCTGTTGATTACGCCATAAAATAACAAGTAATCGAATACGGTCTAGCTGCGCTATAGGCTCTGCAAATACTTGTGCAAATGGGCGCCCTTCATCACGGTTTATCTCTGTGACGACTGCTACAGGGTAACCCTCTGGGAAGGTCCCGCCTAAGCCGGATGTAACAAGTACATCACCAATTCGTACATCTAAGCTATGTGGCACGTGAGAAAGCTTAACAACGTTAATTTTACCAATACCTTCAACCACGGTACGTACATCGTTTCGTAATATGCGTACAGGCGTTGCATGCGTTGTATCGGTCATCAGCAAAACGCGCGATGTAGTAGAACCCACCTTAGTAAGCTGCCCCACTACACCCATTTCATCAATTACAGCTTGCCCTTCACTAAGCCCATCAGTAGTACCCCGATTAATAACGACCTGGTGACTGTAAGGGTTAGAGTGTACAGAGAGCACCTGAGCAATAATTTTGCGATTAGATTGCTTAGCCGATGAGCCTAACAAAGCGCGTAGCTTTTGATTCTCTCTCGCTAAAAATTGGTACTGCTGCAATTGTTCGCTTTGAAGCATTTGCTTTTTTTTCAGCGCTTCATTTTCAGTAAGGAGTTGCTCGCGAGTGTGCAAACTTTTAGCACCTAAGCTAAATAATTCGTAAGGTAAATTAGCAACGTAAATTAGAGGGCTTACAAGCGTGTTAAGAGTAGTACGTACAATCGTACCGCCTTGCGTGTATCTGTCTCCTACTATGAGTACGATACTCAAAAGCACTGCGACAAAAAGTCGCAGTTGCAAAGAGACTGTGCGTCCAAACATTAATTTCATTAGTCGTAACTAAAAACATCACCACCATGAACATCGATCATCTCAAGTGCTTTACCACCACCGCGTGCTACACAAGTAAGTGGATCGTCAGCAACAACAACCGGAATGCCTGTTTCTTCCATTAATAAGCGATCTAAATCTTTTAATAATGCGCCACCACCAGTCAGGACCATGCCGTGCGCAGAAATATCAGAAGCAAGCTCTGGTGGCGACTGTTCAAGTGCAACCATTACTGCACTTACAATACCCATTAATGGCTCTTGCAGTGCTTCTAGTATTTCGTGAGAATTAAGCGTAAACGAACGTGGAACCCCTTCTGCAAGGTTACGGCCGCGCACTTCAATTTCAATCGGTTCATCTGTTTTAAACGCAGAACCAATTTGATGTTTAATATTTTCAGCTGTCGCTTCACCAATTAAGCTACCAAAGTTACGACGCACATAATTAATAATAGCTTCGTCAAATTTATCACCACCGATACGTACTGATGATGAGTAAACAACACCGTTGAGTGAAATAATAGCAACTTCAGTAGTACCACCACCAATATCAACAACCATTGAGCCTGTTGCTTCAGATACAGGTAAGCCTGCGCCAATTGCCGCAGCCATAGGTTCTTCAATTAAGTAAACTTCACGAGCACCCGCCCCCATTGCAGATTCGCGTATCGCGCGTTTTTCTACTTGCGTTGCACCACACGGTACACATATAAGTACACGTGGGCTTGGGCGCATAAAGTTATTATTGTGTACTTGTTTAATAAAATGCTGGAGCATTTTTTCTGTTACAAAAAAGTCAGCAATAACACCGTCTTTCATTGGGCGAATTGCTTTTATATTGCCAGGGGTACGACCTAACATAAGTTTTGCTTCCGTTCCTACAGAGGCAACACTTTTAGGTCCACCAGCTCGTTCTTGGCGAATAGCTACAACAGAAGGTTCATTAAGTACAATACCTTCGTCTTTTACATAGATTAGGGTATTGGCTGTACCCAAGTCGATCGATAGATCGTTAGAAAAAATACCACGGAGTTTTTTAAACATGAGGCTGGATGACCTTTGAAATACGTTCTTATATTAGCTGCCTCACTTTAACATGCTTGAATAGATGAGCAATATAAAGCGCAGCTGCCTTTTTAAATTTTCGGAAAAAAGGAAGCAAAGCTTCCTTATTGAGTTTTTATCGTTCGCGAACTAAGCGAAAACCAATGTAGTTAGATCTAAAGTCAGGCGCTAAAATTAAGCGCGTAGATGCACGTGCAAGACTTGGTGCAAAATTCCACGCTCCGCCTCTAACCGCCACATCTGACTTACCAGATTCTTTGCTGGTCCATTCCCATGCATTGCCTACGGTATCGTATAATCCAAATGCATTAGGAGAAAAAGACCCTACCGGTGCAGTGCGTCTGTTTGACCACTCGCTACCACACCAACCACAGTTTGCTAAGTTTTTACCAATTTCGTTACCCCAAGGGTATTCTGTTTCGGTTCCTGCGCGGGCGGCATACTCCCATTCAACTTCGTTTGGTAAACGAAATTGTTGACCTGTTTGACCTGATAACCACTCAGCGTAAGCTTTAGCATCGTTATACGTTAAACACACAGCCGGAAAGTCACTGCCCTGCTCAAAACCGGGATTGCGCCAATTTAAATTAGCTTCCCATACTGGTTCACCATTTAAATAATATGCACACCCTTTGTTTTGCTCTGCTTGCGTTTTATAGCCCGTGTTTGCTACAAATTTTTCGTAGTCTCCCACGGTTACTTCTTTGCTTTGCATAGCAAAAGAGTTCGCTATCACTTTTTCAATTACTGGACGCTCATTGGCTAAACCGTTGCCATTTATGTCGCCCATTTTAAATTTACCTGCAGGAATAACAACAACCGGAGTTTCTACGTTTGTATTGAGTACATTAACGTTTTCACTAACCTGACGAGTTTTTATTTCTGGTTGCTCACGGGTGTAGGTCGGTGCAGCAATCGACTCAGGCTTTTTTACTAACTTTGCATGAATAGTCTGTGCTTTATTCAAATCAACACGAGCTTGAAATGGCTTATAACCTAACTTTCGCACTTCAACATTGTGTACTCCACGCGGTAAACGTGTAATTAAACGTGTTGAACCAAAGCTAACGCCGTCAATAAATACTTCATCATCGTATACATTAGAGCGTAATGTTAGCTCTACTGTTTGACCCTGCTTTTTATTAACTATTGTAGGGTAATCTCTTTTAACAGCTGCCGATTTAACCGAATAATCGCGCACGGGTTGTTTTTTTAAACGAGAAACCGAAACAGTGCTGGCATTATCCTTGGTATTACTGAATGTTAACTGACTATCAGTAAATGTTGTGCCGTAGGCTGGTTGATAAGTTGCAGTGAGTGGCGTGCCATACTCTGAGCAATAACGATTATCAATACTTAATAAACTACATAAACGGCTGCTGTTTACTTCGCCGCGCATAGTAACGCTTAAATTAACGTTGTAATTACCTTGTCCGCTAAAGGCACTATTTACTACGTGGCTACTTAGAATTTGTACTTGAGCGCCCGCTAAATTGCGTTTTGGCTCAACAATGCGTTCTTCTGTTAAATTTGCAAATATTTGATCGACAAAGCGTTTAGTCGCTTTTTGGAGGCCCATTTGTTGGCCGCGCTGCTCACATGCCGCAAGCGTTTCTGTACGCTTACAGTTAATAGTGTGGTTAACTTCAAGTGTACCTTCGCGCGTAAACTCGTTACGTAAGCGCTCTACACGAGCTGTAGTTAACTGCTCTTTTAAGCTCTCTAAAGTATTTAACAGCGTATGCTTCGCTACACGAATTTGTTCAATGTCTTTACGGTGGGATGCAATTGCCGCCAACTGCATAGAAATATCATCTTTATTTTGCTTATGATCAACCACAGCTTTTTGATAGCGCGACTGCGCTGCACTAATATCAATAGTTGGATCGTCAATCAAACGACGGTACATTTCGTTCATCGCATCGAGCGCTTGGTTTTTTTCTTTATCTAGCTCTGTGGAACGAGAGCGAAGTAGCTCTAATTGATTTTGTAACTGACTTTCTTCTTTAAGATGTTTTTTAAGTATTCTTGTCGAGTTATCGTATTCTGTTTGTTTAACACTAATCTCTGACTCAATTCCAGTTACTGTTGCTGTGTCTTGTGCAAATGCACTAGTAGCTAACAAACTAGCTGAAATTAACAGAGATAAAGGAGTAATTCGCATATATTCCAGTCCCAAAAAGCGGCAATTATTTGGTCGTTATTATTTTTTATAATTAAAGCCTTATGCTATGTACTTGCAGCACAAAACACAAGCTTTGTTCAATTATTATCTTAGTTTACAACTATTCGCGTGTTTCACGCCAGTAAATAACCCGATCATTTCCTCTAAAGCGGCCAAATTGTAAAATAGCATGAGGATTAAGCTGTGTGCCATCGCCTTGCCAGTCCCATTTTAGCCAGTCATTAGTATTATATTCTAATGTAAATTCACCTGACCCATTGGTTTGGGTATAAATACCATTATTTGTAGGGTAGTTGCCCGACTCTAATTGCCCAGATACTCCTGCTGCATACTCATAGTTTAATATAGGGCTCGAAGGCGCTACTTGTGTAATTTGAGTATGCTCAAACACGCTGCAATTATCTTCTGCATTATTAACAAAACCACTACCGTTGTAATGTTGAGCCTGCATAGGAACAAGTAAAGGGTCTAAGTCAGAACCTGAATTATTGCCAAGCACTAAACGTCCAAACTTAAACTCTATGGGTACAGAGTTTAACCTTACGCTATTGCAGCCACCTGAGCATGTTGTTTGGGTATTAGGTTTATCGTTTGCACCTACAAGTGTTGCGCCTTCAATGTTATTTAGGGTTGCCATTAAACTAACCATAGAAAAAGGACCATCAGGCTGATCTACACCTAACCTTTTAAGCGTGGTATTAATTTGGCTCATTTGCCATTGACCATCGCTTATATCTCCCCAGCTGTTATTACCGAGGTTTACAAGTCGGCTGGTAAAACTTGTTGCGGGTATATAATTACCGGCTTCGTTATTTTCAGCGTTAATAAATACTAAAGATTTATCAAACCCATCACGGTAGTTTGCCATTAACTGACTGTTCTGGTTTTGTGCTTGTACTGTAAAGCCAAGCTCAAATGGTTGCTCAAGGTAAGTTAAATTACTGCCATAACGTGTACATTGTGCAGCAGCTTGTATGCCCAATATTTGAAACTGCGAAGGTGCAAAACGGCCGACGTTATAAAGCTCTCCCTTTACATCACCAGCGCCAAAGTAATCTGCATCTTGCAGCCCTGCGGTTAAATCAACAATGCCTACTTGGTCGTAATTATACTGCGATATAGATTCGCTTAAGCTTCCTGTATCACTAAAAGCAGCAGTAATCACAGCTTCAAGCGTACCTGACACACCTGATACAGGGGCTTTAATTGTAGCCGCTACTAACGGTTGCTCTGCAATAAAGTGTTTAGCAATGGGGTTATTGCTAATGTTGCTGTAATTATCAGGATTACCATCATTATTACTATCTTGCCCTGCAAGCCATTGCACAGCATTCATCTTTAAGTTAAATGCTTCACCGGTTAGTCTAAACAAACTACCATTAGAGTCTGCTGCGTAACCATCATTTTCAACGCTCATTGCGAGCCCAAATGGTTTAATAACATACTCATTCGAGCTACCTGTTAAATTAACCGACAGATTAGTTACGGGATCTAATATGAGATTGGTTTTTACATTTAGGCTGAGTTTACCTGCATCAGGATAATTAATAATAATGGGCGCTTTAGAATCATTATCAAAATTTATAGTAAAAGTTTGGTGCGCCTGCTCAACACTATAGTCATTATTGTTATTGCTTAGTACAACAGGGTCAGTACAGCTCGCCCCTGCACTGCAGGTATAGGCTAAATCTAAGTTTACATCACCACCTGCAGGAAAAGCAGCTTCGCATACGCCGGTAGTAGTATTTGTTTTAACTGCCTGGATTGAGAGCGCTTTAGCGTTAAAACCTATGTTTGAAGGTTTAGCTGATAACTGAGTAGGTATAGTTGTGTTGCCATCGGTTTCATTATTAAAAATAAACCCCGCATCTGAAAACGTCACTTTACAGCCACTGAGCCCCACATTATTACCTGCAATATAACAGCGAAGCGGTGCTGAAGGGTCTGCGGTGTTATAGCCAAAAGTGACACTACCAGTTGTGCGCTTTGCAAACTCGACCACTGTAGAGCCGGTAAAACTAATATCTTCTCCTGTAACCCAGCTCTGTTGAGCGCTATTATCTGGCGATAAATTAAAACTAGACGGTTCGTCAAACAATAGATCACACGCATCGTTTGCACAGGCCGTAAGCGTCATTTCTTTTGCTTCACACGTTAACCCCTTGTTATCACTTATTGATAAACGATAATGATCTAAAGTTACCGGCTTATAAATACCACAAAACCCAGGGATACTTTCAGGGACTGTTAGTGCATCAAATGTTGAACTTCCTTCTGTAATGACTTGTGTTGCAGAAGTAATAGACCCTTTATATGTAACATTTTGCGCTATTCTTACTTCACCTGTTGCGACAATATATGCTGAGATATTCGCATCTGCGGCAATGGCCACTGCACCATCAACATAAATTGCTAAGTATGCCCCCGGTGCCACTTCTATATTAGTTTTACCAATATTTAAAAATGAAGTAGATACAAGAGATGTTGTGTCTTTTAAAAAAATCCGTGTGGGTGCTGTTACTTTATATTGTGTTTCAAGCATACTTAGCTGCAGCTCATCGTAAAAATAATCCCCTGCAAGCGAATTAGGAATAGGACCTGTTGAGCTACCATCGTTTGTAACTGTCGGTACCTGTGCAGCTTGATTTGGCTCTAATGAATTATAGCCACTTGCAACACAGCCTTGCCCGTTACACAAAGGGGGGTTCGTTAATGCTGTAGAAATTAAATTTGTCGTGGTTACAAATTGTGCATTACCATCTGTTATTTCAACCCCCTGAACAAGCTGTACTTCACCATTATTGTAAGTAGATATAGCGCCGGGAAATAAGGTCTCGCAATCTAAAATATCACCATTAAACACAAAGGTACTGGTCATCGCGAGAACTGATGCTTCTTCTTCAACATGATTTCGTTCGTTATCTGCGTTACGGTCCTCATCTACCACCAACCCCAATCGGTCTGTTCTGAGGTTACAACTTCTCAGCCAACCCCCGTCCTCTTCCAAACGTGAATTTTTACTCGCCACTACCAAAGGAGCTACAGCAAAGTCGTTCGTAAAATTAAAGTAATTACACCCATTACTCCATCCATCAACCTCAAAGCCAGTAAAAAATGTCTCCCATGAAACCTCTACACCATTATCGTCGCTAAAAGTACGATTACTTCCAGGTTCTACAGCCATATAAGCAACGGTTTCACTTTGAATAACACCCAAAGCAGTTTCAGATGCCTCAAGCGCTATATTTACAGCACTAGTTGATAACGAACCACTTTCTACCGCTACAGTTAAAAATGGTATTAATGCCTCAGAGGGAGGATTGCCATCAATACTATTAAGCGTTTGCAAAGAATGAAAAAAGTTTGGCCTTTGAGAAAAGGGCTCTGCGAAAACTAACGACTTATAACTTTTAGGTGTGATCGGTGAAAAACCTGATTTAGAACCATATTGTAGCTCTAGCTGCAAATCGGTACTCCCGACTTCCATAACTGTTCCATCGGGAAATTCATGCACACCGTATTCAACAGCTAAGTAATGAGCGCCCATACTAACGTGTCCGCCATCTTCGCCTGAGGGCTCAAGCGGTAATGCCTCAAAGCCGGTTGTGGTTATATTGCGTATCCTTATTATTGCAGGGTTTCCGCCTTGATTTGTTGAGAGCATAAACACGGCTGGAGGCGTTATATATTGTTGCTGAAAATTTATTTTTGTCCAAATAGGCGACGTATATGTATCCTGTAATTCAATATAACGCCCTTCTATTTTAGGCGGTACGGCGTATGCGTAATTACAAAGCAACACGCTACTAAAAAATATAATGACTAATGCATTTTTCATCATGGTAACGTTTTAGCCTCTACGCTTAGTGTTCTTTGTGTTTGCCAATAGTCTTTTGTGCAACTACTCCCTGCAGGGCAATCAAGTGCAGCACACGTTGCACTGCTTTGAAGATAATATATATTCACAAGCCCATTAGTTGTGCTGCTATCGGGTAAACCTATATATTCATCGCAACTTATCACTACTTTACAGTTAGCTAAGTATGTAGTTTGGTAGGTTAAATCAGTAGTGACTGATGCACAGCTTTGAACTGAGCTATTTACAGGAAATAGTTGCGTTAAACCACTTTCAAGGCCGCTTTGCGCCGCCATATAGGCACGAGCGCCGTAATACTCAATCGTGTTTTGTTGCGATGCACCAGAAAGCACTTTAGCTAATGCTAATCCCAGTGCTAATAAAGCAATAATAATGACCAAAGAAACGATTATTAAGTTTCCTTTTTGTTTACTGGGTAAGGCTTTTCCGTGAAGATTTTTTTTAAGGTACATTAGGAATATGCACCTCATGGTTAAAGCTCATAACCTCAGTATCGTTAAATTGCATTTGCGCATTTACATTAAGCACAGCGTTTCTTTGTAAGGAGGGCGAATCCAGAGTAAAAAATAAATCACTCGCTAAATTGTTAGCAATATAAATACCTAATAAATCCCGTTTAACACCACTGATTATTTGTAAGCTCACGGCATCCAATTGTTTAACAGTAAAACCGTAATTGGTATATCTATATAAATACTGCCCTTCAACGCAAAAACTTACAGGTTGAGAGAGTAAATAAAGGCGCTTACTTGGCGACTCCTCGGCAAATGCTTTACTAAATTGCCACTCATCAATTGCACTCGCTGAACTATTAAATGCAGATACTTTTAAGCGCTTATTATTATTCTCATCGTATATATCAGCACTGCTTAATGGGTATATCGTTGCCCAATCTCCAGCTTGCGGCTGCGTTAAATTATTAAGTGCAAAATCAACAGCGCTAACATTAAAAGGTCCTAAGGTAGGTAGATAATTTGTATAGTGAGTGGCCGACAAAAACGGCGTAAACTCTAAACATTGCTGAACGCTACACGCGCCACGGGCATTGTTATCGCAAGAAAGCCTAAGTGAGTTTGGTGTAGCATGGCGTAACTCTTTGCTTATACGCGTTATTACAAAACGAGCCTGCGCAACGGCTTCTTGGCGCTCTATACCTTGTGAATAGATGCTGACACCTGCACCAATGAATGAAAATGCGCTTACCGCTAAAATACCAATGATCACCATAACAATTAATAGTTCTATAAGCGTAAATGCATATTGATACTTAGCTGCTTGCATTAGTAGTTTCCTTTATATGCACTAAATCCATAAACCTCACCGAGAGATGAAGTAACTTCAATAGTAATTCGCTTAAAGGTTGTGCCATCGTTATTCGTTGATTCGTTAAAGTCACTATCGTATTCAACATCAATAACGATATTAAAGTCGCTGTATTGTGCTAACGCCTCTCCTAAACTATTTGTAATAGGCTGATTAGAGAGCGAAATATAATCATCAACATCGTTGTAGTTAGTTCGGGTCTCTGAGTTGTCAGCCCCTAAATCAGCAGGTGCGGTACACGCCTCAGCACCTAGAGATATTTCGCCACATCGCTTAAAAGGAGGACTTCTGTCGCTGTGTTCATCAAATGATTTACTTTGGATCTCGTTCATCAGAGATTGGCCTAATTCTGATGCTCTTAAAGCAATAATAGGCTCTGCACTTTTTTGTGCCTGAGGGGCAATTAACGCAGTAATAATGCTAAGCGTTATAGCAAGCATGACTATGCCTATGATCAGCTCTATTAATGTAAAGCCCTTAATTTTATGGGCATGCATAAATAAGCCCTTCACCACTTATACATATAGCAGCCAAGCCAACATCAATTTTACATTGTGTTGTACAGGTTTGATTAGCACGCCCTAGCGGATCAAAGCTAATTTCAGTAAAGGTGTTTGCATTACTATCTATCGCGTTAAAAGTAATATCGCTACGTTGCGTGTTGATTTGAACAACTAAATGTTCGCTGTTGTTGGCGTCTGCGTTACCTAAACATGTATCTGGCGCGGGTGGCGCGATAAGCGTGGGAGTTATATAAAGTTTATGGCAACTGGTTGTTGCTGTATTTTGCATTGCACGTAATTGCACTATTCTAAGCGCATTTAAAGCACTATCTCGATATGAGTAGGCATCTTCTGTTGAGCTTCCCAGAAATTTGGGAACTGCCGTTACCGACAGTATTCCCAATATCACCAGAGTAATAATTAACTCAATGAGTGTGAAGCCACGCAACCGTTGCTTACAACTGCTTTTCATTTATGTAATTAACAACCATCTGTAACTAAAGTGATTCCAGGCGCTGTTACAACTGTTTTGATTGGCGCTGTTGTTGTTGTCGTTGCTGTTGCTTCTGTATACTCAATTCTACAATCATCGCCTTGCTTATAACTATTTGGGAAAATAATCACTTTTGTACCATCTACAACTAAATTAAAATCAGCAGTATTATCTGCTGCAAATTTTACATCTAGGAAAGCTTCAAAATCATCTTGAGTTGCCTTTGGATAACCATACACTGTATTAACAGTCTCAGCATCAACTGTAACTGTAGCCGTTTCTTCTTTGTGATCACTAGCAATAATAGACTTACCGTTTACGATATTCATACCACTGCGAATAGAGCCTTGTAAGCCCTCAAGTGTTGAAGCATTAGCATCACCTTGCAAATTTAAGAAACGTGGAGCGGCAGTAACAGCCAAAATGCCTAAAATAACGATTACAATAATCAATTCTACAAGCGTAAAACCTGCTTGCTTATTCAATGGTAAGTTGTTTAACGATTGCGTTTTCATAAGTAAGCCTCTTTTAATTACTCAATTTAAATACTTGTACTTTTCCTGTTTGAGGAAAGTATGAAAAACCAGCCAAACCAGGTACAACGGCACCATTGGTTGGTATATTTTTAAGATCAAGGGTGATAGTTAAATAGTAGATGCATTGTGTATTTTTTGCATTGTACCTAACTAAAAAACTTACACTTTTCACTTTTGATACTTCATTACTTAGTGTACTACTTGGTGCATCTTGTAAAATTGCACTTAATACCTGGCGACACCTTTTTGCATTACTTGCCAGTGCGCGAGTATCTGTTTTTGTTGTTTCATCACTGGTTGGCGTGCCTTTAATTCCATCTACACCAACTATTACTCCCCCATAATTTACAAAAGTAGTATTAAGCTTGCCGCTAGGCCGCCCTTCTAATTCCCATTGCCCTTTAACTATACCAACAGCAGAAGAAAAACCACCAGCAACTGTATCTACACTAGCGTTATACGCCTGATTTTTTATACCTAAATACTGGGGTATAGCGAAACTCATAATAATCGCGAGTAAAATAACCACGATCACCAATTCAAACAACGTAAAACCTTTTGAGTAAACTCTCGAGGCAATCACTGTTTTAATTACCTTTAATTGCCGACATCATGTTCCACATAGGCATAAAAATACCTAATGCCAATATGAGCACCATAATGGCAACAAACACAGTTAATATAGGTTCTATTTTTGCGGTTAAACTACGTAAGTCATAATCAACTTCGCGCTCATAATAATCTGCGGCCTCTTGCAGTAACTCATCTACCCGGCCGGTTTCTTCGCCTACGGCTACCATTTGCAGTACTAACTGAGAAAATAAAGTTGAGCTTTTTGATGCCCTAAGCAAACTATCGCCTTTTTCTATATCTTGGCGCATTGTTATAATTGCTTTTTCCATATAGCTGTTATCAACCGCATGTGCAGTGAGGGATAAACCCGTAGTCATCGGAACGCCAGAGCGAAGTACCATAGCTAAGCTTTGGCTATAACGTGCAAGTAATGTGCGCTTTAAAATATGGCCAATGAAGGGTATTTTTAACTTGTGTTGATCCCATTTAAAACGACCTGCGGTAGTCGTTAAGTAACGACGAGTAGCTAATACAGCGCCAATCCCCAGTACTAGTAACAACCACCAGTAATTAACAAAAAAATTGCTCGTACCAATTAAAATTTGTGTCATTAAGGGTAGTTCAGCATCAAATTTTGCGAACATACTGGCAAAGGTAGGTATTACAAAAATATTTAAAATAACCATGGCCGCAACCAACGCTAAAATAACGAAAGTGGGATAACGCATAGCTGCTTTTATTCGCTTACGCGTTTCTTGTTCTTTTTCAAAATAAATAGCTAATTGATAAAAAGCATCCTCTAATCGTCCTGAACCTTCACCTACCATCACCATCGACACCGTTAACCGGCTAAATACTTCATTATGAATAGCCATGGCACTTGATAAGTCTCGTCCTTGCTCCAGCTGCTTAGTCACTTCTACTAGTACATTTTTAAACTGTTTATTTTGCGTGGTGTCAGCAAGGCCCATCATTGCACGAATTATGGGTATACCCGCTTTGAGCAAAGAATACATTTGCCTAGAGAACATGATCATGTCATCAAGTGTTATTTTTTCGATAAATAAATTATCGAACATTTTAATATTGTTTTTGGTTTCAATCTGAGTGATTGAAATGGGAATAAACTGACGTTTTATTAAGCTATCAGCCACGCCAGCTTGGTTATTGGCCTCCACCTGCCCTTTAACTAATACACCCTTGCTATCTTTTGCTTTATAGCTATATAGCTGCATCATCATCCCCTACAATTTCCGGGATATACTCTGCGACTTTAAATACCTCATCTAACGAAGTAATACCTTGTTTGGCGTAATTTAATGCCATAGTTGAAAGTGGTGAAAAGTTTGCGCTCTTTTTAGCTGCTTTTGAAAACTCTTGAGTGTCATTTGCACGTAGCGCGTCCATCATTGCGTCATCCATTTCTAACAGCTCAAAAATACCTACGCGTCCTTTATAACCACTATGATTACATGCAGTACATCCTCGGCCTTTAGAAAAGTGAGCATCAGCGGTGTCTTCGCCTAAATACTTTAACCAGCTCAACTCTTGATGATCGGGTAAATAAGGTACCTTGCAATCGTTACATATACGCCTAACTAAACGCTGGGCAATAATAGCGCGTAGCGAGCTTGCAACTAAATAAGCGGGCGCGCCCATATCAATCAAGCGCATCGCGCTGGTTATTGCATCGTTTGTATGCAATGTAGATAAAACTAAGTGTCCTGTAAGGGCTGCTCTTAAGCCGATATCAACCGTTTCTTGGTCTCGCATTTCGCCGACCATTATTATGTCGGGATCTTGCCTTAACGCCGTACGTAAAATACTCGCAAAACTCAAACCTATCTTACTATTAATTTGTACTTGGTTTATTCGCCCAATACGATATTCAACGGGGTCTTCAACAGTAATAATTTTACTTTCTTGCTGATTTAGCTCACTCAAAGCGCCGTATAATGTGGTGGTTTTACCAGAGCCGGTAGGCCCGGTAACAAGCACCATTCCGTGAGGGCGTTTAATAATACTGCGTACACGCTTTAATACATGTACAGGCATGCCTGTTTCATCTAACGATAACAATCCAGCCGATTGGTCAAGTAATCGCATTACAACTGATTCGCCATGTTGCACAGGCATCGTTGATAAACGAACATCAATGCTGTGACTACGCACTTTAATATTAAAGCGCCCATCCTGTGGTAGGCGTTTCTCAGAAATATCTAAGCCCGACATTAGCTTTAAACGCAGAACCAGTGCAGAGGCTATTTTCACTTGATTAAGAGTATGCTCTTGCAGCACACCATCTACACGTTGGCGTATTCTCAGTAATCCTTCATCCGGCTCTATATGTATATCGGAGGCACGAACTTGAACCGCATCTTCAAAAATAGATTGCAGTAGCTTAACAACCGTTGCGTCGGATGTTTCATCTCCTAAAGAGTTTAGATCAAACTCTTCTACATCTTCATATTCTTCATGAAGCTGCGCTGCAAAGTTAGTTATCTCGTCAGTGCGACGATATACATTATCAAAGGCTGCCAATATTTGGCTTTCTTGCACTACGGCTAAATCAATTCGTTTAGGGGCAAGCATAGGTGCAAGCTGATCAAGCCCTCTTAAATCAGCAGGATCGCTCATTCCCATTAAAACAGAATCGCCATGATCTTCGATAACTAAAGCTCGATAGCGCCGGGCATACACTTCAGATAAAAGCTTAGAGATATCCGGCGATAGCTTACGTTGAGATATATCTAAAAAAGGAACATTCAATTGCTGAGCTAAAAATCTAAGTAACTGCGGCTCACTAATAAACTCAAGAGAAATAAGAGTTGCACCCAATTTACGGCCCGATGATGCTTGCACATTGAGCGCTTCACTTAATTGTGCTTCGGTGATCATTTGCTCATGAACGAGTAGATCCCCTAAACGCATTTTTAAACTCGGTCTCATACGACCTCCTTGAGCGCAACTAAACGCTGTAATGCATGCTGGGTCATGGCTGTATTTAATCCACCTAAGTCTAATGCCACTTTATAAAGTTGCTTTGCATCAAGATATTCTCCTAATGCGTCTTTAGACGTAGCAAGTGCAAGCCACCATTTAGCCTGACTTGGCTGCAACTGTGTAAGGTGTTTAAAACTATTTAATGCTTTTTGATGATGACTAGCACTTTGGGCAGCAGTACCTTGAAGCACCCAAAAATCGAGATTAGCTTGACTCTCAAACTCTTCACTTAAAAGCTGTAATACAACGTCGTACTCACCTTGCATAATTAATATTTTGCTTAACATTACGCGCCACTCAAGCACATTCGCATTTAAGGAAATACCTTCTTGTAAAACGAGTTGGGCCGAATTTATATCTTGTTGTTTAAAGTAAGTGCCCGCTAATAAGTTTCTTGCCTCTACGTGTAAAGGAGACTTCATTAAAATTAAATTTAAATCGCTTATTGCTTCATCGTACAAACCAAACTGTATTGCCTGCTTGGCCCCTGTTAATAGCTCAGCCTGTATAACTTGCTCTGATTTGACTATGGCTTCGCTCTTCACCATTACATTATTTTGCAGAGATTTTTTTTCTGGTTTTGTAATATCGCTACTAACGTCTTGCGTATTTTTAACATCAAAGGCTTTAGCTAAAGCGTCATTCTCAGTCTTGTTAGCAAGGCCTTTAGCAATAACAGGTTGAGTTTGTTGAACCTCACTTTCTACCATTAATTGTTCGCCAGGCTTTTGCTGGATATTAACTACAGCTTTATTTTGGGTAGAGGGATGACTTAACTGTTCATCATTAGTAGCTGAATACGTTGTGGAAGGGGCTTTTTCTAAAGGCGGCTTATCAACTAAAACATCTGTTTTTGCACTAATATTTTTTATTTGTTCAATCGTTGGAGGGAGTGTTTTAGTGCTCGCGGGTAAAAATACATAAGCGGCATAAATAACTAACAACATAATTACTATAACACTTACTTTAAAAGCAATGTTACGAACGTCATATACAGGCTTAACTATAATGCCGTTTTCAATATTTAACTGCTTTGCCTCTCGTTGCTCAATGTTTTTGAGCATATTATTAATCACGCTCATAGCCATTGCCTCCACACCCAAATGGCGGCAATGGCCAATACACTAATCGCTATAGCGCTGTAGCTCCAGTATTGGCCGGTGCGGTATTTAGCACAGTCTTCGGTATCTTTAATGGCAAGCTGAATATGCCGGGTAGTAATTTGATTTAACCCCTCCCCATACGCTTGCAGTAATACTTTATGACATAAAATATTTACTAAACGAGGTATACCACGGCTTGCTCGCGCTATTTTTAGCCCCGTATTATTGCTAAACAAAGGAGGCTGATTAAATCCAGCCACTTGCAGGCGATGGTTAATATAGTAAATAACTTCAGCTGCTGTCATTGATCTTAATTTATAAGAAAAACTAATACGCTGGCGTAGCTGCCTTACTTTATTATTTGCGAGTTTTTCATCAAGCTCAGGTTGTCCAAACAATACAACTTGGATTAGTTTTTCACTCTCCGTCTCTAAGTTTGTAAATAAACGCAGTGCTTCTAGCGTCTCCAAGCTTAGGCACTGAGCTTCATCAATTAATAACACTACCCGTTCGTTATCTTCTTGAAGGTCTAGTAAGTAGTGATTAATAAGTTGAGTTAGCGCCTGCTGATCAAGCGCTTTATCTACATCCATGCCAAGCTCAACGGCAATAGCCCAACGTAACTCTTCTGGGCTTAAATAAGAGTTAGGCAAATAAGCTACTATGTAATCGGGCTCAAGTTGGTTTAATAATTTTCTACAAAGTAATGTTTTTCCGGTCCCTACCTCTCCGGTTACTTTAATAAACCCCTCTCCCATATCAATCGCCGTTGTTAACACTTGCATGGCTTCATGGTGCGGTTCAAGCGCACAAAAAAACTCAGTGTTAGGGGTTAACGTGAAAGGCATTTCACTTAAATTAAAAAAGTTTAAATACATGGTTAGTTTTCATACCATGTTTTTAAAAGCTGACGGCTTTCGCCTTGTTGCTTTTTCCAGGTGTCTGGCATAACCACTGTCGGCTTTATTAAAATAATAAGTTCTTTTTTCTCTTGGCGCTTACGAATGCTTTTAAATAAATTGCCAAACATAGGAATATCACCAAGCACGGGGGTTTTAGACTCCTCGTCTTCTGTAGAGGTTTGCATTAACCCACCAATAACGACTATTTCTCCGCTTTGTGCACGGATCACCGTATCTGACTCCCTTATATTACTTTGCGCTAAAGGCAACTCGAATCGCTGATCGTCTAAAGTAATAACTTTTAGCTGCTCCTCGGTTTCTGTTACTGAAGGATGTACATGTAAAATAACCGATCCATATTTATCAATCTGCGGTGTAACATCTAATGCTATCCCTGAAAAAAACGGTGTTAAATCAATTTCTGGAGACGTTGTAGTAGATGTACCCGTAACGGTAGTACTCGATACATTAGTAACAAAATATTCGTCTTGGCCTACTTTAATAACTGCTTTTTGGTTATTTGTAGCAGTTACCCTTGGGTTAGAAAGCATTTGCACATCACCTTGTGTTTCAAGCAAGTTGATTACCCCGTTAAAATCACCTTTTTGAATAGTTAACGAAGACGCCCCTCCAATAGCCGCTGAAATACTATTACTGATTGTTGAGCCCCCAGTCGTTGCAAACGAAATACCCCCTTCTAAACCACTCGAAATACGCTCCCAATTAACACCTTGCTGGTATTCGTCTTTTAGCGTTACTTCAATAATTTTTGCCTCTAAAATTACTTGGCGCTGTAGGTTTTCTTGGCTTTGATTCAAAAATTCTTTTAGCTGACTTATTTCACTCGGTAATGCATTAACTGTAACCAAGCTTGCTTGCGGGCTTGCAATCACATAACGACCATCGCTTACACCAATTAATGATTTAAGGGCAACTTCAAGCTCTTTCCAAAAGTCGTTTTGGTTAATAGTTTGAATACGCGATCCATTTAACTCTAAGTTTTGATTACTGCTGCCAAATTCACTACTTTGCTGATTACTACTAGAACTTGAGCTCCCTGAACTATTACCACCTTGTCCAAATTGGCTCACACCACCAGCAACTACACTCACTGTAGACTGCCCATGGCGCTGCATCATTAAATAATTAACAGGTATCGTTTCTGTACGCATTTGTGCTGGAAGCACTTGAACAATTCGCCCTTCATTTACAATATCAAGTGGGTACATGCGCTTAATGACTGCAATAACCTCATTAAAAGTCACATTTTTTAAGTTTATGCTAATTGAACCGCTGACCTCAGGATGCACAGCCACACTAAAAGGTGTTCCATCTGTTAGGCCTGCAAAAAAAGCACCTACCTCTACATTATTTGCAGCAACGTCAAAGCGTTTAATGGCGAGTTCATCACTTATAGTTTGCTCGTTATTAATTGAAGAAAGTAAGCTTTGAGTAAGCGCACTGGGCATTTGTAAAGGCGCTATCTCTTTTGTTTTTACCGGAGCCTGTGCTAATTCTTGCTCAATATGAGGCTTAATTTCTTTACCTGGTTTAAAACTATGGCACGCAGTTAAAAATGTGGGTATTAATAAAAGAACAAGCCACGGGCCAGATAAGTTATTTTTTAATTTCATAATCATATAATTCTAATTTTATTTGCTTATCGTCATTTGCTAATACAACTTGCTTTGAGCTAATGCTTAGCACCCGAAAACCATCAACAGCATCATTTACTTGGTAAATATGGCCGGAAATAATAGCCTTGAATTTACTGCTGCTTTTAATAATAGTCTGTAATTTAAGTTCGCTACTTGGCGTACTGTTTTTTATGCCACTTACAAATTTGATAGGTTGTGTTGGGTCGCGTAATTGTGCAAATACATTGGGTGTAATTACACAAATAATAACGCTCGCAAAAAAACTATAACGCAATAAATTTTTCATTCGCGCTCACCGTCGCTATTTGTAAAGTAAGCTCAGCGTCAGGGTACGTTGTTACCTGATAGCTAAACTCCTGTATTAATAATTTATCTTGGCTACTCTTTAATGCTGATAAGTACTTTTGCAAATTAAAGTAGCTACCTTGTAAAGTAACTACCATTTGATGTTCGAAAAATAATGTTTGAGTGTCATGCTCACCTAATTTTTCTACATCAATCGCTCGTGCTGGGTTTACATTAAAGCTAATAACACTCACGTCGCTACTGTCGACTAATAAATTTTTCAAAACGGCAGGTACATTTTTAGCAGCAACAAACCCTTGGCTAAAACGGTTAAGTTGGTTATTTATTTCATCTATTTCATTTCGAGTTTGCGCTATTTGTCCTCTTAAAACTTTTGTATAGTCATGGTTTAGCGCTTGGTTTAACATCGAAAGTTGTGCATTAATCTGCTGCCACTCTTGAAGAACAGCATTATGCTCAGTACGGATATTAGCGACCTCATCTTGCTTAGGAAAAATCACAAACCAAAGCCCCAAATAAATTACTACAAATAAACCTACGAATAATGTTGAGTATTTTTCACGCTTTTGAAGCGAGGCAAACTGTGTTTGATATTTGACCCATGTTGGCCAACCTTTTTTGTCCTGGTTATTTGAATCTTGATTCATTGTGTCGCGCCCTCTTTCCTAAGATCGCTTGCGACACTAAATACGCTGACACCATCGCGAGTAGATAACTCCATAACAGAAAATTCTTTGCCAACAAAAAAAGGCGATTGCTTTAAGTTATTAAACCAAATAGGTAAAAATTTTGACTGTGCAGCTTGCCCCTCAAAAGTAACTTTTTGCCCTGCAAATTTAATATGCGTAAGCCATATATTAGGTTCGTGATATTTAGCCAAATCTTCCATTACCTGAGCGTAGTCTGCCGTTGACTGATCTGAGCTTTGCTCTAAATAACTAAATATTTGCTTTTTATGTAGGATTTCTTGCTGAAGTGTTTTTAGCTCATTAATAAATAATGTTTTATTTTGCTTGTCTGCAAGTTTTTGCTTTACGAGTTCTAATTGAGCCTTGCCTTGTTTGATGTATTGTTTATTTTTTTGTAACTCAAGTTCACTATTGTGGGCTTTATAATTATAAAAAGCCCATGTAAGCGCAATAATTAGTACAGCTCCAAACCAAAGCGTAAGCAAGCCAGACAAAGGAACAGGATCCCGCCTTACCCTCAGTGATTTTTGATAAAAGTTAATCCGAATTTTCATAACACTGACCCTGGGTCAGTTAATTGATAAGCCGCCCCTAAAGCATAGTAAAAATTAGGCTCTAAATGCTCAGATAACTTAATATTAGGTACAAAATCAACCACTTTAATCTGTAAAAATTCAGCAATACCGGCTCGAAGTGCCAACGACGATAAGTCATCACATTGCAGATGAATACTGCGTATAGGAGGTTGCTTTAGTTGGCTTTCAAAAAAATCCATAGAGCGTTGTATTTCAAGGCCTAATGCCTCTACCTGCTCTTGGTTTTGATCTTTATCTGAAATTCCTAGAAAACCATTTAATCGTCTAGCCAGTAATAATTGCCCATCACGAATTATTAAAATCCGTGGCTCGTGCCCTACATGCTGAACAATAAGCATATGTGCCTCTTTGTGCGATCCAAACAAAGTGACTAAAATCATTTCTTCAGAAGTCATTGCGCGTAAAACAGATTTAGTATGTTCAAAGCTATCAATGAAAGGGAGAAGTTGTAGCTTATTAGTAATAAACACGTTCATTTTGCTACTTTGCATAGGTAGCGTAATTGGGTAATCGATAAAATCTGCAACTATATTTTCAGGTGCTATATCAACGAGGTCTTTAGCCGTCCAGGGCAATGATTGAATGATCTCTTCATCACTTAAATTTGGCTTATCCATTTGCACTATTTGATAGAAGGAATGAGGAATAACAATATTAACTCCGCATACATCTGAAGATACTTCATTTATACACGCCACCATCGCAGTGGTATAATCAGCTTGCTCAGAAACATTTACACTGTGGGAGCTATAGACAGACCATTTATTCTGGCTTTTTTTCAGGCAGACTGCATTTACAGTATCAGCGTAAGCTGCAACACCAATAGCTGTATTACGATCTAAACTACGGTTCAACCATGAAAACAGCTTTTCTTTCATATAGCTACTATTGTTAATAAGATATAAAATAAGTGTCGTACACTTATTTTATTTTGCAAATTGAAAACAAATAAAAATGCCTAAATCATTCGAAATCAATGAAAATAACCATATTCAACACATAGATAGTCTGTTTCTAAAAAAGAAAAATATTTCTTTAGGTGTAAAACGCGACGATTTGCTACACCCGCTAATAAGTGGCAATAAATGGCGAAAATTAAAATATAATTTAGCCCATATGCGTAAGCTCAATAAAACAGAATTGCTTACTTTTGGCGGTGCTTTTTCAAATCATATTCATGCATGTGCGGCTGCTGGTAAAGAGTTTAATATTAAAACTCATGCGATTATTCGCGGGCCAGTTCTTGATGAGAATAACCCAACAATTCAATTTGCTAAGCAATGTGGTATGCAACTTCATGCTGTTAATCGAATAGAGTATAGGTTACGTCAAGATGAACAATACCTTGCAAAACTTCAAGCGCGCTTTCCTAATGCATTTATACTTCCTGAGGGCGGCACCAATGAACACGCATTATTAGGATGTAAAGAATTAGTGCACACCTTACCCGAACACGATTATTTAGTTTGCCCTACAGGCAGTGGAGGCACACTTGCAGGACTTATTGAAGGCAGTAAGCAAAGTACGCAAGTGCTAGGTATAGCAGTGCTAAAGCAAGCCCAATACTTAATTGATGACGTAAGAAAACTTAGCAATAAAGCCAAAAATCAAAATAATTGGCAGTTGCTAACAGACCATCATGATGGTGGATATGGTAAGTTTTCATCAGCGCTTTGGACGTTTTGTCAAAACATGAAACATACCTATAACCTCCCGTTAGAACCAATTTACAGCGGAAAAATGATGTATGCGCTATGGCAACTTATTGAGCAAGACTACTTTCCTCCAGGAAGTAAAATAATTGCTGTGCATACAGGGGGGTTGCAAGGGTTAAATGGCCTTAAATACAGAGGGTTAATTTAACTTTATAAAATAAACACGCCCTAGTGAAATACTGCATGAGTAAATTCTTGTAGGGGCTCTGAAAAATAAAAGCCTTGAGCTCCCACTACGCCTAATTTTGCGAGCATAAATAACTCTTTTTGAGTTTCTACACCCACTGCAAATACAGGTAAATTTAAATAACGAGCAGATTCCACTATTTTTGTTATTTGTTTTTGGTTATCAGGTTTTTCATTTAACAAATGCACCAACTCATACGACAATTTAATTGCGCAAACTTCGCTATACTCTACTAATGACGCTATTTTTTCACTGCTTTTCACATTATCAATCACAAGCTGCGAGCTACTTTGTCTAATTATATTTAATGGCTTAGTTATCGAATTTCTATGAGCAAAAAAATCAGCTTCACTTATCTCAAACTGTAATTTTGCGTTTAACTTTAATTCAGTGAGTTGACTGGGCAGCCACTCCCAAAACTCATTATTAAACCAGTTGTTAGGATGCAAATTAATACTTACGATTAATGCTGATGCTTCACTTAACATTAGTTTTTTAACTTGGCCTATTACCGCCTTATCTAATATTAAAGCATCCTGATTACTGTAATGCTGATTAATAAAATAACGCGCAGCTAGTAAGCCATGTTGGCTATGGCGAACTCTCATAAGCACTTCATGCTGTAATATATCACCAGTGGAGAGCTCAAAAAGAGGCTGAAAAAATAATATAAACTTATTCTTTTTTATATTTTCTATCACTTGTTCGCTAGAAAGCTGCGTATCTTGGCTATGATTTAAAGGAAGGCGGTGACAATGTTGCAGCAAACTACTTTGAGATAACGTAAGTGCCGATTTAGCCAACTGATAAACAGTCACTTTGTCAGCACCTAAACGATAATTGCACGCCCCGACTTTAATATTTTTACGGATAATTGTTTTTTGATGATTACGACAAAGCAAAAATACAGCCTTATGAACCCTTTCAATGTCGCGGTCTAACTGCGCAACAGATACATTTTGTAAAGTAACACCTAAGTAGTGAGTGTTTAGCAACTCAACAGATACACATTTAAGCTCGGGAAAGCTTTTAACAATGGCAACTTTAAAGGTAGCCTCTTTGTCTGTATTTTTGTCAAAATTACAAGTGTATTCAATAAGTAAAAATAAGCTATGAGACGCTAAGCTCACCCCATATAAAGAACTTAATTCACAATTTTTTACCGGCTTAGTTACCCCTCCCTCTTCATATTTTTGCTTAATAAGTTTGGGGGATTTTATTAAGGCCTTTTGCGCGGCCTTTGTAGGTGCCTCTTTTAATAAGCTCCACCAACAATAAAACCAACAAGCAGCGCCTATAATAACTAAGTTTAATAAAGCAAATAAGTAGCCTTGCTTTACCCAAGCAGAATAATGATAAATACTTAAACTTAATGTTTTATAAGTAAATACGTCATGCTCAACGCTTACCAAATGCTTAAAATGTTCTGCCGGCACTTCAGGCTTAAGCATAAACCCTTCGCTTTTTACCAGCGCAGCTAGCACTTCATTATTTATAGAGGGAGCTAAATTTAAATCGTATATTTGTTTAACTAATTGCTGCCCAGATGTATGTATTTTTTTATGAAGAGCGTCGTTTAATAAAAAATTTAAACTCACAACAATTAGCCCTACAAAAGCAAAATACATTACTTTGAACTGTTTTAAATGCCAAATATTGCTGTGTTGCATGGCGCACTCACTCGTTAAGTTAATAACCAAAGTGTTGTTCAATATTTGCATAAGCACAAGGGTCTAAACCAAGTTTAAATATTTATCGCAAGTGTTAAACAAAAAACCCAGTTTTTACACTGGGTTTAGTTTAATACTTCATTAAAAAGTGATTTATATTTACACTTTTAGATTATACGTTTCCTAGAACGGAATATCGTCATCAAAGTCTATCGTTGGTTCCATAGGATTTGATGCGCCGCCTTGAGGAGCGTTTTGTGGCTTAGGTGCAAAACCACCTTGCTGCTGTGGTGCACTATTTTGCTGTGGAGCAAAGCCACTATTGTTTGATTGCTGATATTGGCTATTTTGCTGTGGTGCAGGCGCTGATGCAGCTGGACGCTGTGCTGGTGCTGCTTGCTGTTGTGGTGCGTATCCACCTTGCTGGCTGTTTTGACCTTGGTTGTTTTGACCATAGCCACCGCCTTGCTGATTATTTTGGTAACCGCCACCTTGTTGGCCGCCTTGATTACCTTGATAGCCACCACCTTGCTGATCGCCACCGCGAGCGCCTAGCATTTGCATTTGCCCCGTAAAGCCATCAACAACGATTTCAGTTGTGTATTTTTCTTGGCCTTGTTGGTCAGTCCATTTACGCGTTTGAAGTTTACCTTCTACGTAAATTTGTGAACCTTTACGGCAGTATTCGCCAACAATTTCAGCTAGTTTTCCAAAAAACACTACACGGTGCCATTCCGTTTTATCAACCATTTGGCCAGTGTTTTTATCTTTATAGCTGTCTGACGTTGCTAAGGTAATATTTGCTACACCATTGCCATTAGGCATGTAACGAACTTCAGGATCTTGTCCTAAATTACCAACCAAAATTACTTTGTTCACACCGCGTGCCATGGAACCATCTCCTATAAACGTTAGATTAAACCAGCTACTTTACGTGCTTGGTCTAGGTCAAATTCTTTATCATTAATCTTTAAATAGCTGCGGCTTTCGTCGCGTACTACTGTTGCTTCTATTACGCCAGGTAAAGCAACTAGCTGAGAAGCAAGTGCTTGGGCTTGCTCTTCAGAACTTAAATTGGTCATTAAACTAATAACTTTACTTTTCGGTGGGACTTGCATTTTCCACGCAATAATAAGCCATATTAACCCAACAAGTGCCGCTGCCGCAAACACAGCTTGCGTACTTGTTGTTTGGGCAACGTAACCCCCTAAAATACCACCTAAAAAAGCCCCTAAAAACTGGCTAGACGAATACCCGCCCATCGCCGAACCTTTTTGGCTAGCGGGCGCAATTCGCGATACGAGCGCAGGCATAGTGGCTTCTAAAAAATTAAATGCTACAAAATAAAGCAACATACAAATGGCAATACCAACCACACTATTTACCCAAATAGACATAGCAAACATACTAATAGAAAGCAGTGCTACTGAGCCAATAAACGCTTGTTTTTCTTTTTCTTTTTTAATGGCAACAATCATAATTGGGACCATTAAAATAAACGCTAAAAGCAATACCGGAATATATAAATACCAATGGTGGTTTGCCACTAAGCCATCTTTTATTAGCTGGCTCGGCAGTACCACAAAAATAGTAGTTAGCGTTAAATGTAGCAGTAGCACACCTGCATTTAAACGCGATAACTGTGGATGCTTAATAAGTTTTTTAATGTCGCTAAAGCTTGCCAACGTATCACCTTTGGGGGCTTTATTAACGGCATTGGGCACTAAAAATAAAATAATACCAATACCAAACACAGCGAGTATTGCTGTTAACCAAAATACGCCTGCCACGCCCCAAGACGCTGCAACAATAGGCCCTAATAACATCGCAAAGGCAAAGCTCATGCCTATGCTCATACCAATCACAGCCATTACTTTAGGGCGTTGTTCGTCGCGGCTTAAGTCGCTGGCAAACGCAAGTAATGCACTGGCTATTGCTCCCATACCTTGCAACGCTCGGCCAACAGTAACCATTTGAATAGATTCGGCAAGTGCAGCAATAACAGAACCCAGCGCAAACACAACTAAGCCACCAACAATTACTTTTTTACGGCCAATTTTATCAGACAAACGCCCCATAGGTATTTGCAGTACTGCTTGGGTTAAACCATAAGCGCCAATTGCAAAACCTATCCACATAGGCGAAAAACCATCAAGCGATTGGCCATAGATAGCCAATACAGGCATCAGCATAAACAAGCCGAGCATTCTAAATGCAAACACACTCGCCAGCGATACAGCGGCGCGTTTTTCTCGTGAATTAAGTGAAGATGCGGTCATTATCTGCGTAATCTTACGATATGAAAATTTAGAGTGGGATTCTACCACAAGCTTGGCAATAATTAATCGCCTATAAGTAAGGATTTTTTCGTTGATCATTGATTAATAATGTTTCGTATTATGCGATACTGAGCAAATAATTTTGGTAATAAACGAGATAGCATGGAAAACATTGAAGTCCGAGGCGCCCGTACGCACAATTTAAAAGACATCAGCCTAACCATCCCACGTGATAAATTAATTGTTATCACGGGCCTATCTGGTTCGGGAAAGTCATCACTGGCATTTGATACTTTATATGCAGAAGGACAGCGTCGTTATGTTGAGTCACTTTCTGCCTACGCAAGGCAATTTTTATCGTTAATGGAAAAGCCTGACGTTGATCATATTGAAGGCCTCTCTCCCGCCATTTCTATTGAGCAAAAATCAACATCGCACAATCCTCGCTCAACAGTAGGTACCATTACCGAAATATACGATTACTTGCGTTTAATGTTTGCCCGCGTGGGCGAGCCACGATGCCCAACCCACGACTTACCACTTGCAGCACAAACAATTAGCCAAATGGTAGATACCGTTTTGGCACTGCCAGAGGGCACTAAGCTGATGCTTTTAGCCCCTGTGGTTAAAGAGCGTAAAGGTGAGCACGTTAAACTGCTTGAGCAGCTTGCAAGCCAAGGCTATATTCGCGCCCGTATAGACGGCGAAGTATGCGATCTATCCGATCCGCCAACGCTTGAGCTTCATAAAAAACATACTATTGAAGTGGTTGTTGATCGCTTTAAAGTAAAAGACGGCCAGCAGCAGCGTTTAGCAGAGTCATTTGAAACCGCACTTGAGATGTCTGGCGGTGTGGCAAATGTAGCCTACATGGACGACAGCAGCATTGAAGAAATGCTGTTTTCAGCCAACTTTGCCTGCCCTACCTGTGGCTACGCAATGACTGAATTAGAGCCGCGTTTATTTTCGTTTAATAACCCTGCCGGCGCGTGTCAAAGCTGTGACGGTTTAGGCGTACGCCAATACTTTGATCCTAACCGCGTAGTACATAACCCTGAACTAAGCTTGGCCGGTGGTGCAATAAAAGGATGGGATAAACGCAGCTTTTATTACTTTCAAATGCTTCAAGCGGTAGCCGAGCATTATAAATTTGATTTAGATGTACCATTTGAAAAACTTGCTAAAGAATCTCAAAAAATTATTTTAGAGGGCTCAGGGCAAACTAAAATTGCTTTTAATTACCGTAACGACAGAGGCGATTTAATAACACGCAACCACGAGTTTGAAGGCGTGTTAAATAACATGAACCGTCGCTATCGCGAAACAGAGTCGAATTCGGTGCGCGAAGAGCTCGCTAAATATCAAACTAGCCAAGCGTGCCCTAGTTGTCATGGCTCTCGTTTACGCCAAGAAGCACGCCACGTATTTATAGGTCAAACAAACCTGCCTGCTATTACTACCATGAGTATTGGCGAAGCGATGGACTTTTTTGAAGGCTTATCACTTACAGGTCAAAAAGCCCAAATAGCAGAAAAAATCCTAAAAGAAATTCGCGATCGTTTATCGTTTTTAATTAATGTTGGCCTTAATTACTTATCACTTGAGCGCAGTGCCGATACCCTCTCCGGTGGTGAAGCGCAGCGTATTCGTTTAGCCAGCCAGATTGGTGCGGGCCTTGTAGGTGTAATGTACGTACTGGATGAGCCATCAATTGGTTTACACCAGCGCGATAATGACCGTTTATTACAAACATTGGTGCATTTACGCGACCTTGGTAACACTGTTATTGTTGTTGAGCATGATGAAGACGCGATTCGAGCAGCCGATCATATTATTGATATTGGCCCAGGTGCGGGGGTGCACGGCGGCCACATTATTGCACAAGGTACACGCGACGATATTTTAGCCACTAAAGACTCAGTAACTGGCCAGTTTTTATCAGGCGTGCGAAAAATAGAAGTACCAAAAGAACGTAACCCAACCAGCGATAAATGGCTTGAGCTATTTGGCGCAACAGGTAATAACCTTAAAAATGTCGATTTAAAAATTCCGTTTGGTTTAATGACGTGTATTACCGGTGTATCTGGCTCTGGTAAATCAACACTTATAAACGATACGCTATTCAAACTAGCGCATACTGAATTAAACGGCGCAACCACAGCAGAAGCCGCGCCTTACAAGTCAATTAGTGGCCTTGATCATTTTGACAAAGTAATTGATATTGACCAAAGCCCAATTGGTCGTACACCGCGTTCAAACCCTGCGACGTATACTGGTATTTTTACGGGTATTCGTGAGTTATTTGCCGGAACACAAGAATCACGTTCTCGCGGGTACAAAGTGGGTCGCTTTAGCTTTAACGTCAAAGGTGGACGCTGTGAAGCCTGCCAAGGTGATGGCGTAATTAAGGTAGAAATGCACTTTTTACCTGATGTATACGTACCGTGTGATGTATGTAAAGGGGCACGCTATAACCGTGAAACCTTAGAAGTACAATACAAGGGTAAAAATATTCATCAAGTACTCGAAATGACCGTTGAAGACGCGCACGACTACTTTGATAAAATACCTGCAATAGCGCGTAAACTTAAAACGCTCATGGACGTTGGTTTATCGTATGTGCGCTTAGGACAAGCAGCTACTACGCTCTCTGGTGGTGAAGCTCAGCGTGTAAAACTTGCCCGTGAACTTTCTAAACGCGACACAGGTAAAACACTGTACATACTTGATGAGCCCACAACCGGCCTTCACTTTGCCGATATTGAACAGCTACTTGTTGTATTACATCGCCTGCGCGATCATGGTAATACCATTGTGGTAATTGAGCATAACTTAGATGTGGTTAAAACCGCAGACTGGGTGGTTGATTTAGGCCCAGAAGGTGGCGCTGGCGGCGGCGAAATACTCATTGCAGGCACGCCTGAAGAAGTAGCCGAATGTGAGCGCTCGCACACAGGGCATTACCTAAAGCCATTGCTTTAATATAAATTATAAAAAGCACCAAGCAGTTTAACTGTTTGGTGCTTTTTTATGCGTACTGCTTTGCCTTATTACCTAGCTATTCATCCCAACTCATTTGTACTATTTGCATGTCTTTATACTTAGATCCTGTAAACAATATTTCATTGTTTTCGGTCACTATAAAACCAATAGGTCGAAAGTCCACGTGTATATCTTGTATAGTTTGATCGTGTAAATTTAGTCTAGCGACTCTAGAAATAGAATCTGAATAATAGAAATAGTCTTTGCTAACTCCATACGCAACTGACTTTTTGGCGTTTTTAGGTAATTCCCAGCTTTGCCTATCTGAAAGGCGAATTAACTGATTATCATTGGTTACGTACCCGTTACCTTTACCATCTGAAATGAGTTTATTAGCTTTTATACCTTCTATCACACGTGTATCGCGCGTTACTAAATTAAATTCTGCCAATATATTTTTTGAACCAAGTTGCTTAACATAAATAATGCTGTCGTTATTTTTTGACCAAATATAGCTTACTATTTTATGCTTATTAAATTCTTCAAATGGATAAAATTTTTGAGCGTTTACGTCATAAAGTGAAAAACCTTTGTTTTTCATGAATATCATGCGTTGCTTATTAGGAGAAGCTCTTAGTCCTCCTAATACAAAAGTTGATGAGCCATCATCGTAATTAAAAAAGCTAAGTTGCTTTGTAAGACCATTTTGAGAAAGCCACAATTGACTGGTGCCAGAACGCTCTGATACAAAAACATGGGCTGTCCCTTCCTTATTAATTATTTCAGCAATGTTGTATTCGTCTTTATCACTTTTATAAAGTGCTTCATACTCAGGATTATCACTAAAAGGGTCTGTAGCTTTAATAAGCGAGTATGCCTGTGTCATTTTTTCCGAGTAAAATAGGCTGTTATCAGAGTGAACCGCTATATAATAAGGGGTTATTTTTGGGGTTACTGTTAGCGTGTGTTTAACAATGTTTTTTTCATCAAACATAATGGTAGAAAGCTCAGAGCCCTCAAATACTATTATGCCTTTATCATCAGGAAGCCAGTCAAACGCAAAGCTAATTACGCTTTTCTTTGCTTTAAATAATCGCTTGGTTTCATGGGTCTCAAAGTTGTAGCTAAATACAGAAAAAGGCTTTCCTTTTTGACTAAGTATATACGCTATTTGATCACCAGATTGGGATAAACGCGGCATGATTACGCCATACATTACCCCTGGTGGTGGGATCACTATGAATTCTTTTTTAAGTTCTAAATCGAATTTATATAAACCTGACCCCTCATGCTCATTTTTATACTCGGTGTAATAAATATGCTCTCCACTTTCGTCTACTTGGGCATAACCTGTGTATCTAAGATCACACTCTTTAATTGAGGTGGCCTCTCCTATAACAGGAAACTGGCTTAGATCAACGAGTACCATTTCGCACTTTTGCAGCTTTAAATTGGTAGCTTGTAATAACACCGAGTGCTGATTTAACTGCCACGATAAAATGGATACCTGAAAGCCAGGATAGGTAATTTCAACTTCCCTTTGATCAGAAAGTCGTTTTACAAATGCATGCATTACGTCATTTTCCGGCTCTACATTAGTGTAAGCTAAAAACCGTTTATCGGAGGATAATTCAGGGTGAACCTCACTGCCTATATTCCATGTACTTGCCACCTTATTTACCGTTATCTGTTTAACCTTATCTTTAGAAGGAGCGCTAACAGACAGTAATACTACCCATGCAAAAAAGCATAAACATACAATGGCTAATAAAGAATAAAAGATGGGCTTTTTAAAACTGCTTTTTTTAAAAGATTGAGTGGAAGTTGCTTCTACAGCATCCTCATTTTTTGAACTTAAAACAGGTAGCTCATTCAATACTTGTGGGGAGGTATCAGCATCGTTAACTTGCGATATACGCTCTGGAATAACCGTTAGACTATAACCCTTCCGGTAATGCGTTTTTAAAAGTGGTGCTTTTTCGATTGGATGAGCAAGCTGCTTTCTTAGCTCTGAAATTGCACGGTTAATCGCGTTATCGTCAACAAAGTTTTGCTGCCACACACGTTCTATGAGCGTTTGGCGAGAAACTATTTGTTGTGGGTTACTTATAAAATGCAGTAAGAGCTTAACTAGGAGTGGATCTAATTCCCTTTCTAAGTTGTTTGAAGTAATCACACATCGATTACTAATAAATTGCCAAGGTCCGATTTGATAATTCATAGTCTTTAGATATTTTTATTTTTTAAAACACTACCACATGCACCTTATATTTTATAGTACCTATATTGAAACATTATAATACCAATATAAGGTTTAAGGTTAACCACTTGATTTTAATTCACTTTATTACAATAAAACCTTACTAATTAATTGCTCACAACTAGATAAGCGACTCTTAACAAATTCAGTAATATTATTTAAACCGTCATCAACAAGCAGCTTTTAAAAATCATTTTTAATATTGAATTAGCTGCATTTTAAAATATAAAAAGGTTTAATTATGAATAATAAAATTAAAAAAGCACTACCGGCTCTACTATTAGTAACTACCTTTGGTGCAACTTCTGTAATTGCAGCTGAAAGTACTCAACACACAATTCAACCAAATACACAGCAATGCATGATTGGCGAAAGTACAATGTCATCTCAGCCTATTAGCAATAAGAAGCAAAGTACAAGCTCAGTAGGTACTAGCAACTCTTTAAAAAGTAATGTCGATACCCAAACCTTATTTTCTAAAATAGATGAGTCTATATCAGCTGATATCGACTCATCTATGAGCAAAATCAATTCGCAAATTGATAAAAGTCTTTCACAAGTAACGTCATCAATTACAGCCTATGTAAGTACCCTATTATCTAACTAAAAATAATGATTTAACCAATTACACTAAGGAATTGATATGAAAAGCTTCACAAAAAAAATAGTTTCAGCCAGTGTTTTACTTAGCTGCAGCCTTCTAGCTTCTGCGGCGCAAGCTCAAAGCTCTGTATGGCAAGTAAGTAAAGGGAATGACTCATTATTTATTGGCGGTACTGTACATATATTACCAAAGTCAGAAATGCCTCTACCTACAGAGTTTGGCCATGCCTATGCACAAGCAGATACTATTTTTTTAGAAGCACCACTCACTGATCCATCAGATGCAACGGCTCAAATGCAAATGCTAAAGGCGCTATCATATTCAAATAACGTAAAATTGAGCCAAAAATTAGACCCTCAAGTTAAAGCTTCGCTTGAGAATAAACTTAGTGAGTTTGGGGCTAACCTTTCAAAATTAGATAGTTTTCGCCCAGCAATGGTTAGCATTATTTTAATGTCGATGGAGCTACAAAAACAGAACTTATTAGGTGAAGGCGTTGATGCGTACTTTGCTAAAAAAGCGACTAAAGATAATAAAACAAAATGCTACCTAGAAACAATGGAGTTCCAACTAGAACTTTTCAAAGCTATGGGGCAAAACAACGAAAATAATTTTATTAAATATAATTTAGCCCAACTCAATAACTACGGCGATATCTTCAAAAAACTTGTATCTGCATGGCGTGAAGGTGATACCAACACACTAAATCAAGTAGCTATAAAAGAAATGCAGAAAACCGACCCTAACTCTTATAAGCAACTGATAAGCGATAGAAATAATAACTGGCTACCAAAAGTTGAAGCGATGTTTGGCAACGATGAAAGCGAATTTATACTTGTCGGAGTAGCCCACCTGGCAGGCCAAGATAGTTTACTTACATTGCTTGAAAACCAAGGTTATACGGTTTCTTTATTAGATGTTGATAACGTAGTAGCTGCAACTACGAAAGAGGCTGAATAATGGATAAAACAGATAAGTTAGCCATGTCATTGCTACTTATCTTTGCATCTTTAATGCTGATAAGTGTTGTATAAAAAAAATGCCGCTAAATATAGCGGCATTTTTACTTTAAACTAAATCAAATTATGTACGAGGAATAAACCCTAGTGCATCGTAAACCGATTTAAGAGTTTTTTCTGCACGTACACTGGCCTTTTCTGCACCTGCTTTCATGATGCTATCAAGTAGGTTTTGATCTTCTCTGATCTCTTTAAAACGTGCTTGGATTGGCTCAATCATATTTACTACCGCATCGGCAGTGTCTTTTTTCAGATGGCCGTACATTTTACCCTCAAACTCAGGCACTAAATCTTCGATTGAGCGCTTAGTCGCTACGCTTAATAAAGTAAGTAAGTTAGAAACACCTGGCTTTTCTTTGCGATCAAAGTAAATACGCGCTTGCTCATCTGAATCGGTTACTGCTTTTTTAAGCTTTTTCTCAATCTTTTTAGGTTCATCTAATAACATGATGTAACCGTTAGGATTTTCGTCAGACTTAGACATCTTTTTAAGCGGGTCTTGAAGGCTCATTACGCGGGCGCCAAACTCAGGAATATATGGCTCAGGTAATTTAAATACATCGCCATACAAGTTATTAAAGCGAGTAGCTATATCTCGAGTTAACTCTAAATGCTGCTTTTGATCGTCCCCTACTGGTACTTGATCAGCTTGATATAATAAAATATCGGCTGCTTGTAATACTGGGTACGAAAATAAACCTACGTTTACATTGTTAGCATGCTTAGATGATTTATCTTTAAACTGGGTCATGCGGTTTAGCTCGCCCATTTGTGCGTAACAATTTAACACCCATGCTAGCTGTGCATGCTCTGGCACTTGTGATTGAACAAAAAGCGCAGACTTTTCAGGGTCAATACCGCATGCCGCATATAAAGCTATACCATCTAGCACACGAGTGCGCAGCAACTCTGGCTCTTGGCGAACAGTAATTGCATGTAAATCAACAAGCATAAAGAAACTTTCGTGGTCTTCCTGTAGCTTTAGCCACTGGTTAATAGCGCCAACATAGTTGCCTATTGTCATACCACCGGTTGGCTGAATGCCGCTTAAAACTACTGGTTTACTCATGATTTTCCTTTAGTGTTTAGTTAGTTAAAAATTTTAACGCTGTGTAAGTGTCGGTATTATATCTAAGAAGTTATCGCATAGGTACTGCGGATTAAAATCGCTTAGCTTTTCGCCTTGGTTGTAGCCATAATTTAAAGCTATAACATCAATTTTAGCGGCATGTGCAGCGAGTATATCGCTTTTAGAGTCGCCAATCATAATGGCTTTGCTTGGTTCAACATTTAACTTGTTACATGCAAATAACAGAGGCTCTGGTGATGGCTTTTTTACCATGTCGTCACCACATACAATTACTTCAAAATGGCTAGTAAGAGAAAGCTTATCCAGTAGTTTTTCGGTAAATATACGTGCTTTATTAGTAATTAATGCTTTTGGCATGCCTCGTAATGCACTAAGACCCGTTTCTACATGCTGGTACAGTACACTGTACTCACCAACTTGCTGCTCATAATGTTGATAAAACAAAATAATGGCTTTATTACTAAGTGTTTCATCAAGATGTTCACTTATTTGCATATCGCCACTAAGTGCACGCATTACTAATGTTTCAACGCCATTTCCTACCCAGCTCTCTACAAGGCTTTGGCTAACAATAGGAAAAGCTAAATCGCTAAGCGTTAAATTTATAGCTATGTATAAGTCGTAAACGCTATCAACTAAAGTGCCATCAAGATCAAATAAAGCTACATCGTATTTCATTACTTTACACTTCCTAGCTGCTCACGCATTTGATCGATCACTACTTTGTAATCAGGCTGATTAAAGATTGCAGAGCCAGCTACAAACATATCGGCTCCTGCTTCTGCCGCTGCAGCTATGTTATCAACCTTAATACCGCCATCTACTTCTAAGCGAATATCACGGCCTGATTCAATAATACGCTGCTTAGCTTGTGCTAACTTTTCAAGTGTATGAGGTATAAAGCTCTGCCCGCCAAAGCCTGGATTAACCGACATTAGCAATATTGTATCTAGTTTATCGATAACATGGTCGAGGTAACTTAAACTAGTAGCAGGGTTAAATACTAAACCCGCTTTACAGCCATGATCTTTTATTAACTGAATTGTGCGGTCAATATGCTCGCTAGCCTCTGGATGAAAAGTAATAATAGAAGCACCAGCCTCAGCAAACAAAGGTATAATACTATCTACAGGTTTCACCATTAAATGCACATCAACAGGCGCGGTTACACCATAATCTCTTAGAGCTTTACACACCATAGGACCAATAGTGAGATTAGGCACATAATGATTGTCCATTACATCAAAATGCACTACATCAGCACCTGCAGCGAGAACTTTATCTACATCTTCGCCCAGTTTTGCAAAGTCAGCCGATAAAATTGAAGGCGCTATTAAGTATTTTTGTTCAGGGTTTAACATAGTAATCCGTCAATCAGTTAAGTATGGCCTTAATGTAACGTAATTGCTGACGTTTCCCAAGCAATACGCGGCAAATTAGGTATAACTAAAAATACCAATTTAAATACATAAGTATTTATTTATAAACAGTTTTAGCTATTATAGGTAAATATTAGTTTGTTATTTATACAGCTTTTGTTATTATTAAAAAAGTAACTAATTTTAGGCTAATATTATGCGTGCATTTAAAACAGGGATCTTAATTGCGTCGGCATTATTATTTATTGGAGCAATTAGTTTTGCACCAAGCTCTGAGCAAGATTTAAGCTTAGTTAATAATTGCCAGCATCAAACCGTAAGCACTAATTCACAAAACGTGATTGCATGTGCAAAAGTAGAAGAAGACTCATCGTGGTTTTCATGGCTAACGGGCGATAGCCGCAGTGCTCAATTTCATTATTTAGATTTACTAGAGCTTTTAACTAGTTCTGAAGAATCTAAAAACCCGCCTTCGTTAAAACCTCTATTTTAAATAATGTTGCAGCTTATTAGCGCGTTTCAAAGTGTGCTAGCTGCATTTTTTGGTGTTCAATCAGAACATAAACGCAAAGCTGACTTTAAACAACACTCTCCAGTCACTGTTATTACAATCGCAATGATACTTTTTATAGTTTTTATTATCGTAATTTACGCAGTGGTTGCTTGGGTGCTAAATACATAGCCATTAGCTCATCAACTTTGTTTCGTGATCCGCCTTTAGGGCTAATAGTCCGCTTTACTTTAATTTGTTCAAGCGATGCTTGGCTATAAATTTTTCGCGTCCATACCGTATCGTGATTAGAAATAAGCACTGGTGTATTATTTTCAAATGCAGCTTGCTCGGCCAAGTTGGCGAGATTTGCTTGATCATCTAAATTGAACCCTCCTTTAGCGTACGACGTAAACGAAGCCGTTTTACTTAATGGCACATAAGGTGGATCGCAATAAATAACAGCGTTACTGGGTACTAACTTAAAAACGTCGTCGTAACCTAAGCAGGTAAAAGTAGCTTTTTGTGCTTTTTCTGCAAAAAAGTACATTTCTTTTTCAGGAAAGTAAGGCTTTTTATATTTACCAAACGGTACATTAAAAATACCTTTTAAGTTATACCTACAAAGCCCATTGTAACCATGGCGATTCATGTATAAAAAAAGCATAGCCCTTTCATATACATCGCTACTTTGATTAAACTGTACTCGGTATTCGTAATAAGCATCTGCGTGGTTATTCAAATCAACAAATAACTTTTTGGAATCACTAATAAACTCGTCAGGCGAGTTTTTTAGTTCTTTATACAAATTGATTAGATCAGCATTTATATCGTTGAGAATATAGTGTTTAAAACTACTATTTAAAAACACCGAACCAGCACCAACAAAAGGCTCAACCAGCGTATCAGCATGCTTGCTAGCTTTATTTAATCGCGCATTTATATCTTCAACGAGGCTGTACTTTCCGCCGGCCCATTTAAGGAAGGCTCTACTCTTTTGTTGCATTGGCTCTTTACTTCAATCTGCTGTTGCGCGATTTTACACTAAAGTAGTGTATTTTACTGATCAACAAGTGCAATTTCTTGTTTTATTTTACTCATTTTTTTATAGAAAGGTTTGTTTTTTCTAACCTGAGCAGGCAAATTGGCCATCGCCGATTTTGCTTCGTTTAAACTGGTAAAATTACCAAAAGTAACCACCCACCACATCTTATTATTACGCATTGTTTGATAGGTATGAGTGTGCTCTTGTAGATTATATTGAGCAATAAATTCATCACTTACTTTTTGCTGAGTTACTGCAAGTAATTGTATAACCAAACTGGCATCAGCTTGGTTTAAGTACCAACTAGTATTTAAATCAGTCCTAGGCTGCCCTGCTTTATTTACTATTTCAGCTATTGGCGTTTTAGACTCATTAATATTTAAGTTACTCGCCTTATTGTTCTGAGCATCATTAACAGTGATCTTGTCTTGGTTTGTAAGACTTTGCATAATAGCGGGAACATCATTGATGTGTACTTTTTCAGACACTGATTGCTCAGGAGCTATTTGAGCTAATGAGGGGTTACTTATTGCTTGTTCGTTTTTGACACTCGCTTTAGCTACTTGTTCTACAGGGATTGCGGTAGTTAGCACTTGCGGCTTTTCTTGCTGATAGTACTCCTGCCACCACTGCGTCATGTCTGACTTATAAAGCAAACCAATTATTAAAAGCATAATCAGCAACATTAAAATCAATAAATGCAAACGCCAAGAGACTTTATCCTTTACAATTACATCAGCAACATGTTCATTGGGCTGCCAAGCTAGCAGTAAACTCGGATTGCCGTGTGCTTCAGCCAAAAACGTACTAAATACAGGATCCTCATCATAGGGTAAATCAGTAAAGTACCACTGCATCAACATCTTACTTTCTTTAAGTGTTAATGCTTCTAAGTAAATCTCAACGGCATTACTGATAGGTAGTTTAGATTGCGAAGCAATCATAATATACAGAGTATTAGGACTGTTTTTTGAAAGTAACTCCAGCTCAACTAACATTTCATCAGACAACTGTTTGCCACCATCAAGTACCCACAAGCAAGGCCCACACGGTTGTTGTTGCAGTAGCTGATAATAATTTTCAGACAGACTCAAGGTATGATCGATTAGCGGAGAATTAAAACTTTGCTCTAATAAGTCACTCATCAGCTGAGCGTCAGTTGTTTGGGCACTTATATGCACAAATGCTTTATTAAAGTCGTTATACTTATCGGTAATGAAGGTTTCGAGCATATAGCTTTTACCAAGCCCAGAAGTGCCTAGTAATACAATTAAGTTTTGCCCGTATTCAAATTGCAGAGCAATTCTATCCACCAACGCCGCACGGCTTGGTAAAATTTGCGCCTGCATTATTGCTCGATTAACGCTCTAACTTGGTCGTCGGATACGTCATCTACCAATGCGCATTGACCAAATTGAGTAGGTAAAATAAAGCGGATAGTGCCTTTTTTATTCTTTTTGTCTTTACGCATGTGCGTTAAAAACTGCTCACTAGTCATTTCGCTTGGAATTTCGGTAGGTAAGTCGTAAAGCTTAAGTAACGCTATTATCCTACTTACTTCACTTTTCGATAAGTCACCACGAGTATGTGCAAGTTTTGCAGCTAATACCATTCCCGTTGCTACAGCTTCTCCATGCAGCCATGCTCCATAACCCATTTGAGCCTCTATTGCATGAGCAAATGTGTGGCCTAAATTAAGTAATGCACGAAGGCCATTTTCTTTTTCATCTTGTGCAACGATAAGCGCTTTAATTTCACAACATCTATAAATGATGTGCTGCAAACTTGCTTCATCTAGCCGCTGTAGATTTTCTACATTTTGCTCAATAAAAGAAAATAGCTCGGTATCGTAAATCAGGCCATACTTAATAACTTCGGCCATACCTGCTGCAAATTCGCGCGCTGGTAATGTATGAAGCGATTTAGTATCAATAAAAACAGCTTGCGGCTGATAAAACGCCCCAATCATGTTTTTACCCAACGGGTGATTTACAGCTGTTTTTCCCCCTACTGATGAATCGACTTGCGATAAAACAGTAGTTGGAATTTGTATAAATGGCACACCGCGCTGGTAACACGCAGCGACAAAACCAGTTAGATCGCCAATAACACCACCGCCTAATGCAATTAAGCAGGTGTCTCGACCGCAGTTGTTTTGCAGTAAAAAAGCAGATATTTTTTCAAACCATTCTAACGACTTATATTGTTCACCGTCAGGAATGATAAAAGAAAGAGGATTCAGTTCAGCTAACGAATCAAGCAAACCTTTTAGATATAAAGGCGCTACGGTGTCGTTAGTAATGATGATAGGCCGACAATCACCAATATGGTGAACAAGGCGGCCATTATCTTGAAGTGCAGATTGACCAATAAAAATAGGATAACTTCGCTCGTCCAAATTAACAGTTAATTCAAGCATGCTTTGTTATTTCCTTTATTATTGGTTTTTAAAAATCTAATTTCTCGATGATTTGGTTAGCAACAACTTTAGCGCTTTGCTCATCAGTGCGTACAACAAAATCGGCAACTTCTTTGTATAGTGGCTCGCGTTCTTCTGCTAAGCGCTCTAGTACATTACGAGGTGCTTCTTCAGTTTGCAGTAATGGGCGACGCTTGTCGCGTTGCGTGCGTGCAACTTGTTTTTCTATAGGTGTCTCTAGGTATACAACGATACCACGAGCCGAAAGCTTGTTTCGAACTTCTTTGCTCATTACTGAACCACCACCGGTAGCAAGTACAATACCTTGCATTTCGGTTAAATCGCCAATAACAGACTCTTCTCGAAGTCTAAAGCCTTCTTCACCCTCAAGATCGAACACCCATGCAATATCTGCACCTGTGCGGCGTTCGATTTCTTGATCAGAATCAACAAATTCAAGGTGTAATTGGTCAGCGATGTGACGACCAATCGTGCTTTTGCCAGCCCCCATGGGGCCAACTAGAAATATATTACGTTTCTCAGCCATATCTTTTAGTACAAACGAACTCTAAAATTTGAAATAAAACCCCGCCTAACGACCTGGCCCCAAAATTAAGGAGGGGATTATCTCAGTAATTGCCGGGGTATTTCAAGTCAATTAGAATAAAAAGCCATATAACGAGCAATTAATCTAAATAATTGCCCATTGATTAACAAAATAGCACTAAATTTTAGTCTATTTGTATTTTTGGCGTCACGAAAATGAGTAGTTCACGTTTTTCATTGAACTCACTCGTACTTTTAAACAACCTTCCTAAGTAAGGAATATCACCTAAAACTGGTACTTTATTTGTAGTATTTATTATTTGCTGTTGAAATATTCCACCCAGCACTACAGTTTGGCCATTTTCAACAAGCACTTGTGTTTGGATTTCTTGAGTATCAATAGATACCGCTTCACCTGTACCCGTTTGTACTGTGTCACCCCGAGTATCTTGCGTTATTACTAGATCCAAAATAACTTTATTATCAGGCGTTATGTGAGGCGTAACCTCTAAACTCAATACAGCCTTTTTAAAGCTTACCGTCGTTGCACCACTTGAGGCAGACTCTGTATAGGGAATTTCAGTCCCTTGCTCAATTCGTGCTTTTTGTTGGTTTGCTGCAATAATGCGTGGGCTTGCAATAATCTCGCCTTTATTTTCCTCTTCGAGTGCGCTTAACTCTAAGTCTATTAAAGTACCATTCGCCAACTTAGCAATATGTAAACCAATACTCGCCGCAGGATTAGTAATCGGTAAGTTTACGTTTAGCCTATCAGTTAAATCTGGAATGGTACCGTTAGATATAGTTTCTGCCCCCTCAAGTGAACCAGAAATGCCATCGCTATCTTGCTGATCGCTAAAACCCCAGCGCACGCCTAAATCCTCAGTGACATTGTCGCGTACAGTGACCATACGAGACTCAATAACAACTTGCTGGACCGGAATATCAAGAGTTTCAATCATACGTCGAATATTCTCAATACTCTTAACAGTATCTTTTATTAATAAAGTATTAGTACGTAGATCTACCGATACACTACCGCGAGCAGTGATGATACTGTTTGTATCTGTTTTTAATAGATCAGCAAAATCTTCTGCTTTAGCATAATTTAATCGAATATATTCACTATAAAGCGGCTCTAAGTCTTCAACTTGTTGCTTAGCTTTTAGATCTTTAGCTTCACGTGCTGCAAGCTCCTCTGCAGGCGCCACCATTAGAATAGACCCATCCATGCGCTTATCTAAGCCTTTAATGCGTAGTACTACGTCAAGCGCTTGATCCCATGGCACACCATCTAAACGAAGTGTGATATTACCGGTTACTGAGTCACTTGTTACAAGGTTAAAGTCGTTATAGCCTGCAATAATTTGTAATGCTGCACGAACAGAAATATCTTGAAAGTTTAAGGTCATAGGACGACCTTGATACTCAATCCCACCATCTAAATACGCGTTTTGTGTCCCATCTTTTTCTACAGTGAGTGTTAAAATATTATCTATTTGCTGATAGGTAAATGTAAATTGAGCATTGGGTTCAATAACAACTCGACTTAAACCTTCTTCTTTAAACGTTTCGATATTGCTTACAACAGTACCGAAGTCTAAAACATCTAGTTCATAAAGTAAGTCATCTAAAATATCTGTATGGTGAAAATCAGCATAAATTTTGCCGCCGCTCTCATGCACTTCAATTGCGGCTTGAGTGTCCTGTAAAAATACGAGTACCTTTGCTTCGCCTTTCTCACCTCGTCTAAAGTCAATTGATTGAATTCGATTTATGTAATTTCCACTTACATTATTTGAATCCACAGCAACATCTTCACTATCAGACTCTGTTAGTGGATTTTCTGACACACGTATTGACACTAGATTATTATGAACCTCAGTTTCATAAATTTTTAACCTATCAAGATTTACGCTTACTTTAAGGCCCTCGTCAGTCAAAATATTGGTCACGCTGCTGATGCCCGCTTGGTTGACAGCAACATCATTTAAACCCACTTCAAGCTCAGCGGTATCAAAAAACATCTCAATGCGGGCTGGACTATTAAAAACCTGCACTTTTGGTTCAAGCGTTAATTCTTCATCAAAAACAAGCTGTAATTCAGTCTCACCTTTGAGGAGCGGATTATAACGAACATCATAAAGTAGTGGCCCTGCAATGGCTGCATTTGCGGTTATTAAAGCGATTGCCGCCAATAATGACCGTGAAATGCTTTTAAGCCAAAGTACATCCTTATGCATGTTATTTTTACCTTTTTTATTATTAATCTGCGCCATCTATTGCCGCCTCTAACATTTCTAATTTAGTCAGGCGCTCTTTCCAACAACCAGACCCATCAGGAATTAATTCCACCAATTCTATATAATCATTATTTACTACTTGCACTTTCCCATCGTAACTACCAAGGTAATTTCCAACAGTTACGCGGTGTAGTGTGTCGTCTGCCGCAGTTATTAATGCCCAAACTTGGCCGCTAGAGCCAATAGTGCCTTTCATAGCTAAGTTGTCTAGTGGGTATTTTTCTAAGGGCTCACGGCGGCGCTCTGGATCAGGGTGCAAACAGTTCTTTATTTGTGTTAGTTTATTTTGAATTATTTCTGGCTGCGGCGCTACAAAGGGACTACGTAGTCGCTCAGCACTATATTCAAAAATTTCGAATTTAGTCAGCTCCGGAATTGATTCTACTTTTGCCGTAGTACTTGCTTTTACTTGGTCTATAAACTCTCTTTGTTCTGAGGTGTCATCATTACAACCACTCAGAACTAAAACAATGACTACTGATATAAGACGAAGGAGATTCATTTTTTTCTCCCTTCTTCATAACGGTATGTTTTGGCCACAACACTAAATGTTAGTTGTTTATCGCCTGATGATAAAATAGAGAAATCATGCAAGCTCACAATACGCGGTAACTGAGCGACTTTCCCTACAAACTCACCAAATTCATGATACGTACCTATTACTTCTATTTTTATAGGTAGCTCTGTATAAAACTCTTTTTCTACTTCAGGAAGCCAACCAATTTTTAAAAACGTCAGCCCACTGGTTGTACCTACATAAGATAAATCATCTAATAAACCCGGTGTTTCGTTTGAGGTGGGTAAGCGCTTCAATAGTTGAGAAAATTTCTCTTCCATATCAATCATTTGCTGTCGGTAAATGTCAAGTTTGCTTGCTACTGCGTATTTAGTCCTGTAAGTAGTACGTAGCTCAATTTCTTTAGCCACTGCACTGTGGTAACTATCAATTTCATCAGAGACTAATAAGCTATAGCTAAAAAATAAAACAAGCAAAGTCACAAATGCGCAACAAATTGCTTTAACTGCAACCGGCCAATCGCCAATATTATCGAGCTCAATCTCATTCCAATCTATTTCGCTTAGCGCTTTAAAATCAAGGCTCATCGCTAACCTCACCAATTTGGTCAAAAGGTTTTACATAAAACTCCATATTAAAATCACTGAGTAAACGCGAAGATTGAGCACCGGCCACAATGCCCTGCATTGATGGACGCTCTAATAAATATGAACTTTGAACTTGGCGAAGCATTGTTGATAAACGGTTATTAGACTCACTACGCCCTTTAACGTGAATTTGACTTCCTTTACGCTCAAGTTTTGTTAAATAAACACCTGCAGGCACTATTTTAGCTACTTCATCCATTATCTGAGTACCCAAATTTCGGCTACCCTGTAATTCTTCAATAAGCCTCATTCGCTGCTGTAAGTTTTCTTTCTTTTTATCCAACCCTCTAATTTCACTTATTTTTTTATCTAGCGTGCTAATTTCTGAACTTAAATAATTATTTTTTAAATTTTGTCCATCTTTTAAGGCGCTGTAATAAGAGCTGAGTAAGTACATACATGCGAAACAAATCATAACAACACCAATTAGCATGATTACAAACTTTCTTTTAGATTCTTCACGCTGTAGCTCACGCCAAGGGAGTAGATTTATATGTGGCATGATGAAAAACTCCTTAATGCCAGGCCCGTTGCTATCGCAAACTGCGTCCTATGACGCTGCATTACATTACGATCTACTTTTGGTGAGATTTCCATATTAGTAAAGGGCTCTGCAACTACGGTATGGATACCTAGTTCTTCGATAAGTAATCGATCAATACCTTTAATCATCGATGTACCACCAGTAAGTACAATATAATCAATTTGCTCTTTTCCACTGGTCGTTAAAAACATTTGTACTGCACGACGAACTTGCTGCAGCAATGATGTCTGAAAAGGCGCTAATACTTCAAATGTATAATTAGGCGGCAAATCCCCTGACGTTTTACCGATTTCTGCCTCATCAAAGCCTTTATTGTAATAGCTAACAATGCTGCTGGTGTATTGATCCCCCCCAAATACTTGATCTCGGGTATAAATGGTTTCACCAGCTTGAACAACACTAACAAGCATGAGTACTGCGCCAATATCAATCACTGCTACACACTGATTAAATGCGTCACTCGGTAACTGTTGATAGTAAACATCCATAGCTCTACTTAATGCGTAGCTTTCAACATCAACTATTTTAGCTTCTAAGTTAGCTGTTTCAAGCGCACCAACACGAGCCTCTACACTTTCCGTTCGAGCGGCTGAGAGCAATACATTCATTTTGCTCGGATCGGCCTCATTGGTAGAGAGCTTTTCAAAATCTAAACTCACTTCATCAAGAGGGTATGGAATTAAACTATCGGCTTCAATTTCAATTTGCGATTCAAGTTCAGCATCAGTTAACGATACATCCATGAAAATTACTTTGGTGATAACCGTTTGGCCCGAGACAGCCACAGCAGCAGATTTTAGCGACTTAGGTAACTTTCTTTTTAATTTTAAAATTACGTTTCCTATCGCTTCAATATCTTGAATAGAGCGCTCATTTATAGCGCCTTTTGGCATAGGTTCAATTGCAAGTGCTTCTAGTCGAAATCCCGTTTCAACCTCACGTAAAAGCACAGCCTTAATTGAGTGCGATCCAATATCAATCCCTACCATCATCGGTGACGGCTTTTGAAATAGTTGACTTAGCATGTTTGCAACTTGGCCTTTGTTTTAATAATAAACAAGTTATAATTTTTATCTGAAAAAATATTATTCATTTTTTAATCAATATATACTAGCAGTCAAAACTCGCAATTGGGAGTCCATTTAGGGAAATATAAGTGATTTTATTAAAACGAACTTTACAATTTTTTATCATTTGTACGTTAATTAGTCTGATTACATTAATCAGCCTTTATTACTACGTTAAACCTGATATCCCCAGTGTGCAAGTTTTAAAAGACGTGCAATTACAAACTCCTATGCAAGTATTCACTAAAGATGGCCTTTTGATCAATCAATTTGGTGAAAAACGTCGTATTCCTGTCACTATTGATGAAATACCACAGCCCCTGATTAATGCATTTTTAGCAACTGAAGATAACCGTTTTTACGACCATGTCGGCATAGATCCCATCGGTATCGTACGCTCTGCTATTGTGCTTATTTCTACCGGTGAGAAAAAGCAAGGTGCAAGTACTATAACGATGCAGCTTGCGCGAAACTTCTTTTTAACGCGCGAAAAAGCGTATATCCGTAAAGTTAAAGAAATATTTATAGCCCTACACATAGAAAATATATTAACTAAAGACGAAATTTTAGAGCTCTACCTTAATAAAATAGAGCTAGGTAACCGTGCATTTGGTATTGGTGCTGCAGCACAAGTTTATTATGGCAAAGAGTTAAAAGATTTAACACTTGCACAAATGGCGATGATTGCAGGCTTACCCAAAGCCCCTTCTGCGTTAAATCCTATTCGCAACCCTACTCGAGCAAAAGCTCGCCGAAATGTCGTTTTAGGACGCTTATTAACGGAAAACTACATCACCCAAGAACAATATAATGAAGCAACCAACCAGCCTATTACCGCTTATTTTCATGGCGCAGAGATAGATTTATACGCACCTTATATCTCAGAAATGGTTCGAGCTGAAATGGTATCTCGTTACGGAGTTGATAAAGCCTATAACTCGGGCTTTAAAATTTTTACATCCGTTGAATCTCGTGTGCAAAAAGCAGCGCAAACAGCGTTAGTTAATAATTTGCATAATTACGATATGCGCCATGGCTTTAGAGGGCCTGTTGATGTTTTATGGGATCCTGAAACACAACCAGCTTTAACACAGCAGCAAATAATCGATAAATTGAAACCAGTAAATGAACTTGGCGATTTAAACGCTGCGGTTGTATTAAGAGTAAGCGAAAAGAGCGCTGATGTTATTTTAAAAAATGGCCAAAAGACTACTCTTGATTGGGATAATTTAAAGTGGGCGCGTAAATACATTACTCGTTACCGCCAAAGCTTTGCACCCAAAGCAGCCACCGATATTTTGAGCCCGGGTATGCAGATATGGCTACGTAAAAATCAAGACGACTCTTACATACTTAGCCAAATACCAGAAGCTGCCAGCGCTATTGTGTCGCTTGATCCACAAGATGGCAGAATTAAAGCAATTGTAGGCGGTTACAGTTTTGAGCAAAGCCAATACAATCGCGCAGTTCAGGCTAAGCGCCAAGTCGGTTCAAATATTAAGCCTTTTATTTACTCAGCAGCACTTGAGAAAGGTTATACGCTGGCATCCATATTAAACGATGCCCCTATTAACCAGTGGGATAAAAGCCAAGGCGTTGCATGGCGACCTAAAAATAGCCCTGCTGTTTATAATGGCCCAATACGTATTCGTCGTGCCTTAGCACAGTCTAAAAACGTAATTTCAGTACGTTTACTGCGTGGTGTTGGCCTGCAACGCACAGCTGATCACTTATTAAAGTTTGGCTTTAAAAACTCAGATATTAACCGTAGTGAGTCCCTTGCCCTTGGAAGCGCCTCAATTACACCTTTAGAGCTTGCTCGTGGTATGAGCAGCTTTGCTAATGGTGGCCATTTAATAGAACCTTATTTTATCTCAGAAATTCAAGATGCTTATGGCAATGTATTATTTAAAGCTAACCCAGCGATTGCTTGTGACGAAAGTGCGACTCCTGTAAGCAATGAACTTATGCTAAACAATAGCACTGATGAAATAGAACAACCTCGTCGATGTGCTCCTCGCGTTATATCTAAACAAAATGCGTTTTTAATAGCTGATGCGTTGCACAGCGGTATTTGGGGCGGGGGTAGTTGGGCGCATAAAACTGGCTGGAGTGGTACAGGTTGGCGCGCACAAGCATTAGAACGTCGTGATCTTTCTGGTAAAACGGGTACCACCAACGATTCTGTTGATACCTGGTTTAGTGGTTTTAATAGTAAAGTGATGACCTCTGTATGGGTAGGGTTTGATAACCCAGGAAATCCGTTAGGTCGTTCAACTTATAATAACAACCTAGATAGTAATCAAATATCCGGTGCAGAGTCAGGTGCAAAAACGGCTCAGCCAGCATGGGTTGAGTTTATGAGAGCTGCACTTGAAGGCACTCCTGAAGCACCCATTGAGCCACCCGAAGGGCTTGTCTCTATTCGTATTGATTTAGCGACTGGTTTACTTAGTCATAAAAATGATTATACAAGTCGCTTTGAGTATTTTGAAAAAGGTACAGCACCGACTAAATACGTGCTATCACAGCCTAACGATATATTTGAAGAAGATACAAAAACAGAAGAAGAGCTATTTTAAAGCATCTATATAAAAACAGCGGCTTAATTTAAGCCGCCGTTTTTATACCTACATATATAACTTATTTTAAGTTTTGCACAAGCCAATATAAATCAGAATGGATACCTGCCGCAGTTACTTCACTACCCGCTCCAGGGCCTTGAATAACTAATGCATTGTCGCTGTACCATTTACTGTTGATCACAAAAATATTATCGCCTGGCGTTAAGTTTGCTAACGCATCACCGTTTGGCACGTAGGTAATACCTACTTTTGCAACAATGTTATCGTGCGTAATCTCTAATACCCCTGTGTATCTAAGCACAGCATTTTGAGCTTTGGCTGCTGCAGCGTGTTCTTCAATAAAGCCATCAAGCTGCATTTTTTTATCTATAAAGTCGTCCCAGCTACCTTGAGCAAGTTCAACTGGCATGAGCGCCGAGAGGCTTATATCGTCCAGCTCAAGCTCTACACCTAGCTCTCTGGCTAAAATAAGTAACTTACGCTGCATGTCACGCCCAGATAAGTCTTCACGCGGATCTGGCTCTGTAAAACCCATTTTTTGCGCTTCAAGCACTAACTCTGAAAACGCGATACTGCCATCATACTTACTGCATAACCACGATAGTGTGCCAGAAAACACACCTTCTATTCGCGTAATTTTATCGCCACTATTTTGTAAATCAGCTAAAGCGAAGTTTATAGGTAAGCCTGCCCCTACACTTGTGTTATAACGCCAGTGTAGGTTGCGCTCTGCTAAGTTATTTATAAGGGTTTGATACCAACGTGTAGGTGCTGTGCCCGCATATTTATTTGCACTAATTAAATGGCAATCATTTTGAACAAAGCCAGTATAAATCTCGCTAAATTGCTCGCTAGCTGTAATATCAATTACAACTTTATGCTCGTAATCAAGCTCGCTGATTGCATTTAATAAATCACTAGTTTGGTATTTTTGTGCCTCAAGCTGCCATTGTTTTTTCCATGTTTGAGAGTTAACTCCACTTGGATTAAACAACATCTCTTGAGAGCGCACCAAAGCAACTAATTTGATACTAAAGTCACTACCTAAACGCTCTAGTTGCTTGGTCAATTGGTGTATAAATACTTCACCTACATTGCCTAGTCCTGCAACTATAATCGCGATTTCTTGGCCTTTATTAACTAGCTTATCGTGCAATGTGCTTAGCACATCGCTATCAATAAATTGGTCAGTTAGTAATAAAACGTAACCATTATCTTGATGCACAAAACGCGGTTTTATAGTTTGCTCAGCTAATACCTCTAAAGCTTGTAGGTTAAGTGTGCTGACGTCTTGCTCTGGTGCAACAACAGCACAGCCGTTCAAATTTGACTCACTAATATTAGCTCTACCAGCAAAATAATTAATAACTTGATATGTTTGTGCAGCCGGTACGACTAAATACACTTCGCCATTATGGTTAAAGTGATGAAGACTATGCTGAATAAGCTGGCTAACACTTGCAACCTCACCTTCACTCAAGCCTTCTACTGTTAATAAATCAACATTTTGTAGCGTCGTTATAAAGCGCTTTTTCTTAGCTAAGCCTTCTTTAACAATACGAGTTGGACTTGCTTGAACATCAAAACTACTACGTACGGCTAGTTTTATATCGGTATTCTTTAAAGGCGATAACGTTTTGGCATGTAAAACAGGGTTACCCAAGCGTGCCAGTAAATTGGCTTGAGTACGGCACACTTTAGCGTACTTAATTGCTTTTTTTACTTTACGCGGATCGGTACTAAATACACCTTGCGTGTCAGTCCAAATGCATACCTGTTTGGCATCACAATAATTGGCAAGTAATGTAGCACTGTAATCACTACCATTTCGACCAAGCGTTACGGTATCGCCAAGTGTATTTGCAGCTATAAACCCAGTTACTACATTCACTTTATTGGCATCAATGACAGTGTTACATTGCAGCTTATTTTGAGCATGGCACAATTCGCCATCATTTAAAGTAAAAAGCAGGCGGGCATCGTGTGCGCCAGCATGTGTATTTAACTGTTGTAAATACGCAGCCAATAATCGCGCAGACCATAACTCACCGTGGGCAAGTAGCTGCGCTTCTTTGAGCTGCTCAGTTTGCGCTAAGCTTGCAATTACATTTAGCTCTTCGAGTAATGTTTTAAGTGCATCGCACTTTAAATCAGCTTGTAACAATTGATCAATTAAATCACTTTGATGGTTGTTTAACTGCAGTAAAATATCAGCGACAGCTTGTTTATCTTGCTGCTGATAACTTTGCCACAACGACACAAGTGTATCTGTGGTTTTGCCTGCCGCAGATACCACAACACAGTCGCCAGGCTGAGTATGCTCAATAATTATTTTAGCTACGCTTTGATAGCGCTCACTAGCACTTAAGCTTGAACCACCAAATTTATGTACACAATTGACCATGTTTATACCAATTCGCTTAATTAAATTGTTTATTTTGAGGTAAGAAAGCCGTGTCGATAACAAGGCAAAAGTTTAGTTATTATCACTAATTACTCCTAAATTGCTCTACCTCCTGCATTCATGCAGTCGTATATGAGAAATTTTTAACGAAATTAGCGTACGGTTTAACTCCTCAAACCGGCTAGGTGTTATTGCGCTTTGGTACGACTACCAAAGCGCTGGATGAGTTGCATTTAATTCTACATTCCCATCAGGCGTACCAGCCCCTTAACCTATGCGGTTACCGTTTTTGTTTTGTCCTGGTTTTACAAGGTTAAAAACGCGCTCGAAGTCGGCAACTAAATCGTTTATATCTTCAATACCTACCGAAATACGAATGAGCGTATCACCCACTCCCGCTTCTAAACGGGCTTTAGGTTCCATTCCTGCATGCGTCATCGTTGCAGGGTGACAAATTAAGCTCTCTACGCCACCTAGGGACTCCGCTAAGCTAAATGCTTCAAGGCTTGTTAAAAATGCTGCAGCATCGTTAACATCACCTTTAATATCAAAACTCACCATACCACCAAAGCCAAGTTGCTGAGCCTTTGCTAATGTATGTTGAGGGTGTGACTCAAGGCCTGGGTAGTAAACCTGGCTTACAAATTCAGAGCTCTCAAGGTACTTTGCAATTGCAAGCGCATTTTCTTGATGCTGCCTTAAACGTACGTTTAAAGTGCGTAAACCACGAAGCGTTAAATAACTATCAAACGGTGCACCTGTAATACCAATGTTATTTGCCCACCAAGCAAGCTCATCACCAAGTTCTTGTGTTGCAGCAATTACGGCGCCGCCTACAACATCCGAGTGGCCATTAATATATTTAGTCGTCGAGTGAACAACAATATCTACACCAAATTTGATTGGGTTTTGCAGCGCAGGTGATAAAAACGTGTTATCGGCAGCAACAAGCGCCCCACACTGCTTAGCTATATCAGTCACAGCTTTAATATCGGTTAGACGCAGTACTGGGTTACTTGGTGTTTCAATCCATATTAATTTAGGTTTTATGGCTAAAATTTTATTTAAGCTTTCTTGTTTAGTTAAATCTAAAACTTCGAGTTTTAGTAATCCGCGTTTTTGCAAAGACGTAAATAAACGGTAGCTTCCACCATAACAATCATGTGGAATTACTAAGGTATCGTCATTATTTAATAACTGAGTCGCTAAATGCACCGCAGCCATACCTGTGGCAGTGATAATGCCACGCGCACCACCTTCAAGTTCAGCCAGCGTTTCGGCTAATATATCGCGATTAGGATTACCGCTTCGTCCATAATCGTACTGGCGCTTTGTATCAAAGTCGGCAAACGAATACGTAGTCGACAAATAAATTGGCGGAACTACAGCGCCGTGGTGTTTATCTGCATCTACGCCGTTGCGAACTGCAATAGTCGCTTTGTTTTTTTCGCTCATATTCGTCACCTGATTAATTTGGATGTTTAGACGTCCAAAAGAGTAAGTTATCTGTTTTAATAAGTCAAAGATTTTAAAGCTCTAGATGGCTAAAAATAACAGACCGATAAAACTTGAATGAGGCTATATTTACTATTACAGCCAGCTTATTAAGATAGATTGGTATCTATTATTTGACTATCTTTTTTAAATCGATAGAATTTCACGCATATTTACACGCTTTTTACGCCGTGTTAGAAATTAATAATCTGAGGCAACGATACATCTTATGGCTAAATGGAATGGTGAGTATATTCACCCATACGCAGAACACGGGAAAAAATCAGAGCAAGTTAAAAAGATCACCGTTTCGATCCCGCTAAATGTATTAAAAGTTTTAACGGATGAGCGTACGCGCCGTCAAATAAATAATCTTCGCCATGCAACAAACAGTGAGTTGTTATGCGAAGCGTTTTTGCATGCATTTACGGGCCAGCCATTACCAAATGACGATGACCTACGTAAAGACAATGCAGAAAAAGTACCTGAAGAAGTTAAAAAGATAATGCAAGAAATGGGCTTAGAAGTGCCTATTTTAAACGAAGAATAAATCGTTACCTTTTTAAACAAAAAAACCTCAGCATTGCTGAGGTTTTTTTGTTTAAGCGCTATACACTACGCCATATAATTTTCAGGTAAGTCAATTTGCGCAACACCTGATTCTACCGCAGCCTCAGCAACGGCTTTAGCTATGCGAGGCAATAAACGTGGATCCATTGGCTTAGGAATAATGTAGTCTGCGCCAAACTCAAGCTTATCAACACCTGCAGCTTTTAACACTTCAGCTGGTACTGGTTCTTTAGCTATGCTTCGGATAGCCTCTACGGCGGCAATTTTCATTTCATCGTTAATAGCACTCGCACGTACATCTAGTGCGCCACGAAAAATAAACGGAAAACATAAAACATTATTTACTTGGTTAGGGTAATCAGATCGTCCCGTTGCCATAATTAAATCGTTGCGTGCGCCATGCGCAAGTGAAGGATCGATCTCAGGATCTGGGTTTGAACATGCAAACACCACAGGTTTTTCTGCCATTAGCTTTAAATCTTCGGCAGCTAATAAGTTAGGACCCGAAACCCCCACAAATACGTCAGCATCTGCAATTACATCTTGCAATGTGCGTTTGTCGGTATTATTAGCAAAAAGTTTTTTGTATTCGTTTAAGTCATCGCGACGAGTATGAATAACGCCTTTGCGGTCAAGCATATAAATATGTTCGCGCAATGCACCACATTTAATTAAAAGCTCCATACAGGCCACTGCAGCAGCACCTGCACCTAAACAAACTATTATCGCATCCTCGATTGACTTACCTTGTACTTCCAGCGCATTTAGCATACCAGCTGCCGTTACAATGGCGGTACCGTGTTGGTCATCGTGAAAAACGGGAATACTACAACGCTCAATTAATGCTTTTTCAATTTCAAAACACTCTGGTGCTTTAATATCTTCAAGGTTAATCCCACCAAAAGTATCCGCAATATTTGCCACGGTATTAATAAAATCTTCAGTGGTGCGATGCTTAACTTCAATATCGATAGAGTCGAGCCCAGCAAAACGTTTAAATAAGAGCGCCTTACCTTCCATAACAGGTTTAGAGGCTAAAGGCCCTAAATTACCCAGTCCTAAAATTGCAGTACCATTAGTAATTACCGCAACAGTATTGCCTTTACCTGTATATTTATAAGCATTAGCAGGATCTGCTGCTATTTCACGAACGGGTTCGGCAACACCAGGGCTGTATGCGAGCGCGAGATCTTGTACCGTCTCAGCGGGCTTGGTTAGTTCAATACTAATTTTACCTGGTACTGGGTGTGAGTGATAATGTAGTGCTTGTTCACGAAAGTCTGACATAACGCGATGGTATCCTGCAATTTAAGTTAAAGTGAGAGGTGGTGTCTTGGGTAAGATACCCTTATTATTTTTAAATTCCAAGCAATATCAGGTCTATCCTGTTATATGCTATATCCTTTAATTTTAATAGGTTTTTCAGTAACTTTGCTGAATTATACCGACATTAAATAAATAAAAATTCAATTGAAATGCACATATTGAGGTGCTTTTATGTGCCAAATAAATCTCATAAAATGTACGTTTAAAGTATCAATATAAACTTAAAATATTAGCCTATTACATCACTTTAAAAACATATAACTCCATGTTAACTACTTTTATCAACCTAGTTATAAAATGTACTAATTAAAATATAGAGAATATATATAGATTTGTCTTTAAAGGTTTATGCATAGTCAGAATAATAATAGGAAATAGTTATGCACGAGTGGGCACTGCGCAAGAAGCTTACTTAAGTCATTTTATAAATTTTAGGCATAAAAAAAGCACCCTAAGGTGCTTTTTTTAACTAAACAGCAATAATTACTTCTTGCTGCTAAGTGCACCGAAGCGCTTGTTGAAGCGATCAACACGGCCGCCAGTGTCTAAAATCTTTTGCTTACCAGTGTAAAACGGGTGACACGCAGAACATACGTCTAAGTGAATGTCTTTACAAAGAGTTGAGCTAGTTTCGAATTTGTTTCCGCATGAACATGTTGCAGAAATTACTTCGTACTTAGGGTGAATACCTTCTTTCATAGGAACCTCTAGTTAAGGCCGCATCGCTCTCCAAACCCGAAGTCTGGCACCATACGTCGTTAAAACAAATTTGTTGGTCGCGGATTTTATCCAACAACCCCCCCCTGCACAAGCATTAATTAAGTTTTTTGATAAAAAAGTGAACAACCTCTTTCTACAGTACTATTGCTTATAGGTTTTTAGGCGTATTTTTAGTACATTAGGCAATTAATTTTATGGGTGAAGTTGTTATGCGTTTTGTTGAAGTTGCTATTAAAGTCCCACTACCACGGACTTTTGACTATAAAGTAGAAGAGCAACTCAACGGGTTATCAAGGCAACTTGAGCCGGGTATGCGGGTTTTGGTGCCTTTTGGTAACCAAAAAAAAGTCGCTGTTATTCTCAGCATTAAAAATACGACTGACGTACCTGATAACAAAATAAAAAATATAATAGAAGTCATCGACGACACCCCTATTTTAAGCGCCCAGCACCTAGATTTACTTAGTTTTACCGCCAAGTATTACTGCTATCCACTTGGCGAAACAATACATATTGCGCTACCGGGGGCTCTTCGCCAAGGTGAATCACCCGATAAAACCAGTATTAATATGGTTACCCTTACTGAAAAAGGCGCAAAAGTCCCTTCGCTAAAAGCTAAAACTCAGTTAAATCTATTAAAGCAGCTATCGCAATCAGGTAAGTCATCGTTAACTGAATTAAAGGCCCTTGGCTTTAGTAAAAAAACAATCGATAGCCTAATAGATAAAGAATTAATAACACAAACTATTGAGCACGATAACGAATGGCAAAGCCTTGCGCCTACTGTTGGTAGCAAGCCTGTACTAAATAAAGAACAAGCTGTTGCCTGTACTGCTATTAATCAAAGCACTGGCTTTAAAAGCTTTTTATTAGAAGGAGTAACGGGCAGCGGTAAAACCGAAGTATATTTACAGTGCCTTGAGGAAGTTTTAAAGCGTGGCGAGCAAGCATTAGTACTAGTGCCTGAAATAGGCTTAACCCCGCAAACTGTAAACCGTTTTCGTCGGCGCTTTCCTAATACACCCATTATGTTATGGCATTCGGCTCTTACAGATAACGAACGCTTACAAACATGGCGTTTTTGCGAAAAAGGCAGTTGCGCCATAGTGATAGGCACACGTTCGAGTATTTTTTTACCCTTTTTTAAACTCGGTATGATAGTGGTTGATGAAGAGCACGACTCATCATTCAAACAACAAGACACCCTACGTTATCACGCTCGAGATTTAGCCGCTTACCGTGCTTTTCAGCACAAAATACCGCTTATTTTAGGCAGTGCAACGCCCGCACTCGAAACACTGCACAAAGCTATAAACAATAAGTATCAGCTTTTAAGCCTTACTGAACGAGCGCAAACAGCCACCGATAATCAATTTAAATTACTTGATATGAAAGGGCAGCCCGACCAAGCAGGAATTGCACATGCAAGCCTTGCGACTATGCGCCAACATTTGAACCGGGGTAAACAAGTGATGGTATTTTTAAATCGTCGTGGTTTTTCTCCTACTCTTATTTGCCATGAGTGTGGCTGGCTAAGCGAGTGCAAACGCTGTAGTACCAGTGCTACTTTTCACAAAGCGATAGGTCAAATGATTTGCCATCACTGTGGCGATCAATACCATGTTCCACATCAATGCCCTGACTGCGGAAGCACGCAAATATTTCCAAACGGTAAAGGGACTGAGCAAATAGAAGAGTTTTTATCGAGCGAGTTTCCTGACACACCAGTAACACGTATAGATCGCGATTCGACCCGCCGCAAAGGGAGCCTTGAAAAAGCACTGGATGAAATAAATCTCGGGGGCGCACGCATTTTAGTAGGTACACAAATGCTTGCTAAAGGTCATCACTTTGCAGATGTAAGCTTGGTCCTTATTTTAGATGTAGACAGCGGTTTATACTCTTGCGATTTTAGAGCAACAGAACACTTAGCGCAGCTAGTTACGCAAGTAGCAGGACGTGCTGGTCGCTCTGGCGAACCTGGGCAAGTATTATTACAAACGCACTTTCCAGAGCACCCTCTTTTACAAGATTTAGTTAATAACGGCTATCAAGACTTTGCTCGTTTTGCTTTAAGCGAGCGGGACGACGCTGATTTACCGCCAATCACTAATATGGCGATTGTCAGAGCACAAGGACACAGTATTAAACAAGTCGTCGATTTTTTGACAGATTTGGTTCCTGTAAATGGGGTATCTGGTATACAATTGCTGGGTCCGATCCCCGCACCTCTTGAAAGAGTTGCAGGCATGTATCGTTTTCAATTACATATTCAAGCGCAAGATCGCCGCGTATTACACCAGTATCTTTCGCAAATGGTTGATTATTTAAGTACTAGCAAACTCGCCCAAAAAGTTCGCTGGAGTTTAGATGTAGACCCTATAGACATGATTTAGGTTAAGGCCACAATAACACCATGGCACAGCACGATTATATTAATAAAAAGCCTGCAGGCAGAAACAGTAAAAAACAAGCACCGGCTAAAAAGCCCTTCCCAACCCTATTAGTAATTATCGCCTTGTTACTCGTTGGCGGTTTTGCTTATGGGTTATGGTTTATAAAAAATAATGCCGACCCAAAACTGGTAGAAAAACAAGCCAACCCAACTCCTGCAAAAAAAGTAGAAGTAGCGATACCACGCACTCCTGAATTTATTAAAGAAATTAGAGAGCACGAAATTCAGGTTGAGGTAAAAGAAATTGAGCAAAAAGGTCCGTATGTTATGCAGTGCGGCTCGTTTAAAACTCATGCACAAGCCGAATCGCTTAAAGCTAAGATAGCGTTTGCTGGGCTAATTTCTGAAATAAAAGAAGCAAAAGGCAGCAATGGAATTTGGTACAAAGTACGCTTAGGCCCTTATAAAACCAAACGCCAAGCTGAAAGCGATAAAAACAAACTAAAACGTGTAAAAATAGTCGGCTGCGGAATTTGGGGCTGGACTTGAAAATAAACCATTCACCCATATAACCTCATCATAATCGTTTTTTACGAGTTGCCAATGCAACTCGATGATGAGGAATAACATGACCACTATTGTAAGTGTACGCCGCGGCGACAAAGTAGTAATCGGCGGCGATGGCCAAGTTTCACTTGGTAATACCGTAATGAAGGGCAATGCTCGCAAAGTTCGACGTCTTTATAATGGCAAAGTAATCGCTGGTTTTGCTGGCGGTACTGCTGATGCCTTTACCCTTTTCGAACGCTTCGAAAGCAAACTAGAAATGCATCAAGGTAACCTTACCAAAGCTGCAGTAGAAATGGCCAAAGATTGGCGCAGCGACAGAGCCCTTAGAAAACTTGAAGCCCTCCTTGCGGTTGCCGATGAAACGGCCTCTTTAATCATTACTGGTAATGGTGATGTTGTGCAGCCAGAAAACGACCTAATTGCCATTGGCAGCGGCGGTAACTTTGCCCAATCAGCAGCGACTGCTCTATTAGAAAATACAGATTTAAGCGCTCGTGAAATAGTAGAGAAAAGCTTAACTATTGCAGGCAATATCTGCGTATTTACTAACAACTTCCAAACAATCGAAGAATTATAATAGGAATTGCTATGTCTGCTATGACTCCAAGAGAAATCGTTCACGAGCTTGATCAACATATTATTGGTCAAGCTAAAGCTAAAAAAGCAGTCGCTATTGCACTTCGCAACCGCTGGCGCCGTATGCAACTCAATGATGATTTGCGCAGCGAAGTTACACCAAAAAATATTTTAATGATTGGTCCTACAGGTGTAGGTAAAACAGAAATTGCACGCCGTTTAGCAAAATTGGCCAATGCACCATTTATTAAAGTAGAAGCGACTAAATTCACGGAAGTGGGTTATGTTGGTAAAGAAGTTGAAACCATCATTCGCGATTTAGTTGATGTATCGATTAAAATGACTCGCGAGCAACAAACTAAAAAGTTTAAGCACCGCGCCGAAGAAGCCGCAGAAGAGCGTATTTTAGATGCACTTTTACCACCAGCGAAAGATCAATACGGTGAAACGCAGCGTGATGATAATTCATCAACTCGTCAAACGTTTCGTAAAAAACTACGTGAAGGTCAGCTTGATGATAAAGAAATCGAAATTGATTTAGCGCAAGCACAGCCAAATGTAGAAATTATGGCGCCTCCTGGTATGGAAGATATGACCAACCAGCTGCAAAGCATGTTTCAAAACATGGGTGGCGACAAGCGCACTAAACGTAAGTTAAAAATTAAAGAAGCCTTTAAGCTATTAACGGAAGAAGAAGCCGCTAAATTAGTTAACCCTGAAGAGCTAAAAGAGCAGGCTATTTTTGCAGTAGAGCAAAATGGTATTGTGTTTATTGATGAAATAGACAAAATCTGTAAGCGTGGCGATTCGTCTGGCCCAGATGTTAGCCGTGAAGGCGTACAGCGCGATCTACTACCGCTAATTGAAGGTTCAACGGTAAATACTAAGCACGGTATGGTTAAAACAGACCACATGCTATTTATTGCCTCTGGTGCATTCCAAATGTCTAAACCATCAGACATGATCCCAGAGCTACAAGGTCGTCTACCAATTCGTGTTGAGCTTGAAGCTCTCACTGCTGATGACTTCAAACGTATTCTTACAGAGCCGCATGCTTCACTTACTGAGCAACAACGCGAACTTCTTAAAACGGAGCAAGTTGATGTTGAGTTTAGCGATGATGCCATTGAGCGTATTGCTAAAGCCGCTTGGCAGGTCAATGAAAAAACCGAAAACATCGGTGCTCGTCGTCTTCATACTGTAATGGAAAGGCTGATGGAAGAAATTTCATACGATGCCTCTGAAAAAGCAGGCTCATCATTAATAATCGATGCCGCTTATGTTGAAAAACACTTAGGCGCACTTGTTGAAGATGAAGATTTAAGCCGCTTTATTCTATAGAGCGAATATAAACGTTATACTAAAAGCCTCCAGAACGGGGGCTTTTTAATGGGACATATAAAATGAAACACGTAACAAAAGTACATTATCACAGTGTGAGCAGAAACCTTGATGTTTACTTTGATGATAACAGTAAAGCTGTATTTAGCTGTGAGTTTTTACGTGTTCACTCCCCTTCAGCAGAGGTGCAAGGCCACGGCACTGGCCCAATGAAGTTAGTACTTAATAAGCAAGCTGTAGGAATAAAAAATATAGTACCAGTTGGTCATTATGCACTGCGTTTAGATTTTGACGATGGCCATAATAGCGGGCTATTTAGCTGGCGCTACTTTGAAAAACTACAGCAGCAACAAGATACGCTATGGAGTGAATATTTAGCACGGGTAACTGAGCACGAAGAAAGTAAAGATAGCGTGCCTATAAAGTTTGTTCCTTAATCTTTATAGACACGCACTATTAAGCGTTATTACACCTTAAACTTATCAATTGCAGTAAACAGAACACGTGCTTGCTGAGACACCTCTTCACTTGTCTGCGCGTTATTAGTAGCATGTCCCGAAGCATCTTGTGCAATATCCCTTATCCGTACCACGTTTTTATTTACCTCAGACGCTACCTGGCTTTGCTCATCAATCGCAACGGCTATTTGAGTACTCATTTCCATGATAGTTTGTACATCTTCGGTTATATCACCGAGTAGCTCACCGGCTTTAATGGCCTGCGATGCGCTTTCATCTCCTTGTGAGCGACACTGGTGCATAATACTAACCACCTCTTGAGTGCGTTGTTGCAGGGTATTAATAATCCCCTCTATTTCACTAGTCGATTCTTGTGTGCGCTGAGCAAGTGAGCGAACTTCATCTGCCACTACTGCAAAACCACGTCCTTGCTCTCCAGCCCTAGCTGCTTCAATTGCTGCATTAAGCGCTAATAAGTTTGTTTGATCTGCAATGGCGCGGATCACATCAAGCACAGAGCCAATGGTTTCGCCGTCCTTTTCTAATTGCGATACAACGCTTGATGCATTACCTAATGAGCTAGATAAATCTCTAATATGCTTAACCGTTGAGTTAACTTCGTTACGCCCTTGCTGTGCGCTTAAGTTGGTTGATTCTGCTTTTTTAGCTGCGGCTTCTGTATTATGAGAGATATCTTGAATAGTTGCCTGCATTTGCGTTGCAGCTGTAGCTACCATGTCTGCTTCATGTAATTGCTCTTGCATACCAGAACTTGTAGCTGCTGTACTTTCAGATAAGTGCTCAGTAGCCACATTTAGCGTATTTAAAGCGGTGTTAACCTCATCAATCAGATTTTTAAAGTCACCAATTAAACTATTAAAGTCTATGGTCATAGTGGTAATTTCATCTTTACCTGTTTGCTCAATCATCACTCTTAAATCATTATTACGACGAATATCATTAATAGTATGATAAACACGTTCAATAGGTACAATAATGGAATGGCTCGTAAAATAAACTAGCGCTAATACAATTACACCTGCAATCACAAAAACTAAAATAGCTAAAAATTGAGCCTGCTCTACACTTTGCTCTACTTGTAACTTAGTGTCTTTAACTATTTGCGTAACAATTGCGTCGCTTTTATCTACGCTATTACGCATTATTCCAAGCGCGCCCGACTCAAGGTCCAGTCCAAGCTCAGTTTGTGCCTGCACAAGTGTTTTGAACTCATCTTGGTATGTATCAATCAGAGGAATAATTCGTGTTTTATATTCGCTTGGTAGTTGCGCTGAAGCTATCTGCTGTTTAAATGTATTAACTCCCTCATTAAAACGCCCTAGATACTTAGTATCAAATCTCAGCATAAAATCTTTTTCTGAGCGTCTTAGCTGTAGCATTGACGACAACAATTGGTAGTTTTGTTGCTCCTTTAAAAGCTGCTCAACTTCATGAACGGAGCTTCTTAACTTACCGTACAAGCCTTCGGTGGGGGTTAGGCCTATCTCTTTTTGAAGCTTAACAACAGTACTAAAATTATTATTGTAGCTACTTATTAGTTGCTCAAAGCGCTGAACTTGCCCCTGCGCTATACCTTGGTCATCCATTAACTGTGTTAACTTTTTTACTTTATCACTTAAATGTTCAAAATCTGTTTCAAATGCAGCTAACGCATCTTCTTGTTTATAAAATAAAAAGTTTTTTTCATATTTTCGCAATGCTAGTGCATGCACGTTAAGCTCTTCTGTCAATTGAATAGTCTTGTTTAAACTAAGGGTTGTACGTGATTCATAAATGATCACGCATAAAAGAACCACCATTGCTAAACCAACAACCACAGCGTTTAATTGTAAACGTCGTTTAATAGTTAAGTTTTGTAAAAAATCCATCGTAAATGCCTTTGTTTAATATGCATTTATAGTATAGCTTACTCAGTGACCAGGCTCATTAAATTAACGACTTTTTTGCTTTAATTCGCTTTTTATACATCCTTTATCACTAGAAATTTACACCTCCCCACAAACCTCTATGCAGTGAGTGAGTATTATCCCACTGCTTTTTGAGTAGCCAATCAATTAAAGGGGTAGGATCACTTGGATAGTTAATTTGCTTGTTTTGCGGTGCACTGTTCCAATCATCAAGTGCTTGTGGGTTTAAGTAATTCATAACGTGCGCCATTCCCATGGCAAGCAATGTTTGTGCATTTGCATCTTGTTCAAATTGCCCTTCTAGTGGTTTTAATAAGAGCTTTTTCCCTAATTTTAACGCCTCACTAGCCAATTCAAATCCTGCATTACCTATCACGCCACTTGTGTTTGCTAAGTCATTTAAAAAACCAGTTCGAGAAGGAGACCGTAAATGTATATGCCCAATCGATTTATCTTGGGTATGGGGGTGGTAACAATAAAACTCTTTTTCAGGAAAGTCTTTCAAATAATCAACAATACTATCTAGGTTTTCAAACGGTAAATACACCAACACTTTGTTCATAACAGCAACCGGATTACCATGTTCATGGTTTGCAATAAACGGTGGAATAATGTTGTGCGCAAAAGGTTGCCAATGCACGCCTAAATAAGTATTTGCAGGTGCATAAGTTTTAATAAGAGACTTTCTTAATATGCCATGGCCAAATATCGGTACGCTGTCTGCTAAAAATGCAGCCTGATGGCTTATTCCCACCACGGGTATGCCCGCTCGCTTTGCAGCCCAAGCCGATACAGGTTCAAAATCGTTAAGTACAAAGTCATACTGTTTTACATCAAATGCTTTTATATCACTGACTAATTTACACACCCTGGCCTTTTTAAGTGTTTGCAGCGCTTTAACTTGCCCATTTTGAGTGCTAAACGATAAACCGCGAAATGTCTTGTAGTCAGAAAATTCATGCATATCAAAGTAATCTTTATTTGCACGCCCTGAAAAAACATAATCTACGTCTATTCCTAAATCATTGAAGCGGCTAGCCATAACTCGAGCTCGCGTGATATGACCATTACCAGTACCTTGAACCCCATACAGTATTTTCATACAGTCACCACCAGCATTAATGCACATAAGCCACATGAACTACCGATAGCTGCTCCAATAATAATATCTGCCGGGAAATGCACGCCCAATATCACTCTAGACAATGCAACACCAGTAGCCCACGCAAAACAAAGTAAGCCTAACTCAGGGAAAAAGTGACCTAAAATAGTCGCCACCAAAAATGCAGCTGCACTGTGCCCTGATGGCAAGCTAAACTTATCGCTTGGCACAATATAGGCATTGGTTACCAAACAATCGCATGGGCGAATGCGTGCAAATCGATTTTTAGCTAAAAAATAAATAGGTCTTTCAATAACAAAGCCTAATAGTACCGTAGCAGGAAGTAGTTGATGCTGTTCATTACTACTTAGCCACCACACTGCGGCACATAGCAATAAGTAAAGCGCACCATCTCCGCTTTTTGAAAAGCCAAGCGCCGCTGTTTTAAACCATTTTGGTGAATTGTAATTAAATAAAGTTAAAAACAATTGCTCATCCATTCGAGCTACTTTTTTAAGTACACTGTTATTAGTCATCACTTACTCCTAGCTGTATACTATCCGAACACTTTTTTAGCTTAGGCGTTGTAAATAACAATTGAGTGACGCTTTTAAGACACTATTGTTGCTATTGACGATCTTACGCGTATTTTGCTTAAATTTACTGCTATTAAGTCGTTGTTATTGCTTATAAGGAGGGTATACTGAGTTATAACTTAATGTATATTTTGAGGATAAAATAATGGATTACAGCACTTCTGATTTATGTGATCACTTTGCCGATGTGGTTGACGTGCTTGAACCTATGTTCATAAACTTTGGTGGACGCCATACCTTTGGTGGCCGCATTAAAACAGTTAAATGTTTTGAAAATAACGAACTGATCCGTGAATTACTTTCTCAAGATGGTACAGGCTCGGTGCTTTTAATTGATGGCGGTGGTTCAACACGCCGTGCGCTAATTGATATAGAGCTTGCAGAACTTGCCTTTGAAAACAACTGGCAAGGTATTGTTGTTTATGGTGCAGTGCGCCATGTTGACGAGCTTGAAGACCTAGATTTAGGTATTCAAGCAATTGCATCTATCCCGGTTGCTGCTGATAGCGAAGGTGCGGGTGAAGATGGCATAGGTGTTAACTTTGCAGGCGTTTCGTTTTTTGATGACGATTTTATTTATGCCGACAGCACTGGCATTGTTTTATCTGCTGAAGAACTAGAATTGGAAATCGTAGAAGTATAACGTGACCAGTTACTTAACAGTATATGATGAAAGCGCGGTTAAGGCTCTTTGCACTACCCGCGCAAACGAAACCAAAGCTTGGCAGTCAATGGCCCTGCTAGACACCCAAGTAAACGTTCAACAAGCACTAATAGATGCAGCTCAATTTGGCATTCGCTATGTATTACTTGGTATTTGTGAAGATATCGGTCCCAGAGCGAATTTAGGAAATAAAGGTGCCCACCAAGCTTGGCCTGCCTTTTTAAAGCGCTTTTTAAACCAGCCTCATAATCAATTTATTGCAACTCAAAAAGTATTACTACTTGGTGAAGTTAATACCACTGATTTAATGCTGCAAAGTAACCCGCTAAGTGCAAAACAGCCTGAGCAATTAACTCAGTTGCGTGAACTTTGCAGGCAGCTTGATGAACGTGTAGAAGCCGTTTTAAGTTTAATATTTAAAGCAGGTCTTGAGCCTATTGTAATAGGTGGCGGACACAATAACTGCCTAGGTATTATAAGAGCTTTAGGCAAACATAACCAAAGCCCTATCAATGCCATAAATTTAGACCTTCATGCCGATTTCAGACCATGTGAAGGTCGCCATGGCGGTAATGGTTTTACCTATGCCTATCATGAGCAGCACTTAAATAACTATCATGTAATTGGTTTGCACGAACTTAAAAATAATCAGGCAACACTTGATGCAATGGCCCTAGCCAATCACAGTTTTACTAGTTATCAAGCAATTGCAGTAAGAAGAGAAATAACGCTAAGTAGCGCTGTCACTCATGCACTTCACAACACCGATAATTATGCACTAGGTATTGGGGTTGATTTGGATAGTATAACTTACATGCCAGTAAGCGCTTATAATTGCAGTGGTTTTAGTGTTGCTGATGCTGAACATTTTGTACATTTAGCCGCGAGTAATCGCCGCGCTAAGTACTTACATTTATGTGAAGCAGCGCCTAGCCAACACCCTAACGGTTTAGACGCTAGCGCTGAGCATACAGGGCAAGTATTAAGTGCGCTGGCAAATAGCTATTTACAAGCTAAAGAGTAATAGACATGCTCCTTAGATAAATGGCTGGGTTGGTTACTCAGTTATATCCATACGCCACTGTTTCAACCAACTCATCAAACCAATACTACTTAACGGATGACCAAAGTAATAACCTTGAGCGGCATACGCTTTTAAACTTTTGACAAATTTTAGTTGTTCAAGAGTCTCTACGCCTTCAAATATGACTTTAGTCTTTTGTTGGTTATGCATTTCAACCATGCCACTTACTAAGCTACGTATATTATTTTGATTGCTAAAATCGGCTGTAAGCGAGGGCGCCACTTTAATATATTCCACAGCCAAACTTGGTAGCTTAGAAAGCAGTACAGGGTTATCACCTAAGCCATCAACACATACTTTTAGGCCAATATTATTTAATCTAGCGATCATCGCTCGGCTTTTATCATCAAGACTTGTGAATATATGTAAAGGGCACTCAACTATTAAGTCGCCCGGCTCTAATTGATGCTCATTTGTTACCAAATCTACAAATTCAACAAATTCTTCATTGAGCATTTCGGGGCCAAACACATTAATACTCAGTGGTACAGTAATGCCTTCGATTCTCAATGCCATTGCAAGCTCTGCCGCTCGCTCAATCACAAACTTAGCTAATGGATAAGCAAGTCCTGCAATTCTTATATCGTCAATAAAACGATTGGCAGATAAAATTCCCTGTTTAGGGTGTTGCCAGCGCAGTAACAATTCTAAAAATTCAATCTGGCCACCGTCATTGCAAATAACGGGTTGAAAATAAAGTTCAAGTTCACTAGCAAAATCAATATTAGCAAGCTCTTTTAAACGCGCCTGCTGCTCTAGCTGCTCTACCATCATTTGTTGATGATAAGGCACAACTTTTCGATTTGGGTGGCTATCAAGGGCAAGGTAAACAAACGATATTAAATTATCAAAGTTACTGTCTTGCCCATCACAATTTACATAACTTGCGCGGGCTTTTACCTCTACCGTACAATTAGCTACATTAAAAGGCTTTAGCGTTGCCCCTAATATTTGCTCAATCACTTGTTCATGGAGGTGCTTCTGGTTTGCTAAGCTACAAATAAATGCAAAATTTAATCCGCCTAAATGGGCTAGCTTTTCATGGCTACTTATAGATATGATTTCATCACTTACTAAGGATTCTTTAATTCTATTAGCCGATTGAGCTAAGAGAATATCGCCAAAATCGCGTCCAATATGCTGGTTAACTTGCCCAAACCCTTCTAGTCGAATTACCACTAAAACTGCATTTACTTGGTTGTCTTCACACCACTGATAGTAACCTTGGCGTAGCTGCTTTTTATTCGCAAAAATAGATAATGGGGACTCTTCCATAAACGTCTCATCAATACTTTGAGGCACTATAACAACCTCTTTTTCTGCTCTTTCATCATTTAAAAAGCCAACAATGGCTAACAATAATATGGCAACTACTATCCAAAAAAGTGGTACTGCTAATAATAAATGAGTCGAAAATAACACAATAAATAATAGCCCCGCAGCGGCGCTGACAATAATCATGCTCCAGTTATTTCGCTCAAAAGCCTGCCACGAATGAAAGCAAAAACCAAAAGCCAGTAAAATAGCTAACCAAGCCGCACCACTACTTAAAATGGCTAACCCAACAACCCCAGTACATAAATAACTAAATTTAATACTGATATTTTTAACAGAGAATAACGTAGCGATCATCGCCATTAGCAGCGCACCGCTAAAAAAAACAGGGAAGTTACCGTCAGTCAAAATATTCAAGTTCATGCCACTCCATTAGCTAAAAAATTTATTAAAGACATGTAAATATGGACAAAAATAATACAAGACTAATTGATTCTACCCAAAATCCATAAATTTGATAGCTTATTTACGCCAAACGGGCAGCTTAATTGCGATGGGTGACTTATGTGCCTATGCGCAATATCAGCTCTTGTACCTACCTTAAGTATTCCTCGGTCTTTTAAATTCAAAACCTGTGCTGCATTTATGGATACGTCTGCAAGCACCAGCTCTGGCATAAGCCTAAAAAAGGTACACACCATACTTATCATTAATTACAAAGAGCATAAAGGTGAAGTACCAGAATTAAAGTCACTCAATAGGAGGTAACGGCGTTTCTCGTGAAAAATAAAATACACTGGGTAGTAACACAGCAATAATCCCAGCTTGTGCCATCGCTTTTATAGGATCTTCATCAAGGTATTCGATATGATCAGCCGACAAGCCTTTAAATTCAGCTACCAGCTATGCAGTGCGCTGATTAGATAACTGCTCTGCATGGCAGCATTTTATAGGCAGGTTATATCTTTTAGCAGCTTCAAACACTTGCTTAGTTTGCGCATAACTAAAGGCCACATTTTCACAAAAACATCAACTGCACCTGCACCTGCACCTGCAGGTTATTTGCAATCACTTGCTCAAGTATATTGGTGCACATTAATTTTATATATTCATCAGCGCGCCTTTGTATTCAGGGGGGTAATGCATGAGCACCTAAAAACGTCATTTACACACCAATAGGATTGGTGTTCACTTAATAAGTGGGCCGCTTCGAGTATTTTAAGCTCATTTTTAACATCAAGCCCATAACCCGATTTAATTTCAACAGTTGTAACACCTTCAGCTAGTAATTACTCGAGTTCGGCTGCACGAGTCGCAGCAACTGTACTTGCTATACCGCCACCTTGAGCAGTTATTTACTCATAGTTACACTCTGCTAGCGTTGTTCAAACTCTTGTGACTAGAGCCTGCATATACTAAGTGAGTATGAAAATCTATAAGCCCTGATGTTAACCACTGCCCTTTAATACTAAGTGCAGGCATTGCAAACACATCAAAACTTAGCAAATCCGATTGCTTACCTAACCACGCAATCTGCCATTTTTTTATGGCCAAGGCTACATTTTCTATTGCTCCATATGGAGCATCTATAGCGCTGTTCATAGTGGCAATATTGGCATCAATAATTAGTAAGTCGAAGTCATCTAGTTCATTTTTAATATTTTATTATGTATGTTCCCCCTCTAATTTGCTTAAAATATAATCTAACCATCCGTCTTGTATATACAAGGTAATTATGTCATCTTAACTAACATTGTTTATTATAAATACAGCGCATTTATTCAATGACAACACCTAAATTTGCTCAGATAAAACAATTTATTGTCGATAAAATCAAAAATGGTTCGTGGCAAGAGGATCAGCGCGTCCCTTCAGAAAATGAGTTAAGCAGCCAATTTAGTGTAAGCCGTATGACTGCACGCCGTGCTTTAAGCGAACTTACTGACGCGGGCATTTTAACTCGAAGCCAAGGCTTAGGTACATTTGTAGCTAGTTTTAAATCGCAGTCATCATTACTGGAAATAAAAAATATTGCCGATGAAGTTAAAGAACGCAGTGGCCGCTACAGCTGTAGTGTACATATTCTCGAATCTATTAATGCAGTAGCGCCTATTGCAATTGCACTTGGAGTAGAAATAGACAGCGTAGTTTATCGCAGTGTACTTGTGCATAACGAAAACGAAAAACCACTGCAAGTTGAAGAGCGCTTTGTAAACCCAGGTATTGCAAAAGGTTATTTACAGCAAGATTTTACAATGCTTACTCCGCACGAATATTTATCGAGCGTGGCTCCACTTACCCAAGCCCGCCATACTGTAGAGGCAGTGATGCCCAACGATGAAATGTGTCAGTGGCTTAATCTATACAACGAAGAACCTTGTCTGCAAGTAATCCGCCGTACTTGGTCATCCATAGGCATAGTGAGCTTCGCACGACTTGTATCGCCTGGGAGTAAATACCGCTTAGGTGGGCATTTAACATTTAAAAAATAACCTGAATTCAAAATAAAAACTTATATCAAGCACAATTCAGTTTAAATTGCGTACTGATAGCTAAATCCTAATGCTTCAATAGCTGAGCCCAGCACCTTACGCTCAGCCACTTCATCGCTTGTAAAGGTGGGCATTTCGCCGCCATGCTCTGCACATTTTTGAGCATAATAATTCGCTTTCGTTGGGTGTGAGGGGTTCACCACATTGTAAATATTTTGCCCAGTATTAAAGTTTTCGATTACCGAAAAAATAGCATTTATTACATCTTGTTGGTGCACCATATTAACCACTTGTTGACTCGATGTGTTTAGCTCTTTACCTGCAACAAAACGACCTGGCTCACGATTTGGCCCAAGTAACCCAGCTAAACGCAGTACTTTACCGCCTTGTGCGAGTACTTGCTCTTCAGCATCGTATAGTTTTATTTGTCGCTCATTTGTACACGATATCTCACTAGTTTCGCTATAAATACCAGCTTCTTGGTCATACACCCCGGTGGATGAGCATAATATAAAGCCTTTTGCATTTAGCTGTTTAGCAAGAATAAGTGCCGCGGCTAAGGTCTCTGGATAGTTGCTCTGAGTGTTACGGCTACGCGGAGGGATAGCGCACACCCAATAGGCATCGCGTAAATCCACTTCGTGTTTTAGCTTGCCATCAACTAATGTAAGTTGGCGCTGAAAATCATCGCTATGCTCTTCACTTTGGTGAGTGCCCTGTACATCCCAACCTGCTTGCTTGGCTTGTACACACAATGCATGACCAAGCCAACCCGCTCCTAGCACTACTAATTTATTAGCTTTATCTTTCATTTTTTGCATAACCCTTCATTTTAAACGCATAATTAGTGCTGTCTATCTGACTTCGTAGCGATTTTAAGTAAGATACAACTTACTAAATAACAATAATACGTACACTTATGCTAAATAATTTATCATTACGGAAGAAAATATTATTATTAATTGGTGAAACAATCACAGTTTTACTAATAATAGCTTCAACTTTTTTTGTTAAATATATCGCAGACCTTTCCAGAGTTAACATAGAGCGCGAAGCACCAAGTTATCAAATTGCCACCTCTACTGAGGAGCAAACTGTGGTCTCAGAGGATATTAATACCAGCCTTTCGGCAATAAATAACTTAGTAAATAGTACAGCCGATCATGCTTATACACTTGCCGATGAAGCGCCTGATTTAAGTGACTTAGCAACTGCACTTAATAAAACGGTTAACCAGTTTAAATTATAAAATGCGGGGCAGTGATGTAGAGCGCTAAGTATACAACTTAAGCGCTTACTCCCCCCCTTGTTTTTAATTTATTAATCACCATATCTTTACAACTTGCGGCTATTTTTAGCGTAATTAAATCAGTTAAAGTAATTTTTACGTACGAGATCAAAATTTTCTGTTTTAAATACACATCTTTTTGTTGAGATAGTTTGTTGTTTGCCAGAGTCTGGTATAGTAGCGCACGTAATAAACAGTGCTTTTTGAGCACTTTAATACAAAATTGCTAATTAATATGTTCTACGTGTTATGTAAAAGCACATATTAATTACCAATTGTAAAAAATGGGTTAGCCGACACTCGGTTAACAAAGAATACATTGTAACGGTTTTATCATGATATCTAATTTATTTACCAAGATTTTTGGTAGTCGCAATGACCGCACTATTAAAAACCTAAGAAAGACGGTCGCGCTAATCAATGCGCTAGAAACGCAATTAGAAGCGCTTTCTGATGAAGATTTAAGAGCTAAGACAGCTGAGTTTAGAGAACGTTACGACAACGGACAAAGCCTTGACGACATTTTACCAGAAGCATTTGCTGTGGTACGTGAAGCGTCAAAGCGTGTAAATGGTATGCGTCATTTCGACGTACAGCTATTAGGTGGTATGGTTTTACATCAAGGTCGCATTGCAGAAATGCGTACCGGTGAAGGTAAAACACTCACAGCAACACTTCCAGCCTACTTAAATGGCTTAACAGGCAAAGGCGTACACGTAATTACCGTGAACGACTACCTTGCTAAACGTGATGCTGAAACTAACCGCGAGTTATTTGAGTTCTTAGGCCTAACTGTTGGCTGTAACGTACCTGGCATGATGCCACAGCAGAAAAAGCAAGCTTATACTGCCGACATTACCTACGGTACAAATAACGAATTTGGTTTTGACTACCTTCGTGACAACATGGCATTTAGCATTGATGAACGCGTACAGCGCCCATTGTTTTATGCAGTAGTGGATGAAGTAGATTCAATCCTAATCGATGAAGCACGTACACCGCTTATTATTTCAGGCCCTGCTGAAGATAGCTCTGAGCTATACATCGAAATCAACAAAATAGTGCCGCTTTTAGAGCTTCAAGAAAAAGAAGACGAAGAAGGCGTTGAAGGCGATGGCGATTACACAATCGACGAAAAGTCTAAGCAAGTTCATTTAACTGAACGTGGCCAAATTAAAGTTGAAGACTTATTAAGTGAGCGCGGTTTAATTGAAGAAGGCGACTCGCTTTACTCAGCAAGCAGCATCACCCTTTTAAGCCATGTATATGCAGCACTACGCGCTCATAAGCTTTATCAAAAAGATGTTGATTACGTTGTTAAAGAAAACGAAGTCATTATTATCGATGAGCATACAGGGCGTTCAATGGAAGGCCGCCGCTGGTCTGAAGGTTTACACCAAGCTGTTGAAGCTAAAGAAGGTGTAAAAATTCAAAACGAGAACCAAACGCTTGCTTCAATCACTTTCCAAAACTACTTCCGTTTATACGAAACGTTAGCAGGTATGACAGGTACAGCCGACACTGAAGCATTTGAATTTCAGTCAATTTATGGCCTAGATACTGTAGTTATGCCAACTAATAAGCCGATGATCCGTGATGATCGCGCCGATTTAGTTTACCTAACGCAAGAAGAAAAATACGAAGCCATTTTAATTGATATTAAAGATTGCCAAGAGCGCGGACAACCTGTGCTTGTAGGTACTATTTCGATTGAAAGCTCTGAGTATTTATCACAGTTTTTACGCAAAGAAAAAATTAAGCACAACGTACTTAACGCTAAATTCCATGCGCAAGAAGCTGACATTGTATCGGATGCAGGTTTACCTGGTACTGTTACTATTGCAACCAACATGGCCGGTCGTGGTACCGATATCGTGCTTGGCGGCAATTGGAACAGTGAAGTTGAAAAACTAGAAAATCCAACAGATGAGCAAATTGCTGAAATTAAAGCAGCATGGAAAGTTCGCCATGATGCAGTAATTGATGCTGGCGGTTTACACATCATTGGTACTGAGCGCCATGAATCGCGCCGTATAGATAACCAATTACGTGGTCGTTCTGGTCGTCAAGGTGATGCCGGCTCTAGTCGTTTTTACCTATCGATGGATGATGCGCTAATGCGTATATTTGCCGGCGAGCGCATGACTAACATGATGCGTAAACTAGGCATGCAACGCGGCGAAGCAATTGAGCACCCATGGGTTAACCGCGCAATTGAAAACGCACAACGCAAAGTAGAAGCACGTAACTTTGATGTACGTAAGCAACTACTTGAATACGATGATGTAGCAAACGATCAACGTCGTGTTGTTTACTCTCAGCGTAACGAACTGCTTGAAGAAGGCGATATTTCAGAAACTATCACAGCTATCCGTGGTGATGTACTTGCTGGTGTTATTGACCAGTACATTGCACCGCAAAGCCTTGCTGAGATGTGGGATGTGCCTGGCCTTGAAGAGCGCTTAAAACAAGACTTCCTAATTGAGCTGCCTATTTCACAATGGCTAGCTGATGACAATAAACTCTACGAAGAAAAACTTCGTGAGCGTATTGAGCAAGCGGTTGAGCAAGCTTACAAGCAAAAAGAAGAGCAAGTTGGCGACTCTGTACTACGCCAGTTTGAAAAAGCGATTATGCTACAAAGTCTTGATCAGCACTGGAAAGATCACCTTGCTGCAATGGATCACCTACGCCAAGGTATTCACTTACGTGGTTACGCGCAAAAGAATCCTAAGCAAGAGTACAAACGCGAGTCGTTTGAACTGTTCTCTGAAATGCTTGAAAACTTAAAAGTTGATGTAGTTGGCATTTTAAGTAAAGTACAAGTACGCGCAGAAGAAGATGTTGAAAAAGTAGAAGAGCAACACCGCAAGAGTGAAAACGCTCCTCGCGAATACCAACATGAAGAAGCTGAGCACGTAGGCGGCGAAGCACCTCAAAGCGCAACCGTAATGGCTAGAACAGAGCCAAAAGTTGGCCGTAATGATCCGTGTCCTTGTGGTTCAGGTCACAAATTCAAACAGTGTTGTGGTAAATTAAAATAACCACGTATTGTAAGTAATTAAAAAGCGACGCTAGCGTCGCTTTTTTTATGGAGTAAAAATATGACAATAAAAATAGTAAATGTAGCCGTTGGTGTTATTAAAAAAAACAATGCCATATTTATTTGTAAGCGCGGTGATGAGCAACACCAAGGTGGCTTGTGGGAATTTCCGGGTGGCAAAGTAGAAGCTGGCGAAAGCGTATTTGCAGCGCTTAAGCGTGAACTAACAGAAGAAGTAGGAATCACAATTCACAGCTCCAGCCAGCTAATGGTGATTGAGCATGACTACGGTGATAAATGTGTAAAACTCGATATTCATGTCGTTAGTAATTTTAGCGGTGAAGCACGTGGCGCTGAAGGACAACCAAGCGAATGGGTAGCCATTAGCGAGCTTAGTAACTACGACTTCCCTGCGGCTAACGCTGATATTATTGAAAAAATACAAGCTCGATACGCGTAAGTAAAATGAATACGTTAATTCAAAATAAGTTGAGTGAGCTTTTAGCGCTAAACCCCGAACAAACTCAGGTTAGCGCTATAGGTAGCGGGCACATAAATACGACGTGGCTGCTTAGTAATGCATCGCAGCAATTTATTGTGCAAAAGCTCAATACCCATGTATTTAGATACCCTGCGCACCTCATTAATAATGCAAAATTAATTGAGCAGCACTTATACGCTAAAAAGCAAAGTAACAGCTACCCGCTTGAGATTGTTAAACACATAAGCACACGCAGCAACGAGTACTTAATAAGCATTGAAAACGAGCAGTACCGAGTACTTAACTTTATTAGCCAAAGCTTTAGTGAAGATGTGGTTAAAACCACAGAGCAAGCACATCAGGCAGCTTTAGCATTTGGCACCTTTGCAAACGCCCTTCACGATTTTGACGCCACATTGCTTTACACTGTTATTGAGAATTTTCATAACTTAGCTATGCGCTTTAAGCAATTAAATTCAGCTATCAATACAAGTGCAGAGAAGCGGCTCACTCGCTGTGAAAGCGAAATAGCCTATTGCTTGTCGCAGCAGCATTTAATTAAAGAACTCAGTGACATAGCCTCTGACTTACCTATTCGCGTATGCCATAACGACACTAAAATAAATAATATGCTGTATTGTAGTAATACGCATAAAGCAAAAGCGGTTATCGATTTAGATACCTGTATGGCAGGGTTTTTACTGTACGACTTTGGTGACATGGTACGTACATTTTGCTGCGCTGAGGCAGAAGATTCGACCAACCTTGATAAAGTAGTTATTCGTAAAGAGATTTTTGAGGCGCTCGTTAAGGGCTACCTAGCTCCCCTTCAGCCTGTTATGAGTAAGTCAGAACAATCAAGCTTGTTGCTTGGCGCTAAAATTATGCCGTTAATGCTTAGCGTGCGTTTTTTAACTGATTACTTAAATAACGATGTGTATTTTAAAACCACTCATGCAGAACATAATTTAGAACGAGCTCAAAACCAATTAGCTCTGTACAAAAATATTTTAAGTAATGAAAGCTGGATGCATAAAACCCTCATGCAATAGCAGCAATGTTATTGGTATAAAAAAACCAGCAAGCTAAACACTTGCTGGTTTTTTATTAACTAACCTAAATTTTGGTTAAGCTAATTAAAATAAATATCAATTACCAAATTTTTACGCGATCTTCTGGTTTGATATACATTTTGTCGCCTTCTTTTACGTCAAACGCTTCATAAAATTCTGGCATGTTCGACAAGATACCGATTACACGGTAGTGGCTTGGTGAATGTGGGTCTGTCATTAAGCGGTTACGTAACTCTTCATCACGATACTTACGACGCCAAATTTGAGCCCAGCCCATAAAGAAGCGTTGATCGCCTGTGTAACCATCAATTACCGGCGCTTTGCTATCGCCTAAAGATAACATATATGCTTTATGCGCTACGGTTAAGCCACCTAAATCACCAATGTTTTCGCCAAGCGTTAGCTCGCCGTTAACACCTGCATCTTCAAACGGTTTGTACTCATTGTATTGTGCCACTAGTGCACCTGTGCGCTCTTCAAACTGTGTAAGGTCAGTCTCGCTCCACCAGTTACGTAAGTTACCGTCACCGTCGTATTTAGCACCTTGGTCGTCAAAACCGTGGCCTAGTTCGTGGCCAATTACCGCGCCAATTGCACCGTAGTTTACAGCATCATCTGCTTCTAAATTAAAGAATGGCGGTTGTAAAATGGCGGCAGGAAATACAATTTCGTTATTTACCGGATTATAATAAGCATTTACCGTTTGCGGCGTCATGTGCCACTCAGAGCGATCAACAGGCTTGCCTAATTTAGCAATCATGTCTTTGTAAGCCCATTCACTGTAACGAATGTAGTTACCTACTAGTTCATCTGAATTGATTGTAAGCTCAGAGTAGTCTTTCCACTTATCTGGGTAACCAATTTTAGGGGTAAATTTATTTAGCTTCTCTTGGGCAGCAAGCTTAGTTTCAGGGCTCATCCACTCAAGGTTTTCAATAGCTACACCGTAACCTTTAATTACGTTATCAACTAGCTCTTCCATACGCGCTTTCGCTTCTGGCGGGAAGTTATCTTTAACGTACACTTTACCTAAAATTTCACCCAGTACACTGTTAGAAGCATCAACTGCTTTTTTCCAAAGTGGCGCTTGCTCTTCTACACCACGCAATGTTGTGCTGTAAAAGTTAAATTTAAGATCAACAAAATCGTCACTAAGTAGCTGTGCATAGCCACTCACAAAATGGAATTTCAAATAGTTTTTCCACGTTGTTACGTCTGTGTTTTTATACACATCGGCAAATGCTTCTAGGTAGCTTGGCTGACGCACAATAATTTCTTGTATATCCACACCAGCGTCTTTAAAAAACGTAGCTAAATCAAAATCGCCCATTAGTTTATCAGCATCGGCAACCGTCATCTTATTATACGATTTTGTTGCATCACGGCTTTGTACTCGGCTCCATTGTGCATCAGCTAAAGACTTTTCAAATGCGATAACACTTTTAGCGGCTTCAGATGCATTTTTAACACCTGATTTAGCTAAAATATCGGTCATGTATTGCTCATAAGCTGCACGAATTTTAGTAAACTTTTCGTCATCTTTTAAGTAGTAGTCACGATCTGGTAAACCAAGGCCCGATTGCGATAAGTACAACGCATATTCGCTTGAATTTTTAGCATCGTTATTTACAAACCAACCAAATGGTAAGCTAGCACCTTGCTTTTGAATTTTAGCCATAAGGCCAGCTAAATCAGCTTTAGACTCAACACTATCAATTGTATCTAAAGAAGGCTGAAGTGGTGTAATTCCCATTTCATTACGCGCGCCTTTATTCATGTAGCTTTTATAAAAAGCACCAATCTTATACTCGTCACTGCCCGCTTTAGCCATGTTATTAGCAGCCGCGCTTTCAAGAGCCACTTTCATCGCTTTTTGCGACTCGTCATATAACTGCGAAAAAGAACCGTAGTTAGATTTATCGCCTGGGATCTCTGTTTTAGCAAGCCACTGACCATTTATATGATAATAAAAATCATCCTGTGCACGTACAGACTCATCCATGTTGGCAAGGTCTACACCTAACTCAAGCGTTTTTTCTGCAGGGGCCGTGACTGCTGCAGTTTCGGTGGCTTTTGTTTCTTGTTGTTTTTCACCGCAACCTACTAGGCCAAGCGCAAGTGCAATACTTGCGGCGGTAATAGTTACTTTCTTCATAGTTATTCCGTTTGTTAGTTAGAATTTAATACCAACTCCATTAAATTCTTGAATATAGCAGGAATAAAAATAGCACTGCCTACACGCTTTTACTTAATGGAATGGGTATCAAGAGCGAACTCAGATAAAAGTACGCCATATGGGTATAATAAACCCCATTAAACAAACATTAAAATAGAATATGTAACAAAGTATTTTGAATGCGATGAGCAAACGAAATAGCCCTACCAATGACAAATTATTTGAATTTCAAAAAATTATTTTTTTCCGTGTAGAGCCAGGCGTTCTAATTTTTCTTTTAGAGAAGGAGGTGCTGATGCAGCAATCGCATTTAAATAATCGGAGGTTTGAGTGCTCATTTTACGAGAATTCCCCGTAGCTGCGCTTTGTGCTTGGCTTTTATTGCCAGTAGCGCTTAATCGCTGAGTAGCTTGCGGGTTTGCAGTAATTTTTATTTGCCCAAGCTCAGCCATTCCTGCTGCTCTAAAGTGTGACTGCATATCCATTTTCAAATAATTAAGCTTAAGCGCGATAGAAGCCGATACAGCCTCAATCATTAACGTACCATCACGGTAGTTACTCACTCTGCACTTTTCGCTCAGCTTAGGTCCTAAAAACTCTTTTAATAGAGTTTGCTGCTTATCAAGTGCTTGGCTTTTACCTGCATAGGCCGACAAGCGGTTGTTAAGCCCCGCCATAATGTCGGTTAGCGGCTTTGGTGCATATCTATCTTTTGCCATTTAACACCCCATAAATTTAAATAAAGCATTGTTAAGCCAAGCACGTAAATGTTTGACTTAACTGAGCGCTTTTATATTATACCAATTCGCCTAATTAAGTATTATTGCAAATTGCTATTAAGCGCCTGCTATTTGCATTTGCTCTATAAGTACTGAGCCAGTTTGAATACCGCCTCTGCGCTCAATATCGCCACCAATTGCACTAATGCCTTTAAACATATCTTTTAAATTTCCGGCAATAGTAATTTCACTTACAGGGTATTGTATCTGGCCGTTTTCGACCCAAAAACCAGCTGCTCCACGCGAGTAGTCACCCGTAACGGTGTTTACACCCTGGCCCATAAGCTCAGTAACTAGTAAACCAGTACCCATGGTTTTTAATAAAGCCGATAAATCGTTATGAGTTTGTTCAACTAACCAGTTATGTATACCGCCAGCATGGCCTGTTGGCGTCATATTCATTTTACGTGCAGCGTAACTTGCTAATAAATAGGTTTGTAGCTCGCCACCTTGGATTATTTCACGATCAAGCGTTTTAACCCCTTCGCTATCAAAAGGCGATGATGCTAAACCTTTTAAAATATGTGGGCGCTCAGCTATATTTACACAGTTACTAAATACCTGTGTGCCAAGGCTGTCGAGTAAAAAACTCGACTTACGATAAAGTGCACCACCACCAATGGCCGATACTAAATGGCCAAACAGTGAATTAGCAATATCAGCTCTAAAAATAACAGGCACTTTCATAGTCCCTAGTTTTTGGCTGTTTAGTTTAGCGAGGGTTTCTGCAGCGGCTTCAAGCCCAACCGCAGCGGCATCATTTAAACCAGCTTGATCGCGCGCAACGGTGTAAGCAGAGTCGCGCTGCATATGCTCGCCTTCTTTACCTATTACCATAGTGCTAATGCTATGACGAGTCCGAGGAAAACCTGCAATTAAGCCATGGCTGTTGCCATATACACGTAAACCTTGGTGCGATGAAAAGCTGGCACCGTCTGAATTAACAATTCGCTCATCTGCATTTAATGCAGCTTGCTCTGCGGCATGACAAAGCTCAATACCTTGCTCTGGGCTTACATCCCACGGGTGGTATAAATCTAAATCTTTTGGTGCAAACTCAAGTAATTCTTTATCAGCAACGCCATTAAATGGGTCATCAGATGTAAATTTAGCTATGTCTATCGCTTTTTCTACAACGGTACGCAGTGTTTTTGGATTCAAATCGGCGGTAGACGCAGAGCCTTTATTATTACCAACGTATACACTTATACCTAAACCACCGTCTTGGTTAAATTCAATGGTTTCTACTTCACCCATACGTGTACTAACCGATAAACCAGATGTGCTCGACATCGCAGCTTCTGCAGCTGTTGCACCCAACTTTTTTGCATGCTCAAGCACTTCGGCTACGGCATCTTTTACTTGAGAGATTTGAGAATAAATTGGATCGTGTTGTTGGCTTTTCATAAATTAAGTCCTGAGCCTTAAGGCAATATTGCACGCATTTTTTATAGTTAAATGCTAACACACTCACTGCACCACATCAGCTAATATTAATCACTAAAAGAATCGCGTATAATGGCAAAAGTTATTTTTATTTAAGAGCACCCCATGGCAAAGAAAAAAGGCAAGCCTGCTGAAATTGAAGAAGAAATTATATATGTATCAAGAACGGAGCTTAAGCGCGAAGCGCAAGAGTTTCATCAGTTAGGTTCTGAAATTGCCAAAATGGGTAAAAAACAGCGAGAGCGCCTACCATTAAATGACGATTTAAAAGAGGCCATGGTTGTTGCTGATAAAATTAGTAATAAAAGTGATGCTTACCGTCGTCACTTAAACTACATTGCAAAAACGCTTCGTACTGTAGAAAACATCGAAGAAATTAAAGCAATAATCGATGTAATGCTAAATAAAAATAACCAAGCTGAAGTATTGGTTAAAAAAATTGAGCAGCTTCGCGCAGACTTAATTGAGCAAGGTGATGATCTAATTAATGACACCATTGAGCAGTTTCCTGAGCTAGACCGCCAACAGTTACGCCAGTTAGTTCGTAATGCGACCAAAGAAGCTAAAGCTGAAAAGCCTGGTAAAGGTTACAAAGAGTTATTTCAGTACCTTAAAGATGCTCATACAGTGACTTACTAGCGTTAAAAATAAAGTTAAAAAGGTGCTGCGGCACCTTTTTTTGTTGTAGATCAAAAACTCTGCTTACAAAGCTTTTTATAATTTGCACCTTATTAATATAAAGGTGCGCGTGATGATAGAACTTCCAAAATGGGATGATTCCCTAATAAACAAATATAATGTTTCTGGTCCTCGCTACACCTCTTACCCTACGGCACTTTCTCTTAGTGAAGGTTACAACCAGCAAGACTTGCTAAGCGCCATTGAGTCATCATCTAGTCGTTCACTATCTTTGTATATACATATTCCGTTTTGTAGCCAACTTTGTTATTACTGCGGCTGTAATAAAATTATTACTCGTCATCAATCAAAAGCAGATGTGTATCTAGATTACCTTGCTAAAGAGATTAAAGCCCAAGCTTCCCTATTTAAACACTACACCGTAGAGCAATTACATTTAGGTGGTGGAACTCCCACTTTTTTAAATACCAAGCAAATGACTCGCTTAGTGACTTTATTAGAGCAGCATTTTGATTTTACTCATACAACTGAGCGTGGAATAGAGATAGACCCACGCTCACTTAGCGACAACATGCTCGTTGATTTGCGTGTGCTAGGCTTTAACCGCGTATCGTTTGGTATTCAAGATTTTAATGACGAGGTACAACTTGCTGTAAATCGCCCACAACAAGCCAGTAAAGTTAAACAACTAATTACTCAAGCGCGCGAGCTTGGTTTTAAATCAATTAATGCAGATATGATTTATGGGCTTCCACTACAAACACCTCAAAGCTTTAAGCATACTATTGAGCAATTAATTGCGTTAAACCCTGACCGTGTATCGGTATTTAATTACGCACATTTACCGGAGCGCTTCGCTGCACAGCGTAAAATTAAAAATGCAGATTTGCCTAGCGCGCATGACAAACTGACTATGTTCAAAAACACTCTTGAACAAATGACTCAAGCTGGATATCAATTTATTGGCATGGATCATTTTGCTCGCCCCGAAAACGAGCTAGCAACTGCACAAAACGAAGCTAAGCTACACCGTAACTTTCAGGGTTACACCACACATGGTAACTGTGATTTACTGGGCTTAGGTGTATCGTCTATTTCACAAATTGGCAGTGCTATTTTGCAAAATCAAAAAGAGCTAAAGCAATATTATCATGCAACCGAAACACAAAGCGGCTGTGCGATTAATAAAGGGATGCATTTAAGTACTGATGACATAATACGTGCTGATGCTATTAAACAGCTTATTTGCCAGTTTGAGCTTAATACAGAAGAGTTTGCCAATAGGCATGGTATTGAATTTAATAGTTACTTTGCAGATGCTCTCACTGCACTTATACCGCTAATAGATGATGCCATGGTAACAATCAATAACAATACGATTAAAGTAACGCCGCGCGGTAATTTATTTATACGTATAATTTGCATGTGCTTCGATGCTCACTTACAAAAACAAATTAACGCAACGCGATTTTCCAGAGTAATTTAGCCTGAACTTTGGGAAATAAATACATCAACATAAAAAAAGCAGACCTAGGTCTGCTTTTTTACATTATCAATAGTACTTAATTAAACACTACTTTATCGCTGCCAGGAGCCGCTTTAAACTCTACAATAATTTTTGCGCAATCAGCTTTTATAGCATCATTAAGCTTTTCTTCTGCGCGCCAACGAGCCGTGTCTTGTTTAAAAATCTCTTTTTTAGAGTATTTTTTACGAGCATCATGCGTTGGCATTTCTTTAACTACTTCGTACATTTCAAAAATGCCAGGGTACTGAACCGTTAAATCACGCTCATCTTCAAATGCGTATTGAGACATAAGTACCCAAATACGCAAACACCCTTCTGAAAACTCACACTGCTCTTCGTTCATTGCACGAGCAATTAAATGAATGCTGTCGGCCAATTTAGCATTACGCTCTAAACGTGACTTTTTAAGCTTTTTTTGCTGCTCAGCTTGAGTTTTTGCAATTAGCTTTTTTTGTGCACTTAGCTTATAAAGCAACTGACCCGCATAAAATGCTAAGCCAGCAATAATCGCAGCACCTACAAATAAGGCTATGATCAACGCTGTACTCATTATTTGCCCTTACTATTTGTCGTCTTCGTCTAGCCATTCATTGGCTAAATCGTCAGATAAGTATTGATCGAAGTCAGCGTTGCTTTCACTTGCAAAGTCATCTTCGAAATCATCTTCAAACTCGTCTTCATCCTCATCTTCAATACCAAGGATTTTACATAAGGCCTGATGGCGAGCAATACGGCTATTAAAGTACTTAGCATCTTTACCGGTTAGCATTTCACCTTTTTCATGGCGCTCGACTAATTTTAGTAAGCGCTCATCATTTTCAAGCGCTTCAAGCTCTTGTTCTGGTGTAATCTCAGGCTCAGTAACCTTTTTAAGTTCAACCGTAGGTTTTAAGTTACGTTTCATTTCAACTTTAGGTTCAGGTGCTGTAGCAATTAATGGCACCGCTTTTTTACTGCCTACACGCTTATCTTTGGGCGTGTAACCGCCTTTTTGGCTATCATTATCTAATAGCTCAGGAGCGTTACGAGAACCAGGCTTAGCACCTTTGGTTTTTTTTACTCGCTGCTCTTTCAATGCGCGCATTTCTTTAAGTTTGTCTTGGCTTAGACGAACAGGTCCATTTGATGGGCTTTTGCGTGACTTTTTAGTTCTACTCATATCTTGATCATCTCACTTAAGAGGTTTTGAGCGAGGCGCAACTTAATGGGCATCGCAGTGCTGGCCTAGCCAGAAGAATTCAGTTTGCGCTATAGAGGTTGGGTTACTCATTAAAAAGCGCCTTAGCTAATAATCGCTAATTTTAAACGGTGGGTATTGTAACAGGACAAATAAAAAGGCGGTAGAGAAAACATCTCTACCGCCTGCTAATCTGAGCGCCATTATCTGGACACTTCTCCCTTCGACTTTTTAGTCTTTATTATTTTTATTATTATCAGTCCGTTTTGTTATTATGAATACCTTCCATGTAACATTCCCTTTTGTTTTTATTATTAAACTTCCATGAGCTTTTTATTATTCTCGGTCGTCCTGACTCTTTTTTATTATTTCCTTTAGTAGCAACATCTTGTGCTATGTAGCCGTGTCGCGCCATTTTCCTTTAGCATAATCCATTTTGTTATTGTTGTTTTGCGACAGTGGTTAATTTACTCGTTAATAATTTTGTTACAACTGGTTTATATAACTTTTATTATAATGATTACATTAACATGAGATGAAGTATTTAATTTTCAATTAGTTAACTTTAAACAAAAATTTAAAAGAGGACTTTTCTTACAGCTTAATATGGTCAATGTCTCACATAGACGAAGGGTTATATCGGTAAATTAACATACAAAAAAAGCAGCCTAAGCTGCTTTTTTCAACACATTATAGTGTATTATCTAGTGACGGCTTGATAAATACGACTTTAGTGTAAACCACCTAAGTACTGAGAAAGTACTTCAATGTCTTTATCTGTTAATTTCTTAGCTATATCGCCCATCATGCCGTTTAGGTCATTACTACGCGTGCCATCGCGGAATTTTTCAAGTTGAGACTTGATGTATTCTGGATGTTGAAAAGAAATTTTTGGAAACTTAGCTAATGATGAACCGTTACCACGAGGGCCATGACATGCTGCACATGATGGAATTCCACGTTCTGCATCGCCCGCTTTAAAAAGCATTTTACCAACTTCAACCACATCTTTAGGTGTTGAACCTTCAGACATATTCAATGAAGAGAAATAGGCAGCTAAATCTTTCATGTCTTGCTCGCTAAGTGGCATCGCCATAGCGCTCATAACCGGATCCATACGACCTTCTTTACCGCCAGAAGTCATACCTAATTTTAAATCCTGAAGTTGCTTAAGGATATAATCTGGATGTTGACCTGCAAGCTTAGGGTAGATATTAACCGGCGCATTACCATCTGGGCCGTGACAAGCCGCACACGTTGCTGATTTTTCTTTACCTGCGTTTACATCGCCATCGAATGCTGTTGCGTTGCTTGCTGACAACGCACCAAGCAATATTGTTAAAGATAGTGCTATTTTTTTCATGGTGAATTCTCTGTTTCCGACCCTGTATCATCTACAATATAGATAGTTGTAATACATGTATTCTACACGATAAAAAATTCTCTGGCACGTTTTCTACTCATATTAAGCTTATAAATTATAGGGTTTTGACCTAGATTAAGCTTTAAGTGTCTTTTAATGTGCCATTTGTGCTGCTTTAAGGTGTTTAAATACGCTTTTTAATACATCCTTTATAGTATAAAATACGCGCCCTGAGTGAATTTAGTTTACTCAACATGACCATTTTTAAGTTTTAGGAGAGCCTGTGCTCAAATCTCGTATCAAATATAATACTGCGTCTTTCGTAACAAGCGCTCCAGACATTACTAAATTACCTGCTGATACGGGAATTGAAGTCGCGTTTGCTGGTCGCTCTAATGCAGGTAAATCAAGTGCACTTAATGCGCTTACAGATCAAAAGCTAGCTCGTACCAGTAAAACACCAGGGCGTACTCAGCTAATCAATACCTTTGAACTTGCCGATGTTGACAACATGCGCTTAATCGATTTACCTGGGTATGGTTTTGCTAAAGTGCCAATTGAAATGAAAAAGAAATGGCAAAAGTCGTTAGGTGAATACCTGCAAAAACGCCAAAGCCTAAAGGGTATCGTGGTATTAATGGATATTCGCCATCCGTTAAAAGACTTAGATAAAGATTTAATTAACTGGGCTATAGGTAGCGAAATACCAGTACTTGCCCTTTTAACAAAAGCAGACAAGCTTAAGCAAGGTGCGCGTAAGGCACAGGTATTACAAGTACGTCGTGAATTAAGCGAGCTTGATGGTGACATTACTGTACATGCATTTTCATCGCTTAAAGGCACAGGCTTACCTGAAGTTGCTAAAAAGCTAGATGAATGGTACTTAGGTCCCGTTGTAGCAATTCCACCACAAGACAAACAAAGCGAAGAAACAGACCCTAACGCTTAATTGCTAAGAAAGATAAAACTTTTCTTCTGCTGATTTTATATAATAGCCGCGCTCATCTTCTGCGGCTATTTCAGCCCACTGATAAAACACACTTCTATTTATACGTGCACAGCAACCATACGGTAGCTGTAAATAGGGCACGGCTATACCTTTATAGTTTTGTATAGCTAATGGCTGATCAGCACTTATGAGCCATTGCCTAGCAATATTATCTATACAACACAAAACCTTTCCTTGTGCTGTATTTTCAAAACGCCAGTCCACAATTATAAATGGCGCATCTTGCACCTCTATCGCTATTTTTTCGACTGGGGTTTTTAGGTAAAACTGCGTACCTTCTTTACATAAAACACTGGCGAATAGCTTCACCATAGCAATGCGAGTTATCTCACTGCCATCGTAAAACCATTGCCCTTGCTCATCAATAACAATTGGCAGCTCACCACAATGAGTTGGCTGCCAGCTGTCAAACGGTTTGCTTGGCTCGCTTAATTGTTTACTAAGCTGTGCAAGTGAGATCACTGTTTTTTAAGTGTTAGTGCAAATGTAACGGGTACAGCTGTCGCTATTGACGGTAATCCCGCTAATTTTTGTAGCTGTTTAACACCTTCCGTTACGCCAAAATCATCACTATTAATAATAATCGGTGTGAAAGATGACACGCTTAAGTCACCGTTTTGTAAGCTAGTTACTAACACATCTATTTTGAATGGCTTTTTATTTCCATGAAAATCAAGTTCAGCATCAATACCTTTAAGCACATGCTGGCCTGGCTTTTTAACACGACTAAGTTCTTTAGCTAAATCAGCACTTAAAACAGCATTTGGAAATTTACTCGCTTCAAATAATAGTTTAGCTAAACGCTCATTACGGATTGGGATAAGCGTTTCTGCAGAGCTTAAGTCGACATTTACGCTAAACTTACCGCTATCTGTAAGCATGCCCTCGAGGTTGGTAAAGTGATGGGCCTCTGCAACTGAATCTTTTTTAATTGATACAAAGCTCAATTGGCTTTTATCATTAACAAGCTGCCAATCAGCCTGAGCAACATTAGAAATGACTAAACTTGATAAAGAAAAACCTGCAATAGCTAATGCTTTAAACATAACGCACTCCTTAGTAATAAAATGAAAATAATAGGAATCAAAATAATAGCACTTTGATGGTATCACCTGAGATGTACCCAAACCACCTCAAAGTAACGAATGGATAACGCGATAAGCAAAATTAATAAAGCTGAGTTTTTAGGAGCAGAATAAAAAACGGCCCACCAAAAATATGGCAGGCCGGTATAGCAAACTGGGGAGAAGCTATCAATTTGTTGCACCCTTTCAGATGCATCATCAACAGGATGTCCTACAGGATGAGGACGGGCGGGACTTTAACAAAAGAGCGCATAAAAATACAATGATATTCCTTAAAAACAGTTCGAATTGACGAACATATAACTATTTAATACAAATAGTTGCTTAAATTAACCTACTTTTAACTAAACCTTGTTCACAGCAAAAATCTAAATCATTATTGCGCTAGTTTTTTACAGTCATAAAAAAAGCGCCTAGTGGCGCTTTAAAGTAAATAAATAATTAAGTATTAGTGAGCTTGTTCCCAGTTTTCACCTTCATCGGCTTCTACTATTAAAGGCACATCAAGTGTGGCCGCTTGCGACATGAGTTCACAAATTTGTTTTGTGTACGCTTGTGCACAATCCGTTTTAATCTCAAATACCAGTTCATCGTGAACTTGCATAAGTAACTTAATCGTATTTGGTGCCTGCTCGCTTACCCAGCTATGTACACTTAACATTGCTTTTTTAATAATGTCTGCCGCTGTGCCTTGCATTGGTGCATTAATTGCTGCACGTTCAGCACCTTTGCGTCGAGCGCCATTGCGCGCATTGATTTCTGGTAAATGCAGGCGACGACCAAAAATAGTTTCAACATACCCATTTTCAGCGGCTTTTCCGCGGGTTGTTTCCATGTATTCAAGTACACCAGGGAAACGCTCAAAGTATTTATCAATATAGTGCTGCGCTTCGTGGCGTGGCACATCAAGCTGACGCGCTAAACCAAAGGCTGACATTCCATAAATTAAACCAAAGTTTACTGCTTTAGCTTTACGGCGCATATCTGTGGTTACATCATCAAGCTCAACACCAAACACTTCAGCAGCAGTTGCACTGTGAACATCTAAACCGTTTGCAAAGGCATTAAGTAGGCCTTTATCTTGCGATAAGTGCGCCATAATACGCAGCTCAATTTGGCTGTAATCGGCAGCTACAATTTTATAACCTTCTGCGGCTATAAAGGCTTCACGAATACGGCGTCCCTCTTCAGAGCGAATTGGTATATTTTGTAAGTTAGGATCGGTTGAGCTTAAACGCCCTGTTGCTGTAACCGCTTGATGATAAGACGTATGCACACGTTGCGTTTTCTCATTGACCATTAACGGTAATTTGTCGGTATACGTTGATTTAAGCTTAGATAATCCGCGATGTTCAATAATTACTTTTGGTAATGGATAATCATGAGCAAGCTCTTGCAGTACCTCTTCAGCCGTTGAAGGCGCACCTTTAGGTGTTTTTTTAATAACTGGCAGCTCAAGCTTTTCAAATAATAGAACTTGTAATTGTTTTGGTGAGCTTAAGTTAAATGGTTCGCCCGCTATTTCAAATGCTTCTTTTTCAAGTTCAAGCAAACGCTCACCTAAGCGTTGACTGTGCGCTGCAAGCATGTTGCTATCAATTGCTACACCTGTGCGTTCAATATCCGAAATAACATTTACCAAAGGCATTTCTATTTCTTCAAATACCGATTTTAGCTTTTCATCTGCCTCTAGTTTAGGCCACAGCACTTCGTGTAAACGCAGAGTTATATCCGCATCTTCAGCAGCATAAGGCGCGGCTTTTTCAAGCTCAATTTGGTTAAAGGTTAGCTGCTTTTTACCTTTGCCAGCAATATCTTCAAAACTAATATTTTTATGGCCTAGGTATTTAAGTGCTAATGAATCCATGTCATGGCGTGTGCCTACGCTATTAAATACGTACGACTCAAGCATAGTGTCAAACTTAATACCGTTAAGTTCATAACCGGCATTAGCCAGCACACTTTTATCGTACTTAAGATTTTGTCCTACTTTGGCTTTATTTTCATCAGCTAAAATTGGCCCAAGTTTTTGCATTACAAACTCAAGACTTAATTGCTCTGGTGCTCCTGGGTAGTCGTGCGCAACAGGTAAGTAAGCTGCTTCACCCGCTTTTACTGAAAAGCTCATACCGACTAACTGCGCTTGCATATAATCAAGGCTGGTTGTTTCGGTATCAAACGCAAATAACTCGGCACTGTTTAACTGCTTAATAAGCGTATCAAATTGTGATTCGGTTAAAATAGTTTCGTAATGTGCATCTTCAACTTTTGGCAGCTCATTTGCCTCAGTAGGCACATCTAAATGTGTATCTGCGGTTTTAGGATCATCCAATAGCTCAGCTAACCAACGACGAAATTCGCATTCACCATATAATGCAATTAACTCATCTTTATTTGGCTCTTGAAGCTTAAAGGTATCAAGATCAGATTCAACCTCAACATCACATTTTATTGTTGCAAGCTCATAGCTTAAAGGCAGATGATCAAGCGCTGTTGCTAACTTTTCACCAATCTTACCTTTAATATCGCCTGCGTTATCCATTACACCTTGAAGCGATCCGTATTTTTGAAGCCACTTAACAGCTGTTTTAGGACCGCACCCTTCAACACCTGGTATATTATCAACCTTGTCACCCATCAATGCTAAATAATCAATAATTAGCTCTGGACCTACCCCAAATTTTTCTACTACGGTTTGTGGGTCTGAAATACTGTCGGTCATGGTATTAATAAGTGTTACATGCTCATTTACAAGCTGAGCCATGTCTTTATCACCCGTTGAAACGAGTACATGACGTTTTTGCTCTGATGCAATGCGTGCAAAGGTGCCAATTACATCATCGGCTTCAACACCTTCAATGCTAATAAGCGGAAAACCCATTGCTTTAATAATGCTGTGTATTGGTGCTATTTGCGTGCGTAAGTCGTCCGGCATAGGCGGGCGGTTAGCTTTATACTCGCTATACATATCATTACGAAAAGTTTTACCTTTGGCATCAAACACCACTACCATGTGCGACGGATCATATTGTCTGATCAGGCTTTTAAGCATGTTGATCACACCGTAAATAGCCCCGGTAGCCTCGCCTTTTGAATTAGTTAAATGCGGCGGAGAATGATAAGCACGAAATAAATATGAAGAGCCATCAACTAAAATGAGTGGGTTTTCGGGGATCTGAGCCATGGTGAATTTGGATCCTAAATACAAAAAATTAAGGTAATTGTAAGCATGCCATAAGGCAGTAAATAAAACGACTGTGAATTATCATCCGTCGTGGTATATAAATTAGAGCAAGCTGTGGATAAGTATGTAGATAACAGCCACAGGCTATTCTTCCGAAGCAATATGAAATGCTTAGAAAATACTTTAACTGCTTGTTTTTGTTTAAAAAAGATAATACGAGGTTCTTTTTTTATTATTTTAAACCAATGTGGAAAAAGGTTTTCTAACTGTTACATCCGCTGTTAGTCACTTTGATTATTTGTATCCATTTAAATAACCGGAGGAGTATTCTAGCATAATGGATCAAAGATCATAGCGATCCTTTATAATTTTTTTAGAGGCGAAGTGATCGCAAATGGCATAAACCGCAAAATAACTTGCTCAGCGAATGCTTTTTATACTAAAAATTTATTTTAACGAGAAATTTTGAGCATGTTAGACTTCACCCAATCGACTTATGAAAATGATTTTAGGAGCACAAAAGCATGAAAAAAGTAGCCGTAATTTTAGCAGGGTCTGGTGTTTTTGATGGTAGTGAAATTAATGAAGCTGTACTTAGCTTATTACATATAGCTAAAAATGATGCTAACTATCAGTGTTTTGCACCAGATATAGCGCAGCATCACACTATAAATCATATCACGGGTGAAGAAATGCCTGAAACGCGTAATGTGCTTGTTGAAGCCGCACGAATTGCTAGAGGCGACATTAAATCGCTGAAAGAATTAGACGTACAACAATTTGACGCGCTCATTGTTCCTGGTGGTTTTGGTGCAGCAAAAAACTTATGTGACTTTGCTCTTAATGGTGCAAATGCAACTATCAACGCTGGGGTACTTGAAGCGGGTAAAGCATTTGCAAAAGCTAAAAAGCCAGCAGGTTATATGTGTATAGCTCCGGCTTTGATCCCCTTTATTTATGATGATGCTTCACTTACTATCGGCACTGATGAAGATATTGCAAACGCATTAACATCGCTCGGCTCTAAGCACGTAGACTGTGCGGTTGACGATATTGTAATTGATCAATCAAACAAATTAGTAACCACCCCTGCATATATGCTTGCACAATCGCTTGTTGAAGCCGATGCAGGGATCGAAAAACTTGTACGCAGCGTATTATCTATGAGCTAACTTAAAATGACTTTGCTTGTAATGTAGCACATTAACTTTATTTGTTTACTTTACAAAATAACGTTAATTTTTAAATTTTATTGCGTTAACGCAAAAATTAGTCAGTTTTATTAATAAAATAGCCTCTTAGCGTTTTATAAATTGCTTCAGAGAGTTATAATCGGTTTAATTTCCGTCATCTATAATCGTGATTGATCACGTTCAAATCGAAGTGAGCAAGGCAAAATGAAAAAACTAACAGCTGCAGCATTAGTAATGCTAGCAACCACCGCATACGCACAGCCATATGATAATTCTATGACTGAAGATGCAATAAAAAAACGTCTCGCGCCGGTTGGTGCTGTATACCTTGAAGGCGACAAAGCGGCTGTTGCTGCTGAGCCTACAGGCCCACGTTCAGGTGAGCAGGTTTACCAAGGTGCTTGTTTTGCATGTCATGGTACTGGTGCATTAGGCGCGCCTAAATCAGCTGATGACTGGGCACCGCGTATAGCCAAAGGTAAAGATACTTTACTTGAGCACGCACTAAATGGTTTTAATGCAATGCCGCCTAAAGGGACTTGTATGGATTGTTCTGATGACGAGATTAGCGCTGCTATCGATTTCATGACATCTAAGTAAATACTATTTAGTAATGTAAGAAGGCTTACCTTAGGTAGGCCTTTTTTAATGCCTTTTTAACGCTTTTAGCCACATTTTTACCACAATACTTACTTGACCTGTCCCCTTAAAAGTGAAATTATAAGAACAATAACTATACAATAAAAAATCGCCGGTCAACGTCATTGGAAGATAAACTCACTGTACCGAGTAAGTTAGCGTATCAAAATAAAAAGCTCAAAGCGCTATTAGAAAAGTACAAGCAATCTCACCATCTACAAAGTGCCCTGATACAATTATCAGAGCAAGCGAGCACTGTTGCCGAGTTAACCCTACTTTACCCTGCCATCCACGATATATTGCAAAAATACTTACCGAGCAAAAGCTTTTATGTGGTGCTTTCCAATTCGTATAACAATTCATTGGAACTCTCTTATTTTTCAGATGAAAAAGACGGGATTGCTGTTCCACTAAACCAATCTAATAGTTTTGATGAAGGGGCTACGGGTTATATCTTTAAGCAGGGTAAAACAACCTACTTTACTAAAAAGCAAATGCAGCAAGCTGCAGCTAATGGCTTGTTTAAAGCATTAGGAACACCCGCAGAGCATTGGGTAGGCGTACCTGTTTATCAAGAAAAAAATATTATAGGGGTACTCGCGGCACAAAGTTACGATACCCAGCAAGGGTATAGCGGTGAACAAATACAGCTATTAGAAGTAATGTCGCTTTATTTGGCAACGGCAATTGAGCGGGTAAAAAAACGTGAGTTACTTGAGTCAGAAGTAAAAATTCGTACCCGTGCACTTACGCAAAGTAATGATGCGTTGAATATTGAAGTGGAGCAACGAAGACACGCACTACAAAGACAACAAATATTATTTAAAATTTCTGAGCTTGCCACACAAGCAAAAAATCTTGATGATGCCTATCTTCAAATACATCAAATAATAAAAACCATTACTTATGCCGACAACTTATATATTGCGCTATATAACAAAGACAGTGGATGGATAGACTTTCCCTATTACGCTGATGAATTTAGAGAGATAGCAAAGCCACGGCGTTTTGCTAAAGGTTATAGTGAGTTAGTAATTAGTACTGAGCAAACACAACTCATACACCCTTGTAGAGCTAGGGAGCTATTAAAAAGCGGCGTAGTACAACGCTCAGCCCCTGTCCCTTTAGAGCAAAAAGCAACGAGTTGGCTTGGTGCTCCTCTCAAAACATCGCAAGGTGTAATGGGCTTAATTGTTTGCCAAGCGTATAATAACAAACACATTTTCAGTCAAGACGACAGTGAACTAATTACCTTTGTATCCCACCAAATTGCAGCTGTTTTACAAACTAAGCTAGCTAATCAAGCTATTGAAAAAAGTCACCAAGAGCTTGAGTTTAGAGTTAGTGAAAAAACAAAAGAGCTTCAACAAACAAATCTGCATTTGCAAATGCAAATAGATGAGCGAAAAAAAATTGAACAGCAACTTTATCACGATGCTCATCACGACTCATTAACTGGCTTACCCAACCGTAGCTTATTTTTAACACAGCTAGAAAAAACACTACAAAATTATCAGCGCTTTCCAGAGCATCATTTTGCTGTACTGTTTATTGATTTAGATAAATTTAAAGATATAAACGATCAGCTAGGGCATCAAGCTGGCGATCAGTTTTTAATAAGCGTGGGTGATTTGTTTGCTCATTGTATACGTGAGCATGATTTACTTGCACGTTTAGGTGGCGATGAATTTGTTATTTTATTAACTCATCTAACTGAACCACAACAAGCAGAAGATGTTGCGAACCGTATTATTGAGATAATGAAAAAACCATTTTGCAGTAAAGGCACGTGTATTAAAAGTGGTGCTAGTATTGGTATTACGTTTTCACAACCACAATATACTCATACAGATGAAATTATACGTGATGCGGATGCAGCGATGTATTATGCTAAAAATTCAGGTCGAGACCGCTACGAGCTCTATCATCCATTATTAACGCAATCAATTCCTACACAAGAATCACAAACACTTCATCATCTAGACCTGCTCCCAATGCATTTTAAAAGCAGCGAAATTATTACACTTAATGAACAATTTCAATCAGAGTCTTTATTTGAAGCCTTTGGCGAACACCCTGTTTTAGGTTGCACTAGTTTTGATATTTTGAAAAAGTTTGCAACTGATAAAGATCAGCACGTACAAGTTGAATTAGAATTATTGCAACAAGCGTATTCACAAGCCATTAGTGCGGGGGTCGCAATGGCACTTGTACCCTGTTCAAGTATTTTGCTTGAACAACTGGAGTTTATTGTTTTTACCGAGGTATTGAATAAACAACAAGGGCAAAGTCAGCTTTGCTTATTATTTGATGAGCAAGAAATTCGCCATGCCAGTGCTATGCAAATAGATAACCTTAAAAAGTTATCCCAGTTAGGGTTTTCTGTAGGGCTTAATAACTTTGCCAAGGATAGGTGCGAGCTAAACTTACTAACTGAAATAGACTTTGATTATTTACTACTTAGCTCAACATTTAGTAAACGTGTATTACAACAAGATAGCGTTGATTTACAGCTACAGGGGGTACTTGCAATTACCCAGCTTAAGAATATGAAAGTGATTGCAAATGGCCCGTCCATACTTAATTTTAGAGCCCTATTAGATAAGCACGGATTAGCTTTTTTTGTAGGTAAGCAGCACACGCTCACACACACACAAAACATATCTGCGGTGTCTTAGTCGCAGCTAAGTTAAGCTACTCTGGCTTTTTAAGCATAGCCCGTAAGTTTGCAACACGAGCTTGACCTTTTTCCATTCGCTCAGCTTGAGTGTTAGGCGCTTTTTTATTCTCAAACGCCAAATCGTCTTGCGGTAACTCTTGTACAAACCGGCTTAGCTCCGTTTGCGATGTTTCTCCAAACTGACGACGTATTTTTGCATACGTTAGTGTCAACTCTTGTTGGGCACGGGTAATACCTACATAAGCCAAGCGGCGCTCTTCATCAACATTGTCTTCATCAATACTTACTTGGTGAGGTAAAAGCCCCTCTTCCATACCAACCATAAACACATACGGGTACTCTAAGCCTTTTGATGCATGCAGAGTAAGTAGTTGCACTGCATCTGACTCATCTTCTTCCTCGTTGCGCTCAAGCATATCGCGAAGGGTTAGTTTACTTACAACTTCAGCGAGCGTCATCGGCTCATTGTCAGCATCGCCTGTGAGCATATCGGTGATCCATCGATATAATTCAGAAACGTTCTTCATTCGCATTTCAGCCGCTTTTGCACTCGGTGATGACTCATACAAGTACGCTTCGTAGTTTATGTTACGAACCAAATCTTTGACGGCTTCGAGTGTATCGCTGCGCACTGCATTATCAGATAACTCCACTACCCAGCGAGCAAACCCCGAAAGTGCATTTAAGCCACGGCCTTTAAGTCTGTAGCCTAAGTCGTTATCAAAACAGGTGGCAAATAAACTTTGGTGCTTTTCGTTTGCAAGCGTTCCTAACTTTTCAAGGGTGACTGTACCTATTTCACGACGCGGTGTATTAACAATACGTAAAAAGGCGTTATCGTCATCCTGATTAACGAGTAAGCGTAGATACGCCATAATATCTTTAATTTCTGAGCGAGAGAAAAACGACATTCCACCGCTTATTTTATAGGGTATTCGGTTGCTCATTAATGATTTTTCAAAACCACGAGCCTGATGATTCCCGCGATACAAAATAGCGTAATCTTTATAACTCGTTCGCTTCATAAACTTATGAGATATGATCTCTGCAACCACACGCTCCGACTCGTGCTCTTCATCACGACAACCAATTACTTTAATGGGTTCGCCGTAACCTAACTCACTAAATAATTTCTTTTCAATATCGTGCGGGTTATTTGCAATCAGTATATTTGCCGATTTAAGAATCCGTTGTGCACTACGGTAGTTTTGCTCAAGCTTTATTAGCCTAAGGCCTGGGTAGTCTTTACTTAAAAGAATTAAGTTTTGCGGCCTTGCACCACGCCATGAGTAAATAGATTGGTCATCATCACCTACCACAGTAAAACGTGCGCGCTCGCCAACAAGTAGCTTAACAAGCTGATATTGACTGGTATTGGTATCTTGATACTCATCCACTAGCAAGTACTTAAAGCGCTGTTGCCATCGCTCTCGAGAAGTCTCGTTATTAGTAAGTAACAACGTTGGGATCATAATAAGATCATCAAAATCTAATGCGTTATAGGCCCGTAGCTGAATTTGATAACGCGCATATAGCTGCGCAAATAAAGACTGCTGTGCATCACGTGCCTCACGCACTGCTTGCTCTGGTAAAACGAGTTCATTTTTCCAATTGCCTATTTGCATTTTTAATAGCTTGAGTAAGTCTTTATCGTTTTTTAATTCGTCTTCTGTTAAATCGTTTAAAAGCTGGTTTGTGTCTTGATCATCAAATAACGAAAAGCCCTCTTTAAAGCCTAACGTTTTTAACTCTTTTTTTATTATTTCAAGGCCTAAGGTATGAAACGTTGATACCCATAATCCTTTTGCCTCTTGCTTACTAAGCGTTTGTAATACGCGCTCACGCATCTCTTTAGCGGCTTTATTTGTAAACGTTACAGCTGCAATATTTCGCGCTTTGTATTCACATTGTTGTACCAAGTAAGCAATTTTATTTGTTATAACACGAGTTTTACCAGAGCCTGCGCCAGCTAACACTAAGCATGGACCACTAATATATTTTACTGCTTCATCTTGTTTAGGATTGAGTTTCATAACGACCAAAGAGATTTAAAAGACGCGCAATTTTAACGTAACCACCACAGCAGGCAAAGCAATTGCCTTAATTAATTCGATAAAGATGATCATGTGTTAAATACAGTGGGTATAAGGTAATATGAGTTATTATCATTTTAGGCAAGGCCGAAGGGACAATTATGATCAACCCAGCAAAACTTGAAGAAATTGCAAAGCAAATCACGAGCAATATGCCACAAGGTGTAAAAAATTTAGCGGACACACTTGAAGGTAAAACTAAGCAAGTTTTACAAAATAAGCTTGCTGAAATGGACTTTGTAAGCCGTGAAGAATTTGATGTGCAAAGCCAAGTGCTAATTCGTACTCGCGAGAAATTAACTGAATTAGAAGCAAAAGTTGCCCTACTTGAGCAGCAGCTAAGTGCTAAAACAGACGCTGAATAATCAATACCAACCTGCATAAATCTTTGATCAATTTAACGAATTAAATTGCACTATAACGTCGTTAAAAATTTTTTATTTAGAACAAATAGATACAAAAATTTTTGCCTAGTTCTAGCGTAATTTTCTTAACGTTAAATAAACCTCATATATAAGCAGATTGGTATAAGCGTAAAAATACACAAGGCAGCTTAGGCTGCCTTTTGTATTTTTAGCTTTATTTAAATAACTCATCGAGCACGTAATACGATAACGCAGCTTGCTGCTCAATGCTCACCGTATACATTTTTTTCGCAACTTGCTTGCCCGTAATTGGCTTATACCGCTTTAAAAAAGGTAGCATTGTAATAACCGGGAAAAGATAACTCCCTATTTTTTCGGCCACTCTTAATTGTTTACGCTCACCGAGTAACAAAGAAGGCTGAAAAATACTGCACTTAGCAAAATTAAGCTGCTTAACGTGAAGTTCAAGCGCCCCTTTCATTTTTAAGTACGCGCTGCGGCTGTGTGCATTAGCCCCGCTTGAAGAAACTAAGCAGTAATGGGGAATATTGTTATTTGCAGCTAATTGCGCCGCTATAAATTGATAATCAAAATCGACTTTACGCTGCTCAGCTACTGAGCCCGCTTGCTTAAGTGTGGTACCTAAGCAAGAGAAAAAAACATCGCCTTTAATTAGCTCTGAGTGTTGAGTCAGCTTATCAAAATCAATCACATGATTTACTAATTTAACATGCGAGATGGCTAAATCACGACGGCTTAAAGTCACTACCTTTGAGTAATCTTCACTACTGAGTAGCTTATGCAGTAACTCATTTCCCACTAAGCCTGTGGCACCTATTAAAACCGCCGTTTTAGCCATGCGCTTAATTACTCACAACCCGCTTTTTGAAAAACGTGTTGTATCGCTCTTTTATAACTTTCTGTTTCTTCCTCGGCGCAGGTGACAACTGCTTCTAAGTCATGCAAATGACCATTTTCAAGCCCGTAAACCCAACCATGAACCGTTAAATCTTGGCCCTTTTCCCATGCGTCTTGCACTATGTTAGTTCTACACACATTACGTACTTGCTCTATTACATTGAGCTCGATAAGACGGCTTAAACGCTGTTTCTCATCCATAGTATTAAGGTGCTCAAGGTGCTTTTCTTTTACATCACCAACGTGGCGTAACCAGTTATCAATAAAGCCAAACTTAGCATTGTCCAATACAGCTTGTACGCCACCGCAACCGTAATGACCTACTACCATAATATGTTTTACTTTTAGCACTTCTACCGCGTATTGCATTACTGACAAACAGTTGTGATCGGTGTGCACTACAACGTTTGCTACATTGCGGTGTACAAATAACTCACCAGGTAATAAATCAACTATTTGATTTGCTGGAACGCGAGAATCTGAGCAACCAATCCATAGATACTCTGGATTTTGCTGCATTGATAAAATTTTGAAAAACTCAGGGTTTGCTTCACTCGTGCGTTTAGCCCAGCGTTTGTTATTTTCGAATAAATTTTTTAGCTTTCTCATTGCGTCTCTTATTAAGTCGAGGACAGGGAATTTAATTTATATTGGCAAGGATCAGTATATTACGAGGCGTTAACTGCTTTTCGCAAAACGTTTTAATGTTTACTTGATAACCTTGCTGCTGCAAATATAAAGCACGATCGAGCACAAGCCAAACTTCTATTGCCCTTCTGAATACATGTCGAACCAGTTCAATTCGGTCAGTGACTGTTTTTCTCTTCTGGCCAACACTTAAAAATAACTCATAATCAATATCTTGAGGTAACGTTAATGCTTTCTTTTCAGCAGCCCATGAACAAAATGATTTAAATGAATCTGAAAATATTGCCTTATTAACCGATGGGACACTTACATAAGACTGTTCATTCGTTATCGACTTTCTAAGCGCATCAAAGCCGAGTCGCCATTCAAGCTCCGTTTTACGCACTTTATCTAATCGAGATGGAGCGGTAACCGTTTCTTGTAAAGCCAACTTTAAATCTCGATGAGTTAAATTAAGCTTACTTTGCTTTGCGGTTTCACTCATTGCTTGATAGTTATTTGGCGTATACAAATGATAGCAACAGGGGGAGAAGCTAATTTGTTTAGCTTTAGCAAAGCATGCTTTTTGCATAAATACTTGATGTAGTGCACCACATGCATGCAGTGCAACAGCGTGAGTGTCTTCGTTAAAAAAAGACTGAGTGTCGTCACTAAGCACATCGGCTTGGCTAAAGTGCATTGGTAAGCCTTGCTGCTGAGCACTTTTTTGTCCTTGCTCACATAAATTAGCCTGAAGCTCAATACTGTGCACACTACTTGCGCCATTAAAAGCAAGCATTCTGCCTAAGTGCCCTTTACCTGCGCACCACTCTAAAACAGGTTGGGTAGTATTAGGTAATGCCGATACAAAGTCTTGTAGCTGCTCAAACTTGCGCCCTTTTATACCGGTACTAATCCAAAATGGGTATTCACTGCGAGATACATCAATTTGCGGGATTTCGCACAGGGTTTCTAGGTCACTTACGTTATTTATATATGGAGTAAAAAATTCATACAACCGCGCTTGATCGCAATCAAGCTCAGCGACTTGTTGATCAGTTAAGCTATTAAGTAAGGTCGTTAACTCAGGCCACGGAAGGCTCTCAAAATCAAATGCAGTACATTGCCAATAGTGGCGAGTACTCATTAAAAATGCATCTAGAGCAAAAAATCGTTCAACTAACGTCATAGCAACTTAAACTAAAATAAAGACGATTTATTATACCAGTTAAGTGCTTTTACACGTCTACTTTTTACTAAAAATAAGCCGTAAGTACAGCGGAATAGAAATTATGCTCACCAGTATTGCAGCAATTAACATCCACGATAACTGCATGGTTTCTGGCTCTTCGTAGTTATAAATAAAGCCAGCTTTTACTTCATCAAACTCATTTTGCCCAATGCCATATAAGTCAGCTATGAGCCGCCATTTTGCCATCGACATATTACCTAAATTCGTTGTTGGCGGTACAATATACTCCCGCAAAACCTCTGCCTCGTACGCTAATTGATGAAAGTTTTTATGTGTAGCGTATTTTAACTGCGTAACAGAAATAGTCTCATCCATGTTCATCATGGCATAACGCCACCCTTTCAAACTTGCTTGATAAAAGTTCTCTACTGTTTGAGGATGCTTTTTAAGCATATATTCGTTAGTAAATAAAATATCACTATAAACGTCCATTCCATATCTTTGCGGACACACAAGTCTGTGGGCTATGCCTTGCTGCGTCATGTTATAAGGCTCATTCGTCACATAAACCTGCATTGCGTCAAGCTTGTTTTCTATCCATGCTTGCGTCGGATTTTTACCGCCATAGACTTCGAGTTTATCGACATCTATTCCGCTGCGTTTAAGCATGACTAAAAGCTCAGTTCCATCTATTCTACTTACCTCAGTAATACGCTTATTAACAAAATCCCGAGGGTGAAAAATGTCAGACGTATCTCTAACCATCCAACAATAAGGAGAAAATTGTAAAATTGCAGCCATTGCAACAAAAGGTTGCCCCATAACTTTTTGTTGTAAAATACCTGAATGCGCAACGCCAAATTGGGCGTTATTTGAAGCCACCGGAGAGAAAGTATCGGGCATTGATGGGTTGGCTGGCTTAATTGTTACGTCTAGGCCGAGTTCTTTATAATACCCTTTTTCTTTGGCCATGTAGTAACCGGCAAATTGAAATTGATGAGTCCATTTTAGTTGTAACGTAACAGATTCTTGTGCAAAACACGGACTACAAAAAAACAACGTTACGAGTATTAATCCTTTAATAGGCAACTGGGAGTTCCAAATAATGGTAAATACTTGTAACTATATGTAAAAATAGAGATAAAGCAAGCACCCTACTAAGGGTGCATACTTATAGATAATTAAGCTGAAATTAGGTTTTCGGCTTTAAGATGTTGGGATTGAGTAGTTAAAAACTGCGTAAAACACGGGTTTTGTGTTTCATCTTGAACACTGTAACCTAGACGGTTTAAGTGCTCGTTAAACATATCAAACTGACTTGGTTCAATAGCAAAACCAGCCAATACATTCCCCATTGAGCCACCGTGGTTACGATAATGAAATAGCGTAATGTTCCAATTACTACCAAGCGTATCTAAAAAGCGCGCAAGGGCGCCTGGGTATTCTGGAAATTCAAAACGCAGTAATCGCTCGTGTAACTGCTCTGGCGCTTTACCACCAACCATATAACGTACGTGCAATTTAGCGAGTTCGTTGTCTGATAAGTCACAAAATGCATAATCGTTTTTGGTGAGGTCTTGTTTTAATTCGTTGAGCTCTTGCTCACCTTGGCGCAGTGCAATACCTACAAAAATTTGCGCTTCACCTGGGCCCGCATAACGGTAGTTAAATTCAGTAATAGCGCGCCCCCCTAAAGAAGCACAAAACTGTTTAAAGCTGCCTTTTTCTTCTTTGATGGTAACGGCTAGTAACGCCTCATTTTTTTCACCCAATGCTGTGCGCTCAGCAACATAACGCAGGCGATCAAAGTTTAAATTTGCGCCCGAAAGCACAGCGGCTAAATGCAGTCCTTTTAAACCCGATTGCTGGCTCCACTTTTTAAGACCTGCTGTTGCAAGAGCCCCAGAAGGTTCTGCAATTGCGCGGGTAGAGACAAAAATATCTTGCATAGCGGCACATATTTCATCGCCAGTAACGGTCACAACCTCATCGCAAAACTTTTGCGCTAAGCGAAATGTTTCACTGCCGATTATTTTTACCGCTACGCCATCGGCAAAACTGCCGACACGATCAAGCTCTACAGGTTTCCCTGCTTTAAGTGCAGCTTGCAGACATGCACTTTCATCTGCCTCTACACCAATAACTTTTATATCAGGGCGTAATGACTTGATATAAACAGCCATACCTGCAAGTAAGCCGCCCCCGCCCACAGGTATAAATACTGCATCAAGCTCGTTTAGTTGCTGCATTAACTCGCGAGCAACTGTACCTTGCCCAACAATAACATCGGGATCGTCGAAGGGCGGAACAAATACACCATTTCGCTGCTCTGTAAGTTCAAGCGCATGTGCTTTTGCAGCATCGAATTGATGTCCATGTAGTACCACTTCACCGCCCAGTGCGCGTACCGCACTTACTTTTATTTCAGGCGTGGTAACGGGCATAACAATAGTGGCTTTATGACCAAGGTACGAAGCACTAAGTGCCACACCCTGAGCATGGTTACCAGCCGATGCCGTAATAACCACAGACCCTTTAGGTAACTTATTTAATTTATTATAAGCACCGCGTAATTTAAACGAATACACGGGCTGTTGATCCTCACGCTTTAACCAGACATGGTTGCCTAATTTAGCACCAAGTTCAGCCATTTCGCTGACCTCAGTGACTTTAGCCAAAGGCTCCATATTTGCTTGAATGATAGCGCGAAAATAATCGAGCTCTTGAGAAACCATAATTAGCTAAGCTCCTCCAGTTTGGCCAAATCACGTACTGCGCCTTTATCGGCACTCGTTGCAAGTAGTGCATATGCTTTTAATGCAGACGATACGTAACGCTCACGATCAACCGGTTTGTAGGCTAATTTTCCGCGTGCTAGTTGTTTTTGCTTACGCGCTTCAAGCTCTTCATCGCTTAATGCCAAGGTGATTTCACGCGTAGCAATATCAATAATAATTTTGTCACCATTTTCAACATACGCAATAGCACCACCACTTGCCGCCTCTGGCGATACGTGGCCAATAGATAAGCCTGATGTACCACCTGAGAAACGACCATCGGTGATTAATGCACACTTTTCAGCTAAGCCTTTTGATTTTAAGTAGCTCGTTGGGTAAAGCATTTCTTGCATACCTGGGCCGCCTTTAGGACCTTCGTAACGAATAACAACTACATCACCCGCTTTTACTTCGTCGTTTAAAATGCCTTCTACTGAATCATCTTGTGACTCGTACACCACTGCAGTGCCTTCAAAATGTAGCATTTCATCAACAACACCCGCGCTTTTAACAATACAACCGTCAACCGCTAAGTTACCTGAAAGCACAGCTAAGCCGCCATCTTGTCTAAATGCATGTTCAACACTTCGGATACAACCATGTTCTCGGTCGTTATCGCCTTCATCCCAACGGCACTCTTGGCTCATTGCTTTTGTAGTACGAATACCAGCAGGGCCTGCACGGTAAAACTTTTGTGCCGCTTCGTTTGTAGGATCCGTCGCATCCCACTTTTTAACAAGCTCGCCCATAGTCATACCCGCAACGTGGTTTACCGATAAATCAACTAAACCGGCTTTACCTAGCTCACGCACAATCGCCATCATGCCACCAGCGCGATGCACATCTTCTATGTGGTACTCTGGTGTAGCTGGGGCTACTTTGCATAAAAATGGGGTTTTACGAGAAAGCTCATCAATGTGCGACATATCAAAATCTACGCCGGCTTCTTGTGCCGCTGCTAATAAGTGCAATACGGTATTTGAAGAGCCACCCATGGCAATATCAACAACCATAGAGTTCATAAAGGCTGTTTTGTTAGCAATAGCGCGTGGTAACACGTCGTGATTATCTTTTTGGTAGTACTCACGACATAAATCAACAATACGAGCCCCCGCCTCTACATATAACTGCTTACGATCTTTATGGGTTGCAAGCGTTGTACCGTTACCCGGTAGTGCAAGGCCAATAGCTTCTAATAAGCAGTTCATTGAGTTTGCAGTAAACATACCCGAACACGAGCCACAGGTAGGACATGCTGAGCGCTCTACTTGCTCTGAATCTGCATCACTTACTGTTTCATCTGCACCTTTAACCATGGCATCAACTAAATCTAGTTTAATATCGATGTTAGCAAGTTTCGTTTTACCCGCTTCCATTGGTCCGCCCGATACAAAAATAACCGGTATATTTAAGCGTAGCGCCGCAAGCATCATTCCTGGGGTGATTTTGTCACAATTGGAAATACAGATCATCGCATCGGCGCAGTGCCCATTAACCATGTACTCTACTGAGTCGGCAATTAAATCGCGAGAAGGCAGTGAGTAAAGCATGCCACCATGGCCCATTGCGATACCGTCATCAATAGCGATGGTATTAAATTCTTTTGGCACACCACCCGCCTGAGTGATTGTTTCAGCCATTAACTCACTAAGCTGATTAAGGTGTACGTGCCCTGGTACAAATTGTGTAAACGAGTTAACTACAGCAATAATTGGTTTACCAAAGTCTGTGTCGGTCATGCCTGTTGCGCGCCATAATGCACGTGCGCCTGCGCGTTTACGTCCTTCAGTTGTTGTTGCACTTCTTAATTTAGCCATAGTTACCTCTGTTTTGCCGCTCTGTAAGCGGGCATTCCTCATTCTAAAAATTGGTGAGTAACTGTTATTCAATTACTCGTAAATTTGTGTCGTTAGCAATTACACAGCTTGTTGTTGTAAATTTTGTAAAGTGATTTCTTTAACGTCCACCAGCTTATTTAACTGGCTTGTTAAAAGATGGATTGGTTTATCGCTGTCTACTGTCATTGCAACATTGTAGTGGCCATCATCCATATTGAGCTGAAAATGCGTAAGGTCAAAACCACGGTGGCGCACTACACGTAAAAAACGCTCGACCGCTATACTTTGGCTCTTTAATGCAATAGTTAGGCTGTGTTTCATTGTGCTTTCTCCGTCATCATTTCGTCATTTGCAGCCCCTGGTGGTACAAGTGGCCATACATTTTCTTTATCGTCTATGCAGGCATGTACTATGTACGGCCCTTTACTGTTAACTAATGCTGTTATTGCATCATCAACTTGATTTGCATGTGTAATTGTTTGCCCAGGAATACCAAATACAGCGGCTAACTGAACAAAATCAGGGTTATCTGAGAGGTTTGTTTCAGAGTAACGTCCTTCGAAAAATAGCTCCTGCCATTGGCGAACCATACCTAAGCGTTGGTTATCTAATATTAGTATTTTTACTGGTAAATTGTTACGGCGAATTGTCGCAAGCTCTTGAATGTTCATCATGATTGAGCCATCACCCGACACCGTTATTACAAAATCGTCTGGGCGCGCTACTTGCGCACCAATGGCGGCAGGTAAACCAAAGCCCATTGTGCCTGCACCACCACTACTTAAATGGTTGCTCGGGTGGCTAAATTTCATGTGTTGCGCTACCCACATTTGGTGCTGACCCACATCGCAGCACACTACGCCTGTTTTTGGCATACGCTGGCTTAATTGGTTCAATAAATACGGGGCAAATACTTTTTCGCCTGGGTAGTCGTAGCGCCACGCATGCTTTACGCTTAACTGCTTATTTGTATCGCACCATGCTTTAGGGGTTACAAAGCACTCAAGTGCAGGTAATGACGTTTTTAAATCAGCGATTAATGAGGCTTTAGCTGGTTTACGCTTACCTACTTCAGCCGCATCAATATCCAAGTGGATTACTTTTGCTTTGGCTGCAAATTTAGCTAAGTTACCTGTTACGCGGTCATCAAAGCGAGCGCCTATACATACAAGTACATCACACTCTTGTACTGCTATATTAGCGGCTTGTGTACCGTGCATACCTAGCATACCTAAGTAATGTTCGTAATCTGGTAATACACTGCCTAATGCCTTAAGTGTGGATACTGCTGGCATCTGCGTTTTATTTAAAAACTGCATTAACTCATTTTGCGCATCAGCAGCTTGCACGCCGCCGCCAACATACGCAACAGGTTGCTTTGCTTCACTTAATAACTGATTTGCAATAGCCACTTGGTTTAAATCAAGTTGCGGTAAGTATTCATCAGCCGCTAACCAAGGTTTAAATGGGACTTGCGCCATTTGAATGTCTTTTGGAATATCTACAAGTACAGGGCCTGGGCGTCCACTTTGCGCTAAGTGCATGGCCTCTTGCAGTATTTCGGCTAAATCTTCTGCTCGCTCTACCATATAACTATGTTTAGTACATGAAAGTGACATACCCAATACATCTACTTCTTGAAATGCATCTGAGCCAATGGCTGCAGTAGGTACTTGGCCGGTAATTGCTAACAATGGCACTGAGTCCATCATCGCATCGGCAAGTGCTGTTATTAAGTTAGTTGCCCCTGGGCCTGAGGTTGCTAAACATACGCCTAATTTACCTGTGCTGCGGGCATAACCTACAGCAGCAAAGCCAGCACCTTGCTCATGACGAGTAAGGTAATGTTTGACTGGCGCGCCATACAGCGCATCGTAAATTGGCATAATAGCTCCGCCTGGGTAGCCAAATACCTCTTTTACGCCGTGCTTGGCTAATAAATCGATTGTTAGTTCTGCGCCTGTCATTAATTAATCCTCATTCCTCAGTGACAACCCAATTAAATACTTACTTAAAACTTATAGCTAAAATCTTTAAAACTTTGTACTTAAAACTAAAAAGCCCTCCGAACGGTTAGGTGCGGAGGGCTTTTTAATGCTTAAGTTTATAGCACTACGAAGCCCTCGCGGGAATAATCACCACGATAATAATCAGGACTAGGTTAAGTGCATTTGTAAGCATGTAATTAATACCAAATTTAAATCATTTGTTACGAAAGGTAATCTTTCGCTCTGTTATGTATTAGTACCGCGCTGAGCCCTTTAAGTCAATACCAAACTCAATTCAAAAAAAACACTAAAACTCAAATTAAGTGGTTTTAAAATTCACCATAAATCCATTTAAAGGATTTTTTATGCTTTAATTTCAAGCATGGAAATTCACTATTCTTATATCTCTCATTTATGGTTTGATTAATTTTTGAGGTTTTTTGCAAATAAAAAATATTTATTTTCCTCAGGGAATACGTAGGTTCTCTTAAGCAATTCTTAAGTGTTGTTACATAGCATGACGCTGTTATTTTAAACGAGCCTAAATAACGAAAATAATATCCTTACGTTTAATTTAACACTGCCCATAATGTGAATTTAGGTTAGTATTTATCTAACTCAACAATGAGATTTTAAGGACAAGCCATGAAAGCAATACCTCGTATTAGTCACCTTTTTATTATAGTGCTGTTTACAGTACTTAGTTTTAATAGCCTTGCGGCACCGGCTTTATATAAAGTAGAAAAAAACGGCACTAGCTCGTATTTGTTTGGCACAGTTCACGTAGGTGATGCCAGCATGAAAGGTTTGCCAAAAAAAGTAACCGAGGCTATAGATCAAAGCGATGAAGTGATTGTAGAGGTGGATATTAGTAAACTCACGCCACTGCAAATGCAGCAACGCTCAATGCCTTTTATGATGCTTAAAGACGGCAAAACTTTACAAACAGAACTATCAAAACAAAATTACAATAAGCTTAAAGATTACTTTGCTAAAAAGTCGATTGATATTGCTATGTTTAACGGCCTAAAACCGTGGGCTGTAATGGTAACCATGATGCAAATTGAGTTTCAAAATGCAGGTTTTTCTGATCAAACAGGCATAGATAAGCAAGTACTTGCTTACGCTAAAGAGCAAAAAATTAAGATAGGCGAGCTCGAAACGCTAGAGCAGCAGTTACAAATGTTTGATGGTATGGCGCTGTTAAGTAACGAAATGATTGAAGAAACGTTTGAGCAGCTTGCCGATATTAATACCTATTTCATTAAGCTAGTAAACGCATGGAAAAATGGTGATATGGATACGCTTACCGAGTACTACAACATGAGTTTTGACGAGAGTAATTACGGTGAAATAAGCGAGCAAGTTATGCTAGTTAATCGTAATGATAAATGGGTTGAGCAACTAGTGCCTCGTTTAGCTAATGAAAAACTATTTATTGCTGTTGGTGCGTTACACCTGCCAGAGCAGCATGGTTTAATAAAGCAGTTAAAAGATGAAGGTTTTAGCGTTACTCGCCTTTAAATTATAATCTTGAAGGCTAGGCGTATTATGCTTAGCCTTTTGCTTTAATGCTTAATGAAAATCTTCCATTTTTAAGTAATTCTCTATTCCTTTAATTTTGTCTGCCGCGTGATGATTGACATAAATCACAGTACTTGTATTAGCCGCGCATACTTTCTCGATTAATACTAACACCCGTTGCCTATTCGCTTCATCTAGCCCTAAGCAGGGTTCATCTAAGATAAGTAATGTTGGGTGTTTTACCATTGCACGTACAATTAATAACATACGCTGATCGCCATAAGATAGCTGGGTAAATGAGGTATTTTGTTTATCGCTTAAGCCTATTAATGCAAGCCACTGCTTGGCGATATTTACTTGTGAATCATTCGGTTTTTGATATAAACCAATGCTGTCATAAAATCCTGAAATAACAGTATTAAGCGCCGAAATACTTACTCGGTAATCCATATGAAGTGCATTTGATATAAAACCTATATGCTGCTTTATATCCCAAATACTCTCTCCTGTGCCACGTTTAAACCCAAACACTTCAATGTCATTGTTATAGCACTGTGGGTTGTCTCCTGTTATTAAGCTTAATAAGCAGGTTTTACCTGAGCCATTAGCTCCACTTAGCTGCCAATGCTGATGCTTTTTAATAGTCCAGCTTAAGTTTTTAAATACCGTTATATCACTGTAACTAACCTTTGCATTATTTAATTTAACTAAAGTCTCGCCTGCAAATAGCGATTGTAACTGAGTGCTATCGGGCTTTGGTACACTTAATGTAGTGTGCTCTAAATGCAGTAATTTTAGTAAGTCGTTTAACTGTTCAACACTTGGGTTAGCTAATGTATGGATTAAGCACCCTTGGCTAACATAACCATAATGAGAAATAAAAGCAGGGATTTCATCCAGACGGTTTAAGACAAAAACAAAAGTAATTGTTTTACTAAGATCTACTAGTATTTGATTAAGCTGAAGGCACGAATCCGCATCAAGTCCATCAAAAGGCTCATCAAGCACCACTAAATCACAGCTTGAGCTAAGCGCATTAATAAGTAATAACTTGCGGGTTTCACCTGTTGATAGGTCTCTAAAGCGCCTGTTTAGTAGCGTATCAAATTTAAAAAGCTCAATAAGTTGAGTTAAAAGGCTACTGTGTTGGTTTTGCGAGGTAAATATAAGATCTTTTACTAGGCTTTGCTTTTCATGCTCTAACTCATTTGCAAGTAACTGCTTTTGCGAATCAGACGAGACCAATATTACTCTATCAATACTACTTAACCGTTTGCCACTCTCACACTGTGCCTCGCCTATTAAGGTAGCCGTTAGCGCTGATTTACCTGCGCCATTACCGCCTAATAATAGCCAATGTTCCCCCAAATTAACTTGCCAATTTAAAGTACTAATATTGTAACGGCTTTTACCCTGCCCTTTTAAATAACCATTAAATTGCTGAAGCGTAATTGACTGCACGTGTGTTTCCGAGTAAACAATAAAACAATAACTTAGCGCATATTTAAAGTACTTAGCAAGTACCTTCACTGTAAGTGAAATTAATTTCACGTATGCTATTTAAAGCATCCTCAATTGCTTGTTGGCTGATAGGTTTATGGATATGAAAATTAGCTCCATTTTTATAAACTTGCTCCATATCATCATCTGAGGTATTTGCTGTTACGGCTATAATTGGCATGGTTTTATTAAGCTCAGAACGTATTATTTTTATTGCTTCAAATCCATCCATCACTGGCATATTTAAATCCATAAAAATAATATCGTATTCATTTTTGCTCACCATATCGCACGCTATTTCTCCATTTACGGCGCATTCGTAGCTTAAATTTAAAAGAGTAAGTATACGTGTGAGTAACATAGTATTAAGTGGGTTATCCTCAACAACTAAGCACGTTAGATTGCTGTTTAATGTATGCTCATCAAGCGCTTCTTTGTGGCTTATTATTGGTAGACTTAAAGTTACTATAGCGCCATGCGGTTCGTTGTTTTTAAAACTAATTGTGCCATGTAGTGCCTTAACTACATACTGTACGCGGGTAAGTCCGGTTCTTAACCCTTGAAAGTGATTACTCTGTTTGAACGAATCAAATTCAAGGTCAGCAACTGCCTGAGAAAAACCACAACCAGTATCTTTCACAGTTAAGCAAAACTCATTATTTAAAAGCTTTGCAAATACATTAATTTCACCTTCGGCAGTAAATTTAATCGCATTGCTCATCAATTCAGTAAACATGTGCTGCAAGCGCTGGTGATCTAATTTACAAATACAATTTAACGATTCATCTAAATGACTCGTTAATTTTATACCTTTTTGCTTACATACATATTCATAAGCTATCACTACTTTATTGCACGACTCTAATAGGTTTTCATCTTTTAAATGGGGTACCCACTTCCCTGCACTTAATGCCTGCAGGTCTTGTAGCTCATCAAGCATGGATATTAATCTGAGAGAGCAATATTTTGCCTGAGTTTTAATACTTTCTTGCTCAGAAGTTACCTCTAGCGCTTCTATAGATGTGATTAAACCCTGTAAAGGTGTTCTAAATTCGTGGCTTGCTCTGGCAATAAAATGCTCTTTGTTTTGGCTAATTTGTAGAACAAAATCTTTTTGTTTTTGTAATTCAGACAGCGTATTTGTTACCTCTTTCTCCATTGGCATAAAAACAAATCTTAGCTCAATTAGTAGTAATATCATGGCTAATAGCCAGCATAATATTTCTAAATTAGAAACCCAGTTAACCTTACTGAGCGCGCTTTGCTCATATAAGCTAACAGCCTTATCGAGATTTAATAAAAGCGTTTCTACCTCTTCAATAGAAAAAACTGACTGCTTTACCTCTCCTTTTTGGTATAACAACTTCTCTGCTTCTAATATGTATTGTGTGACGCTTTTATCTAGTTGTACTGGCTCATATAGGTATAACTTTATAAGTTCAGGCGTTAAATATTTATATTCCCCGTCAGGGTTTTGCGCTAATAATTGTTGATGAGCAGATTTAAATACATTTAAAGATTTTTTTAGAGATTGAGTGTGTAATGCAGAGTAGTTATTTGTGTTAAGTATAGTATTACTATGCCATGCTATTTTTTGCGAGAGCATCCTTTGCTTACCTGCAATATTAATAATTTTAGCATCAAACTTTTGAACCGAAATACTTAATTGGAGTAATAATGCAGAACCACTGATCAAAAGCGCAATAGCTAATAACGCCCATCGGTATCGTTTTCTAACACTTTTGATAATATTGAACATGTAAGAGCCTGTTTTTTTATTTAAGTGTAGCCTAATTTTATGGAACGCAAAATCAGTAAGAGTAATACCATTTATATGATTAAGTAAGCTACGTTTAGACAAAAAAGCGATGACAATAAAAACCCAGCAAAAGCTGGGTTTTATACAGTTAAACGTTATCTATTTTCTAATCGGTTGTAATCAAACATTCCATGTTCTATACCACGATACTCTTTTGCCACAGAGTGTAAAATGTCGCTGTATTGCCAAAACTGTGGATGAGTACGGCGTATTCCAAATTTACTTTTTAAAGCACGATAATCAGCTTCAATTTGCATCATTGGCAACTGCTCGGCAAATGCACTAACTTGTTGCTCGTTATTTAAATACCAAATAGCAGCAGGATAATCACCTATAAAGCCAGGTACTATTGTAGCTGTATCTTCATCATAGGCGCGCTGGCCATCTTCGTTTAATAAACTCGATATATTATAGTGTGCATTATGATGGATGATTGTATAACCTTTATGGCTATTATCAGCTTGCTTAACAAGTACAAAAGAAATTTGAGGCAATAAATTAACCGCTTTAGCAGGCATATTATTTATTGCACTTAACGGCTCTGGCACTTTAGTGTAATCGTACCTCTCACTTAGTACAGGCGCTAAAGTCTCCTTCATTAAAGCGTATAACTCGTGCTGTGGGTTATCGGTTTTATACTCAATACCGCTTGGCTGGCTAAATTCGCGATTATTTTTAAAGAACTTAGATAAATCTGGTGGCGAGTTACGATACCACTGCTTTTTAATTTGATTACGCTTTGCCTCTGGCAGCAATGATAAAAAGTTTTGCTCGCCCTCTAAACGTAAAAAATCCATATATAAGCGTGTCACTAATTGATGACCAATATTTCCGTACACATCAAAACCGGCTACAAGTAAATAGTGGATGCGCTCAAATAAAGCATAATCAAGTATCCAAGTTGTTTTAGGCTCTTGTCCTATAAAACCTTTAACCACAGTAGCACTGTCAAAATGACGAAAAATAGTTAAAGCTGCGTTCTTATTATGCCCATCACCTTTCCAAAGCAAATCGGTTGTAAGATGCTCGCCACCTTTAAACATCTCGTTTGCAAGCTCAACTTTAGCCTGTAAATATTTTTTTTCACGTACTGAATATTTAACCCAGCTAGAGATAGGTAATGCATTACTTTCTTCAGCTGCAGGAAGTTCTAAAGCATCTTCGTGCTGTACAAGCATTTGCCCTACAGCAGGTGTGGCTACTTTATCAGGGTCAGCAAAAGCTACCCAAAAATGATCATTAATGACGTTTAGCGCAATCTGACCACGACAAACAGGCCCTTTTATAAAACCCATAATAATAAGTTCTGCTTCATCAAGCATAAACTGATACTTAGAATTAATCGGAATTACTTCAAATGTTTTAAATGGATTTGAAGCCGACTCAGCTTTATAACTTGGCATTTTAGTTACGGTGTAATCAGGCGCAATAAACTGCTCGTATAAACGCAGTAACTTAGCTTCATTAAGCTCAAGTGGTAAATGTGTTTTAGAAAGAATAGTTGAGCGTTCTTGCATGAAACGATAGTAAACACGGCTAACTTTAGGATCATCATATGGGCGGCGCGTGTTGATTAGCTTTATTGTTTCACCAGGGGGCGTACTTGAACGCACAAGTTTAAAAAAGCTTTGTGGGTTTTCTGGAGTAAAATAAATGTGCGCTAAAAACCAATGTTCATATATATAACGGGCTGATAACTGATACTTTAAATTATCTTGATTTAAAAATGCTTCCCAGCCTTTTATCTTGTTTAAATCAAATTGGCTAGGTGGCTTAAGGTGCGACATTTTACCGCCACCTTTAAGCCAGTTTTGTAAATGATTAAACTCTTCCCGCGATACCCCAGGTAAACCATAAGGCATACCTGCATGAGGTTGCTCATCCGCAAGTCGACCAAATTCGCCCATTGTGGCACATGTTTGCGAGCGACTAAGTGAAAAATCAAATTCATCATCTAATACTTCATTAGCAGGTAATTCATGGCTTTGCTTTAATACCAAACTATTAAATAGCACGCTACCAGCTAAGTTGGCCTCTTCTGTTTGAACGCGCTCATTAAGCACAGGCGTAAAGTTTTTCTCGCGCCATTGCTTTGTATCAGTGGCATCAAATAATAAACGGCTCGGCGTAGTGGCAAGTAAACGTGTTCCATCATAAACAAGATCTTTGCTTAGCCCACGATCAATCCCCTCAGGAGATGAAAGCTTCAGCTGACAAGGCGCATCATAACATCCATGACATACAACACAGCGAGTATCGAGTACTGGTTTTACATTTTGTAAAAAATCAGCCCCAGCACCCGTGGTATGTGAAACAATACGCTCCTGTGTTTGCTCTGCACCAAATACATTATCGTAATGAGCATTGCCTAAATATGCACACCCACTCAAAATAATCAGTACTAAGGGGCTTATTAGTATTTTTTTCACTCTTCATCCTCATCACCTAAGTCAAATGTTGGCATCATATCCATTTGTGGAGACACAAACGTTTGTTGCTCTGAGGTATTTAGAACCACACTTAATAAAGGACCATGAGTTAAAGTAATTTGCGCATCGTGCTCTTGTTCTAAAGTTGCTGAGTACACCGAATCTGTAATTAATAGCTGGTAATTACTTAGCGTAATAGCAACACTGCTACCTTCGCTCGGGTTTTGGCAAATTTGAGTTAATAACTCATCATTTAACGCAATAGAAATTTCAAAATCAGGTTGCTCTAAATCTCTTTCACTTAAAGTTTCATCAAGAAGAAATAAAGGAAGGGTTAAGTTGCTATCTTGTTCAATTTCCATTGTGCTCTCAGTGCTACTAGCTATTTAATTATGTGCATTATAGCAAGAAAAATTAAACAATAATTCATAATGGATAGTCAAATAACGTGGGGAACTTAGTTATTGGTATTAAATAATATTATCTTTAATACCAGCATATATTTACGTTAATGAACTACTAAACATATCTGATTGTATTACCGAAAATACAGCACCTTGAGGATCGCAGATAACACTTGCCCGCCAAGCTCTTTAACTTTTTTAATAGCTGTATTGCAATTTTCAACAGCAAAATAAATCATCCAATGAGGAGGAATATCTACTGGCCACTCGTTTGTCATCTCAAGCATCCCTGCGATAGGTTTACCATTAACTAAAAATAAGGTGTATTGCATATTATCCATTGGCTTTGTTTCACTTTGCCAACCCAGCAAAAAACAGTAAAAATCTTTACTTACTTTAGTATCTCGCGTTGCCAACTCATACCAATATGGCGTGTTTAGCTCCTCAACACGTTTACACCCTTTATGCGCACTCCCTTGCCACAGAGCAATAGTTGCTCCAACAGGATCTTTTATCATTAATATTCTGCCAGCATCCATTACGTCATGAGGACCCGCAATAATTTCAGCACCAGGCTTTTTGCTTTTAAAGCACATTCCTCGACATTATCTACAGTAATATATGCCAACCAATAACTCGAAACACCCGCAGTAACCTGTTCTTGATCCATTTTATACATAGCTGCAATATCATCACCTTGTTTTTGCAGCATGGTGTAATATAAGTTTTCTCCAATTGGCTGATCATCATATCCCCAATCAAATAATGAAGTATAAAATGCTTTACCTTCTTTCCAGTTATGAGAGCAAAGCTCAGACCAACAAAAAGTACCATGCGGATGATTTTCAATTTTACTCATTATAAATCCCTTATTATTCTAATTTTATATAACTGAGTTCTGTACTCTATTTGTAAATTTATAAAGTAACAGTTATTAGATTTAGACTAGAGTAATAATTGTTCTGAGTCGACAAAAAGAAATACATGCCAGGAAGGTTTAAATAAAAGCTATTTTAGTGAGGCCAAGGCTAACACCCAATCTACTCACTTTTGATTGCCAACAGCCGTGGAGAGTTACAGTAAAATGTTACTGTCTTGGCCGACTGCGATATTGCGTGATTTTAGTGTCATTTAACATGCTTTTAGCGTCAGGAGTCGCTATGCCCGACCTCCGTGATAAAGGCTTGATGAGTGTCTATCAATTGTGCGTATTTCACTTTTCTGCAGACGTAAAAAAGCCCGACTCTTTCGAATCGGGCTTTCTACAATTTGAAGTCGGTGCGCTACGCAGTAGAATGTTCTACTTTCACATAGCAAATGGGATACTATCATTGGCCGGGGCTCGCCTTTGAGGTGTTTTGTTTGATGTATAGGAATACCCTGGAGTACAGGAGATACGAGAGCGGCAACTACTGAGCTCTGCATGGGCCCTTGGCTATTTTACTAAACCCCAA
>NZ_JAGJEI010000059.1 GCF_018100985.1 Pseudoalteromonas sp. MMG007 | reverse complement strand
CAAAGCAACACGGCAAACGAGTCTACTTACTGGATTAAATTTGAATTGCTATGGCGAGAGTATTTTAAATGGCACGCACTTAAAGCAGGTAGCAACCTGTTTAGCTTTAAAGGTCAAAAACAAACTAAACCACTTACTACTTTTACACCTACACGCTTTGCTGCTTGGTGTAACGGCACAACGCCTTACCCGCTTGTAAATGCCATCATGGAAGAGCTAAACACTACGGGTTACATTTCAAACCGAGCACGGCAAATTGCAGCAAGCTGTTTAGTAAACGAGCTTGGCCTTGATTGGCGATACGGCGCAGCCTACTTTGAGCAGCAATTGATTGATTACGACGTAGCAGCAAACTGGGGCAACTGGCAGTACATAGC
>NZ_JAGJEI010000058.1 GCF_018100985.1 Pseudoalteromonas sp. MMG007 | reverse complement strand
TTGGTCATGCAACTGATTTCTGAGTTAAAAGCTCGTGGTTATTTTTTAAAAGTACAAGATATTTTTTCTACGCCAACGATTTCTGAGTTGGTTGATTTTATTGAAGAAGAGCGCTCAAACTTTTTCGGGGGTGATATTGCTGCGGTAACAACCAAATTAGAGGAACAAACTGAGGAGTTTTTACTATGAATATAGAGCACTTTATTCAGTCTTGTATTGAAAGGAAAATTAGCTTTACATTGCAAAGTGACGATCAACTTAAAGTTCATGCAGTTCCAGGGGGTCTTACACCTGATGTGATGGAGAAATTAAGAGAGCACAAAGCTGAGATAATTACATGGCTTACATCTGTAGAAGAGCAAAGCTATACAACTCCACCC
>NZ_JAGJEI010000057.1 GCF_018100985.1 Pseudoalteromonas sp. MMG007 | reverse complement strand
AGTGGACGATCAAGGCAATACACAAACCTTTACCACCACGGTTGATGCCGATGGCAACTTCTCAGTAGAAGTACCGACTGCATTAGCTGAAGGCCCTTACAGCATCGAAGCAAGTATTAGCGATGTCGCAGGTAACAGCAATGATATTACCGGTGTCGGTAACATCGATACCACCGCGCCAAGTGTGAGTGTGGATGCACCTGTACTCACTAACGACAGTACGCCAACGGTGACAGGCAGCAGTGATGCGCCTAACAGCACCATCACGGTAACGTTTACTGATGCTGCAAATGTCACTCAAACCATTGATGTGCAAACGGATATCAACGGTGACTGGAGCGCGACACCTCCAACTGACTTAGCTGAAGGGAATTACAGTGTTAGCGCGAGCATCACCGATGCAGCAGGCAACACAGGCACCGATACTGG
>NZ_JAGJEI010000056.1 GCF_018100985.1 Pseudoalteromonas sp. MMG007 | reverse complement strand
TTCAAGACCTAACACTTCTGCCCAAATATCACATAACACCACCTCCGTCTCTGTACGCGGTGCCACATACATTTCCTGTAAACCACTCATATCTGGAGCTGGTAACTCTCGACGGTCTACTTTACCATTGGTCGTCAATGGGAACGCTGACAGGCAAACAAATGCTGATGGCACCATATAATCCGGTAACCGACCCGAGATATGCTCTTTAAGTGTTTCTGCAGACAACGACTGCTCACTCACCACATACGCCACCAGACGCTTGTCACCGTCGCCCGTGTCCTGTGCTACTACCAGCGCATCCGCAACATCATCATGCTCACTGAGTATCTGCTCTATTTCGCCTGGCTCTATACGAAACCCTCGTATCTTCAACTGATGGTCTACACGCCCCATAAATTCCAGCTCACCATTTTCAAGCCAGCGTACCAAATCACCTGTGCGGTACAAACGCTCAC
>NZ_JAGJEI010000055.1 GCF_018100985.1 Pseudoalteromonas sp. MMG007 | reverse complement strand
AAGCCAATTATCAGATAAACCTAAATCCGTTCAATCATTCGATGAAAAACTGAAGATCGCCAAATTAGAGGCTGAGTTAAAACGTGTTACGGAGGAACGAGACATTTTAAAAAAGGCCGCAAGGTACTTTGCCAGCAACCCCGAGTAAAGTACGGCTTCATTCGTGATCACCAAAATGAATTTTCTATCACGGCGATGTGCCGCCTTTTTAAGCTGCATCGAAGTGGTTTTTATGCGTGGTTAAAAAAGCCCTTAAGCGATAGAGTGCTTGAAGATAATCGTTTGTTGAAGCTTATTAAAGAGTTTTATGTAGCCAGTGGTGGCACGTATGGTAGCCCTTGGATACATGCAGACTTGCGTGAAGTAGGCGAGCAATGCAGCGTAAACCGTGTTGCGAAGATCATGCGACAACATAAGCTTAAAGCGCAAATTGGATACAAGCGTCGCCATCTTAAAGGCGGTAAGACATCGCGGA
>NZ_JAGJEI010000054.1 GCF_018100985.1 Pseudoalteromonas sp. MMG007 | reverse complement strand
GAGCCAATTATCAGATAAACCTAAATCCGTTCAATCATTCGATGAAAAACTGAAGATCGCCAAATTAGAGGCTGAGTTAAAACGTGTCACGGAGGAACGAGACATTTTAAAAAAGGCCGCAAGGTACTTTGCCAGCAACCTTGAGTAAAGTACGACTTCATTCGTGATCACCAAGATGAATTTTCTATCACGGCGATGTGCCGCCTTTTTAAGCTGCATCGAAGTGGTTTTTATGCGTGGTTAAAAAAGCCCTTAAGCGATAGAGCGCTTGAAGATAATCGTTTGTTGAAGCTCATTAAAGAGTTTTATGTAGCCAGTGGTGGCACGTATGGTAGCCCTTGGATACATGCAGACTTGCGTGAAGCAGGTGAGAAATGCAGCGTAAACCGTGTTGCGAAGATCATGCGACAACATAAGCTTAAAGCGCAAATTGGATATAAGCGTCGCCATCTTAAAGGCGGTAAGACATCGCGGG
>NZ_JAGJEI010000053.1 GCF_018100985.1 Pseudoalteromonas sp. MMG007 | reverse complement strand
ATTGGGTGGGCAATCCCTTGTTGTTATACAAGTAATGGTAAGAATAAAGGCGCTTTATGATATAGATATTAGTGCCCGTATGTTCTTCTCTCATTCAACTATTTCCAACATTGCTATTTACATAGACTCAATCATCCAAAATAGGATGAATGCTGAGATATTCGAAAATGAAGAATTAGAAACAGGAACATTCTGATGTTAGGTGAAATTTTACTAGAAGCTGCTAAGAACGGCATTCATCTGTTTGTTAAAAATGGCAAGTTATCGTTTACCGCCGCAAAAGGTGCATTAACTGACGATTTGAAAGCAGCAATCATAAAAAATAAAACAGAGTTAATTGAAATATTGAATAGCCAGCAACAGGCTTTAAATAAATTACCATCAATTGAAGCTATTTCAAGAGACGATATTTCTTTTAAATTATCATTTGCCCAACGGCGTCTTTGGTTAGTCGATCAGATTGAAGAGGACAGTAC
>NZ_JAGJEI010000052.1 GCF_018100985.1 Pseudoalteromonas sp. MMG007 | reverse complement strand
GTTAGCTATACAAGGAGAATTTGGTGGTCGATTGGATCAAAAAATCAATGTCAAAAGGCATTTGGCACTCTCTAGCTGTAATCATTGTTGTTCTTGTGGCAGGCCCAGAAATCATGATGAGTATGGAGCTCATGGCAATGGTTGAGTTACTTGGTGCTTCAACATTTGTTCTAATGTATGTCTCAGGTTTAAAGTTGTTTTTTTCTAAACTTGTAGCTAAATATAAAAAATTTGAACGCTATTCTGTTTTCTTCATACCTTCGTTATCTACATTAAAGCAAATGCCTTCACTGGCTTTTCACGCAATACCTGAACGCACTTTTAGTATCTGCTTTTTTGGTTTTATAATCGTTAGTATGTTGTGTAATTACATAAATATACTTGTTGGTGCATAGTATAGCTAACAAGAGCCTTAATTCGCTCACAAGCTCGCTCGGACAATTAACAATGGGCTATTGTCGCTGCGCTCAATATTTTAGCCCATTATTAATCGCCGCTTAGGCA
>NZ_JAGJEI010000051.1 GCF_018100985.1 Pseudoalteromonas sp. MMG007 | reverse complement strand
CAATTGAGAGGTAGGCTGTGTAGAGTTGGTAGATCTGCCAATTGCTCTTTCCAGTACCCTAATTGAGTATTCAACACCTCATCTTGCAACCAGTTTCTCTGCCAGTGAGCATAATCTGCGTATTGAACAGAAAGTGGCGGCAGCGGGTTGCCCTGACCTGACTTATAAGCAGTATAAAGCGCACTAAACTCTTTGACCAAAATCCCCATAGACCAGCCATCTGAGGCAATATGATGTAAAGTCACCAGCATTACATGGCTATGCTCTGCCAATTTGTATAGTCGTGCTCGGATCATCAAGTCTCGAGTCAAATCGAAAGGCAAACTGCCTTCTTCTTCATTAGCTTGGTCAATTACCACCTGCTGCTGAATTTCTCTCAAACCACTAATGTCACTAAAAAATAATGGTAACGACGATACCTCACGGAACACCTGAATCGCATCACCTGAATCATCAGTGGTAAAACATGTACGTAAACTTTCATGGCGCTCAACAATTGTGTCCAGCGCCTGCTGTAGGGCTTCTTGGTCTAATTCACCCTCAAGACGAAATGCACTAGGCATATTATAGTGA
>NZ_JAGJEI010000050.1 GCF_018100985.1 Pseudoalteromonas sp. MMG007 | reverse complement strand
TCCCAGCTTTCACTAGACAGTTTTTAACTCAGAATAGTACGCCTCTTCAAACTTAGCAGGTGAAACACCGCCTGTGTGTGAATGGCGCTTTTTTGGATTGTAAAACATTTCTATAAAATTAAATATCTCAGCTTTCGCATCTTCGCGTGTCGAGTATATCTTACGCTTAATTATTCGCTTTTTAATTGTCGCAAAAAAGCTTTCAGCAACTGCATTATCATGACAGTTCCCAGCTCGACTCATCGAAGGCACAAGATTATGTTCTTTCAAAAATGCGAGATAGTCAGCGCTACCGTATTGGCTACCTTGGTCACTATGTACCATTACCTCAGCCTTCGGTTGACGATGATATACAGCCATCAACAGTGCATTTATCACCAACTGCTTATCCATATTTTTATCCATCGACCAGCCCACAATGCGCCGAGAGAATAAATCCATCACTGTTGCCACATATAAAAAACCTTCATAGGTTCTTATATAAGTTATGTCGCTCACCCACGACTGGTTCGGCGCTGGCGGGTTAAATTGACGCGCTAATAAGTTATCTGCAA
>NZ_JAGJEI010000005.1 GCF_018100985.1 Pseudoalteromonas sp. MMG007 | reverse complement strand
CTACTGACCTTTGGACCGGGTGATCAAGAGTAGGTAGTGCTTTTTCCTTCAGATGTACTTTTATGTATTTACTTAAATTTTGGTACGACTGAGTGGATTCGAACCACCGACCCCTACCATGTCAAGGTAGTGCTCTAACCAACTGAGCTACAGTCGTATTACTTATTTAAGATGCCGGCAAAATTAATAACCAGCGGGCGCTAATATATAGCGTGCAGAGTGCTGAATCAAGCATGTTTGTAGCTTTTGAGTTTATTTGCCGTTTTTTTATTCATATTGGGCTAATTTCGCACGTTTCATAAAACCTTTGCCACCAAATAACATGATTTTTGGCTGAGCTTTTAAGTAAGTTCAGTAAGTTAGTGTTTGATTGAGGTTTTATTAAGTTATTAATCGGCTCACTTGTAATACTTTGGCCAAACCACAGCTTCTTGTAAAGCGGTTGTAGCTCTTCTAAATAACCTGTGAGTTGTGCTTGATAAGGTTGAATATCTTTTAAATAAAACTTTTGAAATACATTACTTATTATTTTGGCTTTTTTATTGTTTTTGCCCACAGGGCAAAGGTTATTTAAGTTTAGTGTTTTTACAAACTCTGTAGCACTATTATTTAATACCACTTGCATGCGAGCTGATTGAATCAGCGCTTGGTTAAATTGATATTTGTTTAACTGCTCAAGAGCACTAAAAATAACATTCGTGTTTATACTATCAAACTCTTGGCTGCTTATTTTTTGTTTTATGGCAACCAGCTGTTTAAGGGCATGTAAAGTATCGCTAAAGCCTGCGGGTTCTTTGTTTAGCTCGGTTGATGTTAATTGCCATGTTTGGTTTAGCTCTCGTTCTTTAAAAAGCATGGTATTAAAATAGTGCATTATATGCGTTTGTTTGTAGGTTTTAGCTTTTTGTATTTTACTAAAGATAGGGCTGTTTTTATCAAGCGAGTTTAAGCAAATCTGTGCGCTTTGTATAAAATTTATTTGATACTTAAATTTACCCGCAGCACTGGCTGTTTTACCTAATTGGTTATTGTGCTCACTGATTAGTACGTTTAATTTGCAATGGCTAATACCTGCAAGTTCAACAATACTTAAAGTGATATTGTTTTTTTCTAGCGGCGAAGGAGGTAACAGCGAGAGCTGCTTAAGTAAACTAGGCTCAATAGCAGCCACATCAAGTGTACTGCTTAAGCGTTCAACATAGGTTTTATTTGTATCACTAGGGGCTTTATTACAGCCAACCAGCAAAAAGCTGAACAGTATAAGTAAAGCAACTAATGCTGTGTCGTTTGAAAATATGCTAGCTTTTATTGAGTGCTTCATTATTACTAAACTCATACTTAAGGCGTTTGTGTACTGTGAGCATTAAAAGTATAGCAGCAACACTTAGGCCTACTATAATTCCTACCCAAAAGCCATGAGGCCCCATGGCTTGTATTATTATATTTTTTCTTGCCAATACGAAACCTAAGCAAAAGCCGATTAACCAGTACGATATAAACGTAATGTACGATATTGGTGCGGTGTATTTTAAGCCCCTTAGTATGCCATTAGCTGCAACTTGTAGCGCATCAGGTAATTGATATATACATGCCAAAATCATGATTGATGAGGCCAATGCCAACACCGCAGGGCTGTCGCTATACAGTTGGCTAATATAGTCTCTGCCTGTAAATGTAATGAGCGCCAAAAATAATGCAATGGCAATAGCTAAAATATAGCTGGTAGAAACCGCTACTTTTAATTGCGTCATATTATTTTGGCCAAACAAATTACCAATGCGAATACTAATAGCGATTGATAGGCTCAGCGGCATCATGAAGAGTAATGTAGTAACACTTGCAGCTATTTGATGCCCTGATACCGCAACGGCACCTAAATGAGCAATAAACAAAGGGATACATGCAAATAAAGTCACTTCAAAAAAAGTGGCTAGCGATATAGGTATACCCAGCTTTGTTATAATACCAATAGTACTAAAATTAGGCTTTTCGAATGATGAAAGTAGCCCTTTAGCGTCTATTTTTTTACTCATTTGGCAATAGGTTACTTGGGCTATGGCCATAATAGTTAATACTATGGCGGTAGCAATACCGCACCCCGCACCGCCGTAAGCAGGTAAACCAAATAAGCCATTTATAAATATGTAATTAACCGGAATATTTACAGCGAGCCCCAGTAGGCTGATATAAAACGCGGGCTTGGTCATACCCATTCCTTCGGTCACGTTTCTATAAACTGTAAATATTAAAAAGCCAAATACTCCCCATTTTACAAAGTGAATGTAATCGTAAGCTAAATTAGCAATCGCTGGGCTGGTATCGAGTTTAAAAATAATGGTATCGGCTAAATAGCTTATCGCAAAGCCGGTAAAACTTAAAATAGCGGTTAAATAAAGCGCTTGTTGAAAATAGTGACTAATGCCTTTTCTGTCATCGCTACCTGAAAACTGGGCAATAATACCGGTAAGGGCTAATAAGATCCCTTGTAAAGCCATTAATAAAGGGTTCCAAATACCCGTAGCAATAGAAAGCGCGGCCAAATCGGTTGGGCTTACTTGTCCGGCCATAATAGTGTCGACCACTGACATTAAAATAAGTGTGACTTGTGCTAAAAAAACAGGTAAAGCAAGAGAAAGTAAACGCTTAGCTTCCCAATTACAAAAGGTCATAAAAACAGCTATTAGATTAAACAGGCGGCAATTGTAATCTATTGTGTTTCAAATAAAAATCACAGTAGTGAATGATTTTGCGAGTTGATACGTTAAACTATCACTTTGTAATAATTTAAAGTGATTTTATGTTTACAGGAATTGTGCAAACACAAGCGACCGTTGTATCTAAAGTGCTAAATGAAGGCGTTATTCGCTTAGTGGTGTCGGTAGGTGATGAGTATGTTAAGCACCTTGATTTAGGGGCGAGTATTGCAATTAATGGCTGCTGTTTAACCGTTGTTAAAGTTGAACTAAGTAACCACGATGTAGTGGCGCAAGTTCACTTTGATGTGATTGACGAAACGCTGGCGCTTACAAACTTAGGCGAGTTGGAGTTAGGGAGCTTAGTTAATTATGAGCGTTCTGTAACGTTTGGTACTGAGCTTGGTGGGCATATAGTGTCGGGGCATATCCACTGTGCGGCACAAATAAGCCAAATAATTAAAGTGCAAAGTAACTGTAAAATTCAGCTTAGCTTACCTAAAAAATGGCAAAAATATGTGATCTACAAAGGATTTGTAGCCATTAATGGCGCAAGCCTAACTGTTGGTGAGGTGGATGAACACGGTTTTTGGTTACACCTGATCCCTGAAACACTGGCCATTACTAATTTAGGGTCAGCACAAGTAGGCGATAAGCTAAACATTGAGGTCGATCAGCAAACCTATACCATTATTAATACGGTCGAAAACTACTTACGCCACCAAGGCTAGAATATTTGTTCGTCATCGCTGTCTATATGTAACTCTAGCTTTTTATTCACATGGTCAATATGCATGTTTAAATGGATAGGGTTACAGCAAGCGCTGCACTCTTCAATGTAGTCTTGATCGCCCATACTTGCGTCTATATCTAAATGTATGTGATTGCCGCAATGTGGGCAGGTGATACGTTGTGATAAAAAGTCTTTCATAATCACTCCCGCTATAAATAATAAAGTTAGGTCCAACTTAATCTCTGACAGATGAACCTCTACTTACTCATTAAATATAGCGCTGAAATGCAGCTTATGACACTTATTTTACAGCTTTAAAGAGTTTAACTAAGCAGCCTATCGATATGTTGTTTTGCTTCAGTAAGATAGTGCCCTGCAAATATATTAGCGTGGTTTAAAATAGGGTATAGCTGATATATGAGTTTGCGTTTTTCATAGTTTGGAGAAAGCGGGTAGTGCTTGTTATAGGCGTTATAGAAGTCGTTAGGTAGTGGCGCAAATAATTCGCTCATTGCCATATCAACCTCGCGGTCACCGTAATAGCAAGCAGGATTAAATAAAGTGGGTATATTTTAATAAACCCCATATTCCCACGCCAAAAGTCACCATGTAAAAGAGAGGGCTCTATATGATGATTATGCAGCTGCTCTTTAACTAAATTTATTATGCGCTCAGGTTCAACTAGGTTTATGTTTTTTTCAGCGAGGAGTTGTAATTGCCAGCCAATGCGCTCTTCTGCGTAAAATACATCCCACTTTTTATGCCATCTATTTGGTTGCACAGTAGTGGCTAAATAGTTATCTACATCAAAGCCATACATAGCTTGAGGATGCTTTTGATGCAGCATTGCAAGGTGCTTTCCCATATCACCCCAGCGCGTATGTGGCTGCTTATCGAGTACGAGCCATTCGAGCACAATAAACGAAAACTCAATGTTAGCACCTGTTACAATACAATCAGGCACCATAAAAATACTGTTTTGTGTAAGAAGTTTAAGGCCTACTGCTTCGCTTTCGAGGCGTTCAAGCTCGCTTTTAAGCGCTATTTTAACTAAATAATTATGAGTACCATTGGTTAAATGAAAGAGTTTATCGGTATTTGTACTTTGCAATTGGCGTTTATAAGTGTGTTTAAAGTCATAATGAATGGCTTGGCTAATATGCTCGTTTACAGTTTTCCACATAGTTATTGCTCGCCTTTTAAACAGGTATTTAAACTATGGCAAAAAAGTATTAATTTAACAAACTAATCGTTGTAAAATTAACGATATAAAAAATGCTAATGGAGCACTAATGAATAAGAGTTTTATCACCAATTTACTTGCTGGCGTGTGCGTAGTAGCGGGTTACTTTTTTGACCAAGCAATTGTGTTGTCGGTTGGCTTATTTGCCCTCTCTGGTGCGGTTACAAATTTATTAGCTATTCATATGCTATTTGAAAAAGTCCCTTTTTTATATGGCTCTGGTGTTATAGCGCTTAAATTTGAGAGCTTTAAAGTAGCAATTCGCGATTTAATATTAACTGAGTTTTTTTCAGAGCAAAAAATCAATAATCTGCTCAATAAAGCACAGCCAAATATCGACTTTGCACCCATTATTAGTAACGTTGATTTAAACCCTGCATTTGACAATTTATTGGAGGTCATAGAGCAGTCTCAGTTTGGCAGCATGTTAGGTATGTTTGGTGGCACAGCCGCCATTGAGCCAATGCGAGAAAAATTTATAGAAAAAATGCAATTGTCGCTTAGTGAGATTTCTCAAACTGACAACTTTAAAGCATTAGTAAACCAAACACTCTCACAAGGTAATAGCGCACAAAGCTTACACGATACGGTACTTAAATTAGTGGATGAGCGTTTAGATGAGCTAACACCTAAAATGGTGAAAGAAATAATTCAAACCATGATCCGTGAGCACTTAGGTTGGTTAGTGGTGTGGGGCGGTGTATTTGGTGGCTTATTTGGTTTAATCGCAGCTGTTATATAATAAAACTAAGCCTGATTATAAACAGGCTTAGTTTTGCATTAACGCCATACTATTTTGGCCCTGTAATAATTACTTTTTCAGGGTTAAATGTTTTTGCTATATCTTTAATTGACGTACGGGTACTGGTATCAATATTTAAATAGTTAGCGCTTTTATCTAAATTATATAATGTGACAAAGTCACCCATTAATAGGTTATTGCATTTAAGCTTTTTGCTTATAACCGCTTTACTAATATTTAAATTACGTGATGTTTTACGAAGTACATGCGCTTTATTAGCCGCTACAGCCATACATGCTTGTGTACCAGCTGATGAATCAGCAGCTTCAAATTGAACTGCCAAAGCAGGGGTTACTAATAGTGTTGCGCCAACTACCAACGTTGTGCATAAACTAGCTTTTAACGTATTCATAATTATTCCTCATTGTTTGTGGTTCAGCTTTATTATTGAGCTATTTAATCTAAAAAGCTGTTAACCAAACGCAACAAGGTGTAAGCATGTATGTGAAAAATACACACTTTACGTAGGCGCTTGAATATATACTTTTTTAAAATGTGTTTTTTGACACACTTAAGTAAAATTATTTTATAGCGACCAATTTTATTAATAACATAATCATTCTATCGTATTAAATAGCGCACTCACTGCGTTAAAAATGATTCGTGTAGAATAACTACACGTCATAATTTTTGCCTTGTTATTGCGCTATTTTCATAACGAAATAATAGGCCACTAATTTAATGCAATTGGTATAACTTATTTTTTCAGCCTGCTATTATCGCCCCCATTATTTGTGATGTTTTATTAGCGCGTATTTTATTAGGAGCACCAGTGAGCAAAACGTTAGCAAGCTATTATCAGCAAGCGTATGCATGTGAGCACAAGCATTTTAATCAATGTTTTTATTGTGGCTGCGAAGCAACAGAGCGAGACCATTGCCCACCGCTGCATATGCTACAAAGCATTATAGATTTGGGCGAAGAAGCCGATTTTGTATCAATTGCAGCATGTTATGAGTGCCATGCACTATTACATAACGAAAGGCTTATGAGCATAGATGAGCGCTTTACTAAGCTTAAAAAAAAGCTCTCAAGCAAATATGCAAAAGCGCTGCGCGTATACAATATGTGGGAAGAAAACGAACTTGGCGAAATGAGCGACGAATTTGCCCATAGCATTCAAGCGGGTATGAAATTAGGTAAAGAAGCATCAGAGCGCCTAGCGTTTACGGGCTTTAGTTATGCCACAGAAGAAGCGCGCGTAACTGTACGTGAAAAAACTAAAGAGTTTGATGTAGAAGGCATGATTTTTACTGACTTTAAAGAAGCGTTAAACTACTGCATTAATAGTCTTGAAGTACAAAAAAGTGATTTTTATAAAATTTTAGTAGAAGATTACAACGGCGACTTTAACAAAGCGTTAAGCCAATATCGTCATCGTCACGATAAAGTAACCGCAGCGAAAGACGGGAATACCTTAATTAAAGAGTTTTCAAAGCAACATAAGCAAAATTCAGATTTTGTAACTCGTACCGTTAAACACTTTATAAGCAAAGACCCGTCACTTACAACCGAAGGCGCGCTTGAAAAGCTGTATAACAATTATATAAAAAAATAATTACAGTCATTTAACTCAATTAATCGCTTTTTTACCTGTTTTTTTAGCTTTATACCTTAGCTTTAGCTAAAGTAGCAAAAAAACAGGAGAACCTAACAACATGCAAAAATTTGCTCCCTCATTGTTAGCAGTTGGTTTAGCTGCTGCACTTGTTGGTTGCCAAGAAAATGGCCCACAAGATCCAAAAATAACGATTAATAAAAACCCTTACCCAAGTACTTACAAACCAGTAGCTACTAGTAGCACATTAATCACAAACGCGACTGTACTTACCGGTACGGGTGAGCGTTTAGATGAAACTGATGTTTTACTTGTTGATGGTAAAGTTCAGCAAGTAGGTAAAGACTTATCTGCTAATGCAGACACGACAATTGATGCAATGGGCAAATGGGTAACTCCAGGTATTATAGATGTTCACTCTCATCTAGGCGCCTACCCAAGCCCATCAGTTGAGTCGCATCAAGATGGTAACGAAATGACGAGCCCAAATACTGCTGAGGTATGGGTTGAGCATTCTGTGTGGCCACAAGACCCTGGCTTTAACCGCGCTCGTGAAGGCGGTATTACCTCATTACAAATTTTACCAGGCTCAGCTAACTTATTTGGTGGCCGAGGCGTTACGCTTAAAAACGTACCAGCACATACCATGCAGGCAATGAAATTCCCTGAAGCGCCAAATGGTTTGAAAATGGCGTGTGGTGAAAACCCTAAACGTGTTTATGGTCGTCAAGGTACATTACCTTCAACCCGTATGGGTAACATGGCCGGTTACCGTATGGCATGGGCAGAAGCGCAAGAGTATAAGCGCGCATGGGACAAATACGACGCTGATTACGAAGCTGGTTTAAACCCAGAAGCACCCGTTCGCGACATTAAGCACGATACTCTTCGAGCGGTGCTTGAAGGTGAAGTATTAATTCACAACCATTGTTATAAAGCTGAAGAAATGGCCATGATGATTGACCTTTCTAAAGAATTTAATTATCACGCGGGTACATTCCACCACGGCGTAGAGGCTTACAAAATTGCCGACCTTTTAGCTGACAACGGTTCGTGTGCTGCACTTTGGCCTGATTGGTGGGGCTTTAAAATGGAAGCGTACGACATGGTTCAAGAAAACGTAGCGATTGTAGATGCGGTTAAAAACTCATGTGCGGTTGTGCACTCTGATTCTGATACAACCATTCAACGCTTAAACCAAGAAGCCGGTAAAGTAATGTATCGTGCAAACGAAAATGGTTTTGATATTTCTGAGCAGCATGCCATTAAATGGATCACGTCTAATGCTGCTAAATCTTTAGGTATTGCAGATAAAACTGGGTCGCTTGAAGCCGGTAAACAAGGTGATGTAGTTATTTGGAATCAAAGCCCATTTAGTGTTTACGCAAAAGCAGAGCAAGTGTTTGTTGATGGTGCAAAAGTTTATGATAGAAACGATAGCGCATTCCAAGCACAAAGTGATTTTATGTTAGGCCAACAATAAGGAGCCCAGAATGAAAAATTTATCACGTTCGTTTTCGCTATCTCTGGTTGCTGCTGGATTATTAGCCTCAGGTACGGCAAGTGCCCAATCGCTTGCTATTGTAAATGCAACACTGCATACATCGACCGAGCAAGGCGTTTTACAAAACGCTAGCATAGTAATGGATAACGGAAAAATTACCGCCATTAATCCAACACAAGTGCAAGCAGATAAAGTTATTGATGTAAAAGGTCAAATTGTAACACCTGGTTTTATTTCAAGTATTAATCAGCTTGGCCTTGTTGAAGTGAGTGCAGTTGCAGGCTCTCGCGATGCAGGGGAAGAAAAAGCGGGTATTGATTTTGATGTAAGTCTTGCTTATAACGCGCATTCAAGCTTAATACCTTACGCGCGTAAGGGCGGGGTTACACGCGATGTAATAACACCTCACGGTGGCGACAGTATTTTTTCAGGCCTTGCAAGCGTTGTTGATTTAAGTGGTAGTTTTGATAGTGACATTCAAAAACAAGCGGCTTTAATTGTTTATTTAGGTGAACGCAGAAAAGGCTCTCGTGCTTTTACATTACAGACACTGATTAATAAGCTTGAAGAGCACCAAACTAAAGCTTCTAAAAAGTCTAAAAAAGATGACGACAGTAAGCCAAGTACCGAAGATAAAGTAATGGCTAAAGTACTTAGCGGCGATATGCCACTTGTAGTTGGTGTATCGCGTGCGGCAGATATTATTGAGCTTCTTAAGGTTAAAAAGCAGTTTGGCATTAATCTAGTGCTAAATGGTGCACAAGATGCAGTTGTAGTAAAAGAGAAACTCGCTCAAGCGCAAGTGCCAGTAATTATTAGTGCAATGGACAGCTTACCTTCAAGCTTTGACTCACTTCATGCAAGTTTAGATAACGCAGCCGTGCTTGAAAAAGCAGGGGTTAAGGTTATTTTGACTGTAGGCGGGGATGCTAGCCATAATATTTACCAGCTTCGTTTTGATGCCGGTAATGCAGTTTCGTATGGCATGAGCCAACAGGGTGCATTAAACGCTGTTACATCCAATGTAGCCGACGTATTTGGCATAAATGCAGGTAGCCTGGAAGTAGGTAAAGCTGCCGATGTGGTTGTATGGAGTAACGACCCATTTGAGCTAAGCAGCCATGTAAGTAAAATGATTATTAACGGTGAAGAAGTTTCTACACAGTCTCGTCAAGATAAGCTACGTGACCGCTATACTACAGATTCTACAATGCCACGCGCTTATACAAAATAATTAATAAAGCTTTAATTATCTAAAATTCAGGTTAATTATTAAAGGCCGCTACTTTAACGTTAAAGTAGCGGCCTTTTTATATAAAATGAAGACACAAAAAAACCGCTTACTTTAAAAGTAAGCGGTTTTTCAATTTAATCTAAAATTATACTAATTTAGATAAAATTTCGTTAAATGTAGCACTTGGGCGCATTGCTTTAAATGCAGCATCATCATTTGGTTGGAAGTAACCAGATAAGTCTACAGCAGGGCCTTGCGCTTCATTAAGCTCGTTTACGATTTGATCTTTTTGTGTCTCTAAATCGCTAGCAATTTGAGTGAACTGCGCTTTAAGCTCACTGTCTTCGTCTTGCTTAGCAAGCTCTTGAGCCCAAAATAAAGATAAGAAGAAGTGAGAACCACGGTTATCAATTTCTTTTACTTTACGTGAAGGCGACTTGTTTTGTGCAAGGAAAGTACCTGTTGCTTTATCTAGTGTATCAGCAAGTACTTGTGCTTTTTTGTTACCAGCAGTCACACTTAAGTGTTCAAGTGAAGCAGCAAGTGCTAAAAACTCACCTAGAGAATCCCAACGTAAGTGATTTTCTTTTTCGAATTGCTGAACGTGTTTAGGTGCAGAACCACCCGCGCCAGTTTCAAATAAGCCACCACCGTTCATAAGTGGAACAATTGAAAGCATTTTAGCACTTGTACCCAACTCTAAAATTGGGAATAAATCTGTTAGGTAATCACGTAGTACGTTACCTGTTACAGAAATAGTGTCTTTACCTTCTTTAATACGCGCTAAAGAGAATAGTGTTGCTTCAAGCGGTGCTAAAATTTGAATATCTAGGCCAGCAGTGTCGTGATCTGGTAGGTATTTGTTCACTTTTTTGATTAGTTGTACATCGTGAGCACGGTTTTCGTCTAACCAAAAAATTGCCGGAACGCCAGTTGCACGTGCACGGTTTACTGCAAGTTTAACCCAATCTTGGATTGGTGCATCTTTAACCTGACACATTCTCCAAATATCGCCTTGCTCAACAGTGTGCTCAAGTAAAGTAGCGCCATTTGCATCAACAACACGGATAAAACCGTCAGCTTTTGCTTCAAACGTTTTATCGTGCGAACCGTACTCTTCAGCTTTTTGAGCCATAAGGCCAACGTTTGGAACGCTACCCATAGTTGTTGGATCAAATGCGCCGTTTTCTTTACAAAAATCAATAGTTGCTTGGTAAACACCTGAGTAACAACGATCTGGAATTACAAAGCTTGTGTCTTGTAATTTACCGTCGTTATTCCACATTTGACCGCTTGAACGGATAGCAGCAGGCATAGACGCGTCAATGATCACATCACTTGGTACGTGTAAGTTTGTTATGCCACGGTCAGAATCAACCATAGCAATGGCAGGGCGATCTGCGTAAACAGCTTGAATGTCTGCTTCAATTTCTTCGCGCTTAGCGTCGTCTAATGTTTGAATTTTAGAGTATACGTCGCCTAAACCATTATTTACATCAACACCTAGCTCTTCAAAAAGCTCACCGTGTTTAGCAAATACATCTTTGTAGAATACCTTAACAGCGTGACCAAAAATAATTGGATCAGACACTTTCATCATTGTCGCTTTCATGTGTAGCGAGAATAAAACGCCTTTTTCTTTAGCCGCATCAATTTCTGCTGCTAAGAACGCTTGAAGCTTAGAAGCGCTGATGCGTGATGCATCAATAACTTCACCAGCTAAAAGTGGAGTGCTTTGCTTAAGTACAGTGATGTCGCCGTTAGTAGCTACATGTTCAATACGAACATCAGTTGCAGTATCTACAGTTACAGATTGCTCTGAACCAAAGAAATCGCCTTCGTTCATGCTTGCAACGTACGACTGCGAATCTTTGCTCCATGCACCCATTGAATGAGGGTTGTTACGTGCATATTCTTTAACAGAACCAGGCGCGCGACGATCAGAGTTACCTTCACGTAATACAGGGTTTACTGCACTACCTTTGATTTTATCGTAAGTTGCTTGAATTGCTTTTTCTTCATCGTTTTTAGGCTCAGAAGGGTAATCAGGTAACGCATAACCTTTAGCTTGTAGTTCTTTAATTACTGCGCGAAGCTGTGGAACGGATGCACTGATGTTTGGTAATTTGATGATGTTAGCTTCAGGTGTTTTTGCTAATTCGCCAAGCTCTGCAAGTGCATCATTAATGCGTTGCTCTTCAGTTAGGTAGTCAGGGAAGTTTGCAATTACACGACCTGCTAGTGAAATATCGCGAGTTTCAACTTCAACACCTGCCGCATTAGTATAGGCTTGGATAATTGGTAACAACGAGTAAGTTGCTAGTGCCGGAGCTTCGTCCGTTTTTGTATAGATAATTTTTGATGTCATCATCATTCCTAGATAGTAGGCCAAAGGCCTTATTCAACAATGCAAAGGAACTCATTAAGCTTGAGAAGCCGTATCAACTCTCAAATAATGAATAGTTTGTTAGGTGTTAATACTCAGTATTGCCTTTTAGTAAAGCAGAATAATCACACCTGACGAACTGGGTTCCTGTTTATAATTCAACGAATAACACTACGCTTAACCACTAAATTGGTTTGAGTGGTATTAGCCTTTAGCATAGGAAGTTCCTAATACAAAAACACTTAAGCAATTGCGATGTTAATACGTTGTTTTTAGCACCAAGAGTGTAACAAGCTTGGCTAAAAAGGGCTAGGTTTTGAACTTGCCAACAAGTATATAAATAGCTCTGTGTTAGAACATTGGGGTATATAAAATAAATTCAAGGAAAAGGGTTGAAATTACGCGAAATGAGGCAATAAATAGCGGTAGAAGCAAAGAAGTGTTTTGAAGGATTAAGCGAGGATCTAAATTAGGTCACTCGCTTTTAGTGGAACAAAGTTGCAATCACTCTAAAATGTCACCGTTAGGGGCAATATTTTTAGCATGAAGGCCTTTAGGACCTTGTTCTAATTCGAATGTTACATCTTGACCAGCTTTAAGTGTCTTATAACCGTCCATTACAATCGTTGAGTAATGAGCGAAAATATCATTCTCGCAGCCGTCTTCTACGATGAAACCAAAACCTTTGGCGTTGTTGAACCATTTGACTTTACCACAAGCCATACTTCTACATCCTTCTATAAGTTGACTAATTTAGTTATTCTAAACTATATAATTTGCTAGACTGACTAAGGTTTAATCAATCTACATTTGACTGTAGTTTATTTAGCCAACCAGTCAAGTGTTTGAAGTTATTTTTTAACATTTTATTTATTTTTTATTCAAGTTTGCTTGAGTTCCAAAGACAAGACTATATTTAATTATGAGTGGTATGAAAGATTCAGGTGTAATAGACACAGTTCGTGATAGTGAAAAGCAAAAGCTTCAGCCACCGCGAAAATACAAAGTTGTTTTAAATAACGACGACTACACGCCGATGGACTTTGTAATAGAAGTTCTGATGACGTTTTTTAATATGGATAGCGATAGAGCAACCGACGTGATGCTTCAAATTCATGAAAAAGGTAAAGGTATATGCGGGGTTTACAGCCTCGACGTAGCCCATACCAAAGCTGAACAAGTTAACCGCTACTCGCGGGATAACGAGCATCCACTGCTTTGTAGTTGTGAGCAGGAGTAGATACCAGTTTTATTAAAAAAATGACCATTTTAGCGGATTAAATTACTTATTAACTTCGTTAAAAATTATTCATATAAAGCAACTATATTTGTAATTTTTGTCCTGTTACTAAGTTATTTCCTCATCGCTATAATAGGCCACTAATTTAATGCAATTGGTATAAATACCAATTAGGGTGATCAAACATCCGATTGTTGTGGTATAAAATTATTATCTCAGTAAGGGGTTGCCAATGCTAAACAAAGACTTAGAACTAACCTTAAATGCCGCGTTTCGTGAAGCGCGCACTCGCCGTCATGAGTTTATGACCGTAGAGCACCTTTTACTTGCGCTTTTAGATAACCCGTCAGCGGGGGAAGCTTTAAACGCGTGCGGTGTAGATATTTCAGGCTTAAAAACTGAATTATTAGAGTTTATCGACGAAACAACGCCGGTAATTCCAGATTTAGAAGAAGAGCGAGAAACTCAGCCTACACTGGGCTTTCAACGAGTGCTGCAACGCGCAGTTTTTCATGTTCAATCATCAGGAAAAAATGAAGTAACAGGCGTAAATGTCCTGGTTGCTATTTTTTCGGAGCAAGAAAGCCAAGCTGTATATTTACTCAAAAAGAGCGATATTTCTCGTTTGGATATTGTTAATTTTATTTCTCATGGTATATCAAAAGAAGATGATGAGTTAGGTGACGACACCGATGACATTCATGAAGAAGTGCAAGAAGTACAAAACGAAGAAGCAAGCAAATTAGATAGCTTTACTACTAATTTAAACGCACAAGCCCGTGATGGAAACATTGACCCATTAATTGGTCGCGATAGCGAAGTAGAGCGCACGGTACAAGTATTGTGTCGTCGTAAAAAGAATAACCCACTACTTGTGGGTGAAGCAGGGGTTGGTAAAACAGCTATTGCTGAAGGCTTGGCGTATCGTATTGTTAACGAGCAAGTACCTGAAGTAATTGCTGATGCAGTTGTGTACTCGCTTGATATGGGCGCATTATTAGCGGGCACCAAATACCGAGGGGATTTTGAAAAACGCTTTAAAAGTTTATTAAAAGAGCTGCAAGCAAAACCTGGCTCGATTTTATTTATTGATGAAATACACACGATTATTGGTGCAGGTGCAGCCTCTGGCGGCGTAATGGATGCATCAAACTTATTAAAACCATTACTTTCTAGTGGGCAATTACGTTGTATGGGCTCTACTACATACAATGAATATAAAAATATTTTTGAGAAAGACCGTGCCTTGGTTCGTCGCTTTCAAAAAATTGATGTACTTGAGCCAAGTGTTGCCGATACCACCAAAATTCTTAACGGATTAAAAGAGCGTTACGAAGAGCATCATGGTATTCGTTATACCCAAAAAGCCCTTAAAGCAGCCGCTGAATTAAGTGCTAAATACATTAATGAACGTCACTTACCCGACAAAGCTATTGATGTAATTGACGAGGCGGGTGCTAATCAGCGTTTGCAGCCAAGTTCGAAGCGTAAAAAAACCATTGGTGTATCAGATATTGAGCTGATTATATCTAAAATGGCACGTATTCCACCGCAAAATGTGTCATCAACAGATAAAGAAACGCTTAAAAACCTTGATCGCAATCTTAAAATGCTTGTATACGGGCAAGATCAATCTATTGATGCACTTACATCAGCTATTCGATTATCTCGCTCAGGACTTGCGAACGAAGATAAGCCAGTAGGTTCATTCTTATTTGCAGGCCCAACGGGTGTAGGTAAAACGGAAGTCACTAAACAGCTAGCTAAATGTATGGGTGTTGAGTTCATTCGTTTTGATATGTCAGAGTACGTTGAGCGCCATGCGGTGAGTCGTTTAATTGGTGCGCCACCAGGCTACGTAGGCTTTGAGCAAGGCGGGTTATTAACCGAAGCTGTAATTAAAAACCCACATGCTGTTGTACTTTTGGATGAAATTGAAAAAGCACATCCTGATATTTACAATATCTTGCTACAAGTAATGGATCACGGTACGTTAACCGACAACAACGGTCGTAAAGCCGACTTTAGAAATGTGGTTGTAGTAATGACTACCAATGCTGGCGTGCAAGAAACTACGCGCAAATCTATTGGCTTTAGTGAGCAAGACCATACGCACGATGCAATGGGCGAAATTAATAAAGTATTCTCGCCAGAATTCAGAAACCGCTTAGATAACATTATTTGGTTTAACCACCTTGAAAAAGACGTTATTTTACAAGTTGTTGATAAATTTGTTGTCGAACTGCAAACGCAATTAGACAAGAAGTCAGTTAACCTAGAACTTACATCTAAAGCGCGCGAATGGCTTGCAGACAAAGGCTACGATAAAGCAATGGGAGCGCGACCTATGGCACGCGTTCTTCAAGAAGAGCTTAAAAAACCACTGGCAAACGAAATCTTATTTGGTCAACTTATTGATGGCGGCACAGTTAAAGTGTCTGTTAAAGATAAAAAAATACGCTTTGATTACGAAAGTAATTTAACACCAGCGTAATTAGCTTTGTAAAAATAAAATAGCTCGCTTGCAGCGAGCTATTTTTTTGACTTTTTACAGGCAACAAAAAACCCAGCAAAAGCTGGGTTTTTTGTTTATTAAATGTAATTGCTAGTAAGTACCATCAATTACATTTAATAAACGCTTAAAGCTAGTTATACACTAGCCAAAAACTAAATCTCGTTTACGCACTTACTTAGCGAGCACGGAATACGATACGACCTTTCGATAAATCGTAAGGAGTCATTTCTACCGTTACTTTATCGCCGGTTAAAATACGGATATAGTTTTTGCGCATTTTACCTGAAATATGAGCCACAACTACGTGACCATTTTCTAGCTCAACTCGGAACATTGTATTTGGTAAAGTATCAAGGACTGTCCCTTGCATTTCGATTACGTCTTCTTTCGCCATGTTTAGCGTAACACCTCTTTAATAGTTAAACGCTGCAGATTTTGCCCAAAATACGCCAATAAGTAAAGGCGCAGGGGGCATTTTTGCAAATTAAATAGCCAACCACTCATCATTAACCTGTTTTTGTGCGGGCAAAAACTGAGTTTTGTACTTCATTTTGTCGCATTCGTCTATTTGGTAACCCAAATACACAAATTCCTTATTTTGTTCTTTAGCAAACTTAAGCTGCTGTAAAATCATTACCGAGCCTAAACTATAGTGTTCAAAGTCGGGGTCAAAAAATGTATAAATAGCCGATATAGCGTTGTTCATACAATCAGTTACCGCAACAGCTACTAACGTATCTTGATGCCATAACTCTATAAATGTGATCTCTAGCCAGCTGCATAATAAAAAACTTTGGAACTGCATTTTATCAGGAGGATACATAGAGCCATCGCTATGGCGTAAGCTTATATATTTACTGTAAAGCGGATAGTATTGCTCGCGCTCTACACTTGAATACCTAACCTCAAATGCTGATTTTGCTTTGTTTTGTTTACGTTTTTGCGATTTTGATGGAATAAATTGTTGCGCTAATACTCGAACTGAATTGCACTCGCTACAAATAGGGCAGTGCGGACGATAAATTTGGTTACCGCTGCGTCGAAAGCCTAACGCTAATAGTTGTTCAAATTTATCGGTTGTATAACAGCTCGGGTCTAAGATCACCAAAAGCTGTTCTTGGCGATCGGGTAGATAGCTACAAGCAAACTCTTGGCTTAAGCCAACGCGTGCCGGAAGATGTTCATTCATAAATTGCGTTTAGCTCCTGTGGTTCCCACATAGTGTGGTCAACACAATAAGTGTGTGCTTTTTTGAGTCTAGTCAAAAATTCTGAGCGGGGGATCACTTTTGCACCTAAAGAAGTTAAATAAGGGTTTTCTAATTGGCAGTCAATAAAATGTGCGTTATGGCGTTTTAACCAATTAACCAACGCCCACATTGCAAGCTTTGAGCAGTTGGTTTGATGATGAAACATAGACTCGCCACAAAATACACCATTTTGCATAATGCCATAAAGGCCGCCTGCTAGTTCTCCATCACGCCAAATTTCAATACTGTGTGCAATACCGGCCTCATGTGCATCGTTGTAAGCGTCAATCATAACTTGAGTGATCCAAGTGCCATCGGTATCAATGCGTTGCTCACAGCACGCTTCAATGACCTCAGCAAATGCATTATTAACAGTAACTTTAACGGGGTGCTTTTTTAAATGCTTTCGCAGGCTCTTACTTATATGAAATTCATTAAGCTCTATGATGCCGCGCTCGCTCGGCGACCACCACATTATGGGCTCGTCTTCGCTAAACCACGGAAAAATACCATTTTTATAGGCATTACTTAAACGCGCAACGGATAAATCGCCGCCTATTGCCAGTAACCCATCAGGAGAGGTGAGAGCATATTCAGGGTGTGGAAATGCTATATCGTTTTCACTTAATTGGTATAGCTGGTTTCTCATACATTGCTTAATTTATTAATTATCTTAAAAGTGTAACTATATTTTAGGCATAAAAAAAGGCTGAAATTGGAAGCGTCGCTACAAAATAAGACTAATTTCTAATAGGCCGCAAAAGTCTAAGTTCGATACTTTGACGGACCCAGATCGTAGTTTCTGTGTGCTTTAACAAAAAGCGTGCTTTTTATCTGAGCAAAGACGATCAACTTTATAAATAGCTTTGTCGGCAGGTAAATAAGCTTAACCCTTCCGAGGTTTTTCGTCATTTTTGATAGTTGTTTATAAGTAGACTAATACTAATACTAATACACGAGAAGTCTGGCTTTAATGAGGGGTTAGGTGAGATATACTTTTCTTATTATAAACTTTCATAATTGTAAAAAAGCACAAGCGTGACTCAGTAACCAGTGCTTTACCATCATTACTATTATTGCGATCAAGTTGAAACCACTAGAGTAAGATTGTTGGCAATGCGTGAAATTGTCCTCATATTAAATTTGTGATTAATGCTTAATAGTGTCTGCATAGACATATTAATGCTTTCCTAGTATGAGTGAGCAATATTCTTTGAACAATTTATTAAGTTCAATTTTAAAAAATCGATAGTAATTAAACACAAAAATCCCCTAGTAATTGAATTACTCAATTACTAGGGGTCACGATATTAAATGTCCGTTATGAGGTAGTTGCGGCTTTCATTTCACTTACAAACGCTTTTAACTGCGTAGTCATTGCATCTAAATCATTAAGATTAGCCTCAATAATTTTAACAACGGCAGAGCCTGAAATTGCACCGGCTGCGCCTGCATTTAGCGCTGCTTTTACATCATCGGGTGTTGAAATACCAAAGCCTAATAAAGCAGGGGCTGCATGGTATTCTTTTAATTTAGTTACAATGTTGCCCGCGGGCATTTGCGCTTTAGTATCGGTACCGGTAACACCAGCACGCGACAGTAAATACGTGTACCCACGCCCGTAAGACGCGCACTGGCGCAGTGTATCGTCATCGGCATTGGGCGTAGCAATAAAAATTGGATCTACACCGTTTGCCATAGCGGCTTTTCTAAACATTTGAGACTCATGTAGTGGCACATCAGCAACTAAAATTGAATCTACGCCTGCTGCCTTAGCGTCTTTGTAAAATGCCTCAAGGCCACGTTTAAACACAAGATTAGAGTACAGTAATAAACCAATAGGAATATCTGCATTGTAATCGCGTATTTCTTTAATAATATCAAAGCAATCTTGAGTGTTAATATTTACATCAAGCGCACGAATGTTCGCCTTTTGAATGACAGGGCCATCAGCAATTGGATCTGAAAACGGAATACCAAGCTCTAGTGCATCAGCGCCACCGTCAATTAGGCTTTTAATAATCGCAATACTTTGCTCTTTACCTGGGTCACCAATAGTAACAAAGGGTACAAATGCACCTTGTTTTTGCTCATTAAGTGCGGCAAACGTTTTACCGTAACGATCTGTATTTAGCTGGCTCATAGTTGACCTCCTTGTGATAAAACAGTGTGTACGTGCGTTAAGTCTTTGTCACCACGGCCACTTAAGTTAACCACTAAAATGCTTTCTTCTGTTTGCTCTTCTGCGTATTTAAGTGCATAAGCAAGGGCATGGCTTGATTCAAGTGCCGGAATAATACCTTCGTTTTTAGCCAGCGCTTGGAATGCATCAAGTGCTTCTGTATCTGTAATACCAACATATTGAGCACGGCCTGTTTCATGTAAAAACGCGTGCTGTGGGCCAACAGCTGGGTAGTCAAGACCGGCAGATACCGAGTATGACTCTTCTATTTGACCATCGTCGTTTTGCATAATGTAAGTATACGTACCGTGTAATATACCTTTAGTGCCTTTACAAATGGTAGCGCCGTGCTCGTGGGTATCTAACCCTTTACCAGCAGGCTCTACACCGATAAGTTTTACACTTGGCTCGTCGATAAAGTCTGTAAACATACCAATAGCATTAGAGCCACCGCCAACACATGCAAGTACCGCATCGGGTAAGCGACCTTCAGCTTTTAGTATTTGCTGTTTTGCTTCTTCACCAATAATCTTTTGATACTCTCGTACAATTGTTGGGAATGGGTGCGGGCCCGCAGCAGTACCAAGTAAGTAATGTGCCTCTTGATAATTTGCAGACCAGTCACGTAGTGCTTCGTTTACCGCATCTTTTAATGTGCCAGAGCCCGCAGTTACCGGAATAACCTCTGCACCCATCAATTTCATTCTAAATACGTTTGGCTGTTGGCGCTCAACATCTTTAGCGCCCATATAAATTCGGCACTTTAAGCCAAGTAATGCACACGCAAGGGCCGTTGCAACACCGTGTTGACCAGCGCCCGTTTCTGCAATAACTTCTTTTTTACCCATACGTTTAGTTAGCAACGCTTGACCAAGTACTTGGTTAGTTTTGTGTGCGCCACCGTGTAACAAATCTTCGCGTTTTAGGTAAAGTTTAACTTTAGGGTTTTTAATTAAGTTACGCGTTAAAGTAAGTGGCGTAGGGCGGCCTGCATACTCGTTTAGTAACTTAGTAAATTCTTCCTGAAACTCAGGATCTTTTTGTGCTTTGTTAAATTCGTTTTCTAACTGCTTAAGCGCAGGGACAAGTAGCTCGGGTACAAACATACCGCCAAACTCGCCAAAATAAGCTGGATTTTGCATTTTAACCTCAATAATTTCTGATGCTTGTAAAAGCATTTTGTAATTTGTTAGGGCACTTTTTACCCGCAGATTCTTCAACGCCTGAGTTTAGGTCAAGGCCAAGGGCACCTTGAAAAAGCGCGTCTTTAATATTTTCTGGATTTAAGCCACCCGCTAGCATAAACGGTGTGGTTGCATCGCGAAGCACCGACCAATCAAACGCTTTACCTGTACCACCAGCTTGTGTATCGCTATGGGTATCGTAAAGGTGGCGTTCTACGCCATTTACAGGTGTTGGTAATGCATCTTTAATTGCTTGTGCTTTCCAAATTTCACACCCATTAGGTAGTTCTGTACGCAAAGTGGCAATGTAATCGTCACTTTCGTGTCCATGTAATTGAACTGCCGCTAATTTTAACACACTTGCGTATTGAGCTACTTGCTCAATGGGAGCATTTACAAATACACCTACAAAGTTTAGCGGAGCGCTCTGGGTAAGCTCAAGAGCACAATCTAAATCTACATAGCGTGGTGATTTAGGGTGAAAAATTAAACCACCATACACAGCACCACTGTTATAAGCCGCTTGTGCGTCTTGGCTGCGTGTTAAACCACAAACTTTGTTATCACCAAGTATCACTTTTTTACAGGCTTGCTCTAAATCGCGCTCGGCCATTAGGGAGCTGCCAATTAAAAAACCATCGCATAGCGGTGCTAGGCGTTTAACATCTTGATGGGTATAAATACCAGACTCTGAAATAACCACTTTATCTGCAGGAATGAGTTTACGCAGTTTTTCGGTGGTGGCTAAGTCAGTGCTTAAATCACGTAGGTCACGGTTATTAATGCCTATAATTTGCGCATCGAGTGCAAGGGCGCGGTGTACTTCTTCTTCGTTACTTACTTCGGTTAATACCGACATATTAAGCGAGTCCGCTACTGCGTGTAGGGCTTTATATTGCTCATCATCAAGTACTGAGAGCATTAACAAAATAGCATCACCGCCATAAATTCGCGCCATATACACTTGGTACTCATCAATAAAAAAGTCTTTACAAATAAGTGGTTGCTCTACTTGGCTACGTACAAATTCTAAATAATCAAAGCTACCTTGAAAGTATTTTGCGTCTGTAAGCACGCTCATACAGGTAGCGTATTTTTTATAAACAGAGGTGATCTCTGTTAAATCAAACGGCTCGCGTATTAACCCTTTTGATGGAGATGCTTTTTTGCACTCTAAAATAAACTGTGTACCTGGCGCCGCCAGCGCTTCATAAAAGCTGCGACTAGTAGGCTCTACTAGATGCTTAAAGCTTTCAAGCGGGCGGGCTGCTTTGCGTTCAATAAGCTCTAATTTTTTATCAGCAACAATTTTGTCTAATACATTAGCCATGACTTACCTCAATAATTGCATTTAATGTGTCCATGGCCTTGCCTGAACGGAGTAGTGTTTGTACTTGATGTGCCCCTTCTTTTAACGTGTCTGCTTTACCTGTTAGGTATAAAAGGGCAGCTACGTTAACCACAATAGCCGCATTATGTGCGTCTGTGCCTTTACCTTGCAATATGGCGAGGCTTGCATTTGCGTTGTATTGTGGGCCTTCACCTGCTAGTTGTTCAAGTGAATAGTTTGCAAGGTCAAAGTCGCTTGGGTTTAATGTGTACTGCGTCATTTCGCCATCATTGAGCTCAACTACATTGGTTGGGCCGTGCAGGGCGATTTCGTCAGTACCTGAGCCATGCACAATCATCGCGCGCTTTGTGCCTAATGTTTTAAGTGTTTGCGCCATAGGCATACATAACGACTCATCGTACACACCTAGTAATTGCACATCAGGCGCTGCAGGGTTAGCAAGGGGGCCTAAAATATTAAAAATTGTACGTGTCTTAAGTGCTGTACGTACGCCCATCGCATGGCGTACGCCGCTGTGATAATGCGGTGCAAATAAAAAGGTAAAGTGTGTTTGCTCAAGGCATTTTGCAGCTTGTTCTGGGCTCATATCAATATTAATACCCAGTGCTTTGAGTAAATCGGCTGAGCCTGAATTACTCGATACACTGCGATTACCATGCTTTACCATATTAATACCTGCGGCCGCTGCTACGATTGCAGCGGTAGTGCTTATATTAATTGTATTTGAGCCATCGCCACCGGTACCACAGCTATCAGCAAGTTGTGTACTGGTTGTATTAAAAGTAACCGCGTTTTCACGCATTGATGCGGCAGCGCCGGCAATTTCATCGCTCACTTCGCCTTTTATTTTCAGGCTAATAAGTAAAGCTGTTAGCTCTATTTCGCTCATGTTGCCTTGCATTATTTCATCAAATAACGCTTTTGACTGCTCATAGCTTAGTGATTGATTTTTAATAAGCTGCTCAATAGCATATTGAACATTTATGGGCTCTTGTCGTTTTGTACTCATAATGTCCTCTATTATTTTGCGCGTGTTAAATACGCGACACTTTGCTGAAGTAGCATCGCACCATTTGGCGTAAGTATTGATTCAGGATGAAACTGATAGCCCAATGCACTGTCTTCATGATGGTAAATAGCCATAGGTATGTCTTCAAATTGTGCTATTACTTCAATATTTTTAGGTACTTCAGTTGCCATTAGCGAATGATAACGCGCAACAGGCATTGTACTTCCCATGCCATCAAATACAGGATGTGCGTTTAAATCAATGATTGATGACTTACCATGTACGGTTTCGCCAGCGTGACCGATTACTCCGCCATAACTTTGTGTTAAAGCTTGCTGGCCTAAACAAATGCCAAGCATAGGAAATTGACCTTTAGCAAGTTCAATTAGCTCCATTAAGCAGCCGGCGTCGGTTGGTGTACCAGGCCCTGGTGATAGAACTAATAATACTTGGCCAGGCTCTTGGCGCATTTTGTTAAAAATAACGTCAGCGCTTATGTTGTTTCTGTATACAACAAGCTCACACCCTAACATGGTTAGCTCATCAACAAGGTTGTAGCTAAACGAATCAAAATTATCTAAAAAGTATATTTTAAGTGGATTTGCATTACTCATTTTATACCGCCTTATAAGTAGATTTTATGGCGGTAATGACCGCTTGAGCTTTTGCGCGGGTTTCGTTTGCTTCTGATTGCGGATCTGAATCAAACACGACACCTGCGCCAGCTTGCACATAGGCTGTATTGTTCTTTACAAACGCTGAGCGAATAACAATGCAGCTATCCATTGCACCATCGCCTGTTAAATAGCCTACTGCGCCACCATAGCTTCCTCGGCGTTTGCCTTCGGTTTGGCGTACAAGCTCTGCGGCACGTACTTTAGGAGCGCCTACCAGCGTGCCCATGTTCATACACGCTTGATATGCATGTAGTGCGTCAAGTTCAGGTTTTAAAGTACCTACTACGCGTGACACTAAATGCATTACTTGTGAATAACGGTCTACTTTTAATAGCTCTTTTGCAAAACGAGTACCTGCAACACTAATACGTGCAACATCGTTACGCGCTAAATCGACAAGCATTAAATGCTCAGCACGCTCTTTTTGATCGTTTCTTAGTTCAAGCTCAATACGGCTGTCTAAGTCTGGGTTTATTTGTCCGTTTGCAAATTTACCACGCGCTCGGGTACCCGCAATTGGATACACTTCAACTTGTTGATTACTTACATCGTATTTAAGTGCCGACTCCGGAGAGGCGCCAAATAAAGCAAAATCTTCATCGCGCATGTAAAACATATATGGGCTTGGATTTTGCTTTTTAAGCTGGCTGTAAGCATGAAGTGAATCAGGGCAGGGCAATGAAAAAGTACGTGAAGGCACTACTTGAAAAACATCACCATCGACAATATTCTTTTTAAGTTTAACCACTTGCTCGCAGTAAGTTTCATCGCTTATATCTACGTTTACTTCGCATTCGCCAGTTTGCATGTCTGCGCTAAATTCTGCCGCGTTGTCGCAAAGGGTATTTAACCGTTCAAGTTCTTTACCTACTTCAAAGCAATTTGCATGAACATCTGGGCCATTAAATACATTACCAATAAGCTCAGTGGTTTGTTTTTGATGATCAATAACAACCAAGGTTTCGGCTAGGTAAAATACGTAATCAGGACACGTGTTTTCGCCATCAGGTACATCGCTTAATTGCTCAAAATTTGCCACCATATCGTAGGCAAATACACCGCCTAAAAATACTGAAAATGGATTTTCAGTGGTGCTTTGAATACTATTAATACAGGTACGAAGAGCGCTGAAGGCATTATCGGCAACAAGCTTACTTGCCTCGTCTATATCGCTGCTAGTGTCTTGGTAGTTAAGTGTAAGCGTTGTGTCGTTTAATTGTGAATCGCAGCTCTTAACATTTGCTTGTAAGTAGCTTAATAATTGTTTGCCGTTATTAGATTGTGCGCTAACAGTTACCGTTTTACCCTTACATACAATACGCAGGGCGCTATCCACTAAAATTAAACTTTTTACACTGTCTTTAGAATCAATCTCAGCTGATTCAAGCAGCAGCGAATTAGGCTTATCAAGTGCAGCATACAGTGCAAGTGGACTACTTATGTAGTCGCGAACTTGTGTAATGCTTGTTACTTCGCCTGGTGTGGTAGTTATATGACTAAAAATCAAACCTCATTCCCTCAAAAAATTAAACCCCGCAATGCGTTAGCAGTGCGGGGTTTGAATAACGATATCTAAATTACAAACAGATCATTACCGTCCCGCTATATCAGGCGCCACCACCAACGATGTGTAAGAGTAAGACCGTTATTCATGTTTTTTTGCCTCAAAATAAAAAATATAATTACGTAAAATTTAGTTATAAAAAAACCCGCGTAATGCGGGTTTTGAATTTTTGCTAGACACGACAATTCATCACCCAATAATTATGAGTGCCACCACCAAATAGTGTTTTGAATTGAATTGATCATTTTTATTAATTCTTAATGTGTCTGAAAGTGGCTACAGTAAAACGTATCTAGTGCTTTTGTGTCAAGTGTTTATTTAAAACAATTTAGTCAAAAAACTTGTTATACTTATATAAACGCCATTAACCCTTAATTTTAAGCAGTTTTCTTTTGATAAAATACGATTTACATAGCCACACCACGCATTCAGACGGGCAGTTAACGGTTGAAGAATTACTTACCCGCGCCGTTGATAAAAATATAGATGTGTTTGCTATTACCGATCACGATACTGTGGCTGCTATTAAGCCCGCTCAAGAATTTATTAAAACCGAAAATTTGCCTTTATCATTAATTACCGGGGTAGAAATTTCGACCAAATGGGAAAGCTTCGAAATACATATAGTGGGGTTGAATGTTGATATTGATAATTTTGACCTTACTTCGTTGTTAACGCAGCAGCAGCAAAAGCGTGAAATCAGAGCGCTAGAAATAGGCGCAAGGCTTACAAAAAACGGTTTTGATGGCATTTATGAGCAAGCCAAAGAGCTTGCACAAGACGCGCAAATTACTCGTGCGCACTTTGCACGCGCGCTTATAGAGCGTGGTGTAGCTAAAAACTTTCCGGGTGTATTTAAAAAATATCTAGGTCGCGGTAAAACCGGCTATGTGCCAAGCAACTGGTGCAATATGCAAACCGCCATTGAAGCAATTCATTCAGCGGGAGGTATTGCAGTAGTGGCACATCCTGGGCGTTATCAAATGTCTAATAAATGGTTACGTAAATTACTAACCGAGTATAAAAGTGTTGGTGGTGATGCAATGGAAGTTGCACAACCTCAACAAGCTCCTAGCGAGCGACAATTTTTAGGTGAACTGAGCCGAGAGTACGATTTACTCTGCTCGCAAGGGTCTGATTTTCATTTTCCGACAAGCTATTTAGAGCTTGGCAAAAACTTATACTTACCTAAAGACTGCCAAGGTGTTTGGCAAGCATGGGAAGGACAAGAAGGGGCATTAACATGAGTCAATTATTTCATATTCATCCTGATAACCCGCAGCCACGACTTATTAACCAAGCCGTTGATATTATTAAAAAAGGCGGCGTAGTTGTATACCCAACAGATTCTGGTTATGCCATAGGCTGTAACTTAGGAAACAAACAAGCTAAAGAGCGTATAGAGCGCATTCGTGGCATTGAAAAAAACGATAACTTTACACTTGTTTGCAGAGATTTATCTGAGCTTGCTACGTATGCAAGAGTAGATAACCAACTGTTTAGATTAATTAAAAATAATACGCCAGGGCCATATACCTTTATTTTTAAAGGTACAAAAGAAGTACCAAAGCGTTTATTAAACGAAAAGAAGAAAACCATAGGTATGCGTGTTATTGAGCACCCAATTGCCTGTGCGTTACTTGCTGAACTAGGTGAGCCACTTATGTCGTGTTCACTTATTTTACCAGGGCAAGAGTTTACAGAATCAGATCCTGATGAAATTTTAGAGCGCTTAGATAAACACGTCGATTTAATTATTCACGGTGGCTATTTAGCTGAACAAGCAACAACAGTAATTGATTTATCAGAAGACGATATAAAAATACTACGTGTTGGCTGTGGCGATACTAGCCCGTTTGAGTAAACACTGTTGAGTGACAAGCCCGCAAATACCGGTGTATCGAATGAACTTGAGCCAGTGCAGCAAAAGCTGCCACTGGCTTTTTTGCATGGTAAAGCCGTAGTTGATAAACCCGAAGATTTATACATTCCCCCTGATGCGCTTGAAATCATATTAGAAACGTTTGAAGGCCCACTCGATTTACTATTGTATTTAATTAAAAAGCATAAGCTAGATGTGCTTGAGCTCTCTATTTTTAGCATCACTGAACAGTATGTAAGCTATGTTGAAATGATGAGCGAATTTCAACTAGAACTCGCTGGCGAGTATTTAGTTATGGCGGCGCTGCTTGCACAAATAAAATCGCGGTTACTATTACCAGTTCACGAAGAACTTGAAGAGGAAGAAGATCCCCGTGCTGAGCTTATTAAACGCCTGCAAGAATATGAGCAGTTTAAAACAGCCGCCGAAAACCTAGATGAGATCCCCCGTGTTGGCCGTGATATTTTTATTGCGCATGCCGCAATGCCAACCGCAAGTGATAATAGCCCATCCTTACCAGAGCTTGAACTTAAAGATTTAATGCTTGCACTTAGCGATGTAATGGCACGAGCTAAAACATTTGAGCATCACCAAATAACAGCTGAAGTACTATCAACCCGTGAACGAATGAGTCAAATACTACAGCAACTATCTAAAGCCGATTCTGCTGTTGTATTTAATGAACTATTTACCCTAAGTGAAGGCAGAAGCGGTGTAGTAGTTAGTTTTATAGCTATGCTTGAGCTGATAAAAGAGGGGCTTATAACGTGTTTGCAGGTTAATCCACAAAGCTTAATTTATGTAAGTTTAAGCGAAAACGCTACTATATAGCCTCCATAAGTAGTGCTTTAAATAACCTTCAAGTGAAAGCTCCGTTATTAAAAGGCGTTACTTTTTTGCTAGTGCCATTCTTTGTTGAAATAAAGGTTTTAAGTGCTCTGGCAGCCAGCGCATAAGTAATTCGTTATATTGCTTGGTGTGTTTAATTTTTTTAAGTTGTTCGTTAAGTATTTTTATATCCTCAGCACCTTGTGCATTTTTAGTACAGCCAATATACCCATAACTTAAAGCGGGCGCTTCTTTAAGTGGGCGCTGTGTGAGGTTTTTATCAAAATGCATCGATTTAGCTAAGTAGTAATGCTCGCTTGGGTAACCTAATAAAATATCAATTCTTTTTAAATTAAGCATATACGTTAAGCTTGCTAAGCTATCGCGAGTAGGGCGTATAACTAAGTCTATGTCTGGTGTACTGTTTATAACAGTATCTATTTCTTTACCGTAAGAGCGGCTCATAGACACACCAAGCGTGAGCTTTTTATCTTGTATTAGTTCAAGTAAAGACACCTCGTTCGCATCTTTAAGCTCTAACGCATTTGCTAAACGTGTGTGCATAGCAATAGAAGGAGATAAACCTGTCGTCGAACTCTCATCAGTAAAGTAAATATGCTGTTCTCTAAACTCATTTTTATAAAGAGACAACGCACAAGCGTTATGTGAAGTATTAGATAGCTCTTGAACTACTTTACCAGAGGGGATGATCATACGGTTAAAAGTAATATTGGGGAGCTGTTTTTCGAGCAGAGTAATAATACTTTCATCACGGCCTTGATGTTGGAATGGGCCATTTAAAATATAATAGGGTGCAAAGTCGTGTGCTAACCAATTAATGGTTCTAGCATTACTTATTGAGGTTAAACAAAAAAATAGTAATAAGCTTAAAAATACACGGCGCATTACAGCAGCTACCAGTAGTTATTATTATAGCTCTATTGTAGGCATCAAAGTGTTAAAAAGTAAAATGCCAGCAACAAGGCTGGCATAATTTTTATCAATAATTGCAATAATAAGAGGCAATTAAAGTTTTATATTGTTTAGCTAGCTTTTAGCCACTTAACAAATTGACGTGCATCACTCGCTTTTTGAAATAATGCATTTTTTAAACCTTGTGTATCACTAAAAATAACACGATGTTTATTTACAGAAATTGATTGCACTGGATGTGCGATTTGGATCATAGACCCATTATATTTATAAGACATAATAAAACTCACTTTATTCTTGTTATTTATTCTGCGCTATATTTTTTATAGCAAATTGCAGTCAATAAATTAACGATGTTGTGTTTAGCTTCATTACAGTGTTGACGATCTTTATGACACTTTTGCGATGATTCATAAATCATCTCGGTATTTTTAAGGGGTTCTCGCCGTACAATAACTTAGCTTTCAAATATACGTTTTGCGGGGCTTACTGGATCAGGGTAAAAAGGTTAACCGCGGTGGTTTTTTAAAACCAGAGAGGAAAGGTACCCCAAATAAAAAATGTGTGCAAGCTATTTATTTAATAATTATTTATACTTAACTTTATCAACTGCTTATAAGCGATGCTTTTAACTATAAAAAGGTAAGTATGAATTACATAATAGTCAGCGATATTTTTGGATTAACACCCGCTTTAACCAAGTTATCAGATGCGATAACGGCTAAAACAGTGATTATAGAACCCTACGATGGTACATCGCAACCATATGATACTGAACAATATTATTATGATAAATTTATAAAAAATAGTGGCCATGATAATTACGCAGCTAAAGTTAAAAATGTATTTGACGAGCTCGATTCACCCACCGTGTGTATTGCATTTAGTGCCGGCGCAAGTGCAGCGTGGCGCGCACAGTTATTAACAGGCAATCCACATCTTAAAAAGCTCATTGGCTTCTACCCATCGCAAATTAGAAATAATTTAGATATACAAGCAACGATACCATGTGAATTTATATTCCCGCAGCATGAGCTCCACTTTAATGTTGATGACGTTATTAATTTTTTAGCGTTAAAAGCAGGTGTTAAGTGTACTAAGACGCCATTTTTACACGGCTTTATGAACCAATACTCAGTAAACTTCAACGCAACAGCATTTGATGAGTACACCTATTATATAAATAGCGCTAAAGCTTATTAAGCTGCGTTTTTGTTACCGCAGGAAAATCAGTACGTGTATTGTATTTGGCATAAAGCGTGGTAAAAACACTGCTTCGCGAGAGCTTATCAAGCTCTTTTATAAATGTTTTTGCGCTTGAACGAGCGGTTCTACAACATGCTTGATACCGCTTTATAACACTCGCTAGGCTTAGTCCTTGCTTTTGCAAGGCTAAATCAGCTTCTACAAAAAAAGCTGCCCCGGTCCAATAAACGCGTTGTTGTGCACGTTGCCTCCACATATCACTTGAAAGCTCATTAAGGGGTTGTTGCTTTGTTTTAGTTTGTAAGCGCGCTCGCTCAAACCCTGCGTTTAGGCGCTGAATAAACTGCGCTTGGCTAATTATACCGCTATCACGCATTATTACGTTTTGCATGTAACTAGCAAATCCTTCACTTAACCAAAAACCAGTGTAAGGTAGTAATGGCAAATATAAATGCGAAAGCTCATGGTATAGCGTCCAATCTTTTGTAAATGCATTTAAGTTTGCATAGCGGTCAATATGCAGCTCAAGCCCATCGGGGTTATTACGTTTTACACTGGCCCACGGCACCGGTTCAAAAGCAATATATTGAGGTTTTAAATAAATAGGCAAGGTAATTTGCTGCAAAGGGCCCAGTGTATTTTGTGTTTTTTTAAGACTTCGCTTTACCCAAGTCGATACCGTTTTTTGACCATCAAGTGATAGAGAATCAAGGTCGTAAAAAACGAGTTCTATCGAATGTACTTTTAAGGCAGTTAATAGAAAGATTAAAACTATATATTTCATTAAATCGCTCCAGTTAAGTAACTTAAATAGTATAGTAAAGTAATTTATTAAAAACCCTTTAAGGTAAAGTGTGTGATAAGCGGAGTATATTAAATGCCAAATAAATTAATTTTGACTATTTACTTTCTACATCTTTTAATCTGTTTATAATGCCTGTGCATTAGTATTGGTATTTAAAAGGAATAACATTGAAGTTATCAGTTTGTATCATTTGTAAAAATGAAGAAAGCACATTAGAGCGGTGTTTAGAGTCAGTAAAATGGGCAGATGAAATTATTATAGTCGACTCTGGCAGTTCAGATAAAACACTTGATATAGCCAAGCGCTACACAAACAAAATTGCTATTCGAGAAGACTGGGAAGGCTTTGGAGAACAGCGTAGAAGGGCTGAAGCACTTGCTAGCAACGATTGGGTGTTTGCTATTGATTGCGATGAAGTTGTTAGTGAAGAACTGCACAATGAGATCATAAATACACTTAATAAAATTGATAATAATTCTATTTTAGTGCTGAACCGTTTAACTCATTTTTGTGGCAAGTTTATTCGTCACAGTGGTTGGTACCCAAGTCGGATCGCACGTATTTATAATAAAAAAACGACTAATTATAATGCCAATTTAGTCCATGAGTCGGTTATAACAAAAGGTTGTAAATTAGTTAATTTAAAGGCTGATTTATTACATTATCAATATGAGGATCTATTCGCTTATATTAATAAACGCAATGGTTATGCAAACATTGGCGCCGATCAGTTATTAAAAAAAGGTAAAAACGTATCTATAGGAAAAGCAATTGGCTCATCATTATTTGCGTTTATTCGCCATTACTTTTTAAGATTGGGCTTTTTAGATGGTAAAGCAGGCTTTGTTATAGCCGTGATACAAAGCCATTATAGCTTTAATAAATACCTATTTGCTGATTACAGAAAGTAGCCCAAATGCAGCTTAGTTTGGTTATTTTTTAAAGTAATAACAACTATAAAAAGCAAATTACATACTTAGCTGATCAAGCGTGGTTTAATAAATTATTTTGTTATTTAAGTTAGGTGAGCCATGCAGTACCAGCATATAAAAGTACCTGAATTAGGCGAACACATTACCATTAACACCAAGGGCGAATGGTCAATTCCAAATGAGCCAATTATTGCATATATAAATGGTGATGGAGTGGGGCAAGATGTAACACCCATAATGCGCCATGTGGTTAATAGTGCTGTTGAACATTGCTACGGCTTCAGTAAAAAAATTCACTGGATGCAAGTATATAACGGCGAGCAAGCTGCAAAATTATATGATGGGGATTGGTTCCCTCAAGAAACCATTAACGCCGTGCGAGCCTGCAAAATAGCAATTAAAGGACCGTTGACTACACCACTTGGCGGAGGTTTTCGCTCATTAAATGTAGCGCTTAGACACGAGATGGATCTATTTGTAAATATGCGCACTATTAAAGGCTTTAGTGCGTTGCCATCACCTTTAAAAAATCCTTTTTTAACTAACATTACCGTGCTGCGTGATAGCAGTGAAGATGTATATTCAGGAATAGAGTGGCAAGCAGGCAGCGTTGAAAGCGAAAAAATGCTCGACTTTTTATGCGAAGAAATGGGCGTAACGCGCCTAAGGTTTTCACAGGAGTGTGGCATAGGTATAAAAAATATATCTAAAGAGGGCGCTGAGCGCCTTGTTCGGTATGCAATTAATTATGCGCTTAAAAATAACAGCGAATCGCTAACACTTGTGCATAAAGGAAATGTACTTAAATTTACCGATGGCGCATTTAAACGTTGGGGTTTTGCGTTGGCACAAAGTGAGTTTAATGCCACTGCACATGAAAACGGCCGTTGGCTTGAAATAGCCAGAGCAAATAAATCGCCTTTAATAATTAAAGAAGTGATAGCCGATAATATGCTGCAACAATGTTTAATGAACCCTGAGCAATTTGATGTGGTGGCAACAACAAATCAAAATGGTGACTTTTTAGCCGATATGCTCAGTGCACAAGTGGGGGGAGTAGGAATTATGCCCGCAGCAAACCTTAATAACGATGTCGCTTTTTTTGAGCCTACCCATGGCACGTTTGAGAGAATAGCAGGGCAAAATAAAGCAAACCCTAGTAGCAGTATTTTAAGCGCGGTTTTAATGCTTAAGTTTATGGGGTGGGATAAAAGTGCATTACTTATTGAAAACGCATTAGAGAGTGCGTTTAAAAATGCAGAGCTAACATTTGATTTAGCGCAAGCGCGCCAAGAGTTTGCAAGCGATGCTCATAACTCGACAACCTTAAGCTGCACAGACTTCGCACAAAAGGTTATCGAGCACTTTTAAGCACTTCCATTATTAAGCTGCTGATGCAGTTTTTGCTCTATGTACGCAAGGACGATTAGTTAACTGCGCAGCACGGTGGTAAATATCGTGCGCATTAGGTTCATCACACTGAGTACCGCTAAGCGTATCCATCAAGGCTACAACAATAATTGCTGGAACTTGGCAGCAATATTCATCTAAAACCGCTTCAGTTGTTTGCGCATCAACATGACAGCGAGGATGATTATGAAGCTGGTACGCGTTTAATAGAGTATCTACTTCTAATACATCATCGGGTTGATGTTTCGTTTTGCGGCATTTACAACCAAATTCATCAACTAATGTAGCTAGCGCTTGGTATGCGTCTGTGGTATTGGTTTTAGTGCATAACTGCTGGGTAATAAACTGATGTAAATTTGCATCAATAAATAACCCGTCTTGTTGTGTGAAGCTTGATGTTGTCATAATAATTACTCTTAGTTTGTTGGCTTAACTTCACTTTAGCGCCAAGAGTAATATTAATGAAATTGTTGTTTTCAATAACTGACATTGATTTTATCAATATTAAAATTGTAGCTTAGAAAAGGCAGGTTTAACTCCACTAAGCATATTTAATTAAAGTGGTGCAAAAACCTATTAAAATGCACAAAACTGGTACATGTTAAATAATAAGGAAAAACATAGTTGTGCTAGGTTTCTGATTTTAAATGTCTTTTTTCTTTTAATTAGGTTGGCATTAAGGTTGCTAAATACGAAGGGTAGGGTTCACTCCTATTTCTACGATTTCAAAAGCGCCATGGTATTTTCCCAAAGTTGAATACCATGGCGCTTTTTTATTTGAGCATTTATTTTATTTAGCTTTAGCAACAGCAATGTTAAATTTTAATAAAATAGGGAATAGCTACTAAAATACTACCCACAATTAATAACATGCTAACGCTATTCATAAAGTACGGAAATACCAATAATGATAAACCAATACAAAGTGGCACTACGGCTTTTTTTCTTCGTCCGTAAGTAAGGTAGCCAATACCAATTCCGCCAAATAGAATACTCCACGCAATTATTGATGCACTATCCATTTTTATTACCTATTTTAAAGTACTACTTCAAGTAATTACCGACATAGCCAGCTTTTCGATACCATGTGAAGGAGTCCATCTTTTGAATTCCACAAAACCATGCTTTTTATATAAATTTATTGCGGGAGTATTAGCAACCGCAGTCTCAACTCTTGCACGAGAAATATCACCCATTGCTAAAACATAATTTATTAGCTTACTTGCGATACCTTTTTTAAAATAACTAGGATCAACGGTTAAACTACAAATATCTAAACACTCATTGTTTATATTTACTTCAATAACGGCTGCTAAACATTCATTTTCGGTGAAGCCATAAAAGGTTGTTTCTGACTTTTTAATATCTTCGGCATTACGTGCTAAAGGAGGAAAGTTAAGCGCACCTATCAATTTAGCCTCAATTGCATAGGATTTTTGAAATACAGCAAATATTATATTAACTGTCTCGGTATTCTTATTATTAAGTTTGTTTATCATTACATTCTTCAACTAAAAGTAAGCCGTTAACATCATGCACAATATTGAAAGTTTCTGTGCCTAATGAGGCGTTAATAAATTACCTATCTTCTACCGTTTTAGCAAACTCGAGCAGTTCACGACGTAACCATTGGTGTGCAGGTGCATGATGAAGTAGTGGGCTCCAGATCATTTTTACCTCTATAGGGACTATTTGAAATGGCACAGGGCTTATCACTAAGTTGGTGTGGGTTGTTAATAACTTAGCTTGCCTGCGCGGTAAGGTGGCAATAAGTTGCTCTGATTGGCATAGCAAACTTGCAATCATGTAATGGCGTGTAAATACCCGTATTTTGCGAGTTTGCTCTAACTGCCACAGTGCTTCATCTACCCAGCCTAACTTTTGCTTTCCTGATTTATTAGTAACGGCAGCCTCAGGCCCCCAGCCTGCTCGGTTTACCCAAATGTGTTCTTTTTGTAGGTAATCATCAAGGCTAGAGTGTTGTAAAAACGTATTTTTAGGATGTGTTAAACAGCAGTAATTATCGCGCCATACACTGGCTTGATGAAATGAGCGTGGTAGGCCGTTAAAACGATTTATAGCTAAATCGATAGTGCCTTTTTCCATATCTTGCAGGTTTACATCGCTTGGGCTGAGCACGTCAAAGTTGATGCCGGGGTTTTTACTAAGCTGCTCGGTAATAAAAGGGGCAATTAAACTCGACTCAATGTAGTCGTTTGCCATTATTCTAAAGGTAACCTCAGCGGTAGCAGGGTTAAATTGTTCACTAGGCTGCGTAATAGCTTCGGCCATTTTTAAAAGCGATTCTATCTCTGGTTTTAAGCTAAGTGCTTTAGCTGTTGGCGTCATTGATCCTGCGGCACGCACAAGTAGCGGGTCGTCAAATAAATCACGCAATCGCTTTAATGCGTTACTCATTGCAGGTTGCGTAAGCGCGAGTTTATTTGCAGCTTTTGACACACTTTTTTCATCTATTAACACATTTAAATAAACGAGAAGGTTAAGATCGACGTTTCTTATATTCATATGATCAATTTAAATTATATGCTTTATTAATTATCTAAATTAAAGCCTGCTTGCTAAGGTGTAAACAATTAATAAAAAATAACCGCCATAACTGGCATCAATATAAGTGCTGTATTTATGCAAAATAGGCTAACAAATCAATCTAATAATGCGCTACAGCACGTTGTAGCCAGTAAGCTTGCACGATCTATTTTTGCTGGATTTGAAGCGATGTTTTCGCAATTTTTAAATATTACATTGGGTGCACAAAGCCGTTTTGAACAACAAAAATACCATGATGTACAAAGCGCTATGCGTGAGCGTTTACAAGTGTATGAGCGCGAGGTAAAAAATGTAAGTGAAGCAGTGCGAGTTATTGCTTACGCTGAACTCACTTGCCCGCAAACGTGGCAATTAGCTAAAAATATTTACGGCGATATGGTACAAAATCACGAAAACAAACCCATTGCGCATACCTTTTTTAACTCAACGTTTGGCGCAATTTGGGACGATAAAAAAATTCGTACCGTGCATTTGTTTGTATTAAAAGCAAAGTATCGCAGTGAGCCACGCTCTTATGAAAGCTTAGTAAGCAGGGTATCGCTACAGAACGGGTTTAATAACGCCGTTAAAACGCTTATTACTAATCAAGTATTTAGAGTGCCTTTTAGTCACTTAGACGCCGACTTACAAATATTGCAAACAACGTTAATGGCAGGTGCAAAGCAGCAATGCAAACAGGTGTATGAGCTTATAAATTTAAACGACGGGTTTATAGAATACGCCAACTCATTATTTTTTAGAAATAAAGCCTGTTATTTAATAGGGCGCTGTATTGCTAAAAATGGCGACAATATGCCTTTTTCTATCGCTATTTTAAATACCGCTGAGGGGCTAAAGCTTGATGCTGTAATAATGGGCGCCGATCAATTAAGTTTATTATTTGGTTTTGCGCGCACGTATTTTATGGTTGATACCGATAAGCCCGCGCGTTATGTAGATTACTTGAGCGTATTGATGCCGCACAAACAACGCTTTGAGTTATTTAACGCCATTGGTTTTATTAAGCACGCAAAAACAGAGTTTTACCGTTACAAGGTTGATACTACTAAAAATAGCCCAGCTAATTTTAAATATATAGCAGCGCCTGGCACCCCTGGGATGGTCATGCTGGTATTTACTATTGAAGGGCTTGACTACGTTTATAAAGTAATAAAAGACAAATTTAGCGCGCCAAAAACAGCTACTAAAGCACAGGTGAAAGAAAAGTATAACTTTGTAAAACAAGCCGATAGAGTTGGTCGTTTGGTAGATACGCACGAATTTAGGTATTTAGCGTTTGACCTAAGTCGCTTTAGTGACGAGTTACTTAACCAAATGAAAGCGCAAATTGGCAGCAGTATGGTTATATCGGGTAAGGCACTTATTTTAAAGCACGTGTATGTAGAGCGTAAAATGACGCCACTTAACTTGTATATCAATAGTTGTAATAACAAAGCATTACAGCAAGTTATGGACGACTACGGTAAAGCGATTAAAGACCTTGCCGGTGCCAATATATTTCCTGGCGATATGCTTATGAAAAACTTTGGTGTAACCCGTTGGGGGCGTGTTGTATTTTACGATTATGATGAAATATGCCCACTTACCGATTGTCACTTTAGGGACGTGCCAAATGCTCAAAATGCGCTTGAGGAGTTAAGCAGTAATACTTACTTTGATATAGCAGAAAATGATATATTCCCGAGTCAATTTAAGGTGTTTTTTAGCGCAAATGACGCTGCGTTTAACCATTTTAATAATTTGCACAGTAATTTGTTTTTAGCTGAATTTTGGCAAGGTTGCCAACAGCAAATAAAAGCAGGTTACTTGCCCGATGTGTACCCGTATAAACAAAGTTGGCGGTTTAAATAAAAATAACTAACCCCATCTATTAATTATTATAAATTATTAAAAAACTTAATACGGAGTAACAATGAAATATATTTCTCATGAGGGTGGCACCCTTGCATTGAGTGAAACCGACAAACCGGTTTTAAAAAGCCATGAAGTATTAGTTAAAGTTGCGGCAATAGGTGTTAACCGTGCAGATTGTATGCAGCGCCAAGGTAAATATCCGGCGCCAGAGGGCGATAGCCCCATTTTAGGTTTAGAGTGCGCAGGCACAGTAGTTGAGCTTGGTAGCGAAGTTGACAAAAACTGGTTAAATAAACGCATTTTTAGCTTATGCGCAGGTGGTGCTTATAGTGAATATGTTGCTGTAGATGCCAAACAATTAATGGAATTACCCGATGAGCTAACCATGGTTGAAGGGGCAGCCATTAGCGAAGTGTATTTAACTGCTTTTGGTGCCATGTTTGAACTCGGTAAATTACAAAAAGGCCAAACAGCGCTAATACATGCAGGGGCAAGTGGTGTAGGCGGTGCAGCTATTCAAATGGCTAAAAGTGCTGGAGCTACGGTGGTGATCACCGCAGGCACAGATGATAAATGCCAACACGCAAAAGAACTCGGTGCTGATCATGCAATTAACTACAAAACCACTGACTTTGTAGAATATATGAAAGCAAATGAGTTAACAGCTAATGTAATTGTAGATCCTGTTTCAGGTAGTTACTTAAATAAAAATGCCGCCATTGCAGCGATTGATTGTCAAATTGTTATGCTTGCCTTTTTAGATGGGCGCTTTGCAGAGGTTGATTTTGCGGCACTTTTACAAAAGCGTATTTCCTTTCATGCCTCAACGCTCAGAAATCGCAGTATTGAGTTTAAGCGCAAAGTGCGCGATGACTTAGTGGCACGTTTTTATAATGATATTGCCGCTAAAAAATACGACTTTAACGTGTATAAAACACTCCCTTGGAACGATGCAAATGAAGCGCACGCTATATTAGAGCGTAATGAAAACGCGGGTAAAGTGGTATTACTTGTAGAATAACCGTGAGATGTAACACTGAGACGTGTGTTGACGTTGTTAATGCATGGCTCAGCTAATATAATTTAGTAAATATAAAATATGTATAAAACACACAAGGTTAAAAATGAACCCAATACTAGCAATACTTAAAGAGCACAATGTAAGCGACGAAAAAGTAAAAGCATTGTTTGAAGCCTTTACTCAAAATCCAATGATGGCAATGGCATTAGTACAAGAGCTTGGTATTCCACCTGAGAAGCTACAGCAATTAATGGCCGTGGTAATGACTCAACCGCATCTTATTAAAGAGGCAACTGACGAACTTGGATTAGATTTTGAAAAAGTAAAAGAAGCTAAAGAAAAACTAAATCAATAACTTGTTGTACTATATAGAAAAAAGCATAAGTGTTCGCTTATGCTTTTTTTATTTGGTTGATTCTACACACTTACTCTTTTGGCAGAAGTACGGTGTCGATTACATGGATCACGCCGTTGCTTGCTTTTACATCAGCTTTTACAACTTTGGCGTCATTTATCATTACGCCCATGCTGTTGGCTTTAACCATAACGGATTGGCCTTGTAGTGTTTTCGCACTATCTACCTTCATTACATCGGCCGCCATCACTTTTCCAGACACTACGTGGTAAGTTAGTACCGCCGTTAGCTTATCTTTGTTTTCAGGCTTGAGTAGCATTTCGACTGTGCCTTCAGGTAACTTAGAAAATGCAGCATCCGTTGGTGCAAATATAGTAAACGGTCCTTTACCTTGCAGTGTTTCAACTAAACCTGCGGCTTTAACAGCAGCAACAAGAGTAGTGAACGAGCCATTTTCTACGGCTACTTCGACAACATCTTTTTTCATACCATGATGATCAGCATAAGCCATTGTAGAAAATCCAAAGCTTGCAGTGGTTAACAATAATGCAGTAGTAATTTTCTTAAACATGTTAATCTCCTTTAAGTTAATGCCCGTTGGTTTCATTAACTGTTACGGGCCTTAAATTTAATCGATCATTTAAAATTAGGTGTAAACATGTTTTGTTACATCCTTAATTGAACTGCAGCGAAGTAATTAAGTCATATAATGACTTACTCAATTAGAGACTTGTTCAAGTAAAGGGAATAGATATGAAACTCGTTTATAAGTTTTGGAAAAATAACCGTTCTCTCATCGTCTTCATTGCACTGATGAGTGTGTTCAGGAGTGCGGTAGCTGATTGGTACGAAGTACCTACAGGCTCAATGAAGCCGACTATTCAAGAAGGCGACAGAATTTTAACAGATAAAATGGCCTACGACATTCGTGTGCCGTTCACTCATATTAAGCTATTAAAATTAGCAGACCCACAAACTGGCGATATTATTGTATTTGACTCACAAGCAGCTGACAATCGGTTAATTAAGCGCGTAATAGGCATACCTGGCGATACAGTCGCGCTTGAAAACAATGAGCTCATTATTAATGGTCAAAAGCTTAATTATGCAGATCAACGAAGCAACATAGACTCGCTTGATAAAATTGAAAATTTGAACGGGCTAGAGCATTCGATAAGAGTGGCAAATATTCCTTCACGTTTATCAGGGTTTGATGCAATTACAATTCCTGATGATTATTACTTAGCAATGGGCGATAACCGCGACAATAGCGCTGACTCGCGTGTAATTGGTTTAATTCCGCGTGATGAGTTATTAGGAAAAGCAGAGCGCGTTATAGTGTCTCTTGATTACGATAACTATTACCTACCCAGAAAAAACCGCGTATTGAAAAAGCTCAATTAAAAAAGATGATTAACTTTATAGTTAAAGTAAACTGCCTATTTAGGCAGTTTACTTATATATTTTTTTACAAGCTTGGTAAGGTCACTACGTTCTTGTTCAGTATTTAATACCTTACAAAAATCGCCACTGACTGCAGCGCCGCAAGCGTCTGCTTCAAACCATTGTGATAAATTATCTAAATTAACACCGCCAACAGGCATTAGTTTTGCCTCTGAAAATGGGCCTTTTAATGTTATAAAGTAACCAACGCCCATACTGCCTGCAGGGAAAACCTTAATAATATCAGCGTTATATTCAATTGCATTTGCTACATCGGTAGGTGTGAGCGCGCCCATTAGTACGGGTAACCCGTGCTGGTGGGCGAGTTCGACAACCGATTTGCTGCTATTGGCGAAATATGACAAGTAAATTATGCAGCTTTATTTAGTTGCTTATTTTTGCTCTGTTGTTATCCAAAATTTGGCTCATAATTTTAATTCACATTATTTAATGAAAAGTTATACGTATAGACGCTTTTTAATTATAAAAAAACCGCTGATATCAGCGGTTTATTTTAAGTATTAAATTACATTACACGCATACCAGGCTCTGAGCCATCGTCTGGGTTAAGAATGTAGATTTCTTTACCGCCAGGGCCTGCGGCTAGTACCATGCCCTCAGACATACCAAAACGCATTTTACGTGGCTTAAGGTTTGCAACCATTACTGTAAGCTTACCTTCGATATCCTCTGGTGCGTAAGCTGATTTAATACCCGCAAACACTTGGCGAGTTTCGCCGCCTAAATCAAGCGTTAGCTTAAGTAGTTTGTCGGCGCCTTCAACGTGTTCTGCTTTTGCAATTTTAGCTACGCGTAAATCTACTTTTGCAAAGTCATCAAACTCAATTTCATCGCTAATTGGCTCTTTTGCAAGTGGGCTATTTGGGTCAATTGTTACTTTTGACTCAAGGCTTTCTTTTGATTCTTCAACCATTTTATTTACTTTATCCATTTCTACGCGTTGCATTAACGGCTTAAACTTATTAATAGGGTGGTTTACTAGTGCATTTTGAACACCATCCCATGCTAGGTCGTCATTTAAAAAGGCTTCTACATTTGCAGCCATACCTGGTAATACAGGTTTTAAATAAGTAATTAACACGCGGAATAAGTTAAGTCCAAGCGAACATACTTCGTGTGCTTCTTGTTGTTTTGCTTCGTCTTTAATTAATACCCATGGCGCTGCTGCATCAATGAATTGGTTTGCTTTGTCGGCAAGGGCCATAATTTCACGAATTGCACGGCTGTATTCGCGGTTCTCGTAATGGGCAGTAATACTTGGTGCAGCTGCTTGAAACTCTTCAAGTAGTTCTGGCTGCATAATAGTGCTACTTAGCTTGCCATCAAACTTTTTAGTAATAAAGCCGGCACAACGGCTCGCTATGTTTACCACTTTACCTACTAGGTCTGAATTTACACGTTGTGCAAAGTCTTCTAGATTTAAATCAAGGTCAATAATACCGCTGTTTAATTTAGCTGCGTAGTAATAACGAAGATACTCTGGGTTTAGGTTATCTAAATAAGTACGCGCTTTAATAAACGTACCCTTAGATTTAGACATTTTTTCGCCATTTACGGTTACAAAACCGTGTGCAAATACGTTTGTAGGCTTTCTAAAATTAGCGCCTTCTAGCATGGCTGGCCAAAATAAACTGTGGAAGTAAATAATGTCTTTACCAATAAAGTGATAAAGCTCTGCGTCTGAGCCTTCAGCCCAAAACGCATCAAAGTCGATGCCTTTTGTGTCACACAGGTTTTTAAAGCTGGCCATGTAACCAATTGGCGCATCTAGCCAAACGTAGAAATATTTGCCTGGTGCATTTGGAATTTCAAAACCAAAGTAAGGCGCATCACGGCTAATATCCCATTGTTGCAGGCCATCAGTGAACCATTCATCTAGCTTGTTAGCCATTTCTTGTTGAATAGTACCTGAGTGTAACCACTCTTTTAACATGCCTTCAAATGCGGGTAAGTCAAAAAAGTAATGCTCTGAATCTTTTAAAATAGGCTCAGCACCCGACATAACAGAGCGTGGGTTGATTAGCTCTGTTGGGCTGTAAGTTGCACCACACGAATCACAGCTGTCGCCATTTTGGTTTTCAGACTTACACGTTGGACAAGTTCCGGTTACAAAGCGATCGGGTAAAAATATGCCTTTTTCAGGGTCGAACAATTGCGAAATAGTGTGCTTTTTAATATGACCGGCATCGTTTAGACGGTTATAAATAAGTTCGCTAAATTCTTTGTTTTCTTGGCTGTGCGTGCTGTGGTAGTTATCAAACTTAATGTTGAAGTCGGCAAAGTCGCGCTGGCGTTCAATGCTTACATTTTTAACCATTTCTTCAGGCGTGATCCCTTGCTTTTGCGCATTTAGCATAATTGGCGTGCCGTGAGCATCGTCGGCACAAACATAATATGCTTCATGGCCTTGTAGCTTTTGAAAACGTGACCAAATATCAGTTTGAATGTATTCCAATAAATGGCCTAAGTGAGTAGGGCCATTAGCATAAGGTAATGCGCTGGTAATCAGGATCTTTCGCTGCGTCATAATCATTCCGAATTGAGGATAACTCATCATTTTAATAGTGAAAATGGAGATTATCAGTAATTTATCTACAAGCTATAGGACAAGAGTGCGCACAGCTTATGGATTTTTATTAATTGACTGGTGTTAATGCCCTGAATGTTACATAATTCCGTGGCACTTTTCATCAAAGAAACGCTATTTAATTGCTATGTTTGGACTGTCGAAACTATTCTCTTCTAAATCGGTGCAAAAACAACCGATTATTACTGCCTTAGCGGCGTATCGTAGCGCGGCTTTTGCCGTGGGTATTGATGAAAGCTTCATTGATTCTGTTTCTCAAAACGACGATAAATCAATACTTATAAAACTTACACTGCCATTTGCAGCGCAATCAGAAATGCCCCTTGTTGAGCAGCATGTAAGTGAAAGCTTAAGCGTGCCCGTGGTCATTGAATCTGTGGTTAGCATTAAAGAGCCTGCCAAATTTAAAGCCATTAAACACATTGTGCTTATTGCCTCGGGTAAAGGTGGTGTGGGTAAATCAACCACTGCGGTAAATTTAGCGGGTGCGCTTAAAAATGAAGGCGCAAAAGTAGGAATTTTAGACGCTGATATTTATGGGCCGTCTATTCCTATGCTGTTAGGGCTTGTGGGCGCAGAGCCACAAACCAAAGATAACAAACTCCTTCAGCCTTTTGATGCCAACGGTATTAAAGCCCAATCAATCGGTTTTTTAGTGCCAAGTGATGACGCAACAGTGTGGCGAGGGCCAATGGCATCGGGCGCACTTAGCCAATTATTAAACGAAACTGACTGGGGTGAACTTGATTATTTAATTGTAGATATGCCACCGGGCACGGGTGATATACAATTGACTATGAGCCAAAAGGTGCCTTCAAGTGGTACTGTGATTGTAACGACCCCACAAGATTTAGCCCTAGCCGATGCGCAAAAGGGCATAGCTATGTTTAATAAAGTAAACGTACCGGTGCTAGGCTTAATTGAAAACATGAGCCATTACATTTGTACTCACTGTGGTGAAGCAAACCATGTATTTGGCAAAGACGGCGCAGAAAAGCTTGCTCACAAACATGGCGTTCCAATACTAAGCCATATACCACTAGCGACAGATATTCGTGAATATTCTGAGCAAGGTAAACTTATTGCTAGCGATAACAACGCCGCAATAAGTAAAACATACAGCGCAGCAGCGAGGCTAATGGCCAGCACGCTTTACTATCAACAGCACCACAATGCGATTGAAATTGTGATTACAGAAGATTAAAAATGAGACTTTCAGACACACATATTAAAGAATACTTAAATGACGGCCGTATTGTTATTGAGCCTGCGCCAACGAGCGAAATGATTTCGGGTGTTACAGCAGACTTACGTTTGGGGAATAAGTTTAGAACTTTTAACGCACACAATGCAGCGTACGTAGACTTAAGCGGCCCTAAAGATCAGCTAAATAAAGCCATGGAATCAATAATGAGTGAAGAGATAGAGCTTGCCGATGGCGAAGCTTTCTTTTTGCACCCAGGTGAGCTTGCGCTGGCCATAACCCATGAAAAAGTAACATTACCTGCTGATATAGTAGGCTGGTTAGACGGGCGTTCATCGCTTGCTCGCTTAGGTTTAATGGTGCATGTAACAGCGCACAGAATCGACCCAGGTTGGAGCGGCAATATTGTTTTAGAATTTTATAACTCAGGTAAGCTACCACTAGCGCTGCGCCCAATGATGAAAATTGGTGCTATGAGTTTTGAAATGCTCTCAGGCCCGTGCGAAAACCCATACAACATTCGTAAAGATGCAAAATATAAAGATCAAAGCAGTGCGGTAGCAAGCCGTATTAGTGATGATAAATAACCGCCTAATATAGACATTACTCGTCAATTTTATGAAGCGCATAGCCCAGTAGTTCAAAATAACGGTTAAGCGCTTTATTTGTTTTATTAATATGCTGAGCATTTGGGTATATTAAATTACTGCTTTTTAAGCCACTGACCAAAAAGCTATTTTGAATAGTGCTGTGGGCATCTATGCAGGCTTCAAAGCAGCGCGCTGCTAATTCCTCAGGCATGCTCATGTAGTTCATGTTATGCGCTTGGTCGTGTTTTATGCACATTTGTACAAATTCATTCGCATCTTCCCCATTTATATCTAAAAATACGTTTTTGTAAAAGTCGTTAAGCGCATTATTAAGTGGGTGCGATAAATTAGGTGTGTTTGAAAGCCAAAGCTTTGATGCAAAACCAAAGCGAGGTTTTGCTGCAAATAAATGCTCGCTTATATGATGATCAAATGCATGAAACCATTCATGGGCTAATGCGCCGCCACCGGCATTTTTTGCAAGAGCAAGCGTTTGGTCGGCGGCATTATAATGTGCTTGCACACCTTTTTGCCCGCCGTGGCCAAATGCAAAATTAAGTTTACCGCGAAGGCCAATTGCTTTGGGCGGTAAATGCAATATTTGCGCAAGATCCGCGAGGGCATCGTAAATTAAATTAGCACTAATAAAGCGCTCTTCTTTGGTTACCCATTTACCCACCACCATAGATCTAAATCCAAACGTGTTTCTTATGTCGCTAAAGTCGACTTGGTCATCAAAACGATAGTCAGGGCCTTGGCGGGTAAAGCCTCGTTTTAATCTATTGGGGTAATTACGCATTTAAGTTTATGTCGCTTAATATTGGTAACGTGCTTTTACGTGCTCAGGCATGTGTTGGGTTTGTTTTTGTATTAATTCATCCAATAAATTATAAAGTGGGGCAGGGTTTAACTGCTCTATTAAAAACAGACTATGTGCAACAGCTTCAAGTGTTGAGAGGCTATCAGCGCGTGGGGCTTTGCGAATTACGTAACGGTTTTTAGGCAATTGTTTAAAGCTGACTGTTTTAAATTGGTTTAATAAAGTGGTGAGCTGAAATATTTTGTAAGCTTTTTTCCATGTGCCATCTATTACGACTAAATGAGTGATATTGTTTAACTTTGTGCTTTGAGCTTTCTCATCTAAATTTATTGCAAGCTCATTAGGGTAAAGTAAAACCGTTGTTTCTAAAGGCAGGCTTTTTAATATAGCAAAGTCGTTATTATTTTCACCTTTAATTATTTGGCAATCGTTAAGGCTTAAATTAAGTAACTTAGCGGTATTCTTCGCTATTTTTTCTTCACTAGGGTGTTGTAGAATAATAACGCTCACACGGTTATTAACTTGCTCAATAGCATTACAAATACAGGTTGAGATAGAAAAACTACAATTATTACAAAGAGTGCGTGCCATTTAATAAACTTTTTTCAGTATGATCCTCATAATTATACATTTATGAGGTAATTAAGTTGGTTTTTTTTACGCATCAATATACAGTAATAGAATTGACATAGATTTAACACGGATAGTTTTTAAGGGCTTAAAATATGACACAAATTAGTATTGATGAATCTGCATTAGAAAGTATGGAATCGTTATTAGGTGAACAATTTCCGGATACGCTTGATTTTTGCTGCGCAGAATTTGAACGTTTAGGTACAGATGTTATGGCAACTATTGGCCAAGATAAAGAAGCGGCTATTCGAAATTCTCACAGTTTAAAGTCTAACGCTGCACAGTTTGGCGCATCAAGTTTAGCTGAAGTTTCTCGTATTATTGAACAAAGCTTAACTGTTGACGATTTAGCGCAAGCAACCGATGCTTCAAATAATCTGATGGAGCAAGTTAAAGGCTCGCAAGTTAAATTAAACGAGTGGTTAGCGTCTCGTTAAAATATGCAGCTTAAACGTGAATTTATTTCAGTATTAAGCGTCTAAATTGACTGGCACTTTACGCCTTTGCTAGGTTAGTCTAAATACTCACTAGGGTGTGTTGATCTTTCGGGATTGAATTTGCAACGTGTGTCTGGTTTTGAGGTTAGGCAGAGCCTATGTCGTGGGATTTTCCACACAAAAAGGCGATAACGACGTATAAAATTCAAACACGCATTGCCCAGAAGGGTCTTCCTAGGGCTATTTTCTCTTTGTTACTCAATTTTTACTTATTCTTACATAGATGTAAGCCAGTAAGGTAACACAGGAGCCGCTAGCGAGCCCACTAGGTTACAAATCCCGCGTGATTAAATCACCCCTAGATTGAACAAACTTAATCCATAAAGCTAAAATACCCTAAAGAGGTAATAATGTCTGAAATTAAAAAGAGTCACAAATTAGAAGGTGTATGTTATGACATTCGTGGGCCGGTTTTAGCACAAGCTAAAAAAATGGAAGACGAAGGACAAAAAGTATTAAAACTGAATATAGGTAATCCGGCCGCTTTTGGCTTTGATATGCCAGAAGATATGCACCGCGATATTATTCGCAATTTATATTCAGCCCAAGGTTACTGTGACTCTAAAGGCCTCTATTCAGCTCGAGTGGCCGTTTATCAGCATTATCAACAACGTGGCTTACATAATCTAGATGTAGATAACATTTACATTGGCAATGGCGTAAGCGAGCTTATTCAAATGATCACCCAAGCGCTATTAAATAATGGCGACGAAGTGCTTATTCCTGCACCTGACTATCCTCTTTGGACTGCATCGGTGACGTTATCTGGTGGTAACCCAGTGCACTACCTGTGTGATGAAGAGCAAGATTGGTTTCCGGATATAGCAGACATAAAAAGTAAAATTACATCTAAAACAAAAGCTCTAGTGCTAATTAACCCTAATAACCCGACAGGTGCAGTTTACAGCGACGATTTACTCATGCAGCTGATAGATATTGCACGTGAGCACAAGCTATTACTGTTAAGTGATGAGATTTACGAGAAAATTTTATACGATGGTATAACGCATACGTCTATTGGATCACTTTGCGATGATGTGCCAATTATTACTTTTAATGGCTTAGCTAAAACGTATCGTGCTGCCGGGCTAAGAATGGGCTGGATGGTTTTAAGCGGACGTACTTCGGTTATGGATGATTTGAGAAAAGGCTTAGAAATACTATCATCTATGCGTTTATGTGCCAATGTACCGGCGCAATACGCAATTCAACAAGCGTTGGGCGGCGTGCAATCAATTGATAGCCTAATAGATCCAGGCGGGCGTTTATACGAGCAAAGAGATATTGCTTGGCGCGGTTTAAATGCAATTGAAGGTATTAGCTGTAAAAAACCCAAAGGTGCATTGTATGCATTTGCTAAAGTAGATACAGAGCATTTTAACGTTAAAGACGACGAAAAAATGATGTACGATCTGCTAAAAGCCGAAAAAATATTACTTGTTCACGGTAGGGCATTTAATTGGCCTGAACCTGATCACTTTAGATTAGTGTTTTTACCAAGCAAAGATGACTTGTCGGATGCAATGATTAAAATGAAGCGTTTTTTTAAAGATTATCGACAAGTGTAATTAATATAATGCATAAAAAACGAGCCAAATTGGGCTCGTTTTTTATAAATATCTAGACTAGTACGCTTTATCTACACGTACTGTGTTATCACTTAAATAGACTAATCGCACATTGTCGCCTCTGCTAAAACGCATTGACTGGTCTTGATCTTGAACTACCATAAACTGGTCGCCATTTTCGACTTGTATTAACAGTTCAACAAAATTATTTTGCTGATAATGGCTTTGCTGCTGCTTATTATGTGCAACACTTCCGCCAATAACTGAGCCTAAAATAGTTGCCACTGTGCGCCCACTTCCGCCACCAAACTGATTACCTATTACGCCACCTAGTAACGCGCCGCCGAAGGTTTTCCAACCGTTGTTTTTATCTTGTATGAGTTCTTGTTCGGTAATATTACGCACCGATTTTACATCACCAAATAAAACCTGTTGGACAGGTACTGCTTTATTTCGCTCATATTGAGCAAAAGTTGGCGTGCTCACACTAAGTAGGGCACACATTATTAATGTTATAGCTTTCATAATAATCTCCTATTGGTAGCCTTTATGGGCTTATTAGCCCGTAAAGGCCTAGTAACTACCAACCAAATGTCGATTTTTCTTTAGTTTTACGAATTTCAGTTTCGTCAGCCCATTCTACAAGGCCGCTTTCCATATCCATTAAGCGCATTGTAAACTTGTAATAAACATCCGATTTATCAGCGTTTGACTTAACAATGCTCGATAGGTTTCCGTATAACATGTATTGCGCACCAATTTGCTTACCAAAGGCAACGGCTGTTGCTGGGTTAACAAGGGCGTCTTCGTTTTGAAAATTAAGTTGTTCACGCACTGACTCAACACGCGTCATATCTACAAAACGAAACTTACCACTGCGAAGCATTTGTGTAGAGATTGAATCGGTGATTGATTCTGTATCAATGTGCTCGCTGGTTTTGTTTTTAATACGCTCTACAAATACAACAGGGCGCTTGTTAGCGGTCATTGTGCCAACAACCGGCGAGCTTAATAATGAGTCGGTCATTTGGCTGGCCACTTTTTGTAAATCGGTAGAGCCAAAGTTAATATCGGTTGTTTCTACAGCTTGTGCATCGCCGTAACTTACCACTGCTTTATTTGCACAGCCGCTTAATACTAACGCGCTTAAACCTACTAAAGCATAAGTAGATACTGTTTTAAATTTTGTATTAATCATTATTGTTTCCTCTAATCTTTAAATTCTTGTGATTCGGTAGATACTTCTCTAACAGCTAAAGAGAACGTAACCGCATCAGTGCTTGGCGCTAAGCCCGGTAATTGAGTTTTTGCAAAACCAAATAGGGTAAGTGCTTGCCAAGGCGAGTGATTGCCTTTAATTATAAAGCCGTCTTTATCAAACCAATTAAATTGGTACTGTAAATATTGTGACTTTTTGTATTGGCTAGAAAGTGTGACTACCACGTCTGTTAACTGGTTAGTTTGACGCGTTTTTACATTAGTAATAGCCAGTTTGTTACCTAAATCTGGGTTATCAACACGCAACTGCTCGTTAAAATTGTTTTTGCTTTGTTCAACTGATATTCCTGATGTAACAGGTTGGGTTGCACATGCACTTAGCATTAAGAATGCAAATAGTGGCACTATGTATTTCATGATGACTCCTAGAGTTGGACTACATGATAGTTAAAGTAGTTATTAATAGAGGTTAGGTAAATTAACGTTAACCCTTGCTTACTAACGGTAAAGTTTATAGGCGGATGATTACCTATATTTAATGAGTGCTCGCCTGCATTAACGCTACTGCGAGCTACACTTATTTGATTAGGAAGTGTAAGCCAGCTGCGAGTGTCGGCTTGCTCAGACGCTAGATTATAAATATTGGCCAGTATATTTCCTACGTCACCTGCGCTGCGGGCAAGCTCAGCTCTGACTTTTTCTTTAGCGACTAGGCGCAGTACTTGGCGCGCTACTTTTGCAGGTATTTGTTCTTCTAATGTTTTTGCTGCAAGTGCTTCTATATGTACTAATGGGCTTAGCTCTAAACTTTGTGAGTCTATGTTGATATTATTTGCACCACGCACGTAGGCGTTATCTTTATATACTGGCATTGCAAGGCTATAAAAACGCGCATCGCCACCGGATGTATATATAGGTAGGCGTAATTTAAATTCATCTTGTTTAGGCACTAAGCCTTGTTCAAATAGCACAACTACCTCGCCTTGACTTGCAGGTATGCTTGATACATCGCTATAACGCTTTTTAAATTCAGCTAAGTCTTGATCAAACCCTTGTTTTTTTGCAAGACGCATTACATCACGCTGTAAATAGATATTGTTTGGCTGTATAGCTAATGCTTTTTTGTAATCGATGTAAGCATCGTCATATTGTTTAGCGCTTTGATAAAGCAAGGCCGATAAATAAAATGTGTACGCATTTTGAAAGCCATTTTTAACGTCTCGTGTAACGTTACTCATGCTTGGGTAGTGTTGCTGCGCTTCTTTTACTGTTGAGTCTATGTCTGTTTGGTTTTCTTCTAAAGCGTCTACTTGTACTTTGTTAGCACGGCGTACTTCTACAAGTGCGCCTTCAATATCATTTTTATAAACATAATTTAATGCTTTAAAACTATGTAACATGCTCATTTCGTAAGCGGGCGGTACATATGTAATGGCTGAGTCGTTAGTAAATAATGCATTACTTTGCTCAAGCCCTGCACTTAACTGAACTTTTGCAGCTTCTCGCTTATTTTGCATTTGCGTATACACATTTTCAAACTTGGTTTGAGCATCTGATGGGGCATTAGCTAGGTCGTTTAAACGCGCTTGTTCTAATTGGTTTAATAAGTAGCTGCTGTGCGTAGTGCTATTTTTAGCAATGAGCGATTGTGCTTCTTCGAGATTATTATTTTCGATCGCATGTCTTACAGGTGTCATTTGAGTGGCGTAGTCATTAAATAGGTCGTTAAAACCCATTGTGCTACAACCACTTAAAATACAACAAAAGCTTAAAATTATACTGCGGCGCACTGAGCACTCCTCTTAATTTACTTTCATACATTAACATGTTTTTTTTAGTTATATGTACGAAACATTGTAAGAAATCGTAGAGTAATGTTGGTGAACAATACGTGAATTTTTATATTCAACACATTGCTTTATACAAATACTAAATCAATTGCTGAGTGGCAGGATAAACATAAACTAGGGTTTTATTAAAATATAACCTTAAGCGTAAAACTTAGTGCTACGAACGGCGGTTATTGGTTTCTAAATGCATAACCTAATTATATAAAAACACACATTCTTTGCACCACAAGGCTAATCCTGTTTAAATGAATCGCCTTCTAAGTTTGATTTATGAAATTAATTCGATTGCTTTAAAAAGGCTAATATTTTTGTTTTAAGGAATTTTTTTGAAAGCCACTTTATATACACTTATTGCTTTAATTGCGTTTGCCGCAAATTCTTTGTTTTGCCGTATGGCGCTCGCGCAAGGTTACATAGACCCGTGGAACTTTACTATTATTCGCCTATTGAGCGGTGCTGCCTGCCTAGGGATTATAATGGGGGTTTATAGTTACAATTTAAAACGTAAAGGTGCATTTAACTATGAAATTTTAAATGATAGAGGGAGCTGGCGAAGCAGTATTAGTTTATTAGTTTATGCGCTGTGTTTTTCAATAGCATACGTAGAGCTAGATACTGGCACTGGTGCACTTATTTTATTCTCAGCGGTGCAGTTAACGATGATTGGCTGGGGAATTTATAAAAAAGAGCAATTAAGTGCATTGCAATGGGCAGCATTTATTGTGGCGTTGGGTGGTTTTGTGTATTTAATGCTGCCATCAGCCGCTGTGCCTTCAGTTTTAGGCGCATCCCTTATGGCATTAAGTGGCGTAGCGTGGGGTATTTACAGCATACGCGGTAAAGTATGTGTATCGCCGCTTCGTACTACTAGCTTTAATTTTGTTAGAAGCTTAGTGGCTGTACCTATTTTATTGCTAGTGGGTATGAGCTATATAAAAACGGTGAGCATTGAAGGAGTTTTACTAGCATGTGCGTCAGGTGCGATAGCATCAGGTGTTGGTTATAGTATTTGGTATGTAGCTATGCCGCTACTAAAAAGTACACAAGCCGCTGTGGTGCAATTATGTGTACCGGTACTTGCAGCTGTAGCTGGGGTGCTGTTTTTGTCTGAGCAATTAACGGTTGAATTTGTAATAGCAAGCTCACTAATACTAGGGGCTGTGCTGGTCTTTATATTAAATAAGCATAAAGCCTAGTGATTAAGTAAACCCGCATTATGGCGGGCTTACGTTACTTATAAAACGTTTATAAAGCGCAGGTAGGTTGGCTAAAATAGCTGACTTACCAAGTAACTCACTGTTATTAATACACTCGTAAAGTATTTTCTCGCTAAGCGCATCAACCATTAATTGTGATTGTTTAATATGGCTAATATGCCAAAGCTCAGGCGCAACCCCGTCTAAATCATGTTTATAAGGGCGATAAAAACCAAATTTAGCTAAGTTATTGTTAAGCCAATCGCTCATAGGGGCGAATGGGCCGCCTTGCTCATACTCATTTGGAGTTAGCTGTAATTTGTAATCGTCATTTACCGCCGCTTTATCAAATATATCGAGATCGGTGCCTAAATGATGTCTACTTGCACCGGGCAGGGCAGAGTAGCGCATTATAGCAATACACTTATTTATATCCGTTAATTTGGTTAAATCTACGGGCTGTTGCTGCTTATTATAAACAGGGCGAGAACCTGAAAATTTATTGTTCCAAATCATCGATTGGCGTTCAAAATCTCTAAAGCTTGAGGCAATTGTTAAATCAAAACCTGCATTTTTAGCTGCATTTTGTAGCGCTAAAAAATCATCAATAATTTCGCTATGTAAGCGATGGCCTTGAATCTCGATTAAATGTGTATCACTTTGCCCGGTGATACACTCACAGGCTATTAAGTTGCTTAAGGCCATTATGTTAAAAGGTTTTCGAGGATTTGTTCGTAAATATCGGCAAGTGCGATTAAGTCATCTGTACTTACACATTCATCTACTTTATGAATTGTGGCGTTACGCGGTCCAAGCTCAATAACTTTTGCGCCTGTTTGCGCTATAAAGCGTCCATCAGATGTCCCACCGGTGGTTTCTAAGTTGGTAGTAAGCCCTGTGACAGATTTAATAGCACTAACAGTGGCATCCACGAGCGGGCCGTGCTCAGTTATAAATGGTAGACCATTCACTATCCAGCTTAGCTCGTAGTTTAATTTGTGCTTTTGTAATATTGCGTTTACGCGTGCTTGTAATTGCTCATGCGTTACTTCGGTACTAAATCTAAAGTTAAATTGTATTTCAAGTTCACCTGGTATTACATTACCTGCACCAGTGCCGCCATTTATGTTTGATACTTGAAAGCTAGTCGCTGGGAAAAACTCATTACCCTCATCCCACACTGTTTGGCTAAGCTCAGTAATGGCTTCAGATGATAAGTGAATAGGGTTTTGTGCTAAGTGTGGGTAGGCAACATGGCCTTGTATACCTTTTACTTTTAAAAAGCCGGTTAGAGAACCACGACGACCGTTTTTAACTACATCTCCTAATACATCGCGTGATGATGGCTCACCAACTAGACACATGTCGATTTTTTCACCGCGCGCTTCTAACGTATCTATTACGCGAGTTGTGCCATTTATAAATGGACCTTCTTCGTCTGAGGTTATTAAAAATGAAATAGAGCCTTTGTGATCTGGGTTTTTAGCAACAAAACGCTCTGTTGCAACGAGCATTGCTGCAAGAGAGCCTTTCATGTCAGCGGCGCCGCGACCATGTAACATACCATCTTTTACCAAACCCGAAAACGGTGGATGTTGCCAATTTTGTGCTGGGCCTGTAGGTACAACATCGGTATGTCCTGCAAAGCAAAAATGCGGTGACTGAGTGCCTTTACGTGCCCATGTATTTAGCGTGTCAGTAAAAAATAATGATTCAATATTAAAGCCAACCGCCTTTAGGCGATCGTTCATCATTTGTTGGCAGCCAGCATCTTCAGGTGTTACTGATTCACGCTGAATAAGTGCTTGTGCAAGTGCAATTACATCGTGTGTCATTATTTAAAAATCTCATCATATTGAGCAGCTTTAAAGCCTAAATGGTAGCTACTATTGTTTACAAGTACAGGGCGTTTGATCATTGCTGGCTGCTCAACAAGTAGCTCTATTGCAGACTCTTTAGTCAGACTTTGTTTTTGCTCATCAGATAATGCGCGGTACGTGGTGCCGCGTTTATTAACTAGCTGCTCCCAGTCTAGTTTGTCTGCAAACGTGCTAACCATTTGAGTGTTTACGCCATCTTTTCGATAGTCATGAAAAGTAAACTCAATATTATTATCTGCTAAGTATTTTTTAGCTTTTTTTATCGTGTCGCAATTGCTTATGCCGTATAGAGTGATCATAAATCTACTTCTTTTTGATAATAGTTAATAGGGGATCTGCACCCGCATTCACATGCGTATGCGAGTAATGAAATGTACCTAAAGTATGGCCGTTGAGTAATATTAAACTTGCCAGCATGGGGGTATCAAGCTTTCGCAGGTCAAAATACGCAAGGCGCTGACCTTTATGTATTTCACTACCGTTAAGCTGGGCTATATGGGTATGAGTAATAGGCGGTGAGCCAGCAATAGTTAAGTTTATTAACACTTTTAGGCCATTTTTAGCCTGCAAAATAAACTCAGTACCTGCGTTTTTTACTTGAAGTAATGTGCCATCAAAAGGGGCTAAAATTTTATGGCTGGTAAGGCTCACCATAATGCCAGGGCCAAGCGTGCCATATTTAAAAAACGGTTCGGGATGGCTATCAAGCATGGCTACTTTACCAGTAAATGGGCTGATAATAGAAATTGCATTATTAGGTGTTTTATTAACGGCTAAATAGTCGATTTGCTGTGCTTTCATTGGCTAACCTGCTACCACATTGTAGCCATCACTTTTTAACGCTTTGAGTGCTTTTGAGGCTGTTTGTTTTTTTACTAAAATATAGTCTGTATCGTAAGTAGATATTGAAAAAATAGAAACTTTAGCACTGGCGAGCACGCCTGATATATTAGCCATTATACCTGTGAGCGAAAAGCCTAATGGGCCAACCACTTCGAGTGCTTGCCAGTCAGGCTCTGTATCTAAGCTTTGGATTTCAAATTCACTAGGGCAAACAATCGATAGCTCATCGTGAGTTTTAGAAATAAAAAATAAAGGCTGTTTTAACAGTGCCGAAGGTATGTTGGCATCAACGTCTAAACTGTGAATAGATAAAAGCGTGCTGTGTAATTGTAATGTTTGTTTTGACATTAAACGCCTGCGGTACAGCCATATAGATAGCTTTATAGTATAGATTATTGGATTTAAATTAAAGGTGTATCAGTGACTAAAATAGCGGTTTGTAGGCAGGCTTTTATAAAGATTAAAAACTTACCCACAATTTCTGTGGATAAGTATGGGAATTGGTAGGTATAAATAGCCTAACTCATTAATTATTAAATAAATAATAGCTAGGCTATAAAAAGCACACGTTTAGATTATTGCGTAATTAAAGCTTCAGCTTGGGCTGCTTGAATAGCCGTTAATGCAATAGTATATACAATATCGTCAACTAATGCGCCGCGGCTTAAATCGTTAACTGGTTTACGCATACCTTGTAGCATAGGGCCGATACTTATTAAATCGGCACTACGTTGTACGGCTTTATAGGTTGTATTACCAGTATTTAGATCTGGGAATATAAATACGGTTGCTTTACCTGCAACAGGACTGTTTGGTGCTTTTTTAAGCGCAACGTTTTCCATAATTGCGGCGTCGTACTGAAGGGGGCCATCAATAATCAAATCAGGACGTTTTTGCTGCGCTATTTTGGTCGCCTCACGTACTTTTTCTACATCGGCACCAGTACCAGATGTGCCAGTACTGTAACTTATCATAGCTACACGCGGCTCAATTCCAAACGCGGCGGCTGAGTCGGCTGATTGAATTGCTATATCAGCAAGCTGCTCTGCATTTGGATCTGGGTTTATTGCACAGTCCCCATAAACAAGAACTTGATCAGGCAGTAGCATAAAAAATACAGAGGATACGAGCGAGGAGCCCGGGGCTGTTTTAATAAGCTGAAGAGGCGGGCGAATAGTATTAGCAGTGGTGTTTACTGCACCCGATACTAAGCCATCTACTTTACCTTGCTCTAGCATCATAGTACCAAGCACTACGTTATCTTGCAGTTGCTCTTGCGCCACAACGGCTGTTAAACCTTTACCTTTGCGTATCTCGACCATAGGTTCAATATAATCGCTAATAACACTTTTAGGTTCAACAATGCTTACATGTTCGTTTAATTCTATACCTTGTTGCTCTGCTATACGCATAATTTCATCGCGATCACCTAGCAATATAGTTTCAGCAATACCGCGCTGACCACAAATAGCAGCCGCTTTTATTGTGCGTGGTTCGTTACCTTCAGGTAGTACGACTGTTTTACCTGCTTTGCGGGCTTTATCTGTTAATAAGTAACGAAATGCTGGTGGTGACAGCTTACGTGTTTTACCAACGTTTTTAGCGAGCGTATCTAACCAGTCTGAATCGATAAACTGCGCATTGTGATCTTTTACTTTTTCAATTCGTTGGTCATCATCACTCGGTACTTCCATATTAAAGTTATGAAGTAGTAGTGATGTACGCCATGTATCGGCTTCGGTCGCAAGTATTGGTAAGCCTGTTTGCATAGCTTGTTCGCACAGTGCCATTATGCGCGCTTCAGGTTCAAAGCCACCGGTTAGTAATATTGCGCCAATTTTGGTGCCATTCATGGCCGATAAACAGGCAGCTACAAGTATATCTGAGCGATCGCCTGGTGTAACTAATAATGCGCCAGGCGTAAAGTGATTCAAAATGTTTGACACTGTTCGTGCACAAAATGTAATTCGACGCAGACGACGATGCAGCATGTCACCTTCGTTAATAATGGTCGCTTTTAAATACGCGCTTAAATCTTTAACGCGTGGTGCTACTAGGTCAAAGTCCCACGGAATGGCCCCAAGTAACATAAACGGGTTTTTTCTAAAAATTGGTAAAGAAGCTAAGCGGTTTAGCTCGTTATCTAATTCGTCAGGTTTGTAGGCATCGACTAAATCTGCTCGTGCGCGGCCTTCCTCGTCAAGTGGGGCATTTACTTTATTAAAAATACAACCAAGAACACGTGGGTGATCTATACCACCATAATAACCAGCAGCAATTTCAAGTCTATCTTCTATTTGCGTTATATTGTAGTTGCCAGGGGTAAGTACAAAAACAATGTCGGCACCGAGAGTTTGCGCTATTTCGCGGTTTACGCGACCTGCATAAGGTTGCCTACGCGTAGGGACCATACCTTCAATGATAGCGACTTCGTCGTCATTAATTTTACTTTCAAATCGTTCTACAATTTCTTCAAGCAAATCATCACCCTTACCGTCGCCAATCATTTGCTCAGCGTAACTTAATGCAAAGGGTGTTGGAGGTGAGATTGATGAGCCTTGCATAACAACTTGTGTTGATTTTTCTGGGCCAGTTTCACCAGTACGTGGTTGTGCGATTGGTTTAAAGAAATTAACTTTAACCGTTTTTTGTTCCAAAGCGCGCACTAACCCAACAGATACTGATGTTAAGCCAACACCGGTAGACACGGGTATAAGCATTATTCTACGTGCCATAATTACAGCTCCTTCACAATATTTGCGGCATCCAAAGCAATCACCCACTCTTCGTTAGTCGGCATTACTATTGCTTTTGGCATCTTATCTGATGCACTTATAATACCTTGGTTACCAAAGCGTGCATTTAAATTTGATTGCTCGTCACAGTTAAGGCCTAAGTAGCCAAGTTGTTTGATGACATTTGCTCGAATAATATCGGAGTTTTCACCAATACCGCCGGTAAAAATAAGTGCATCTAGACGTTGCAATGGCACCATGTAAGCCGCAATTTGTTTAGCTAAACGGTAACAAAAAATATCAAGCGCTAATTGTGCTTTTTTATGTCCTGCAACTGCGGCTTCTTCAATTGTACGGCAGTCATTAGAAAGCTCACTAATACCTAAAAGGCCACTTTCTTGGTTTAATAAGTTATCAATTTGTTTTGCGTTATAATCTAGTTGGGTTGTTAAAAAATTAAATAAACCAGGGTCAATATCACCACTACGAGTCCCCATAACTATGCCTGCCAGTGGTGTTAAGCCCATGCTTGTATCAACACTTTCTCCGTTTTTAATTGCGCAAACAGAGCAACCATTACCTAGATGAGCGCTAATAAAATTACTTTGCTCAATAGGCTGGTTTAACAATTTAGCTGTTTGGCCTGCTACGTAATAATGGCTTGTTCCATGCATGCCGTAACGTCTTACACCGTAGTCGGTATAAAGCTTATAAGGTAATGCATATAAGTAGGCAACTTCATCCATGGTTTGATGAAAAGCGGTATCAAATACGGCTACTTGAGGTAAGCCTGTAAAGGAATTTTGTGCTGAAGAAATTCCTAACAAATTAGCATGGCCATGCAAAGGAGCCAATGATGATGCTTTAGTAATACCTTTAATTACAGCATCATCAATTAGAACTGATTTTGTAAAGTGCTCACCACCATGAACTACCCGATGGCCTACAGCGATTAGGTGCTCATCTAGTTTGTGATCTTTTATTAAGGTTACAAGCGTATTTATTGCCTCAGCATGTGCTTGATTTGCTCCCAGCTCAATTACTGTTTTGGCGCCATTATATTTATATTTAATAGACGGCGCGTCAGCACCTAAGCGCTCTGCGAGGCCCGAAATTATTTCGTGCCCGTCGTTTGCATCAATAATGGCAAACTTTAAGCTAGAGCTACCACAATTTAGTACTAAAACATGTTGTGACTTAGGGGAAGTTGTTGGCATAGATTTAATTTCCATAAACAAATTAGTAAGTGAGCGTTAAGTATTAGGCGCTACACTTGAGCTGATAAAGGCTAAACATTTTATTTTAGCGTTGCCTATTTTAACTTAGTTCAGCAATTTAGTTTAGTATTTTGGGTGATTTAACAGCAAAATTAAGTGTTTTTACTGATAAAGTGTAACGTCCTTATTTTGTGTTACACTTTGGAAATGCTGAGTACTAAACTTATTTTTAAAAGCGGTATCTGTGAGGAGTCATGATGCAAAAAAGTGTGATGTCACAACTACAAACGGGTCGTTTGTATGCAAAAAACTGGCCTATGCGCAAAGAGCTTGCACCTTTGTTTTTAGAAGTTAGGGTAATAAAAGCCACTGAACTTGCCATAACTGTGATGCCAATCTTAGCTATGCTTACTTTGTTTTTTCAACTTAACTACTTAGGCCCTGACTTTTTACCACAGGCAATTGCTAGCGCATTATTTTTTATATCACTGCCTTTACAAGGTATATTTTGGCTAGGTAAACGAGCTCAAACACCTTTAGAACCCGCAATGCATAAGTGGTACACCGAGCTTTATACAAAAATGGTAGAAAACGGTTATCAAGTTCAACTTAGTGAAAACAAGCCCCGTTACATGGAGCTTGCTAGCTTACTTAAGGATATGTTTGAAAAAATGGATAGGGCGTTCACTAAAGAGCAGTTTTAATAAACTGAGTTATGTAAAACGATAAGGTGACCTTGTGCTCACCTTTTTCTTCAAGCGCTGTCCAGTGCTCGGGTCTAAACTTCCATGCAAACGGAGTCATCATAATTAAGTTTTTAATGTCGGCTACACCGAGTGTAACGGTTTCGGTTAAAAGCGATTGTGCTGATTTTTCAAAGCCTTCTGGTGTTGCTATTTCTGTGTGCTCATTTACATTTGAATAAATGTACGTTTTTAATTCTTTTAAATGCCAAGGACCTGGGCTTGCAACCACTAAAGTTGTGTTTTTATTTGCGAGGCGGGCTAGCTCTTGCTCAAATAAAGGAGCAAAAACACTAACAAGCACATCAGCAAATTCATTTTCAAACGGGGCTTGGCTTATAGAAGCCACGCTAAAATGGCAATTAGGATAACGCTTAGCGGCATATTTAACCGCAGACTTTGAAATATCAACGCCGTATACCTGCGCGTTTGTTTTATTTGCTATGGCTTGAGTATAAAACCCTTCGCCGCAACCTAAATCTACAATAGTATTAGCGCTTATCTTACTAATTGTATTACTAAGGCTTTGCTGCAAAAAGCGGTAATGACCAGTTTCTAAAAATGCACGTCTAGCTTGCACCATTTCTAGGGAATCGCCCGGTTGCTTTGAATTTTTTTGCTGTACTGGCAGCAAGTTAACATAACCTTCTTTTGCAAAATCAAAACTGTGATTATTAGTACAGCGAAGCGTAGATTTTATTTTTATAAGTGCTTGGTTACACAGTGGGCATTGATATTGTAGACTCATGAGTCTAGGTAGTCCTTATCGTAAAAAGTTTTAACCCAGTGTGGGCGGTAAGTAATCATAATGGTAATAGCCATACCATTGAGCATTGCTTCAGGAAACCAAATTATAGCACTCAAATAAACGTAGTTATCAGCCAGTTCTTGCCAATTGTATTGGCCTATTGCCAAATAAAATAATGCACCTAAGCTTATTTTTATACAGGCAATAAACCCAGCTGTTATAAATGCACAAACAAATATATAAACAAAAAAATGGCGAGGTAAATATTGGTAACTAATTAAAAAGCCAAGGTAGCTCAATAATATAGGTATAAAGGCACCAATAAGTATTTGCATGGGTAACAGATTAAGCTCGATTTGACCAACGGCAGTTAATAATACGCTGGCTAGCAGAGAGCTTAAAATAGCTAATCGCCACCCTAAAATTAAGGTCGCTGCAGTAACGCCTAAAATGTGTAAATCGAGGCCTGTTAGAATACCGGCTTTTATACGCCAAAGCACGGCAAATACTAAAGCGCATGCAAGCACACCCGTTTGCCGTGCGGGTGTTGTATAAAGTGCTTTGTATGTTTTTTTATCAAAGCTTAGTAAAGCAATAATAATAACAAGGGCCCAAAGTAGCCCTTGTAAAGTAAAGCTAAGCATCAAAACTATTTAAATGTAGACCAAATAGGTGCGTGATCAGAGGGCTTTTCAATACCGCGCAGCTCATAATCAATACCTGTATCTATGCATCGTGCAGCAAGGTCTTTAGTAGCAAGTACTACGTCGATACGAAGGCCACGGTTATCTACAAAGCCTTTTGAACGATAGTCAAACCATGAGTATTGATCGTTTGTGTCTGGGTTTTGCTCTCTAAAGGTATCTTTAAAGCCCCAGTTAAGTAATGTTGCTAACCACTCACGCTCTTCTGGCTGGAAAGAACATTTACCTGTTTTTAACCACCGCTTAGCGTTTACATCACCAATGCCGATATCTAGGTCGGTAGGGGAGATGTTTATGTCGCCCATTACAATTACGTCTTGCTCTGGTGTGTGGTTAGTTTCAAGGTGAGTCATTAAGTCTTTATAAAATTGACGTTTATAAGGAAATTTAGTTTCGTGATTAATATTATCGCCTTGTGGGAAATAACCATTCATAACGGTTAGGTCACGGCCATTGTCTTGTTCAATAGTTACGCTTATCATGCGTTTTTGTGATTCATCAGTATCTGTAGCAAAGCCTTTTAAGACCGATTTAGGCTCTTTTTTGCATAACATAGCTACACCGTAATGTGCTTTTTGACCATGAAAATAAACGTGGTATCCCATTTTTTGAACATCTTCTAATGGGAATGCTTCATCATGAACTTTAATCTCTTGCAAGCCAATAACGTCTGGTTGGTGTTTATCTATTATTGCTTGTAATTGATGAAGACGAGCACGCAGACCATTGATATTGAAAGAAATCACTTTCATAAAATTTACCTTAAAATTGGTTCTATTTAATGGTCTAAATTGTATCAGTAAATACGCGTACATCACATGACTAAATTGAGTTAATAGCTGCACAAATGTTGATCAAATGGTGGCTAAAGTTTAAACATTGTAAATGCAATATTAATTATTTAAATAAATAATAATTTCAATTGATATAAGTTTTTTTGAATATATAATGCGCAAAAATTACTTATTTAACTCGTTCAAATAGGATCTCTCATGAAAACACAACTACTTTTAGCCAGCGCTTTATTTGCATCTGCAACTGTTTGTGCACAAAGCAATACTTACTTTAGTCAAGACAACAAACTTGAGTCTAAATTATGTGTATTAAGTGCTAATGAAGGCTTTAGTGTTGCCCGTAAAGAAGCTGCGCAACATGGCGTTTATTTATCTCGTTTTTCTAAGAGTATTTTGTGTAACGGTGAAGACATTCGCAATATCGCTAAAAAAACAACTGTTAGTACAACCTCAGTAGACAAAATAGAAGTGTTTGCTAAAGATGCACAGCAAGAAACACAGTTATGTATGACTGCACTTAAAAAAGGGTTAGCGCCAGTACGTCAAAAGATTGGTAACTTAAACTCTTTAAAATGTAACGGTCAAAACGTAACTGAGTTTGTTAAGCGTTACCAAAACGCTGCTATTTAATTTTCAAGCAATATATTAGCTTTATAAAAAGTGCCTGGTTAATACCGGGTATTTTTTTGCAAAAATTACAAAGTAAGCTGCAATCATTGCAAAGCTAAGTGATTGATTAGAGTATATAAAGTGAGCTAAAAAATATTAAGTGCTTGATATTTATTGCGTTATTTATTTTGGCATTGGACTTGTATTAGTTAAAGTGACATTTACTAACTACAAGGATACGTCTTATGAAAAAGTTAACACTAGCAACAACTATTTTAGCATCTTTGAGCTTAGCGGCTTGTGCATCTAACCAAGGGTTAGAAAAAATCGACAGCGATTTCGCAAGTTTAGATAACGACAGTGATGGTTATATTTCAAAAGTAGAGGCAGATGATGACAACATTTGGGGCCACTTTTCAAATATTGATACCAATATGGATAATGAGATCAGTCGTAAAGAATTTAACACCTACATGCAATTAAATACCGGTAAGGTAGCCACTGACAGTGAAGTTAGTGAGTCAGCATTTAAAGCTAAAATAGCTAAATTTGATAAAATTGAAAACGATTTTAAGAGTTTAGATAATGATAAAAATGGGTACATTTCAGTAGAAGAAGCTGACGATGACGATATTTCAAATCATTTCGGTTATATGGACGGCAATAACGATAAACGCATCAGCAGAGGTGAGTTTAAAGGTTACATTAAAAAATACGGTAAAGCCGTAGCCGAAGATGATGCCCTTAAAGTACTTAGACATAGCTAATATTATCTATGTAAGTTAAGTAGAACAAGCCAGCACTAATTGCTGGCTTTTTTGTGCATTTAATTTAGTTAAAAAGCAGATATATTTTCCTAGTTTGCTCTACTTCTGTCATAATAGTTGGCTGTGTATTTTTATTTGGTAATAGGTGTATGGCTAGTCGGCGTATAAGTGATGAACAATTAGTTGAAATCATTGAAGCGGCGATATTTGTAGCTAGTAAACCTCTAAGCAAACGCCAGCTTAAAGATGTTGTGCTGGCTGATTTAGCCATTTCTATGGCGCGTATAAATGACGCTATTGATACAATACAAATACATTTTCAAACCCGTGGTATACGCTTAGTTGAAGTAGGAAGTGGTTATCGGTTTCAGGCTTGTAGTAGTTTAAGCCCTTGGCTAAATAACTTATGGCAGGAACGAGCGCCTAAGTATTCACGTGCATTACTTGAAACGCTATCTCTTATCGCTTACAGGCAGCCCATTACGCGTGGCGAAATTGAGCAAGTAAGAGGGGTAACAACGGGTTCGAATATTATAAAAACCTTACTCGAAAGAGAGTGGGTTAAAGTGGTAGGGCATAAAGAAGTACCGGGTAAACCAGCATTATATGCAACTACTAAGCAATTTTTAGATTATTTTTCGTTAACAGGTTTAGATAATTTACCTGCTTTGCCATCAGATCAGCAAAGCAAAATTAATCAGTTAATGAGCGATCCTTCTGTGAGAGAACCATCCGAATGAGTATACAAGGTGAAAAGTTACAAAAAGTCTTAGCCCGTGCAGGCGTAGGCTCACGCCGTGAAATGGAAAAATACATTGATGCTAATCGCGTTAGTGTTAACGGCAAAGTAGCTAAGCTAGGCGACCGTGTTGAAGAAACCGATTTAATTCGAGTTGACGGTCATACTGTAAAAATTGAAGAGAAAGCAGATCGTATCTGTCGTGTCATTATGTACAACAAACCAGAAGGTGAGTTAAGTACACGTAAAGATCCTGAAGGCCGTCGTACTGTATTCGATCGCTTACCTCGTATTGACGGTGAGCGCTGGATTGCGGTTGGACGATTAGATATTAATACCGCAGGCTTAATGTTATTTACTAATGATGGCGAGCTGGCAAATCGTTTGATGCACCCAAGCTACGAAGTAGAGCGTGAATACTCTGCTCGAGTATTTGGTGAAGTCACAAATGAAACAGTTAAAAACCTTACTCGTGGTGTTGAGCTAGAAGATGGTCCCGCTAAGTTTTTAAGTGTAAAACCAATGGGCGGCGAAGGTATCAACCGCTGGTTTAACGTTACACTTAATGAAGGACGTAACCGCGAAGTTCGTCGTTTATGGCAGTCTCAAGATGTTGAAGTATCTCGCCTTATTCGTATCCGTTACGGCAAATTAGAGCTTGATAAGCGCGTACCTCAAGGTGGCTGGAATGAGTTAGACCTTGAAACAGTTAACTATTTACGTAAAACAGTTAAACTTGGTAGAGAAACCCAGACTAAATTGTCAGTTATGCCTGAAAAGCGTAAAGACAAGCGTGCTAAAATCAATCAAATACGCAAAGCTGTAAAAAAACACAATCAACGTGTTAAGCAAACTAAACGTAAGTAATTACTGAGTATTTACTACCAAAAAAGCCGCAAATAATGCGGCTTTTTTGATAATTAAAAATATATTTTATTTTTTAGGTTGCGCATCAAGTGATTCGCCATTTACTGATGATGAGTCATCACTCATTAAGTATAAATAGGTTGGCATTAAATCTTTCGGTGTGGCAAGTTTGTCTCTGTCTTCGCCTGGGTAAGCTGCAGCGCGCATAGACGTTCTGGTGGCACCTGGGTTGATACAGTTTACACGAATAGATGTTTTACCGACTTCGCACGCCCATGTTTGCATCATGCCCTCTACAGCAAATTTTGAAATAGCATATGGCCCCCAAAACTCACGGCCTTTTCGTCCTACCCCTGAAGATGTAAAAACGACAGAGGCACTTTTTGATTTACGAAGTACAGGGAAAAGCGCTTTAGTGATCATTGCTTGTGCGGTTACATTTACTTTCATTATGTTTTCAAAAGTAGACGAACAAAAATGCTCAAGTGGCCCAAGAGACCCTAAAATTCCGGCATTATTAAGTAATCCATCAAGGCGTCCAAATTGACTTTCTATAGTGGCAGCTAAGTCACGATAGTTTTGCTTAGTCGCCCCTTTAAGATCCATTGGGACTATAGCGGGCTGTGGGTAACCAGCATTTACTATTTCATCGTAAACACACTCGAGTTTATTAGTTGTTTTCCCTAATAAAATTACAGTTGCGCCATGTTTTGCATAGGTTATTGCGGCTACTCGGCCAATACCATCGCCAGCGCCTGTGATCAAAATAACTTTGTCTTGTAATGCGTTTTCAGCTGCTTGATAAGTGTGCATAAAATTACCAATTCATAAAATTTTTATGATTTTAACATAGCAAAACGTGAAGTAATCGAATTTATTGTAAATTTAGGTGGCGAAAATAGATACTTTACGTTAAGTTTAACTGGTCTAATGTCTCATTAATAAATCGGTTACATTATTTTAACTTTAACACACTTAAAACACACACTATAAAAATAAGATTTGTGCGGAGCCAACAATATGAAAAAAATGCTACTCTCACTCTCTGTTACAGCTGCATTAGCAGGTTGTGGCGGCGGAGAAACGTTAGAAGATGTTAAGAATGACAGTGCAACTATAGTCCCCAATGCAACGGTTACTTTCGATCCTGCAAATGGCGTTTTATCTGTCCCTAATGACTTATTAATGAGCGGTACTCAAGACGGTACACTTAACATTCCTGGGGAGCTAAATGATGATAATGTATCTATATCTCGCGCTGCGTACTCAGACCCTCAACTAGCTCTGGGGGCTTTAGATGGTTGGTCCTCTCAGGTTCCTTATAAAATTGATTTAACATTTCCAAGTGATGTATCACTTGATGAAGCATCAGCTGCAAGCCCTGGTACGTTAAGAATTTTTGAAGTGGTTATGGGCGCAAGTTTAACGGATGCAGAATGCTCTGTAGTTACCGCTGGTACAGCCTGTAAATTAGTAGGTGAACTTACTTTTGGTGTAGATTTTATAACTCAGGCCTCTGGTAATGGCGTTGCTGTTATACCGCTTAAACCATTTTCACCAGGCAGCTCTTATATAAATGTTTTAACTACGGGGCTTAAAGATTCATTAGGGCGCTCTATTCAACCTTCTTCTACCTATGCTTTAGTAAGTGAAGAAGCTCCTTTAATAACAGATGCTCAGCTGGGTCTTCAAGCGGCTGTAAATAGTTATGAAAATGTAGTGGTTAGTTCTGGTGATATTACCAAAGACGATATTATCTTTTCTTCTGCGATGACGATTCAATCAGCAGGGCCTGTACTTGGTACCATTAAAAACTTACTTGCAGCTAGTTTGCAAAACGATGCATTGCCAACACCAATGGTTAATGTACCTGAACAAGATGTAGTAAATGTTCAGCAAGTTTTTGCAGCAGGTGGTGTGCCAGTATCAGCTGCTTTTTCTGGCGTTCAGTATTTAAAAGGTAACATTACATTACCTATGTATTTAGGAACACCTACAGGAACAGAGATAAGCGATTTAAACGATACATACTGGCAAGGTATGTGTGATAACGCAGTTGCTGTTTTAGGGTATAAAGCAGCACTTGGGGAGTCGTTTCCTACAGAGCCTGTGAGTGAAAATGATGCGCTATGTGCAGCGTTAAGTGAGGGTCAACTTCGTGATTTAGGCTTAGATTCTACTCGACACTTAACAAAATATAATTCTATCCCTAAAGTTCAAAGCATGGCTGATGTGCCAGTACAAATAACTAAACCAATTTTACCCGTTATAAACGGTATACGCGCACAACTTCAGTTAGATGCTATCGAAATGCCTGAAAGCGGCTGGCCGGTGGTTATTATGCAGCATGGCATCACTACAGAAAAAGAAAGCATGTTAGCACTGACCGCGCAATTATCAATTCAAGGATTTGCTACAGCAGCAATAGATCATCCTCGCCATGGTGAGCGTGGAGTAGATGTTGATGGCGATGGCACTGATGATTTTAATGCAACTACGGGTTCTGTTCTAAGTTACATGAACTTAAGCTCATTGTTAGTCGCGCGTGATAGTTTACGTCAATCGTCAGCCGATTTATTAGGTTTACGTTTAGGATTAAACTTTATAAATGATGAAACGATCAACGCGCAAGACGTCACTTACATTGGCCATTCATTAGGCTCTATTGTAGCCCCTGCATTTATTTCACAGGCTAATAACCCACTAGCGCCAACTGTTGATCCTTTGTTTAATGTAAACACAGTAGCACTTGCCAGTGGCGGTGGCGGTATTGCTAGCTTTTTACTTGAGTCGGCGGCATTTGGCCCATTTATTCAAGGTTCAGTGTTATCTCAAGCTGGTACAACAGAGGCTGATGAGTTTAACGCGTATTTACAAGCTGATGCTGTATCAAACTGTGGTACATTTTTACCAGATATGGAAGCGTATTTAACGTGTGGTTATAACGAGTATGTAGCTTCTTTAACTACAGCTGGCGAAACAAGCAAGCTTACTAATATTCAAGATGTCTTTACTCAGTTTGCATTTGCAGCACAAACAGCCCTTGATAGCGGTGACCCAACAAATTATGCGGCAGCGGTTAAAGCTTTAGGCACACCTGTTTATACAAATGTTGTTGTAGGTGATGGCGAGGATAATAAGCCTGACCAAGTTATACCACCAATGGCTGCAAATAACCCTATTTCTGGCACAATCCCACTGGCCACTTTTATGGGTCTAGAGACTGTAAGTACAACTCAGCCATCAAGCGAAACACCAGCAAGCTATTTAGTTAAATTTACTAAAGGGCACCACGGTTCTATATTAACGCCAGCTCAAGATGCTGCAGAGGCCGCTACTGTAGAGGGAAGCGCGGCTGCAAATGCAGAAATGCAGATGCAGGTTGCTGTTTACTTAGCAACACGCGGTCGTATGTTATTAGTAACAAATAGTGACGTTGTTACTGATTAATCTACTACTTTAAACGTTAACTTATAAAAGCCACTGTATAGTGGCTTTTTTTTGGTTAAAAGCATGATAAATTAGCTTAAATTTATTAATGGAGAAACCAGTTGGAATTTTTATACGAATACGGTTTGTTTTTTGCCAAAACAGTGACATTTGTTATCGCAATTGCCGTTGTGTTAATGCTTATAGTTGCTTCCGCCGTTAAGCCAAAAGCGAAAAAAGGTGAGATTGAAATTGAAGATGTATCTGAAAAACTTAACGAGCTCAAAGAAGGTTTTTTGCACAATACATTGTCTAAAAAAGAGTTAAAAGCGCATCAAAAGCAATTAAAAGCGCAGAGTAAAAAAACAGTCAGTGATGATCCAAAGCCTCGTTTATATGTAGTCGATTTTACCGGTAGTATGGACGCGCACGAAGTAGAAAGTTTACGAGAGGAAGTGACTGCTATTATTTCGATTGCAGATCCTAAAACAGATAAAGTATTAGTGCGTTTAGAAAGTGGTGGTGGGGTTGTTCATGGCTATGGACTTGCTGCATCTCAGTTACAGAGAATTAAAAGCGCGGGTATTCCTTTAAGTGTAGCAATTGATAAAGTAGCAGCAAGCGGCGGTTATATGATGGCATGTGTAGCTGATGAAATACTTGCAGCGCCATTTGCAATTGTAGGTTCGATTGGGGTGATTGCACAAATCCCTAACTTTAATAAAATATTAAAGAAAAACGACGTAGAGTTTGAACAAATTACAGCAGGTGAATTTAAACGTACCCTCACATTATTTGGTGAAAACACAGATAAAGCACGTGAAAAGTTTCGCGACGAAATTGAAGAAACTCATGGTTTATTTAAAACCTTTGTAAGCACACAGCGCCCAAGCCTAAATATTGATTTAGTGGCTACAGGTGAGCATTGGTTTGCAATGCAAGCAATTGATAAAGGCTTAGTAGATGTTATTAAAACCAGTGATGATGCTTTATTAGAGCAGCAATCTGAGCGTCAAATATATAAAGTAAAATATAAAGTTAAAAAGGGACTAAGCGATAAACTGGCACTTGGATTAAGCAGTGGTGTAAACAAGGTTGGGATAAGCTTACTTTCTAAATTTAAGTCGATGAATCCTTAATTATTAATAACCAAAAAAACCTTGATGCAAAACATCAAGGTTTTTTTTATAACTATATTACTCGATATTACGAGTCGATAGATTTGTGATAATCTTCTAAGTCTTTAGCGGCATTTGGGTCGTTGAAGATGCTCTCATCAAGCTCGCCTTCAGATTTAGCAACCACACAAGTGACCATACAATCACCGGTAACATTAACCGCAGTGCGAGTCATATCAAGTAAGCGATCTACTCCGATAATTATTGCAATCCCCTCTACTGGAAGTCCTACTTGGTTGAGCACCATTGCTAGCATAATTAAACCAACACCGGGCACGCCCGCAGTACCTACAGAGGCAAGTGTTGCCGTTAATATAACCATTAAATAATCAGAAATAGTTAAATCAACACTAAACACTTGAGCAATAAACACAGTAGCTACACCCTGCATAATAGCGGTGCCATCCATGTTGATAGTAGCGCCTAGCGGTATGGTAAACGATGCCACTGAGTTGTTTGCACCTAGTTTTTTTGTTGCTGTTTCGAGCGTGATAGGCATAGTTGCGCTAGAGCTTGAGGTACTAAATGCAAATAAACACGTGTGCTTCATTTTTGCTAAGAAGGTCAGTGGATTTAAACCTGTCAGGATTTTTAACAGTAATGTGTAATTTATCAGCGCATGTAATAACAAGGCGAGTACAACCACAACAAAATATTTAGCTAAGCTAACAATTAAGTTAAGTTCAATTGTTGTAAATAGTTTCGCCATTAAGAAGAATACACCGTAAGGTGCTATATTCATTAATAATGTTACAAGTTTTAAAATAACTGTATTTAAGTCTTCAAATACACTTGCTACGCGTTTACCTGTTTTACCACTTAGTGCCATTGCTACACCAAATAATAGTGCAAACACTATGACCTGAAGCATATTACCTTTAGCCATTGCTTCAAACGGGTTAGTAGGGAACATATCTATAATTACACGGGCAAGGGTCGGTGCTTCTTTAGCATCGTAAGTTGCATTCGATGGAAGGCTAATCCCTTCACCTGGGCTGAATAATAAAGCAAGAGTAATAGCAACGGTAATTGCAACCGCAGTGGTTAATAAATACAAACCAATAGATTTACCACCTAGGCGGCCTAATTTTTTAGGATCACTTAAACTACATGTACCACAAACAAGCGATACAAATACAAGTGGAACCACTAGCATTTTTAAGCTAGCTATGAATATTTGACCACCAACATGAAAAATACCATCTACAAAAAAGGCTTTAATTGGCAAAGAGAATAACCCAAGTGGTATTAGATAATCGTCTTCACCAGCTAATATAGCCTGAAATATAAAACCTACTGCAACCCCAAGCGCCATACCAATCATGATGCGAGTGGTTAAACTCATTGAACGGACTTTTGACATATTCCCTGATCTACATTTTATAAATTTGCCATAGACTACCAGCAAGGAAATATTTACTACAGAAAAAATTAGTATTTATTTAAATTTTTTTTACATAAAAAAGTAATAGAAAACTGAGATTTTAGACTAAGTTATAGGTTAATATTAAGTGAAAATTAATCTTACATATAATAACAACCCTAGGGAGAGGTTCATGCCTTTAATGCGACTGCTCGGCATTTTATTGCTTAGTTTTTTACTCACAGCTTGTGGTGGCGGTGGGTCACTAGAAAAAGGCAGCGGTACACTAGATGGTGATACAGGGGAAACTGCTGATGAGGCTATTGTACAGTCAGCGAATATTGAAATTACTTTTGAAGACCGTATTGTTACAGCTGATTCACCATTGGAAATAACAGCAATTGTTTTAGATTCTGATGGGCTGCCTGTGCAACGTCAGGAGATTAGTTTTACAACCACGCTAGGTTCATTTATTCCCGCAACGGGCAGTGCGCTAACCGATACTAGTGGGATAGCGACTATTGAGCTGGAGGCTGGTAGTATTGAGGGTGCTGGCACCATTGTAGCATCGTATGAAGATATTAGCAGTAAACTAGGTTTTTATACCGCAGGAGATGAGCCGCAATCTGATGACTCTGCGGCAAATATTGACATTAAAATCTTACAGAACTGTCCTGATAGCTGGTTAAATATAGACAGAGACTCTTTTGAGCTTGATCCATCGAGTTGTTCACAAAATAGTAATTTACTTGGGCAGCAAGCCATCGTTTACGCCAAAATCACACAACCTGGCAGTAATACTCCAGCAAGTAATGTACTAGTTCAGGCGACAACCACACTAGGCATTTTATTACCTGAAAGTTTAACGGCTAAAACTGATAAGTTTGGTGTTGCTATATTGAATTTATTGCCTGGCAGTAGCTCAGGTGTGGGTCAAGTTGAATTAACAGCACAGGGCGGAGTTGCGAGTGCTTTATTTGAAATTAACGCTGTTCAAGTAAATGTAAATTTAAGTGCAAGTATTGCCACGAGTGATGTGCTATCTGCTGGCTCTACCACTATTGTAACAGCTCAGATTGTAGACGGTAGTAATAATGTATTTACGACACCGTTGGAGGTGCAATTTACTTCTGCCTGCGCAGAAGAATCGACTCCCAGGGCCACTATCGATAACATAGTAACTAGTATTGGTGGTACAGCAAGTGCAACTTATAAAGCTAATGGCTGCAATGGTATTGATACGATTACCGCCACTGTGGTTACTGGTGGTAATGTTGCAACAAAGACCATAAACATAAACGTAGCTGCGGCTGAGACAGGTTCAATCGCGTTTATGGGAGTGACTAATCAAGTATTAGCTATTAAAGGAACTGGCGGTCAAAACTTGACTGAAAATTCAGAGCTCACCTTTAAACTTCTTGATGTAAATGGAAATCCAGTAGGTCAAGAGCAAATTGATTTTTCACTTTCACAAAATCCCGGTGGCGCGCTATTAGATAGCGTATTTCAATTCACCAATAATGAAGGGTTAGTGACTGTAAACGTCCGCTCAGGAAAAGCTGCTGGTATTTTATCTGTTATTGCATCTCATCAAATTGACAGTAGTGATACCTCACAAAACAGTGTGATCTCTATTGTATCTAATGATATTACTATTACTACAGGCGTACCAGATCAAGACAGTTTTACACTTGCAGTGCAAACGTTTAATACTGAGTCATTAAACGAAGCTGGAGTGACTACAGACTTAACCGTATTTGCAGCCGATCATTTTAATAATTTTGTACCAGATAATACGGCAATTTATATTGCCAGTGAAGGGGGGGCGGTAGGCACTATTGATGAGCAACAATTTACACCTTTATTACTTTGTCGCACCATAGACGGAGTGTGCAAAGCGCAGTGGCGTAGCCAAAACCCAATTCCATACCATTACAGCATTTATAATAACTCTGTTGCAGACAAATGCGATCGTTACTTTGGACAACCAGCACCTTGTACTTTAGGTATTAGAGAGTCACAACTAGACGTAGATGGTAACTTAATTAGTTATTTAGATAGTAAGGGCGTTCCTATTGCATTAGCTGATGCGCCTAATGACGCGCCAATTGATTATCCCCTTGGTGGACGTGTTAGTTTGCTTGCTTATTCTGTTGGTGAAGAGTCATTTAATGATGTATCTGCTAACGGTGAATTTAATCAAAACGAGTTTGATTCAACTTTACAAGATTTACCTGAAGCTTTTATAGATTTTAATGAAAATGGTGTGTTTGATGGAAATTTACCAGCACCAACTAACCCTGTTGATTCCAATGGTGGTGAAGATGAATGGTATGTGGAGCGCACAGGTGCACAAGATAATGGCCTGTATGACAGTGCTGATGGTAAATACAATGGCTTGTTATGTAGTGATGAAGCTCTAGCTGCAAATGCATGTACCCGTGAAACAGTAAATGTGCGCGCGAGTTCTGAGCTAATTATGTCAGGTAGCACACCTTACGTTAGAGCTGTAACGGCATTGAATGACTGTAGTTTAAGTGATGGTATTCGCTTAGAAACTTCTGATATGGCAGGTATGTGTGACATAAACCTTATTGATATCAGCAACTCAACGCCATACAGTGCAATTTCGATTACTATATTTTTCAGTGATATTCACAACAATCCATTACCGGCGGGTACCACTGTAGCAGTAACATCTGATAACGCGGTATTGAAGGGATTGACTAACTATACTGTTATTAACACGGCGCAAAAAGTACCAAATTCAGTGACTGTCAATATTACTAAAGAGGCAGAGCCTGATGATGTGGATTCTGGCTTTTTATACATAGAGTTTGAAACACCAGGGGGAGTTAAAACTCAATATTCTGTGATGTCGATTTTGGATGAACCAAAATCTTAGAATAAATAAAGTATTTAAAATGCCAACCTTTAGGTTGGCATTTTTCATTGTGTTCTATATATTCCACATCAAATAATCTAAAAACACCTGTTTGTTTAATTTAACAGCAAAAATTGTTCGTTTATTCAGTAAATACAGAAAAGTTTGTATTAAAAGCTTGTAACAATTAGTGTTTGTAGATATACCTATAAATATTCGCGCCGTTTATACCGGCAAAACACATTTTAAATATTTGGTTAGAAATAGGCAACTATGGGCAAATCGCTAGTAATTGTAGAGTCACCTGCTAAGGCTAAAACAATTAATAAATATTTAGGTAATGATTTTATCGTAAAGTCCAGTATCGGGCATGTACGAGACTTACCTACTTCAGGTTCGGGCAAAGCTAAAGTGCCGGCAACTAAAACGCCAGCAGAAGTTCGCAAAATGGAACCAGAAGAAAAAGCAGCGTATAAACAGCAACGAGATTACACAAATTTAGTTGCGCGTATGGGTATCGATCCAGAAAAAGGATGGAAACCTCATTACGAAATATTGCCAGGTAAAGAAAAAGTTGTTCAAGAATTACAAAAACTGGCTGAAAATGCAGACCAAATATACCTCGCAACGGATTTGGATAGAGAAGGGGAAGCAATAGCCTGGCACCTTCAAGAAATTATTGGCGGAGAACCTGAAAAGTATAAGCGTGTAGTTTTTAACGAAATTACTAAAAATGCGATTCAACAAGCTTTTGAAACCCCTGGTGAGTTAAATACCGATATGGTTTACGCTCAGCAAACACGTCGCTTTTTAGACCGTGTTGTAGGTTTTATGGTTTCACCTTTGTTGTGGGCTAAAGTTGCACGTGGTCTATCTGCCGGTCGAGTACAGTCAGTTGCAGTTCGTTTACTTGTAGAGCGCGAGCGTGAGATTAAAGCATTTATTCCAGAAGAGTTTTGGGATATTCATGCTGATGTTAAAAACGCTGAGTCACAGTTACGATTAGAAGTAGCCAAACAAGCAGGCAAGCCATTTAAGCCTGTAAACGAAGCTCAGGCTACAGAAGCAGTTAAAAGCCTTGAGAATGCCGAATACAAAGTAATAAGTGTTGAGGAAAAGCCAAGTAAGAGTCGCCCAAGTGCTCCTTTTATTACTTCAACTATGCAACAGGCTGCAAGTACCCGCTTAGGTTATGGTGTTAAAAAGACCATGATGCTTGCTCAGCGCTTGTATGAAGGTGGTTACATTACTTATATGCGTACCGACTCAACTAATCTATCTAAAGATGCTGTTGAAATGTGCCGCGAATATGTAACACAAGAGTTTGGTGATAAATATTTACCGAAAGATCCAATTAATTACAGTTCAAAAGGCAATGCACAGGAAGCGCATGAGGCGATTCGCCCTTCAAGTGTAAGTGTGCTTTCTGGGCATGTAGAAGGCGTAGATGCGGATGCTAAAAAGCTTTATGAGCTAATTTGGCGCCAATTTGTAGCGTGCCAAATGGTACCTGCAGAATACGACTTAACAACATTGACTGTTGCAGCTAATGATTTTCAACTTAAAGCAAAAGGGCGAGTGCTTCGCTTTGATGGTTGGACAAAAGTACAGCCGGCAGTACGCAAAAAGAATGAAGAAGATCAATCATTACCAGCTGTTAAAGAAGGCGAAGTACTTAGTTTAATTGAACTTGACCCTAAGCAACACTTTACTAAGCCGCCAGCGCGTTTTAGTGAAGCAAGCCTAGTTAAAGAGCTCGAAAAGCGTGGTATTGGTCGACCATCTACGTATGCATCAATCATTTCAACAATACAAGATCGTGGTTATGTACGCGTAGAAAACCGTCGTTTCTTTGCTGAAAAAATGGGTGAAATAGTTACCGACCGTTTAGTTGAAAACTTCACTGATTTAATGAACTTTGATTTTACAGCAAAAATGGAAGGTCGTTTAGATGATATCGCTGAAGGCGAGCGCGTTTGGACACAAGTGCTTGATAAATTTTATGCTGATTTTTCTACTCAGTTAAACATAGCTAAAGATGAGCCAGAGCAAGGTGGCATGCGCCTTAATCAAATGGTTGAAACCGATATTGACTGTCCTACATGTGGCAGAAAAATGGGTATTCGAACAGCATCAACGGGTGTGTTTTTAGGGTGTACAGGTTATAGCTTACCGCCTAAAGAGCGTTGTACTACAACGATGAATTTAGTGTCGGGTGATGAAGCTGTTGCTGCTGATGTAGAAGATGAAGAAACTGAAAAGCTAATGCAAATGAAGCGTTGCCCAATTTGTGAAACGGCAATGGATTCATACCTTATCGATGAAACTCGAAAACTGCATGTATGTGGTAACAACCCTGCATGTCAAGGGCATATAGTTGAAGAGGGTACTTTCAAGATTAAAGGTTACGATGGGCCCATTATCGAGTGTGATAAATGTGGTTCTGACATGGAGCTTAAATCAGGTCGTTTTGGTAAGTACTTTGGCTGTAATAACGAAGAGTGTAAAAATACTCGTAAGTTACTCAAAAATGGTGAAGCAGCGCCACCGAAAGAAGATCCTGTTCATATCACTGAGCTCGAATGTGAAAAGTCTGATGCGTACTTTGTACTGCGTGATGGCGCGGCAGGTATATTTTTAGCTGCTAATACGTTTCCTAAATCACGTGAAACACGCGCACCTAAGGTAGAAGAGTTAAAACGCTTTAGAGATCGTATTTCACCTAAGTTTTATTACTTAGCAGATGCCCCAGCTAAAGACCCTGATGGTAATCTTGCCGTTGTGCGTTATAGCCGTAAAAATAAATCTCAGTATGTAATGACTGAAGTAGACGGTAAAGCAACAGGCTGGACTGCTCATTATGAAGCGGGTAAATGGGTAGAAGAAGCGAAGAAAAAAGCGGCGCCTAAAAAGAAAGCGGCTGCTAAAAAAGCCCCTGCTAAAGCAAAAGCAAAACCTAAAGCTAAAAAAGAAGATTAATAAGTATTTAGTTACTTATTTACCTTTTTATAGCACATAAAAAAACCGGAATGCACAGCTTGTGTCATTCCGGTTTTTTGTACCTAGTTATACCAATCCGCAAAAATACTTAATCATTCGCGGGGCTAAACGTGTCGCTACCTGTTTTAAAGACTCACACTTAGAACAACTAAATAGCGAATTTTTTCATAGCTAACAACATGTTTTTCTAGCCTTAAAATAGATCAATTAATTCAGCGAATTAGTATCAAATGTTTTCGCAACGGCTTTATTAGCAGTACATTCAACTAAGTGTATTGGTATTAAACCTTAACAGAAGATATTTTTTTATAACCTTCAGATTCAAGCTCATCATTTACGCATCTTAATACGTAGGCATTTAAAGCCTCATCATTTACATCATCATCTTTAGCCCAGTTAACACACATTTCTGTGTACTCTTTTATCATTTCGGCTGAAGCTATTGGCGTATCGTCTGCTACCGCGTAAGTCGCAGATACTGTAAATAGTGGCGCTACGAATAATGCTAACAATGCTTTTTTCATTCGTTTATTCCTAAATAAATGGTGTGATGACTGATTTAACCAATCGAGATTAAAGTACAAATCAGTAGTGCCCAATCCAGAACAATTCTGTTGGTAAGTTGATTTTTAATCGAAAACGAAATAAAAGATAACGAAAAATTTTTATCGTGAAGATGAGAAAATTACGCTTAAATCACATTGTAAGTATTTGTGTTGTAATAACTTATAAGCTAAGGTCGCTTTTTTATAAAAAGTAAAATGAATGGCTGATCAGCAATCAAATGTCCCTCACGCACCTAGTAAAATACACAAGGTGGAGCAAGGGTTAGAATCGTTTATATTTGCAGGGCGTTGGTTACTCGCGCCGTTTTTTGTGGGCTTATTGTTTGCAGTAATACTGTTACTTATAAAGTTTTTTAAACAACTTTATTTAATGGGCATAGCAACCTTTAGCACAACAAATCAAGAATTACTCGTTGGTATACTTACGCTGGTTGTTACAGCCTTATTAGCAGGTTTGCTTTTTATTATTATTTTTAGCGGCTATGAAAACTTTGTTTCAAAGCTTAATATTGAGGGCCATGAAGATAGGCCATCATGGATGGGGAAGGTTGGCTTTTCTGGTTTAAAAATGAAACTTATTAGCGCTATTGTAGCTATATCTGCGGTTGAGCTTTTAAAGGTATTTATTAATTCAAATATTCACTCAAGTGATGAGTTATTTTGGAAGGTAATTATTCATATTACTTTTGTAAGCTCAGGCGTATTATTTGCGCTCACTGATTATTTAAATAGTAAAACACTACCACATTAAAAAAGTTAAGTTAGTGCTTTGCTGGCAGCTATTTGGTCATATACCGACCAAAGTGCCCCCAAGCTTTAAGCGCACAAAAAAGCCCGATAAAATCGGGCTTTTAAACTATATGTTAGGGCTCTATTAATTTACAAAAGCAAAATAGCACCCAAAGCCGCTTATGCTTAACGTATTCCCCTCTAAAGTGGCATTACAATGAGATAGCGAGTCATGCGCATCAGTCACAGCTTTAGTTAGCTCAAATTTTTGATTGGTTTGTGCTAAATTAAACACACATAACATAGTTTGCTCGCTTAATGTTCTGTAAAAGGCGAGAATAGGCTCAGCAGTATCAATAAACTCAATGTCGCCTTCTAATAACACAGCATGCTGTTTACGCCATGCCATAAACTCACGGTAGGCATTAAGTATAGAGCCTGAATCGTTATCTTGAACAGATACAGCACTTTGAGTGTGCGCGTTATCTACAGGTAACCAAGGTTTTGCATTACTAAAACCTGCATGTTCTGAGCCATTGTTATCCCATGGCATCGGCGTTCTGCAGCCATCACGGCCTTTAAAGTTTGGCCAAAAAGTAATGCCGTACGGGTCTTGTAAGTCTTCAAAAGCAACAGAGGCTTCACCTAAGCCAAGCTCTTCACCTTGGTACATACATACACTGCCGCGTAATGAAGCAAGTAGGGCTGTAAGCATTTTACATTGGGCAGAGTTTATCTCACCATTTTGGCTCCAACGACTTGCTACGCGCTCTACGTCGTGGTTGCTAAACGCCCAACATGGCCAACCCTCAAGCATACATTGCTCAAGTGTTTGTACAGTTTCTCTAATGTATTCACTCGAATAATCATCAGTAAGTAGTTCAAAGCTGTATCCCATGTGCAGCTTATCGCCGCCTTGAGTGTACTCTGCCATGGTTGCCAATGAGTCTTCTGATGAAATTTCACCTAAGGACACAGTGCCTGGGTACTTATTAAGTAATGCGCGTATGTCTTGCATAAACTCAATGTTTTCTGGCTGCGTGTTATTATAATAGTGATACTGAAAAGCATACGGATTATCTTCACTAAAGCCACGCCCTTGGCGTTTATCTTTTGGTTTAGCTGGGTTGTCACGAAGCTGAGCATCGTGGTAGCAAAAGTTAATTGCATCGAGTCTGAATCCATCAACCCCTTTTTTAAGCCAAAACTCAACGTTATCAAGTACTGCTTTTCTTACTTCTGGGTTATGAAAGTTTAAATCAGGCTGTTCGGTTAAAAAGTTATGTAAATAGTACTGACCACGACGAGGTTCCCATTGCCACGCGCCGCCACCAAATATAGATAACCAGTTATTAGGCGCTGTACCATCGTCTTTAGAGTCAGCCCATACATACCAATCTGATTTATCATTATTTTGGCTTTCGCGGCTATCTAAAAACCATTGGTGTTGATCTGATGTGTGACTTAATACTTGGTCAATTATAATTTTAATGTCGCGTTTGTGTGCTTGATCTATTAATTCGTCAAAGTCGTTTAAGTCGCCAAAAAGCGGGTCTATGTCGCGATAATCGCTAATATCATAGCCAAAATCTTTCATAGGCGATTTAAAAAAGGGAGAAATCCAAATAGCGTCTACGCCTAAGCTTTTAATGTAATCAATGCGATTAATTATCCCTTTAAGATCACCAATACCATCGTTATTGCTGTCTTGAAAGCTTCGCGGGTAAACCTGATAAATAACCGCACCTTTATACCACTGCTGTTGGGCCATGCTTTTCTCCGTCGTTCCACACAGTATTTATATTGTTATTAGTTCGATTGAAACAATCGCTAAATTTTCAAAAAGCATACGTGAAGGGGACTACTCTGTAAAAAGCCTGCATACGTATGCAGCTAATTTACTTACTTAAATGCGCTTTTAAGGAGGTGTATTTAAGGTGCTATTTTTTTATTGCTAGCTTTACCAATCATGCTTTTTACTTATGAATAAAATAGCGCGGTCTGTTTTGGTGCTTATTTTAAAAGGCTTGCACGGTATTGGTGAAAATACTGAATGGTCTTACCAATTTCATAAAACATAAATTATTAAAATAACTTATGTAAATATTAAAAAATGCTTTATTTAACGCTATTTACACGCTGTATCATGGGTGATTCATAGTGCGAACATTTGTATTTTTATCAGACTCATTAACAATCATGTTGCACCATAATAATAAATTTAAAATCAATAGGTTAGCCTTGTTTTGTGAACTAAATGTTAATTTATATTACATTGCATGGTCTTGAATACGTATGCATAAAGTTGTTAATAAAATAATTCGAGCGTTAATATTGATGCTGACAACAAAATTAGCTCGCCTGTTTGACTATCACTCAAATAAAGAAGCGGGTATCACAATATGGGTAACGGGAAAAACATCATGTTTATGTTCAAACCAAGTATATTAACTTTGGCATTAGCAACTGCAGGTTTAGCAAGCTTTACCTCTGTAGCGGCGCAAGAAGATACAGTTAAAAATGATGACGTTGAGGTTATCGAAGTAAAAGGCTTTCGTGGCAGCGTTGTAGAATCAATCAACACAAAACGCTTTTCTACACAGGTTGTAGAATCTATTTCAGCTGAAGATATAGGTAAACTACCTGACTCATCTATTGCTGAGTCTATTGCGCGCTTACCAGGTTTAACGGCGCAGCGCCTAGATGGTCGCGCAAGCAGAGTATCAATTCGTGGTTTTGGTGAAAACGAAAGCGGTACTACGTTTAATGGCCGTGAGCAGGTATCTATAAGCGATAACCGTGGCGTAGAGTTTGACCTTTACCCATCAGAAATTATGAGCGGTGTTACCGTTTACAAAACACCCAGTGCAAGTTTAGATGCCGATGGTATTGCGGGTGTTATTAACATGCAAACAGTTCGACCTTTAAGTAAAGGTGAGCGCGTTGTTCAAGTTAATGGACAGTATGAACAAACCAGCTTTGATAAATTAAACCCAGACGGTAACGACGACGGTTACCGTGGCACGTTCTCATACATTGACCAGTTTGCTGATGACACTATTGGTGTTGCATTTGCTTTAAATACAATGAGTTCACCAAATCAAGAAAAACGCTGGAATTCATGGGGGTACCCTGAATTTACTGCTGAAGATGGGAACTCATATTCAATTTTAGGCGGCGCTAAACCTTACGTTCGTTCATCAACACTTGAGCGTGATTCAGCAATGATCGTATTAGAAGCTGCGCCTACTGATAAACTAAATATGACGTTTGATGCGTTGTATGTAGATTTCACAGATGAGCAAATTTTACGCGGTATTGAAGTTCCTTTTGCTTGGGGTCAAGGTAGTATTGATGCAAGCAGTGCTACAGTAGATGCAGAAAGTGGATTTATAACAAGTGCTGTAACACAAGGACAACGTGTTGTTGTGCGTAACGATTACCAAGAGCGTGATGCTGAACTAACTGCATTTGGCTTTAACACTAAATACGATATTGATGATTCATGGTCAGTAGAGTTTGATGCAAGTTACTCTCAAGTTGACCGTAAAATTTGGAGTATAGAAAGTTATTCAGGTACTGGGCGTGGTGATTCTCGCGGGGTTGCAGATAACCTAGGTTATGCCTTTAATGGCGGGAATACTGGCGCTACTTTTTCACATGACTTAGATTACAGCGATTATGATTTAATCCAATTAGGTGGCCCCCTCTCGTGGGGCGCAAGCTCTGCACTAAATGATGCATATGGATTAACTGGCACTGAGTATGAAAACCAGGCTCAAGACGGTTTTATTAATGCACCTACCATTGAAGATGAACTTGTAACACTTAAGCTAGCAGCTTCTAAAGTATTAGAAAACGAATACATTAGTTCAATTGAATTTGGCTTAGGTTATAAAGAGCGTGAAAAGTCTAAATCTTCGCAAGGTTACTTTTTAACTTTAAGTGATTTTTCTCTTGATAATCCAGGTATGCTAACTGTGCCAGAGCAATACCGTTTAGGCAGTGTTGGTTTAGACTTTATTGGGTTAGGCGACATGATAGCCTACGATGTAAATGGTTTAGTCAATGATGGTTACTATGAAACACTCGATGAGAGTTTGACTAACTCTAGCCATACAACTAAATCTTGGACCGTAAAAGAAGAAATCACCTCAGCATTTGCACAAGCTAATATTAATGCTGAAGTAAATGGTCTTCCATTAACGGGTAATGTGGGGGTGCGCTATGTTCATACAGATCAATCGTCTCAAGGTAACGCTTTTGGTGTAGATGATAATACAGGTTTGGTCATTGCTTCACCTACAAATATTGGGCACGATTATTCTCACGTTTTACCAAGCTTAAATTTATCACTTGCGATTGATGAGCAGCAAACAATACGTTTTGGCGCAGCTAAAACAATCTCACGTGCGCGCATAGATGAAATGAACGCCTCTGTTAATGCATCATATAATGATACACCGGATGAAAACGGTAACTTTTGGTCTGTATCGGGCGGTAACCCTAATTTAGAGCCTAAAGAAGCAACAGGCTACGACTTATCTTATGAAAACTACTTTAGTGATGAAGGTTACTTCTCTGCTGCTTTTTTCTATAAAGACTTAACGCAGTGGATTTTTGACGGTACTTATGCAATTGATATGTCGGGTGTTGCAGATCCATCTAATGGAGAAATTCCTGCAACATCTGAGGGCACAGGTAGTGGTAAAGTAAATGGTGGCGGCGGCGACCTGTACGGTTATGAGCTATCAGTAGCGTTACCATTTAAAATTTTCCACCCGTCACTTGAAGGCTTTGGTTTAATTGCAAGCCACACAGGCATTGAGTCTGACATTGAAGATCAAAACGGTAACGAATACGAATTACCAGGTCTTTCAGATAAAATTCAAAGTTTAACGGTTTACTACGAAATGAATGGCATGCAATTACGTACCAGTATGCGCAAACGTAGTGCCTTTAAAGGTGATGTATACGGTTTAGGTTTTAACACCGAGCAAGTAGATATCCTAGGTGAAACAATTTGGGATGTTCAAGCTGGGTATGACTTTAGTGAAGCCGGTGTTGAAAGCCTTGAAGGTTTATCAATTCAGTTCCAAGTACAAAACTTAACAGAAGAGCCGTTTACATCGCTTTCTGGCGATAACGCGCTGCAAGTTCGTGACTACCAAGATTACGGACGTACTTACTTGTTAGGCTTTAGCTACAAGCTATAATAAAGGTTGTGTGTAGGAGCCCTTGTAATTTGTTTTACAAGGGCTTTTTTATAGCTACTTTATCTAATATTAATCCGCAATATTACCTAATCATTTTGTGGGGCTAAACGTGGACACTACTATGAAACCAATAAAACACGTCGTAATCGCTGGTGGGGGTACGGCAGGATGGATAACAGCTGCCTTGCTTAATAAAGTGTTAGGTAAAGTGATTAAAATAACGCTTATAGAATCAAGCACTATTGGCACGATAGGCGTGGGTGAAGCGACCATTCCGCCTATTATTCAACTTAACAACGCACTGGGTATAAACGAGCAAGATTTTATAAACACTACACATGCATCTATAAAATTAGGAATTGAGTTCGAAAATTGGAAAAACACCTCTCATAGCTACATGCATGCTTTTGGCTCATTTGGAAAAGACTTCCCCTTTTGCGATTTTTACAATTTTTGGATAAAAGGAAAAATTTCAGGCTCTGAAAACAGCCTATGGGATTTTTCATTAAATTACCAAGCAGCAAAAAAACATAAGTTTGCACCCTTAAATACCATGCCTAATACGCAATTACCCGGTTTGAGTTATGCATATCACTTTGATGCCACTTTATATGCTGAGTTTTTAAAAAATCTCGCAGTGGCACGTGGTGTTGAGCATGTTGATGCCAAAATTGAGCAGGTTGAACAATGTCCGCTATCAGGGAATATAAAATCTTTAACCCTTAATAACTCACAGCAAATAAACGGTGACCTTTTTATAGATGCTACTGGCCAGCGCGCCTTACTCATAGAGCAAACACTAAACACAGGCTTTGTGGATTGGTCTCATTATTTACCATGTGATAGCGCCGTTGCAGTGCAATCTCAAGGTACTGATTCGCTAAAACCCTATACTCGCTCAATTGCGCATAGCGCAGGTTGGCAATGGCAAATTCCGCTGCAAAACAGAGTGGGTAATGGGCTTGTTTACTGTAGCCGTTATTTATCTGATGAGTCGGCCACGCAGTTACTATTAAATAATTTACCCGCTGAGCCCATTACAGCGCCACGTGTTATAAAATTTAAAACAGGGCGGCGCTTAAAGCAGTGGCATAAAAATGTGGTTTCGGTTGGACTCGCCAGTGGCTTTTTAGAGCCGTTAGAGTCAACCAGTATTCACTTAATACAAAGTGCAGTGACCCGTTTAATAAAGCTGTTTCCGCATAATGGTATTAGCGATGCGTTAGTTGCAGAGTTTAATAAGCAAAGCGTGACAGAAATAGAGCACATACGCGATTTTATTATTTTGCATTACAAACTAACAGCGCGAGAAGACTCGGCGTTTTGGCGTCAGTGTAAGCAAATGAATATTCCCGATTCGTTGGCTCATAAACTCAATTTATTTAAACACACAGGCAAAGTAGTACGTGAAAACGACGAACTATTTGCAGAAGTTGCTTGGCAGCAAGTGTTTATAGGCCAAGGCCTTATTCCCGATGATTACAATAGTATTGTTGACTCATTAAGCAGAGAACAACTTAACGATTTATTTTCTACATTAAAAACGCTTATTACTTCAACGGTAGAAAAATTATCTACTCATAAAAATTTTTTAGCAAAAATTAAAAAGGCCTAATGATGCGATTTTTAAACACACTTTTACTTGCAAGTGCGTGCAGCCTACCAACTATTAGCTATGCACTTGACGTTGAACCTGCCAATTGGTGGGTAGGCATGAATAAAAGCACGATTACCATCATGGTGCATGAGCAAAATATTGCAAACGAGCAAATTAAATTAGCTAAATATAATGGTGTTAAATTAAATAAAGTAACGCGCACAGATAATCCAAATTATGTGTTTTTAAATATTACCATTACCGACGTCGCTAAAGCCGGAACGCTTGAATTTAATAGCAGCGAAACGAGCAATAACTTTGAGTTTCCACTTCTTGAGCGAGAGAAAAACAGCGCAAAGCGACAAGGGTTTACATCAGCTGATACGCTTTATTTGATTAACCCAGATCGCTTTGCTAATGGCGATGAGCAAAACGATACCGTCCCTAGCATGTTAGAAGCCGTAGACCCTAGCACCAAGGGTGGGCGCCACGGGGGTGATATACAAGGAGTTATAAACGCATTACCGTACTTAAACAATTTAGGCGTTACACAGCTTTGGTTAACGCCAGTACTAGAAAACAACATGCCAGATTACTCTTATCATGGTTATGCAATTACTGATTTTTATAAAGTTGACCCACGTATGGGCTCAAATCAGTTATATAAAACGCTCTCGGTAAAAGCAAAAGAGCAAGGCATAGGCCTTGTAATGGATATGGTATTAAACCATTTTGGCTCAGAGCATACATGGGTTAAAGATAAACCTACCAAAGATTGGATTAACTTTAATGGTGAGTTTAAAAAAGGTAAAAACGCTACAAGCCATGCTCGCCAAACTATACAAGACCCACACGCGAGTGAGTACGACAAACGCCAGTTTAACGATGGTTGGTTTGTAGAAACCATGCCTGATTTAAATCAGCGCCAACCACTGTTAAGCGAGTATTTAATTCAAAACGCTATTTGGTGGATTGAGTACGCTGATTTAAGCGGTATTCGCGTTGATACCTACTCTTACTCAGATAAAGCATTTTTGAGTGATTGGACAAAAGCCATAATGCAAGAATACCCAGACTTTAATATTGTAGGAGAAGAGTGGACCTCAAACCCTGCAATTGCCTCTTACTGGCAACGTGGTAAAAATAACCAAGATGGCTATACATCAAGCCTACCAAGCGTGATGGACTTTTCTTTGCAGGAGTCGGTAATTCAAGCGCTAAATGAAGATGAAAGCTGGAATACGGGCTGGGTTAAAGTCTATGAGTCGTTAGCTAATGACTTTTTATACCCTGATACCAATAACATTATGGTATTTGCTGATAACCACGATATGAGCCGTGTATACACCGAGCTTGGACAAGATGCTGCAAAAACTAAAATGGCCATGACGCTATTTTTAACTACGCGCGGTATTGCGCAAATGTATTACGGTACGGAGGTTTTATTAGATAACACCCCGAGTAAAGACCATGGTGATATTAGAATAGATTTCCCGGGTGGATTTAAAGGCCAAACAAGTAATGCATTTACAGGTAAAGGGCTTACCTCGCAGCAAAAGAACATGCACAAAACAATTAGCACCTTGCTTAACTTTAGAAAAAACAGCACTGCGCTAGATAAAGGCAAATTAGTGCACTTTACGCCTCAGCAAGGTGTGTATAGTTATGCGCGTATTAGCGACGGGCAAACTGTATTGGTATTTATGAATAAAAACACAAAAGAGTTAACCAAGAATATTGAATATATGCAGGAAGTAATACCAAAAAATACTAAAGCACTTAATTTATTTACTAACAAAATACAGTTGCTAGGTAACACAGTGGCTTTACCGGCAATGAGTGCAACGGTATTAATTATAAATACCCCTTAATAGTTTACCTGAATACGTATGCAGCAACTGTATGGTTGCTGCACTAATCTTTAGTATAAAGTTAATAACAATACTGACAAAAAGACACACAATGAAAAAATCAGTTTATGTACCCGCAATACTGTGTAGCGCACTTATTGCTATGGGTTGCTCAGAAAGTAACAAACCCGAGCAACCACAAGCGCCAGCACAAACACAAAACGAATTAGCCAAGCCTGTTGTATACCAAGTATTTACCCGCCTATTTGGTAATACCAACACGTCTAATATGCCATGGGGCACTAAAGAGCAAAATGGTGTAGGTAAATTTGCCGATTTTAATGACGCAGCTTTAAAAGGTATAAAAGAGTTGGGTACTACACATGTTTGGTACACCGGCGTGCTACATCATGCGTTAGTTGGGGATTACACTGATTATGGGATTTCTCAAGATGACCCTGATGTAGTTAAAGGCAGAGCGGGCTCACCGTATGCTATTAAAGACTACTACGATGTAAATCCTGATTTAGCAGTTAATGTTACTCAGCGCATGGATGAATTTAGTGCTCTTATTGAGCGTACACATAATCATGGCATGAAGGTAATTATTGATATAGTGCCTAACCACGTAGCACGAAATTACGAATCCCTTGGTAAACCTAAAGGCGTTGAAGACTTTGGCGCACATGACGACACCACTAAAGCGTACGATAAAAATAATAACTTTTACTACGTACCAGGGCAGTCTTTTCAGGTGCCAACATCGCCAGAGTATAAAGTTTTAGGGGGGAATGAACACCCACTAGCGGATGGCTTTTTTGATGAAACGCCCGCTAAATGGACAGGTAATGGTGCCCGTACCCCAAAACCCGATATAAACGATTGGTACGAAACAGTAAAAGTTAATTATGGCGTAAAGCCTGATGGCAGCTACGACTTTGTTCAATTGCCAAGTGAGTACAAAAATAAAGACTACCGTGCTCATTATGCATTTTGGCAAGATAAAGAGCTTCCTAACAGCTGGTACAAATTTAGAGATATAGCACTTTTTTGGCTCGATAAAGGCGTTGATGGCTTTAGATACGATATGGCCGAAATGGTGCCTGTAGAGTTTTGGAGTTTTTTAAATTCGTCGATAAAAATGCAAAAAAGCGATGCCTTTTTGTTAGCTGAAGTGTACAACCCGCTAATGTACCGTGCGTATATTCACCAAGGTAAAATGGACTACCTTTACGACAAAGTAGGCTTTTACGACACATTAAAAGCCATTATGCAGGGTAAGCAAGCTGCTAATACTATTTTTGAAGTTCAAAGCCAAGTTACTGATATTGAAGCGCACATGCTGCACTTTTTAGAAAACCACGATGAGCAACGTATCGCAAGCCCTGACTTTGCAGGTAACGCTGCGTGGGGTAAACCGGCCATGGTGGTTTCAAACTTAATGAGCCGGGCACCCACGTTATTATATTTTGGTCAAGATGTGGGAGAAGATGGCTCAGAAAACGCAGGATTTGGCACTGCTACACGCACCAGTATTTTTGATTACATTGGCGTACCGACGCATCAAGCGTGGATGAATAACGGCAAGTTTGACGGCGCTAATTTAACAAAAGAGCAGTCGGCACTTCGTGATTACTATAAAGCCATTATGTCACTTAATAGTTTACCTGCTGTGGTTGGGGGGGAAATGACCGAGCTTAGCGTAACAGGAAGCCAGCGAGTTGTTGGCTTTATGCGCAAACTTGGCCAACAAACACTGTACGTTTTAAGTAACTTTAGCAAACAACCTCAAACTATTACGGTTAACTTATCAAAAGCGCAACTAGCGGCACTTAGCGAACACACCCAATTGCATGACTTACTTGAGCAGCACAGCACCGAGATCACATCAGGGTCGCAAGGCGCCACATTTACACTCACACTTGATGCATTTAGCAGCGCAGTATTAACAAATAAGGCTAATAATGAATAATCAAAATAATAGCGCCAAGCCAAATCTAAGCTTTTGGCAAATATGGAACATGTGTTTTGGCTTTTTAGGTATACAGTTTGGTTTTGCTCTGCAAAACGGTAATGTGAGCCGTATATTTCAAACATTAGGCGCCCAAGTAGATGATATACCCATTTTATGGGTTGCAGCACCGCTTACCGGTTTAATTGTACAGCCAATTATTGGTTACTGGAGCGACAAAACATGGGGTCGTTTTGGCCGCCGTCGTCCGTTTTTCTTTGTAGGGGCGGTGTTAACAACGCTTTCATTATTTATTATGCCGCACTCGCCTACACTTTGGATTGCCGCAGGTATGTTATGGATTATGGATGCGTCAATCAACGTGACCATGGAACCGTTTAGAGCACTTGTAGGCGATAACTTGCCAGAAAAACAGCGCGCTAACGGTTACGGTTTGCAAAGCTTTTTTATTGGTATTGGTGCGGTACTCGCCTCAGCATTACCATGGATGATGACTAATTGGTTTGATGTAAGCAATACCGCAGCGCCAGGGCAAATTCCTGAGTCTGTTAAATACTCATTTTATTGGGGTGGGGTTGTGTTACTAGTGGCTGTGCTTTGGACCGTTGCACGTACAAAAGAGTACAGCCCAGAGCAATTAGCTGAGTTTGAAAAGCAAAGTGCTCAACTTACTACCAGCAAGCTGGTTGATATTAACTTTAATAAAGGCGCCATTATTTTTGTGGTGTTAGGTTTAGCAACCCTTGCATTAGTAATGGGGTTATCGCTTGAAAAAGAGCTTTACCTACTTGCTGGTGGTTTACTAGCGTTTGGTATTGTGCAGTGGATTGCAGCGGCGCTTAAAAGTGCGAATAAAACCCAAGGTGGTTTTTACCAAGTAGTACAAGATGTATTTACTATGCCAGAGGCCATGAAGCAGCTTGCATGGGTGCAGTTTTTTAGCTGGTTTACGTTATTTGCCATGTGGATTTACACCACCGCCGCGGTAACAAGCTTTCATTATGGTAGTAGCGATGCAACCTCTAAAGCATTTAACGATGGTGCAGATTGGGTGGGTATTTTATTTGCCGCTTACAATGGTTTTGCTGCTATTGCCGCAATGTGTATTCCGTTTTTAGTTAAAAAAATGGGTTTAAAAGGCGCCCATTGTTTTAATTTATTACTGGGAGCATTAGGCCTTGCAAGCTTTATGTTTATTCAAGACCCTAAAATGTTACTTATTCCTATGATAGGCGTTGGTTTTGCGTGGGCCTCTATTCTATCGCTACCATATGCCATGTTAAGTAACGCCTTACCAAGTAACAAAATGGGCGTTTACATGGGTATTTTTAACTTCTTTATTGTTATACCGCAGTTACTTGCCGCCAGTATTTTAGGGCTTATTTTACGTCACGCATTTTCAAATCAGCCTATTTACGCATTATTAATTGGCGCAGCCTCGTTCGTTGTTGCCGGCATTGCTGTAATGCGCGTTAAAAATTCACATTAAGGACACACAATGAAAAAATATAACCTTATAACTGCCTCACTCTTAACATTAGGTTTAACTGCCTGTGGTGCACAAAACACAAGCACAGATAATGAAAATACCGCTGCACAGGTGAAATCGGCACCTGGCGCACCAGGTGTAGAGCCATTTTGGGCTTATGCAGGTAAAACAGGGATTGGCACGTCTTACGAGCAATACCAAAAAGGCCAATACAGTGATTCAGCTGCAACGGGCGATGTATCTAAGGTGTGGTTTTCAATTGCTAAAGGCATGATCACCGAAACTATGTTCGGGCTTATTCACCAAGCGCAAATTAAAGATATGCAGTTTGTTGTAACAGGTAAAGACTTTACCGTTAGTGAAGCTGATGAATTAGATGTAAGCATAGATTACTTATACAAAGATGCACAAGGCCGCCCACTTTCGCTTGCCTACAAAGTAACAAGCACTGATAAAAAAGGCCGCTTTAGTCTAGAAAAACACATATTTACTGACCCAGACGGGCAAACATTATTTGTTCGCAGTGTATTTAACACTGAACTTGAAGGGTTAAAAGCCTATGTTGCTGTAAACCCTTACATAAACAACAACGGGTTAGGTGACTTTGCTAAAACGACAGAGCAAGGGCTTGTGGCATGGGAAGACGATAACTATTTATCACTTCAATCAGTAACCCCTTTTAAAGCTAAAACAGTAGGCTTTACAGGTGAAAGCGATGGTATTAGCGCACTTAAAACAACGCAATCTTTAAAAAACCAGTACATAAATACTGGCGAAACTTCAGGTAATGTAAGCATGTTGGCTGAGCTTGGCGAAATAAGCGCTAACACCACCTTCGATTTAGCATTGAGTTTTGGTAAAACGCAGCAGCAAAGTATTCAGCAAGGCGAGCAAAGCTTAGCAAAAGGCTATCAAGCGGTGCTTGATCACTATAACGGCAAAGGTGAAGCGCTAGGCTGGCAAGATTACCTACAAAGCCTAAAACCGCTTAATACCATGGTTGAACAAACAGCCGATAACGGTAAGCTTTTATACACCAGCGCCATGGTTTTAAAGGCACAAGAAGATAAAACCAATGCCGGTGCGCTTATTGCGTCATTGTCAAACCCTTGGGGCGAAACCGTATCTGCCAAAGAAGGCTCAACCGGTTATAAAGCGGTATGGGTGCGCGACTTTTATCAAGTAGCCATGGCATTTATGGCACTGGGCGATACCGCCACCGCAAAAACGGCTTTCGAATACCTTGAAAAAGTACAAGTAAACAGCAAAACACCGGGTAATAACGGCGACACAGGCTGGTTTTTACAAAAAACACATGTAGATGGTGAGCTTGAATGGGTAGGTGTACAACTAGATCAAACCGCTATGCCTATTATGCTTGCTTGGAAGTTACATAAAGCCAATGTACTTAGCGATGAAGAGCTAAAAAGTTGGTACAGCAAAATGTTAAAACCAGCGGCTGATTTTTTAGTTGATGGCGGCCTTGCTAAAATTTTGTGGAACAACACGCAAATTACACCACCGGGAACCCAACAAGAACGCTGGGAAGAGCAAGAAGGTTATTCGCCTTCGACTACTGCGGCAATAGTCGCTGGCCTTATTACAGCCAGTGATATAGCAACGCTTAGTGGCGATGATAAAAACGCAAAGCGCTACCTTACAACGGCTAAAAAGTACAACAACGATATTGAATCGCACATGTTTACCACTAAAGGTAACTTAAAAGGCGAAAATAGTGATGGCGAATACTTTATACGTATAGGCCAAGATACCGATGCTAACTCAAACACTAAAATTAATGCTAATAATGGCCGTGAAGGGTTTAATAAAAAGCAAATTTTAGATGGCGGGTTTTTAGAGCTAGTACGCTATGGCGTACGCGGTGCTAATGACGAAAGCATTGTTAAAACACTGCCTGAGTACGATGACGAAACGCTTGAAGATAACCTACAAGTTAAATACAGTTTTAGTTTTGACGATGGCAGCGGCACCTTTGCAGGCTACCGCCGCTACGGTAATGACGGTTACGGCGAAGATGAAGTAACAGGCACTAACTATGCAGAAGGTGGCAGCAATACACCAGGTCAACGCGGTCGTGTTTGGCCATTTTTCACAGGTGAACGTGGCCACTATGAAATAGCTGCTGCCAATGCAAACAACGCCCTTGATGATGCTAAACAAGCGCAAATTAAAAACAGCTATGTTAAAGGCTTAGAACAATTTGCCAATAATGGTCTTATGTTACCGGAACAAGTATGGGATGGCGTAGGTGTAAATAAAGCAGGGTATGAGCTAGGCGAGGGCACTAATTCAGCAACACCATTGGCATGGACTCACGCTGAGTACGTTAAACTGGTACGTTCATTGAGCGATAAACAAGTATGGGATCATTACCCGCTTGTTGAAGAGTCGCTAAAATAATTGAACTTAAATCTAAATTTTTTGAGCTCCCTTAATTGGAGCTTTTTTTATAATTAAATACAGTTTAATGCAATTTTAAACTTTATTAACATACAGCGTGGTAGTGAGAAAATACATATTTAATTTACATTAACGCAATTAACTTGCCTCTTTTGGGCTTTATAAGGGGGGAGGGGTATTCTCCACCCAATAATTTTATTTACCTCCACTATTTCATATCTTTTATTTAACAATTCACAGGTTGTTACCAGGTGTTAATTGTTTTGTTTTTTGTTTTTTTTGCAATGGGTTTGTAAATATTATGTTTTGTATCTTTTGTTTATAAGCTGTTAATTTTAATGGTATATAGTTGACGACTTTGTTTGCTGTGTGTTATTTATTTACCTCTCTTGTTAATCAAGAGGGGGTTTTATTTACAGTGGTAATTAATTGGTAAGATAAAACCGGCTTTCAAAAAATAATAAGTTATTCAGGGATATGTTAAACATGAAAAGTAATTTCTCTAAAACATTTAAACGCTCGCTTACAGCTGCTGCAGTAGCAATGACTCTAAGTGCAGCTATGCCAGCGATGGCGGATAACGTTAATGGTGCCATAAAAGGTAGCTTAACAGCTCAGTCAGGTGTTTCGTTAGCAGGTGCAACAGTAACAATAACAGATGACACTAAAGGCTATTCAAAAACGCTTATTGCAGATTCTAACGGCGAGTTCGATCTAAAACAGGTACCGGTAGGCAAGTATAATATAGTAGTTTCACAAGCTGGTTTCGACCAAGCTCAAGTTAAAGATGTAGTTATAGGGGTTGGTAAAACGGCTCTTATTGAAATACCACTAACCACAGGTAATATCGAAAGAATTGCGGTTGTAGGTGGCTCTATTCGCGCAATAGATGTATCTGCATCAGAATCTTCACTAAATATTAGCTCTGAAGAACTAGAGCTTTTACCTATTTCTCGTTCTGTAACTTCAGTAGCATTGCTTGCGCCTGGCGCAACTGAAGGCGATAGTCGTTTTGGCGACCAAGCTTCTTTTGGTGGCGCTTCGGTAGCTGAAAATGCTTATTACGTAAATGGTCTCAATATGACTAATTTCCGTAACGGCCTTGGTGGTGCAACAATCCCGTTCACTGCTTACGATAGCTTCCAAGTTAAAACTGGTGGTTATTCTGCAGAATTCGGCCGAACTACAGGCGGATTAATTTCATCGGTTACCAAATCTGGCTCAAATGATTTTCATTTTGGAGTTGAAACGATTTATTCGTCTGACTCATTAAGTGAGCAAGCTCCTAACTCACTTTATAAGCAAAACGATCGCTGTGACGATGCAGACGGGCATTGTATTGGTGATTTATTTGTTAATAACCAAGATGACTACGAGAATTCATTTGAAACAAATATTTATGCTTCTGGTGCGATAATTGAAGATACATTATTTTTCTATGGTATTTACACTGCAAGAGATAATGACTACGAATACGGGAACGCATCTCAAACCGATTTAACTGTTGAAAAAGATGATGACCCATACTACCTAGCTCGTTTTGATTGGAATATAAACGAAGATCACCAGCTAATGCTGTGGGGCTTTAGTGATAAACGCACATATTCAGAGAAAACGATTTCAGATCCTGAAGGAAATGGTAATTACACTGAAGATGGCGGTACAGCTTATCACAAGCGAGGCGGAGAAAGTTTTGCTGTTCGTTACACAGGTAACCTAACTGAAGATTTAAGCATGTCAGCAATGTATGGCCAAGTTAAATTTTCAGAAACTGATTACTCAGATTTTGATGATTGCCCAACAGGCTACGATGCGGACTTAGGTGAAGATACTACATGTTATGTAAACTTTACCGTTGGTGAAAATGAAGATAAACGAGAGCAATTCCGCGTTGACTTTGATTACTACCTGAACGATGAACATACACTAAGATTTGGTTATGATTCTGAAACTAATACAGCTGATTCAACAACTATAAACTCAGGTGGTATTTATTACTACTACAGAACATACGAAGAAGGCGCAAGACTACCTAATGGCTATGTTTTACCAGAAGAAATGAAAACAACTCGAGTTCGCGATTACAAAAATGGTGGCGAATTTGAAGTAGAAAACTGGGCTATTTATATTGAAGACCAATGGTCAGTTACTGAAGATTTAACATTAACGTTAGGCCTTCGTAATGATAGCTTTACAAACTACAATGCAGATGGTGAAGAGTTTGTATCTATCGATAACCAAATTGCTCCTCGTATTGGTGGCTCTTGGGATATTAATGGTGACGGTGACAGTAAATTATACTTCACAGCAGGTCGTTATTATTTACCTGTAGCTGCGAATACTAATATTCGTTTAGCTGGTGCAGAGACTTACATACAAACATGGTATGCATATGAAGGCTTAAATGCTGACGGTACTCCTGTTGGTTTAAGTACACAGCTAGGTGATCCTGCTATTTCTAATGGCGGTGATGGAACTGCAAAACCTTCAAATACATTATCCGACAAAGACCTTGAACCAATGTATAACGATGAATATATGATTGGCTATCAAGCGGCAATTAATGATGATTGGTCATGGGGTGTAAAAGCTACTTACCGCGTCTTAGGTAATCAAATTGATGATGGTTCTTATATTTTTAGAGATGAGAACGGTGAATACTTAGGTGAAAATTGGTTCTTATTTAACCCAGGTAATGGTGCTACTTTCAATTTTGATCTCGATGGGGATGGCACTACAGAGGAGTATAGTTTTAGTGCTGACGAATTAGGTTACCCAGATGCTAAGCGTAAATATGCATCGGTTGACTTAACATTAGAGAAAACATGGGATCAGGTATGGTCTTTCAAAGCGTTATACACATGGTCACACAACTATGGTAACACCGAAGGTTTTGTTAAATCTGATAATGCTCAAGATGATGCTGGTCTGACGCAAGATTGGGATTACCCTTACTTAATGGACGGTGCTAATGGTAATCTACCTGCAGATCGTCGCCATAACATTAAAATCTATGGTGCGTATGCTGTTACAGAAGACTTCTTAGTTGGTGCGAATGTTAATATCGCATCTGGTCGTCCTTGGACCGCTTTAGGTCAAGGTTATACTCCAGACCCTGATTTATACCAATATGGTGATACTTACTATGTAGGCGATCAACGTTTCCCTCGCGGTAGCATGGGTACTACACCATGGACAGCGCGACTAGATCTTAACTTTACTTATAACCTTCGCTTTAATGACCAAAAGGTTCGTTTAGCTATGGATATATTTAACGTATTTGATGCTGCGACTGAAACTCGTTACGACGAAGAGGCCGAAGTAGCTGCCGGCGATGGAAGTGCTACATTTGGTTTGGCTGAGGCTTACCAATCTCCACGTAGAATTCAATTATCGGCGTCTTACGACTTCTAATAAATTGAATTACAGAGTTTGATTAATTTAAAGCCTCATTATGAGGCTTTTTTTATAACTATTTAGTATTTTAAATGATATAGATTAGAGGGTGATATTTTAGAATGATGGAAAAGTAGTTTTACAATTAAGCTAATTTATAAGTAAAAATTTTATATGTACTCTATTTACTAACTACTACCCCTGGCTATCAGCGCTGGTGGTAAGAGGGTGCTTTGCACTTCTTCTTCACGTATTAATTTAAGTAGGTTTTCTACTAACATTTGACCTGCAATGGTAGTGTCTTGTGCGATGGTCGTGAGCGGCGGATTTATGTAGCTTGCAATAGCTATGTTATCAAAGCCTACAACGGCCACATCAGTAGGTACTTTTATGTTAGCTTCTTTAAGTGCGCGAATTGCACCAATGGCTATTAAATCACTCGCTGCAAAAAGTGCGTTAAATTTAATGTTATTAGCTATAAGTGAGCGTGTTGCATGATACCCCGACTCCTCAGTAGAGATAGCATTAGCCATTTTTCGCTCATTTATAGTTACGTTATTAGCTAATAGCTCGTCTTTAAAGCCTTCAAAGCGAGCAAAAAATTCTGGGCTATGATCGGATGCATCACCAATAAACGCACAATCTGTGCGGCTATGGGCAATTAAATGCCTTGCTGCAAGTTTACCACCGCCGTAATTATCACAACATACAGTGAGATCAGGGCGGTTATCTACAGTGGCCCCCCAGCATACAAACTTGGTGTTTTGATCAAGCAGGGTTTTAAACTTTGGCTGAAAGTCTATGTAATCACCGTAACCGAGTAAAATAATACCATCGGCTCTGTGGCTGTCCTCGTAATCTGCTTGCCAATCAGCACTTGCTGATTGAAACGAAACCAGTAAATCGTAACCTTCTTTTGCACACGCGCGGGTAATGCTGCCAAGCATCGATAAAAAGAACGGGTTTATTTGCGATTCATCAGAAGTAGGGTCTTCAAATAATAATAAGGCTAGGGTACTACTTTGCTGTGTGCGAAGGTTACTTGCGTTTTTATCAACTTTATAATTGAGTTGTTTTGCTATGTCGTGCACACGTTTGCGTGTTTCTTCATTAACAAGAGGGCTATTACGTAAAGCACGAGATACCGTTGATTGTGAAACCCCTGCATGATGGGCAATGTCAAATGAGGTGGCTTTACCTTTCATTGTTACAACTTAATTAAATGCTAAATAATTGTGTCATTTTCGACTATTAATGAATTATTTCAAGCTTTTTAAGATTTATTATTGATCTAATCCTGACACCGGTGTCATAATGCAAGTGTTTTATCATTTTGTTGTCAGAACGTATTAGTTGCAATTTTAAATAGCAGCCTTTTTTACTGTGATAGCTACTTTGAGGTGATAGCTCAAAGTATATAAATAACAATGCAAAGCCATTGTAAAATAATAAGCATAAGCCGCTTACACAAAAGAGATAATACCATGAACCAAAATTCTTCTGCCCAGTTTAACCCTATCTTAGTTGCTGATATAGGGGGCACCAATGCGCGCTTTGCATTAATTACCGATTTTAACGAGCAATTAAGCCAATTTGTTATTGAGCATATTAACATATTCCCTAGCGCAACCTTTGGTTCTTTAGAAAGTGCACTTGAACAATATTTAACAACTATTCCTCATACTAAACCAACACATGCGTGTCTAGCTGTTGCAGGCCCTATAAAAGCAGGGCAAGTACATTTAACAAATTTAGGTTGGCATTTTAGTGTTAACGAATTTAAAGCACAATTTAATTTAATTCAGTTAGAAGTAATTAATGATTTTGCAGCCTTTGCTTATGCAGCCCCTTACTTAGACTCAACGCAAAATATTACGATTAAATCAGGCCAAGCCGATGCTATCGCGAATATTGGTGTAATGGGACCCGGTACTGGTTTTGGCGCAGCGTGTTTAGTGCGTACAGCACAATCTACAGCAGTGTTGAGCTCTGAAGGCGGCCATATGACGCTTGCTCCAGTAAACGAGCTTGACTCTTTATTAATAAATGAGCTTCGTAAAGAGCACCCTCATGTTTCTGTTGAAACTGTTTTTTCAGGCCCAGGTATTACCCATTTATACAAAGCAATGGCCGCGGTGAAAGGTGTTAAACCTAAAAATTTAGATGCAGCGCAAATCAGTAGCCTGGCTAACAGTGGCGAGTGTGAAGTGTGTGATGCAACCCTAAACCAGTTTTGTGATTGGATAGGCAGTGTGGCTGGCGACTTAGCTGTTGCATACGGTGCATTAGGTGGCTTGTTTATAGGCGGTGGGATTTTACCTCGAATGCAAAGCCGATTATTAGAAAGTCGTTTTGTAGAGCGTTTTTCGCAAAAAGGCGTAATGTCACAATATGCGAGTCAGATTCCAGTTACGCTGGTAACGCAAGATAACATTCCACTTATTGGCGCTGGTGCGTGTTTATATAACAGCAAATAGTTTTTGTTTAATGGTTGTATTTGGATAATGAACAAATGAAAAAAGTAACCATAAATAGTGTAGCAAGCCATGCGGGCGTTTCTAAAAAAACAGTATCGCGGGTTTTAAATAACGAGCCTAATGTAAGTGCAGCGACGCGTGAAAAAGTGCTGAAAGTATTTAAAGAGCTTGATTATACGCCAAACCCAATAGCACGCGGACTTGCTCAAAATCGTAGCTTTATTATTGGCTGTTTGTACGACAACCCAAGTAAAAGCTATATAACACGTGTACAAACAGGTGCACTTGCTGCCTGTAAAGAGAATAACTACAACTTATTAATACACCCCTGCGAATTACGTGGTGACGATTTAATTAACGATATAGAACAGTTATTACAAACATCACGCTTAGATGGCGTTGTGCTTACCCCACCATTTGGTGATTTTGAAAAGCTCGCTAATTTTTTAAAAGCTAAAAAAATACCGTATGCACGGGTTGCATCAGCACTGCTTGAAGATGATTCAATTTCAGTTCGTAGCAACGACGAGCAGGGCGCGTATGAAATTACTGAGCATTTAATTTCGCTTGGTCACAAATCTATTGCCTTTATTAAAGGGCACCCTGATCATAGTGCTACTGAGCAGCGCTTTAAAGGTTACAGGCGAGCTTTAGCAAGCCACGGGATTGAATTTGACGAGCGTTTAGTTGAAGAGGGTAACTTTAGTTATCACTCTGGTGTAGACAGTGCACGCAGTATTTTAGATTTATCGCCAAGGCCTACGGCTGTATTTGCATCGAACGATTACATGGCGGCGGCGGTACTTAAGCTTGCTACACAGCGTCAATTAAAAGTGCCAGATGATATTTCTATAGCGGGGTTTGATAACGCGCCGATTGCACGCCACATTTGGCCAGGCTTAACAACTATTGCACAGCCAGTTGAAGAAATGACTAAACAGGCAGTGACACAGCTTATTTCGCATATTTCACAACCTCAAGAACAGCCATATCAGGTAACTCTTGAATCACGACTAATAACGCGAGAGTCCACAGCGGTTATAAAGTAAACTTTATTTGTTTTTCACAGTAACCCGAATATGAGTGACGCTTATTCGGGTTTTTTTGTGCGGATTTTAGTAAATAAACATAAAATTACTATGTTCATTAATTGGTCACGTTAAAATTTCACACTATTTTTGTTACCCAGGGTTGACACCGGTGTCAATGCTATGCGTTAATACAGTGACACCGGTGTCAGGGTTGTTGTGAGAGGCTCCCTGGTAGCGTACCTTTGAACGGGTAAATCAAAGATGCTCAGGGCAGTTATTTACGTGGAGTCTGTAATTGCTACTGAGCCTTTTTCCTCTAACTGATAGAGATGAGCTAAATTATGTTGCACCCTCGCATTGAAGAAGTCACCCAACGCGTTATCGAACGCAGTAAACAAACCCGTCAAGATTATTTAGATCGTATTTCGCACGCAAAAAAACAAACAAGAGTTCGTGCTGGACTAGGCTGCGGAAACATCGCTCACGTTATGGCTGCATGTAGCAGCGACGACAAAGCGCGCTTAAAGGCTGATGAGCAGCCAAATCTTGCTATTATCAACTCATATAACGATATGCTTTCGGCTCATGTGCCATACAAAGACTACCCAGATTTAATTAAAGACCTTGCAACTAAGTACGACGCAACAGCACAAGTTGCTGGTGGCGTACCTGCAATGTGTGATGGTGTTACGCAAGGGCGTGACGGCATGGAACTATCGCTTTTTTCTCGCGATGTTATTGCAATGTCTACAGCGGTTTCATTATCGCATGACGTATTTGACGGCGTATTTTGTTTAGGCGTATGTGACAAAATTGTCCCAGGTTTATTAATTGGCGCATTATCATTTGGCCATTTACCTGTGTTCTTTTTACCAGCAGGCCCAATGCAATCTGGTATCCCAAATAAAGAAAAAGCACGTATTCGTCAAAAGTTTGCACAAGGCTTAGTAAGCCGCGAAGACCTGCTAGAAGCTGAAAGCGCGTCTTACCACAGCGCGGGTACTTGTACGTTTTACGGTACCGCTAACTCAAACCAAATGCTTATGGAAATAATGGGCTTGCACCTTCCAGGCAGCTCATTTATTAACCCATACACAGAGCTTCGCGATGGACTAACAGGTAATGCTGTAGAAACCATGCTTAAGCAACTTACAGATGATAAAGAAAGCCCATGTTTAGCAGATGTGATCAGCGAAAAAACCATTATTAATGGTTTAGTTGGCTTGCTTTCAACAGGTGGCTCTACTAACCACGCTATTCATATTGTTGCTATTGCAAAAGCGGCTGGTATTCAAGTTACTTGGAAAGACATGTCTGATTTATCAGAAGTTGTTCCACTACTTACGCGTATTTACCCGAACGGCTCAGCAGATGTAAATCACTTCCAAGCTGCAGGCGGTATGGGCTTTTTAATGCGTGAACTTGCAAGCGCTGGTTATTTGCATACCGATGTTAAAACAATGCTAGGTGATGGCCTTGCACCGTACATGACAGAGCCGCGTCTTGATAAAGACGAAAGCTTAATCATGAGCGATTCAAATGGCCCAACTAAAGTTAAATGGGTAGATTGTCCTGAAAACTCTCTTGATGAAGAAGTACTTCGCCCAATTAACAACCCATTTAGTAAGCAAGGTGGCTTACAACTACTTACTGGTAACTTAGGTAAAGCAGTAATTAAAGTATCTGCTGTAGCAACCGAGCACCAAGTAGTAACAGCGCCTGCTAAAGTATTTAGCTCACAAGGCGAACTGCAAGAGGCATATAGCCGTGGCGAATTAAACCAAAACTTTATTGCTGTACTTAAAGAGCAAGGCCCTAAAGCTAAAGGTATGCCAGAGCTTCATAAATTAACGCCGGTAATGGCAACCCTTCAAGACGAAGGCTTTAAAGTAGCCATTGTTACTGATGGTCGTATGTCGGGTGCATCAGGTAAAGTGCCTGCTGCAATCCACTTAGCGCCAGAAGCTGTTGAAGGTGGCATTATTGCAAAAATTCACGAAGGTGATTTAGTAACTCTAGATGCGCCTAACGGAATATTAAAAGTACATGTTAGCGATGAAGAACTTGCTAAGCGTGAACTACAACTTAGCCAATCAAGCTTAACGTTTGGTACAGGCCGAGAGTTATTTACTGGATTTAGAAATATTGTAAGCAGCGCCGATTTAGGTGCGAGTGCTTTTGGACTTGAATAATAATTGCCACACACTGGGTAATGAGGAACAAGTAATGAGTATTGAAAAAATCTTAGCGTCGGCACCTGTGGTGCCAGTGGTTGTAATCGAAAAATTAGAAGATGCAGCACCACTTGCTAGAGCGTTATATAACGGCGGCTTAAAAGCCCTTGAAATCACGCTACGTACACCTATTGCAGCACAAGCTGTAAAGCTAATGAAAGCAGAGGTTCCAGAGGCTTTCGTTGGTACTGGTACGGTAGTAGATAAAGCAAGCTTTGACGCTTCAGTAGAAGCCGGTGCAGATTTTATGGTTAGCCCGGGCGTAAGTGACGAGCTTATTGAATTGGCTAAAACGTCTAATATTCCATTTCTACCAGGCGCTGCAACTGCAAGTGAAGTTATGCAGTTAGCAAGCCATGGCTTTAAGTTTTTAAAATTCTTCCCAGCTGAAGCTGCAGGCGGAACGGCAATGCTTAAATCTATTGGAGGCCCATTACCACATATTACTTTTTGCCCAACAGGTGGCATTAGCCTAGCAACCGCGCCTAACTACTTAGCACTTAATAATGTTATTTGTGTTGGTGGTACGTGGATGTTAGATAAACAACTTATTGAAAATAAAGACTGGCAAGCCATTGAAGCGCTTGCTCGCCAAGCAAGTGAACTTAAATAGGAGTCTAAAATGATTAATGTAGCAATTAACGGTTATGGCCGTATCGGTCGCAATGTATTACGTGCACTTTACGAGTCAGCACAAAACAGTGAAATTAAAATTGTAGCAATCAACGATTTAGCACCGGCTAACGTAAATGCACACTTAACACAGTTTGACTCAGTGCATGGTCAATTTTCTCAAAAAGTAACATTATCAGATAACACTATGTTAATTGGTGATGATGTAATTACGCTTACTCAAGAGCGTGACCCTGCAAACTTACCGTGGAAAGAGCTAAATGTAGATATCGTTTTAGAATGTACGGGCTTTTTCACTAAGCGCGAAGACGCGGCTAAGCACATTACAGCGGGCGCTAAAAAAGTGATTGTATCTGCACCTGGTAAAGATCTAGACGCAACTGTAGTACACGGTGTTAACAGCGACGTGATTAACACTGATAGCAACATTATCTCTAACGCTTCTTGTACTACTAACTGTTTAGCGCCAATTGCAAAAGCAATTAACGATACAGTAGGTATTGAGCAAGGTAGTATGACTACAATTCATGCTTATACAAACGATCAAAACCTATCTGACGTTTACCACCCAGATTTATACCGTGCACGTAGTGCAACACAGTCTATGATCCCAACTAAAACAGGTGCTGCTGCAGCTGTTGGCCTAGTACTTCCTGAGCTTGCAGGTAAATTAGACGGTATGTCGGTACGTGTACCTACTATCAATGTTTCTTTAGTTGATTTTACGTTTATCACTAAACGTGACACTACAGCTGAAGAAATCAACGAAGTAATGAAAGCCGCAGCAACAGGTTCAATGAAAGAAATCTTAGAGTACAATGAGCTTCCGCTTGTTTCTATTGATTTTAATCACAACCCAGCGTCATCAATTTTTGATGCAACGCAAACTAAAGCTGATGGCAAACTAGTTAAAGTAATGGCTTGGTACGATAACGAATGGGGTTTCTCAAACCGCATGTTAGACCAAGTTAAAGCATTAGGTCAGTACTTATAATTGACCGCGTAAAAGTTTAGCTTTATCCAACCAAGCCTGCATTACGCAGGCTTTTTTTTGATTTATTTATACTAAGTCGTTTAATAAAGCGCTTAGCGCTTTAAAGTTTGGGCGAGACGCAATAGCGGTATTTATAGCACGTGCGGCTATATCGGACATTTTAGCAAACAATTCACTTTGCTTATCTTTTGTGCTAACAGTACTTAGTAAATCCTCAATTAAACACCCAAAAGCACGCACTTCTATTAACTGTATTTGCTGTTGCTGATATTCGCTAAGCATGGCTAAATTTGTAGCCGCGCCAAAATCGCCAAATAAAACGTCATATTGTTCATTTATCATGGTGTTGTGTGCGTAAATATCACCATGGCTTACGTAATTATCATGTAGGTGAGCAAGGGTATTTGCCATCTGTTTTGCTATTTTATATACAGCTTCAACGGGGTAAGTACAACCGTCATTAAATGTATCGCGCGTACACGTTTCTAAACTTGGTGGTAAACCTAAATTTGTATAATCGGTACCTATTAATTCCATTACTAAGCCAAGCTGTGTGCTTTGCTCTATGTAGCTCAATACATTGATTAGATTAATATGACTGCCAGCCTGTAGGCAGCAGTTTACTTCATCAAGTGGGTAGCCATCGCTTGTAATTGCTCCTTTAAAAAGCTTTACCGCCACATTGTTATTTTCTGCATTTGCAAGGTGTATAACGCCCGATGCACCTTGGCCTATTACTTTTTTAAGCTGAAAATTTTCAAGCGGGGTATTTTTTAAAGTACTTTTAGTTAAGCACTGAGCTTTATTAAATTCATTACCTGCAAAGGCAAGCCAAGCAAGTTTTGGTAATTCTAGTAGCCAATCATCAATTTTTGTTAAGTTGTTTGCAGAGAGCCTTACAAGTTCTAAATTAGTACAGTTAGCCAGGCTTATAGGTAATTGTTTTAGGCTATTACCAGCCAGCGCAAGCTTTTTAAGCTGTGTGTAATTACCAAAGTCTTCGGGTAATTCACTTAACGTGTTATCGGTGAGTATTAACCATTCAATATTTTTTGGTAGGCTGCTTAGTGCAAACTCTGAAATTTGATTACCTTTAAACGCGACCATAATTAGAGCAGGGCATTTAGCGAGTACTTTAGGAATATACTTAAACTGGTTAAACGATAAAAACACGCGCTTTAAGCGGTGTAAACAAGCAAATTCTGTAGGTAAATCCGATAAATTATTATTTGATAAATCGAGTACTTCTAAAGTATCTGCAAGGGTAAAAATTTCGTGAGGAAATTCAGTCAGCTCTTCAACAAGTTGTAAGCGTGTTACGCCATTTAACTTACCGGCTTTAAGCTCTGCAAGGGTATTCATAAATTTTCACAAGCCTTTTAAAATGAAAAAGCCAACATCACTGTTGGCTCAAAGTCGTTCTTATCTACTAAGCTTTAAAATTGTGCATTGTGGTACACGTTTTGTACGTCGTCACAATCTTCAAGCATAGCTAAAAAGCGTTCCATTACTTCAACATCTTCGCCTTCAATAGGCGCTTCAATTTGTGGAACAAAGGCAATTAAATCTTCGTCAAATTCTGTAACGCCCATTTCTTCAAGTGCTGTGCGTGTGTTGTTGTATTCAGTATGCGGAGCAAAAACAGTTACTTTTCCGTCTTCTACTTCTACATCTGTTACATCTACATCAGCCATCATTAATGCTTCTAGGACAGCTTCGTCGTCATCACCGTCAAAAACAAAAATAGCAAGGTGATCAAATAAATGAGAAACCGAATTTTGTGCGCCAATTTTAGCATTTGCTTTAGTAAAACAAACACGTACATCAGCAAAGGTACGTTTGTTGTTATCTGTTAAACAATCAACAATAATCATACAGTTACCTGGGCCGTAGCCTTCGTAACGAGTTGCTGCGTAATCTTCACCGCCACCACCTTTTGCTTTTTCAATTGCGCGCTCAATTACGTGTGCTGGTACTTGGTCTTTTTTTGCACGTTCAATTAAACGGCGTAATGATAGATTACCATCTGTATCTACACCGCCATTTTTAGCACAAATATAAATTTCTTTACCGTACTTAGAGTAAACTTTAGTTTTAGCACCCGCAGTTTTAGCCATTGAATCTTTTTTGTTTTGGTAAGCTCTTCCCATCTGCGTTTCGCCTTAATTTTATAAATAACTGAAAAATAATAGACCGTATTCTAAAGGTAAATGGCATTAAGGGCTAGTACGGAATGGGGAACATTAATAGTTAAAAAGCTAAAATAACCATTTGCATAAATTAATACGCTTAAAATAAAACAGCCCGCTGTTGCGGGCTGTTTAGATTTTGTTTACATATTATAAGGCAATTACCAAATACGAACGCGTTCTTCTTCTGGTAAATACAAGGCATCGCCCGGTTTTACGTCAAATGCTTTGTACCAAGCATCGTGGTTACGTGGTGCTTGCGCTCTAAAGCGACCCGGTGCATGTGTTCCACCGCGAAGTTGGTTTAACATGCTTTGTTCAGTACGTTTTTCTTTCCATACTTGTGCCCATGCAAGGAAGAAACGTTGATCGCCAGTAACACCATCAATAACAGGCGCTTCTTTACCATTTAAACTTAGCTTGTAAGCATGGTAAGCCATCGACAAACCACCCACATCACCAATGTTTTCGCCGAGGCTGTTGCGACCATTAACAAAGTTACCTTCTATTGGCTCGTATTTACTATACTGGGCGGCCAATTGGTCTGCTTTTTTATCAAATGCAGCGCGATCAGCATCAGTCCACCAGTTACGTTGAATCCCATTTTCGTCTGATTTTGAACCTTGGTCATCAAAACCATGGCCCATTTCGTGACCAATTACAGCGCCAATACCGCCGTAGTTAACTGCTGGATCGGCATTTGGATCAAAAAACGGAGGTTGTAATATTGCGGCAGGAAACACAATTTCGTTAAACGAGCTATTGTAGTAGGCATTTACACGTTGTGGTGTCATGCCCCAACGGTTACGATCCGTTTTTTGTAGTTCTTTTTCTACGCTTTCAGCGCGGAAAAACTTACGCATGTTTTTAACGTTACCCACTAAATCGTTATGGCTAATAGTTAAACCATCGTAAGACTGCCATACATCTGGGTAACCAATTTTTGGAACAAATGCAGCTAACTTAGCACGTGCGTTTACTTTAGTTTCAGCGCCCATCCAGTCTAAGTTATTAATACGCTCACCTAACGCTGAACGCAGGTTTTCAACCAGTTCAGACATTTGTTGTTTAGATGATTCAGGAAAGTATTGGTCAACGTAAATTTTACCAATAGCAAAGCCTAGCGAGCTTGTGCCCGACATTGTGTTAATTGCACGTTTCCAGCGAGGGCGCGGCTCTTGTTGGCCGTTTAGCTCTTTGCCATAAAATGCAAAACGGGTGTTAAAAATATCTTCAGAAAGTAATCCCGCATTACCGCTAATTGCATGGTAAGTTAGGTAATCTTTCCAAACCGCCATATCTTCATTATTAATAAGCTCAATCATGGCTTTAACCGGTTCAGGCTGAGATACATTAAGCTGAGGTACTTTATATCCTGTTTGCTCAAAATATATATCCCAGTTAAAACCAGGGTAAGTAGCGGCTAAATCTTCACGTTTAATTTGATTTAACGACAGGTCGCGGTTACGTCGTTTTTCGCGTGGCCAATGGCCTTGTGCTATTTTAGTTTCAAGCTCTAATATGGCTTTTGCGCGTTCTGTTGTGTTTTCAACATTGGCAAACTTTAGCATGTCGGCAATATGAGCCACGTAAGCTTCGCGAGTTTTAACAAAACGCTCAGCATCTTCTAAATAGTAAGAACGGTCAGGTAAGCCTAAACCACCAGCGCCTAACGACATTTCGTATTTATTTGGATCTAAACGGTTAAACCACATACCACCACCAATAGGAGTACGCAGACCCGATAACCACGATTGCCCAAATACATAAGCTAAGTCGTCGGTTGATTCCATATTACTAATTTGATTTAACAGCGGTTGAATAGGTTTAACACCCAACTCATTAAGTGTGTCGGTATCCATGTACGAATTATAAAAATCAGCAACCAATTGCTCTTCAGCGTTTAGCTCTTTACGTGCAGCTATGTCTTCGATAATTTTTTTAACACGGTCTTCACTGCGTTCTGCTAATGCCGAAAACGCACCATAACGCGTTTTGTCAGCTGGCATATTGTAGTTGTCGTACCATGTGCCACTGGCGTACATGAAAAAATCATCACCAGGTTTAACGGCTTCGTTACGCGCTGATAAATCTACACCAAAGCTACCTAGTTCGGCTTTATTACTAATGGCTGTACTTTCAGCACTTGCAATTTGAACTTCACTGCTTGTAGTTTGTGGCTCTGAACAGCCAGTTATAAAAGTGGCAGCTAAAGCCGCTGCAATTAAACTCTTTTTCATTGTTTATCCCCCTGGATAATGAATTTGTTAATTTTTGTTATAAAAAATATCATTTTTGATTGTTATGTATAAAAGACAGGCACACAATTCTTTTGAGGTGAATCACAGCCTGACCCGATAAAAGCCAATAAACAACAGCAAGCAATAAGTGACCCATATAAATTAATAAACAGGTTAATCTTGTTGTTGTAATGCCCACATATGTGCATATTCACCGCCCAAGGGCAGTAACTCATTATGTTTACCTTGTTCAACAATTTGGCCTGATTTAAGCACTATAATAGAGTGTGCATCGGTAATGGTTGATAAGCGATGCGCAATTACAATACTGGTGTGCTCGCTTGCTACTTCATGCATGGCCTTTAATATTGCTTGTTCGGCCTGAGAGTCAAGTGCCGATGTGGCCTCGTCAAATATTAAAATAGGGGATTGTTTTAAAATAGCGCGTGCAATGGCAATACGTTGCTTTTCGCCGCCAGATACTTTTAAACCGCGCTCGCCAACCAGTGTTTTATCGCCGTTTTCTAATGTTGAAATAAAGTCTTTTAAATGGGCCATTTCTATTGCTTTATCTATTTCAGCACCAGTGGCTGATGGCCTGCCATAGGCTATGTTTTCACGTATAGTGGTGTTAAATAACACAGTGTCTTGTGGCACTATAGCAATGGCGCTACGCAGGCTATTAAGTGTAACTGAATCTATGGCTTGGTTATCTATAGTAATAGTGCCCGAGCTCACATCGTAAAAGCGATAAAGTAACCGTGCTAATGAGCTTTTACCTGCGCCACTTGCTCCTACAACCGCTACTTTACTGCCTGCTTTTATTTTAAAGCTAATATCATTGAGTATTGGACGACTAGCATTGTAACTAAAGCTCACATTTTTAAACGCTATGTCGCCGTTGGTAAGTATTAGGTTTTGGGCATTAGGCTGCTCAGTTACCTGCGGCTTTTTATTAAGTAAGCCCAGCATGTTTTCTAAATCGGTAAGCGCTCGCCTTATTTCACGATATACAAATCCCAAAAAGTTAAGCGGTAAAAATAATTGGATCATGTATGCATTTATCATTACAAGTTCACCAATTGTTAAAGCGCCTGTTACCACTTCTTTGGCGCCTAGCCACATAAGCGCTGTAATAGCACTGGCAATAATTAATGCTTGGCCAGAATTAAGCGCAAGTAACGACATTCTATTTTTTAAACGGGCGGTTTCCCAGTTTGCTAAAAATGAGTCGTATGTTTTGGCCTCAAATTCTTCGTTGTTGAAGTATTTTACAGTTTCAAAGTTGAGAAGGCTGTCTATAGCGCGGGTATTACTTAAATTATCGGCGGCATTTGCCTCACGTATAAAGCGGTTTCGCCACTGCGTTACTGTTACGGTAAAGGTAATATAAATAGCAACCGCTAATAAGGTTATTAACGCAAACCAAACAGAAAATAGCGTCCCAAAAATAATAGCAACGGTGAGTATTTCAAAAAGAGTCGGTACAATGTTAAACATTAAAAAACGCATTAAAAAACTTAACCCGCTTGTACCGCGTTCTATATCGCGGCTTATTCCGCCGGTTTGTCTATCTAAATGAAAGGCGAGCTCAAGTGAGTGTAAATGTTTAAAAACTTTTAAACCAATATCGCGCATAGCGTGCTCTGTTACACGAGAGAACACCGCATCGCGTACTTCGCCTAAAAAAACACTTGCAAACCTAAGTCCACCATACATAAGCAGTAGTAACGCGGGAATAACTAAAATTGGATTAATTGATTTATCTACCGAGTCGATAATTTCTTTTAGCGCCCAAGGCATTAAAAGTGTTGCGCCTTTAGCACCTATAAGCGCTAAAAGTGCAATAAATACTCGCCCTTTAAATTTAGTAATGTAAGGCCACAGCGTTTTAATGCTTTGTTTTAAGGTCATGGCATCGGCGCGTTTTTCTGTGGTTTGTCTAGAGCGCATTAAAAGCCTCGGTAAAATTAAATTGAATACTAAATAGGTAGGCATTGTATTTTAAATACTTGCCCTTATATACTACGCATCCCTTATTTTAGTTTTAAAATAATCATGTTTAAATTTCGTGTGTTTATAACTGCCTTTTTGCTACTTGCTGCACTTTTTAGTGTGCAGAGTAACGCTGCGCAAACAACACAAAATTTAAACCCTGCTGTAAGTTCACATATTTTATTTACAGATGCCGTTGATATAACTAAAACAGAGCCTGTCACAGAGTCTGCAGGCGTACCTACGCATAAAAAAACGCATCAAACTGACTTTTCAGCTCACCAGCCACGTCTAACAGCTAACAATTCATCGTTTTTTTTGCACAGTGTACAAAATGAACCAGAATACGACGTTGTTTATGAGTTTTTTGCGCAGCATCTTGTTAGGCAAATATTTTTACGCCCTCAAGCGGTAAACGTTATTCAGCCTTGGTATACGTTTGTGCACAATAGTAAAAAATCCCGTTTAAGTGGCTGGAAAGATGCCAACTTACTCTATAGAGCTGTCACTACTTACCACGCTTAATTTTTCTTATTTAATTTTAATGAGGCTTTAACGTTACACGTTTAAGCCTTGAGATTAATTGTGCTTTAAAAAGCACGTTGCCAGTAATTTACTGGCAATAAGGAAAAATCATGTTAAGTGTAAAAAAAGATCAAAAGCCATTTATGGCTAAATTTAAATTGAGCTATGTAGCCATGCTTATTGTGTTGGTTTTATTAGCCATTAGCGCACTACCTAACTTATATCCTAATAAATCGTGGTTGCATGTAAGCAACGCGCCACATAGTGAAACACAAGCCGTGCCAAGCACTAAAGCACTCGTTACTTTTTTAAATAACCAAGGGTTAGAAGTAGAGCAAGGGCTTGATAAGCAATCAACTATAAATATTATGTTAAACGAGCCAACTAAAAGCGCACAAGCGCAAGCGGCCATAAAGGCGCAGTACCCAAACACACAAGTTAAGATTGTAGAGCATGCAACAAGCCCACTATGGTTACAAAACTTTGGTTTGTCGCCTATAAAGTTAGGCCTTGATTTAAACGGCGGCGTGTTATTTGTACTCGACGTAGATTTAGATAAAGCCGTTGATGAGCAATTAGTGAGTGCGTATCAACAAGCTAAGTCAATTATATTTAAGCAAAAAGCGCACGGTCTTAAAGCGCAGCAAACTGAGCATGGCTTTGAAATCAACGCTCTGCCTAATGCGGTGCAAAAACTTAACCCAGTGATTGATGAGCTACAAAGTCGTTTTGCTAATTTAGCGGTTACAACAACCGGCAATGGCAATGTTAAAAATGCAAAATTTAGCTACTCAGAGCAAGGGCGCAGCAACTTTGATAAAGAAGTAATGAGCCAAACGCTTACTACGCTTCGCTCACGCATTGAAGAATTAGGTATTACCGAAGCTGTAACACAGCGTCAAGGTAAACAGCGTATACGTATTGAGCTACCAGGCGTGCAAGACCCAACCGAGGCAAAACGCATTATTGGCGCGACTGCATCACTTGGGTTTTATCAGTTAAAAGAAGTGGGTGGCAAAACATTTAATATGCAGTCTGGTGGCACCATAAACCTTGATCCTGTGCCTATTTTTACCGGCGATCATATTAATAATGCCAACATAGGGCGCGATGACTGGGGTAAACCCCTTGTGCAACTTAGTCTAGATGGGCAAGGCGGCGATGCTATGTCGGCGTTTTCAAAAGCTAATATTGGTAAGCCTATGGCCACGGTTTACTCTGAGTACTCTCAAAACGCAAGCGGTGAAACCGTTAAAAAAAGCGAAGTTATTAATGTGGCTAATATTGCGCAGCATTTAAGCTCACGTTTTAGCATTACCAATATGAAAAGCCAGCAAGCAGCGGCCGATTTAGCCCTGTTATTACGAGCAGGCTCACTAACCGCGCCAGTAACAATAGTGCATGAGCAAACAATAGGGCCAAGCCTTGGCAGCGAAAATATTAGTAATGGTTTAGCCGCATTAATGCTTGGTATGGGTATTACACTTGCCTTTATGGCGCTGTGGTATCGCCGCTTAGGGCTTATTGCAAACGTAGCGCTGTTGTTAAATTTAACGTCGCTTGTTGGCTTAATGTCGTTATTACCGGGGGTTGTATTAACCCTGCCGGGTATTGCCGGGCTTGTGCTCACTATTGGTATGGCGGTAGATACTAACGTTATTATATTTGAGCGAATTAAAGAAGAGCGCCGTAAAGGGCGTACGCCATACCAAGCAATTCAAGAGGGGTATAAACAGGCGGCCAATACGATATTTGATGCCAATATAACCACTATGATCACCGCGCTTATTTTATACGGCATAGGTTACGGGCCAGTTAAAGGCTTTGCCATAACATTGGCACTTGGTTTAATTACTTCAGTATTTACTGGCGTGTACGTATCAAAAGTACTAAGCCAAACGTTATATTTAAAATTGGCTAAAAAAGCAGGAGTAAATGCACATGCTTAACACTTTTTTAAAGGGCGAGGCGGGCACACGTCTGCGTTTTTCAGGCATGATTTTGAGCGCCATACTTGTATTGCTATCGGTATTTACGCTTAGTCAAAAAGGGCTTAATTTTGGCCTAGACTTTACCGGTGGCTACCTAACGGAATTTACCACCAGCCAAAGTGTTGAGCTAAAAGAGCTTAAATCGTTTATTACTAAAAATCACAATGGCGAGTTTGAGCTAACTGCGCAAGGTAATAGCCATTTTCAACTACGCGAAGCGCCTAGCGATTCTGTAAACAGTGACCGAAGTGATTGGCAATCTGCCATTACTCAAAACGCAGATATAAACGCAGAGGTATTATCGTCAGCGTATATTGGCTCGCAAGTGGGTGATGAACTGTTTGAGCAAGGTTGTTTAGCCCTGTTTTCAGCTATGGTTGCAGTAATGCTTTATTTAGCGGTACGGTTTGAATGGCGTTTAGCCGTAGGCTCAGTGGTTGCGCTGGTACATGATTTACTACTGGTACTGGGGCTATTTTCGCTATTACAAATTGAGTTTAATTTAACTGTATTGGCTAGTTTACTCGCCATTATAGGTTACTCACTTAATGACTCAATAATAGTAGGTGATAGAGTACGAGAGCTTTTACGTGTTAAATCTAATAATGCACTTAGCCCTGCAAGTATTATCAATAATGCGATAAAAAGCACCTTAACGCGCACACTTATTACATCAGGTACCACACTTGCAACGGTTGCGAGCGTTTGGTTACTTGCAGGGGCACCATTACAAGGCTTTGCCATTGCATTATTTACAGGCATTGTAGTGGGCACATTTTCTTCTATTTGTATTGCGGCCACCTTGCCTGAGCTTTTAGGGTTAAGTGCTAAAAACTACGAAGAAAAACTTGATGTAAAAACCCAAGCATTAATGGATATGCCATAAATGCGAGTCTTAATAATTAAGTAAACATATCGGCGCTTAAAATAATGGTTTTAAGCGCCTTATAACGTTAAAATTAACCACATAGTTTACAGCATTGGTTATTAGCGCTCCCTCATGAACAAAACCCACGTAATTGAACACCTTAAATTTGCACTTGAAGCACAATTAAACAGCGCTAAACAAGCTGCCAAAGCCGCGCACGACGCCGCAACTCACGAAGAAAGCGTTGCAGAAACGCAATACGACACCTTAGGGCTTGAAGCCGCTTATTTAGCACAAGGCCAAGCTGAGCGCGTAAACGATTGCTACAAAAGCATTAAACAATTTGAAGCCATTTTTAAAGAGCCCACTCATAATAAAGTGATTATAAGCTCACTCGTTTGCTTAGAAGATGAAAACACGGTACAAAAATGGTTTTATTTAGGCCCAGCCGCAGGCGGCTTAACGGTTGAAGTTAAAGGGCTAATTATTCAAGTTGTTACACCCGAAGCCCCGCTGGGAAAACAACTTATAGGCAAGCAGCTTGATGATGAAGTAAGCCTAACTATTGCAGGTAAAAACCATGAATATGATGTGGTAGAAATTTTATAAAACATTGGTTTTATATGTAGGTCGGATTAGCGAAGCGCCATCCGACAAAGCTAATTTTTCTCATAACATTATTAAATGTCGTTTTGGTGTAAATCATTTGGCCCATTTGAATGCATGGGTAATTACTTGTTTACATTAAAGTTGTTTGGTGGAATTATTGAGCTATGTAATATACGCCGTTTTGTTGTTTTATAAATCATTAAAATGTTATTCAATACAATGCTATATGGTAGTCGTTGGATTTAAGCTTCAGCGAATCAAAAGATAAGGGAACTATATGAGTCGTTGGATTCAACAATTTGAAAATCATGCTTTTAAACCAGTATGGGAAGAAATACTTGATGTTACTGATGAGGTACTTGTTGACGATGAAACTGTCGTAACGAGCGTGGAGGAAATAGCAAGATTTAAAAAAGTAGTTAATTATTTAAATTCTTTATTAGAAGCTTGTGATCCAGAACTAATACCACCTTCAACTTGGGATAATTATCATGGTCAATGTAATTCGTGCTTACAGCAAATAAAAAGCTATCAAAGTAATCGGAACATTGGGCATATTACAAATGCTAATAAGCATCTAGATAATTTATTAACTTATATTAGGCCTTATCAAGTTGTTGCAGGTAAAGCAGCAAAGTCTGCAAGTGCCTCATTCGTAGCGTACACGAAAACAATTAATTCAAAGTTAAATTCATTTCAAACTGAAGCAAGCTCTATTTTGGATACAGTTTGTGACTATAAGGACAGTGCATCAAGCCTTGTTTCAGAATTAGAGCTTTCAAATCAACGTATTAAAGAATTATAAACACATTACTTTGATGACGGTGAAGAAGAAAGCTTAAGTACCAGAATTAATAGTTTTGAGGAAAAACTCGAAGAAAACTATGAAAAAATTCAACAGTATAAAAGCGATTTGCTTGACGGGGATAGCGTTAACGAATCAATTTCGTCTGAAATAAATAGTGCATTGGAGTTAGCAGAAACCGAATCAGAAACCATTAAAAGTTTACTTAGTGAAGTTAAAGGTAAGCTAAAAGACTTTAGGGAATATCATTTAGATGTATTTGGAACTAAGAACGATGAAGGGAATTTCGAAGGAGGTTTAAAGGCCGAAATCATTGCTAGAGAAAAACATTTAGAAGAATTTAAAAAGCAACAAGAATTAAAATATAAAACTCTAAATGATGAAATTGAAAGCCTATTACCAGGAGCAACAAGTGCAGGATTAGCCACTGCCTACCACGATCTTAAAGAGTCTTTTAATAAACCGATTGAAAATTATTCAAAGCTATTTTATGGCTCAATAACCGTATTAGTTTTGGTTGCTCTTTTATCTATTACTCAAGAAGTTGGGCTTTTCTTTATTAAGTTTGTTGAAATTACAGACCTAAGTAAGCTTGCTTCAAGCATTTTGTATAAGTTACCTATTGTGCTGCCTGTTTTATGGCTTACTGTGTTTGCATCTAAGAGAAGGAGTGAAAGTCAGCGATTACAGCAAGAGTATGCTCATAAAGAGGCATTAGCTAAATCATATCAAAATTTTAAAATGCAGATCGAAGCATTGGATCAATCAGATCCTGACTTAATGAAAAAGCTACTTGTATCAGCTATTGATGCAGTATCTAAAAATGCATCAGATACATTGGATAAAAAACATGGAGATAAATCTCCTATGCATGAAGGTGTCGATGGATTTTTAAGCGCAATAGAAAGAACCAAAAAAGCAGTTTCATAGTAAGTTAATAAAGGCATATAGGAACATGCCTTAAAGTGGGCGACTAGTAAAGGTTTAGGTATTGCCTAATTTTAAAAGAGGTTTAATTAGGATGAAACTCATCCTAATTAGCAAAACAATAAACGCCTATCCTTGTTCATAAATCTATTGTGGGAAGGCATTACTTCGCACCAATCCGACCTACTAGTTAGCCTTTTTCACAAACTTCGCTGTTACCATCATTTCGCCAATACCATCAACTTTGCAATCTAGCTCGTGGTCTTTTTTATCAAGCACACGCCTTACGACCGCTTTGGTGCCAATTTTAATAACTTGTGAGCTGCCTTTTATTTTTAAATCTTTGGCTACGGTCACTTTATCGCCATCACTAAGTAGAGTGCCGTTGGCATCTTTAACTAAAATTGCGTCTTCATCGTTTGTCGTATTTGGGTTCCATTCGTAGGCGCATTCAGGGCAAATAAGCAGTTGCTGGTCTTCGTAAACATATTCAGATTGGCACTGTGGGCAGGCAGGGTATGACATTTATAACGCTCATAAAATAGTAATTTTGCGTATTTTAATCTGCATTAATAGGAAAATATAGTTAATCAATATTTTTTATCTTCACGCTAAAAATATCTCGTTTGTGTGGTTTTTAAAAAGGGCATATAAAGCAGATGTCGCTTAAGCAATTTAAGCGCTAACACTTACAGTAGGTATTTGTTAAAGCACCCATCGTGTTAAGTGATACGCGCAATGCTCACTTAGTACGATGGGTGTTTCTATTTATAGTGCTGAGTATTTTATTAGGCATGCTTTTTATATTTCTGACTTAACTAGGAAAAGTCGTGTTTAAAACCTTAATAGTGGTTGATAACAACGAGCAAACACTTGCTCAATCGTTCGAAAATGTAATTACGTTTAATAGTTACTTACGTGATTACCCAAAACATAATGAACCTAAAACCCGCATTATTAATTTATGCGACTCAAGCCAATACTTGAGTAAGGGTTATTATTGCTCGTTGCTTGCAGAGGCCCGCAAACACCAAGTATTACCCAGTGTTAAAACAATAAACGCGCTTCGAGGCGGCCAAGCACCTATGTTAAATGTTGGTCAAATTGATGGCGCAGTATATTTTGGTAATGCGCTAAATGAATTACAGAGTAAAGCGGCTAAATCGGTATTTAAACAATACCCAGCGCCTATTTTATTTGTAGATGAGCAAGGTTTGTTACAGCAAGGTTCGCTTAGCTCTTTAAACGAGGAGCAATACAGCAATTTTATAGCAAAATTAAATATGTTTACCCAAACACAATGGCGCATTGGAAATGTGCAGCGCCGTTTTAGATGGAATATGGCAATACTTGTTGATCATAACGAAAAAGTACCACCGAGTGATAAAGACGCCATTGCCCGTTTTATAAAAGCAGCGGCTAAACATGGTATTAATGCACAAGCACTCAGCTTTGACGAAATTGATAATATTGCTCAGTTTGATGCGTTATTTATTCGCCAAACTACAGCGATTGACCATCCAACGTATCGCCTTGCAAATAAAGCGCAAAGCCTAGGTTTAGTGGTAATTGACGATGCTGAATCTATTTTACGTTGTTGTAATAAAGTGTATTTACACGATGCGTTTAATTACCAAAAAGTGCCGAGCTTAAAAACCGTGGTAGTGGCTGAACAATCAGCGCAAACGCTTGAGCAATTAGAAGAGGCGTTTACCTATCCGCTGGTTTTAAAAATGCCTGAAGGGTCGTTCTCAAAAGGGGTATTTAAAGTTGCAAACCGCAGTGAGCTTGAAGCTAAATTAACCGAGCTGTTTGAATATAGCGCATTGGTACTTGCACAAGAATACATGTACACAGAATACGATTGGCGAGTAGGTGTATTAAATGGCCGCGCTATTTATGCGTGTCGCTACTTAATGGCACGAAACCATTGGCAAATTTATAATCACGATGCTAAACGGTTTTTCTCTGGTGGTTTTGAAACGCTACCTACCTTTGAGTTACCAAAAGCCGTATTAGATGCCGCTTTAAAAGCATGTAAAACAGTAGGTAAAGGGTTATATGGCGTAGATGTTAAAGAGCATCAAGGCAAAGCATACGTGCTTGAAGTAAATGATAATCCAAGTATTGATCACAAAGTTGAAGACGGCTATTTAGGCGATGAGCTATACATGATTATTATGGATGAGTTTAAACAGCGTTTAGAAGCGCGAGGCCGTGGGTAATAACATGAGTAACCTTGTTATTCGAAAGGCAATTAGTAGTGATTTAATTGCACTGATTGACGTTGAAAACGCCTGCTTTAATAACGATAAATTGAGCCCGCGCAGTTTAAAGCGCTGGTTAAATGCTAAGCACGGTATTTTGCTTGTTGCAGAAAATGGCGAGCAAGTATGCGGCTATGGGTTGGTGTGGTGCCATAAAGGCACGCGTTTGGCGCGTTTATATTCGCTTGCGGTATTACCCCAAATGCAAGGTAAAGGCATTGCCAAAATGCTATTAGCAGCGCTTGAAAAACAAACCAGCGAGCGTGGGCGAATTTACTTACGATTAGAAGTGGCCGTAAATAACGAAAGTGCCATTGGGCTTTATAAAAGTTTGGGTTACAAAGTATTTGGTCAATATAGCGATTATTACGACGATCATAGTGATGCATTGCGAATGCAAAAAAATATTCGCCAAACGAGTGAGCTAAAAGTAGCGCGTTTAACGCCATGGTATCAGCAAACGACCGAGTTTACCTGTGGGCCAGCGGCGTTATTAATGGCAATGGGGGCACTTAAGCCAACAACCGAGCTTAGCCAATCACATGAGCTGGCACTTTGGCGCGAAGGCACCACCATTTTTATGACATCGGGCCATGGTGGTTGCCATCCGTTTGGTTTGGCACTTGCCGCTAATAAACGCGGCTTTAAAAGCGAGGTCATGGTAAATACCACAGAGCCTTTGTTTTTAGATGGTGTACGCAGTGAAAGCAAAAAAGTGGTGCTTTCAACAGTGCATCAACAATTTGTTGATGGTATTGCACAGGCAAATATACCGCTTACGCACAAAGATGTTGAGCTTGAGCACATTGAACAGTGGTTAAGCCAAGGTTTTAGTGTGCTGTTATTAATTAGCACATACAGTTTTGATGGTAAAAAATCACCGCATTGGGTGTGCGTTACTCACCTTGATGAGCACTGCGTGTATGTTCACGACCCGTTTTGCGAGCCAGGAAGCGATAAACAACTCGCAATAGATTGCCAGTACGTACCTATAGGTCGCAGTGATTATAGTAAAATGTCAGCATTTGGTGGCCAACGGCTAAGAACCGCAGTGGCCATTGCTAATAATTAATAGGTTTAATGTAAAGAGTGACTTTTTTAGATTTAATTGATGTAGCTCCTTATTCATGGGCAGCCATTGGCACCGCCGCTTTTTGCGGTGCCATAATTGGTATAGAACGGCAATTGCGCGGTAAACCTGTGGGTATTCGTACCTCAGCGTTAATAACGCTGGGCACGTATTTGTTTTTATCGACCGCGTTTAACTTACAAGGGGATGTAATTGATCATTCTCGTGTAGTGGGGCAAATAATTACAGGCATTGGCTTTTTAGGTGCTGGTGTTATGCTTGCAAAAGACGGAGCTGTAGTAGGGGTTACCTCAGCTGCAACCATTTGGGTGCTTGCCTCAATTGGCGTAATGATAGCTACTGACAATTTGGCTGCTGCTATTAAACTTTCGGTGCTGGTGGTCGGTATTTTATACGGCGTAGATGTACTTGAGGTAAAATTTAAAAGCTTAAGTAAAGGCGTACACACTAAAGTAAAAAGCTATCAAAAGCGTTACTACCAAAAAGAGTTTAACGACACAGAGCGCCACTAATTTAGTGGCGTACTACGTTAAAATGTATTAGGGCGTGTTGATCTTTGATGGTTGAATTTGCAGCAGTATGTTTGGTTTTTAGGCAAGGCAGAGCCTATGAAGTGTGGTTATTCCACATAAATAGGCGATAACGCAGCATAAATGCTAAACATGTGCTGCCCTTCGGGTTCTTCCTAGGGGCGATAAACTCTTTGTTGCTCGATTTTTACTTAGCCCACTAGGTTACAAACCTCGCGCCGCGATTTAATCGCCCCTAGATTGAACAAATTTCAATCCGCAAAGATCAACACGCCCTAATTAAAGCGTGACTGCTTGATACTCTATTGCCTCGTTAATTGGCGCGGGGCGACCAATAAAATAACCTTGTACGTTATCTACATTTAGTTTTCTGAGTGTGAAAAGCTCATCTTCATTTTCTATGCCTTCAGCTACAATTGAACAGTTAATTGCTTTTGCAAAACCACATAACGCCTTTGCTAATAAAAACTTTCTACGGTCGTTATTTATATTTTGGGTAAGGCTAATATCAAGTTTTATAATATCGGCTTCTAACTCTAATATATGCTGAAAAGACGAAAACCCAGCGCCTACATCGTCTATTGCCAGCTTTACGCCTTTTGCCCTTAATGGCTCAAGTGCAGCACGCATAGCCTGATAGTTTGTAATAGGCGAGTGCTCAGTCACTTCTAATATTATTCTGGTGCAATCTACATTTTTTAATACATTATTAATCGCGCCCGATAATATATGCGCTGGCGATGTATTAATGGTTACGTAGGTATGGGGGGCAAGCTCATCCATGCAGTGTAGGGTATTTTGTATTGCAAGTATTTCTAGTGCTTCACCGAGACCTAAATTATCGGCATCTTTATAGCATACATCGGGTGTTTTGTAAGGCTCGGTAAAAAATCGAGAAAGCGACTCATAACCCGATAGCCGGTTAGTCGCTAGGTTAAAAATGGGCTGAAAATAAATAGTGATAGCTTTTGCTTTTATAATATTTTCAATGAGTATTTTTGTCTCAATACTTAAAGTATCAGATTGTGCTTTTTGCTCTATTAGCTCGCTAGCAAGCTCTGATATAAGCTTTAAAAACGCCAAATCTTTATTATCTAAATTGTTATCAAATATCGTTTTATAGCAACAAAAGGTGCCATAAATTTTACCTGATGCTAAAACTATAGGCACACCGATATATGAGCCAATATTTAACTTTTTGGTAACTGGCATAGCCTTAGTAATTGGGTGTTTATGCGTGTTGGGTATGATAGGTTCAAGTTCGTTATCTGAGATTTTTTTGCAATATGTTTGGCAAATTGGGTCAGAATTACCAACTGATACACAGGTGTTGTTGGTTTGGTTATCGACCACTTTAAAAACGCGATCTGTTTTTGTAAACTCCGATATAAACGCAACATCCATTTTTAGGTGTTTGCGCACAAGCGAAAGCAGGCGCAATAGTTTTTCGTCGATAGAGTCGTCACTTTGTTGATTAAAAAGCTGATTTTTTATTTCATCACTCATACAATAACCTGAACCGCATTTTAGGTAATAGTGTAATTTATATAACAATAAAAGCCACTTAATAGCCGTTATGCATTAACCAAATAACTTTCTTCTTACTACTTTTCTGTACTCGCTTGGTGTTTGGCTTAGCACTTTTTTAAATACGCGTGTTAAATGGCCTTGGTCGTTATAGCCAACCTCAAGTGCCACTTCTTGAATAGTTAAATTTGACGACGCTAATAATTCCTTAGCACCTTCAACCCGTAATTGCTGCCAATATTCTATAGGGCTTTGGTTAGTTGCAAGCTTAAAACGCCGTGTAAAGGTACGGTAGCTTAAGCTAAATTGTGCAGCGACTTCTTGCAGGTTTAACTCGCTGGCTAAATTAGTTTTAAGCCAAAACTGAATTTGCGCTATTAGTTCATCTGGGTGGCGGTCAACCGCGCCTTCAAGGTAGCGCTGATCTTCGTAGGGTTTACGTACTTCGTGCGAAAAGTTACGTTCTACGTGCTGTGCAGCGGCTTTACCGTAATATTGGCTAATAATATGTACTATTACATCGGCAAGTGCATTTAAGCTCGCCACCGTATACATGCGCTCAGATTGGGTTATAAAAAAGTCGGGTTTTAGGCTGACCAATGGGTAGTCGTGGCTAAATTGTTTTGCATAATGCCAGTGGGTTGTAGCGGGGTGCCCATCAAGTAACCCTGCCTCTGCAACTAAGCAATTACCAGTACCTACACCAATTATATGGCTGCCAGTTTCAAAGCTTTCTTGTAACCACTCAACTATCTCTTTATTAGTACGAACGACAGGACGAGGATTTCGCCATATGCCGGGTACTATAATTAGATCGTTATACGGTGCGTTAGCAGTAGTGCAATCGGGGACTATAGCAAGGCCGGTACGGTTTTGTATTGGCTCATTATTTTTAGCAATTAAATTTATACTAAGTGGTCTAAAGTCAGCTTGGTTTAAGTGGCCTTTTGCAAAGGCTTCGCCGGCTCTTAGCATTTCAATGGGTAGCGTTAAACTGGTAATAAGTAAGTGTGGGTACACAGTAATTGCAATATTTAATACGGGGTTAAGCAGTTTTTTATTCATTTTAAAGCTCCGACCAGTGGTTTTTGGCCTTTAATGCTGAATATTTGGCTATTAAAGCATAAAGTGTGGTGGTTAATCCATTTAAACTGTGTGCTTCTCCAATAACACGCTTTAAAGGTTAATTATGACAGCATTACCTGTAATTGTAGGCATGGGCGGTATAAACGCTGCAGGCCGAACGTCTTTTCATCAAGGTTACCGCCGTATCGTGTTAGATGCATTAAACGCACAAGTCCGTAGTGAAACATTTTTAGGCCTCGCCACATTAATGAACTTAGTACGCGTTGTTGATGGTCAATTACAAGACACAAACGGTAATAATGTTGAGCAAAGCGACATAGAAGCACGCTTTGGTAAGCAAATTATAGCTGGGACGCTTATTCGTAAAATTGAAAAAGAACATTTTGATGCAGATGCCACGCCTTGGCAGCAGAAAATGACGTTAAAGTCGTCTGACGAAAACGCAATTGTATTTGAAACTCGCGCTCGTGATTTACCAACTCCTGTGCCTGCAAGTTGGAGTGTACAAGAGCTTGAGGGCAAAAAAGTAAAAGTAACGATAGCCGCAGAGCTAGACGTAAAGCTTGATTCTACACGTGATAACCCAATTAAATCGGCGGGGCAGTTTCCTACGGGATTTGATCCATCAATTATGTATAACAGCCGTTATCAGCCACGCGGTTTGCAAGCCACTATATTTGCAGCAAACGACGCTATCAAGTCTACTGGACTTGACTGGCAACGCATAATGAATAGCGTAGAGCCAGATAAAATTGGCACTTATTCAGCCTCGGTTATTGGCCAAATGGACGATAAAGGATTAGGTGGTTTAGTTAAAGCGCGTCAGCAGGGCGATCGTGTTAGTACTAAGCAATTAGCGCTTGGTTTAAACACAATGTCGACTGATTTTATAAACGCGTACGTTACAGGTAATGTAGGAACTACGTTTTCGACCTCGGGGGCATGTGCCACATTTTTATATAACTTGCGCGCTGCAGTAAACGATATTCAAGCAGGGCGAACCCGTGTTGCGGTTGTTGCAAGTGTTGAATGCGCTATAACGCCAGAAGTAGTCGAAGGGTTTGGTAATATGAGCGCCCTTGCAAATATTGAAGGTCTGCGCCGTTTAGATAACTTAAGCAGTGAACAAGAGCCAGATTACCGTAAAAGCAGTCGCCCATTTGGCGACAACTGTGGTTTTACATTAGGTGAAGGTGCACAAGTGACTATTTTAATGGATGATGCATTAGCACTAGAGCTTGGTGCAGATATTATGGGCTCAGTTCCTGATGTATTTGTAAATGCCGATGGCATTAAAAAATCAATCACCTCACCGGGCCCGGGTAATTACATTACCATGGCTAAATCTGCGGCATTGGCAACAAGCTTATTAGGTAAAGACGCACTACAAAACCGCAGCTTTATTTTAGCGCATGGTTCTAGCACGCCGCAAAACAGAGTAACAGAGTCACTTATTTATCATAAAGTAGCGCAAACTTTTGCTATTGATAGCTGGAAAGTCACAGCGCCAAAAGCTTATGTAGGGCATACAATTGCACCTGCTAGTGGCGATCAGCTTGCGATTGCGCTGGGTGTATTTAGCCATAATATTATGCCGGGCATTACGACTATTGATAAAGTTGCTGACGATGTTTATGCAGATCACTTAGATATACGTAACAGTCATTACGATTGCGGCGATATGGACATAGCCTTTATAAACTCAAAAGGCTTTGGCGGTAATAACGCCACAGCGACTGTACTTAGCGCTAAAGTAACGATGCAAATGCTTGCTAAACGCCACGGTGATGAGGTTATGAGTAATTATGCAGATAAAAATAGATCAGTTGTTACTGCGCAAAATACCTATAAAGCACAAGCTGACCTTGGCAAGTACGAATTAGTATACCGTTTTGGCGATGGCGCCATTGACGATAACGACATTGTAATAGGCGAAGATGGTATTGAGCTTCCAGGTTTTGAGAAAGCAATTTCGTTTAGTGCAAACCATTCCTATCAAGATATGTTTTAAGCACACATACTTGAATCCCAAGGCGCTTTTAAAGCGCCTTTTTCATGCCTATAATTTACTACTTAGAGAAGTAATTTCTATATATATTTGGCAATTAAGCTGTGTTTGTTATTTCGTTTCCAAATAATGTAGCGTTTAGCAAGTAAAGTGGTAAGCCCAATAACAACGGCTATAAAAGTAAGTGTAGCTACGTAGCTCATTCCATACCCTGGCGGTAAACCAACAAGAGTTTCACCGTAGGTCATATCGCTAAAATTAAGCCCTAAAACAGGGATAAGCAACCACGCTAGTGCATGCAACAAATATAAATGTACAAGGTATGAAAACATACTTGTTTTGCCAAGTACTTGTAAAAATCCACGTGAAAAGTCAGCTTTAACATTATTTAAAAGCTTAAGTGCTATAAGCCCCAAGCCCACCGTTAACAGCATAAACTGTAATGATAGCGGGTATTTGGTTGGGTTTAAAAACGACATAATTGTGTCAAAAGTATTACTGTGAATAGTAAATGTTGATGTATCACCGTATAAATTAAACCCGCGTAGCACTACATATAACGCTAAGCAACTTGCACCGAGTAAAGCTGCGTGGTTCATTGCTTTTGCACTGTATTGTTTTGCTTTGTAATAAGCGCCAGCGCAATAAGCAAGCGCCATTAAGCCTACAATGGGAGCTACAGGGTAGGTTGTTCTTACTTTAAAGCCAAAAGGCAGTTCGAGTACATTTTTTTGATGAGCTATAGACCAAAGCGTATTTGCTAGAGTATTTGGCTCAAAACTTACATCATCAAACATATTGTGGCCAAACACTAATAGCAAACCCGCTATAAATACAGAATATAAGCCAACTAAACGAAGCAGCCCCAGCATTACAAAGCCCCAACCAATAGCCCAAATAACTTGTGCGTATAACATTGGAAATAATGGGTTAAAGCTCCACGACCATGAGACGATTGTAAATTCGAATATTATAAGCACTAGCCCTCGAACAATTAAGTTATGTGCAAACGCTTTAGTTGAGACGTACTTATGTTCGGTTATGGCTGCCGAAAGGCCCGCTAAAAATACAAAAAGCGGCGCACAAAAGTGTGAAACAAAACGGGTGAAAAAGGTTAGCGGATCGGTTCCCGGAATAGTCATCGGATCGGTCACTGAATAGTTTAGGCAGTAATACATGCCATGATCTATGACCATAAAAATAATGATAATACCTCGAAGTAAATCAATGTGATGTAATCGAGGCGTTGAGTTTAGGGTTGACATTACTGAGCTCAAACAGGCGTTAAAAATTTGCCGGTATTATATGTTATATAATAACGTCACGCGAGTATGGGTATAACAAACTTTATATCACCTACAGGATGATTTTTTAAAACAAGTTATTTGCTCGATTATTAATATGTTCGATTACTTAAACTTTTTAACGTATCTAAGAGTGATAAAATTAATGACAGCTAACACAATGGCGATTTCATAACGGTTATATGCGACAGCTATACCAATTAAACCCATATTCCAAATACTGGCTGCAGTAGCCGTGCCTGACGTAGATTTGTTATTTTTTAAAATTGCACCACCGCCAATAAAGCCAATACCTGTTATTATGCCTTGCAGCATTTTAGATTGCGCCTCTGCACCTTCTAGCACCGACATAGCTATTACGGCATAGCCACACGATGCTACGGCTACTAAAGGGAAGGTTCTTAATCCTGCACCATCATGGCTACGCTCTCTATCGTAAGCCATAGGTAGGGCGAGCAAATAGGCTATCCCAAGGTGAATTAAATTATCGATGATTTCGTTCCACTGTAAATCAATTTCCATAACGATTCCTATTGCTAAAGTATGAAAACTTATAGCAAAGGACAAGCCAGAATTTAAATTTCTATAAATCAATTGCTTAAATGATTTTTGACAAGTTGGATTATTGAAGTCTGAAAAGTTTACATAGCCATTTACACTTATTTTCAATATTTACCATTATAGTTATGTGAAAAACAGCGACTTATTTTAAGAAATAAATTTGAGTCGAGTTGCGTCAAAATAACTAAGTCACGATATGTAAAATGTTTAATATTACATATTCTTACAACGCTGCTTCCAAAGTTGTATATAATTTAGGTAATGCTTTGACTTGGATGAATTATGAGAACGCTAATTATATTTTTATGTATTATTTACCTAAGTGGTTGCACTGTGGCTGGCGCCATAATTGATGGGCAGGCACAGTCAAATGCACGTGAAAATCAATATAGCAGTATTTCTGCTCGTTCAGAGCCTTATAAAAATCCAATCGAACCTATACCTACAGATAAAAACGGGTTTAATTTTACCGATGTAGGGTTAAAAATAGATTCATTACTGATCGATTTAGTAAAAGGTGAGGGTGATACTGTACAAGTATGTAGGCAAGTGAGTAGAGTATTAAAAGAGTGTGTAGAAGTAGATAAGTCAGAACTACACACTAATGAGACTACGCAGTCAAAAACTGACTATGAAATAATAAGTGTTGGTCAATAAAGCTACTTATAAAAAAGTAACTATGATCATAACCTGCTTGCATTTCAAGTGTAAGCGGGTAGCCTTTTTTATCAGCAATAGCGACTAAATTTTCTGGCTTAAGTTGCTCTTGTAAAAAGCCATCGGCATCGCCTTGGCTTACTAGCATAGGTAAGTAATTAGCTTGCTCTGCATTTTTCATCAGCTCGCAGCTGTCATATTGTGCCCAAAGTGCTTTATCATTTCCTAAATAACCAGTAAATGCTTTTACACCCCAAGGGCATTCAATCGGATTTACAATAGGGCTAAAAGCCGAGGCACTTACATAGGCTTTTGGGTTTTTAAGTGCAACCATTAATGCACCGTGCCCGCCCATAGAGTGACCACTAATTGCTTTGGTATTTGTTATTGGAAAATGCTGTTCAATAAGCGCTGGTAGCTCATCAACTACATAGTCGTACATATTAAAATGTGTGTTGTAAGGTGCTTGCGTGGCATTTACGTAAAAGCCTGCGCCTTGTGCAAAGTCGTAGCTGTCTTCATTGGGGACGTTATCGCCACGCGGGCTTGTATCAGGTGCAACTATTGCAATACCCAGCTCGGCAGCTTTTTTTAATGCACCGGCTTTTTGCATAAAATTTTCGTCGGTACAGGTTAAACCCGATAGCCAATAAAGCACGGGTACTTTGTTTGTTTCACTTGCACCTGGTGGTAAAAATACTGCAAAGCGCATAGTGCAATGTGTACTTGTTGCAGCATGGGTATATTGCTTATGCCAACCACCGGCTACTTTTGTACTTGAGATATTCTCTAACATAAAAATCCTTAAAAGCCGCAAACCTTTAAATTTGCGGCTCTTATGAGTTGTTGACGTAATATGTATTAGTAATGAATTACTGTACGAATACTTTTACCTTCGTGCATTAAATCAAACGCGTCGTTAATTTCTTCAAGGCTCATTGTATGTGTAATAAAGTCATTTAGGGCAAATTCACCTGCCATGTAGCGTTCAACAATTTCAGGCAGTTGCGAGCGACCTTTAACGCCACCAAATGCACTACCACGCCATACACGGCCAGTAACAAGTTGGAAAGGACGTGTAGAAATTTCTTGGCCTGCACCGGCTACACCAATAATTACCGACTCACCCCAACCTTTATGACAACACTCAAGAGCAGATCGCATTACATCAACGTTACCAATACATTCAAACGAGTAGTCAACGCCACCGTCGGTCATTTCAACAATCACTTCTTGAATTGGCTTGTCGAAATCTTTTGGGTTTATTAAATCTGTTGCGCCAAGTTTCGTCGCAAGGTCAAATTTACTGGTGTTAATATCAACACCAATAATACGACTAGCGCCTGCCATCTTTGCGCCAATAATAGCTGATAAACCGATACCGCCAAGGCCAAATATAGCCACTGTGTCGCCTGCCTTAACTTTGGCCGTGTTTGTTACAGCCCCCATACCCGTTGTTACACCACACCCTAGTAAACAAATTTCTTCAAGCGATGCTTCTTTGTTTACTTTAGCTAATGAAATTTCCGGAAGTACTGTGTACTCAGAAAATGTAGACGTGCCCATGTAGTGATAAATTGGTTGGCCGTCTTTAAAAAAGCGCGTTGTGCCGTCTGGCATTAAGCCTTTACCTTGTGTTTCGCGTACTGCTGAACACAAGTTAGTTTTGCCAGATGTACACATTTTACATTCGCCACATTCGGCTGTGTATAAAGGAATAACATGATCGCCCACTTCAACACTTGTTACGCCTTCGCCAACTGCATATACAACGCCTGCGCCTTCATGGCCTAAAATAGCGGGGAATATACCTTCAGGATCTTCACCTGATAAGGTAAATGCATCGGTATGACAAACACCAGTAGCAGAAATTTTTACCATTACTTCGCCTTTTTTAGGCATCATCACATCAACTTCTTCAACGCTTAAAGGTTGGTTAGGGCCCCAAGCAATCGCTGCTTTTGATTTTATAAATTCAGACATGTGTTTATCCTTTGTAGTGGTATTAAATATCAATTGTAGACCCAATTTGTTTGGGTGATGCGACCATTGTATTTGTTTCTCATATAATGATAATCTTTGATTTATTAAAACACTTTTACAGTATGGTAATAATGGCGCGTTGGGACGGGATTGATGAATTTATAGCAGTCGGTGAAGAAGGGAGCTTTACTGCTGCGGCAAAAACGCTAGGGCTTTCGGTTGCGCATATTAGCCGGCATGTAACCGCCCTTGAGCAACGTTTAAATACCCAGCTTTTAACGCGTACCACCCGAAAAGTTGTTCTTACCAAAGAGGGTGAGATTTTTTTACATCAAATAAAGCATTTACAGCATGCAATGGACGATGCTACGCAAGGCCTTGCAACGCATCAAACTACGCCTAAAGGAAAAATTAAGTTAACGGCCCCTGTTATGTATGGGGAGACATTTATTATGCCAATTGTGCACAATTTTATGCACGATCACCCTGAAGTCGAAGTGATTGCCACTCTAAGTAACGAACAAGAAGATTTACTAGAAGGGGGGTTTGATTTAGCAATACGTTTAGGGCATTTAAAAGATTCAAGTTTAAAAGCGCGAAGGCTAAGTGCTCGGCGCTTTATTATGTGTGCATCACCTTCGTATTTAAGGCGCTTTGGTGAGCCGCATACCTTGGGGGAATTGAATAACCACCAATGCTTAATAGGTAATAGCAGTTATTGGCGTGTACACGAAAGTGAGCGTGAAAAACACATTAAAATTGCTGGCAGGCTACAGTGCAATAGTGGGTGGGCACTTGTTGATGGTGCTAAAAAAGGCTTAGGAATTGTGCAACTGCCTGACTACTACATAGAGGGCGAGATTAACAGTGGGGAGCTTGTACCTATTTTAACATCATATCAACCTAAGCAAGAAGGTGTGTGGGGCGTTTATCCGCCGCGTCAATTTGTAGCTACTAATGTACGTGTATTGCTAGATTATTTAGTTGCTGGCCTCAAAGAATAAAATAGGCTAAATAGATTGCTGAAAAATCAGCCAAGCCTCAGATTTATAAATTATTTCTTACATTTATGGTCATATTCAATGGCGCTAACTTCGTGCTACTATAGCCGCACACTTTTAACATAAATGTTTTAAATAATATGTTTCAACCGGTTAGCTTATTTATAGGACTTAGATACAGCCGCTCCTCAAAAGGGAACGCGTTTATATCGTTTATTTCGTTTTTTTCTATTGCCGGTATTGCTATTGGTTTAATGGCTTTATTTACTGTAAGTAGTGTAATGAATGGCTTTGAGCATAGCCTTAAAACAAACATGCTTGGACTTATACCGCACGTAGAGGTTCAAGCAAACAAACACACCAACGCACAAATGACAGAGCTTAAATCAAGCTTAGAGCAATCTCCTTATGTAAATCATGTCAGCCTTTATAGGCACGGCGAAGCTATATTGCAAACTAACAACGACCTTCACGGTGTGTTATTACAAGGTTTATTTGACGACAACGGCTCGATTTATAAAGTGACGGATAAAATAGTTCAAGGTGACTGGCAAAGCGTTGTGAACAGTAATTACAACATTGCAATTAGCCGTTACTTGAGCCGAAAATTAGGGGTAGGAGTAGGCGAGAAGCTTCGTGTAATTATGCCTAATGCCTCAACATATACGCCCCTTGGTCGTGTGCCTAGCCAACGTTTATTTAAAGTGGCAGCTATTTACGAAACCGGTTCTGAAATAGACATGGGGCTTGCATTTACAAGCGGTGCATCGTTACAACGGGTTTTAAAGTTAAGTACAAATACTGCGCCTAATTTAAGCGTATCGCTGTATGAGCCTTTTGAGCTCGATGAATTTATTAAAGCAAGCCAGTTTATTTTAAAAGAGTATACCTATACCGATTGGCGCAGCACTCAAGGAACACTTTTTGCTGCTGTAGCAATGGAAAAACGTATTATGACTATGTTGCTTGGGCTTATAGTCCTTGTGGCTGTGTTTAATATTGTTTCGGCGCTCACAATGATGGTGAGCGAGAAACAAGGTGAAGTCGCTATTTTACAAACCCTTGGTTTAACGCCCTCACAAGTGCAAAAAGTATTTATGGTACAAGGGTTATATAACGGTGTAATAGGCACTGCTATTGGCGCTTTTTTAGGTGTGATATTTAGTTTATATATTAACGAACTACTGGCTTTTGTAGGCTTGAATTTATTAGCGGGGGCTGAGCTTCCGGTTAAATTTAATGTATTAAGCCTTACTATTATTGCATTAGGTAGTATTGCAATGAGCTTTTTAGCTACTTTATATCCTGCGCGTAAAGCCGCAAAAGTAAAACCAGCAGAGGTACTGCGTTATGAATGATTTAGTTATTAGCTGCGAAAATTTAAGTAAAGTTTATCAAGATGGCAGCAACCAAGTTGAAGTTTTAAAAGGTGTTGATTTAGCACTACAGCAAGGAGAAATGCTCGCTATTGTAGGCAGCTCCGGCTCTGGTAAAAGTACGTTGTTGCATATTTTAGGCACCCTTGATAGCGCAACTTCGGGCAGTGCAAAAATTAAAAACCAAGAAGTAGCTAAGCTCTCACGCACGCAACAAGCCGCATTTAGAAATCAAAACTTAGGCTTTATCTATCAGTTCCATCATTTATTAATGGAATTTAGTGCCGTAGAAAACGTAGCAATGCCACTGCTTATTAAAGGGTTAAGCGCAAAGGCTGCAAAAGTACAAGCGCTGGAGATGCTAGATAAAGTTGGCCTTGCGTATAGAAGTGCGCATAAACCTTCAGCACTTTCTGGTGGTGAGCGTCAACGCGTTGCTATAGCACGTGCTTTGGTAACTAAACCGGCATTAGTACTTGCTGATGAACCAACTGGTAATTTAGATAAACAAAATGCGATTAAAATTTACGATTTAATTAATGAGCTAAACCAGAGCTTAAATACCAGTTTTGTGGTTGTAACACACGATTTAGAACTCGCTGATAAGCTTGGAAAAATAGCATATTTAGACGACGGAAAATTATTAATTAAAGAGTCGCAGCATGTTGCTTAGTGCATTTTTAAGTGAACGCTTTAGAGCATATTCAGGCCATAAAGACGAAAAAAACGGGTTTGTTAGTTTCATAGCTAAAGCCTCTACTGTGGGGATCTTACTAGGGGTTGCGGTTTTAATTGTTGCACTGTCGGTAATAAATGGCTTTGAGCAACAATTAGTGCATCGCTTATTAAGTGTTGTACCGCAAGTAGAGTATGTAGCGCCAAGCAGGCCAATTGCCAATTGGCCTGAAAAAGTTGAGCGATTAGAGCAGCAGCCACATGTAACAGGTGCTGCCCCATTTATAGCTGTAAATGGTATGGCACAATATAAAAGCCAATTAAAAGCAGTTGAAATAAGAGGTGTGGAACCATCACTCGAAGGAAATGTATCGGCTGTTAATCAGTTTTCACACGGTACTTTAGTAAGTCAGCTTGGCCTAGACGATGTGATTTTAGGTAAGCAAATAGCTGTGCAGCTTGATGCTCACATTGGCGATAATGTCACTTTATTAATTCCTCAAATAAGTCAAAAAGGGCAATCACTACTTGCACCTAAACGCGTAACGCTCACTTTAGCTGGCATAATAGAAATGGGTGGTCCAATAGATAGCACTGCTGCGTTTATTCATTTAAATAAAGCACAAAGCGTTTTAGGTTACGATAGCAGCCAAGTCACTGGGCTACGCTTGAGTGTTGATGATGTGTTTTCGGCTCATCAAATTGCGCTCAAAGTAGGGCAAAGTATTAGTGATTATGTTTATGTGTCTAGTTGGTTTAGAACGCAGGGCAGCTTGTATCAAGATATTCAAATGGTGCGCACTATTGTTTATATTGTGGTGTTTTTAATAATTGCTGTAGCGAGTTTTAATATTGTGTCATCGCTTGTCATGGAAGTACGCGAAAAACAAGGCAATATAGCAATTTTAAAAACCATGGGCGCTAAAGACAGCACTATTTTAGCTACCTTTGTAATGCAAGGTTTAACGCAGGCTTTAGTTGGTGTGCTTCTCGGTACTTTAGTTGGGGTAGTACTTGCATTAAATATCAGTGAACTATTTACTTGGTTAAGCCAATTATTTGGTGCTAACCCGCTTGAAGGCGTGTACTTTATTGAGTTTTTACCAAGTAAATTAGTACTTAGCGATATTGGTATAACTGTAATAGTCACTTTTGTATTAGCAATTTTTGCTACTATTTACCCTGCTTGGCAAGCTACACGTGTCGATCCCGCCAAGGTACTTGGCAATTAACCTTACTAAAATAATAGGGTCGGGTTTGTAAAGCTGTTAAACTGCGCGCTTATAAAATGTTGAGCGCTATTGGTTAGCCTTACAACCCCTTACTCAGGAAATTACTTTGACAAATAACGATATTTTACGCCGTCTTCGCTACACCTTTAATTTAACAGATACTGCCATGGTTGATATTTTTGCTGCAGCAGAGGCCACAGTAACCACAGAGCAAGTCATTGCATGGTTAACAAAAGAGGGTGAGCAAGAGTTTGTTAAAATTTCAGACACTGAGTTTGCAACGTTCTTAAACGGATTTATTAATACCAAACGTGGTAAGCGTGACGGTGAGCAACCAATACCAGAAAGTAAGCTAAATAATAATATTATTTTTATGAAGCTGCGTATTGCGCTAAACATGAAAGCAGAAGATGTAATAGCAACGCTTGCATTAGTTGACTTTGATTTAAGTAAACACGAATTAAGTGCGTTTTCTCGTAAGGTAGAAAACAAGCATTACCGAGTGTGTAACGATCAAATACTGCGTTTGTTTTTAACAGGCGTTCAGCAGCAATACCGCCCTGCAGAGTAAATGAAAAAACACCAAAAAGCTCAGCAAATGCTGAGCTTTTTGGTGTTTAGAGACTGTTTTTAAGAGAAGGCTTTGTCTGAGAGTTCTTCTTGCATTTGCTCACGCATTTTGAATTTTTGTAGTTTGCCTGTTACTGTCATTGGGTAGCTCTCTACAAAACGAATATATCTAGGCATTTTAAAGTAGGCTAGTTTGTCTTTTAAAAACGCACGAATTGCTTGCTCATCAAGTATTGCATCTTCTTTTGGTTGAATCCACGCACACACTTCTTCACCGTATTTTTCATCGCTAATACCAAATATAGCGGCGTCTTGTATACCAGGGTACGTATAAAGGACCTCTTCTATTTCTCGAGGGTAGACGTTTTCACCACCACGAATAATCATGTCTTTAATTCGCCCAACGATACTTACAAACCCTTCGCTATCCATAACACCTAAATCGCCTGAATGAAGCCAGCCGTCACTATCTATTGTGGCTTTTGTTTTTTCTTTGTCATTCCAATAGCAGCGCATTATGCCTGCGCCTTTAGAGCATACTTCACCGGGTAAACCTATTTTTTGAATATTACCCAGTTCATCAATAATTTTAACCTCAGTATGTGCAAGGGCGCGCCCAACGGTGGTTACTTGGCGCTCTATTGATGAGTCTGTTTCAGTTATATTATTTATAGGGCTGCATTCTGTTTGCCCATATGCAATTAAAACCTGATGCATATTCATCTGGGTTTGAACTTTACGCATGATTTGCTCAGGGCAAGTAGAGCCTGCCATAACCCCCGTTCTAAGTGACCTTAAGTCATATTCATTAAATGTGCTGAGCTCAAGTTGACTAATAAACATAGTGGGAACACCGTGCAGTGCTGTACAGCCTTCTTGTTCAATTACATCAAGCGTTGTTTTTGCATCAAACGAATCACTTGGGTAAATGGCTGCAGCTCCTTTGGCAACACATAACAAACTGCCAAGCACCATTGCAAAGCAGTGATATAATGGAATGGGAATACATAGCTTGTCTTGCTCTGTAAAATGCATAGATTCTGCTACAAATAGCGCATTGTTTAATATGTTTTTATGAGTAAGTGTTGCGCCTTTTGGGTTACCTGTTGTGCCCGAAGTAAATTGAATATTTATGTCCTGTTCGGCATTTAAATTTGCTGCAATAGCATTAAGTTCAAGCTCTTGAGCAGGAGTGGCCATTTTCATAATATCTGAAAACGAAAACATACCGGCGCTTGCTTCATCACCAATACGGATCACATTTTTAAGACTGGGTAAGGCTTGAGCTGAAAGTTTGCCATTGTCACAATGTTTAAGTTCTGGCGCTAAACTATTTAGCATGTCTATATAGTTGCTGCCTTTAAATTGTGAAGCGGTAATGAGTGTTGAGCACTCAACGCTATTTAATGCAAATTGAAGCTCGTTTGGCCGATAGGCTGGGTTGATGCATACCATAATGGCACCAATTTTTGCGGTAGCAAATTGAGTTAAGCACCACTGAATATTATTAGGTGACCATATTCCTACCCGTTCTCCTGGTTTAACGCCTATGGCTAATAACCCCATAGCGAGTTGATTTACTTCTTTTTGAAACTCCATATAGGTTAAACGAATGTTTTGATGATTTACTACTACTGCGAGTGAATTAGGGTTTTTGTCGACAATAAAGTCAAAGTACGCCCCAATGGTTTTATTTGTTAATGGTGTGTTTTGTGAGCCTTTAAAGTAGCTTTTTGACAACGGCAACGTATTTATTAGTTCTACTTCTTTAACCGCTTTATGTTGTGTGTGCATGTGTTTTCTCCGTGTCGATGTGTGTGAAGAACATAAACTAAAGTTTAAATAAACACATATTGTCGACAAAGAGAAGTATGTTTAGACTAATGTCTTAGGGCGGCGCTTCTTAGTCGTTACTTAGTAGGTACAAAAAAACGCGCCACTTGGGCACGTTTTTACTGCTAAGCTTTTTAAAGCCTTAAATTACATTTCGTCGCTACGGTACGTTTTTTTCATTATGTATACGTAGGCATTAACAAATGCATTTTCTTGATATTTTTTAAGGCCGGTTTCTTCAAAAGCAATAGGGATAGGGTTACGCTTAACCTGCTCTTTAATCTCGGTTGTTGAGAACACGCGAACATCTAAGTTTTCAATTAACTGAATAGCAGTTTCCATTTTGAAACCTTTAGCGCTGCCTGCAAATTTACCTTTTGGCTGGCGTTCGCGAATGGCTACAGAGTCAATTTGGTAATCTTGCATTAGTTTTGCAAAATCAAATTGAAATTTGCGCATTACTTCAGTGTCATTGCCATTACCTAAGGTAAAACGTGTTTGGCGCACATCGCGAATATCAAATACGTCATTATCTTTACTTAAAATACAAAGTAGTACGTCACTACCGGTAATTTCTACACCACATGTTCTCATTGCTGTTCTCTAATATAACTTAATTGCCACGTATTATACCCAACCTCTATTAAATTGCGAGGACAAGCAATTAACTGTTGTTTAATTAATGCGATATTTAAAATTGTCACATTATTGATTTAAATTACGTAACGCAGCACTAAAAATAGCTTAATAAGGTAAAATAACACTGAATGTAGGCGCTTTAAACTTGTAATTGTTACTCTATCACGCGACAATATCTTTTTTGTAGTTGAGCAGACTCAGCATCTACATAGCCAACTAAGGCGAAAAATAGTCAATGCTTATTCGTAAGAGCGTTGTCGAGTCATTCTCATTTAATTTTATTAGAAAATACACGTGATACATTGTAGGTGTCACCACTGTATGTAAGGATTTATAATGCCAGTTATTACTCTCCCTGACGGCAGTCAGCGTAGTTTCGAAAACCCTGTAAGTACTCTTGATGTAGCAAACGATATTGGCCCTGGTCTAGCTAAGGCAACCATTGCAGGTCGTGTTAATGGCGATCGTGTTGATGCGTGTGACCTAATTAGCGAAGACTCTCGTCTTGAAATCATCACCGCTAAAGATGACGACGGCCTAGAAATTATTCGCCACTCATGTGCTCACTTGATTGGACATGCAGTTAAGCAACTTTTCCCTGAAGCTAAAATGGCTATTGGTCCAACTATTGATAACGGTTTTTACTACGATATCGATATGGAACACTCTTTGTCACAAGATGACTTAGACGCCATTGAAAAGCGTATGCTTCAACTTGCAAAAACAAACTACGACGTAGTGAAAAAAACAGTAAGCTGGCAAGAAGCTCGCGATACATTTGAAGCGCGTGGCGAAATATACAAAATTGAAATTTTGGACGAGAACATTGCAAAAGATGACCGTCCAGGATTATATCATCACGAAGAATATGTAGACATGTGTCGTGGACCTCACGTACCAAACATGAAATTCTGCCAAAACTTCAAAATAATGAAAGTGGCAGGCGCATACTGGCGTGGTGATTCTGAAAACAAAATGCTACAACGTATATATGGCACAGCGTGGGGCGATAAAAAGCAACTTAAAGCGTACTTAAAGCGTTTAGAAGAAGCTGAAAAACGCGATCACCGTCGTATTGGTAAAGCGCTTGATTTATGGCACTGGCAAGAAGAAGCGCCAGGCATGGTATTTTGGCACAACGATGGTTGGAGCATTTACCGTGAGCTTGAAGAGTTTGTACGTGAAAAATTACGTGAATACAGCTACGAAGAAGTAAAAGGTCCAATGATGATGGACCGTTCATTATGGGAAAAATCAGGTCACTGGGAAAAATATTCAGACGCCATGTTTACCACTGAGTCTGAAAAGCGTGAATACGCAATTAAACCAATGAACTGCCCAGGTCACGTTCAAATATTTAACCAAGGTTTAAAATCGTACCGTGATTTACCACTACGTATGGCTGAGTTTGGCTGTTGTCACCGAAATGAACCATCTGGTGCACTACATGGCTTAATGCGTGTACGTGGCTTTACACAAGATGACGCTCACGTTTTCTGTACTGAAGAACAAGTAATGGACGAAGTGTCAGCGTGTATTAAGATGGTTTATGATACATATGAGACGTTTGGTTTTGAAAAGATTGTAGTTAAGCTTTCAACTCGCCCAGAACAACGCATTGGCGACGATGACGTGTGGGATAAAGCTGAGCTTGCATTAGCTGATGCTCTTAAAGCAAACGACATTGAATTTGATTACCTTCCGGGTGAAGGGGCGTTTTATGGCCCTAAGATTGAATTTACTTTGTACGATTGTTTAGACAGAGCGTGGCAGTGTGGTACAGTGCAACTAGATTTTGCATTACCGGGTCGTTTAGGGGCTACTTATGTAGCTGAAAACAACGAACGACGCACTCCTGTTATGATACACCGTGCTATATTAGGCTCAATTGAGCGCTTTATTGGTATTTTAACTGAAGAGTATGCTGGTTTATTCCCAACGTGGCTTGCACCAAAGCAAGTGGTAATTATGAATATTACCGATAAACAAGCAGATTACGTGCATGAAATTGTACAAAAATTAAATAAACTTGGAATTAGAGCCGCTGCTGACTTGAGAAATGAGAAGATTGGCTTTAAAATCCGAGAACATACACTTAAGCGTATTCCTTACTTACTGGTTGTTGGCGATAAAGAAGTTGAGCAACAAGAAGTAGCAGTACGTACTCGCACAGGTGAAGACCTAGGCAAATTTAATGTTGATGATTTTGTAGCTAAGATCAGCGAAGAAATTAAAAATCGACAGTAAAAAAATCGAGTGTGTAGGGCATATACAAACAGCCAAACTACACACTTATATTATTGATATTCTTGGAGGAACGTACTATTAGAGGCGGCAAGAAAGGGCAACAAACAGCTCAAAAAAATCGTATTAACGAAGAAATTACAGCTCAAGAAGTTCGTTTAATCGACATCGACGGCGAACAAGCTGGAATTCAGTCATTAAAAGACGCACAAGCTATGGCTGATGCAGCGGGTGTTGATCTGGTAGAGATTAGCCCAAATGCTGAGCCGCCTGTTTGTAAGGTTATGGACTACGGTAAGTTCATCTTTGAAAAAAGCAAAGAACTAAAAGAGCAGAAGAAGAAGCAAAAGCAAATCCAGATTAAAGAAATCAAATTCCGTCCAGGCACGGATGAAGGTGACTATCAGGTTAAGCTGCGCAACTTACGTAAGTTCTTAGAAGCTGGCGATAAAGCTAAAATTACGATCCGCTTCCGTGGTCGCGAAATGGCTCACCAAGAAATTGGTATAGAATTATTAAACCGTATCAAAACCGATTTAGAAGAGTTAGCAGTAGTTGAGTCTTTCCCAAATCGTGTTGAAGGCCGCCAAATGGTTATGATGATGGCGCCTGTTGCTAAAAAATAATTTTTAAGCGATAATACGCACCGAATTTAGCTCAGGTGCTCAAGTAATATGCAAATATTCACCTGTGCTAACCGGTTTTAAAGTAAAATTGCGGCATTTATGCTGGGTTTTCACCGGAATATGGCAGTAAGTTAGGCCTAAAAGTGGAGCTATAGAAATATATCTCACGCCTGCTTACTAATTTTAAAGCAATACATTTGGAGTTATTGCAATGGCTTATAAGCTAAAAAGTCACAGTGGCGCTGCTAAGCGTTTCAAAAAGACTGCTTCTGGCGGTTTCAAGCGTAAACAAGCGCATCTTCGTCATATTCTGACTAAGAAAACTTCTAAGCGTAAGTTACACCTACGTCCTAAGATGATGGTTCATAAGAATGACCATGGTCTAGTTTCACGTATGTTACCATTCGCTTAATAGGGGTTTTTAGAAATGGCAAGAGTTAAACGCGGCGTTGTCGCACGTGCACGTCACAAAAAAGTTTTAAAACAAGCGAAAGGTTACTACGGAGCACGTTCACGTGTTTACCGCGTAGCTTTCCAGGCTGTTACTAAAGCGGGTCAATACGCTTACCGTGACCGCCGTGCGAAGAAACGTACTTTCCGTCAATTATGGATTGCACGTATCAATGCAGCTTCACGTCAAAATGGTCTGTCTTACAGCCGTTTTATCAATGGTCTTAAAAAGACGTCTGTAGAAATCGATCGTAAGATCCTTGCAGATATCGCTGTTTACGACCAAGTTGCATTTGCAGCGCTTGTAGAAAAAGCAAAAGAAGGCCTAGCGGCAGCTTAAGTTTTTTCATATAAGTATTAAAAAGGAGCCCATGGCTCCTTTTTTTGTGCCTGAATTTTTTTGGCTTTGATTAGCTTAATTTCATGACATAAGGTGTTTTTTGACACGTCAGTAAACTTGGCCTCATTAAAAATAGCCAATTAAAGTAATATATTTCAAATAATTAGTTAATCATCTTTAAAGTTTACGGTCTGTTATTTTGATTAGTGAAATATATTTTTTATTATATAAAATCAGCATACAAACTTGTTTTAATGAATTTAGGTCGATAGGTTCAATAAATTACGGTTACTGGCTGTGTATTTTTGTTGAATCACCGCAGTTTTATAATATAAAAAAGTTTAATTGATATAATTTTGCTATTGAGGCGTTAGGTTGAGAATAATATGATTGCAAGTCTTTTAGTGCTGTCTGCAAGTGTGGCGTATGACGCACATTTACCACCACTCATACAGTGGCAAGGTAAAAGTAGTGAGTTACTACAAAAAGAAGGTCCGTTAACAACAGACTTTGAGCTATCTGCAGGTGAAATATCACCAAACTACGAAGACACGATGGCATTTGTAGATAGGCTAGTGGCAGCAAACCCCACTCAATTTAAGTCTCAAACTATAGGTTACAGCAATAGTAAGCGTGCAATAAAGATGTTGGTTGCAAGCGAGCAAGGCTTTTTTGACGCTGGGCAAATGGCCAATAGCACTAAACCGACTATTTTTATTCAAGCTGGTATTCATGCCGGTGAGATAGATGGTAAAGATGCTATGTTTATGTTGCTACGTGATATTGCAACAGGAAAACGCCGCGATATATTAAAAAAGGTAAATATATTATTTATTCCTATTTTAAATGTCGATGGGCACGAGCGAAGCAGTGCGTTTAATCGGATAAATCAGCGTGGCCCTGCAAAAATGGGTTTTCGTACGAACTCTAATAACCTCAATCTAAATCGTGATTTTACTAAATTAGATACCCCCGAAGTCAAAAGCGTTTTAAAGATTATTAATGCCTATAACCCAAATTTATATGTTGATGTTCACGTAACTGATGGCGCAGATTACCAGTACGATGTGACGTACGGGTATAACCCTGTATTTGCGAGTGAGTCTCCGGCAGTATCAGATACATTAAATCATTACTTTAAGCCGTTAATAGATGAAAAGCTTGCCGAGCAGGGGCACACCCCTGGGCAACTTGTATTTGTTATGGATAAACGCGATTTTAAAAAAGGGCTAGCGGGCTGGGTAGCGACGCCTCGATTTTCAAATGGATGGGGAGATTTAAAGTCATTACCAACAATATTAGTCGAAAACCATTCATTAAAACCTTACAAACAACGCGTTTTAGGTACTTATGTATTTTTAGATGGTGCGATTAGTGCGTTATCAAAACATAGCCATGAACTAGCGAATGCGGTAAAAAAAGAACAAGAATTTGTACCTAAACAGCTAATAGTTAAACGTGGTTATTCAAAGCAAGCAGATTTTATAAGTGAATTTAAAGGTATTGAGTATTCTACTACTATGAGCGCGCTCTCAGGGCAAAATGAGGTTAAGTATTTAGGAAAAGCCCACACTTATTCAGATTTACCAATATATTGGCAAAAAGAAGTCATCAGCACAGTAGAAGTGCCAAAGGCGTTTTTTATTCCACCAGTATATAGCAATATTATTGAAAAGCTAAAGTTACATGGAGTATCAGTTAATAAGCTAGAAGGTGCAAATACACAGCCTTTAAAAAAGGCTAAGGTTATTGACTATGCATTTGATAAAGCACCATTTGAAGGACGCTTTAGGGTATCGGCAAGTTTTGATTATGTCCCTGCGATAAATGTTGATTTAGATGGATGGTATCAAGTTAATACACAGCAAAAGGCCGGTGAGTTGGCAGTTCATTTATTACACCCAGAAGCGCCGGATTCATTTTTTGCGTGGGGCGAGTTTAATACTATTTTTCAGCGAACCGAATACATGGAAAATTATGCACTTATACCCTTTGCTCGCCAAATGCTTAAAGATAATCCTAAGCTTGCACTTAAATTTGACGAAAAATTAAAGGATAAGTCATTTTCTGAGGATGCCGATGCACGCCTAGATTGGCTATATGAACAAAGCCCATTTTACGACAAAGCATATTTACAATACCCAATACTTATGTCATTTGAAGAGCCTGTTGTTATTCCAGATCAAAAGAGTAAAGAGATATAACATGCAAGTTATTACTATACCAGTTACCCCATTTGCTCAAAATAGCCGAATTGTTATATGTACGCAAACCAATCAAGCAGTTGTTATAGATCCAGGTGGCGATACTGATAAGATAATTACAGCACTCAATGACAGGCAGTTAGATTTAAAAGCTATTTGGTTAACGCATGGGCACTTAGATCATGTTGGTGGCGCCGATACACTGCGCAAGTACTTTAATGTACAACTAATTGGTCCTCAGAAAGATGAAGTCTTCTGGTTTGAAAACTTACCAATGCAAGCTCAAATGTTTGGCTTTGCACAAATTACCCCGTTTTACCCTGACATATGGCTAAATCATGACGATGTTGTAAGTGTAGGTAAGCTTAGCTTTGTTGTTAAACATTGCCCAGGACACACGCCAGGGCATATTGTTTTTTACCAACCACAACACGAAACTGTGATTGTCGGAGATGTCATATTTAAAGGCTCAGTAGGGCGTACAGACTTTCCTAAAGGGGATAGTAAGCAACTTATAGAGTCGATAAAAGCACACATTCTTACCTTACCAGATAACACAAAAATTTTATCCGGACATGGAAGCGACACCACTGTGGGTTTTGAAAAACAAACAAACCCTTTTGTAAGCGGTAAATTTGGCTAAATAGCGTCACCTAATGCTTAAAATGGTTATAAAAAATTAAAAATATGCAGACTGTTTTTTAAAAGAGCTGTATAATTTAACCAGTTTATTTGATAAATAAGAAATAAAATGTCTCTAAATCACGTAGATCGCCAAATATTGGCACTTTTACAACAAGATGCTAGTTTATCGACTGCAGAAATTGCAGATAAAGTAGGTTTGTCTCAGTCTCCATGCTGGCGCCGAATTGCTAAGCTTGAGCAAGACGGGTATATAAAAAGCAAAGTGGCTCTTTTAGATGAGAAAAAGCTTGGCTTTGATATGCTTGTTTATGCACATGTTCGCTTATCTAATCATGGTAAAAAGAACCTTGCTGAGTTTGAAAAACTAATTATGAGTTACGATGAAGTAACTGAATGCTACACAATGGCCGGCACTATGGATTTTATGTTACGCATAATTTCTCAAGGCATTGAAGGCTACGAGCATTTTGTACGCGATAACCTATTAAGCTTAGAATACGTACAAGAAGTTCATTCAAACGTAACAATGACGTGTGTAAAACGCAGTACTTCTCTTCCTTTATAAAAAGCACTTCTTGTTAGGTTAAATCTTAGCTTAACCACATAATGACAATTGTTAACTGAGCGCTAATTTGATAGAATTTAGCGCTTTTTTTGATACCTATAACACCTGAGGAACTCGATGTTTAACTTACTCAGTAGAGCCCCAAGCTCTGCTAAAAACGATATTCTATCTGGTTTAACCGTGGCACTTGCCTTGGTACCAGAAGCTGTTGCGTTTGCCTTTGTTGCAAATGTAGAACCTTTAGTTGGTCTATATGCCGCGTTTATCGTTGGTTTAATTACGGCAATATTTGGTGGCCGTCCTGGGATGATTTCAGGTGCTACCGGTGCACTTGCTGTTGTAATGGTAAGTTTAGTACTTGATCATGGTGTTGAGTACCTGTTTGCAACCGTATTACTCATGGGAATACTGCAAATTCTCGCAGGGGTCTTCAAGCTCGGTAAATTTATTCGTATGGTTCCTCATCCGGTAATGCTCGGTTTTGTAAACGGTTTAGCTATTGTTATATTTTTAGCACAATTAGGGCAATTTAAAGTGCCTGATGGTGCCGGTGGACAGCAATGGATGACAGGCAATCCGCTTTATATCATGCTTGGCTTAGTTGCATTGACTATGGCTATAATTCATTTTTTACCAAAATTAACTACTGCTGTGCCTTCTTCTTTGGTGGCTATTGTAACCGTAACAGGTTTAGTAATTGGTTTTGATTTAGAAGCACACACCGTACTTGATTTCTTAAAAGGTATGACTGGAAATGAAGCGGCAACCATTGCCGGTGGCTTACCTGAATTTCACATCCCTATGGTACCGTTTACTCTAGATACCCTCTATATTATTTTTCCATATGCGCTTATTTTAGCAGCTATTGGCCTAATCGAATCATTATTAACACTGAGCTTAATAGATGAAATTACTGAAACTCGCGGTCATTCTAACAAAGAATGTATCGGCCAAGGTGCTGCAAATGTAACGTGTGGTTTTTTTGGTGCGATGGGTGGTTGTGCAATGATTGGTCAATCAATGATCAATATTAATTCTGGTGGTCGCTCGCGTTTATCAGGAATTAGCGCCGCATTAATGTTACTTGCCTTTATTATTTTTGCCTCGAGCTTAATTGAAATGATTCCACTTGCTGCCTTAGTGGGTGTTATGTTTATGGTTGTGTTAGGTACATTTGAGTGGGCAAGCTTTAAGATGATGAAGCGTGTACCGCTATCTGACGCATTTGTTATTGTGCTTGTATCAGGTGTAACCGTGGTAACTGACTTAGCAATTGCAGTGTGTGTAGGTGTAATTGTATCTGCATTAGTGTTTGCTTGGCAGCATGCAAAACACATCTATACTACAAACTATATCGATGAACAGGGCGCTAAAGTATATGAGCTTCACGGGCCGTTATTTTTCGGCTCAGTCAAAAACTTTGCGGAGCTATTTGATGTTAAAAACGACCCTAAAGACGTGATAGTAGAGTTTAAACACAGTCGTGTTTCTGATCATAGTGCAATAGAAGCAATAGACAGCCTTGCAGATAAATACACTAAAGCAGGTAAACAACTTCATTTACGCCACTTAAGTAAAGACTGTACACAGTTATTACATAAAGCGCGTGATTTAGTTGAAGTTAATGTGATTGAAGATCCAACCTATAAAGTTGCATCAGATAAACTCGCTTAAGTCTTACTAAGCGACCTTAATTCAAAAAGCGAAAGGCCAAAACCTTTCGCTTTTTTAGTGCGATGATAAAAGTTTGCGGTAAGACTCGCATAAAGCAAGATAGGTGGTACTGCTAAGCAAACGGATAAATCTATATAATAATGAAAGCTGACTTTAAACAATAAACAATAAGCAATAAATAAAAATAAACGCACCTAATATAAAGTTAGTATTTAACTATACGGAGTAAATGTAAATTTTGAACTGGCAATCCTTAGTCGATAACAGACAACGCTTTTTTTGGCTTTTGCAAATTGCAGGTTGGATTGGTTATGCGTTAGTAAATTACATTGGCTCTAAAGTATTTGAAATGCGCGACATATACGTATTTGTTATTTTACTTAATGCGTATGCCGGCTGTTTAATGACAGTGCCACTAAGGTACATTTATCGTAAAATTTGGAACGCCTCGCCTTGGGTGTTAATGATTGTTGTATTTGGTGCTTCGTATATAACGGGCACTTTATGGGCGGTTGTTCAAAAGTTTAATTTATGGGAAATATACCGCCATGGTTATAGGCCCGAAGAGTGGTTTTATTACCTACAACAAGGCTTAGATTCTGTTTATATTATTCTATGTTGGAGTGGTTTGTACTTTGGCGTTAAATATTACCAGCTATTACAAAGTGAACGACAAAAAGCGCTAAAAGCCACGACTATGGCACATGAAGCGCAATTAAAAATGCTTAGGTATCAGCTTAACCCTCATTTTCTATTCAATACACTAAACGCTATTTCTACATTAATTTTGGTGAAAGAAAACAAAGATGCTAACTTAATGGTAGCAAGACTAAGTGACTTCTTACGCTATACACTAAATACTGATCCAATTAAAAAAGTACCACTTGAGCAAGAGTTACATGCATTAATGCTCTACCTTGAAATAGAGCGGGTACGTTTTGACGAACGATTAAAAGTAAATGTAGATATAAGCGAGCAAGCTAAAGAGGCATTAGTGCCAAGCTTAATTTTGCAACCAATAATTGAAAACGCAATTAAATACGCTATTGCCCATTTAGCGCAAGGTGGTGTGATAGATATAAAAGCACAAGTATTTGCAAACGAATTATTATTAGAAGTTGGCGATAATGGCCCTGGCACTGAAATACTTGATGGCCAGCTAGTAAATGCCCAAGGGGTAGGGGTTGCTAACACCAAGGATAGATTAAAAACGTTGTATGAAAATAATTATTCGTTTGTATTATCACATAATACGCCAAGTGGATTAAAAGTTAATCTGCGAGTACCGTTTGAAAAGGCTGTGAAGAAATGACTAAAATAAAAACACTTATCGTTGATGACGAACCCTTAGCAAGAAAAGGTTTAGCAGTAAGACTTGAAGATTTTGCTGATATTGAAGTGATAAAATTGTGCAGCTCAGGCGCAGATGCAATTGAAATGTGTCAAAGTGAACAAATAGATTTAGTATTTTTAGATATTCAAATGCCAGGCATGAATGGTTTTGAAGTAGCAAGAGCGCTAAGCGAAAGTACAAAAGCATTACCTGCGATTGTATTTGTAACTGCCTTTGATCAGTTTGCTGTTAAAGCGTTCGAAATTCATGCGCTAGATTACATTTTAAAACCCGTTGATGATAACAGACTAAAACAGGCGGTAGAAAAAGTGCATACCTATTTAAAAACGCAGCAAGACAACGTCCATAAGAAAAAACTAGCGAGTTTTGTAGCCGGAATTACTGGTAATAATTGCGAAGAAATATTAAAAAAATTAGCCACAGGCGATACGCTAACAGATAGACGTTACCCAGAATCATTGGCTGTAAAAGAGCAAGGTGAAATAATACGTGTGCCAGTGGCCACTATTCAGTGGGTAGATGCTGCCGGTGACTATATGTGTTTACATTGCCAAGACGGGCAAACACACATACTACGAAAAACAATGAAGGAACTTGAGCAAGAGCTCGATCCTCATTTATTTGTTCGCGTACACCGCAGTGCAATCGTTAATACAAAACAAATAAGTAAACTGGTTACGCAAGTAAGTGGTGAGTATTTATTAGTACTTGAAAACGGGCAAGAGCTTAAAGTGAGCCGAAGCTACCGTGACAAGGTAAAAGCAGCACTCGCGAGCTAGTGTGATATTTTAAAGACATAAAAAATGCGAGCTTAGCTCGCATTTTTTATACAAAGCAGAAATTACGCTACAGTTACAATTTTCATTGTGTTAGTAGCGCCCACAGTTTCCATAGAATCACCGTGAGTTATAATAACTGTATCGCCAGACTGTAATGACCCTTGAGCTACAAGCGTATCAAGTGCAGCTTTAACCATGCCGTCTTTTTCAGTTTTTGTTGAATCAAAAAGCACAGGGTAAACACCACGGTAAAGCGCTGTTTGACCAAGTGTACTTGCGTGACGTGAAAGCGAGTAGATTGGTAAACCAGAGCTTATACGCGACATTAATTTAGCTGTGCTACCTGACTCAGTAAGCGTAACAATCGCTTTTACAGAGTCTAAGTGGTTAGCTGCATACATAGCTGAAAGGGCAATTGACTCTGCGTTATTAGAAAAACGGCTGTCTAAACGGTGCTTAGATACGTGCGTTTCTTTTTGAGATTCAGCACCTAAACAAACACGTGCCATTGTAGCTACTGTTTCTTCAGGGTAATCGCCTGCAGCTGTTTCAGCTGAAAGCATAACCGCATCAGTACCATCAAGTACCGCATTTGCAACATCCATAACTTCTGCACGTGTTGGCATAGGATTATCGATCATTGATTCCATCATTTGTGTTGCGGTTACAACAGTACGGTTTAATGAACGAGCACGACGAATAATTAGTTTTTGCTTACCCATAAGAGCAGCATCACCAATTTCAACACCTAAATCACCACGAGCAACCATTACAGCGTCAGACGCTAAAACGATATCATCAACAGCTTCTTGAGTTTCAACTGCTTCTGCACGTTCAATTTTTGCAAGTAGTTGTGCTTTTGAGCCTGCAGCTTCAGCAAGTGAGCGTACATAGCGCATATCGTCACCACTACGTGGGAATGATACTGCAATGTAATCTACGTTAATTTCAGCCGCAGTTATTAAATCTTCTTTATCTTTTTCAGTAAATGCAGGTGCAGTTAAGCCACCACCTAAACGGTTAATACCTTTATTGTTAGATAATACGCCGCCAACAGTTACGCTACAGTGCACTAAATGACCATCAACTTCTTCAACAGTAAGTTGGATTAAACCATCATTTAACAGTAGTAAATCACCTGGCGTTACATCTTGTGGTAATTCTTTATAATCAATACCTACAGCGTTTACATCGCCTTCGCCTTTTTCCATTTTTGCATCAAGAGTAAATTTTGCACCCACGGCAAGGTTTACTTTACCTTCTTTAAAAGTAGAAACACGGATTTTAGGGCCTTGAAGGTCTGCAAGAATTGCAATGTGCTTACCTAATTTTTTGGCGATATTACGAACTGCTTGTGCACGGTCTTTATGATCTTGGGCAACACCATGTGAGAAGTTTAAACGTACTACATTGGCCCCAGCGATAATTATTTTTTCTAGGTTGTTATCTCTATCGGTAGCAGGCCCAAGGGTAGCGACTATTTTTGTGCGTCTTAGCATCAATTTCTCCTGTGTGCTTGGTGAAAGCAGGTTGACTGTTATTTTGTTTACTAAAAATATCTATATTAGAATAAAACGTTTTTAGTTGTAGGCAAACATCAAAGGTTTACCACTATTTTATACAAAACTATTGTGTCATCATTATGACACCGGTGTCAGAATGCGTCAATGATCTTAATTTCAAATAGCTTGCTTTTAGTCACCCTTAGGGCATTGATGTTTGATATAATTACGTAGCTTATTTATCTGTAATAAAAAAGCATGTTGTATTGACTCGTGGTTAGTATTTTATAACTGCATGAGTATAATGCACGCGGTATTATTTAATTTATACACTGAATTTTCTAACCAAATAGTTGTTACCGAGGAGGACACTAAATGCAAGTTGCATTAGTAGGGTTAGGCGTTATGGGGAAAAATCTTGCCCTAAACTTGATTGAAAAAGGGATAACGCTCGTTGCTTATGACAAAAACCCACATGCGGGTGAAGAGTTATTAAGCTGTGCTAAATCTCAAGGCATGGCTGAACGACTTCACATTGTTTCTGATTTAAGAGACATGGTAAGGCGTTTAGAAGCACCTCGTTCTATTTTATTACTTGTTCCTGCTGGAGAACTAGTTGATGCTGTTTGTAATGAACTAGTAGAAGCGGGCGTAGAGTGTAACGATATCATTGTAGATTGCGGTAACAGCAATTATAAAGATGGTATAACGCGTAAACTTAAATACCAAAACAAATTTGAATTTGCCACCATGGGCATCTCAGGTGGGGCCGAAGGCGCTCGCCACGGACCAGCTATGATGGCCAGTGGCTCTGAAGGTGGTTGGGGAAGAATTGAACCGTGGTTTGAAAAAGCAGCTGCGAGTTTTAATGGTGAATCGTGTTTTGCACGCGTTGGCCAATCTGCCAGTGGTCATTTTGTAAAAATGGTTCACAATGGTATTGAATATGCCCTGATGCAGCTTATTGCTGAAGTATATCAACTACTTCGTATTGGCACGGGCCGTTCACCTAAAGAAGTTGCTGAAATTTTTAACGACTGGTCTCAGGGTCAATTAAATAGCTACTTATTGTCTATCTCTAGCCATATTTTATCACTTGAAAATCAAAATAATGTGCCTCTTGCTGACTTAATTGATAATAAAGTAGGCGCCAAGGGCACCGGTCTTTGGACTGCACAAAATGCATTAGAACTAGGTATTGCGGTACCATCACTTGTAGCTGCAGTGCAGGCACGTCATTTAACAAACGCGTGTAACACAACTGCTGCACAAGAAATGTCGTACGCAGCTAAATCTACTAATAATGTTGATATTGATTTAGAAGAGTTAAAAGACGCATTTTTACTTGCAAGTTTGTTAGCTTACCGCCAAGGCTTAGCACTTATCAAAGGTGCATCGCGTACTCACCAGTGGAAAGTTGATTTATCTAAGACACTTCAAACGTGGCGTGCGGGTTGTATTATCCGTGCTGACTACTTAGATAGTGTTGCACAAGGTGTTGAATTTATTGATACCCTTGAAAAAGAGTCAAACTCTTTACGCAAAATTACCGGCCAAGCCGTAATGACTGGTTTAGCATTTCCGGTATTAGGTGCTACGCAAACGTATTTAGCAACACTTACCACACCTAGTAATGGGCATTTAGTACAAGCCCAGCGTGATTACTTTGGTGAGCATGGTGTAAAAACTCACAGTGGCGAGGCTTGTCACTTAACTGACTTAGTCGATTTAGACGCTAAAGTTAGATAATTATTACGTAATCAAAATTTGGTTACGTAACACACTAAAGGCACGCTAAATAGCGTGCCTTTTGCTTTTTGGTAAAAAAAGTTACCTGCTTAATTCACCGCGTAAATTGTCTTGCATTAAATGGCGTATAGTTTCTACTTCAAGCTTTTGGCTAAGTAAGTAATGTAATTTAGTCAAACATGCCTCTAAAGTCATATCGTAACCACTAATTACACCAATATTTAAAAGTGCATTGCCGGTTGCATAGCCGCCCATATTTACATGGCCTTTCAAGCACTGGGTTAAATTAATAATAACTACACCACGTTTACTCGCTTGCTCAAGTATGGCTAAAAAAGCTGGATCTTGCGGGGCATTACCTACGCCAAAACTGAGTAATACTAATGCTTTTATGCTGCCGTTAACTAGGCTTTCCACCACTTCTTTACTTATACCTGGGTATAAATAAAGTACACCAATTGGCTGTGGTGTAATTGAGGTTACCTGTAACTCGTTTTCAACATACGGGCTAAGCTGACCTTTAATAAGCTGAATATTAATACCAGATAATGCTAAAGGCTCAAGGTTAGGCGATGTAAACGCATTAAAGCCATCTGCATGTGCTTTGGTTGCTCGATTACCTCTAAATAACTGATTATTAAAAAATAAGCTAACTTCAGCGATAGGGTAATTAGCAGCTAAATACATTGCATTTAGTAAGTTCACTTGCCCGTCAGATCGCAGCTGAGACAACGGTATTTGTGAGCCAGTAACAATAACGGGTTTAGTTAAGTTCTCGAACATAAACGACAGTGCCGATGCAGTGTATGCCATTGTATCTGTGCCATGAAGCACAACAAAGCCATCATAATCTTGATATTTACTCTTGATATCGTTAGCAATAAGTTGCCAATGCTCAGGTGACATATCGGAGGAGTCGATAAGAGGGCAGTATTCGTGAATATCAAATAAAGGCATTTCTTCACGATTAAATTCTGCGTTATTAACTACAGTTTCAGTTAAAAAGCCTTCAGCCGGAATGTATCCACGGCTCGATTTTTTCATCCCTATAGTACCGCCAGTGTAAGCGATATAAATGCGTTTACGTTTCATAAAAAAGCCCAGTAAAAAAACTGGGCTTAGTATAGCGTTAAGCAGCTCTAAATACAGCTACTTAGGAACGTAGGTGCACTTTTATTGTGCAACACGACACACTAAACAGCGAGCGTATACGCCTTGTGGATCGTTATAATCTTTAAGGTTTTCTACTTCTGTGCTTAATTGGTTAATAACACTTTGTAAATTAGCCTGTGTAGCTAACACCGACGCTTTTTGTGTTTGTAATCCAAGCATTGATTTAATTGACGCGTTACCAAAAATATCTTGAATCATTTTCTCTTGCGGGCTTAAATCTTGTTTGATTGTTTTAACTTCATAATGATTAAGCTTGGCAAGTGCAGCGGCTGCTTTTATTGCGTCTTGCTTATCACCTAGTTTATCAACCAAGCCAAGCTCTTGCGCTTTAGAAGCAATCCAAACTCGACCTTGAGCAATTTTATCTACTTGCTCCGGGGTCATGTTACGTGCATCGGCAACCACAGCTAAAAAACGGCCGTAAGCTTCTTCAACACTCATTTGAATAACTTCTGCCATCTTTTCATTTAATGGACGCGTAATCGAAAAGCCAGCCATTTCGGTTGTAGCAACGCCGTCTGAATAAACACCAATTTTAGACAGGGTGTTTTCAAATGTCATAAATGTACCAAATACACCAATAGAACCGGTGATTGTGCTTGGTGCTGCCCAGATTTCGTTAGCTGCTGAGGCAATCCAATAGCCGCCTGAAGCGGCAACAGAGCTCATAGATGCAATAACCGGTTTACCTGCTGCTTTTAATGCAAGTACTTCGGCGCGAATGACTTCTGAAGCAAACATGCTGCCGCCACCTGAATCTATACGAAGAACAACAGCTTTAACTTTATCATCAAGGCGAGCTTTACGAAGTAGAGCAGCGGTAGAATCACCACCAATTTCACCTGCTTTACGTTCGCCATCTACAATAGTGCCTTTAGCAACCACTACAGCCACTTTTTCGGTAATTGGATTATCAAATTCGATAGGCGGTCTAACTAAGCTTAAGTACTCACGAAATGATACTTGCTTAAATGTTTTACCATCTTCTTGTGCGCCTACTAACTCTATTAATTGTTGACGAACTTGTTGATTTGTTTTTAATGAATCAACCCACTGGTGATCAAGTGCATATTTACCTGCATCGCCATCGGCTGCTTTCATTTTTGCAAGGTAAACATCCATTGTTTCATCAAAGTTAGACTCATCAAAAGGGCGTACTGCTGAAACATCGTGTTTGTACTCGCTCCAAAGCGCTCCTAACCATACACTATTAGCTTCTTTAGCTGCATCAGACATATCATTACGGATAAACGGCTCTACCGCAGATTTAAATGTACCAACACGGAAAATATGCTGCGTTACTTCTAGTTTTTCTAGAGCATCTTTAAAGTAAAGTGGATACATGCCGTAGCCTTCTATAGCTACACTTCCATAAGGGTGCATTGCAACTTCATCAGCGTGCGATGCTATATAATACTGCGCTTGAGTATAGTAATACCCAGATGCAATAACTTTTTTACCTGCTTGTTTAAATGCATCGATAGCATTAGTAATTTGCTTGAGTTTATTTAAATGCGCTTTAGGCATTTCTTGTAAATCAAGCAGCATGACAGTAATACGGTCATCATTGGTTGCTTCATTTATTACTTCGACAACATCGTCGAGTAGAATTTCGCTTGGTGCCTCAGAGCCAGAAGTTGCATCGCTTAGTGCTGCTTCTACTGGATCAACATATGTTTTTTCTTCAACAATGGGGCCATTGAGGTTAAGCCTAAGCACAGAACCGTTTTCTATAATTATTTCATCGTCATCACTTGATAGTGAAACAAAAAAAACGATGACCAGTAATAAAAACAAAATGTTGAGTATCAAACGGCGAGAAAAGTTTATTCCAGCCCAAATACCTTTAAATACCTTTGCTATCAAAATAGCTCCTTAATTTGGTACAGCTAATACATTAGTTCCATCTTAGCCTAGAATAAAAATAAATTTAACTGCTAAATCGTAACGAAGTGTTTATGAGAGACTATAAATGTAAGTTTCGACTACAATTTTTAATTAAATGCTGGCACATATTGCTTATTACTTGCCATTAAAGCAGAATTAGTTAATGTATACAGGTTAGACCAGTTAACGAGGCACAGGATGTTAGAACAACAACTACAATTAAAACACACACAATTACGTAACCGCTTAGTAATGGGGTCAATGCATACCGGCTTAGAAGAAGGGTGGCATAACCGTAAACGTTTACGCGCCTTTTATGAAGCTCGCGCCAAAGGTGGCACTGCTATGCTTATTACAGGTGGTTACAGCCCTAATCTACGTGGCAAATTAACGCCTGTATCATCTTCTTTTAATAGCTACTACGATGTATTTAAACACCGTGCGTACACAGACGCTGTACATCAGCATGGTGGTAAAATTTGTTTGCAGTTACTACATGCTGGTCGCTACGCGTATCATCCATTCAATCAAGCACCTAGTGCAATAAAAGCACCTATTAATCCTTATAAACCTAAAGCTATGTCACTTAGCTCGATTAAAAAAACCATAAAAGACTTTGCTCACTCAGCTTACATGGCTGAGAAAGCAGGCTACGATGGCGTAGAGGTTATGGGTTCAGAAGGGTATTTAATCAATGAGTTTATGGCTCCGCATACAAATAAGCGCACTGATGAATTTGGTGGAAGCCTAGAAAACAGAATGCGTTTAGCTCTTGAAATAGTTAAAGCGGTTAGAGCAAAAGTTTCTGAAAAGTTTTTAATCATTTTTAGACTATCGGTAATCGATTTAATCCCAGATGGCTCAACGCCAGATGAAGTCGTCATTCAAGCTACTGAACTTGAAAAAGCAGGTGTTGATATTTTTAATACGGGCATTGGTTGGCACGAAGCACGAGTACCAACAATTGCGAGTATGGTACCGCCGGGCGCATTTAAAGAAGCATCAAAACGTTTAAAAGATGTAGTGGATGTTCCGGTTATAGCGGTAAACCGTATTAATACCCCTGATATAGCAAACGATATTTTAAGTGCCGGTGAAGCTGATCTAATTTCAATGGCGAGGCCATTACTTGCAGATCCTGAGTTTTTTAATAAGTATGCTAATCAGCAATCAAAGCAAATTAATATTTGTATTGGTTGTAACCAAGGTTGTCTAGATCATGTATTTAAAAATAAACGTGCTACATGTTTGGTAAATCCTCAAGCTGCGTTCGAACTTGATTACCCATTGGAAAAAGCCACTAAAGCTAAAAATGTACTGGTTGTAGGAGCAGGCCCCGCTGGGTTATCGGCTAGCTGTTATTTGGCACAAAAAGGGCATAACGTTACGTTAATTGATCAAAAAAACCAAATGGGTGGTCAATTTAACTTAGCAATGCAAATACCTGGTAAAGAAGATTTTAATCATACATTGGCATACTTTACCAATGAGCTTGAGCGATTAAAGGTAAATGTTGAACTAGGCAAAGCGTATGACGACTCGATGTTGAACAACTACGATGACATTGTGTTTGCAACAGGTGTGCGCCCTCGTGAAGCATCAATTAAGTGTAGTGATGGCAAACGAGTGTTTGCTTATGATGAAGTAATACGTGGTGAAGTAGAGCTTGGTAAGTCCATTGTTATTTTAGGGGCTGGCGGTATCGGCTTTGATATGGTGGCATTTTTAAGCGAGCATAAATCACAAACTATTAGTGACTTTAAATCGCAATGGGGTATTGAGTGTAAGCCACAACCGCACAAAGACGAACGCCAATTGTTTATGCTTAAAAGAAGTTCTGGTCGGTTTGGTAGTGAACTTGGCAAAACAACAGGTTGGATTCACCGTCAAGTAGCAAAGCAGCACGGTGTTAAACAAATTGCTGACTGTCAGTATCAAAGCTTTGATAATAATGGTTTAACTATAGCGGTAGCAGGAGAAACACAAGTGCTTGCGGTTGATACGGTTATTGCATGTATTGGTCAAGTTTCTAATGATGAAGTATTAAAATCACAGGTCGAAAACGCTAAAGTACATGTTATTGGCGGCGCTAAACTTGCTGCTGCTATTGATGCTAAACGGGCTATTTTTGAAGCATTGCAAATAGCGAGAAGCATTTAAATTGGTAAATAAAATGAAATAATGCCCTAATTCATGCGGTCTTTGCTGTTTATAGTCTATAACTTAATAAACTTTGAACACACAGGACACACATGAAAAAACTAACCCACCTATATCATTTTGCTATTGGTAAATTATCGTTTTTAGATGGTTTGCCAGCTTTACTATTTCGCCTTATTTTAGCTCCTGTTATGATCATCGCAGGTTATAACAAGCTAGCTATAAGTGGTGATACCCAAGGCTTTTTTAATAACCTATTAGCGTCACCAGATGTTGTGCAATGGTTTGGAAATAGTGAATGGGGCTTGGGCTTGCCATTTCCAGATTTACTGGCTTTTTTAGCTGGTTGGAGTGAGTTTTTAGGTGGTTGGTTCTTATTAATCGGTCTACTTACTCGCTTAGTCAGTATCCCGCTAATGTTTACAATGGTTGTAGCTGCAACATCTGTACATTGGCATAACGGTTGGTTTGCCATTGCACCGACTAACCCCGACACGAGTGCAGCACAAGTTCTTGATTGGTTATCTATCCCTGGTGCAAAAGAAAGTCTCGAAAATACACTTGAAGTACAAGATCGCATAGGCAAAATTCGCGGGTTAGTTGAAGAGCATGGCTTTCCTGATTACTTGTATGAAAAAGGCAAACCATCAATTTTAAACAATGGCATAGAGTTTTCGGCCATATATTTTGCGATGTTGCTAAGCTTATTTTTTGTAGGTGGAGGGCGCTTCGTAAGTGTTGATTATTGGTTAAAGCGATCAGTCATTAAAGAGTAGTGCGGTGTAAAATAGTAAAGCGGTAGTACAAATATATTCTGTACTACCGCTTGTGTTTTATACTCTTAGTTTTATACCCATTTTATTTTTACCTGCTGAACCATTTTATAGGTTAAATTATCTTTAGCTTTATTAAACGTATTTAAAAAAGCAGCCTAATACGAGGGGAATGTAAGCAGATTGGTAATATTAAGGTTTTAAATGCTATTCTAGCGTTTTGAATTTTGAGACATTATTATGAATGCTATCGAGCTTTTACTTACTCGCCAATCAGACTCTAAACTTACTGAGCCCGGCCCATCACCTGAGCAACTCGACATAATAGAGCAAGCAGCACTGCGTGTACCCGACCATGGTTGTATTGCACCGTGGCAGTTTATTATTGTGCAGGGTAACGCCCGCCATAAACTAGGTGAAATATATCATCAATGCGCCGTGGCAGAGCAACAACCAGAAAAAGTAATTAACCGAGCCAAAGAACTTCCTCTTCGAGCACCAATGATTGTAATTGCTATTGCTAAATACGAAGAACATCCAAAAGTGCCGCGTATTGAGCAAGTGCAAAGCGCTGGGTGTAGTGTGCTTGCAATGCAGCAAGCCGCGTTTGCACAAGGTTTAGGGGGCGTATGGCGCACAGGTTATTTCGCGCAAAGCCAAGGTGTTAAACAAGCGCTAAAACTAAATGAGAAAGACGAAATTGTTGGCTACCTTTACATAGGCACTCCAGAGGTTGATTGCAAAAAGCCTGCGCGCCATAAGCCTGAGAATTATTTTACCTCTTTGTGAAATAGTATGAACTTTTTGAAGTTTGCATAGTCATATTTCATTAAGGTTATGAATAGTAGTATTAAAAGTTAATCGCGTTGCTGTGAGAAGCGCTCGGAAGCATCAAATTAATTCTTCTTCAGTTTGTTTTTTAATCGGTTGTTTTTTGATACATTATGGAAAGTCTTAATAAAAACAACGATAAAGAAGACGAAAACTATGGGAAACTTATTTTTACGTGAGAAAGAAAATTGGCTAGCGTGGTCAATTTGGGGAATTATAGGTGCTTTTGTTACTTTATATGTTGCAATGAGCACAAATGCATCTCATTTTATGGTTTTCTCAGCGATGGGAATGTTGGCATTACTTACAGTGTGGATGCAGCAAACTAAACGGTTTGACTTTGGACGTGCTTTTAAAGTGTGTTGCTATGTACTGTTACTCAGCATTTTACCTGCTTTTATGTTTGTTGTTGTCCCCAGTGATGATTTAAATCGTTTTGACTTAATTTTTCAAAGCGTCACCTTTACTGCATTAAGCTTATTAGCTTGTTTAATATGCTCATGGATTGCTCGCAGACCAAAACAATACTACTAGTAATCGGTAACCCATTAACCAATTAATACAAATATGGATTAATTAAAGAGCAGGCTGGGCATATTCTCACCAGTTAACTATTATTTTATGTAAATTTATATTTAGGTCTTTACAAATAATGCGTTTAGCCATATTATTCGCGCCGTACGGAGAGATGGCAGAGTGGTCGAATGCACCGGTCTTGAAAACCGGCATGGGTTTATAGCCCATCTAGGGTTCAAATCCCTATCTCTCCACCATTATTTAAAAAACCGCCTTATGGGCGGTTTTTTGCTATGTGGAGTTTAATAAATGAAAAACACAAAAAATCTATCAACCTCACAGCGATTAATTAAGCATATTTTATTATGGACTGTGTTTGGTTATTGTTATCAAAGTGCTGTTAATTTATTAGTCAAAATGGCATCAGATGCGCAGCCAGACTACCCAATGCTAACGGCACTTATTTATGGATTGGGTTTTAATATTTTGACTGCTCACTTAATTACAAAATACGATACGGTTTGGCCTGTAATTGCAGCTGCATTTATCGGTTTTGTAGGGCTGATTGCAGTACCATTAATGCTCTTTGGTGAGTCGGGTTTAATTGCTACACCTTTACTTGTTGGAATTTTATTCAGTTTGCCGCTTTGTAGTTATATTGTTGGCCTAATTAAGGTAAAACTCAGCAAAAACTAGCCCCAAACGGCTTTTATTTTGTGTTAGCATGTACGCGTCTTTTAACTAACAAAACGTGAAATACACATTATGTCAGATAATTTTACTACAGATGCTGAAAAAGCAAGTTACGGTATTGGCTTACAAATGGGTGAGCAACTTAAGTCTAATCCTTTTGAAGGCTTAAACCTAAATTCAGTATTTGAAGGCATGAAAGATGCGTACGCTGGTAGCGCTTTTCAAGTTGAGATCCCTGAGATCCAAGCTGCATTCGAAAAAATTAACGAAGAGATTCAAGCTCGTCGTGAAGAAGAGTCTAAAGTACTTTCTGCAGAAGGTATTGCCTTCTTAGAAGAAAACGCTAAACGTCCTGAAATCACTGTTACTGAGTCTGGTCTTCAATATGAAGTATTAGCAACTGGCGAAGGCGAAAAGCCAACTGCTGAGTCTACAGTACGTGTTGATTACCACGGTACACTAATTAACGGTACTGTTTTTGATAGCTCTTATGAGCGTGGTCAACCTGCTGAATTCCCAGTTGGTGGCGTGATCAAAGGCTGGACTGAAGCATTACAAATGATGCCAGTAGGTACTAAATGGCGCATCTATGTTCCTCATGAGCTTGCTTATGGCGAACGTGGCGCAGGTGCTGCAATTGCACCGTTCTCAACGCTTGTATTTGACGTTGAGTTACACGAAATCCTTTCTTAATTTAAATATTAATTAAGAATTTAAAAAGCCGTGTTCAATTTGAACACGGCTTTTTTGTATTTATTACACTAATTAGCGATAAGACCAATATCAATAGTATTTCGTATATTAAAACAGGGCGCTTTATTAATGAAATGGTATAAAAAAACCGCATTTACTAAATGCGGTTTTAGAGAGAGTTAACGATCTTCAACGTTAAGCTTTAAGCGTCATATTGTTATTAAAAGTAGCCACGAATACCAAAGCGGAAATTTCTACCAGGTAGTGGTGCTTTATTTTTAATAAATGAGCTGTGAACAAAACCTAACTCATCGGTAATGTTATCTACGTTTAAATAAAGCTGTGCATCTATGGCGCCAAGCCCTAACTGGTAATTAGCTTGGGCATCAAATAACGTATATCCGTCTGTTTTGGTTTCAAACGCGGTTATATCATCTTGCTCAAAATAATGAGTACCAGTAAGCGTAAGTTGTAGATCACCTAAGTCGTATTGTAACTCAGAACCCAGTTTATTAGCCGGTATACGAGGAAGGTTACCTTCATCGTCTTTTAGTTTTGCACGTGTCGAATCACCAAAAACTTTAACCATAGCACTTGACGTTATTTGGTAATGAGCGTCAAATTCAATACCGTAAAGCTCAGCGTCTTTGCTTCTAAATTGATAAACCGCAACAGCATCATCATGAGCCCCAACAGCAGATTCTAAGCCATCTTCTTCATCGAAAACTAAACCTGTGTTTTCTTGGAAGTAAAAGTTTTTAATATCGTTATAGAAAAAGTTAACTGTGTAACCAAAATCGCCACTGAAACGTCTAAAACTTAAATCGATGTTTGTAGATTTTTCTTGCTCGATGTCTTCTGGTTCAAAATGGGCTTCGTTATCTTCTATATGATACCCTAAGCCAAGCTCATAGGTACCTGTAGCAATGTGTAAACCATTCGACAACAGCTCTGCTGAAAGCGGTGCTCGCTCTGAATGAGACAAACTAAGTGCTACGCTTTCTCCTGGGGTGTATTGCCAAATACCACCGACTGATGCACTTACGTTTGTGAAGCTTTCACTGTATGCAATGCTTTGTGCTTCTTCTTCGTCATGATCTTCCTCTTCTTCATCATGATCGTGGTGATGCTCACCTTCAGTAATGTTGCTTTCAATCTTATAATCTTCAATACGCGCACCAAGCTCAATAGTTACATCGCCAAACTGACGTTCTTCAAGTAAATATAACGCATGAGTCGTAGTTACACTTGCTGGCGTAAATGCTTCTTCGCCAATCGCATCGTAATCTGAATCACTATAATGGTAGCCAATCATACCGTGCCATTGGCCTAATTTATGCTCAACATTTAAACGTGTTTCAGTGGTTTCATTTTTAAAGGTTGTGCCGACTTCACCATCTTCAATTTCGCTGTGTGAGTAATCTGTGTACCCGACACGAAGATTAATATTTTCTATCCAGCTATTATCTACAGCATAGCTAATTAAGCCCTGCCAACGGTCTTGCTCTAACTTAGCATAAACAGCTTCTTCTGCTTCTTCATCTTCGTGTTCATCATGCTCTTCTTCGGTTTCATCTTCATGCTCGTGATGATGCTCATGGCCAGGGATACCATAATCGGTGTCTATGCTACCGTAAGAAAAACCAACTGTTAGATGATCGCCCACATAACTAGTACCGAAATTGAGTGTTTCACTATCAATAAAGGTATTTTCTACAGAGTTTTCTGTTTCAACATCACCATCGTCATCGGTAATAGTAAATGTTGGAGTTTGGTAATCGTCGCCGCTACGCTTTGTGCCATCAAAATGAAAGTTAAAGCCTTCATTACCTGTTTCAAGCTTTGCAGCAACAGTGTTTGAATTAGATACCGTGTCGTGGCTGTATTCTGCCGCACCGGTTAAATCGTCAATGTTGCTTGTAGGAATGCGATTATCTACTACGTTTACAACACCGCCGATAGCACCAGAGCCATAAAGTAGGGTACTAGGACCACGTAAAACTTCAATTTGTTCAGCTGATAAACTGTCGCTCGATGTTGCATGGTCAGGACCAATACGCGATGCGTCACTTGCATCTAAGCCGTTTTGTGTAATTTTAACACGCGGGCCATCTAAGCCACGAATAATTGGGCTCGATGAAACGGGGCCAAAGTAACTAGCATTAACACCTGGTAAACCTTTAAGTGTTTCCCCAAGTGTTGGTTTTGATTTGTTTTTAAGCTCGTCACCTGATAAAACACTCACAGGCGAAATCATTTCTAAACTGTTTTTATGTAGAGCTGATGCATACACAACAACTGTCTCAACAGAGGTAGGCATAAGAGAAACTGTGACGTTGTTTGAATTCTCGCTTACTGGTATACGTGAATCAACAAAGTTATTTTTACTTACATGTAATTGACTCTGCGAGTCTACTTCAATTGAAAACTCACCAAGTGCATTTGTTTTTACACCCTGACTTTTACCATGGACATGTACAGCTGCATTTTCAATGGGTTGGTTTTTATCGTCTGTAATTTTACCCGATACTGTGGCAGCCAGTGCTGAATGAGAACATAAAACAGAAAATACTGCAGAGGAGATTAAAGTTAACTTTGTCATAATTATAAAAATATGTGGTAATAATGTTGTGATATAATATAACACCGCATTATTGACTTATCAACAATGTTATACTATAGCTTAGCATTTTGCGACAGATAAACACGTATTTAAGATTATTGGTTTTAAGTACTAAACAGCTTTTTATTATTCATATGTAGTATGTCCTCATTAATTCTTACCGACTATCAATCATTATGACATCAAGTTTATTTTGTGCTCTGACCTGATTGGTTACATCTATTGGCTCTATCATTTCACACTCATCTCTAATCATTTCGGGGATTAGACTAGGGTAGTGGCGACAGTCCTCAGGTCTGTCTAGGTAGATACTGCAGGTATACATATTTTTATCGAGAGGGTCTTTTTTAGGGGCAATTTCTAAAAACGGACACGTTGCTAATCTTAGACCCGAATTTGGATCGAACCAAATTTCGTTATTTTTGACGTATACAAAAATTTCGGGATTAAAAAGCTCCCATAAATCTATTTCTTCTTTTGAGGCATTTAAGTCTCCACCGCCATATTTAATGCAGCATTTACCGCACTGATTGCATTCTTTCATAATCTAGCTGTTAAGTTATGTCTGTTAGTAATTAATGAGTTTAGCACCGTAGCTATATTTAATATCTTTTAAATTTATCCTTTATGACGGTCTTTAAGTAAAACGTATGACGCTAATTCATGTATTATTGCGTCATAAAGACTTAACCACTGACTTGTATTTCATGTGGTTATAGTAAAATAGTTTAATTAACTGAATTTTATTTAGTTATATCAGTAGGTATTACGTGATGATGAACACAAAAGTATATAAAGCAGTACATGATTTAGCAGAAAAGCTGATGATGGCTGCGAATAAAAATGATCAAAAAAAGTTCGATGTTTTACTTCAGCAGCTTAAAAGTATATGCGACGAAAACGAAAACACGCCTAAAGATCATCCGGTGCAGTGGGAAACTCTAGCCGATTTCACTGAGGAGTTAGAAGATGCAATCACAATTTATAAAAAGGCATTAGTAAAAGCTATTTCGATAAATAATAAAGATCACATGTCATCGATTGCTTTTTCTATGGCAACCCTGCAGCTTGAGCTTGGTCAAAAAGATGAGGCTATTAAAAATCTTCAAAACGCTAAAGTTAGCGCAAATAAAATTACAGATAAAGAACTTAAAGCCGAGATACACGATTTACTCGAGTCGCTTGTCGAAGAAGAAGGTTAAGTCCATTTTATTAGCGGTATTAACCTTAAAATTAATCAATAAAAAAGCGCTGGCAGTTTATATCCCAGCGCTTTTGTATGTGCATTACAAAATTAATTACTTTTGTGTGTTTTTAAGAGCCAATTTATCCATAAAATTGACGATATACTTTGCAACTTCAACGGGTTTTTCTTCAACAGTAAAGTGCCCAGAATCAAGTAAGTGTAGTTCGGCGTTTGGTACATCTTTTAAATACGCTTTAGCGCCTGCGGCTATAAATGCTGGATCGTTTTTACCCCATATAATTAACGTAGGTGGCTGATGCTTTCTCAAGTAAGCTTGCCATTTTGGGTAGTCTAGCAAGTTATTATAATAGTCTTGAAATAGTTGCACTTGAATTAATCGATCGCTTTTTGTTTGTAAAAAACTTAGGTCGTGAGTCCAACTGTCTGGGTTCATTATTTGTGTCTTATTTTGCACATCACGTAAATATTGTTTATTAATAATGGCTTGCTCTGATGTAAATGAGTAAAGCTTAGCCTGTTGCTCTTTTGACTTATCTTTATTTGCTGCTTTAAAAAATGCTTGTCTTGCAGGTGTTAAACCTTCCAAATACGCATTACCATTTTGTACGATAAGTGCATCGAGTTTATCAGGGTTATTTAAAAGCATTCTAAACCCTACTGGTGCTCCGAAGTCTTGTATGTAAAGGCTATAGTTTTTTACCTCAAGCTTATTGAGTAACCCATCTACAAATTTAGCAAGTAAATCAAACGTGTATTTTTGTTTATCAGGGCTTGGACGTGCGCTATAACCAGAACCTAAATAGTCGGGTGCTATTACGTGGTAGCGTCCAGATAAAAGAGGAATTAGTTCTCGGTAGCTATGTGACGACGATGGATAACCATGTAACAACACAATGGTTTGTTCATGTTGTGTACCGGCTTCTCGATAGAAGATTTTTTTACCATTGACGTTTGCATATTTATAAGTGGTTTTTGAAGGCCATACAGCATCAGCTGCATACACATTGGCAGTTAGCGTAGACATAGAAACTAGTAAAAGCATAATGAATGAAATGATATGAGCTGGTTTTATTTTAAGGCTTTTTTGTATATTTGGATGCATAAGAAACTCGTGATTTTTGTAATAACGCTTTATTGATCTAATAGACCTGTTATTTACACCATTTTATTCAGGTTAATAGTGTATAAGTTGTTATTTCTAATTAGTACATAGCAATAATATCTGCGCTTTTGAAGTGTAATAATAGTGTACAAGGATGCAAGTTTTCAAAAAACGCATATTTCGTTGTTGTAGACCAAATGCCAAAGCCAGACTTTGCGGGTCTACGAGAAATGGGCCTAGGTGATTTTGTTGATATGGACGCGGCGGGTATAACGTAAAAAAATACTTATTATATACTTCCCCACGTCGCTACTAATTTAAGGGTTCATTTTCATGAACTTGTTCAGGTTGCGCAGTGGCTTGAGCTAGACGCTGACGCATTTATACTTCGTTACATCAATGAAGTTCAACGTGTGGGATATCACCATGCTCCGCTCGAAAAGATGGCATACGCGCTTGACGAGCAATGTGCTAGTCGTGGTAAAAAAATAGATGTGCCAAAATATGTAGCTCATACTCTGTTATTAGCGCTTAATTTTAAAGGAATTTATATGAACAAAACGTTAGGATGCTTTTTAACTTTAATGTGTATTAATGCACAAGCTGTAACGTTTGAGGAAAGTATAGTATCAGCCTTACTCGAGCGAACTAAACACAATATTACCTACGACGGGGCTTATCACTCAATTGAATACCCAGGTGGTGATGTGCCTGAAAATATTGGGGTATGTACGGACGTTATAATCAGAAGTTACAGAAAGTTAGGTATCGATTTACAAAAACGTGTACACGAAGATATGTTGCAAAATTTTGCATTGTATCCTTCTAAACGTATATGGGGTTTAACTAAGCCGGATAAAAATATAGACCACCGAAGAGTACCTAATTTACAAACTTATTTTAAAAGACATGGGCATATTTTGAGTATGTCTGCTAACCCCGCAGATTATGAAGCTGGTGATATAGTTACGTGGATGTTACCGGGCAATTTACCGCATATTGGTATGGTGATTGATGAGCACTCAAAAAAGACAGGTAATCCGTTTATAGTTCACAATATTGGTCGAGGGCCCCAAAAAAGCGATATGCTTTTTAATTATAAAATTACAGGGCATTATCGATTTGTACCAGAAGGGTTTTAGCCAAGGCATTAATATTTAACCTACGCTCTGTACTATAAATTTCCTCAAGTATTAATTTAAAAACGCTTATTTTAAATTAATACTTATATTACCATTGGGTTTACAACAGCACAGCAGGATTTCGCCTTCGCGTACAAAGGCTAAAGGCTCTTCGTTGTATTCAACAATACCTGTGAGTAAAGTCGCTCTACACGCTCCACAATAGCCTTCGCGACATTGATACGCTACGTCTATTTTTTGTGATTCTAAGCAATGTAAAACAGAAGGGCAGCCAGTGCTAAACTCAATACACTGGCTGTTATCTGCAAGCGTTATGCTTGCAGTGGGTTTGTCATTCATTATAAATCAAAGTCACCAAATTCTGAGGCATCAACTTGAGAGTCAATTTGACCAACAAGGTATGAACTAATTTCAGCTTCTTGTGGAGCTACTTGCACATTGTCTGATACAAGCCATGAGTTGATCCATGGAATCGGGTTACTGTTGTTTTCAAATTGTGCAGGTAGGCCAATTGCAGTCATACGTGCATTAGTAATGTATTCAACATACTGACATAAAATATGTTTATTTAAGCCAATCATAGAGCCATCTTTGAATAAGTACTCGGCCCACTCTTTTTCTTGCTCAGCGGCTTCTACAAACATTTTAATGGCTTCATCGCGGCACTGCGCAGCAACAATCGCCATTTCAGGGTCATCTTTGCCATCTTGCATAATGTTTAAAATATGCTGAGTACCCGAAAGGTGAAGGGCTTCATCACGTGCGATTAGCTTAATGATTTTAGCATTACCTTCCATTAATTCACGCTCAGCAAACGCAAACGAACATGCAAAGCTTACGTAAAAACGAATTGCTTCAAGAATGTTTACCGACATCATAGCAAGGTAAAGTTTCTTTTTAAGTTCGAATAAATTAACAATAACGGTTTTACCGTTAATCTCGTGTTTGCCTTCACCGTATAGGTTATAAAGCGATACAGAATTGATTAAATCATCGTAGTACGTTGTTACGGCATCAGCACGTTCGCTAATTTTGTCGTTGCTTACAATGTCATCAAAAATAAGCTCTGGTGATTGCGTTACGTTACGAATGATATGCGTGTATGAACGGCTGTGAATAGTTTCACTAAATGCCCATGTTTCTATCCACGTTTCTAGCTCTGGAATAGATACAATAGGAAGTAGGGCAACGTTTGGCGAGCGCCCTTGAACACTATCAAGCAGTGTTTGATATTTTAAGTTACTTAAAAAAATGTGCTTTTCGTGATCTGGTAATGCTTGAAAGTCTAAACGGTCTTTACTTACATCTACTTCCTCAGGACGCCAGAAGAAAGACAGTTGCTTTTCAATCAGCTTTTCGAAAATAGGGTATTTTTGTTGATCGTAGCGCGATACGTTTACAGTTTGGCCAAAAAACATCGGCTCTTGCATTTGGTTATTATGATTACGGCTAAAAGTAGTATAAGACATGTTTATCACTCAAAAAACTATCAGAACAAAGCGGGCTATGCGCCCGCTTAAAATTAAAATCAGTAACTATATTTTACACGCGCCGCCTGCACAATCGTCATCTTCGACTTCTGGAGTGTCGTCTTGGGAATCAGATGCACCATCGCGGGTGTTATGGTAGTACAAGGTTTTAACACCTAATTTGTAGGCGCCTAGTAAGTCTTTTAACAAGACTTTCATAGGTACTTTACCGCCTTCGAATTTATTTGGATCATAATTAGTATTGGCCGAGATAGTTTGGTCAATAAATTTTTGCATTATGCCTACAAGTTGTAAGTAACCATCGTTTGATGGAATATCCCACAGTAGCTCATAGTTATCTTTCAAACGTTCGTACTCAGGCACAACTTGTTTTAAAATACCGTCTTTACTCGCTTTAACACTAATGTGACCACGTGGTGGCTCAATACCGTTAGTTGCGTTAGAAATTTGCGACGATGTTTCTGATGGCATTAACGCACTTAGTGTTGAGTTACGCATACCGTGCTCTTGAATGCTCGCACGAAGTGAATCCCAATCAAGGTGAAGAGGTTCATCACAGATTTTGTCTAGGTCACGTTTATACGTATCTGTTGGCATAATACCTTGAGAGTACGTTGTTTCGTTAAACTTAGGACACGCACCACGCTCTTTAGCAAGCTCATTCGACGCTTTCATTAAGTAGTATTGAATCGCTTCAAATGTTTTGTGAGTCAGTGCATTTGCGCTGCCGTCTGAGTAACGTTTACCGTTTTTAGCTAAGTAGTATGCGTAGTTGATTACGCCTATTCCTAACGTACGACGACCCATAGTGGCATTACGTGCAGCCGGTACTGGGTAATCTTGGAAATCTAGTAGGTTATCAAGTGCGCGAACTGCAAGCTCAGCGAGTTCTTCAAGCTCATCAAGTGACTCAATGGCACCTAAGTTGAATGCAGACAACGTACAAAGAGCAATTTCGCCTTCTTCGTCGTTCACGTTATTTAATGGCTTAGTTGGCAATGCAATTTCTAAACATAAGTTGGATTGGCGAATTGGCGCCACTTTAGAAATAAACGGGCTGTGCGTATTACAGTGATCCACATTTTGTAAGTAAATACGACCTGTGCTTGCACGCTCTTGAGCAAACATTGAGAAAAGCTCAATCGCTTTAATACGTTTTTTACGAATTGATTCGTCTTGCTCGTATTTTATGTATAACGCGTCAAACTCGTCTTGGTCTTCAAAGAATGCGTCGTAAAGACCCGGTACGTCTGATGGGCTAAATAACGTAATGTAGTCGTCTTTAATTAAACGAGAATACATTAATTTATTAAACTGTACGCCGTAATCTAAGTGGCGAACACGGTTGTCATCTACACCACGGTTATTTTTAAGTACGAGTAGGTTTTCTACTTCTAAGTGCCAAAGCGGGTAGAATAGGGTAGCTGCGCCGCCGCGTACACCACCTTGTGAACAGCTTTTAACTGCTGTTTGAAAGTGCTTGTAAAATGGAATACAACCGGTGTGGTATGCTTCGCCGTTACGAATATGGCTACCTAAAGCACGAATACGACCAGCGTTAATACCGATACCCGCACGTTGAGAAACGTATTTTACAATAGCTGACGATGTTGCATTGATTGAATCAAGGCTGTCGCCACATTCAATAAGTACACACGAGCTAAATTGACGAGTAGGCGTACGTACACCCGACATAATAGGCGTAGGCAATGATATTTTGAACATTGATACTGCATCGTAAAAACGTTTGATGTAATCAGTACGTGTTTCACGTGGGTAGTCAGAGAACAAGCTCGCGGCTACTAAAATATATAAAAACTGTGCACTTTCGTAAATTTCACCCGATACACGGTTTTGAACTAAATATTTACCTTCAAGCTGCTTTACTGCTGCGTAGCTAAAGTTAAGATCGCGAGAATGATCTAGGTATGCGTCTAGCTCGTCAAGTTCCTGCTCTGTGTAATCTACAAGCAAATGAGCGTCGTAGCGTTTGTCTTCAACCATTTTTGTTACATGGTCAAATAAACGTGGTGGCTCAAACTGGCCATAGGCTTTTTTACGTAAATGGAATACAGCTAAACGTGCGGCTAAATACTGGTAATCAGGCGATTCTTTAGAAATCTGATCTGCAGCAGCTTTAATAATGGTTTCGTGAATGTCTTTAGTACGAATACCGTCGTAAAACTGAATGTGTGATTTTAATTCAACTTGCGAAACCGATACGTTATTTAAACCTTCGGCGGCCCATTCAATAACGCGATGGATCTTATCCAGATCAAGTGGCTCTTTACGCCCGTCACGCTTGCTTACAGATAACTGTTGGTTCATTTGCCTGTATTCCTTGGGGATTATGTATTTTGACCAATGCTTTATACCTCGCAATAGCAAGGTACATACTCATTTATTATAAGTTTCACCGTATTGGCGAATTTAATTGAATAACATTTGGCCACAATATCTGGTGTTGTTCAATTTAGAGATCACAAGATAGTGTGGTCTGAGTTGATTTGCAAGGGACATAATTGCCCCTATTTGTGGATAACTTTGGGATAACGTAATTGTGTTAGTAGATACTCACCTTCGAACAATCATTTAAGTTGAAATATGTAAAAATCAACTAATGATCTGCTAAATTTACGCATTTTGAAAATAAATTTTGACTGGTTTTTTTATCATCAAGCTTTGTGTGAAAACTAACACAATCACAATATATAGTGTTTATTAATTAACATAGCACTATATATGGTTTCAGTGCACTATCTAAGTGAATTGTTTAGTGTTCATGGTAGAACACTTTTATAAATAAAAAGCATAATTAGAGGTAAGATATAGAAATGGGCTAAAAGATAGCCCATTTAAATTTATACAAAGAGCATGCTGCTCAGTGTAATAATTTTAAAAATACCTATTATTACACTTTCTGATATTTCTATAGATAAACTGAACTTCAACTTTAGTTATCCTAAATCTGAGTTAACCACTTGCTGAGAATATAAGAATAAGTTATGCTCAAACTTCCACACTTAGGCGCTTTCCTAAAATTTTAGCAAGTGTCTTTGCTAACATCATATTCAAACCTTGGGTATGATGTTAGCCCCGCCACCTAGTTGAAATATCAATTCCATCAAAGTGTTAATAAAACTTTAATGTGGTCTGAGTTGATTTGCAAGGGACATAATTTCCCCTATTTGTGGATAACTTTGGGATAACGCATTTATGTTAGTAGACGCTCACACTTAAACGAGCATTTAACTAAAGGCGTTTAAAAAGTAAACTAATGATCTGCTAAATTTACGCATTTTGAAAATAAATTTTGACTGGTTTTTTTATCATCAAGCTTTGTGTAAAAACTAACACAATCACAATATATAGTGTTTATTAATTAACATAGCACTATATATGGTTAAATCCGTCAATCGGGCTTTGCCAGTTAAAGTTGGCATTCCAGCTAACAGCTTCGTCAATGCTAGGTACATAGCCCCAAAGTGCAGTGGCGGTATGCATACCTGCAGCTTTGCCTGCTTGAATGTCACGCTGTGCATCGCCAATGTACAAGCAGCGTTTAGGGTCTACCCCCATCAGCTTTGCACTATGTATAAGTGGTAAAGGCGAGGGTTTAGCCTCAGCTAAAGTATCGCCACTGATCACAACACTTGCATCTTTTAAAGCGGGAATAGCAGCCACTAAAGGATCAGTTAAAAAGCCGGGTTTGTTAGTCATGATCCCCCATTTGATCTTTTTATGCGAAAGCGCAATAAGTAGTGGTTCTACACCAGGAAAACAAACGGTTTGATTTGCTATGTTTGCAGCATACTCATCAACAAGCTGCTTTATAAGTGTGCTTTGTGCTTGCTCAGGCCATAACGTTTTAAAACCAGCTTCTAGTAACGCACCAGCACCGTTAGAGGCAGCAGGGCGATATACATCGCTGGTTACTTCATCTACGCCTTGCGAGCGAAGTACAGCATTTAAAGCTGCGCCTAAATCATCTGCGGTATCAAGAAGGGTTCCGTCTAAGTCAAATAAAAACGCATCGTAATTTACAAGTGAAGTATGGATTTGAGAGCCAGCCATTAAGCTAACTTCTCAAAATGAAGGATGTAATTAACGCTTACATCTGTATTTAGTGTGTATTGCTTTGAAAACGGATTATACGTTAATCCAGCACTTGCACGTACTTTTAATCCAGCTTGCTCTGCCCATGCGATTAATTGCGCAGGCTTAATAAACTTTTTATGATCGTGCGTACCTTCAGGAACCATTTTAAGCAGCTTTTCTGCGCCAACAATGGCATACAAGTACGATTTTGGGGTTTTATTAAGAGTAGAGAAAAAAACGTCCGCACCTGGTTTTGCAAGCTTTGCTACTGCATGAATGATAGAAGCAGGGTCGGGAACATGCTCTAACATTTCCATACACGTTATTACATCGAAACGCTCAGGATACTGTGAAGCAAATTCTTCTGCAGGTACTTTTATATAATCTACATTTACACCTGTTTCTAAGCTGTGCAACTTAGCAACGGTTAAGGGCTCTTGCCCCATATCGATGCCCGTTACGTGTGCACCCATACGTGCCATACTTTCACTGAGTATGCCGCCACCGCAACCTACATCAAGGCTTTCTTTGTCAAATAGGCCCTGTGTTTTGTTAGCTATAAAGTCTAATCGTAATGGGTTAATTTCGTGAAGAGGTTTAAACTCTCCGTCTTGGTCCCACCAACGCTCTGCGATGGCTTCAAATTTTGCTATTTCTGCGTTATCTACATTTTGATGTTCGGTCATAAAATACTTCCTCGTCAATCTGAGGCCATTATATAGGGCTAAATTGATAAATCGCAAAGTTTTGCGCCTGTAAATCTAAATTAATTGTGATAGCATGGTCACTTAGAAATAATAACAAACACTCTTAGCGCCTAATACCGGGTTGCAAAGAGCTGATACTGAAGGAATGTGATATCAAATGACTGATCTCGCCAATGAAATTCTGCCAGTCAATATTGAAGACGAGTTAAAAAATTCCTACTTAGATTATGCGATGAGTGTAATTGTAGGACGTGCACTACCAGACGTACGTGATGGTTTAAAACCAGTTCACCGCCGCGTTTTGTTTGCAATGAACGAGCTTAGTAATGATTGGAACAAGCCTTACAAAAAATCGGCCCGTGTGGTCGGTGATGTAATCGGTAAATACCACCCACACGGCGACAGTGCAGTTTATGACACAATAGTTCGTATGGCACAGCCATTCTCTTTGCGTTATATGCTTGTAGATGGCCAAGGTAACTTTGGTTCGGTTGATGGTGATTCAGCAGCGGCAATGCGTTATACAGAAGTTCGTATGGCTAAAATGTCGCATGAGTTATTGGCCGATCTTGAAAAAGAAACGGTTGATTTCGTACCTAACTACGATGGCACAGAGCAAATTCCTGACGTTTTACCAACGAAAATCCCTAATTTATTAGTGAATGGTTCATCAGGTATTGCGGTAGGCATGGCAACAAACATCCCTCCACATAACTTAACTGAAGTGGTTAATGGTTGTTTAGCACTTATTCAAAATCCTGATTTAACTATTCATGAGTTAATGGACTATATCCCAGGCCCAGATTTCCCAACGGCTGCAATTATCAACGGTAAAAAAGGCATTGAACAAGCCTATTTAACAGGCCGTGGTAAAGTGTACATGCGTGCACGTGCCGACATCGAAACCGATGAAAAAACGGGTCGCGAAACAATCATCGTTCACGAAATTCCTTATCAGGTGAATAAAGCACGCTTAATTGAAAAAATAGCTGAGCTTGTCAAAGATAAGAAAATTGAAGGCATTAGCGCATTACGTGATGAATCTGATAAAGACGGTATGCGTATCGTTATCGAGATCAAACGTGGTGATGTAGGCGAAGTTATATTAAACAACTTATATTCGCAAACTCAGTTACAAACTGTGTTTGGTATGAATATGGTTGCGTTAATTAATAATCAACCTAAGTGTTTTAACTTAAAAGAAATGCTTGAAGAGTTTATTATTCACCGCCGTGAAGTAGTAACTCGCCGTACAGTATTTGATTTACGAAAAGCCCGCGACCGAGCTCACACGCTTGAAGGCTTAGCAATTGCACTTGCTAATATTGACCCAATAATCGAACTTATTCGTAAATCTCCAACACCTGCTGAAGCTAAAGTTGCTTTAACAGCGCGTCCGTGGGAATTAGGTAATGTACAAGCGATGCTTGAAAAAGCCGGCGAAGACAATGTAGCTCGTCCTGATTGGTTAGCTGCGGAGTTAGGTATTCGTGATGGTCAGTACTATATTTCTGAGCAACAAGCACAAGCGATTCTTGATTTACGCTTACACAAGTTAACAGGTCTTGAACATGAGAAGATCTTAACTGAATATCAAGCGCTTTTAGATTTAATCGCTGAACTATTATACATTTTGGCTACACCTGAGCGTTTAATGGAAGTTATTCGTGATGAGCTAGTTGAAATAAAAGAGCAATATGGTGATGAGCGTCGTACTGAAATTAACGCTGCTGCACACGATATTAGCTTAGAAGATTTAATTACTGAAGAAAACGTTGTTGTTACGCTTTCTCACGAAGGTTACGTTAAGTATCAGGCATTGTCTGATTACGAAGCGCAACGTCGTGGTGGTAAAGGTAAATCTGCAACGAAGATGAAAGATGAAGATTTCATTGAGCGTCTATTAGTGGCAAACACGCACGATACAATATTGTGTTTCTCAACTGCGGGCCGTCTATACTGGCTTAAAGTTTACCAGTTACCACTTGCAAGTCGTGCTGCGCGTGGCAAGCCAATTGTTAACTTATTGCCACTTGAAGATGATGAGCGTATCACTGCTATCTTACCTGTACGCGAGTACGAAGAAGATAAATACATCTTTATGGCTACAGCATTTGGTACAGTGAAGAAAACACCACTAACAGCATACAGTCGTCAACGTGCGAGCGGTATTATTGCTGTTAACCTAAATGAAGGCGATAGCCTAATTGGTGTTGATATTACCGATGGTAGCAACGAAATTATGTTGTTTACTGATGCAGGTAAAGTTGTACGCTTTAAAGAAGCTGAAGAATCAGCGGTAGTTGATGAAGACGGTAACCCGGTTCTAGACGAAGAGGGTAACCCAGAAATTCGTTTCAAAGGTGTACGTCCTATGGGTCGTACTGCTACAGGTGTTCGTGGTATTAAAATGGCCGATGATCAACGTGTAGTATCTTTAATTGTGCCAAAAACGGATGGTGCAATTTTAACGGTAACTGAAAACGGTTACGGTAAACGTACTCAACTTGAAGATTACCCATCTAAGAGCCGTGCAACACAAGGTGTTGTATCTATCAAGGTGAGTGAGCGTAACGGTGCTGTTGTAGGTGCAGTACAAGTTGACGACAACGATGAAATAATGATTATTTCTAATCGTGGTACCTTAGTACGTACTCGCGTTAATGAAGTTTCTACGGTTGGCCGTAACACCCAAGGTGTTATTTTGATCAGAACTATTGACGAAGAGCAAGTAGTTGGTTTACAACGTATCGAAGAGATTGAAGTTACAGAAAGTGACTTAATTGATATTGAAGACGTTGATACAGTTATAGACGAAGCCGTGGATGACAATCCTCCTTCTGAATAATTGAAATTGAAAAAGCGGCTAAGGCCGCTTTTTTTAATGTTGTTGAAAAAAATTAATAGAGCATCAATTTTTATTCATGCTCAGTAGTTAAATTACTGGAATGAGGCAAAGGTAATGAGTAAATACAATTTTTGTGCGGGGCCAGCTATGCTTCCGCAAGCGGTTATGCAAAAAGCACAAAAAGAATTCTTAGATTGGCAAGATTTAGGTGTATCTGTGATGGAAATAAGCCATCGCAGTAAAGACTTTTTAGCACTCACAGCTAAATGCGAAGCCAGCCTTCGTCGATTAATGGACATTAGTGATGAGTTTGAAGTGCTATTTATGCACGGTGGTGGCCGCGGTCAATTTAGTGCCGTCCCTTTAAACTTGCACCAAGAAGGTAAAGCTGCGGTTTATTGCGAAAATGGTGTGTGGTCTAAAAGTGCAACAGATGAAGCTAATAAGTTTACTAAAGCAACCTCTATTGATGTACGTAATGACGCTAATGGCGAGTTTTCAATCAAACAGGTAGCTGACTGGGTTCTACCTGCTGATGCATCGTACATTCACTACTGTCCTAATGAAACGGTAGATGGACTAGAAATTTTTGAAGTACCAACACACCCAACGGCGCCAATTGTCGCAGATATGTCATCGACTATTTTATCACGCGAGATCGACGTTAATAAATTTGATTTAATCTATGCTGGTGCACAAAAAAATATCGGTCCATCGGGTATTTCAATCGTTATTGTTCGTAAAACATTACTCGATCGTGAAGGTTTAGCAAAGCCAGGGATTTTAGATTACGCCCTTGAAGCAAAACAGGGCAGCATGTTTAACACACCACCTACTTTTGCATGGTATTTAGCTGCTGAAGTATTTGAATGGCTTGAAAGCAATGGCGGCGTTAAAGCAATGGAAGCGCAAAATATTGCAAAAGCGCAGTTACTTTATGACTTTATTGATGAATCGTCTTTTTATACCAATAAAGTAGCTAAGCATTGTCGTTCACGAATGAATGTTCCATTTTGGCTTAACGATGAAAGCTTAAATGAAAAATTTGTGTCGCAATCTAAAGATGCAGGTTTGTTAGCACTTGAGGGCCACAGAATTGTGGGCGGTATGCGTGCAAGTATTTATAACGCAATGCCGCTTGAAGGTGTTCAGGCGCTTGTGGATTTTATGGCTAGCTTTGCAAAGGAGAATAGCTAATGGAGCAACTTCGCTTAGAGCCTATTGCTCGTGTAAATGGAACAGTCACTTTACCTGGGTCAAAAAGCTTATCAAACCGTATTTTATTATTAGCAGCACTTGCTAATGGCACAACCGTTGTAGAGAACTTACTCGATAGTGATGATATTCGTCATATGCTGGGGGCTTTAAAGCTTTTAGGTGTAGATGTAACACTTAACGAAGAGCGCACCGTAGCGACTGTAACTGGTGTGGGGGGTGTTTTCAAAACACCTAGCGAGCCTTTATTTTTAGGTAATGCGGGCACTGCATATCGCCCTTTAACAGCAGTGCTTGCTGCTGTCAGTGGCGAATATGAGTTAATAGGTGAGCCACGCATGGAAGAGCGCCCAATAGGGCACTTAGTTGATGCACTGCAAGCACTAGGCGGTGACATTTCTTACACTAAACATAAAGATTACCCACCACTTAAAATAGTCGGTGGGCAGATAAATGGCGGTGAAGTTGAAATCGACGGCAGTATTTCAAGTCAATTTTTAACTGCATTATTAATGGCTGCTCCTTTATTTAGTGGTGATACACAGATAACAATAAAAGGTACTTTAGTCTCTAAGCCTTATATTGATATTACTTTAGGTGTTATGGCACGCTTTGGAATTAATGTTCAGCACAGTGATTATGCAACTTTTAAAGTAAAAGGTGGTCAGCAGTACCAATCACCTGAACGTATAATGGTTGAAGGTGATGCATCGTCGGCGTCTTATTTTGTTGCAGCAGCAGCCATTGCTGGTGGCGAGATTGAAATTAAAGGCGTTGGCGCTAAATCGGTGCAAGGTGATATTGGTTTTGCAAAAGTAATGGAGCAAGTAGGTGCTAAAATAGATTGGTATGATGAGCATCTAGTGGTTCGCAAAGGTGACTTAAAAGGCGTGGACATTGACGCTAATGCTATCCCTGATGCTGCAATGACACTTGCAACCGTTGCACTTTTTGCCAAAGGCCCAACCGCTATTCGCAATATATATAACTGGCGCGTAAAAGAAACAGATCGTTTATATGCAATGGCTACCGAGCTTCGTAAAGTCGGTGCGCATGTAGTAGAAGGCGAAGATTTTATAGAAATCACACCACCAGAAACATTTAATGATGTAGCTATTGATACTTATGACGATCACCGTATTGCTATGTGTTTTTCAATGGTTGCCGTAGGGGGCAAGCCCATAACTATTAATGATCCTAAGTGTACTTATAAAACATTTCCTACTTTTTTCAATGTTTTAGCGTCGGTGAGTGAATAGCACGTTCATAACTATTTATAAAAAGTTACACACTTATAGCAGATATATTTTAATAACTGACGTATAATGTCGCGGTTTATTTAGGTGTGCATTGCAGGAGGTTTTAAATGCAGGCGTTATTAATGCCCGTGATCACCGTTGATGGCCCAAGTGGTTCAGGTAAAGGAACTGTTTGTCGCTTGTTAGCCGACAAGTTAGGGTGGGATGTGTTAGATAGCGGTGCGATTTATCGTGTTTTATCTTTAGCTGCACTTCATCACCAAATCGCATTAGACAATGAAGAAGGGTTAGTCCCGCTTGCTGCAAACTTAGACGTGCAGTTTTTGGTAGATAGCCAAACTAATGCAGGAAAAGTTATTTTAGAAGGCGAAGACGTAACAACCACTATTCGTAATGAAGAAGTGGGGGCCGCAGCATCAAAAGTGGCTGCTTTACCTCGCGTTCGTGAAGCTCTATTACGTCGTCAGCGTGCGTTTCGCACTGAAAATGGCTTAATCGCCGATGGCAGAGATATGGGCACTGTGGTATTTCAAGATGCGCCATTAAAAATATATTTAACTGCTAGTGCAGAAGAACGCGCTCGTAGACGCTTTGTTGAGTTGAATGAGCGTGGCCATGATGTTACACTAAGTGGTCTATTACAGGACATTCAAGCTCGTGATGAGCGCGATATGAATCGTGCCGTTGCTCCGCTTGTACCTGCAGAAGATGCTATCGAGATAGACACTAGCGAGCTTAATGCTCAGCAAGTGTTTGATAAAGTTATAACTTTAGTAGATATTGCAATATCTGAAGGGAAGCTTCCTAAACGAAGCTAAACACATTTTATGCGCCAGCAGGATGCCAGTGCTATTTTAACAACCCCATGCAGCATGGTTGCTTATTGGTATTAATATATGAGACGTATATTCGTATGTCAGAAAATTTTGCGCAGTTATTTGAAGAAAGCTTAAAGGGTTTTGAAGCAGAGCAAGGCTCTATTGTTAAAGGTACAGTAATCTCTATCGAGAATAACATTGTACTTGTAGATGCTGGTCTTAAATCAGAAAGTGCTATCCCTGCAGAGCAGTTCAAAAATGCTGCTGGTGAACTAGAAGTTGCTGTAGGCGACGAAGTAGATGTTGCACTAGATGCAATTGAAGACGGTTTCGGTGAAACTATCCTTTCTCGTGAGAAAGCGAAGCGTCACGAAGCGTGGATCCGTCTTGAGAAAGCATGTGAAGAGCAAGAAACTGTTACTGGTGTTATCAACGGTAAAGTTAAAGGCGGTTTCACAGTTGAAGTTGATTCAATCCGTGCTTTCCTACCTGGTTCACTTGTTGATGTTCGTCCAGTACGTGACACAACTCACCTTGAAGGCAAAGAGCTTGAATTTAAAGTAATCAAGCTTGACCAAAAACGTAACAACGTTGTTGTTTCACGTCGTGCAGTTATCGAATCTGAAAACTCACAAGAACGTGAAGAGCTTCTTGCTAACCTTGTTGAAGGCCAAGAAGTTAAAGGTATCGTTAAGAACCTTACTGACTACGGTGCATTCGTTGACCTTGGTGGTGTTGATGGTCTACTACACATTACAGATATGGCTTGGAAGCGTGTTAAGCACCCTTCAGAGATCGTTAATGTTGGTGACGAAATCGCAGTTAAAGTTCTTAAATTCGACAAAGATAAAACTCGTGTATCTCTAGGCCTTAAACAGCTTGGTGAAGATCCATGGGCAGCTATCGCTGGTCGTTACCCAGAAGGTTCTAAACTTTCTGGTCGTGTAACTAACCTTACTGATTACGGTTGCTTCGTAGAAATCGAAGAAGGCGTTGAAGGTCTAGTACACGTTTCTGAAATGGATTGGACTAACAAGAACATCCATCCTTCTAAAGTTGTAAGCCTTGGCGACAACGTTGAAGTTATGGTTCTTGAAATCGACGAAGAACGTCGTCGTATTTCTCTTGGTCTTAAGCAATGTATTGCTAATCCTTGGCAGGAATTTGCTCGTCTTCAAAACAAAGGCGACCAAGTTACTGGTAAGATCAAATCAATCACTGACTTCGGTATCTTTATCGGTCTTGACGGTGGTATTGATGGTCTTGTACACCTTTCAGACATTTCTTGGAATACACCTGGCGAAGAAGCTGTGCGTGAATTCAAGAAAGGCGACGAAATCACTGCTATCGTATTGCAAGTTGACCCAGAGCGTGAACGTATCTCTCTAGGTGTTAAGCAAATCGAAGCTGACCCGTTCAATAACTACCTTGATGCAAACAAGAAAGGTGCTATTGTTAAAGGTAAAGTGACTGAAGTTGATGCGAAAGGCGCAACTGTTGAACTTATCGAAGGCGTTGAAGGTTACATCCGTGTAGCTGATATCGCTCAAGAGCGCGTTGAAGATGCAACTACTGTTGTTTCTGTTGGCGACGAGATTGAAGTTAAATACGTTGGTGTTGATCGTAAGAACCGCACTTTAAGCTTATCAGTTAAAGCTCTTTTCGAAGCAGAAGAGAAAGAAGTACTTGAGAAGCTTAAGAAAGAAGAGCCAGTGTTTGAAAACGCAATGGCAGCTGCTTTCGCAAATGCACAAAAAGACTAATATATAATTAGTTTTTAGTTGGAAGGGCATTTTTGCCCTTCCTATATCTCTTATTAAGGAAACGCTATGACTAAGTCAGAATTGATAGAAACACTTGCGGAACAACACGCACACGTTCCAGTGAAAGATGTTGAAAATGCAGTAAAAGAAATTCTTGAACAAATGGCCGGCTCATTATCTACTTCAGATCGTATTGAGATCAGAGGTTTTGGTAGTTTCTCTTTGCATTTCCGCGCTCCTCGCACAGGTCGTAATCCTAAGACTGGTGATACAGTAGAGCTTGAAGGAAAGCATGTACCTCATTTTAAACCAGGCAAAGAGTTACGCGACCGCGTAAACGAGAGTATCGCCTAGTTAAACTCATTGGAGTAGTTACTTGTTTAAGGTATTAAAAATTATTCTGGTTGCGTTTTTACTTATATGCGCATTTGTATTGGGTTCTCAAAATCCACAATTAGTACAAATTAATTATATTATTGCCAGTAATACATTACCTTTAGCTGTAATAATAAGTATCTGCTTTTTAATAGGTGTTGTAATTGGTTGCTTTATAAGCTTTAAAATATTTTCAAAGTTAAAGTGGCAAAATTACCGTTTAAAAAAACAATTAGCGCCTGAAAAAGAAAAAAACAAGCTTGCTGCTAATAAAGACGCCTAATTATGATTGAGCTTTTGTTTTTACTACTGCCTGTAGCTGCTGGTTACGGCTGGATAATGGGTAAAAATAGTGCTAAAAACCAAGCTCATCAACTTAACAGACAAATTACTTCTGAATACAGTAAAGGTTTAAAATTTTTACTTGATAGAGAAGAAGATCAGGGCTTAGAGCATTTAATCAACTTACTCGAAGTGGCCGCTGACTCTGTTGAACATTATTCTACTTTAGCTACTATGTTTCGCCGACGAGGTGAACTAGACCGCGCTATAAAAATTCACGAACTCCTATTAAAGCATCCTAGCTTAAGCGAAAAAGAATCCGCAACAACACGTTTAGAACTTGCCGAAGATTACATTATGGCCGGGTTACTTGACAGTGCTGAAGAGCATTTAGTGTGGCTTGTTAAAGCAGGAGAATCCGAGGCACTCGATCCCATTATTACTCTTTATTCGCAAACGCGAGAGTGGGAAAAGGGCATCAATATGTTTGAAGCCCATAGCGAGCTATTTTCTAAAGAGCAGCATTTTAAAGCCATTGCTAACTTTTATTGTGAATTGGCACTGAGTGATGATAACCCTCAATTAATGCGTAAAGCGATTGGTTTAAACTATAAAGCTATCCGTCCGCTTTACGAATTAGGTTTAACAGCTTATACAAGCGAGGATTACGTTAAAGCTATTTATTACTGGCGAGAGCTTGTTTGCCAGTTTACGTTGTTTGCCCCTCTATTTATTGATGAGCTAGCACATAGTTATAAACAATTAAACTTAACGCATCAATTTCATGATTTATTAAACGACCTTTTAGATAAGGGTGGTGTGCTAATAAAAATAAAACATTGCCAAGCTTTATTAGAGCAGGGACATACTAAGCAAGCATTTGATTTTTTAACTGATAGTTTAAAGCGTCAACCTACTATTCGTGGCTTTAGCTTTTTACTGCAACTTATGGGTAATCAAAATAAAGATACAAAAGAAGTACTCAATGAAATTGATAAGCTTGTAACCTCGTATATAGCCACAAAACCTGATTTTCAATGTCAGCACTGTGGATTTACCAGTCACACAATTTATTGGAACTGCCCATCTTGTAAACATTGGGAAACCATTGTACCAAGTAGAGGCTTAGACGGATTTTAATAACCCCTAACTATTTATAACTTTACTGCCATTCATTAGGATAGCTATGTCTTTCGAACATTCAAAAAAAATTCTTATTGCCCTAGATTATGACTCTCAAGAAGCCGCCCTTAGTTTTGTAAAGCAACTCTCTCCTGATACTTGCCGACTAAAAGTAGGCAAAGAGATGTTTACTTATTTTGGGCCTGCATTTGTAAAAGAGTTAATTGATTTAGGCTTTGATGTATTTTTAGATTTAAAATTTCATGATATCCCTAACACGGTTGCTAAAGCAGTTACTGCAGCGGCAAATATGGGTGTGTGGATGGTAAATGTGCATGCATCTGGCGGTTTTGAAATGATGAATAGGGCCAAACAAGCACTCGAAAAATTTGGTGATAAAGCGCCACTGTTAATTGCTGTAACGGTACTAACAAGTATGGATGAAGTGGAGCTACAACGTTTAGGTATAGAAAAAACAGCACAACAACAAGTTATGCACCTTGCTAAGTTAGCAAAAGAGGCAGGACTTGATGGTGTTGTTTGCTCAGCCCAAGAAGCTAAAATCTTAAAAGCTGAACTAGGTAATAACTTTAAATTAGTTACTCCAGGTATAAGGCCTGAAGGCAGTGATGCTGGCGATCAAAAACGTATTATGACGCCTAAACAGGCTGTTGATGCCGGTAGTGATTATCTAGTTGTTGGCAGGCCAATTACTAAAGCTGACAATCCAGTAAAAGTATTGGAAGATGTTAACAGGTCAATAGCTTAATTTAACAAAAACCAGTTATTTAGTACTAAACCCTTACCTTATGTAGATTTTGTGTTACATTACTAAAATCAGAATGTGTAGGGGTTTATTTTGAAGTTACTTTTAGGTTCTATATTAATTATCGTTGCTGGTTTTTCAATTAATAAGTATGTGTTTTCTAGTAGAGCATACGATGGCGTGACTGCAGTTACAGATGTTATTTCTGTTTATCCTGTTAATATATTTGACTTTAAAAAAGTAATGGAAGGTTATGCACATCACTTGTGCTATAAAAATGAGGCAACGCTTAATACGCAAAATGTCACTGTTAGGGAGTGCTTGTCGCAGTATGAAAATAAAAAGCTAGAGTGTGAGAAGAAAGTGTTCCGCTTAGCACCACTTAATCTAGAAACTGAAGTTGAAGTGTTAGATTATTCAAGGCAATACACGAAATGTACATTGCCTTATAAATATATTCTAGGTTAGAACTAACTAAGCGGGTATATTTTATATTAAGATTTTAAACGAATAGATTTAGCTTCAATTTCTATCAACTCTTGTTTAAATAACCCACCAATTGCTTTTTTATAGTTAGCCTTACTCGTTGAGAAAACCTTTTTGATAAGCTCAGGATCTGACTTATCACCAATGGCAAGTATTCCACCTTCTTGCTTGAGTTTCTCTAAAATCTTTTCACTAAGATCACTTACTTTACCCATGCCAGGCTTTTCAAGTACAACGTCAATTTTACCATCTTCACGCACCTTTTGAACAAACCCTTTAAGTTTTTGCCCAACAAATAAGTTTTTGAATACCATGTTATAAAACACAACACCAAAGTGAGATTCTTCAATTAAAACTTTGTATCCAATGTCTGTTTTACCCGCAACTATTAAATCAACTTCTTGAAGATGCGAATAATTAGGTTCTTCTTTTGATAAAAAGCGATTAAAGTTATTCGATGCGCATATACGCTGACTTGCATTATCTAGATATAAACGCACAAGGTACGAATGGCCTTCTTGCATACGTGGCTTTTGTTCATTAAACGGAACGAGTACGTCTTTATCAAGCCCCCAATCTATAAAGGCACCAATGCTATTTATTTCTTTAACACGAAGAAGGGCATATTCTCCTACTTGAGCATACGGCTTTTTTATGGTCGCAGTAGGTAAGTTAGCATTATCTAAATAAATAAATACACTAATGCTATCACCCGCTTCGAGCTCATGTTTAATTTCTTGTTTTGGTAAAAAAACTTCACCTAAGTCATGGCCGTCAAGGTAAGCACCTTCGTTACTTACTTCTTTTACAAATAGGGTTTGTGTTGTTCCTAGGTAACTCATAATTATTCCTGCTCAGGCTTTTTTTTGCGGCGCATTGGTGAATCGCCATCGATATTCATAGGGGCTTTAATAGGTGCCACTGGCTTTTTAGGTTTTGCTTTGCGTTTAACGTGTGGCTTTTTAACCTGCGTTACTTTTTTAGTTTTTACAACTGCAGCAGGTTTTTTCTCTTTAATACCTTTAAATTTAGCTTTTAAACCTTCAACACTTGCAAATACAAGCTCATCGTTCAAAAACGATTTTATTGCTATATAACTAGCCCAGTCTTTAGGGCCCACAAGTGATAACGCGTTACCTTTAAAACCAGCGCGGCCTGTACGGCCTATACGGTGTACATATTCTTCTGCGTGTTTTGGTAAATCAAAGTTAATTACGTGCGTTACACTTAATAAATCTAATCCGCGTGAAGCGACATCGGTGGTAATTAGTATTTTAAAGTTTTCACGGCTAAACGAGTCCATGATCTCAAGGCGCTTACTTTGTGTTAAATCGCCAGCGAGCGCGACCGATTTAAACCCCTTGTCATTTAAAGCTTCACTTAAACGACTGGTATCGGCACGGGTTGCTGTAAAAATAATACATTGACCAACATCGTCTTGCTTTAAAAAATGTTCAAGTAACGCTTCTTTGTGATCAAGGTTATCAGCTAGATAAAGCGTTTGTTTAATATCACTGTGCTGCTCGTTTGCTGCGCTAAGCGTAATCTGTTTTGGTTTTTTTAATAAGTTACGCGAAAGAGCATCTACTTGTGCATGATCGAGTGTAGCCGAAAACAATAATGTTTGACGCAAACGGTGGTTTGCTTGCTCATTAATCATTTTAAGCTGTTCAGTAAAACCTAAATCTAGGATACGGTCGGCTTCATCAAAAATTAATAGCTCTAAACCACTTAATTGTAATGAGCGTTTTGTGATGTGATCGGCCAAACGCCCAGGTGTCGCAACAACAAAGTGAGGGTCGTTACGAAGCGCTTTAATTTGATCATTAAAGTTCTCACCGCCTAATATTTTTACAGCTTTGATATTTGTGCCGGCAATTAATAAGCGTAATTGAGTAAATACTTGCGTTGCAAGCTCACGGGTAGGTGCAACGATAAGTACACGAGGATCGCGTTTACTGAGCGCTTTTTGCTTCATAACTCGCTGAACAGCAGGTAATAAAAACGCTAATGTTTTGCCCGACCCAGTTTTAGACTGAGCAAAAATGTCATGCCCTGCAAGTGCGGTAGGCACTGCATGTGCTTGAATATCTGTGGGCTGGGTGATCCCTTGATGTGCTAATTGTGTTTCAAGGCGAGTATCAATCCCAAGATCAGTAAAGTGCAAAGTCGTGTTCTCCAATGTGCAACTTAAATTAATGGCCGCATTATAGCCCACACAAGGGTTATGCCGACAGTAAAAACCATTCTAACGCGCTATTTTTTGCAATTAATTATAAAAAGCGTAAAATACGCGCCCCATATGCGCCGGATTTACGATTCGGTAAACGCCACTTAAGGCTATCAAAGCAAAATAGGAAATAAAAATGACTGTCGTCCATAAAGATAATGTAACAAACGAGCATTTTGTTGTATGTGCAATGTACAAGTTTGTAGGCTTACCCAATTTTGAAGCACTGCGTAAACCACTTCTAGAAGTAATGGAAGCTAACGAAGTACGCGGCACTTTATTACTTGCAGCTGAAGGTATTAACGGTACTGTGTCGGCAAAACGCGAAGGTATAGATAATTTACTCGCGTGGCTAGATACCCAAGACAACCTAAAAAATATAGTTACTAAAGAATCATACGATGATGAATGCCCGTTTTACCGCACAAAAGTAAAGCTTAAAAACGAAATTGTTACTATGGGTGTTGAAGGTGTCGATCCTCTTAAAGTGGTAGGGAGCTATGTAAAGCCTAATGAATGGAACGACCTTATTTCTGACCCTGAAGTTATCCTAATTGATACACGTAACGATTACGAAATAGAAATTGGGACTTTTCAAAATGCAGTCGACCCTAACACAAAAACTTTCCGTGAGTTCCCGCAGTGGGCTAAAGAAAATTTAGACCCCGAAAAACACAAAAAAGTGGCTATGTTTTGTACCGGTGGTATTCGCTGCGAAAAATCGACTGCCTACATGAAAGAGCAAGGTTTTGACGAGGTTTATCACTTAGAAGGGGGTATTTTAAAATACCTAGAAGAAGTCCCAAAAGAAGAAACCATGTGGGAAGGCGAATGTTTTGTATTTGATAACCGTGTTGCGGTAAATCATGATTTACAAAAAGGTTCATACGATCAGTGTCATGCGTGCCGTATGCCAATCACTGAAGAAGAAAAGCAAAAACCAGAGTATATGGAAGGTGTATCGTGTCACCACTGTATTGATGATGTTACTGATGAGCAACGCGCTCGTTTTGCTGAGCGCCAAAAGCAAATAGAGCTTGCACAAGCCCGTGGCGAAGGTCACATTGGCAATGAAGCCCAAGCTGTTTTACAGCAACGTAAAGAAGCTAAAAAAGCGCAAAAGGATGCTCAGCGCGGTAAATAATATTTATATAATACATTTTATTAGCCTAGCTTTTGCTGGGCTTTTTTGTTTTAGCTACCAAATAAATACACAGGCTTGTACTGTGCTTAAATTGGTATTACAAAAGCTATTTCATCTCATTGTTCTGCCAATTTATCGTTCTAACCTACTTATTGATCACACAGCTGTTAAACTTCGTAAGGTAATGTAAATAATAATTAATTAAGGTGTTACTTTGAAATCGCATATTTTTTTAACAAGCATATTAACTGCTTTAGTATTTGTGACATTACCAGTATTGAGCGCAAACGTTGTCGTGCAAAAAATAACATTAGAGCGTGCTAAGCAACAAGTTCAAGCTGTTGGTAATACAGAAGCGATTCATTCGGTTATGTTATACCCAGCGGTGGGTGATAGGGTAACCGCTGTATACTTTAAACCTGGCGATAAAGTAAAAAAGGGCGATATTTTACTCGAACTTGATTCACGTAGACAAAAAGCCGCACTTAGTGAGGCTAAAATTAAACTTGCCGATACGCAACGAATTTTAGAACGATTACAGCAAAGCCAAGCTAAAGGGGCTGTGCCAAAAAGTGATGTAGATGATGCTAAAACCGTTGTTGAACTTGCAAAAGTTACTTTAACTCAAGCACAAACTGAGCTTGAAGATAGGAAAGTTATCGCACCTATAAGTGGAATTATGGGTCTTACAGATGTTGAGGTTGGTGATAGAATTTCTGAGCTTACTGAAATAGCGAGTATTGATGACACCAGTGATTTATATATTAATTTTAATGCGCCAGAGTCAGCGATATCCATGCTCCGTAATAAGAGCAATATAACAGTATTCCCGTGGCAATCAGAAAACCCAATTAAGGCTGAAATTGCTTACTTAGACTCTCGAATTAACCCGCAAACTCGCACTCTACGAGTTAAGGCAAAGCTAAACAACGCCAATCAGCAGTTTTTACCGGGTATGAGCTTTAGAGTTCATATTGAAGTGTTAGGTAATAATTATGCCGCAATACCAGAAGCTGCATTACTGTGGGGAGCAACTGGGCCCTACGTGTGGACAAGTGTTAATAACAAAGCCACACGGGTTGATGTAAAAATAGAGCAGCGTCTTTCGGGACGTTTATTAGTATCTGGCACTTTAAATAAAGATGATATTTTAGTCATTGAAGGCGTACAGCGTTTGCGTGCTCAGCAAGCGCTAAGCTTCACCATAGCAGATACGCAGGAGTAAGTATGAAACAGCAACCTATGATGCAAGACTTGCCATCCATGGCGATTCGCCGCCCAGTACTCATTGTTGTACTTAACTTACTTATTATTATTGCTGGCATTGCAGCTATTGCAGGGGTTGAGGTTAGAGAGCTTCCTGATGTAGATAGGCCGCGTATAACCGTTTCCGCTCCATTTCTCGGTGGCTCCCCAGAAACGGTAGACACGGAAGTAACCAGCAAATTAGAAGGTGCAGTAGCTCGCGTAAGTGGTGTTAAATCTATACGCGCGCAAAGTGAAGAAGGAAACTCGCGTATTGTCGTTGAGTTTAGACCAGGTATTAATTTAGACGATGCCGCAAATGAAACGCGAGAATCGGTAGCGCGCGTTCAACGCGATCTCCCTGAAGAAGTAGAGCGAGTATCAATTATAAAAGCCGATAATGATGCAGAAGCCGTTGTCTCATTAACAGTCGCTAGCGATAGTTTATCGCTTGAGGCACTTACCGAGCGAGTTGATGTTGATTTAGCACCACAATTTTTAACCATTCCAGGGGTTGCTGATGTACGTTTAAATGGTGATAGAGCGCGAGTACTTCGAGTACGAATCGACCCGCTTAAATTAAGCAGCTTTAATTTAACTATTCCAGATGTAGCACAAGTACTTAGCCAAGCGCCGTTTGACGTGCCAGCTGGGAGTTTGAAGGCAAACGATCAGCAAATAATTGTGCGAGCTGATGCTACATCAATAACCCCTGAGCAAGTGGGCGACATAATAATTCAAGGCGATACTCGCATTAGCGACGTTGCGGCTATTTACTTTGGACCTGCTGATCCGCGCTCTATGGTAAGACTTAACGGTAAACCTGTTATAGGTATGGAAATAATTCGCCAAGCACAATCAAATACAATAGAAATATCTGACGAAGTGTTAAAGCTCATCAACAGTATGCAAACACGTTTTCCTGAAATGGAGTTTACCCTTACCTCTGATGATGCACAGTTTATAAGAAGCTCAGTTGATGAGGTAATTTATTCTTTATTGCTTACCGTACTGTTAGTAGTGATTACACTGTGGGTTTTTATCGGCTCTTGGCGAGCCACACTCGTACCGGCTTTTGCAATTCCGGTGGCCTTAATTGGCTCGCTAGCACTTATTTGGGCACTTGGATTTTCGATTAATATTTTAACATTACTCGCCCTTGTACTTGCTACTGGCTTAATTGTTGATGACGCCATTGTAGTAAGCGAAAACATTCAGCGACAACGAGGTTTAGGGCTAGGTAGACGTGCTGCTGCGGTAATAGGCACTCGGGAAGTGTTTTTTGCAGTAGTGGCAACTACAGCTGTGTTGGCTGCAGTATTTATACCTATTGCATTTTTACCGTCCACTGCAGGGCGATTATTTAGAGAATTTGGTGGTGTACTTGCAGGCGCGGTTATTATATCTAGTTTTGTAGCGCTATCTTTAGTGCCTGCACTTACTTCTAAATTAAAGTTAAAGCAGGGTGGTTTTCATCCATTTGCAAAGCTAGGCCACTGGCTTGGTGGTATTTATACAAAATCAATTCATAAGGTGCTTGATCATGCATGGCTTACGTTTATTGCTTGTTTATTAGTTGCCGGTGGCTCTGGCGCTTTATATACGAGTTTAGACAGTGAATTATTGCCGAGTGAAGATCGCGGAAAAATACGTATATTTGCACGGGGACCTGATGGTGTAGGGCTTAATTTTATGGATAGACAAGCCATAAAAATGGAAGATATTTTATTACCTTTTATTGATAGTGGCGAAATAGAATCAATTTACACCGTAGTTGGCCAGTGGGATCCAAATATTGTATTTATTACTGTGCCATTAAAGCACTGGGATGAAAGGCACTTTAGCCAACAAGAAATAATCAACAAAATTCGTGAGCCTTTGGGCAATATTCCCGGTGCTCCTGCATTTCCAGGCGGTGCCAATAGTTTAAATTTGCGTGGCCAAGGTGGTGGTGTGGAGATTGCCTTACTAGGGCAAGATTACTTGCAAATATTCAAAGCCGCTCAACAGTTTTCAGCAGCCCTTGAAAAAGCAGTACCCGAAGTTGCTCCCGTGCGTATTTCTTATCAGCCTTCGCAACCACAGCTTAGAGTCAATATAGACAGGCGACGCGCTCAAGAGCTTGGCGTTGCGCTCAGCGACATTGCTATTACACTAAGAGCGGCCATTAACGGCGACGATATTGAAGATTTAAACATAGGTGACCAATCTGTTCCCATAATGTTGCAAGCACAAAATCAAACAATAAACGATCCGAGCGATTTGGCTAATTTATACATAAGGGCAGGTAATAACAGCTTAGTGCCTTTGAGTAGTGTGGCTTATATCTCTGAAGAAGGCGTAGCAGCTGAACTAGAACGACATGCGCAGCGCCGCTCTATAGAGCTTAGTATGGAACTGCCTGAAGGGTTAACGATTGCATCGTTGGTTGAGCAAATTAAGTTAGTGTCTGAGCAGTCGCTAGCGCCTGGAATTGCACTTGCGTTCAAAGGGGAAGCATTGACCTATGAGGAAACATCTAGCGAAGTACTTGTAACTTATGTACTGGCTTTTTTGATTGTATTTTTAGTGCTGGCTGCGCAATTTGAAAATGTAAACAGCGCTGTAGTCGTTATGATAACCGTACCATTTGGGATTACTTCTGCAATTTTAGCGCTTTATTTAACGGGAACATCGTTAAATATTTACTCTCAAATCGGCTTAGTTATGCTGATTGGCTTAATCGCTAAAAACGCGATTTTACTGGTTGAATTTGCAGATCAATTACGTGACCAAGGGTTATCAGTAAGAAATGCAGTAGAGAAAGCCGCATTAGTGCGTTTAAGACCAATTACCATGACCCTTATATCAACCTTATTAGGTGCATTACCATTAATTATGTCTACAGGGGCAGGCGCTGAAGCACGTAATGCAATTGGTTGGGTAGTGTTTGGTGGTCTTGCACTGGCTGTATTATTTACGCTTTATTTAACGCCTGTTATTTACTTAGGCTTAGCACGCTTTACAACCCCTCGAGGGGACGAATCTAAAGAGCTAGAACAAGAACTTGAAAAGCTAACTTAAAGTGCAATTATAGTTATAGCCTCACCACTTTTATTTTTAAAATGGTGAGGCTATTAGTTAAATCTTGCTTGGCTATATTTGTTTGTTAAGATAGCCACTTAAGCATATACATGCCTTATTGAGTGCTCACAAGGAATCCCCAATGCAAGCTGAACAAGTTGAAATAGCGCAGTTTTTGGCGCAGCACCCACCATTTGATGATTTACCAACTAACGCCCTAAACGAGCTTGCTCAACAAGTTGAAGTCGCTTATTACCGATCACAAACCGATATTTTAACGCTTGGCCAAGATATAGCAGATCTATTTGTTATTAGAAGTGGCTCTGTCGAAATATACCGTCGTAATAACGAACTCTATAATCGATTAGAGGTTGGCGGGATATTTGGTCAAATGGGCCTGCTAATGAATCGCAAAGTGCGTTTTCCTGCTAAAGCATTAGAAGACACGCTTGTTTATTGTATTAACGTTGACATATTTAATCGCTATTGTGATGAATTTGACTCGTTTGCAGATTACTTTGAAGAAGATGGTAATGTACGCCTTCGCCAAGCAATTGTTGAGCAAGCAGACGGGAACGACTTAACCACTGCAAAAGTAAAATCCTTAATTCATCGTGATGTGGTGACTGTTGATACACAAACCACGGTACAAGATGTAGCTAAAATCATGACAGAAGAAGCTGTATCGTCAGTATTAGTTACCGACGCTAATAAGCCAATAAGTGATGACCCAGAAGAAGATGACGGCCAAATTGCAGGCATTATTACCGACAGAGACCTCAGAACTAAAGTAGTTGCACAGGGCTTAGCGCTTAACGTAAAAGCGGAGCAAATTATGTCAACTAATTTGGTATTGCTAGATGCAAACGCATACGTGTTTGAAGCGGTACTAGCCATGCTTCGCGACAACTTACACCATTTGCCTGTAGTACAAAAACGCCGCCCAATTGGGGTTATTTCTCTTTCTGATATTTTACGCTACGAGTCGCAAAGTAGCTTATTGCTAGTACGTGGAATATTAGCGCAACAAACAATTGAAGATTTAGCGCACTATGCGCGCCAATTACCCAACGTATTTGTACGTATGGTAAATGAAGATGCCAATTCGCATATGGTCGGCACGGCTATGGCCGTAATAGGGCGCACATTTAAGCAACGTTTATTAGTCTTAGCCGAAGAAAAATTTGGCCCGCCACCTGTACCGTATTGCTTTATAGCCCTTGGCTCAATGGCACGCGACGAGCAGCTAATTGTAACCGATCAAGATAACGCGCTTATTTTAGATGACAGTTACGATGACGATAAACACGATGATTACTTCCAAAATATTTCTGATTTTGTCTGTGATGGCTTAGCGCAATGTGGCTATACCTATTGTGATGGTGAAATTATGGCGTCATTTAAAAAATGGCGTAAAACACGCTCACAGTGGTTTGATCAATTTACACAGTGGATTGAGCAGCCTAAGCCGCAAGCGTTATTAAATAGCTCAATATTTTTTGATTTAGATGGCGTATGGGGCAAAACCAAGTGGGCTGAAGAGCTTAAAAAATTTATTGCTAAGCAAAGTAAAACGAATAGGGTGTTTTTAGCAAACATGGCTTCAAACGCACGTAATAGAACACCACCTCTGGGCTTTTTTAAAGGGTTTGTGCTTGAGCATAATGGCCAACACAAACGCTCTATGAACCTAAAGCGTAGAGGAACAGCACCTCTTTCAGATGTAATAAGAGTCCATGCATTAGCCATTGGCTCACGTAAGCAAAACTCGTTTGAGCGCTTAGAGGATATTATAGAGGCCAAGTTACTACCTGAAGGAAAAGCACAAGATTTACGAGATTCACTAGAGTATATCGCCATGATGCGGATACGTCATCAGGCGTGGCAAATCGAGCAAGGCGAAGAGCCAGATAATGATCTAGACCCACATCTATTATCGCCGTTTGAGCAGCGCAATTTAAAAGAGGCGTTTGCAATACTTGAAAAAGCACAAAGCTACTTAAAATTTAGTTACTCTGCCAATGTTGGTGTAAAACACTGATGGGTAAGTGCTCGTACAATAACGCTAATTGGGAAAAAAAATACAAGCAAAATGCCTCTAAAACTAAAAATACTTTTTTAAGGCATTTTTATACTCATGCGTTTAGTGACATTAAAACCCCTTTAAAAGATGTTCCTTTTGTGGCTTTAGATTTTGAGACAACCGGTCTAAATAGCGAAGTCGATGATATAGTGAGTGTTGGTTTAGTACCATTTAGTTTAGAGCGAGTGTACTGCAAGCAAAGTAAACACTGGGTTGTACAACCTCGAAAGAGCTTAAGTGAAGAGTCTATTGTTATTCATGGTATTACACACTCAGAAGTTGATGAAGCACCCGATTTAGCCTCTATTTTAGGACCTTTGTTAAATGCGCTTAGCGGTAAAATTGTTGTTGTGCATTATGCAGCTATTGAACGTCATTTTTTAAATAATGCTTTATTAGCACGTATAAGCGAAGGTATTGAGTTTGCATTAGTCGATACCATGGAAATAGAACGCAAAGCGCTACATGCACGACAAGGCTTACTAGGGCGGTTATTTAAGAGTAAGTTGGGCTCAGTAAGGTTAAATGATTGTAGAAAACGCTATTCACTGCCGGCTTATCATAATCACAATGCGTTAATTGACGCATTAGCAACGGCAGAGCTGTTAATAGCGCAGATTCAATATCACTACAGAAGCGATACGCCGCTTAGTGAAATTTTAAGCTAGCGGCTTAAAGAGAGATACATTTTGATTTTAAATTTTTAGCATTACGTTAAGGACTCATGCACAACTGGACTTAAGTAACGCGGTTACTCTCTTAAAAACAATTCTTAATTTATAAGAGCCAACAGGGCTTAACTTCAAACATAAAAAAAACGCCGCAATTATGCGGCGTTTTAGCGTTTAATATATATTACTTATTTACTTAGTGAGCGTGGCTCAGTACGTAAACCTAATAATAAGCTTACACACATTAGTAATAATACAATGGTGAATGGTAAGCCAGTTGATACCGCACCAGCTTGAAGTGCCTGAATAGCCTCTGTTCCACCAATCCAAAGTAGAGCTGCTGCAATTGCACCCTCTACCGATGCCCAAAAAATACGCTGTGGCACTGGTGCATCAATTTTACCGCCTGCTGTAATAGAGTCTATTACAAGCGAGCCAGAGTCTGACGAAGTAATAAAAAAGACCAGCACTAACACAATAGCAATAAACGATAGAATATTAGCCATAGGTAGCTCGTCAAACATTTGGAACATGGCTAAAGGTACATCAGTTAAACCGTTAGTGCCTAAGCTACCAACACCCTGAACTACTTGGTCTATAGCAATACCGCCGTAAATCGACATCCATAAAACAGTGACTAATGTAGGAATTAATAATACCGCTACCAAAAATTCACGAATTGTACGACCACGTGATACGCGTGCTATAAACATACCTACAAACGGTGACCACGAAATCCACCAAGCCCAGTAAAATACAGTCCAGCCGTGCATCCATGTTTCGTCTTCACGACCATGAGGATTACTAAGCGGAATTATGTTTTCTACATAACCCATAATTGTATTAGGAACATTACCCATAGCAACAGCAAAACCTACTAAGCAAACAAACACTAATAAGGCAAAAGCAATTAGCATATTAATGTTACTTAAAAGTTTTACGCCGCCATCAATTCCACGCACAACAGAAATAATAGCTAGCAGGGTTACACCCACTATTACTAATATTTGAGAGCCAACACCACCATCTGTTCCAAACACATGGTTAATACCTGCAGATGCTTGTTGAGCACCTAAACCTAACGAGGTTGCTAGGCCAAACAAGGTGGCAAGTACGGCTAAAATATCAATTACGTGACCAGGCCATCCCCAAGCTTTGTCGCCCAATATTGGGTAAAAAATAGAACGAATTGAAAGAGGTAACCCTTTATTATAGGTAAAAAATGCTAAAGAAAGCGCAACGACTGCGTAAATTGCCCATGGGTGTAATCCCCAATGGAACATAGTTGCACCCATGGCAAGCTTTGCAGCCTCAGGGGTATTAGCAGTTACGTTAAGTGGTGTTTCATACCAGCCAGTAAAATAGGCTACAGGTTCTGCAACGCCCCAAAACATAAGGCCAATACCCATGCCAGCAGCAAATAACATAGCGAGCCAAGAGATACGAGAATGTGATGGTTTAGCATCATCGCCACCTAAGCGGATGTTACCGTAAGGAGATACAATTAATGCCAAGCAAAATAATACAAAAAAGTTTGCTGCCCACATAAATAAAGCATCAAAATTATTAATAATATCGAGCTTAACGCCGTCGAGTGCGGCTTTTGCAGTTTGCGGCTCAGTAACTAAAATGGCGATTAAAAAAACGACAATCAGGCCTGCACTGATACCAAAAACAGGGTTATGTATATCAAATCCCCATTTTTGTACATTATCCTGACCTACGGTGTAGTCCGTATTGTCGATACTATATTTGTCATGATTTTCCTTCATGCAATACCTCTATTGTTGTCCTAACAAGCCGAAATAAATCGGCGTTATATCGAATTACATTAGCCTTTAAATATCAAGTAAAAAGTAATACTGTAATTATTTGAAGACTAACTAATTTGAAGAGTGATCATACAGCTACTAGTGTATGAGTTAAATATTAAATGTAAATGAATTTGTATTTAAAACGCTGTTTATATGGCCAAAATTATGATTTAGTAGTGTTTGAGTAAAAAACAATAAGTTCAGTTAGGGTTAAAAATTAGTTTGGTATTAAAAGCATTATGGTACTTAATTAAACAAATAAAGATCATAATTTTTTGATTATTTAATACTGACTAGTGAGAATAGTCATTATTTTATAGGCTGATGTTTTGCTTTAATCAAGTTGTAATATGAATATGATTTAACACTACTCAAGGTCTAGACTATATTTTAAGTAAATAGGCAAAGGATTAATACTATTATGAGTCAGAGCGCTGTAAGCACCTCCCATAACAATGAGCTGGTTAACCGTTTTATAGGTATAAGAAGCAACAGTTTAAATATTATTGCTTCTTTGAGTGCTGAAGACTGCCAGTTACAAGCGATGGCAGATGCAAGCCCCACTAAATGGCATTTAGCGCACACTACATGGTTTTTCGAAACTTTTTTATTAAGTGTTCACGATGAGCAGTACAGTGTATTTAATCCGCATTTTAAAATGTTATTTAACTCTTACTATAACGGCATAGGGGAGCAGTTTAAGCGCGCAAACCGCGCAAGTTTATCAAGGCCAGCGCTTGATGAAGTAATAGCTTATAGAACCTACGTAGATAAGCATGTGACTCAATTACTAAATACCTCGCTTAGTGATGATATTAAAAACATCATTGTACTTGGCTTAAATCATGAGCAACAACATCAAGAACTGATGCTCATGGACATTAAATATAATTTTTCTGTTAACCCTTTATATCCACAGTACCTTAGTCCATCACAGCTCTACACAGAAAAACAAGCCGATATTAAAGCTATGGAGTTTATAGAGTTTGATCAAGCAATTATTAATATAGGCACAAATGCAGAAACTGAATTTGCATATGATAACGAACAGCCAAAGCACCAAGTACTCATTCACCCATTTAGTTTTGCAAACAGGTTGGTTACCAATGGCGAATATTTAGCTTTTATTAATGCGGGCGGTTATAACACTGCCGATTATTGGTTGAGTGATGGCTGGGCAAACATTCAAGAAAATCAGTTAACGCAACCGCTATATTGGCAATGTATTAATGAACAGTGGTACGAATTTACACATTATGGCCTACAGCCACTTAATTTAAATGCACCCATTTGCCATATTAGTTATTTTGAGGCCAGTGCTTACGCTAATTTTGTAAAAGCACGTTTGCCAACTGAGTTTGAATGGGAATATGCGGCTCAAAATAGTGCGACAAATAAAACGATTGATGACAACTTAATGCCAGCGCCAGCAAAAGGTGAGGCAAACATAGAACAATTAAGTGATGCATGTTGGCAGTGGACTAATAGCGCGTATTTACCTTATCCCGGCTTTAAACCTATTGAAGGGGTGGCAGGTGAATACAATGGCAAGTTCATGAACAATCAAATGGTGTTGCGTGGCGGGTGTGTACTCACCCCAAAAAACCACCTGCGACAAACCTACCGAAATTTTTATTACCCACACCAAGCGTGGATGTGCAGCGGAATTCGACTAGCAAAGGACATACTATGTGCCAACTAACAGCAATAAAGCAGTGCAGCATAACCGACACTGAGTTTTTAAATGATGTATTAAGCGGGCTCGCCCAACAACAAAAAACACTGCCATGTAAGTATTTTTATGATGACAAAGGCGCTGCATTATTTGAGCAAATAACGTCACTAAAAGAATATTATGTTACACGTACAGAACTGGCAATTTTAGAAGATTATTCAAAAGCAATTGCAAATATGCTTCCTGAAAACCTATCAATAATAGAACCTGGTTGCGGGTCGGGTAAAAAAGTAGCGTATTTGCTCGCTCATATGAGCAATGTTAAAACGTTTGTTCCTTTTGAAATATCATCAGAAATGCTTAACTACTCACTGGCGCATTTATCGCCGTTATTTCCTGAGTTATCTATTTCGCCGCTACTTGGCGACTTTACTCATAGCCAAATGGTAAAGCAGCTAACAAAAGATACATCCCTAGATAGCCAAACAAACTTAGTTTATTTCCCAGGCTCTACACTTGGGAATTTTGCCCCCGTAAAAGCCATTGAAATTATGAATAACTTTCATCGCTTATGTGGTGTAAATGGTTATGTATTAATTGGTATCGATTTAGTAAAAGAGCGCCAAGTATTGCTCGATGCATACGACGATGGCGCAGGTATCACCGCTGCGTTTAATAAAAACTTACTACAAAGAATTAATAACGAGCTTAACGGTACTTTTGATTTGGATAACTTTAGTCACGAATCACGCTTTAACGAACATCATAGTCGTATAGAAATGCACTTAGTGAGTAAGTGCGACCAAAGTGTGGTTATAAATAACCAACAAGTAGATTTTATAAAAGGTGAAAGCATCCATACTGAAAATTCACATAAGTATACTCTTGAGTCGTTTAAACAACTTGCAGGGCAGGCTAACTTAAACTTAGAGCAAACATGGCAGGATGATAACAACTACTTTGCCCTTTGCTTATTAAGGCCGCAATAAGCTTATTTAACTCACGTCAACATGGACGTGGTTATATATAAACTCTAACAACGCGCCATTACTTGATTTTTGCTCTAACTTAACTTTATTTAAACCGGTAAGTCTAAATGCGATTGGCGCAATAACTGATACCGCAGAGCCTGTGGCTGCATCTTCATTTACGCCAAATTGCGGTGCAAAATACCTAAAATGCGCTACTGCTTTATCGCTGTTATAACGGGGGATGCACAGTGCAATAGCTGCATTGTTATGAGCTTTAGCTAAGCTGTCAAAATCAACCTGTAAGCTTTCTAAATTTTCTTTTGAGTCAAACAGTAAAATCGTGTAACCATTTTCGTTTGCACTACTGTACGTCGCTTTAATAGGAAGAGAAAACAGAGCGGCTAGTTCTTTTTTATAATTTGTTTTATACATCCTGAGTGTTTGTAGTTTGAGATGTGCTTTTTGCCTTTTAATATTTATATTAAATTCTTCATCAGAGGATGACACAAATACATTTGGGCAGTAATTGAAGTGACTTGTTAAGCATTTAGCGGCTGCTAACGACCCGTGACCGCAACGTTTAATTTCGTTTGTTTGATTAAACCAGCGAATTTTACACCTAGGTTTGGTTATTTCATTTAAGTTTAAAAATACGGTGGCTGGGTGTTTAGACTTTGATGCTATGAGCTGCATCATTTTAGAGGTAAGCCCATTTTTATAAATAACGATTAAGGCGCTTGAGCCTAATAAGTTATGTTTATGGCTATAAAAAACAGATTCGGTGAAGGTGTGTTTAATAAAGCGCAGCATAAGCCAAAAGGGCCTATGCTGCGTTAAACAAGTGCGATTAGCCTTTGCTTGCATATGCGTCGTTATGAACGCCAGCAGCTCGACCAGAAGGATCTGCATTATTTTGAAATGATGCATCCCATGCAAGTGCTTCAGGGGTAGAACACGCCACTGACTTACCATGAGGTACACACTTAGCTGATGCATCACCTGGGAAATGCTCTTCAAAAATTGTACGGTAGTAGTACGCTTCTTTTGAGTCTGGTGTATTAATAGGGTATTTAAACTTAGCATTTGCAAGCTCTTGGTCACTTACTTGCTCGTTTACAAACTCTTTTAATGTATCAATCCAGCTGTAGCCAACACCATCTGAAAACTGCTCTTTTTGGCGCCATAACACTTCTTCTGGTAGGTAGCCGTCAAAGCCTGCACGTAAAATGTCTTTTTCGATCTTGCCATCTTTACACATTTTAGCTTCAGGGTTAATGCGCATTGCTACATCAACAAATTCTTTATCAAGGAACGGTACACGTGCTTCAACGCCCCATGCCGCCATTGATTTATTAGCACGTAAACAGTCAAACATATGTAGTTTTGACACTTTGCGGTTTAACTCTTCATGAAACTCTTGTGCGTTTGGCGCTTTATGGAAGTACAAGTAACCGCCAAATAGTTCATCTGCGCCTTCACCCGAAAGCACCATTTTAATACCCATTGCTTTAATTTGACGAGCCATTAAATACATAGGGGTTGATGCGCGAATAGTGGTTACATCGTACGTTTCAATGTGGTAAATAACTTCACGTAGTGCGTCAATACCTTCTTGAATAGTAAAAATGATAGGGTGGTGAACAGTACCGATCATATCAGCCACTTTTTGTGCAGCCGCCAAATCAGGTGAACCTTCAAGACCAACAGAGAATGAATGAAGCTTAGGCCACCATGCATCGCTTTCATCATTATCTTCAATACGTTTTGCAGCAAATCGCTGTGTAATAGCCGAAATAACAGATGAGTCTAAACCACCAGAAAGCAATACACCGTATGGTACATCACACATTAGCTGGCGTTTAACTGCCGCTTCTAATGCTTCTTTAACATCTTGAGCTTCTGCGCTGTTATCTTTAACTGCGTCGAAAGTTTCCCAGTCACGTTTGTAATAAGGTTTAAGCTCACCATCTTTGCTGTAAAGGTAATGACCAGGAGGGAATTCTTCAATGTGCTTACAGATTGGCGAAAGTGCTTTAAGCTCAGAGGCAACATAAAAGTTACCGTGCTCATCGTGGCCTGTGTAAAGTGGAATAATACCAATGTGGTCACGGCCAATTAAGTAAGCATCATTTTCTTCATCGTATAAACAAAATGCAAAAATACCATTTAGATCATCTAAAAACTCAGGACCTTTTTGTTTATATAACGCTAAAATAACTTCACAGTCTGATTGAGTCTGAAATTTAAAATCAACCTCTAATTCTGCTGCCAGTTCTTTGTGATTATAAATTTCGCCGTTAACCGCTAAAATATTTGTTTTTTCTGGGTTGTATAAAGGCTGTGCGCCGCTTGATACGCCAACAATGGCTAAGCGTTCATGCACTAAAATCGCTTTTTCAGATGAATAAACACCAGACCAATCAGGGCCTCGATGCCTAAGTAGCTTTGACATTTCAATTGCTTGGGTTCGCAACTGAGCGGCGTTAGATTTAATATCTAATACACCAAAAATTGAACACATAGTAACTCCTCATTCCTATTATGTGTGCGGCAAGGCAACTTTGCGATGCTGCGAAACCTTGTTTTATCAGAAATAATTACTCAAGTCACACTGCTTTTACAATTAATTGAGAATAATTTATGCACCAAGGCAGAGTTGAGTGCACCAAAAAGGTTAAAACGTGGTTGCAATGATTGTTTTTACACCATTATTGCTGTTCAAAGCTTGAGCTATCGTGAGCTTGAGCGTGTTTATATGGGATATTTACACATAATTTCAGCACCATTGTGGTGCATGATGTATAGAAGGCAAATACAAATTAACCATCAAATTTAAATCTAAAAAGTGTGCATTAATAATATTAAAGCTTACTTACAAGGAGCCATTTATGGGTTCTAGTATTCGCTGTGCATTCCAAATACCACTTAATGGGCAAGGCTTATGCTGTGACCTTTAATTAAAAGTGCCTTGGTTATATAGTTCAAACATATATTTTGTAAAGCCAATTACAAAATATATGTTATTAAGCAGCCAATAACTCAAATTAAACATGAGGCACTTTCAAGACAAGTTACTTTTTATTTTTTAGTGCAATTTTTAATTGTTCTAAATGGCCACTCAATTTGTGCTTCGCTTTAGCTGCATCTTCAATAGTAACGTATTCAAACTTTACTAAATCACCCGGTCTAAATTGTGCAAATTGATGAAGATCTGCTTCTATCACAGTCCCAAGTAAAGGATAGCCACCAGTAGTTTGAGCGTCATTTAGTAATACAATAGGATCACCATTTGGTGGTAATTGTATGCTACCTGGGCTAACGCCAATTGATGGTAGTGAGTGAGTATGTGTCAGTGAGTTGACTGCATTTTCCAGCTTGACTCCCATGCGGTTGCTATTATAAGACACCTTAAAGCGTGTATTTATAAAAACATCCGCAATAACATTCCCAAGAATGTGGGTATGTGGGCTTGCGTAAACTCTAATTATTTGTCGTTTAGGGGGGGCTAACGCACCTGTTTGTTTAAAGTTATTATTAATGTATTCGTCTATTGGTAAAATATCGCCTGCGCTTAGCGCTTTGCCATTAAGCCCACCAAAAGAAGCATTTAAATCAGTAGCGCGCGAATGCATAATTACCGGTGTTTTAATACCACCTTTAACCGCTAAATAGGCTCTCAATCCTGCGCGTCCTGTATTAAAGCATATAGTTTGGTTGGCCCTAACTTTATAACTCCAGCCTGGGTAAATTGGTTTACCATCTATGCTTGCTTGTAAGTCGGCACCATGAAGTGCTATTTCGGTGCTGCATAAAAACGCCAACTCGCATAAGCCAACAGTAATCTCAAGTACTGCGTCATTGTCGTTATTATTTATCAAACGATTAGCAATCACTTGTGCGTAGGGATCTAAACTGCCTGTTTTACTTACCCCTAAGTGCCTATAACCTGTTCGACCAAGATCTTGTATGCTTAATTGCACGCCTGGCTTTATCACTTTAATCATGGGTAATATCCTCACTTAAACTACACGGAACAAACTCAAGCGTATCTCCGGGATTAATTAAACAAGGTGTTTGTAAAGTGTGGTCGAATAATTGAGTGCTAGTCTGGCCAATAATATGCCAACCACCAGGAGTGTCAGCAGGGTAAATAGCTGTTTTGTCAGCTCCAATGGCTACAGAACCTTTTGGCACCTTTGTGCGGGGCTCACTGCGCCTAGGCGTGTGTAAACGTTTATCAAGGCCATGTAAGTAAGCAAATCCGGGTTGAAAACCTAAAAATAAAACGTGGTAATGGGTTTTACTATGAATGTTGATAACATCTTCAGTGGTTAAATTATTATATTGTGCGACGTAGGCTAAATCTTCGCCGTTATAAACTGTATTAATTTTATGATGCTGGAATTTAAAAGATGTGCTTTTTATGTCATTCCAAGTAGTTAACAGCGCTTTTTGCCATTTATTTAAATTTTGGGCATCTTTTAAATACAAAGTAAGAGAATTCATCGCGGGTACCAAATCAGTAAAATCGCCGCTTTGCTTGCAATATTCTGCTAGTGTCCAAATTTTTTTTTGGATTGAGAGTACGTTATTTGGTTCTAAATGCGATGCATCAAAGAGTAATGAGCTGTTACTTAATGCATAAAGGGTAGGGATCTGACTCATAAATAACCTGATTAAAACAACATATTCTAACGCTAACACAGATAAATTAATTAGTTCATAGTGTTGCGATGAATGAATAGGCATAAATAAATCCTGCAAGCTAACCTGAACTCTGTGTACTTATAATCGTATTAATGAAATTAAAAACACGATAAGGAGGTCTTACTTAGCACGTACATGTTTAAGAGGCATTTTATGAAACACCAGCATTTATTATATTTATCAGGCGCTGCTATTATATTTAGCGCAGGCAGTTTTGCTTTATCGATGGAAAAAGTAGAACACAGTAATTTAGAAGCCACAAAGCATGTTGAAACCATAGTACTAGGCTCAGGGTGTTTTTGGGGGGCTGAAAAGCGTTACGAAGCGCTAAATGGTGTTATTAATGCAGAGTCGGGTTATGCCGATGGAAATGGCTTTAAAGCAACGTATAAAAACATAACTGATCAATCACGACGGTTTGACGAAAATAATTACGCTGAAGTTGTACAAGTTATGTATAACAGTAATATTATTTCATCAGAGGCTTTACTTAAAACTTACTTTGAAAGTCACGACCCAACGCAAAAAAATCGTCAAGGTAACGACGTAGGCACACAGTATCGCTCAATTATTTTAACTACTTCAGATAAACAAGCCGAAATTGCTAAGCAAGTTAAGTCGCAGTATCAGCAACTATTAACAGACGCTAGTTATGGCAAAATTACCACACAAATTAAACCGCTTGAAGGGTTTGTCTCAGCCGAAGAGTATCACCAAAATTACCTTGAAAAGAACCCAAATGGTTATTGCCCTGATCATTCTACCGGTGTAGTTTTTAATAAAAAACCAACCGAAAAAGTTGATAACGCTATGTTATTAACAGGCAAGCAAATTGTTGTTCTTGATTCACGAGAGTACTGCCCATACTGTGAAAAGTTTAAAAAAACAGTCGCTAACGATTATAAAGGCACAGTGCCTATGTCGTTTCGTCATGCAGATCAGCTTGAAGGTTTAAAGATTAAATCGGCAACGTGGGCTACGCCTACGATACTTTTTTTAGAAAATGGTGAAGAAGTATATAGCCGTCAAGGTTATGCAAGCCCAAAAGAGTTTTATAAAGCGCTAGGTGCTTTCAAACTGGGTAAAAGTGATGCATATAGAGTGGCATTTAATGCAAGAACGGATCGACCTTACTGCAAGGAATATAAAGCGTTTAAAAATACGCCTGATGGTGTATTTGTAGATAAGTTAAGTGGAGAGCCATTATTTGATACACGCGATAGATTTAACTCAGGTACAGGTTGGTTATCATTTAAGCATCCAGTAAAAAATAGTGTCACTCAGCATGATGATAGTAGTTGGGGTATGCAGCGCATAGAACTCAAATCTAAAAGCACAGGTATTCACCTTGGGCATTTATTCCCTGGAGAGGGGCCAAGAGGCACAGACCGTTACTGTATAAATGCGACAGTGCTAGAATTTGTCCCTCGTGATAATTCTTAAGTAATTGTAAAAGAGCTTGGTATTTACTCATGCTAATACCAAGCTCTTTATTACCGTGATCAAATGGTGATTTTACAATCTGTAATAAACTAGAAGCTGTTAAATGATGTCAAATACCTATAATTACATTTGAGTTAATAAATTTAGTTATTCAAGTTGGCAGGTAACGGTAAGTAAACCTAAACTAATATAAAATCTTCGATAATGGTGAATTATTAAAACACTCACGTTTTTACTTTCTATGACCACTATACTAGCTTGCGGTAATACTATTGCAGAGCCTAAAAAGAAATATGTGGTTGGTGTGGAGAATATCGAGTATCTGCCATTTTATGATGGCAGTATGACCACCATGCAAGTATATACGGGTTTTAGTCGTGCACTTTTAGAGTTGTTTGCTAAACAAAACAATATACAGTTTGAGTTTTATACGTTACCTATCCCAAGGCTTTACAAAGAATTTGTTGAACACCAACGTGTAGATTTTAAATATCCTGATAACCCTAACTGGCAAAAACCTTATAAATTAAAACAGCAGGTTAGTATCAATTATTCACAGGATTTAATTGTTCCGCATACTGGCATTGCTTCATTAAAAGAAAATATCAGCTTAGGCGATTGCAAAATTATTGGCAAAGTGAGGGGGTTTACCTTACAAGGTATCCCTAGTTTAACTAATAAAGCTAATGTGCGTATTGTAGAGTCTGAAAGTGTACTCGATATGATTTATTTACTTTATAAAAAGCGTATTAATTGCATCTATATTTCACATAACGTGCTTACCTACAACATCAAAGAATTTTTTGACGTGGTTGATCCTGTGTATTTTCAGCATCATCTACCTATAGCTAAGCAAGCTTATAAGCTATCGAGTGTTAATTACCCTGAAGTAGTTCACAAATTTGATATTTTTTTAAAAGAAAATACAGAAGAGATTAATGCATTGAAGCGCAAGCACCACATAATGATAGAATAATAAGCCAAAAATAAAAACGGCCCATATAAGGTCACCACCTCATATGAACCGCCTTTCACACTGACAACATCTTACACACACAATATAAGATTTGGTTTGCTACACAGTAGCTAATTTATTTATTGCATGGTGCTGGTGGAATAAAAAACAGTCCAAACCAAGTCACCACCTGACCTGAACTGCTTTTTCACACTGACAACATCTTACACACACAATATAAGATTTGGTTTGCTACACAGTAGCTAATTAATTTATTGCGTGGTATTGGTGGAATAAAAAACAGTCCAAACCAAGTCACCACCTAACTTGAACTGCTTTTTCACACTGACAACATCTTACACACACAATATAAGATTCTTTTCTTACCTAGTTAGAGCTATCACATCCAAAAAGGTTGCATTTATTTGGAGCAAAACAATAAATAAAATTAAAGTATTTCATTGTTTGCTTTCGATAAATTAACTTTAAAATAAACGTAGCAGCTCGACAAACGATAAAAATAAAACTAATAAGTGAAAAAAATTAAGCTATAGACTTTAGTCTAACTCGCGAGGCTATAATGATGATTTTTATAAGTATAATAAAAGTTTATTTAACGAGGAGAGAAGGGCGAAGATTAGGCAACTATTTTAAAATAACTAAAAAGTAGTATTGCGTATTTTAAGCGCTCGCCGCCCTGCATAAGTTAATTTTGGATTTTTCGAAATGTAGATACCACCCATTTAGCAAACAGATCTAACGCAGGATTAGGTGTGTTAGTTTCATGCTGTACTAAGTAATATTTATCTTTAGTGGTAAGTGGTCGTTCAAATAATTTATATAACCATTGTTCATCAAGCCAGCTTTGGCTAATGGGTAATGGAATAAGTGAAATACCGATACCTTGCTGCGCTGCACGGGCTACACCAAACATGCTGTCTATTTGAATGATTTGTGAAGGCGAGAAGTCATCAATCCCTGCTTTTTCCGCCCATTGATGCCATGCCCACGGGCGTGCTTTATGTAGAATAAGCGGTACTTGATTAAGCGCTTGGCAATGATCATCTTTCCATTGCTTTAAAAGCTTTTCATTACAAGCAGGTATATATTCAAGATTAAATAGCTCTGTAGCTAAGCCTTCGGTGGGTTTACTCGATGATAAAACAATAGATAAATCGCTATGGCGGGTTAACTCTTTGCGAGTCTTTAGCGTATCCATTTGCAAGTTTATATTAGGATGCTCTGATGTCCACTCACTTAGCTTTGGCATGAGCAATTCGCTAGCAAAAAATTCAGGCAACGTAATTGTTAAATTAGTATTTTGTTGCATTTGGCTAAACTCATTAATAGTGCCCTCTAGAGTGCTAATAATGGGCGATATAGCATCAAAAAAGTTTTTACCTGCTGTAGTTAAACTAATAGAGCGTGTTTTACGTTGGAATAGCTCTATTCCAAGTTGTTCCTCAAGTTGTTTTATTTGATGGCTTACCGCAGACGGCGTTAAATACAGCTCATTGGCTGCATGCTTAAAACTTAAACTTCTTGCTGCAAAGCAAAAAGAGCGGAGGCCACGTATAGGAGTTTGCATGTTTTCCAGTATTATTTAATTTATTAAGACGCCTATGTAAGGCAAAAATCGAACCAACTATTTAATATAATAATATCATATAGTTAAAAATAAAACTGGCGCTAGTTCACAAAAAAGGTGCAGACTATCTACAAATTAGTGCAATTAATCTAAGCGCTTACATTTTATATATAACGCTATTATAGATATAAATTTACTACAGATGTATGAATAAGACAGTAATAAGCAAAAAAAATCCCTCTTGCGAGGGATTTTGGGTAACTCAGCGCCATTGGCACTGGGAATGAGGTCGGTACATGGTAAAGCTATTTATATTTATGTGATCAGTAACATAATTTAAAAAACCATTTCTGGTACTTCACCGTCAACAAGTAGTTTACCTGCTGTTTTACTAATGATTTCATCAACTGATACGCCAGGAGCACGTTCTAATAAATGAAATGCGCCGTCTTTAACTTCTAATACGGCTAAATCTGTTACTATTTTTTTAACGCAATTAACGCCTGTAAGCGGTAATGAGCAGTTTTCTAGCAATTTAGAGTCACCATGCTTACTTGCATGGGTCATAGTAACAACAATATTTTTCGCGCCAGCGACTAAGTCCATCGCGCCACCCATGCCTTTAATCAGCTTTTTTGGGATCATCCACGACGCAATGTTGCCGTTCTGGTCAACTTCAAATGCACCCAGAACGGTTAAGTCTACATGACCACCCCGTATCATGGCAAAACTATCTGCACTATTAAATATGGCTGCGCCTGTTGCAGCTGTCACGGTTTCTTTACCCGCGTTGATCATATCGGCGTCTAATTCTTCTTTAGTAGGGTATAGTCCCATGCCTAACAGACCATTTTCGGACTGTAACATAACTTCTATGCCATCAGGTACATAGTTTGCGACGAGTGTCGGAATTCCTATGCCTAAATTAACGTAGTAGCCGTCTTGTAGTTCTTGTGCAACGCGCATTGCAACTTGTTCACGTGATAATGCCATAACTGTGCTCCTGCTTAATCTCGTGTTGTTACACGTTCAATGCGTTTTTCAAAGTTACCCTTAATAACGCGATTTACAAAAATACCTGGGGTATGAATTTGGCTGGGCTCAAGCTCACCGGGTTCTACAATTTCCTCTACTTCGGCAACGGTAATTTTACCTGCTGTTGCCGCCATAGGGTTAAAGTTCATAGCGGTGTGTCTAAACACTAAATTACCAAAGCGGTCGGCTTTCCATGCTTTTACAATGGCAAACTCACCCGTTATGGACTCTTCTAAAATATAAGGGCGGCCGTCAAATTCTTTAACCTCTTTACCCTCAGCAACTGGCGTACCGTAACCTGTTGCGGTATAAAACGCCGGGATACCCGCACCGCCTGCACGCATTTTTTCAGCAAGCGTGCCTTGCGGGGTAAGCTCTACATCAATTTCGCCGCTAAGAAGTTGCTGTTCGAACAGGGCGTTTTCGCCAACGTATGAGGCAATCACTTTTTTAATTTGTTTGTCTTTGAGTAAAATACCCAATCCAAAGTCATCTACACCGCAGTTATTAGAAACCACCGTTAGCTCTTTAGTTTTCATTTGTTTAATGTGTTTAATTAAGCCCTCAGGAATACCGCATAAGCCAAAACCACCAGCAATTACAGTATCGCCATCTTTTAAACCTGCCATTGCAGCTTCGTAACTAGAAACCACCTTATCAAAACCGGCCATGAGACTCTCCTCATTGTGTTAACTGCCATTTGGCAAGTCAAACTATTATTTTTGTGTGTTGTGCAGTGCAATTGCCACTTTACTTACAGGGGCTTTACCAAGTGCTTGCGTAATTTGCCAGCCTGCGTTACTTAACCTTTGTAAATCAATTCCATGTTCAATGCCAAGCCCATTGAGTAAGTAAACAACATCTTCAGTGGCAACATTTCCTGACGCACCCTTTGCATAAGGGCACCCGCCAAGGCCTGCAACAGCGGCATCAACCGTTGCTATTCCTAAGCTAAGTGCTGCGTAAATATTTGTGAGCGCTTGGCCATAAGTATCATGAAAGTGAACCGCTAATTTAGTTTTATCTATGTGTTGTAATAATAAAGATAACACCTCGGTAATTTTATTGGCGGTACCGACACCTACGGTATCGCCAAGGCTTACCTCATAACAGCCAAGTGCAAGTAGCTTTTGTGTTACTTCAAGCACTTTTTGTGGCGCTATGTCACCTTCGTATGGGCAACCAGCAATGCAGCTTACATAACCACGCACGCGTATGTTATTGGCTTTTGCAAACGCCATTACTTCACTAAAGCGCTCAATACTCTCATCAATGCTGCAGTTTATGTTTTTTTGGCAAAACGATTCGCTTGCAGCAGTAAAAATAGCAAATTCTTTAACACCTGTATCCAGTGCAGCTTGGGCACCTTTTAAATTAGGCGTAAGGGCGCTTAAATTTACATGGGGTAAATCAAGCGCTTTTATCACCTCTGCTGAGTCGGCCATTTGCGGCACCCATTTAGGTGATACAAATGCGCCTGCTTCTATATCTTTTAAGCCTGCATCACTGAGTGCATTAATTAAGGTGATTTTATCTTTTGAAGACACCGCTTTTTCGTTTTGCAGACCATCGCGGGCACCCATTTCTACAATACGTACTTTTTTAGGAAAGGCGGTCATTACGATGCCTCCTGCGCCGTGGTATCTTCTACAATTGCAAGTAGGGCACCATGGGTTACAAGTTCGCCCTCGGCAAAACAATAACTTTGTAAAATACCATCGTGTGGTGCGCTCAGCGTGTATTCCATTTTCATAGCTTCAATAATAACGACTGCATCGCCTTTGGTTAAAGTGCTTCCTACTTCAACTAAATGCTTAACTACTGTGCCATTAAGTGGCGCAGCAAGTGGCAGTGCGTCATTTTCATGGCTACTAATGTAATGTTTAGTATTTAGAGCAAGCTTGATTTGAAGCGCTGCAAACATCACGCTAATACTGTTATCAACGTGGCTTACATGGGCGGTAAATTTTTCCCCATTAATAAACACGTTGCATACGTTTTGGTTTATTTCACCGCTAACCTCAAACGGCTTTTCATTATGGTTAATGACAAAACCCGCTTTAATTTTAACGGCGTTTATAGATAAATCTGTAAATGGAACATCCACTTTTTGCGGTGCATTAAGCGTAAAACCTCTTAATTGTTGCCAAGGGCTTGCACTTTGCTTTGCTTCGTTTTTAGCGCTAAGCGATTCAAGGTAGGTATAGGCTGCAATTACGTGTGCTTTTTCAAGTGCGATACTATCAATACTCACCAATGCATCACCTTGCTCAGCAATAAAGTGGGTGCTTGGCGCACCTTGAGCAAACGTAGGGTGGCTTGCTAAATTATGTAAAAAGCCAATGTTAGTGCTAAAACCCGCTAAGTGAAATTGCTCAAGTGCTTGGCGTAAACGCGATAATGCTTGCTCTCGGTTATCATCATGCACAATCAGTTTTGCAATCATAGGGTCGTAAAACGGACTTATTTCATCGCCTTGTGCAATACCGGTATCAATACGTACAAACTCACTGTTAAGTGGTGTGCTTAACGCTTCTATTGTGCCCGAGCAGGGAATAAAGTCGTTACTTGGATCTTCTGCATAAATACGCGCTTCAAAGCTGTGGCCTTGGAGTTGTATGTCTGATTGTGTTAGTGGTAGTGTTTGCCCAGCGGCAATATTAATTTGCCAATTAACTAAATCTACACCAGTTACCATTTCGGTTACGGGGTGTTCTACTTGCAGGCGCGTGTTCATTTCCATAAAGAAAAACTCATCACCGCACAGTAAAAACTCAACGGTACCTGCACCTCTGTAATTTATTGCCAGAGCGCAGCGTACTGCGGCTTCACCCATTTCTTTGCGTAGTTCATCGCTTAAACCAGGCGCAGGAGCTTCTTCAATTACTTTTTGATGACGGCGCTGCAGGGAACAATCTCGATCACCTAAATAAACACAGTTACCGTGGTTATCGGCAAATACTTGCACTTCTACATGGCGAGGCTGGTTAACGTAGCGTTCAAGCAGTACTAAGTCATTACCAAAACCGGCAATTGCTTCACGCTGTGCGCCCTCAAGTGCAGTTATAAAATCGTTGGCTTGCTCAACTACGCGCATGCCTTTACCGCCGCCACCAAAGGCCGCTTTAATTAGCACGGGGTAGCCAATTTTTTCAGCCTCAGACTGTAAAAAAGCAGGGTCTTGATTATCACCATAATACCCAGGCACTAATGGCACATTGGCAGCGGCCATTATTTCTTTAGCGCGGGTTTTAGAGCCCATAGCTTCTATGCTGCTTGCAAGTGGGCCAATAAACGCAATGTTGTTAACTTCACAGGCTTTAGCAAATTCACTGTTTTCAGATAAAAACCCATAACCAGGGTGAATACAGTCAGCGCCTGCGTTTTTAGCCACTTGCAAAATTTTGTCGGCAACTAGGTATGAGTCTTTACTGGGTGCTGGACCAATGTGGTAGGCCTCATCAGCCATTTTTACATGTTGTGCATATTTGTCGGCGTCAGAATAAACAGCCACCGTAGTCAACCCCATTTGTTTTGCACTTCGCATTACACGGCATGCAATTTCACCACGGTTGGCAATTAATATCTTTTTTAAAGTGTGTGTGTTCATAGTTAATCCTACAGTTGCCAAGCGGGAGGGCGTTTATCAAAAAAGGCACTTAGCCCTTCCTGGCCTTCATCAGATACACGAATTTTTGCAATACGTTCGGCCGTGAGCTCAATAAGTTCATCGTTAATTTGCTTATTTGCTACATCATTTATTAATGATTTAGCGGCTTTTACAGCCACAGGGCCGTTATCGATTAATGTTTGCAGCATGTTATCAAGCGCACAATCTAAATTACCGGTTACCTGATGAACCAAACCAAGTTGTTTTGCTGTGTGGGCATCAAACACCTCGGCGGTTAAAAAGTAGCGGCGCGCAGCGCGCTCACCAATGGCTTTAATGACATAGGGGCTAATTACCGCAGGGATAAGTCCTAATTTTACTTCACTTAAGCAAAACTGAGCGTCATCTTTACTTAGGGCAATATCGCAGCAAGCAATTAAGCCTAATGCGCCGCCAAACGCAGCGCCTTGTACAGCACATATGGTTGGATGAGGGGAGGTCGCTAACACCTGCATTAATTTAGCGAGTTGCATAGAGTCGGCAAGGTTATCGGCGTAATTGTTATCAGCCATTGATTTCATCCAGGCTAAATCGGCACCTGCAGAAAAATGCTTTCCTTCAGTTTTTAAAACTAAAGCGCGAATATCCAGCGTATTTGCATGCTCTATGCACTGAATCAGCTCGTGTATTACTTCACTATTAAATGCGTTACGTTTTTCAACTCGGCTTAAAACAAGTACAGCCACATTAGATTTTGTTATTTGTAGTGTTACTGACATTTTTGCGCTCCGGTTACATTCTAAATACGCCAAACTTAGAGTCTTGCTGTGGTGCATTTTTAGCTGCACTTAAGGCAAGGCCTAATACGTTACGCGTATCGGCAGGGTCAATAATGCCGTCGTCCCACAAGCGCGCGCTTGCGTAATACGGATGGCCTTGCTCTTCGTATTGATCAATAATTGGCTTTTTAAAATCGCTAACTTCTTGCTCGCTCATGCTATGGCCTTTACGTGCTAAACCATCTTGCTTAACTTGAGCCATTACACCTGCGGCTTGCTCACCGCCCATTACTGAAATACGGGCATTGGGCCACATCCACATCATGGTTGGTTCAAATGCGCGGCCACACATACCATAGTTACCCGCGCCGTAAGAGCCACCAATTAGCACCGTAAATTTAGGCACATCAGCACACGAAACCGCCATTACCATTTTAGCGCCGTGCTTTGCTATGCCTTCAGCTTCGTATTTTTTACCTACCATAAAGCCGGTAATATTTTGTAAAAACACTAAAGGAATATTGCGCTGTGCACATAGTTGAATAAAATGCGCGCCTTTTTGCGCCGACTCACTAAATAAAATGCCGTTATTAGCCACTATGCCAACCGGGTTGCCATAAATGCTGGCAAAACCGGTGACGAGCGTTTCACCAAAGTAACGTTTAAATTCATCAAATGATGAGTCGTCCACTGTGCGCGCTATTACTTCGCGTACATCAAACGGCTTTTTAAGGTCGGTGCCTACAATGCCGTAAAGCTCGTTTATATCGTAACGTGGCGGTTTAATATCCTCTAGCTCTTGTTTAAGTAACGGCGCTGTAGGGCGCGTGTAGTTAATACGCTCAATACATTGGCGCGCAATAGACAGCGCATGGGCATCATTCTCAGCAAAGTGATCGGCAACCCCTGATGTTTTACAATGCACATCGGCGCCGCCAAGTTCTTCAGCGCTTACTACTTCACCTGTGGCTGCTTTTACAAGCGGCGGGCCTGCTAAAAATATAGTGCCTTGCTCTTTTACAATTATGCTTTCATCGGCCATTGCGGGTACGTATGCGCCACCTGCGGTACACAAACCCATTACCACAGCAATTTGAGGAATGCCTTTACCCGACATACGGGCTTGATTGTAAAAGATGCGCCCAAAATGCAATTTATCAGGAAATACATCGTCTTGCTCAGGCAGGTTAGCACCGCCCGAATCAACTAAATAAATACATGGTAAGTGGCAGCGCTCAGCTATGTCTTGTGCGCGTAAATGCTTTTTAACAGTAAGCGGAAAGTACGTACCGCCTTTTACAGTGGCATCGTTTGCGATGATCATGCACTCAATGCCTTTAACTCGGCCAATACCTGCCACTACACCTGCGCATGCAATTTCTTGTTCGTACACACCAAAGGCTGCAAATTGCGAAATTTCTAAAAACGGTGAGCCTTCATCTAATAAAGTGCTAATGCGGTCGCGTACAAATAATTTACCCCGGCCTTCGTGGCGCTCCTTTAATGCAGCACCACCGCCTAAGCTAATGGTGGCCACTTTGCTTTGTAAATCATCAACTAAAGCCGCCATGTTTTTGTGATTTTGCACAAAAGTAGGATCGTGAGGATTAACGCTCGATTTTAATATCGTCATAGTTTAATCCTTAACGGCTTTCGGTGAATAGTTCGCGGCCAATTAGCATGCGGCGAATTTCTGATGTACCAGCGCCAATTTCGTATAATTTGGCATCACGTAGTAAGCGCCCTGTGGCGTATTCGTTTATGTAGCCGTTCCCACCTAAAATTTGAATGGCATCTAGCGCCATTTTAGTGGCAAGTTCAGCGGCATATAAAATGGCACCAGCGGCATCTTTACGGGTGGTTTCGCCGCGGTCGCAGGCTTTTGCAACAGTATAAACGTATGAGCGCGCTGCATTCATTTGCGTATACATGTCGGCCACTTTGCCTTGAATTAGCTGAAATTGACCAATAGGGGTGTCAAACTGTTTACGCTCATGAATGTACGGCACAACTATATCCATACACGCTTGCATTATGCCAAGCGGGCCCGCTGCAAGTACTACGCGTTCGTAATCAAGGCCACTCATAAGTACTTTAGCGCCTTCGTTTAAGTTACCTAAAATGTTTTCTTCTGGCACTTCGCAGTTTTCAAATACTAGCTCACAGGTGTTTGAGCCGCGCATGCCCAGCTTGTCGAGCTTTTGCGCAGTAGAAAAACCAGCAAAGCTGCTTTGTACAATAAAAGCGGTAATGCCTTTAGCGCCGGCGTTTAAATCTGTTTTAGCGTAAATAACAAAGGTGTGTGCGTCGGGGCCATTGGTGATCCACATTTTATTACCATTTAAAATGTACTTATCGCCTTTTTTCTCTGCTTTAAGTTTCATCGATACCACGTCAGAGCCTGCGTTTGGCTCGCTCATGGCAAGGGCACCAATGTGTTCGCCGCTAATAAGTTTTGGTAGGTATTTTTCTTTTTGTGCTTGGTTACCGTTACGGTTAATTTGATTTACACACAAGTTTGAATGCGCACCATAGCTTAAGCCAATTGAGGCACTAGCGCGGCTAATTTCTTCCATTGCAATTACATGCTCTAAGTAACCTAAGCCTGCACCGCCAAAGTCTTCAGAAACGGTCATACCAAGTACACCCATTTCGCCCATTTGCGGCCAAAGCTGATTAGGAAACGCATTATCAATATCAGTTTGCTCAGCCAGTGGCGCAATTTCTTGGCTTGCAAAGCTATTTACATGGTCGCGGATCATATCGGCGGTTTCGCCTAGGCCAAAGTTCATCTCTTTATAAAGTGAAATAGTGCTCATGATTCATTCCTGTGTGAGTGTGTGTTGTCAGTGTGTTTTTATTATTAAAATAGGCTACTCGTCTATTTTATTGAGTGTGTCTCTGCAGCGGCGCTCCGCTGTCACTAATTCCATAAGCACAACTTTTATGTCGTCCATTTGTTGAGAAAGGTCGGCTTTTTTCTCAGCTATTAAATCGAGCATAGTCACCAGCTGTTTAGCGCTTGATTTATCGGCGTCGTACAGCTCAAACAAACGGCCTGTTTCAGCAAGGGTAAAGCCTAGGCGTTTACCGCGTAATATAAGCTTTAAGCGAACTTTGTCGCGCTTTGAATAAATACGGGTTTGGCCGTTACGCTCTGGGCTTACTAAGCCTTGGTCTTCGTAAAAACGAATAGAGCGGGTAGTAATATCAAACTCTTTAGCTAAATCGCTAATGCTAAAGGTTTGTTCGTTACTGCCAGGTACGTTGGCTGAACTTGCGAAGTTTGTTTGGTTATCTGGTTTCATAGTTGTGTTTACCTCATTCGAATAACTCCAATATAAGTGAAGTTTACGTAAAGGTAAAGCCCAGTGTGGTATGAAACTATTTATAAAGGAGTGTTGGCGTGAAATGTTAAATTTAATTATTAATATTCAGTGGCTTATTTTTATTTGTGTTGATTAACCGTGCTACTGGAAAATAAACCTTACACTTTTAAAACTAAAAATTAAGCGTTTTTTAGTTGACGTTAGCGTAAACGTTAGTATTGTGTATGGGTATTAAATAATAAATGAATACTAAATTAATAGAGCAAATATTCTAACAACTATTTGCATAAAAATACAACGGAGTTAGTTATGACTTTAGAATCAGTGGTAATTGTAGCAGCTAAGCGTACGCCTATGGGCGGCTTTATGGGCGCATTAACCGATGCACAATCTACCGAGCTTGGCGCTACCGCCATTGCAAGTGCACTGGCACAAACTGGTTTAGCTAATGATGCAATAGATGAAGTAATTATGGGCTGTGTTTTGCCAGCAGGCCTTGGACAAGCGCCTGCTCGCCAAGCCATGTTAAAAGCAGGCCTTGCTCTGGGTACCGGTGCCACTACCATTAATAAAGTATGTGGTTCTGGTTTAAAAGCAGCCATGCTAGCAAACGACTTAATTAAAGCGGGCTCAATTAGCAGCGCAATTGCCGGCGGTATGGAAAGCATGAGTAATGCACCTTACTTTATACCTAAGGCGCGTGGTGGTATGCGAATGGGCCACGGTGAAATTAAAGATCACATGATGAGCGACGGCCTAGAAGATGCTTACGATAACAAAGCAATGGGCTGTTTTGCACAATACACCGCCGATGAGTACGGCATTGGCCGTGAGCAAATGGATGAGTTTGCCCTGGGCTCGTTAAGTAAAGCTAATACAGCAATTGAAAACGGCAGCTTTGAGAACGAAATTGCGCCGCACACCATCAAAACCCGTAAAGGCGATGTAACCGTATCGGTTGATGAGCAACCCGGTAATGCCCGCCCAGAAAAAATACCAAGCCTGCGTGCTGCCTTTAAAAAAGACGGCACCATTACTGCGGCTAATTCATCGTCAATTTCTGATGGTGGCGCAGCGCTTATATTAATGAGCGAATCAAAAGCAAAAGCGCAAGGCTTAACACCGCTTTGTAAAATTGTAGCGCACAGCACGCACTCTCAAAAACCAAGTGAATTTACAGTAGCACCTGTGGGCGCAATGAACAGCGTGCTTGAAAAAGCAGGTTGGACTACCGCTGATGTAGACCTGTGGGAAATTAACGAAGCCTTTGCAATGGTTACCATGCTTGCTATTAACGAATTAAAACTTGATGAGAGCAAAGTAAACGTAAACGGTGGCGCGTGTGCACTTGGCCACCCAATTGGTGCCAGCGGCGCGAGAATTTTAGTCACGCTTATTCACGCACTTAAAAACCGAGGCCTTAAAAAAGGAATTGCGTCTTTATGTATTGGTGGCGGCGAAGCCGTAGCCATGGCTGTAGAGGCTTACTAACAAAGCAGTTAATTAACTAACAGCAACTAAAATGCACCGTACTCATACTAATAACAAAACGGTGCCATTTTTTAAAAGAACACACTAACAACAGGATTTACACATGCACCAAGTTCCACTACTTATAAATGGCGAATTTGTTCAGTCGGCTTCAAACGAGCTTATTGATGTAATTAACCCAGCAAACCAAGAAGTGCTTGCACAAGTTCCATGTACTACCGACTCAGAAATGGATGCAGCTATTGCCTCGGCCTCAGAAACATTTAAAACGTGGAAAGACGTGCCCATTACAGAGCGTGCCCGCATTATGATGAAATACGCGACGCTATTAAAAGAGCACCATGATGAGCTTGCAACCATTATTTGCCACGAACTAGGTAAAACGTTTGAAGACGCAAAAGGCGATGTGTGGCGCGGTATTGAAGTAGTAGAACAAGCTGCAAATGCACCGTCATTAATGATGGGCGAAACAATGGAAAACGTTGCCCGTAAAATAGATACTTACTCTTACATGCAGCCCCTTGGCGTTTGTGCAGGCGTTACTCCGTTTAACTTTCCGGCGATGATCCCACTTTGGATGTTTCCGCTGGCTATTGTATGTGGTAACACCTTTATTTTAAAACCGTCTGAGCAAGACCCACTTACACCTATGCGCTTAGCTGAGCTATTTATTGAAGCTGGCGCCCCAAAAGGTGTTTTACAAGTTGTACACGGTACAAAACCACAAGTAGACCGCCTACTAGAAGATAAAGCAGTACGTGCAATTTCGTTTGTAGGTTCGTGTGGCGTAGGTGCGTATATTTATTCTAAAGGCACACAAAACCTTAAACGCGTGCAAGCGTGTGTAGGTGCTAAAAACCACATGGTTATTATGCCAGATGCGAGTAAATCGCATGTTGTAAATAACCTTGTTGGCGCATCGGTTGGTGCCGCAGGCCAGCGCTGTATGGGTATTTCGGTTGCTGTGTTTGTAGGCCAAGCAAGTGAGTGGGTAGATGAAATAAAAGCAGGCTTTGAAAACGTACGCCCAGGCGTGTGGGATGATAAAGACGCAGCCTACGGCCCACAAACATCAAAAGCCGCAAAAGAGCGTATTTTATCGCTTATAGCAAGCGGTAAAGAGCAAGGCGCCACTTGTTTAATAGACGGCTCAAACTTTACAGTAAAAGGCTATGAGCAAGGTAACTGGGTTGGCCCAACGCTATTTACCGACGTTACAAAAGAGATGGATTTATACAAAGAAGAAATTTTTGGTCCTGTGCTTGCCTGTATGTTTGTAGATACGCTAGATGAGGCAATTGCCCTTATTAACGACAGCCCATACGGTAACGGTACATCACTATTTACCTCAAGCGGTGCTGTTGCTCGTAAATTCCAACACGAAATAGAAGTCGGGCAAGTGGGTATTAATGTACCTATTCCGGTGCCGCTGCCGTTTTTCTCGTTTACAGGTTGGAAAGGCTCGTTTTACGGCGATACGCACACCTACGGTAAGCAAGGTATACGTTTTTACACAGAAACTAAAACCATTACCTCACGTTGGTTTGAAGACGACATTGCTTCAGGTCCAAACATGAGCATTAATTTAAAATAAACACACTCAAAAATAATAATAAAGAAGAGCGCAAAGGCTAAACTCGCTGACAAGCAACTAGAACACACACATCAGCCTTTGCCGCTCTTCACACCTATCCCAATAGGGCACACTAACAACACACAATTAAAGAGGTCTACCATGGACTTTAACTTATCAGAAGATCAACACGCCTTTGTAGAAACAGCACGCCAATTTGCCGAATCAGAGCTTGCCCCACATGCAGCAAAGTGGGATCGCGAGCATATTTTTCCTAAAGATACAATTAAAGCAGCGGGTGAGCTTGGCTTTTGCGGTTTATACACGCCAGAAGAAGCCGGCGGCCTTGGTTTATCACGTTTAGATTCAAGCATTATATTTGAGCAGCTTGCTATGGGTTGTACTGCTACAACGGCCATGTTAACCATACATAATATGGCGACCTGGATGGTGGCAAGTTTTGGAACCGACGCAGTTAAAGACACATACGTAGAACAATTAGTAATGGGGGAACTACTTGCCTCTTATTGTTTAACAGAGCCAGGCTCGGGCTCAGATGCGGCATCACTAAAAACAAAAGCCGTACTTGAGGGTAATGAGTACGTTATTAACGGCTCAAAAATGTTTATATCGGGCGCGGGCGAAACTGAAGTATTAGTGGTAATGGCACGTACCGGTGGCGAAGGCGCTGCGGGTATTTCGGCATTTGTAGTCCCGGCCGATGCTAAAGGTGTTGAGTACGGCAAAGCAGAAGAAAAAATGGGTTGGAACGCACAACCAACACGCTTAATTAGTTTTGAAGATGTGCGTATACCTGCGCACAACTTATTAGGTAGAGAAGGTGAAGGCTTTAAATTTGCAATGCAAGGCTTAGATGGCGGGCGCATAAATATTGCAACGTGCTCAATTGGTACAGCACAAGCCGCGCTAAACACGGCAAAAGAGTACTTAAAAGAGCGCACTCAATTTGGTAAGCCACTGGCTGCGTTTCAGGCTTTGCAATTTAAAATTGCAGATATGAATACCGAACTTGTCGCTGCGCGCCAAATGGTAAGGCTTGCGGCATTTAAACTTGATACCGGTGATTGCGAAAAAACGACTTACTGCGCCATGGCTAAACGTTTTGCGACCGATGTTGGCTTTACCGTGTGTAACGAGGCACTGCAAATTCATGGTGGTTACGGTTACATAAAAGAATACCCGCTTGAGCGCCATGTACGTGATGTGCGCGTTCATCAAATTTTAGAAGGCACAAACGAAATTATGCGCGTAATTATAGCGCGCCGTATTTTAGCTGAATCTGCAAGCGACGTTTTATAAGGAGCAAGTTATGTCAGAGTCTAAATCTAATCCGAGTATTGAGCTAACAACCGAAGGCCATGTTGCAATTTTAACTATGTCTAACCCGCCAGCTAATACCTGGACAAAAGACACCTTAATAGATTTAAAAAACAAAGTTAACGAGCTTAATAACAACAAAAATATATATGCCTTAGTACTTACCGGCGAAGGCGAGAAGTTTTTTAGCGCCGGTGCCGATTTAAACGTATTTGCCAGTGGCGATAAAGGCGTTGCCGCTGATATGTCGCGTGTATTTGGTGAAGCATTTGAAGCACTAACTAATTTTACAGGGGTGTCGGTTGCGGCCATTAATGGTTATGCCATGGGTGGCGGGCTAGAAGTGGCGCTTGCATGTGATATACGCATAGCAGAAGAGCAAGCACAAATGGCACTGCCAGAGGCAAAAGTGGGCTTATTACCATGCGCGGGTGGCACGCAAAATTTAGCATGGCTTGTAGGTGAAGGCTGGGCAAAGCGCATGATTTTATGCGGCGAGCGCTTAAAAGCTGATAAAGCCCTGCAAATTGGCTTAGTAGAAGAAGTAGTACCACAAGGTGAAAGCTTTGCTGCGGCGTTAACACTTGCCAACCAAGTAAGCGAGCAAAGCCCAAGCTCGGTAGCTGTATGTAAAACACTAATTCAAAAAGGGCGACACCAACCAATGGCAAGTATATTACCACTTGAACGTGAATTGTTTGTTGGTTTGTTTGATACACAAGATCAACAAGAGGGCGTTAATGCCTTTTTAGAAAAACGCCGCGCAAATTGGGTAAATGGCTAATGAGTAATTTAACGTTATTAAATAATGCAGGCGACCCCGTGCTATTTGAAACGGCAAGTGCAGCAAACGGCAGCTTAATTGGGGTTATTACACTCAACGTACCAAAATCATTAAACGCACTTAATTTTGACATGATCAAATTACTAGAGCCGCATCTGCGCGCTTGGCAAAGCGATGATGCAGTTGCAATGGTATTGTTAAAAGGCGCAGGGGATAAAGCCTTTTGCGCCGGTGGTGATGTAGTAATCCTGCATCATGCAATGGCGCAAGGTAAACCCACAAGCCTAGTTGAAGAGTTTTTTACCCTTGAGTACCAGCTTGATTACCTTATTCATACCTTTGATAAACCATTTCTAGTTTGGGGTAACGGCATAGTAATGGGTGGCGGTTTAGGTCTAATGGCAGGTGCTAGCCACCGCGTAGTAACCGAAACATCGCGTATTGCCATGCCAGAGCAAACCATAGGCTTATACCCAGATGTAGGCGGCAGTTACTTTTTACATAAAATGCCACACAGTGTAGGGCTATTTTTAGGGCTAACGTCGGCTTCTATTAATTGTGAAGATGCACGCTTTGTATCGCTTGCCGATCACTTTATCGACAGCACAAAGTACGATGCCATGCTAGCGCAAATTTTAGCTGCTAAGTGGGGCAAAACTGCAAGCTTAAATCATGAGCGTTTAACAAAATTATTAACCGATTTAGATAACCAATCTGCGCGAATGCCCAAAGGTAATATTAAAGCTAATTTAGCAACCATTCAAAAATTAGCTGAATTTAATACGCTACAAGAACAAGTTGATTATATTTTAGGCCTAACTACTGACGATAAATGGCTGCAACGCGCCCAAAAGTCACTCAAGCATGGCTGCCCACTAAGTTGTGCACTGGTTAGTGAGCAATTAAAAGCCAGTAAAGGCAAAAGCTTATTAGCGTGTTTTAAAATGGAGCTGGGTATGTCAGTACGCGCTGGCGAAGTTGGTGAATTTCAAGAAGGCGTAAGGGCGCTATTAATAGATAAAGACGGCGCGCCAAATTGGCAATACAAAACACTGAGCGATGTACCACAAACAATAATAGAGAGCTTTTTTGCTAATCGCTTTGGCGAAAATCACCCACTCAATGGCTTACACACGCCATCACACACATAAAGGAAAGACGATGACTAAACTCAATATTGGTTTTATCGGCTTAGGTAATATGGGCGGCCCTATGGCGGCTAACTTAATTAAAGCCGGCCACAGTGTTACGGCATTCGATTTAAACCAGTCGGTCTTAAATGAACTTGTAAGCAAAGGTGCACACGCAGCTGAAAATGCAAAAGCATGTGCAACCAATGCCGATATACTTATTAGTATGTTACCAGCAGGCAAACATGTTAAATCGCTTTACTTAGGTAATAACGACGACAGCGGCTTGATTAATGTGCTGAGCAAAAACACCCTAGTTATTGATTGCTCAACAATAGATGCAGAATCAGCCCGAGTAGTTGGTAGCGCACTTGGCGTGCAGGGCATTAGCTTTGTAGATGCACCAGTATCGGGCGGCGTTGCAGGCGCAGCGGCTGGCACGCTTACGTTTATAGTTGGTGGTAGTGAAGCTGCGTTTAATACAGCACAGCCAATACTCAGTGATATGGGTAAAAACATATTTCATGCAGGCGATATTGGCGCAGGGCAAGTTGCCAAAATATGTAACAACATGCTACTTAGCATTTTAATGGCAGGTACCAGCGAAGCACTGCAAATGGGTATTAATAATGGCTTAGACCCTAAAGTACTTAGCGACATAATGACCGCAAGTTCTGGCCGTAACTGGACGCTAGAACTTTATAACCCATGCCCAGGTGTAATGGATACAGCCCCTGCAAGTAACGATTATAAACCGGGCTTTATGGTCGATTTAATGGCTAAAGATTTAGGCCTTGCCATGGAAGCCGCGCAGCAAAGTAATTCATCAACCCCAATGGGGTCAATGGCTAAAAACTTATACACTATGCTGCAGCACCAAGGTTCAGGCAGTGATGATTTTAGTGCCATTTTTAAACTGTTTTCTAAGTAGGAGCAAGGCGTGGAAATTAAAAATAACATGGTAGTTATAACCGGTGGCGCACAAGGCTTAGGCTTTGCAATGGCGCAAAAGTTTGCCCTTATGGGCGCTAACATTGCTTTAATAGATATGGCGCAAGAGCTTCTTAATACAGCATGCGAGCAACTCACACAGCTTGAAGGTGTCACAGGCAACATTGAAGGTTATGCCGCAAACGTAACTGTTGAGAGCGAAGTAGAAAACGTATTTAATACCATTAATAGTGATTTTGGCCACATTGGTGTGCTTATAAACAACGCCGGTATTTTACGCGACGGCATGTTTATTAAAGCTAAAGACGGCAAAGTGGTAAAAAAAATGTCCCTAGAGCAATTTCAATCAGTAATTGATGTAAACCTGACAGGCGTATTTTTAGCAGGGCGAGAAGCTGCAAGCCAAATGATTGAATCAGGCAAAGGCGGCGTAATCGTTAATATGTCGAGCGTCGCGCGCGCAGGTAACATAGGCCAAACAAACTACGCAGCATCAAAAGCTGGCGTAGTGGCACTTACCACCACATGGGCTAAAGAGCTTGGCCGCTTTGGTATACGCGTAGGCGCTATTGCACCAGGTGTAATAAGCACCGCCATGACCGATGCCATGAAACCCGAAGCCAAACAACGTATGCTCGCTGTAACGCCCGTAGGGCGCTTAGGCGAAAGCGACGAAATTGCCCATACTGCACAATACATAATTGAAAACGACTTTTTTACCGGCCGCGTGGTTGAAATAGACGGCGGTATTCGTTTGTAATTTGTCAGCTCTCATTTAATTATTGGAAGCACAGCTCAAACGAGTTGTGCTTTTTTGTTTTCAATAGGGGAGGTTTATAATCTTGAAAAAGGGCTAACAACCCCGTTAGCACCTTGTTGTAGTACATGGGTAGGATACCCGCTGAATTAAAACGTTGAACATTTTAGCGTTCTAAATAACTCATTAACTGCGTTAAAAACTTCTCATATAGATAAACTATATAACTAAGTATTTGCCTTGTTACTGAGCTATTTATCTATCGCTATAATTGTTCACTAATTCAATACAGCGGGAATTATGTGCATAGTACGTATGTCACTGTAGTCTAACTAAGTTTGTACTGTGCGTATATCAGCGCCGCTTTGCAGCAAGTGCGTAGCTTTATTACCCTTACCGTTCCAAATGCGTATGTTTTTATAGTCGAAGTCAATATCTTGAACTCTTATTTTTACTGCTTCCATCAGCCGTAAACCACTTCCATATAGCAGGCTTGCTATCAAATAATGTCGTTTATTTATATTTCTAAAAAATAGCGATACCTCAGTTTGTGTAAGTACGACAGGAAGTTTCTGTTGGCGGTTACTTTTAACGAAATTTAAATCTAATGAGAGCTCATTCTTTATAATATGTTTATATAAAAAAGCAAGTGCATTTAAAGCGGTTGCTTGTGTTCTCGCTGCCACTTTTTTAGTGACTGTTAAGTGATTTAAAAATATTTCAACTTCATTATTGCCCATACTGGTAGGGTGCCGCTTATTATGAAAATGGATATAGGCAGTAATCCAAAATACATAAGTTTCAATAGATTTTTTAGCGTAGTGATGGCTATACATATAGTTGATAATACTATTAAGAAAAGGGGATTTAGTTTTCATTTTAAATCTCAATTAACTGTAATTATATACAGTATTGACGTTTTTCCTCCTAAGTCAAGAAATGAGGACATTTTCCTCTTTTTTACATTTTAATAAAAGAACAGCCTGACTTAAAGTTTAAAGCTGGCAATGTGTTACAGGATTTGTTATTAATATTAAAAATAATTAAGAGGACATACATTGCTCATAAAAAGAGGAAAGTGTCCTCTGATAAAGTTGTTATGACAACATGGGGAAAGTATGGAGCTTCGAGTTTCACAGAAATCTGGTTTAAAGCTATATAATAACCTTTTGGAAATTAAAAGTACTTATCATGAACAACATAAGATTAGGCATCCTGCTGATACATTTAAAATGTCGATAGAAAAACTGAATGTCGCTTTAGGTCAATTTATTGAAAGGAAAAAAAGTCATGCTTTAGATGAATTTAAAGAGAAGGCTATATGTAACTATATATGTGAGCTTGACTCTTTTTATGATCGCCTACTCCTTGTTATGAAAGGGCTTACAGAGCCTTCTGAAATAGATAATAGAAATGCTGATATATGGTTAAAAGATAACACTTCTAAATTCTATACGCAGTTTAAGGACAGCACAAGTAAATCACATAAAATGATACGTGATATGGCTAATGTAATAAAGCATGACACTCATACCATTTGTTACTTAACTGTTACTGATCATAAAGGGCGTCAAGTTGAGGGGTTTTATTTTTCAAACATAATTGGTAAAAATGACTTACAAGGGCCATGCCCCAAAATTCATGAAGAATATCTCGGGGCGAGTACAGCGATATCATATGATTTTTTCTTACGCTATTCATTAGGTTTTGTATCTTTGTGTATATTTCATTTGAATCGTATATTCTTTAAAGGAAGTAAACCTGAAAGAGTCAATTTTCAGCCTATTCTTGATTTTTTTAATAGCCAAATTAATGTTGGCAACAGTATACTACCCAACGAGTACAGTAAACCTACAGGGTTGATTTCAAAGGATAAGTTATCTTTTGTCGTGAAATTCCCTCATAAAGAACCGAAAAACGCTGACGTAGATAAAATTCATGGAGTACAGCCGTTCTTTAAAATCAATCAAAGAACAGGATCTTCACACGCTAAATTTCCATATATGCAACTGTTGTCATAACAAGCTGTTCAACAAGGACAAAAAACAGTTGGTTTTGCTCCTTCGTCGCTAATTTTAACCAACTATTTTGTGCCTGTTAACAGGGCGTTAGGCATCTAGGAGGAAATATTGAGCCTTTTGAGAGAAATTCAAGCATCACTCATATCTGATGAACCAAACTTAGGTGGTGTTCTATTAAAGCTACGATTACTCGCGGCAAGGTTAGGTAGTGATATTCTGAGTGATTGGGTAAAACATGAAATGTCAGGCTATCCAAACGATGTCGATTTGCCAGATTACAGAGTTATAGGTGTGTCCTTTAAAGGTACCTTTAGTGGTGCTTTTGGTTCAGGAATTAATAATGCACCTATCCCAACTGCACTTGTAGAGCAACATGCAGGTGAACATTGGAGTAATCATAGAGTCAGGCAAGGCATTGCAGCAATTGATGATTTAGTTAAGAGCGCCCAAGAACCTGGATCACTTGGGTTAGATTGCTCTAATTTAATATTACTATTGCAAGGTAAGATATATGAAGACTATGCATGTAATGATATCCGAGGATCAATTTCTAGAAGTTCATTGGTTCAAATTCAAAACGAAGTAAAAAGTAGAGCGCTGGAATTAACTATTGAGTTAGAAAAATCTGTACCAGCTGCTGCTGAAATTGTATTGGTGCCGGAAGGTATGGAGAATATTGATGAGGGTGAAGTGTCTAAAATTATCAATCAAACTATTTATGGAAATTATACTGAAATTTCTAATTCAGGGGATAGCGCTCATATTGAAGTAAAAGCTATTCAGGGTAACTCTGAAACATTTGAAAAAACACTCGAAGAATCAGGTATATCACAAGAATCGGCTAAAGAATTGTCCGAAATTGTTAAGGCTGAATCACCAGAGTCAAAAGATGAGCCACTAGGTAGTAAAGCTAAGCAATGGCTTCTTAGTAATCTTAAGAAAGCAGAAGATGGTACTTGGAAGGTGGGTATTTCAGTGGCAACTGACGTAATAAAAAATGCGGTTAAAGGCTTCTATGGGCTTTGAATCAAAAATGCCTAACAAACCAAGGCAGCAGGACTTATTTTGCTGTCGCTTCGCTCCAAAACGCAAAATAAGCCTCTGCTTGG
>NZ_JAGJEI010000049.1 GCF_018100985.1 Pseudoalteromonas sp. MMG007 | reverse complement strand
AACTCCTGCTGCACCACTTCAAGGCCAACATGATCTATCACCACATGGTGGTGCTGCAGTAATACCAGATAACCACCATCGGCTTCAGCCGCCACCGTCAGTTGCATCAGTGGCGCCTTCTCTAGCTCCATCCACTGCACTTCCGGTGCACATAACCCCTGCATCTTCGCCAGTACATCATCCCCCTGCTGTACCGGCAACCAAGTAACCGGCAAACGCGCTTCACGCAACACCACCTGCAACGGCTTCTCTCGTTGACGCCATAGAATCGCTGTGCGCAACACATCGTGACGGTCAATAATAAACTGCAAACTCTCACAAAAAGAGTTCAGTGTCTGCTCATCACCAATACGGAATAATGCTGGCGTAACATACGGGTCCACTTCATCACTGAGACTATGATGGAAGACCACACCTTCTTGCAGCGGAGCAAGAGGATAAATATCCTGAATATTAGCAGCCCCTCCTGGAATACGATCACTTATATCTGCAAGCTCAGTCTCACTCAGTGACACTAAAGGTAGCATATCTGGGGTCAGACGAGTGCACGATGCTGGGATCAGATT
>NZ_JAGJEI010000048.1 GCF_018100985.1 Pseudoalteromonas sp. MMG007 | reverse complement strand
GATAGTGGTGGTATCACTCACAGTGGTTTCGTTGCCTACGCTATCGCGTACACTCACTTCAATCGTGCTTTCGCCTTCGCTTAGCGGTGTACTTGGTGTCGCACTCCAATCGCCATTTGCATCCACAAGCGCTGTGATGGTTTGTGGGTTGCCATCGCTGTCGGTCACCACAATAGTAACTTGCGCGCCTTCGCCCGCATCGCTCGTGCCGCTAATAACTGGGGTATTGCTATCGCTTTGTGCGTCAACCTCAACAGTAAGCGTGGGTGGTGTGTTATCAAAGTCGTCTGAGCTAATTGTTCGCGTGTTACCGGCTGCATCCGTGGCTGTGGCGATCACTGAGCCAACATCAAGTAACGATACATCCAGACCCACTAATGACCAGTTGCCATCGGCATCTGTTGTGGTGGTGTATGTTGCACCAATTCCCCCGTTAACAAGCTGCTCGGTAATGGTAATTTCACTGCCTGCTGGCAAGTCAGACGTACCACTTAAAGTAACCAATAAACCAAGTTCAAAGGTCGGCGTAAAGGCAAGCGCCGGTGGAGTAATATCCACTTCGCCACTG
>NZ_JAGJEI010000047.1 GCF_018100985.1 Pseudoalteromonas sp. MMG007 | reverse complement strand
CATCATTAAATGATGCCGTGATAAACTTCTCTGCCGTTAACTCATCACGATTCAGATAACCCCGAGCCAGACCCGAACCTCCCACATACAATTCACCAATCGCCCCCACAGGACTAAAACCCTGCTCGCGGTTTAATACATACACGCGACGATTCGATAACGGCTTACCTATAGGAACCGACAGGCAGTTAGCATCTGCACTTCCTATATGGTACGTGGTACTAAACGTTGTGTTCTCTGTAGGTCCATAACCGTTTATCAGACTCGTCTGCGAATATTTTGACTGAAAACGCCGTACAGTGTGTGGGCTAACTTTATCGCCCCCTACTAATAAATAACGTAGCGACGTTAAGTCATCATTGTATTGCACAGCAAATTGATCAAATAACCCTGCCGTCATCCACACAGTGTTCACACTATGCCGCGAGATAAAATCACCTAACGTCTTGATATCCACCACTGAAAACGCAGGAATAACAAGGCGTCCTCCATGCAATAACGCGCCCCACAGTTCAAACGTGGCCGCATCAAATGACACCGTGGCCCCCTGTAACATCACTGTATCAGCCGACAGTGGAACAAAGTGGTTATTCATCACCAACGACACCACCGAACG
>NZ_JAGJEI010000046.1 GCF_018100985.1 Pseudoalteromonas sp. MMG007 | reverse complement strand
CAACACCACCACATTAAGTGAAACCGCGACGCTTGATACGAATGCACCAAGCATTAGTATTAATGCCTTGGTTGATACCAACGACACCACGCCAACCATTAATGGTACAAGCGATGCAGTCGATGGCACTACCATCAGCTTAACGTTTGAAGACAGTGCAGGAAATATTACGACTGTTGATACGACCGTCACCGGTGGCGTATGGAGCGTCGATGCCCCAGCTGATTTAGCGCAAGGTGAATACACGGTCACCGCCGAGGTAGATGATGGCCTAGGGAATATAGGCAGTGCCACTGAGACAGGTCAGATAGACCTTACTGGCCCGAGCCTTGTTATTGCCGACAACGGTGTGGGCAACGACACCACGCCAACGATTGCAGGCACAAGCGATGCACCGCAGGGAAGTGAAGTCACTATTGTTGTCACCGACAGCAACGGCGTAGCGCAAACAATGAGTGCCACCGTACTTGCTAATGGTACGTGGTCAATCCCTGTACCGGTAGCACTTGCAGAAGGTGCATACACTATTAGTGCGAGTGTTGAAGATGTGGCAGGTAACAACACCACCGCTACAGGCACTGGTGAAATAGATACCATTGCACCGACACTTGAGTTAACCAGCCCAGGTTCAAGTAACGACGTCACCCCAACATTAAGTGGCACAAGTGATGCCGTTGAAGGCACCGTTATTAACTTTACCGT
>NZ_JAGJEI010000045.1 GCF_018100985.1 Pseudoalteromonas sp. MMG007 | reverse complement strand
GACACGCAAGCGCCAACTTTAACCATTCAAGATGTAGGCGATGTAAACGACCTAACACCGACATTACAAGGCACCAGTAACGAAATTGGTGGCACGGTCACACTCACCGTGACCGACAGCGACGGCGCCGTGCAAACCATCACCACCACCGTTGAAAGTGATGGTCACTGGGATATTGAAATCCCCAGTGCGCTTGCACAAGGTGACTTTACTGTAAGCGCCAGTATTACGGATGCTGCAGGCAATGAGAGCACAGCAAACAGCAGTGGTAATGTGGACACCATCACCCCAGTTGTGAGCGTGGATGCACTGGGCCTTGGCAACGACAGCACGCCAGTTGTTAGTGGCACCTCAACAGAGCCAGAAGGCACCGTTGTAAACATTGTTATTACCGACAGTAATGGTGATGAGTATCCAATCACCGCTACCGTTGATGCAAACGGTGAATGGCAAGCGACTAGCCCTGAATTACCAGATGGGGGCTACAGTGTACAAGCCAGCATTACCGATGCGGCAGGGAACACTGGCGGCGCCGTTCAATCAGGCACGCTTGATACCCTTGCGCCGACATTGACACTGGATACCGTGGGCGCGACCAACGACAGCACGCCAACAATCAGTGGAAGCAGCAATGCGCCAGCAGGCACAGTGATAAACATCAGTGTGAGCGATGGCACCACAACCGAAACGTTCACCGCGACAGTACAAGCCGACGGCAGTTGGTCAGCAGATGTACCAACTGCATTAGCTGATGGAGAGCTCACTATTGAAGCCAGCGTGAGCGATAGCGCCGG
>NZ_JAGJEI010000044.1 GCF_018100985.1 Pseudoalteromonas sp. MMG007 | reverse complement strand
TAGTTGGTAGATCTGCTAGTTGCTCTTTCCAGTACCCTAATTGATTATTCAACACCTCACCCTGCAACCAGTTTCTCTGCCAATGAGCATAATCTGCGTATTGAACAGAAAGTGGCGGCAACGGGTTACTTTGACCTGACTTATAAGCAGTATAAAGCATACTAAACTCTTTAACCAAAATCCCCATAGACCAGCCATCTGAGGCAATATGATGTAAAGTCACCAGCATTACATGGCTATACTCCGCCAGTTTGTATAGTCGTGCTCGGATCATCAAGTCTCGAGTCAAATCGAAAGGCAAACTACCTTCTTCTTCATTAGCTTGGTCAATTATCACCTGCTGCTGGATTTCACTCAAACCACTGATATCATGATAAAATAATGGAAACGACGATACCTCACGGAACACCTGAATCGCATCACCTGAATCATCAGTGGTAAAACATGTTCGTAAACTTTCATGGCGCTCAACAATTGTGTCCAGCGCTTGCTTTAGAGCTTCTTGGTCTAACTCACCCTCAAGACGAAATGCGCTAGGCATATTGTAATGAGTGCTATTCTCTTCAATTTGATCAACTAACCAAATACGCTGTTGAGCAAAAGATAATTGACGACTACGCTCTTTAACAGAAATGGCACGTACATTCCCTCTGCCGGAGTGATGTGTTTGAGTGTCTAAATAGGAAATCAACTGTTCTTTATTAGTTTTAATCAAATAAGCAATCTCTTTCGTGATCGCTCCAGTAGATGCTTTAGACTTTAATTTGCCATCATCCAAAAATAAATAAATCCCTTTTTGATTTAAGTTTTGTATTATTTCTTTCACTTACCACTCCATCTCTTCAGAAGCTGACGAAACAGCCTCTAATTCCAATACTTTTTTCAAGTTGTGGCTTACAACCACCTGTTCATCGATAAACTGAGCCAGATCTTCAACGGACTGAATGAAGAAAATCTGTTTTGCGTTCATTTCGATTGAAAATTTTTCGTGTATTTGGGCGGTAATTTTCATAACAGATAATGAGTGCCCACCCAAC
>NZ_JAGJEI010000043.1 GCF_018100985.1 Pseudoalteromonas sp. MMG007 | reverse complement strand
CGTTCGGTGGTGTCTTTTGGTGTAGAGCTAGAAGCTCAGTTGTCTGATTTAGAGGTGTCGGCGTATTCTCCTTGGTTGTGGCTGACTAATTATGTTTTTGATGCGTCTCTTAAAGGAGTGATGAGTCTTTGTCATGGTCGCACTGTAGTGCTTGCCTCCGACGAACAGAGTAAAGATCCGTCGGCCATTGTTTCTTTGTTAGGCATGTATGAGATTGAAGTATTGAACACCACGCCGTTATTGATGCAGGCGGTACTAGAGCCGTTGGCACAAAGCGAACTTGCGGTGAATCTTATCCTGAGTGGAGATCAGATAAGTGAAGAGTTATTTACTAGGGTTTCGCAATACAGTGATACTCGTGATGTTCGCTGGATCAATGCTTATGGTCCCACAGAAGCGACGGTAAACAGTAGTTATGGCGTTATCGATGATGTATTACATATAGGGCGAGGCACGGCGAATACAAAATTGTATGTACTTTCCGATGCCTTGGTAGAGTGTCCGATTGGTACGGTCGGAGAGCTGTATATAGGTGGTGCTGGTGTAGCTCGGGGTTACCTAAATCGTGATGAATTAACGGCAGAGAAATTTGTTGATTCTCCATATGAAGCTGGGCAGCGTCTGTATTGCACTGGAGACATGGTACGCTGGCGCTCAGAAGGTCAGCTTGAATTTATAGGTCGTAAGGATCGTCAATTAAAGATACGCGGATACCGTGTCGAGCCAGACGAGATAGAGCGAGTGTTGTTGCAGCATCCAGATGTAAGTGATGTGTTGGTGTGTAGTTTTACTGGCGCGATGGGTGAGCAACAATTGGTCGCGTATATTGTAAGCGAGCTATTGACGACAGAAGACAGTGATGGTTTGGAATATTTGATAGAAGAGAGTCTACCGGACTACATGATGCCAGCGGCTTTTGAAATGATGTCGTCATTTCCGCTCACAGCGGGGGGGAAAGTTAATGTGAGAGAGCTACCGACGCCGAGTATGGGGGCTGGTCAACATGAGTATGTTGCACCAAGAACGGACACTGAGCGAGTATTGTGCACTATCTGGCAAGAGGTGCTGGGCATTGAACAGGTTGGCGTTACGGATAACTTCTTTAA
>NZ_JAGJEI010000042.1 GCF_018100985.1 Pseudoalteromonas sp. MMG007 | reverse complement strand
TCTGTGCCCGTGCCGGTATTGCCTGCTGCATCGGTAATGCTGGCGCTAACACTGTAGTTGCCTTCAGCTAACTCAGTTGTTGGAGTAGCACTCCAGTCACCATTAACATCCGTTTGCACATCAATGGTTTGAACTGCATTGGCCGCATCCGTAAAGGTGACGGTGATGGTGCTGTTAGGCGCATCACTGCTGCCTGTCACTGTTGGGGTACTGTCGTTGGTGAGTGCTGGTGCATCCACGCTCACACTTGGTGCGGTGGTATCGATGTTACCGCTACCGGTAATATCATTGCTGTTACCTGCGACATCGCTAATACTTGCTTCGATGCTGTAAGGGCCTTCAGCTAATGCAGTCGGTATTTCTACTGAGAAGTTGCCATCAGCATCCACTGTGGTGGTGAACGTTTGCTCGGCCCCTAAATCATCCGTTACGGTAAAGCTGATCACTGTGCCCTCAGGGGCATCACTGGTACCGCTTAACGTTGGGGCTACGTCGTTACTTGAACCTGGGCTGGTTAACTCAAGTGTCGGTGCAACAGTATCTACTTCTCCTGCGCCGGTGGCCGTCGCGGCATTACCCGCCGTATCGCTTACGCTTGCACTTACTGTATAACTGCCTTCAGCAAGTACTTGTGAGGCGGCCACACTCCAGGTGCCATTAGCCCCGAGCGTAGTTGTAACCGTATGAGTAACGTTATTGCTGTCGGTGATTTCAACTGTCACAGTGCTACCTTGCGGTGCGTTCGCGGTACCAGTGATCGTTGGAGTGGTGTCATTCGAAACATCTAGATCACTTACTGCTATATTAGGAATCGTAGTATCAATGACGCCATTTTCTACTGCTGTGCTTGTATTACCGCTTCCATCAGTAACACTCGCCGTAACCTCATAGTTGCCTTCAGCTAAATCAACAGGCGCTTCTATACTCCATACACCGTCTGTAACCGTTGTTGTTACGGTGGTGGTGTTATTCGCACTGTCTGTAAAGCTTAAACTTACGGTTGTGCCATTAACCGCACTGCTAGTACCACTTACATTAGGCGTTGTATCATTTGTATCCATTAATGCGTTGATATTAATACTGGGCGCATTCGTATCAAGCGTTGCGGTTTCACTTAATGTGGTGGTGTTA
>NZ_JAGJEI010000041.1 GCF_018100985.1 Pseudoalteromonas sp. MMG007 | reverse complement strand
TAACTATTCACACATTATTTACGCAACATGCAGAAGCTGACCCAGAAGCGATAGCGGTTGTGTGTGATGGTGAATTTTTGAGTTATGGAGAGTTGAATCGTCGTGCGAATCAAGTTGCAAATGTGTTGCGTACAGAGTACGGCGTAGGTCCGGATGTTTTAGTTGGTTTGTGTGTGGAGCGTAGCCCTCAGATGTTAGTGGGCATTTTGGGAATATTAAAAGCGGGCGGTGGCTATGTGCCATTATCACCGGATTATCCACAGGAACGTCTGGATTATATGATACAGGACAGTGGTGTTAGAGTGGTACTGAGCACTGCTTCTGTGTCTATGTTGTTATCTAACGCAAATACGAATTGTCTGTTACTGGATGAGCCTGATGTGTTTAGCTCAACGTCAGAGGAGGCACCGGAGATAGCAGGGCTGAACGGTGAACATCTTGCGTATGTGATTTATACATCGGGCACTACGGGTCAACCTAAGGGGGTTATGGTTTCGCACGATGGTGTGGTGAATCTGGTATCGACTCTCAAAGAGGTTTATGAGCTGACGGGCAGCGACCGAATTTTACAGTTTGCACCTATGAGTTTCGACATGTCCGTAGAAGAGATATTTGGTGCTTTGTGTAATGGTTGTGGGTTGGTGTTGCGAAATGATGATTGGTTGTCATCGGCACAAGATTTTTGGTCATCGTGTGAAGCCAGTAGGGTGAGTGTGTTAAATCTGCCGCCTGCTTTCTGGCAGGAGTTGGTACGAGATAGTGCAGCAGTTGCTGATTGTGTTAGGCATATCAGTGTGGGTGGGGACAAGATCAGTGAGCATGCTGTGCAACAGTGGTTTGCGCGTACAGATAGCCACCCACGTTTGATGAATGCATATGGCCCGACAGAGTATACGGTAAATGCCACTTTAGGGGAGGTCTCTCCGAGTGTTGTAGGTAGTATTGGTCGGGCAGTAAAACAAACTCAGTTATTGGTTCTCAGTGGCAGTGGGGCGCTATGCCCACCGAGAGTCCCAGGAGAGTTGTATATTGGTGGTGTAGGGCTAGCTCGAGGTTATCTGAATAAACCAGATATGACAGCATCCCGCTTTGTGGCGAATCCGTATTATAAGGCCGGTGAGCCTGGTAGTA
>NZ_JAGJEI010000040.1 GCF_018100985.1 Pseudoalteromonas sp. MMG007 | reverse complement strand
TAATTAACTTAAAAGTTAACTATTACTCTACGATAGTTGCTACAACACCAGCACCTACAGTACGGCCACCTTCACGGATAGCGAAACGAAGACCTTCATCCATCGCGATTGGCGCGATTAGAGTTACTGTCATCTTAACGTTATCACCAGGCATTACCATTTCTACGCCATCTGGTAACTGTACGTCACCTGTTACGTCAGTTGTACGGAAGTAGAACTGTGGGCGGTAACCTTTGAAGAATGGAGTATGACGACCACCTTCATCTTTAGAAAGTACGTATACTTCTGAAGTGAATGTAGTGTGTGGCTTGATTGAACCAGGCTTAGCTAGTACTTGACCACGTTCAACGTCTTCACGCTTAGTACCACGTAGAAGTGCACCAATGTTCTCACCAGCACGACCTTCGTCAAGAAGCTTACGGAACATTTCAACACCAGTACAAGTAGACTTAGTAGTCTCTTTGATACCAACGATTTCAACTTCGTCATTCACGTTGATGATACCCGCTTCAACACGGCCAGTTACAACTGTACCACGACCTTGAATTGAGAAAACATCTTCGATAGGCATGATGAATGGCTTATCGATGTCACGCTCTGGCTCTGGAATGTAAGAATCTAGTGCTTCTGCAAGCTCTACGATTTTAGCTTCCCATTGCTCTTCGCCTTCAAGTGCTTTAAGTGCAGAACCTTGAATTAGTGGTAAATCATCACCAGGGAAGTCGTACTCAGAAAGAAGTTCACGAACTTCCATTTCTACTAGCTCAAGTAGCTCTTCGTCATCAACCATGTCACATTTGTTCATGAATACGATGATGTAAGGTACGCCAACTTGGCGAGAAAGTAGGATGTGCTCACGCGTTTGTGGCATTGGGCCGTCAGTCGCAGCTACTACTAAGATAGCGCCGTCCATTTGAGCAGCACCAGTGATCATGTTTTTAACATAATCGGCGTGACCAGGACAATCTACGTGTGCGTAGTGACGAGTTGGCGTATCGTACTCAACGTGAGAAGTTGAGATTGTGATACCACGCTCGCGCTCTTCTGGAGCGTTATCGATTGATGCGAAATCTTTAGCAACACCGCCGTATACTTTTGCAAGTACGTTAGTGATTGCTGCAGTTAGTGTAGTTTTACCGTGGTCAACGTGGCCGATTGTACCAACGTTTACGTGCGGTTTTACGCGTTCAAACTTTTCTTTTGCCAT
>NZ_JAGJEI010000004.1 GCF_018100985.1 Pseudoalteromonas sp. MMG007 | reverse complement strand
GGCGGCTCAATTTCGGTGGTGACTGATTTTGGGCTGTTTTTATTTATACCACTTTATTTTTAATTCCATTAATTTCTTATCTCTACTCCTAAAACCTCTTAAATATTAAATATTATCAAGTTAAGTCTTTGCTTTTATTGTGTTATTTGTTATTAACAAAATAGCTTCTAAAACTTAACTCAAAAATTATGTTTTTTAGTTGAACAGAATATTCTCTTTGTTATACTCACATTCGAACTTTCAGTAAGTTTTGAAAGTTTGATTGATACGGATCAATTTTCACTAGATCAATTTGTGCTAGGCGGATTTGATTGTATTTAGCACCCGGTTTTAGGGCTTACAACTGCAATGTCTTTTAAGTTTTTCCATTGCAAACTGTACAACTCTAATTTCGTTATAGTCATTTTAGTAGGTTAATGTCTTTGAACACACTTTCTTTGCAACATACAAATACGGAACTTGCCTCTGGCGAGCCGCAGACGTATGTGCGCTTGAATAAAGCAGGCAAGGGCGTGTGTGTAGCTATAACGTTATTAGTGTTTAATACTGTAATGTTGCTAAGCGGTGCACTAGAGGATGCCTTCAAGCTTGAAGCGCTATTAAGTGATGGGTTTATTGTAGAGCCACTGTTACTTAGTGTTGCGCAATTTTTAGCTCATCCGATCATATCAAGTCAGTTACTAATCGGCCTTTGTTGGTTATTGTTCCATATTTTTCCAGCGCGTCGTGCTGGAATAATCCTCCGTAAAGCAGCCTTTGCTTTTGGCGAGGCTAAAGTTCAGCAACCTGTGATCTCTTCACATGGTTGTCGTGCTCCACCTAGCTTTACAGGTTGTCTGTAAGGCTGCATCTTGTAGCTGGTTTTAATTATTTGTTCTTGCTGTAAATAATTAAGGTTAGCGTATACAAAGTAGCTCTGTGTTTTAAACACATTCAGCCAACCAACACTCACCCAAGTTAACTTTTATTACGTTATATAAATGCGTTTAGAAAGCTGGGTTTGTTGCTAGGTCATAATTGGCATGAGCTTTAACTTTTGAATAGCCCCCTTATTTTTATAATTTAATTCTAGTTAACTTGGGTTTTTATTGAAAAATCGTTGCTTTAGTTTTCATTTAAGCAGCAAATTAAAACTCTAGGTTTGTAGGATACTCCCTTGTTAATTCGTAACCTTTGTAATATTGCTTTAGCTAGTACAGTGCTGGCGTTGTCAGGCTGTAAAGGCGGGATACTCGATCCAAAAGGGCAAATAGGCATTGATGAGAAAAACTTAATCATCATCGCAACCGTGCTTATGTTGCTTGTAGTCGTTCCCGTTATTGTGATGACTTTGTATTTCGCTTGGAAATACAGAGATACTCAAAACCAAGAAATTTATGCGCCAAAATGGGCTCATTCAAATAAAATTGAAGCCGCAGTTTGGGCTGTTCCTATTGTTATTGTGATTATCTTAGGTGTTATTACCTGGGAGTCTACTCAAGAGCTAGACCCTTACAAGCCGATTGAAGGTAAAGGTGAGCATCTAACTGTTGAAGTAGTGTCATTAAATTGGAAATGGTTATTTATTTACCCAGAGCAAGGTATTGCTACGGTAAACGAATTGGTATTCCCAGCTAATGTACCTGTTGAATATAAAATCACGTCAGAAAGCACAATGAATTCGTTTTTTATTCCTCAGCTTGGCAGCCAAATATACTCAATGGCTGGCATGGAAACCAAGCTTCACTTAATTGCAAACGAACCAGGTACTTTTAAAGGGTTTTCAGCCAATTACAGTGGCGCAGGTTTTACCGGCATGAAATTTAATGCCATTGCTACTCCTACCCAAGCAGATTTTGATAAGTGGGTAACCAGCGTTAAAGCTAATGCTAATAACCTAACTCATGCAAATTATGTAGAGCTTGCAAAAGCAAGCGAAAATAATCCAGTTGCTTATTACGGTAAAGTTGATGACGGCTTATTTCATACCATTGTTATGAAGTATATGCAGGCGCATGGCGATATGAATAAAAAGCACCATGCAATGGGCGAACATGGGCAAATGAGCAAAAAGCATCATGAAATGGCTGAGCACTCAATGCCTTCATCTCACAGCCAAGGCGAGGAATAATAATGTCGTTTTTAGGTAATCTTTCACTCGACGCAATTCCATTTCATGAGCCAATTCTTGTGTTCACGATGTCGGTTATTGCGATAGCTGGGCTTATTATTGCCGGGCTTATTACAAAGTATAAAAAATGGGGCGTGCTTTGGCGCGATTGGATCACGTCTGTCGATCACAAACGCTTAGGCGTGATGTATATTCTTTTAGCGTTAATAATGCTGTTTCGTGGTTTTTCTGATGCCATAATGATGCGTGCGCAGTTAGCACTTGCTACCAGTGGTGCGCCAGGTTATTTGCCTCCAGAGCATTACGACCAAATATTTACCGCCCATGGCGTAATTATGATCATATTTATGGCAATGCCATTTATGATTGGTTTAATGAACATTGTGTTGCCTCTACAAATTGGTGCACGTGATGTTGCATTCCCATTTCTAAATAATTTAAGTTTTTGGTTTACCGCCAGCGGCGCTATCTTAATTAATTTATCGCTTGTATTTGGTGAGTTTGCAAAAACAGGTTGGGTGGCTTATCCGCCGCTTTCGGAGCTGACCTTTAGCCCTGGGGTGGGGGTCGATTATTATATCTGGGCGCTACAAATATCCGGGCTCGGTACGCTTTTAACGGCAGTAAACTTTTTAGTGACTGTATTTAAAATGCGTGCTCCAGGTATGACCCTAATGAAAATGCCAATTTTTACATGGGCATGTACGTGGGCAAATATCTTAATTGCAGCCTCTTTCCCAATATTAACTGCTGTGCTGGCCATGCTTACGCTTGACCGCTACCTTGATTTTCACTTTTTTACCAATGCAGCGGGCGGCAACGCCATGATGTACATCAACCTGTTTTGGGCTTGGGGTCATCCTGAGGTTTATATTTTAGTACTACCTGCTTTTGGTATTTTTTCTGAAATTATCTCTACGTTTGCTGGTAAGCGCTTATTTGGTTACAAGTCGATGGTTTATGCCAGCGGTGCTATCTCAATTTTAGGTTTTATTGTTTGGCTACATCACTTTTTCACTATGGGGTCTAGTGCAAACGTTAATGCGTTCTTTGGGGTAATGACCATGGTTATTGCCGTACCCACTGGGGTTAAGTTATTTAACTGGTTATTTACCATTTACCGAGGCCGTTTACGTATTAGCGTTCCGGTGCTTTGGACGCTTGGTTTTATGATTACCTTTACTGTAGGCGGTATGACCGGGGTATTACTTGCGATCCCGGGTGCCGATTACGTATTGCATAACAGCTTATTCTTAATTGCGCATTTTCATAACACTATTATTGGTGGCGCAGTATTTGGCTACCTTGCTGGTTTTGTATTTTGGTTCCCTAAAGCAATGGGCTTTAAGCTTAACGAAAAATGGGGTAAAGCATCATTTTGGTGTTGGATTATCGGTTTCTTCGTCGCATTTATGCCGTTGTATGTACTTGGTTTCTTAGGTATGACACGTCGTTTAAACCACACCAATAACCCAGATTGGAACATTTGGTTATACATTGCCGCAGGCGGTGCTGTAATTATTATGTTTGGTATTATCAGTCAAGCAATTCAACTATTTGTAAGCTTTAGAGACCGTGAAGCACTTGACGATACAACTGGCGATCCGTGGAACGGCCATACACTAGAGTGGGCAACTAGCTCACCTCCACAAGTGTATAACTTTGCAACTATTCCTCACGTTGATGACATTGATGCATGGACCGAAGCAAAAGAAAAAGGCCAAGCTTATCAAACAAAAGCAAGTTATAGCCCAATTCATATGCCTAAAAATACCTCTGCGGGTGTATTTATGGCAGCCAGCCTAACGGCATTTTGTTTTGCCATGATCTGGCATATTTGGTGGTTAGCTGTTGTTGGGCTAGTAGGCGCAATTGCCATATTTATTAAGCGTTGTTACACCAATGATGTTGATTACTACATACAGCCAGATGAAATTGCACGCACTGAAGCTGCGTATAATTCAAGTGGAAATAAGGAGCTAAACGCGTGAGTACACTTTCTGCAAATCTAGAATCTGCAAATTTAGACTCTGTATCGCACGATGATCATGCCCACGCGCATGATCATCACGACACCTCGGGCGATACGATATTTGGCTTTTGGTTATACCTAATGACCGATTGTCTATTATTTGCCTCGTTTTTTGCCACCTACGCAGTGCTGTTTATGAACACTGCCGGTGGTGTATCGGGTAAAGATATTTTTGAACTCGACTTTGTTGCAGTAGAAACCGCTGCGCTACTTATTAGTAGTATTACCTTTGGCTTTGCCATGATTGCTGCTCAAGGGCAAAAAAAGGCATTAACACTTACTTGGTTATTTATTACCTTTTGTTTAGGTGCTGCATTTATCGGCATGGAAATATACGAGTTTCATCACCTGATTGTGCATGGTAATGGCCCACAACAAAGTGCCTTTTTAACGTCGTTCTTCTCGTTAGTTGGCCTACATGGTTTACATGTAACGGCGGGTTTAATTTGGATGACAATCATGATGATAGAAGTGGCTAAACGTGGTTTAGGTAAACCAACCGTAACGCGCTTAAGCTGCCTAAGCCTATTTTGGCACTTCTTAGACATTGTTTGGATTTGTGTATTTACCGTTGTTTATTTAATGGGAGCAATGTAATGAGCCACAGCGAAACACATGCGTTAAAGCAAATGCAAAGTGAGCACCATGATGAATCTCATGGCAGCGTTAAAACTTACTTAATAGGCTTTGTGCTATCAATAATTTTAACCGCCATACCGTTTTACATGGTTATGGAAGGCGACTTTTCTAAAGTAACTACGCTTTGGAGCATTGTTACTTTAGCTATTGTACAAATTTGGGTGCATTTGAAATACTTTTTACATCTTAATTTTACGACAGAAGATGGCCGTGCAAGTACGTTCTCATTCCTATTCAGTGCCCTGATCATCGTAATGGTTGTTGGGCTATCTGTTTGGATTATTTACGAATCTAACGCAATGATGATGTACTAGGAGTTTAAAATGTTTCGTCGTTATTTATCAGTGACTAAGCCTGGCATTATTATGGGTAATCTTATTAGCGTTGCAGGTGGGTTTTTACTTGCCTCACGAGGCGATGTAGATCCTTGGTTAATGATTGCTACTTTAATTGGTTTGTCGCTTGTGGTTGCATCAGGCTGTGCTATCAACAATGTTATTGATAGAGATATAGATGTAGCCATGGCACGTACTCGTACGCGGGTTACAGTAACAGGCGAAATGTCGGCCTTTTCTGCACTGAGTCATGGTGTTTTGTTGGGTGTTGTAGGTTTTGGTTTACTCATTGTTTACACCACTCAAGCCGCGGTATTTTTTGCAGCGTTTGGCTATGTAATTTATGTCGGGGTTTATAGCCTCTACATGAAACGCAACTCTGTTTATGGCACATTTGTAGGGAGCCTTTCTGGCGCTGTACCACCCGTGGTGGGTTACTGCGCCGTAACAGGGCAGTTCGATATGGGCGCATTAATACTGCTGGTTATGTTTAGCTTGTGGCAAATGCCGCACTCATATGCCATTGCTATTTTTCGCTTTAAAGATTACCAGGCAGCAGGTATTCCTGTACTACCCGTTGCACAAGGCATAGATAAAGCCAAGCGCCATATTGTACTTTATATTGCTGTGTACGCTTTAGTCGTCATGCTATTACCAATAAGTGGCTACACGGGTGCAGCGTTTATGGCTGTGGCGTGTATTACCAGCTTTTGGTGGCTGTTAATGGCGCTTCGTGGTTATCGTCGTAATATTGATTTAACAGGCTGGGCTCGCCAAGTGTTTGCCTTTTCAATTGTTAATATTACAGCTTTAAGTATTGCCATGGCAGTTGACTACCACAGTGCAGCACCACAACTATTTGCACTTATATAGCTTAATTAATTTACCTTTCCAAAGTTAATCCAAAGGCTCGAAAGAGCCTTTTTTTCGTTTATAAGCCTTACTTTTTAAAGCTCTCAGCATCATAAAATAATGGCTTTAATGTGCCGCAGTTTATAAATTTATAAGTAAGCTCATTTTGTGTAGGAATAAGTTTAAACGATCTAAATTTTTGCATGCACGCATTCACTAAATCAACAAAAATTAAGTGATTATAACTAGGGGCTTGCTCAATCTTATGAATATAAATACGTTCAGTGCTGCCTAAATCAATCATGTCGTATTCTTGCCATTGAGTTGGCTCTGGTAAGTCTTTTAATTGTCGTGCATAAAGCTGTTTACTCATTTCTATTGCAATATTTGAATAAATTAAAGAGCCATCTTTTCTGTAATCGCCTTCAAATACATCTGCGGTAATTGTTATTTCTTCACCGCGCATTAAACGTTGAATATTAAAAGGCTGGGGCTTTAAGGTTATAAGCTCAGCGTTGCGTACAAACTCTAAAAAAGCAACGTTTGGGTTTTTGATTCTATAAACTACTTGTACATCATGCGGCAGTTTATAACTTGGTAAATTAAGCGCATAAATCCCCGACCCTTTGTTAACTAAAGCCATAGCGTGTTCAGCATTGTATTTAGGGTTAAGTGGTGGCAATTCTACTGCGTCTTCCTCAGCAAAAGCGTATCCGCTTATAGTAATGATCAAAAAAGTAAGTAATAAACGCATAATAACCTCAATTAATTTATCAGCTTAAATTGTAGTATATAGCTTTAATAACTCTAAATTTAATAGGTTTATTTAAATACACATAGTAAAAGGCTCTTAAGAGCCTTATAGCGTTTAAAGGTGGAAGTATTTTACTCAATCGCTTTTTTAACTTCACGCCAGTCAATAATTTTAAAGTTTTGCGGTTGTAGCGGCATACGATTATAACCATCTTGTACTACAAGTATGCCTTCAGGGTAACCAGGTAAAGCAGCGGATGTTACGGTTAAACCATCCGTTTCACCTGCGCCATCAATCCCTTTATCTAGATTAGCAGTTACATTAAACTTACCTGCAAAGCTTAGGTTAGGCTGTGTATCATCGGAGATTTTATAAAGCACATAGCTATTATCACCTTGGCTTGATACGACTAAATAGCGGGTATCACCAGCATGATAAATTTCCATGCCTTCAACATCTGCCACAAGTTGCTCATTTACACCTTGTAGCATGAGCGCTTTGTTACCAGCACTGGGTTCAGCGCCGATATACCAAATACCTTGATCTTCTTCGCCGGCAAATAACTGGCCGCGCTTATCATCAGCACTACAGCCTTCAGGTTGGCTTGGCAGGGTAAACTCTCTGACTAACTCGCCGCTTAAGTTCGCTTTATTACCTGTTAGTTTATATTGTTGAAATAAACCTGACTTATCATTCACGAACACATAATTACCAGAATCAGATGAATACATACACATGCCGTAAATTTCGGCTAGGTTTGTGGCTACTTCTGTTACATGGTTTACTTTGTTCTCGCTATCGACAGTAAACACGCTAATACTGTTAAGTGTCCGGTTACTGGCCGTGATCCAAGTATGGGTTTGGTTGTTTATACTTTGATGTTGACGTACATCAACATTATTTAAACGGCCAATATCTAGCGACTGTACTTTGTTACCCTCAAGGTCATAGATCATTAACCCACGGCGTTTATCTGTGCCCAATATTAAGCTGTTTTTAGCGTCTTGCTCGTTGATCCAAATAGCCGGATCATCAGCTGCATCACCAAATGCTGCAACAGGTGTTGTTTGTGCATTGGCATGAATATGCGTCATGGCAACTTTATTTATTGAAGGCGCAGGCTGTGCACTGTAGTTAACGTTTGCTTCGATATATGCGCCCGTTTCATCATCTATTAAAACAAGCTGTGCTTGATTATCATTAATCAAATTCGCTGCAACTGATTCAATTGCTAATTCGCCACTTAGTGACCATTTGCTTAGTTTTTCTGTTTGGGCATTATAGGCATAAACCATATTGCTATCAGTGGCACTGAGCCATAAAGTACCGTCTTGTGATACTGATAAAGCCCCGATTTCAGTTTTTAATTCACCGTACGGCTCTACTAAAGCAACAGGCTGTTTATTGGCATCTGATTCAGCATCAGCATTGATAGCCCAAACGCCGAGTTCAGCTTCGCCCACATACAAGGTTTTTGTTTCGTCATTAACTGCGCAGCCTGAAGCCTCAGTGACTGCTGAGAACTCACGTACTGCGATATTTTTAGCTTGGTTCGTTGCTAAATCATAAATAACAGTTTCGCTGATCAGGCCTCGAACATCCGGCACAAGCGCTGATACAGTTGCATTATTATCGTTTTTAAATAAACAGACGGCATCTGGTTGGGCTTGAGGTGGGCTAATGCGAGTGAGCTCTTCTAGCTGCCAAGATGATACATTGTTGATTAGATTAAAAATAACGACATTGTCTTGATTGTTATCAATACTTGCGAGTATGAAGTGCTGCGCCGATATTTTTTTCAGTGAAATTGACTCGAAGTTACCAGCCAACAACACACTGCTTTGTTTTCTATCGCTAAGTAATAAACCTTGGCTTTCACTTGCTACTACCCATTGATTATTACCAAGAGCAGCCGCTTGTGACCCTTGCATATTTTGTTGTGGGCCAAACGGCGTTACCTTGATAGAACCTGTTGCTAAGAGCGCTTCGTTTTGAACGGCTTCTTTATGGTTGCTACACCCGTTGAGTACAGTTAAAAGAAGTGCGCTTGATAGCACTGTTGAGATTGTATTTAGTTTAAATTTCATTTTTTATCCTTTACTTTCCAATATGCTTTTCAGTGCTAAAACGTACTTCACCCAAATGGTTGATAGCGCTAACTTTGAGTGTTTCACCATTGATTGATACACTTAAAAAGCCTGGGGTTGCTTCTGCATAGCGGGTAAACTCACGCTGTTTCACAAAGCGTGCTTCACTGCCTCCACCAGAGACAAAGTGAGCAATATTGCTATTTTCAGGTTGGTTGTATTGCAAGTCGTGCTCGTGCCCAGCGATATAAGCTTGCACGTTATGACGCTCCATTATGGGTTCTAAAATATCGCGAAGACCTTGGTTGCGACCAAAGCGTTTACCACTTGAATAAAGCGGGTGATGGTCAACCACAATCTTCCATTTTGCGTCACTACCCGCAAGTTGAGTTTCAAGCCAGTTAAGCTGGGTTTTATAACCTTGCCCTTGAGTTGAACGGTATTTGTCGCGGGTTTTATATTCAGGTTGAATTGGGTTGGTATCTAACAATACCATCAACACTGGCTCGTTGCTCTCAAGCACAAACGTTTTGCTGTAATACCTTGCTGGTAATTGCCAGCGCTGACTTTTATTTGTGTAGTCAATTTGGGCTTGAGCATTACCTAGGTAATCGTGATTACCCAAAACAACGTACCAATCTTTAAATGTGTGCGGGCCGTGGTAAATATCTTCATAGGCTGATTGCCATAGCGGATCGTTTACACTTACCACTCCGTTTGGGTAAAAGTTATCACCCGTTGAGATAATAAAATCTGCATCGGTTTGATACATGGCTATTTCTAGCTGGTGGGCCACTTCTTTTTGATAAAAATGGCCGTTGTGTCCCCAGTCACCAATGACCATAAAGTTAAGGCTATCGGGTAGTGTATCTAGATTAGCAATTTTTTGCTGTTGATAAAGCGCATCTTTATAAATAACAGGCTCGACAGCACTGAGCGCTGATGAGCTCAGTAGGGTGGCCATTATGAAAGACAATTTAAACATGTTCTAACTCCAAAAGGCACGTAATAGCAAGCGATTACGTGCCTAATATGATGATGCCTGCTATTAAAATGCGTAGCGCAACATTAGTTGAACCACAGGACCTGCTTCTTCAGATTCCAGTTCGTACTCATCAAAGTCACGATTGTTTTGGTCATCAAGTGAGTCAAACTTGTTAAATACCTCATCTTTACTGGCATCAAGTAAGTTTGAACCAACTAGGCGAAGAGTTACGTCATCCCAGCGCTTTTCAACGAATAGCTCCAAGTCAGCGCCATAAGAAGTCGTTACTTCTTCACCCACAAAACGTCCGTATGCATCGCCTTGGTTACGGTATGTTGCACCAAATGACGCACGAAGTTCTGGTAAATCTTGAATGAAACCTACGTTGTAAACATAATCTGATTGGTCGTTAAATTTACGTTTGCCAAAGCTGTCTTCAACTTCACTATCGAGCCATGAGTAGTTTAAAAATATACCTGTGTTAGGCATGTTCAATGCGTTAAGCGGCGTTGATAAATCAAATTCAATACCTTGAACTGTGCCATCGCCGGTATTTTGAGGTTGCAGTACAAATGTGCCTTCACCTTCTGAGCCTTCAACGCCTGTGCTGGCAATTTCAATGAGGTCGCTAACATCACGATAAAATACGTTTACCCCGACAACGCCACTTTTCCCTAAACGGTATTCGTAGCCTAAATCGATACCCCAAGATGATTCTGGTTTAAGGTTTGGGTTACCTAAAAAGTCATTATCGGCAAGCTCTTCTTCAAGTAGGGCAGGTGTCATGTAGTCAAAGTCAGGACGACGTAAGCTACGTGCAACAGAGGCACTCACCCGACCATTATCACTTACACTGTAACGAAAGTGAGCTGATGGTAAGAAAAAGTCATAGTCGTTCTGTGCCGTTACGCTTTCATTGGTATCGGTAATACTAGAATCTGTTGACTCCCAACGTACGCCCATCTCCCATGAAAACACATCAGCTTCATGTTTAATGAGTGCAAATAAATCAAGGCGGTCTTCTTCGAGGGTATTTACGCCACCGTCAACAGCTTCAAATTCGTTATTGAATACAGCGAGTGACATAGGTGTCTGGTTAAATTGATCCCAGCCTGTGAGTGTTTGCTCACTCTCATCTTCAGCTTCAAAAATTGCGGTGTCACGTTCTTTACCTTGTACAAAAGCACCAAACTGAATTTCTTTTGAATCACCGACTAGTAAACTGTGCTGCCATTGTAATGACCATTCTTTATCATCAATATCAACGGTTTCTTCTGCTTCTTCAAAAACCATGGGTAGTTCGGATGTATCAAGTTCAACTTCTTGCTCGTAAACGGACTCTTCAAAACTTGCATAGCCTACTTTGAACTTGCTGGTACCGCCTAATAACGGTAATTCATAACCTGAGTTAATGTTGTAGTTGGTTTGATCAATAAACGAAACGTTCGCGTTATCTGAAAGTAAGTTACCGCCTTCTACAACCGATCCTGACGTGGCCGTTGCGTCGTCATACTCAAAAGAGCGTTCGTCTTCGGTACGGTCGGTATCAACCCACATGGCGCTAATATCAAATTTGCCGCCATTATCAAATACTTTTTCAAAGCTGGCATTTAGTGATGTGTCATCACCATCTCGGGTATCAGATTGATCCTCACGGTTGTCAAAATCATCGGTTGCGTAATTAGGGTTATTTTCAGGGCTATCGCCATAACGGATGCTTGATTTTTGTTTTGGGTTATAACGACCTTGTAAATTTGCGCCTAATAGTAAACGGCCACCGGCAAACTCAGTACCGTAAACGCCCGCAAAGCTCTCTTTAATTTCACCATCATCATAACGCAGACCACCGGCACGAATGTAACCGCCATCTAGGCTATAGCCATCGCGAAGTACAATGTTAAGTGTACCGGCAATTGCATCGGCAGAGCGGTTGGCACTTGATGAGCGAATAATTTCTACACGCTCAATTAATTCCGCTGGAATACGGTCAACAAAGAATGAGCGGTCAGCGCCAGCACCTGGCACTTCTTCGCCATTGATAAGTACTTTTGTGTAAGCAGGGCTTAAGCCACGCATGCGTGCCCCGTCAGACTCAAGTACGTCTGATAAAAAAGTAACACTGGGAACACGCTTTAATGCATCGCCCGCTGTGAGAGGTTCAAAACGTTGAAAATATTCTTGTGAATATTCAAGTGTTGGGGCTAATTCTTGCGAGCGGTTGCGATAACCAATTTCACCATATACAACAAGCTCTTCAGAAACTTTTACTTCAGGCTCTCTTGGCGATGTTTGCTCTTGTGCATTCACGCTGACACTAAACTGGCTCAGTGCTAATGCCGCTACAACAGCATTTAGTTTAAATTTTTTCATTGATTTGCTCCGGTTGTCCTTGGTTTGGTGAGCAAACTAAAAAAAGTTAATGACGCTAATGTGACAGTTTTAAAGTTAATCTACGATAAATCCTTAATTTATCGGCTTTAGACTCTTCGTTTGAGTTTTTAAAACAGCGCTACAAGTCACTAATAATGGCTGTTGCGAGATAATTTATTTATAAACTTTAATCTGAATGTCATATCAATGAGCCAAAATGACCCTGACGTATAAAATGATCCCGCGCTAGCATATGGATCAAACCAAGCTTAAGAAGATTCAATATCATGCGATATAACCCATTTACCAGTCATGTAAAATTAACCAATACGATTATTTTGTTCTTGGTCATTGCCGTTGCAATATGTGCATACTTTGGTGAACTTAAACAATGGCAAGAAATTGCGTGGCTCGATATTGTCGGTGAAGGTGGAATTGTACTGATGACCCTTAGCTGGATTATCGCATTATTAATTTCCCGCCCGCCAGGCAAAGTAACGACGCTGTTGGTACTTGGCTTAGGCTTGTTTATGTTTTCAGCCACGCTTGATTTACTTGATGAGTGGTTAAAGCAACCTTCGCAATTATGGCTCACTTGGTTTGAATCGTTACCAGCACCGTTTGGTATGTCGTTAACCAGTGTTGGGCTTTATTATTGGCACCAAGAGCAGTTTGTTTTAAACCGTCAATTACGTCGGCGTGAAGCGCATTTAAGAGAGCATGAAAAAGTCTGCCCTGTAACAGGGTTATACCGAGTTAACTATTTACATTCGTTAATACAGCAACGCCAAAGTGAGCAACAAGTCGCCACTTTGGGGGTTATTGATATTCGAGATTTTGCAAAGTTTAATGCTCAGTTTGGTTTTAGTGAAGGCGATAGGTTACTGCGAGAAATCAGTGATTTATTAGTAATGAATTGCCGTTTGAATGATGTGTTATGCCGCTATGCGGGTGACTGCTTTATTGTGCTTATGCCGGGTACCAGTCAAAGCCAAGCAAAAGAGTTGTTAGCGCAAATGAAAGCAGCCCTTAATCATTGTGCGTTTAAAGTCGCAAAAAGCAAAGGCGCGCAGTTTCAGCATATTTTAACCGCCACAATGGCAATGGATTTAGCGCAAGACCCTGTACAACAAACCAGCGAGTTACATCAACAATTACAACAACAAAAGGCGCTCGTAGGTGCAGCAGTATATTAGTCTAGAGGATAAATACATCAGCGCTGAAGGTATCATCACTGCGCTGGTGGAGCTTGCACAAGGGCGTGAAATCTCGTTGCATAAGTTGCTGCATGGTACGGGTATTTTTGAGCAAGATTTGTATAATTTATCACAGCGTTTTAGTGTATCGCAGCTACTGGCATTAATTAGCCAATTTAAAACCTTAATGAAAAGTAACGATAGTGGCTTTTTACTTGGTCATCAATTAGTTAATGGCTTTAGTCCTGCAATGCAAAGTGTTCAGCTCAGCCCTACGCTAGGTGAGTCTTTAAAACAGTTGCACCTAATTCGCGCCACGCTTGCGCCTTTATTTTTTACTCGCCAGCATATTTTTCACGATGATTTTTATCTGTACTTGCAGCCAAGTGTTGGTATGGACGATTCATTAAAAAATTATTGCTTTGAAATTTACAGCGCTGCGTTTATGAGTTTACTCAAAAGAGTTAGCAATCACTATCCGCACTGTTATTTTGACTTTACCTGCAAACGACCAAGGCATATTCAAGAATATGAGCAACATTTAGGTTTACGGGTACGGTTTGAGCAACCGTTTACTCGCTGGCACTTTGACAAGCAGCTCCTCAAATACGCTAACCCTCAAGCCAGTAAATTACGTTGGCAACAATGTTTGGCACAAAGCCAGCAGCATCTAAAGTCTCCGGTTTCTTTTGTTGAAGTGGTTTGTAAGCGTATTTATTACGGTAAAAACAACAGCCTTGCCAATAGTGCTCAATATTTTGCAATGAGCCCAGCTACGTTTAAACGTAAGTTAAAACAACACGGTGTGAGTTATTCGCAATTACAAGATGAGCAAAATAAACTCAAAGCTCTGCATTTACTGGGGGTTTGTCAGCAAGGTAATGAACAAGTAGCGATGCGCTTAGCATTTTATGATATCCCCAATTTTCGCCGCGCTTTTAAGCGTTGGACTGGCATTACACCAAGTAAATTAAAAATATAACTAAAAACGGGCGGCTTGCTCAATTACAATACCGTGGCGCTGTGCTAAACGTTCATGGTTTCTGTCGTAACCACCGCCAATAACACTGGCTACGGGGGTGTTGTGTTCAAGGCAGCGCTTAAATACTAAATGGTCACGCTTTTTAATACCTTCCCACGTTATATCTAGCTTACCTAAGCCATCGTCTTGCCAAATATCTACACCTGCATCGTATAGGACTAAATCGGGGTTTAGCTCTTTTAATAAAAACTGTAGGGTGTCGTCAACAATGCCTAAGTATTCAGCGTCTTGCATATTATTAGCAAGGCCAATATCTAAATCACTGGGGGATTTTCTAAACGGGAAGTTTTTTTCGCAATGTATAGAGCAGGTATACGCATAGGGCTGATGCGCAAGCATTGCAGCGGTGCCATCGCCTTGATGTACGTCTAAATCAAAAATGAGCACGTTGGTCACTTCACCGCTTTGTATTAACGTTTGTGCGGTAAAGGCTAAGTCATTCACCATACAAAAACCTGAGCCAAAATCGCTATGTGCATGGTGAGTGCCCCCAGCCAAGTGGCACGCCAAACCATGCTCTAATGCTAAGCGAGCAGTACGTAAAGTACCTTGGGGAGCGGTGAATGTTCGGTTCATTAATTCTTTTGACCAAGGTAGGCCAATGCGGCGCATGGCTTTTTCGTCTAAGCGGTTATGCCATAAATCCTGAATGTAGTTTTCACAGTGGACAAGTTCTAGTGGCTTTGGGGTGCCAAGTGCAGGCGCTATTAGGTTAGGGCCAATTAAGCCTAGATCTGCTACATGTTTGTATAATTGCGCAAATTTACTCATCACAAAACGATGTTTAGGATCAAAGTTAAATGAGTAATTAGAATGATATACCAAAGGTAAATGTGGATTTAAGCGCATAACTACACAGTTTATAAAGTTTGCGCTATGGTAATCAACTTATGTATTTGAGTCTATTGTGGCTCATGAATAAGTAATGCAAGTTCACGATGCAGTAGCTCATCATCAGCTAAATTTAGCTCTACTAAGCGCTTTAAATACGTGATGCTATCTATATCAATATGGTGACACTTTAAGCCAATATGATCCTCTTCTATATGGCACATTACTACGTCCATTTTTATTTCTATATCGCTTTGTTCAAGGTTAAAACGTAGCGTTGCTTCACTATTTTTAGTGCCGTTAAAGGCGTCGCACTTTGTAATTAGCGCACCATGAAGCGAAACATCAAGTAACTTACACGGGTATTTATGGTTACCAAACTCAAGTAGTGCTGAGGTTGAAAACAATACGCGAGAAAACTGACGACGATTTTGCATAGCTTAATTTATCCTTATAGTTATTATATAAATCAAGCATAGCGGGAAATAAGCCAAACGGATAAAAAATGACATAAAAAAGCCCCGCATAAATGCAGGGCTTGTAATATTGATATCGATATCGATTAACCAATTTTTTTGTACTTAATACGCTTAGGTTGTGCAGCTTCTGCGCCTAAGGTCTTTTTAAGCCACTCTTCGTATTCAGTGTAGTTGCCATCGAAGAAGTTAATTTGGCCTTCGTCGCGGTAATCTAAAATATGCGTTGCAATACGGTCAAGGAACCAACGGTCATGCGATATACACATTACACAGCCTGGGAACTCTAAAATAGCGTTCTCAAGCGCTCGCAGTGTTTCAACGTCTAGATCATTGGTTGGCTCATCCAGTAACACCACGTTACCACCTGCTTTTAAAAGTTTAGCAAGGTGTAAACGGTTACGCTCACCACCCGATAAGTCTTTTACAAACTTTTGCTGATCGTTACCTTTAAAGTTAAAGCGGCTAACGTATGCACGGCTTGGGAACTCAAAGTTACCAATTTTTAGCACATCTTGACCATCAGATATTTCTTCAAATACTGTTTTGCTTTCGTCCATATTGCCACGGAACTGATCAACTGTTGCTAATTCTACTGTTTCACCAATGCTAATATCACCGCTGTCTGGCTGCTCTTCACCGCTTAGCATTTTAAATAGTGTAGATTTACCTGCACCATTGGCACCAATAATGCCCACAATAGCGCCTTTTGGCATACTAAAGCTTAAATCGTCAATAAGTACGCGATCGCCAAAGCTCTTACGAATATTGCTAACTTCAAGCACTTGGTCGCCTAAACGCGGGCCAGGTGGAATAAACAACTCGTTAGTTTCGTTACGCTTTTGATAATCAGATTGTTGTAGCTCGCTAAACTGTGCCATACGCGCTTTAGACTTAGCTTGGCGACCTTTAGGATTTGAGCGCACCCACTCAAGCTCTTGCGCAATTGATTTTTGGCGTGCTTTTTCAGATTTTTGCTCTTGCTGTAAACGTGCATCTTTTTGTTCAAGCCAAGAAGAGTAGTTACCTTCCCACGGAATACCTTCACCACGGTCAAGCTCTAATATCCAGCCAGCTACATTATCAAGGAAGTAACGGTCATGCGTTACTGCCACAACAGTGCCTTCGTAATCATGTAAAAAGCGCTCAAGCCATGCGACCGACTCAGCATCTAAGTGGTTAGTAGGCTCATCAAGAATAAGCATATCTGGCTTTTCAAGTAACAATCGACAAATAGCAACACGACGACGCTCACCACCTGAAAGGTGCTCGATTTTAGCATCCCATTCTGGTAGGCGAAGTGCATCTGCTGCGCGTTCTAAAACGTTATCGATGTTGTGGCCATCGTGCGCTTGAATGATTGCTTCAAGCTCACCTTGCTCTTTAGCAAGTGCGTCAAAGTCAGCGTCTTCCATTGCGTACTCGTTGTACACTTCGTCAAGGCGGTTAAGGGCGTGCTTAACTTCGCCAACGGCTTCTTCAACAATTTCGCGAACTGTTTTGCTTTCGTCCAGCACTGGCTCTTGCGGTAAGTAACCAATCTTGGTACCTGGTTGAGGGCGGGCTTCACCTTCAAACTCTTCATCAACACCCGCCATAATACGTAGTAATGACGATTTACCAGAGCCATTTAAACCAAGCACACCAATTTTAGCACCCGGGAAAAAGTGCAACGAAATATCTTTTAAAATTGTGCGTTTAGGTGGCACAACTTTAGATACTCGACTCATCGAGAAAATAAACTTATCAGGTAAAACCATGGAGGAAAGCCTTCAAATAATAATAAAAATTTCAATGTTGTATTGTAGTTGTTGAGGGGTTAAACAGTCAACGAATGGCGGGTTTTAAAGCACTAAAGCACCTTAGTAAGTAGAGTGTGAAATCATGAATAAATTTCATTTAGACATCTATACATCTAGAGGTTGATATTTTTGGCATTCTGTTCATAATGAGAGCGTATTAATTCTCGGTTTTTATGAGCAGGAGCTTAAAAGATGCCAATTACAGTTAAAGACGAACTACCGGCGATTGCCCGTTTACGTGAAGAAAACGTGTTTGTAATGCCAAAAAGTCGTGCAAAAACGCAAGAAATACGTCCAATGCGTTTGGCTATTTTAAATTTAATGCCTAATAAAGTAGAAACCGAAGTACAGTTTATTCGTTTGCTTGCAAATTCGCCTTTGCAAGTAAATGTAGAGCTATTGCGCCTAGATACGCACCGCAGTAGTAGCAACTCTGAAGAGCACCTAGATACTTTTTATCGCTACTTTTCTGAAGTGAAAGACAATAACTACGATGCTCTATTAGTCACTGGCGCACCACTAGCACACCTAGAATACGACGATGTAGCCTACTGGGACGAGCTAAAAGTGATTATTGATTGGGCAGAGCAGCACGTTACCTCTACGTTATTTTCGTGCTGGGCGGCGCATGCAGCGCTGTATCATCGTTACAATTTAAAGCGTGATTTAAAAGAAGATAAACTCTGTGGCGTGTTTACTCACCAATGTTACTTTGACCATGGGGCGCTTACGCGTGGCTTCGACGACACCTTTTTAGTGCCGCACTCACGTTATGGCCACATTGATATAAATAAAATTAATGCCTGCGACGATATAGTCGTATTGGCAGGCTCTGAAAAAGTAGGCGCATACTTAATGAAAAATAAGTCGGGCAGCCAAGTGTTTATAACCGGCCACCCAGAATACGATGCCGACACACTAAAAGCAGAATACGAACGCGATTTACAAAAAAGTCCTGATGCGCCAAAACCCGAAAACTATTTTCCAGATAACGATGCAAGTAAAAAGCCGTCAAAAACGTGGCAAAGCCATGCCTTTTTGCTTTTTTCGAACTGGTTAAATTACTACGTGTACCAAACCACACCTTATGATATTAATTTAGTTAGCCAAGATGTGAGGACTAACAACTATGCCGAATAATGTGCCTACCAATAATAAGCAAAGCGAATTAAGCGCTGCGCTAAAACAGCGTATTTTAATTTTAGATGGTGCAATGGGCACTATGATCCAAACTCACAAGCTTGAAGAAGAAGATTACCGAGGTGAGCGCTTTAAAGACTGGCACGTGCTAATAAAAGGCAATAACGATTTACTAAGCCTTACCAAGCCTAAATTAATTGCCGACATACACCGTAGCTTTTTAGCCGCCGGTGCGGATATTATTGAAACCAATACTTTTAACTCAACCACCATTTCGATGGAAGATTACGACATGGCCAGCATAAGCCGTGAGGTAAACTTAGAGTCAGCTAAACTCGCACGCGCTATATGTGATGAGTTCACCGCTAAAAATCCAGAAAAACCACGCTATGTAGCGGGTGTGTTAGGGCCAACATCTAAAACCTGTTCTATTTCGCCAGATGTAAACGACCCAGGCTACCGTAACGTAACGTTTGATAAGTTGGTGACTGCGTATGTAGAGTCTACTCTTGCATTAATGGAAGGCGGCGCTGATTTAATACTTATTGAAACCATATTCGACACCCTAAATGCAAAAGCAGCCTCATTCGCAGTAGAAGAAGCCTTTGAGCAAGCCGGGCGCACATTACCTGTAATGATCTCAGGCACTATTACCGATGCGTCAGGCCGTACGCTTTCGGGGCAAACAACCGAGGCGTTTTATAATTCTATTCGCCATATTAAGCCTATTTCGATTGGCCTTAACTGCGCCCTAGGGCCTGATTTACTTCGTCAATATGTAGAAGAGCTTTCGCGCGTATGTGAAACATTTACCTCAGTGCACCCCAATGCCGGTTTACCAAATGAGTTTGGTGAGTACGACCTAGAAGCGGGCGATATGGCTGTCGAGATTATAGATTGGGGCAAGTCGGGCTTTATAAATATTGTGGGTGGTTGCTGTGGTACAACGCCTGCACATATTCGTGCATTTGCCAAAGGGCTTGAAGGCGTAAAGCCTCGCGCATTACCAGAGCTTGAAGTACGCATGCGTTTATCAGGCCTTGAAGCCTGTAACTTAAACTAGGAGCCAATATGACACAGCAAATTGCAGTATTTACCAATGTTGGCGAGCGTACCAACGTAACTGGCTCTGCCATGTTTAAACGCTTAATCATGGAAGAAGACTATGAAGCGGCGCTTACCGTTGCCCGCGAACAAGTAGAAAACGGCGCCCAAATTATTGATATAAACATGGACGAAGCCATGTTGGACTCAAAAGCAGCCATGGTTAAGTTTTTAAACTTAATTGCCTCAGAGCCCGATATATCTAAAGTGCCTATTATGGTCGACTCCTCTAAATGGGATGTAATAGAGGCAGGCCTTAAATGTATTCAAGGCAAAGCTATTGTTAACTCAATATCGCTTAAAGAGGGTGAAGAGCCGTTTAAACGCCAAGCTAAAATTATTAAACGATTTGGCGCAGCCGCTGTTGTTATGGCGTTTGATACCGAAGGCCAAGCCGACACCGCAGATAGAAAATATGAAATATGTGCGCGCAGCTACAAAATATTAGTCGATGAAATAGGTTTTCCGCCGGAGGATATTATATTCGACCCTAATATATTTGCTGTAGCCACCGGTATAGAAGAGCACGACAACTACGCCGTAGAATTTATTGAAGGCACACGCCGCATTAAGCAAAACTTACCTCACTGTAAAGTGTCGGGCGGGGTGTCTAATGTATCGTTTTCGTTTAGGGGTAATAACCCCGTACGTGAAGCCATTCATTCGGTGTTTTTATACCACGCGATAAAAGCGGGTATGGATATGGGCATTGTAAACGCAGGCCAGCTTGCGGTTTACGACGACATCCCCGAGGAACTTCGTAAAGCCGTAGAAGACGTAATCCTCAATACCGACCCCGGTGCAGGTGAGCGCCTTGTAGAAATAGCCCCTAAGTTTTCGGGTATGGCACAAGCCGAACGCGTAGAAGATTTAGAATGGCGTACATGGCCTGTTGAAAAACGCCTAGAACACGCGCTTGTTAAAGGTATAACTACCTTTATAGATGAAGACACGGAAGAGTGCCGCGCTGCTGCCGATAAACCTATCCACGTGATTGAAGGGCCATTAATGGATGGCATGAACGTGGTAGGGGATTTGTTTGGCGCAGGTAAAATGTTTTTACCGCAAGTTGTTAAATCAGCCCGTGTAATGAAGCGAGCAGTGGCCTACCTAGACCCATTCATAGAAGCTGAGAAAGAAGAAGGCGCCACTAACGGTAAAGTGGTTATGGCCACCGTAAAAGGCGACGTGCACGACATAGGTAAAAACATTGTAGGCGTAGTACTGCAATGTAATAACTACGAAGTAATCGACTTAGGCGTAATGGTACCTGCCGAAAAAATACTGCAAACAGCTATCGACGAAAAAGCCGACATAATCGGCCTTTCGGGTTTAATTACCCCATCGCTTGACGAAATGGTACACGTAGCCAAAGAAATGACTCGTCGAGGTTTTGAACTACCCCTTATGATTGGCGGCGCAACGACCTCTAAAGCGCATACTGCAGTAAAAATTGAGCCTCAGTACGACAAAGGCGTCGTGTATGTAAATAACGCCAGCCGTGCAGTGGGCGTAGTATCGAGCTTGTTATCTAAAGAGCTAAAACCAGCCTTTTTAGAAAAAACAAAAGCCGAATACGTAAAAGTGCGCGAGCAACAAGCGCGCAAAAAACCACGTTCAAAACCGGTTACCATACAGCGTGCTCGCGATAACGCAGCACAGCTTGATTGGGATAACTACACGCCACCAGTGCCTAAAAAGCTGGGGGTGACCGAGTTTAAAAATGTATCAATCGCCACGTTACGTAAATACATAGATTGGACCCCATACTTTATGACGTGGTCAATCGCTGGTAAATACCCGCGCATAATGGACGATGAAGTCGTTGGCGAGCAAGCACGCAGCTTATTTAAAGACGCTAACGACATGCTCGACGACCTTGAAAAAGCAGGCAGTTTACAGCCTTTAGGTGTAATTGGTTTATTCCCTGCAAACCGCGTTGGGGACGACATAGAAATATACACCGACGAAACCCGTAAAACGCTGTTAACTACTTCATGCCATTTACGCCAGCAAACCGAAAAAACCGACTTTGCTAACTATTGTTTAGCCGACTACATTGCGCCAAAAGGCACACCTGATTACTTTGGTGCGTTTGCCGTAACGGGCGGTTTAGAAGAAGACGATTTAGCCGATGCGTTCGATGCACAGCAAGACGACTACAATAAAATAATGGTAAAAGCAGTTGCCGATAGGCTCGCAGAAGCCTTTGCCGAATACCTGCACGAACAAGTGCGTAAAGAGTATTGGGGTTATGCCCCCAATGAAAACCTGGGTAACGATGAGCTAATTCGCGAAAACTACCAAGGTATTCGCCCAGCGCCAGGTTACCCAGCGTGCCCAGAGCACACCGAGAAAAAGAAAATTTGGCAGTTACTCGATACCGAAAAACGCATTGGCATGCAGCTAACTAGTTCGTACGCCATGTGGCCAGGTGCTGCTGTTTCGGGCTGGTATTTCTCACATCCAGAGGCAAAATACTATGCAGTAGCCGCAGTGCAAAAAGACCAAGTAGAAGATTACGCTAAACGAACCAATATGACGCTTGAAGAGGCAGAAAGATGGCTATCGCCTAATTTGGGGTATGAGCCGGAATCATAGTGAAGTAGTTGAATAGCGAAGCGGTCAGTTTTTAGCTGTCAGCTATCAGAAAAAAAACGAGCCCAGAGGGGCTCGTTTTTTGTGTGTATTTTAAAAAATCATCAAGGGCTGTTAGCGAGTAGCTCATCTACTTTTTTTATAACATCTTTTGGTTTTGGTTCAGTCGTTTGTTGTTTTAACCAATCTATTATGTCTGAGCTGACTCTGTAACCTTTTTTAATGCAGTAGTGTTGAGAGGTAACCCATACATCTGGGGCTCCTCTAGTGCTGCCACTGTAAGAGTTACAAATAATGTAGCCTTCACTTTTAATTTTACTTTCAATAAAGTAAGTATAAGTAGGAACTGAAACTAATAGTAAAATTAAAGTAATCCCACAGAGCTTATACCATTTAATTAGAAGCTCTGGCTCTACTCCAGTGTTTCTTACTTTTAATAATATTAGTCGAGTGAGCATAGCAAATGCTGGCGTGCCTAAAATTAAGCTCGGAGCAAAACTCTTTTCCTTAAAAATCATCGGGTGATTATTTAACGCCTCAAAGACAAATGCCACTTCATTATATGAAGCAATCGGTAAAACTAAGGTGATGATAAAGAATAAAACAAATAAAAAAACACCCTTTATATTTTCACTTAACGTTACTCTGTCGTGTTTCATTAAATTCCCTTTAATCATCATTTAAACAAGGTAAAAAAAGACGTCGCGGTTACACTTTATACGGCTTCGACATATGCATTATTGGCAACTCTTAGACTAACTACAATTTTTTTAGTTATCTAATCTAGTATAAACTAAACACATAGCTACTCCTGCTGGAAGAGCCCCTATAAGAAAAAATAAGCTAGATTTCACTTCAAATCTTTTGCAATGAAAAACGAAGTAGCAGGCTTTGTTTAGATTAGGTTAAAAAAGTAAAGTGTCTTAGATTGATTTTAAAAAGCACCAAGTAAGTTTGGTTTATATTAAATATTATCATAGGATCTCGCGTTGTGCTTTTTTATGATACTTCAACCCATGGCACCCAAACTTGGTTAGCCAAAAAAAGTAAAAGCAAACTTGTTTTATTCGCAGGAACGTTATTTAATTTTCGCTTTGAGGTTAAACAAGTCAGATTAGCCTTTCAAATCAATTTTTAGGAACAGGAAGCTAAAATGCTTGGATCGCGTATTATTAAAACTCATGAAATCAGCTTGTTTAAAAGAGCGCTAAATTTAGCTTTATTATTTACTCATATAATTTTTTTATTTGGTATAGCTGCCATCGCATTCGATCGTGAGAGTTTTGAGGCGATAAGTAACGCAAAATATGGCAATAGCGCTCCCTTAATGCAATCTAAATTAGCAGATATATTTGTATCTCCCTGGTTTGCTTATTTGTGCTTAGTTTTGATCTCAATAACTATAATGAAAGAGCGCTTTATGAAAAACTATGACGTTCGAATTTACTCAAATGTACTGGCTTCGTTTATATGCGGATTAATAATTAATATATTTATTATTAATCTTTATAACATCTAAAGTTATAAGTATGCCTTTAGATAGTAAATTGAGACTCAAACGTGCTTCTTTGAAGCATTTAATTTTGAGTGGGTTAAAGTTTTACATTTCATTATAAAATAAGGATAAATTTAATGAATTGGGCGGAATTTTTTAAAACTAAAATGAAAAATAACAAGGTAGTCGCAGGAATAGTTTTTCTTACGGCTATGATCATAGGTATTTCCCAGTTAACGGATGCTATAGCTAAGATAGTATCTTTTTCAGGAAAGCATATTGAGCCTTTGTTTACACAGGAACTCAATTATAATTTTGATAATGACCTAATTAAATTTAATGGAGGAGATGGCTCTTCTGCTAAAAATGCCGTATTGATAATTGGCGCATCTACGACCGATGCGGGAGTGGCTGCTGAGCATTTTTGGCTATCTAAAAAATACCCTAGATATAAACTTATTAAGCAATCAACCTATCCCGAAACTCCTAAACGTGTACTAGTTACAATAGGTAATCATTCAGAAAAAAGGGAGTTTACTGTCCAAACTCCAGATAAAGCATTGAAGCAATATGACTTGATCACGATTAAAAAAGGAGAGAGTGAAGTTGAAGTATATTTTGATATAACGAACTTTTTTGGAAAACCTATTCAAGACCCTTTAGTTTTAGAGATTTTAAAGAGTATATAGGACTATCGATGAAGTATCTAAATTACATATTGCTTTGCCTATCTCTATTTTCTACATCGAACACATTTGCGCTTGAGCAAAAGTATCACGAGAGTGTTTTACCTGTTATTTCTGCTTTTAAAACGCATGATAAAGCTGCAATAGCTGCGCATATTCGCTACCCGCTAAAACGACAGTACCCGATACCTGACATTAAAAATGAGGCTGAGTTTATTAACCGCTTTGATGAAGTGTTTGACGATGAACTTGTTACTGTTATTGGCAGCTCTAATGTTAATACCGATTGGGATAAAGTTGGTTGGCGCGGCATTATGCTAAATAACGGCGTTTTGTGGGTTGATACAGACGGCAAAATCATAACTGTAAATACTCAAAATGTTAAAGAGCAAGTACTCGCTGAACGATTAATTGAACACGATAAGCAATCTCTGCATTCAAGTGTTAATACTTTTAAAAAACCAATACTCAATTGGAAAACAGCTAACTATCGTATTCGTGTTGATGATTTAGACGAGCATAATTTTCGGTATACAGTGTGGAGTATTGATAAAAAGATTAGCGATAAGCCCGATATGGTTTTATTAAACGGTGATATTACCTTTGAGGGTAGCGGCGGGAATCATCACTATACGTTTAAAAATGGACGTTACAGTTATGTGTTACAAGTAACCATTATTGGTTGTGATACATCACCGCCAGGTTGGCTTGAAGTTTACAAAGACGATCAACGGGTTTTATCAGAAGATGTTATAAGCGCTATTTAATTTAGTATTAGCAGCTTACTTAATAGTGAGTAATGTATTTTTAGTACCAAACGTTCTAGTAATTAGTATTTTAATAAAATAGTTCTAAGTGGTAGGCTAAAAAGTAGTAAGTAAATTAAAACCGTCCACGCGCTGTAGGGAGTCGTCCTGTAAAGCGCATTGCAAGGAGTCTAATATGATCACCCTTACCATTAATGGTAATAAGCATGAGTTTTCTGGCGACCCGTCAACACCCGTTTTGTGGTACCTGCGAGATGAATTAAATTTAACCGGGCCTAAGTTTGGCTGTGGCATGGCGCAGTGTGGTGCATGCACCATACATATTGATGGCGTAGCGCAGCGCTCGTGTATATTACCGGTATCGGCTGTGGTCGGGCGCAATATTACCTCTATTGAAGGGCTAAGCGAGCAGGGCGATCACCCAGTGCAAAAAGCGTGGGTTGAGCATAAAGTGCCGCAATGTGGATTTTGTCAGTGCGGGCAAATTATGCAAGCGGCGAGCTTATTAGCAGCTAACCCCAACCCAACTGATGATGAAATAGTGAGTAATATGTCGGGCAATATTTGTCGTTGTGGTACATACCCACGTATTCATAAAGCGATTAAGTCGGCGGCTAAAACCATGGCGGGCGTTGAGTATTTTGACCCAAATGATCAAGGGGAAGAGGTATGAAAAACGACAATACGTACTTTGACCTAAACCGCCGCCAATTTTTAAAAACTAGCGCAATAGGCGCATTAGTACTAGGCACTTATTTTGTAGGCAGTGCACCAAAAGCGTTTGCAGGCGTGTTAGAGCAACCCTCAGAGCAAGCAAAACGTGCCAACTTATTTATAGCACTGCGCCCCGATGGCATGGTTGAAATAACCTGCCACCGCTCTGAAATGGGTCAACAAATTCGTACCGCCATTGCCCAAATTGTGGCAGACGAAATGGAAGCGGCGTGGGATAAAGTAGTGGTAATTCAAGGTAAGGGCGACCCTAAATACGGGGATCAAAATACCGATGGTTCGCGCAGTATTCGCTACAACATGCAGCGCCTGCGCGAAATGGGCGCAAGTGTACGCTACATGATGCAGCACGCAGCTGCTAAATATTGGAAAGTTGAGCCACACACCTGTATAGCTAATCAGCACGTGGTTACCCACAGCTCAGGTAAAACACTTGCCTATAAAGACTTAATAGATCTAGCGCTTAGTATTACCCCGCCAGAGCTTGATAAGCTAACACTTAAAACACGCAAAGAATGGCGTTATATAAATACCGGTATGGCGCACATAGATTTAACCGATTTAGTAACCGGTAAAGCCACATTTGCTGCCGATGTACGCGAACCAAAGGCGCTGGTGGCTATTATTGAGCGCCCGCCGGTAGTAGGTGGTGTGGTTAAATCGTTTGATGCCAGCGCCGCTAAAGCAATTAATGGCGTAGTTGATGTTATTGAAATGCCTGTACCAAAAGGCGCACCGCAATTTCAGCCAAAAGGCGGTATTGCTATTGTTGCTAAAAATACGTGGGCTGCATGGCAGGCGCGTAAAGCACTAAAAGTGGTGTGGGATGATGGTAAAAACGGCGATTATAATTCAGAGAACTTTAAAAAGTCGTTATTGCAAACAGTGAATGAGCCGCAAGCGCATGTGCGCGAAATAGGCGATACCACTAGCGTATTGGCTAAATCGAGTAATAAACTTGTAGCCGATTACTATGCGCCGCACTTAGCCCAAGCACCTATGGAGCCACCTTGCGCCACGGCAATGTACAATAAAGACAGTGTAGATATTTGGGCTGCAACGCAAAACCCACAAGCCGATATGAAAACCGTAGCCGCATTACTTGGTATGCAAGAGAGCCAAATTAACGTGCATGTCACCATGTTAGGTGGCGGTTTTGGGCGTAAATCAAAACCTGATTTTTCAGCAGAAGCTGCTTACATTTCAATGAAAGTGGGTAAACCCATACGCGTACAATGGACGCGAGAGGATGATATTCAACATAGCTTTTACCATGCAGTATCGGCTCAACATATTGAAGCGTCATTAGATGAAAAAGGTAACATAGAAGCTTATTTACATCGTACGGCGTTTTCGCCAATTGTATCTACGTTTCAAGAAGGGGCAACGTCGCCTGCAGGCTTTGAGCTGCGCTTAGGTTTTACCGATAACCCTATAAACTCACCTAATTTAAAGCTAGAAAATGGCGAAGCACCCGCTAAAACTAGAGTAGGTTGGATGCGCTCGGTATCAAATATTTTCCATGCTTTTGCTATTCAGTCATTTATTGCTGAAGCGGCGCACAAAGCAGGGCGCGACCAAAAAGATTATTTACTCGAAACCATAGGCCCTGATCGCATATTGGATGTAACTGAGCAAAATGCGACGTACGATAACTATGGCGGCGATAAAGATGTTTACCCATTAGATATTGGTAAGTTACGTCATGTTATTGAAAAAGTAGCTGATATAAGCAAATGGGGCCGAAAACTTCCAAAAGGTCGGGGTTTAGGTATTGCAGCGCACCGCAGCTTTTTAACGTATGTGGCAACAGTAGTTGAAGTAGAAGTGTCAGATGCTGGCGATTTAAACGTGATTAAATCGTGGGTTGCCATTGATGCAGGTACGGTTGTAAACACCGATACCGTTAAAAATCAAACGCAAGGTGGTTCTATTTACGGTATTACAACAGCAATCAGCGATGGTATTACTTTTGACAAAGGTCGCGTGCAGCAAAGTAACTTTCATGATTACCGCGTACCGCGTATGAGCGATTCACCACTAGAGGTAGAAGTTGAAATAATACAAAGCGATGCGCCACCAGCAGGCGTTGGCGAGCCCGCAACACCGGTTTACGCCCCTGCATTGTGTAACGCTATTTTTGCCGCTTGTGGTAAACGTATTAGGCAATTGCCTATAGGTAACCAATTAAAAGCGTAAATAACGTCCTTTTTTAGCCGTTAAACAAAAAAACCGCCAAATGGCGGTTTTTTTAGAAGTTAGCGATTAGTGAGTTTTTTCAAACTCATCTACTTCACGCTCTGCTTCTTCTTTAGATTTACCGTACTGCTGCTGGATTTTACCCACTAGCTCTGTACGGCTACCTTCAATTTTGTCTAAATCGTCGTCAGTAAGATCGCCCCATTTTTGTTGAGCCTTACCTTTAAGTTCGTTCCAATTACCTTTCATACGATCGCTGTTCATAAGTTTCTCCTTACTTAGATTTAATTAACGTTCACTATAAAAGGAGCAAGGCGCGTTCCAACCAGTCAAACTTTTATTTTATGTTTATAGTCAGCAGCTTATATTTTTAAGAGGGGCGTTATCTATATTTCAATAAGTACATCCTTAAAAAATGTACAGAGCAGCCTGTAATTATTGCTGATTATAAATACGCGTAAACTCACTAGCTTTTGCGACGCGTTTATTTTTGGTTTTTGTTACAATGCCCACAAAGCAATTTTGGGTAAATAGCAGTGCTGCCGGTTCAAAACATATATCAACAACTTGTAACTACATTACAAAGTAATCATATAACGTTATTACAAGCACCACCTGGTGCAGGTAAGTCAACATGGTTACCGCTAGAGCTTATGCGCGACGGCCATTTTAAACGTATTGTAATGCTGGAGCCGCGCCGCTTAGCTGCACGTAATATTGCCAATTACCTAGCGCAGTGCCAAAACGAGAATGTGGGGCAAAGTGTAGGCCTTCGTGTACGCGGTGAGAGTAAAGTAAGTAGCAACACACGCCTTGAAATAGTGACTGAGGGCATGCTTACTCGCATGCTACAAAACGATCCAGAACTTAGCGATATTGACTTACTGATATTTGATGAGTTTCATGAGCGCTCAATTGCAGCCGATACCTCACTGGCCTTTGCTTTAGAGACCCAAAGTGCACTGCGTGACGATTTAACTATACTGCTTATGTCGGCGACCCTTGATACCGAGCGCTATACACAATTTTTTGACTGCCCAGTTATTCAATCAAGTGGGCGCAGTTACCCCATAGACGAAGTATACATACCCATAAAAGATGAAAGCCGTTGGCTTGATGCTATTCCCGCTTTAATAAAACAAGCACTAAACGAGCAAAGCGGCAGTGCGCTGGTGTTCTTGCCTGGGCAATTTGAAATATCACGCGTACAACAGGCCCTTAATGATTTGCCAAGTAATTGCCTAGTTGCCACGTTATTTGGCGAGCAAGATAAAGCCAATCAGCAAGCGGCGATTGCTCCTGCGCCTGAGGGTATGCGCAAAGTTGTGCTTACCACCAATGTAGCTGAAACCAGCTTAACTATTGAAGGCATACGTATTGTTATTGATAGCGGTAAACGCCGCACGGCCAGTTATAACTTAAAAACAGGTGTAACGGAGCTTACAGCACAAAGTATATCGCGCGCCTCTGCCGTGCAGCGTGCAGGGCGAGCAGGGCGAATAGAGCAAGGTGTGGTGTACAGGCTTGGTTCAAAACAAACCTTTGAGCGACGCAATAGCCACGATAACCCCGAAATACTCACCTCGGACATAAGCCAACTTATGCTTGAAGCAAAACAGTGGGGTGCAAATATTAGCGAACTCACCTTGCTTGATAAGCCAACGGCTCAGCAATGCACACAAGCAATGAGCTTACTAACTATGCTTGAAGCCATCGATGGCAAAGGCAAACTAACAAAGTTAGGCATTAACATGCTGGGTTTTGGGGCGGATATACGCTTAGCGCATATGCTTTTAAAAGCGCAGGCGCTTGAGACAAAGCTCCCTGGTATTTATCGCTTAGCACTTTATTTAGTGGCGCTGCTTGAGAGCAGAATAAACAGCGCCAACGAGCTAAGCTTAGCGTTACACAGCCAGCAGCAAAGACCACACCCAGTATTTAAACAGCAGTTAAAATACTGGCAAAGCCGCTTAAAAGTAACCGACAGTAACAGCGAACTAAACACCGAGTATTTAGGTTTGCTGGTGGCATTAGCTTACCCCGATCGCATCGCAAAAAAACGTGGTAATGGCTACTTACTTGCTAATGGTGCGGGTGCTGATTTAAATACTGATTACTGGCATAACGATGACTACCTGGCTATTGCTACCATGGGTGGCCATAAAGGCGCACGTATATTTGCAGCTACAGCGCTTAGCCCATTTGAGCTACAAGATTACTTACCGCATTTGTTTACTACGCTCACTCGTTGTGAGTTTGACGAAAAAACCGCGCGCTTTATTCATCAAGACGAAGTAAAGCTCGGCGCTATTACGCTTACAAGCCAGGCGAGTAAACAAAAGCTAGATAAAAGCGAGCGTGCCAAAGCGTGGCTTAATTTATTTACTAAACACGGCTTTGCATTATTTAATGAACAGCCCGATGCACAACAATTATTAATACGCATGAGTTTAGCCAGTCAGTTTATGCCTGATAAATTCCCAACTATTAGCGAGCAACACCTTATACAAATAGCTGAAGATTGGTTAGGCGTGTACTTACAAGATATAAAAACACTCGATCAGCTTAAAAAGTTTAACTACTTTGAAGCGCTGCAAAATTGTTTTGACTGGCCACAGCAAACAGCACTAAAAACATTGTTACCGCTTAGATTAACGGTACCTAGTGGCTCAAATATAAAAATTAATTATCAGCTAGATGGCCCCGCAAAGTTAAGCGTGCGCATGCAAGAAGTGTATGGTTTAACCAGTACGCCTATGCTTGCCAACGGTAAGCTGCCACTGCTTATGGAATTACTATCGCCAGGTAAGCGCTCATTACAACTTACTCAAGATCTTGCGCACTTTTGGGCAAGCAGTTATCGCGATGTGCAAAAGGAAATGAAAGGTCGCTACCCTAAACATTTTTGGCCAGACGATCCGGCCAACAGCGTGGCAACCAATAGAGTAAAAAGCAAAATGTAGGTTTATTAATTTAAAAGTATTTGTTTTATTTTTGAACTTATAAATGTAGTGTACCTATAAATAAATACTTTTAACTACAAGGAAGAAGTGATGAAACTACTTTTTACATTAGCTTTGCTATTAGTGACTCCCTTTTCGGTTTATGCTGAAAAGTCACTGGACTTAAAAATGTTCGCACAGCATTACTACACTACAATGACCGCCACGCAAGCCCCTAATGCAGGAGCTAAAGAGCTTGAAACCTACCTTGCTTTATTAACAGACGATGTAGGCAGCCAGCATATACCGTATCAACTGGACGACTCACGTACTCCTGATGGTAAAAAGCAGATGCGCAAAGGCATGAGTTTTTATTTAGGCGCGCATACCCTGTATGAAAGTGAGCTACTCAATACCTTTATATTTAACGATAGCGGTTTTGCGATTCGTTATAAAAACCACGCTAAAGGCATTCACCCACAAAGCAAACAGCCAATAGAGTACACCTCAGTAATGATGGAAGTAATAGAGATGGAAAACGGTAAAGTGGCGATGATCCGCAAGTATCACGAATAATAAATAAGGATATATATGAAATATTTACTTATCGCATTATCAATATTAATGCTTAGTGCGTGCGTTAGCACAAAAAATGACTTTAGATTTGATGGCTCCACACCTGAGTCTACCCAAACGGGGGTTACTAAGGTATTAAAAAACTGAAACCTAAAGATTCTATGATTTTTATTGGGTCATTAATTGCTATTCAGTTTTCTGATGTGCAAAGCGCAGAAGATGTTGTTGGCGACCCAACTATGACTAATGAAATAAACTATTTTATTATCGGTAAAAAATTGATGGCCTAAATTATTACGAAGTACTTGATTTAGCTAAACGCTCACAAAATACATTTAGTATTGTTGAGGCTCAGTAGGCTTAAAATGTGCGCCGATATTGTGACCTCATTGGCGCTATATAGATAATACTTAATAACTCACTTTATTAGTTAAACCTCTTTACCATCGTGTTGCTCGGCTAAATCATCAAGCTCGGCAGAGGTGTAATCAAACCCACTTTCATCATACTCATAAGTTACTTTTACACTGTCGCCGCCGTTAAATAAGCGTGTTTTAACATCGCTTATGGGCCAGTCTTTTAGTACATGCACGAATCTGTTAGCAACTTGTGAAGATTCAAAACGGTAACGAATTTCTGTTTTCATAAATAATAAGGCTCTGGCTATAACCCCAAGCAAACAGCTTTGTTAATGGGGGGTTCATGATTCGGTTACAAAAAATAAAAGGTTAAATTGTAAATTTTGTGTTTCAATAATTGCAATAAACTCGGTACAGCTTAATGTGCTGTAATTAACAAATAACGACGACTTTATGCATTATAAAATTTCTTTAATCGCAAGCTCAATATTTATACTTAGTGCTTGCGGTGATTCAGGCTCAGATGATACGCCAACCATTAACGGAAATAAAATCCCTATTTTATCAGTCGCTAATATACCTACCGAAATAGCCAAAGGGCAAACCATTGAACTAACTGCAACTGCCAGCGATAAAGACGGCACTATAAGCAGTGTTGTGTGGCAGCAAACCTCAGGTACTGTATTACTTAATAAGCCAATAGAGGCTACAAGCGCAACAATCACTCTGGCACCAGCATTAAGTTATAAACCAATTGATTATGCATTTAGTGTGACTGCCACAGATAACGAAGGGGCTACAAGCTCTCAGATTGTTTCTTTTACGGCACGTAATAGTATGGACGATCACAGTGCCGCAAGGTTGTTACACCAAGCAAGTATGGGGCCTACCTACACTGAGATACAAAGTGCACGTGGTTTGAGCGAGCAACAATGGCTTGATAACCAAATTGCACAGCCAATTAATTACCACAGTGAATACTTAATAAAAGTAGATGACGACGATGACTTCAAATACATAAGCCGTATTGATGCGTGGTGGAAAGCTGTATTACAAAGTGATGATCAGCTTCGCCAACGGGTCGCGTTTGCGCTCAGTGAAATACTTGTGGTGTCGGATGAAAATAGCGATTTACGAGCACATCCGCAAGGGATGATAGGTTACTACGATTTATTGCTTAAGCATGCCTTTGGTAACTACCGTGACTTACTTGAGGATGTAACGCTTTCACCCATAATGGGCACTTATCTAAGCCATTTAGGTAACGAAAAAGCGGATGAAACTCTTAATATTCGCCCTGATGAAAACTACGCACGCGAAGTAATGCAGCTATTTACGATTGGGCTTGAAGAGTTAAATCTAGATGGCAGTGCTAAGCTTGATGCTAGTGGCAATACCATAGCAACGTATGGGCAAAGACAAATAGAAGGTTTTGCCCGTGTGTTTACAGGTTGGACATTTGCAGACAGCGGAACCTTTAAACGTAAAAGTTACGATTACTTAAGCCCAATGCAAGCGTTTGATGAGTACCACTCAAGCTTGCAAAAAACATTATTGAATAACGAAGTAATACCACAAGGTTACACCGCTAAAGAGTCTTTAGCTATCGCGATCGATAACTTATTTTATCATCAAAATGTCGCTCCGTTTATTTCTAAACAGCTTATTCAACGGCTGATTACTTCAAATCCTACACCGCAATACGTAGAGCGTGTAGCACATGTATTTAATGATAATGGCGCGGGAGTACGTGGTGATCTAGCCGCAGTGGTAAAAGCGATTTATTTGGATGATGAAGCACGCCATTTTGGCTCGGTGCTGAGCTATCAAGGTAAAATTAAAGAGCCACTTTTAAAAACGGTACAATTTTGGCGTAACCTAAATGCAAAATCGCAAGAAGGTGTTTATAAAACCTGGAATTTAATTGACAGTTATGGGCAAGGACCCATGCAGTCGGCTTCTGTGTTTAATTTTTTTCGACCTGATTATCAAACGGCTTCTTTGCGTAATAGCGCTTTAGTGGCACCGGAACTACAAATTGCTAACGACGCCACCTTAATTGGTACCATGAACGCACTATATTCAAGTTTAGTATGGAGTACAGCTGAAGCGCACACAAACCTTAACCCTTCAGGTATTTATGTATACGTGCAAAATGATATGGATTACTTGGCTCAAAATGGCATCAATGCACTTTTAGACAGGTACAACACCTTATATTTTGCAGGCAATATGAGTACCGAGACCAAGCAAGCTTTAAATGATTTAGATGCATATTTTGATGAAGACCAATACCGAGAGCGGGTATCGTATTTATTATACATGATTGCAATTTCACCTGAATTTAACGTGCAGTATTAGGAGCGCATAATGAGCGTTAATAGAAGAGATTTTTTGTCATTATGTTTAAAAGGCAGTGTGTCAGCTGCGGCTTTAACAAGCCTACAATTACAAGCATTAACAGGTGCTACCAATGCTGTTGAGCTAGGCGATTATAAAGCGCTAGTGTGTGTGTATTTGTATGGTGGGAATGACTCATTGAATATGCTGGTACCGCTTGAGGCAGAGCAACGTAACTTGTATGAGCAAAGCAGACAAAACCTAGCAGTAACAAGCCCCATAGAGCTTAGCATTAAAAATCAATTTGCTGGTGGAGTGGGTATTCATCCATCGCTAGCGCCTATTCAAAGTGTGTTTGAGTCTCAAAATTTAGCCTTTATAGGTGGAGTAGGGACTTTGTTAGCACCAACATCGTTAAATGACTACAAAAATAAAGCGGTGCCATTGCCTCTGCATTTATTTTCGCATAATGACCAGCAAGCATCGTGGATGTATGGCCGTGAAAAGGCATCTTTAAACAGTGGCTGGGGAGCGCGTTTACTTGAACGCTTAGCCGTACATGATGAGTTTGCTGCTAATATTTCACTTGATGGTACTAACCTGTGGCAAACAGGAGCTAGCACTAGCGCATTTGCATTAAATAAAAGTGGTATAAGTACTATAAATGCTTTTGGTGGATACCAGCCTCGTACTGAGCATGTAACGAATATAATGAACCGCATACTAGGTAACACCAACCATGTGTTAGGCAGCGCTTACGCAGATGGTTTAAACAGCGCGATTAACAACACGCAAAGTATGAATAATGCGTTAGAAGATGCACCAGCGCTTATTACCTCATTTAGCGAAACAAGTTTTAGTGAGCAACTTGCAGCGGTGGCTAAAACAATCAGTGTTCAAGCTAAATTAAGCACACAACGCCAAGTGTTTTTTGTGTCTATGAGCGGGTTTGACACGCATGATAATCAGTTAACAACGCACCCAGCACTATTAAACACATTGGCTAATGGTTTAGCTGAATTTAATAATGCAATGACTGAGCTTGGTATGAGCGATAAGGTAACCACGTTTACTATGTCGGATTTTGGTCGTACGCTCACTTCAAACGGAGATGGTACAGACCATGGTTGGGCTGGTAATCAAATAGTGATGGGCGGGGCTGTAAAAGGGCAAAATATTTACGGCGACTTACTCACTCAACAACTTGATGGCCCACAAGACACGGGTGGTGGGCGTTTAATACCGCAAGTTGCAAACGAGCAATACTTTGCAACGTTAGCGCAGTGGTTTGGCGTTCCAAGCTCTGAGCTTGTTGATATATTTCCTAATTTAAGTAACTTTAATAACACAACGTTGGACTTTTTTGTGTAATTGGTCGCTAATAGTAATCTAAACGCAGTGCTTGGCGGTATAGTGTACTCGTTAGGTTATTTAAAATAAAAATTACACACAGTAAAGGAATCTTAAAATGAAAGTTTTAGTGAGTTTAGTAAGCTTAATTGCGTTTTTGTTAGTTATATTACCAGGGCCTTTATATAAATTTGGCCTTGTTGAACTTGGCACTGCCTTTACCGGTTTTAGGTTTGGTGTGTACGCGGGTGGTGCGGCATTAGTGCTGCTAATAGTACAAGCTATCTTTATGCGTAAAACGTTAACGCTAAGCAGTGGTTTAATTGCTTTTGTATTTTCTGCCGTCGCCATTGCAATGCCGCTTAATATGATGAATAAAGCTAAAAGTGTTCCTGCAATTCATGATATTTCGACAGACCTGGTTAATCCACCAAAGTTTGTAGCAATTGCTCCACTTAGAGCCGATGCGTCTAACCCTGTCGCTTATGCCGGTGAAGAAACGGCAGCTCAACAACGTAAAGCCTACCCTGAGCTTAAAACATTAAGCTATGCACAATCAAAAACTGATTTGCTGGCTGTCAGTGAGCAAGCAGTTAAAAACTTAGGTTTTGCTTTGGTTAATACAAACTCGGCAACGGGTATTGTAGAAGCCACCGACACAACTACTTGGTTTGGGTTCAAAGATGATGTGGTTATTCGTATTACAGATGATGCTAATCAGCGTTTTGTCGATATTCGTAGTAAATCGCGTGTTGGACGTAGTGATTTAGGTAAAAATGCACAGCGCATCCATGCAATCATTGACGAAATAAATACTTTACTCGAAAAATAAAATAGCAGAGCGTATATAAATCAAAGCCCAACATTGTTGGGCTTTTTTTTGGTCAGTTTAAATTCACAGCTTGTACGTTAACGTGAACTCGACTTAAATTTTTATAAACTATGGAGTTATTATGAAAACAGTAGGATATGCAGCAAAAAGCCAAGGTTCTGAACTTACAGAGTTTGCGTTTGAGCGCCGCGATTTACGCAATAACGATGTAGAAATTGAAATTTTATACTGCGGTGTGTGCCATTCAGATTTACATGCTGTGCGAAATGATTGGGGCGGTGTTGAATACCCGCTCGTACCTGGCCATGAAATTGTTGGTAAAGTTAAGTCGGTTGGTAGCGACGTAAAAAATATAAGCAAGGTGATACAGTTGGTGTGGGCTGCATGGTTGATTCATGCAAAAGTTGCGATCAGTGCGACAACAACGAAGAGCAATTTTGCCGAGAGGGCATGGTTGGCACTTACGCAGGTAAAGATAGAGAAACCGGCGAAATGACCCAAGGCGGTTATTCTAAAAGTGTGGTTGTACGCGAAGAGTTTGTACTTTCAATTCCTGAAAATTTAGATCTTTCGCGTGTGGCCCCCTTACTATGTGCAGGTATTACTACGTATTCTCCACTTCATAAGTGGGGCGTTAAAAAGGGCAGCCGTGTTGCTGTTGTAGGGCTTGGTGGCTTAGGGCACATGGCGGTTAAAAATGCCGTAGCGATGGGAGCAATTGTTACTGTTGTTGGGCGTAGCGAATCTAAAAAAGAGGATGCCGTTAAACTGGGTGCCCAACATTACTTAGTGTCAACAAACGATGATGAAATGAAAAAGTCGCTGTCGGCATTTGATGTAATCATTGATACAGTGCCTGTGAAGCACGACCTATCAATTTATACACCGCTATTAGACATTGACGGCGCTTTAATTATTGTTGGCCAAGTGGGGCCTGTTGATGAGTTAAATACTGTGCCTTTATTAATGGGGCGTCGCCAAGTGGCAGGCTCACTTATAGGCGGTATAGCAGAAACACAGCAAATGCTTGATTTTTGTGGTGAGAATAACGTGCTACCAGAGTGTGAAATGATCAACATAGACGAAATTAATTCAGCGTACGAACGTATGGAAAAATCAGATGTGCGTTATCGATTTGGCATTGATATGGAATCACTCAGTGCATAATGCGCAACTATAAAAAGAGCCGCTACTTAGCGGCTCTTTTTGTATTTGGGAGTGTCTTATTTTGAAATGTGTTTAGCACGTTTGTGCTACTTGCTGCTTTTTATTTAACTGTATGTAGCTTAATAACCACATAAAAAACCCACCAATAAATAAAATTGCCGCAACATAGCCTGTTTGATTTGGTGCTGCACCTTGAGCAATCGCTATACCGCCAACCCAAGGGCCAATCGCATTGGCTATATTAAATGCACATTGCACCAGTGCACCAATCATTGCGTGGCCATCAGGTGATACATCCATTAATAAAGACTGGATAAGCGTTGCTAAGCCTACACTACAGCCAATAAAAAATACTACTGCATAAAGCATCCATATATTATGGCTTGCACTAACGTAGGCAAAAGCAAATACAATAGTACAAACAAGGGCAAAGCCCGTGGTTTTAATTGCTGATTTATCAGCGGCTTTACCTAATACGTAATTACCGAGTGTACAGCCAATACCAAACATTACCATCGCGATAGATATAGTATAAGGCGCTGTTTTAGTTACATCTAAAATAGTGTCGGCAATATAAGTGTATATACAAAAAACACCGCCAAAACCAATAATAACAATACCTAAAATTGACCAAACAAGTTTGTTTTTTAGCACGCCAAACTCGTTTAATAAGTTAGAAGGCTTAGCGTTATCAATATTAGGTACCACTTTATAAACAAAAATAAAGGCGATAAATGCTAAAACAGCAGCACCTGCTAAACAGTAACGCCAGCTAAGGTTTTGCCCAACTAAGGTAACAATAGGCACGCCGACTATTGTTGCGATTGTTAACCCCATAAATACTTTAGACATAAAGCTGGCTCGTTTGCCTTGAGGTGCAATATCAGACGCTAGCAATATAGCTGCACCAAAGTAAGCGCCATGGGGTAAGCCACTTAAAAATCTAAAAATAACTAATTGTTCTAAAGAGGTCGCAAGGGCGCTTAAACCGTTAGATATGCACATTAAGCTTAAAAATATTAGCAGTGCTTTGCGTTTGCGCATATTGGCTGTAGTTAGCATTAAAATCGGGGCACCTATAACAACACCAATAGCGTAGGCACTAATAGCATAACCAGTTTGTGAAGGTGTGGAGCCAAACGTTTCGCTAATTAATGGCAGCATTGGCATCATTGAGAATTCTGATAAGCCTAAAATAAAAGTGCCTAATGCTAATACCACTAAAATAGCAGTTCGGTTTAGTCCGTTTGGCGTCGACGCGATATCTGCGCTCATGAAAGATCCCTTAAGGTTTTAATTTTAAAATAGAACAGCGCTGCAAATCTTAAATAGAGGGCTGAGTATTAACTTAAATTGTGGTGTGAGAGTAGATGTTAAGTGAGAGGGGTATTTTAATTTAAAATGAGTATTGAGTCATGCATAAAGTTAATGGTTTTACAGGGTTTTTTAAATGTTAATTAGAATAAATAACTTTTAAAAAAGCTAAAAGCAAAAAAACTATTTATAAAGCATGAAGCTATAAGATCTTAAAATATTAGGTTATCATCTATTTTAGGCCTATATTTACAGTGTAGCTACATTTCAATATCACATTATTACTTTTAAATTTACTCCTTAAGGTTTTTACATGTTTGGTATTTCTATAAAAAACGCAAAAATTGAAGAGCTGGAGCTTCAATTAATTCAAAAGCAATCGATCTTGTCAGCGATTAACAAGCACGTTGCTTATATTGAATTTTCACCTGAAGGAATAATTTTAGACGCTAATAAACTGTTTTTAGAGACTATTGGTTATAGTAAAGAGCAGATAATAGGCGAGCATCACAAAATATTTTGTGAACCTGAATATGCAAACTCTAAAGAATACAGTCTATTTTGGCACAACTTACAACAAGGTAAATCTACTTGCGGTTCTTTTTTACGCTTTAAAGCCAACGGGGATAAGCTTTGGTTAGAAGCTACATATTTTCCTGTGGAAGAAAATGGCATTGTTACTAAGGTTATAAAAATAGCCTCAGACATTACAACGAGCTATTTACAAAGGCAGGCGCAGGAGGCGATAGCAAAGGCACTTGATAAAGCTTTAGCAACCATAGAGTTTACTCCAGAAGGGAATATTATAAGCGCCAATCAAAACTTCTTATCTACAATTGGTTACAGCCTAAAGGATATTGTTGGGCGGCACCATAAGATGTTTTGTACCTCATTATTTTATGAGAAAAATCCACAATTTTGGAATGAGCTAGCACAAGGCCAGTTTAAGTCTGGTAAGTTTAAGCGCATTACCTCTAATGGCTCAGAAATTTGGTTAGAAGCGACCTATAACCCCATATTAGATAGTAAAGGCAATGTTGTTAAAATCATTAAATTTGCATCTGATATAACCGCTCGTATAAACGACAATACCGCAGTAAGCGATGCCGCAGCAATTGCACACGAGTCGGCTGTGGCTACGGTAGAAACAGCTAAGCAAGGCTCTGAAATACTACAAAGCGCCATTACTAACTCAGATGCAATTGTAAGCCAAGTGCTTAAGTCGGTCGATTTAATTAAAAACCTAAATGAGCAATCAGCCGTTATTGGTTCGATTGTATCGACCATTAGCAGTATTGCCGATCAAACCAATTTATTAGCGCTTAATGCCGCCATTGAAGCGGCTCGCGCAGGTGAGTATGGCAGAGGTTTTGCTGTGGTTGCAGACGAAGTAAGGCAGCTTGCAGCAAGTACAAGTAAATCGACTAACGAAATTGCGACCGTGGTTAAAAACAACCAAGAACTAACAAACGATATTTCTAAGCAAATTACCTCAGTGTCAGACTCGTCTGAACAAGGTAGAGAATTAATATCTAATGTGTCTGAGGTGATTAAAGAAATTGAACGCGGTGCAGATGTGGTTTCGCAAACTGTAGCACAGCTTAATAGCTAATTACTTAATAAAGTGCGACATTATGTCGCGCTTTACATAAACTCCCTCGTTATATAATTATGCCAATTATTACAGTGGCATAACCTCCTATGACTTATAAAAGTAAACCAAATAAAATATTTTTACTTTCTCCTTTAACAATAATTATTAGCGGCTTTATATCGTCAGTTGCTGTTGCCGATGATAACGACTTAGAAGTAATTGAAGTGCACGGGCATGCACAAAATAAGCACTTAGCACTTGGTTCGTCAGAATCGTTATTAAGTGACTTAGGTGTGGATTTTTCCGCTGCGGGTGGGGTGTCTAACTTACCTATTTTAAATGGTTTAATGGGCGATAGAGTAAAAGTACTTGTTGATGGCGCCGATGTAACAGCGGCGTGCGCTAATCATATGAATCCGCCTCTTTCTTATATATCTGCAAATCAAATAACGTCTTACAACGTAGTAGCTGGTGTTTCACCAGTAAGCGCGGGGGGCGATAATATAGCAGGTGTGATTAGTGTTAACTCGATTGCACCACAATACAGTGAAAGTAGTGATTTAGCGTGGCACTCAGGTTATGTATCTGCTAAGTACAGCAGTGTGGATAATGGACGTAAGCTTGGCGCAGGAGCACGCTTAGCAAGCGACACGTTTAGCCTTAATTACCAAGGGTCTTTTAGTGATGCTGATAGTTACGAGGATGGAAATGGCAATGTTGTGCTTGATACATTATACCGAGCACAAAATCACAGCTTAACGGGTGCCATACGCGATGAAAAACAGCAATTAGTTATAAAACTAACACATCAAAAAATTCCGTACCAAGGATTTGCAAATCAGTATATGGATATGACCGATAACACCAGTTACGGTGCGATTGCTCAATACAAACGCTCTTTTGATAATAGCGAATTTGAAGGGCAGTTTAATTGGCACAGTGTAAAGCACGAAATGGGTTTTTTTAGCCAAGAAAAAACAGGCATGATGCCAATGAAAACCGATGCACAAGATATAAGCACACAGCTTAATTGGCGCATTAATCTAGATAAAAATAGCACATTACTGCTTGGTCAAGAATACTATAACTACCGCATTGATGATTGGTGGCCGGCTATTGAAGGCTCAACAATGATGGGGCCAAATGATTATGTAAATATAAATAACGGCAAACGAGAGCGCATAGCTGCATTTGCTGAATACGAGAGCCAAATAAATACAAAACTGTGGTTAAACGCAGGCGTACGTATTGAAAGTGTTAATACCCAAGTAGGAAAAGTTCAATCTTATAACGACGGTATGAGCGTGATGGATATGGGCGATATGAGCGACATGGGTAGTATGGAAAGTATGACCATGAGCGATACGTCTACAGATAATACTGTTGCTGCACAGAACTTTAATGTTGGCGACAGAGATAAAATCGACACTGTAATTGACGCTAATTTATTAATTAACTACCAAATAACAAATTATGATGAGCTACAATTTGGCCTTGCCCGTAAAAACCGCGCCCCTAATTTATATGAGCGATACAGTTGGGGTGTAAGTACCATGGCAACCACTATGATTGGTTGGTACGGCGATGGTAATGGTTATATTGGTAACCCTGATTTAGATGTTGAAACAGCGCATACAATAAGTGCTACTTATATTAAATCGGCAAAAGATGATCGTTGGCGGTTAAGTACCAATGTTTGGTATACCGATGTGAGTGATTATATTGATGCTGATAGTGTAAGAAGCTTTAATAGTTATGACTTGGACAATACAGCGCGTAACATTTTTCAGTTTACTAATGTAGATGCGATTTTGTACGGTGCAAAAATAGATTTATCAGCCAACATTTATGAATCTAAGCAACTAGGTAACTGGCAGTTACACGCTAATGTTACTAATACGAGAGGCAAGCGCGACGATACTAACCAGCCGCTTTATCAAATTAAACCACAGCAAACTCAGCTAGGTATTAGCCAGCAAGTAGGTCGATTTGAAAACGCGTTGTCTTGGCAGTGGGTCGATACTAAAAGCCGTGTAGATAATAATCGTTTTGAAAACCAAACAGACAGCTACAGCTTGGTTAATTTAAGCTCTAAAGCCACATGGGATTCATTAACGCTAAGCGCAGAAGTGAGTAACGTGTTTGATGAGTTCTACCAACTTCCACTAGGGGGCGTAAGTATTGCAGCACTTAAACAAGATAGCAGCAACGGGTTTGAACAACTTGCAGGGCAGGGTCGTTCATTTAATGTAAGCGTTAGTTACGCGTTTTAACTAAACTAAATTTTAAAATAAAGTAAAAGCCATAGCCATAGCCATGTTATGGCTTTTTTGCGTGCTTAAATAATTAAGCTGAAAACTTTTTTTTATGAAATATTTGTATGTAAAAAGCGTTCTATTAAATACGTTTGTATTAATTTTGCAGCGTTATTTTAAGGTAATGCAGTAAATGTTCATTACCCAGTGATTAGGAAGCTCAGTGTTTAAGCAATTTAAAAACAAGGTGATGGGTGCGCCAACAGCCATGAGCGGTTTAGCTTTAGCTATTGCTAGTATGGGGTGGACATGGGAAAACGTTTTTAACTTAAATAATCACGGGCAATTTTTAGGAGCGGTACTCGCTGGCTTATTAGTTTTACTTTTGGCTGCTAAGTTTTTACTACACCCTCATTTATTGAAAGCCGATTTAGCACACCCAGTTGCAGGGAGTGTGATCCCTACATTTGCAATGGCTAATCTTGTTATTTCAAACTCAGTTGGGCAATTTAACCCATTAGCTGGCGACATTATGTGGGTTTTAGCTTTGGTGCTGCATCTCATATTTTTGGTGAGTTTTTTATACCAGCGAGCAAAAAAGTTTAATTTTGAAGATATGGCGCCCAGTTGGTTTGTGCCACCTGTAGGGATAATTATTGCAGATGTTACTTTTTCGGGAAATCCAACATTAGCGTGGTTAGCTTATAGTGCGTTAGTTATTGGTATATCAACGTACGCTATAATGCTGCCAATTATGTTTTATCGTTTTTTGTTAGCGTTAAAAAGTGACTACGAAATACAACCAACACTTGCCATTTTAGCAGCACCAGCTAGCTTAACGTTAGCGGGGTATTTTCATATTGTAGCTAACCCATCATTCTTTATAGTGGGCGTATTATTTATATTGGCGATAACAAAAACACTGATTGTTTATGTGTTATTTATAAAGTTATTACGCAGACCTTTTACGGCTAGCTACGCCGCTTTTACGTTTCCAATGGTTATTGGAGCAACTGCATTATTTAAAATGAAAGATTGGATGCAAAGTACAAACTTCACAATGCCATATATTGATACAGTTAATTATTTAGCTACGTTTGAACTTACAGTTGCCACGGCAGTAGTCGCATATGTGAGTACTCGGTACTTTTGCCACTTTAAATTATCAAAGCAACAGGTAACGTAAAGCTACTCTTGGATTACCTGTGGTTCATTATTTTCTTGTTCAGCTAGTTTTTCGCGCTCAGCTTTTGACACATAAGCTGGTTTGCCGCTTTTATGTAATTTGGCATTAGCGCGTTTATCTTTCTTTTGAAATTTAGTGACGATTTTTTTACGACGATTCACAGCTAAAACCTTTAAGCTAAATAAATTTAAGTCGCGCATTATACTGCTATCTACACCAAACCCGCTATATAAATATTTTACGCTAATAAGTTGTGAGTCCGTCGCAAAGCATTGTTTGCAATACTGTGTGGGCGTTATAATTAAAGCTCTTAGTTATTAATGAAATAGGATCAGTTTTGAAAAAGTTAGCTTTAGTCAGTGCTCTTTTATTTGCGTTTAGCACGCATGCACAGTTACATGAAAATATTGATAGTGTTGCCGATTACGCTGTAAACACCTACCAAAATGCGCAAGTACATACGCTAACTAACTTAGTTGCCTTTCCTACAGTAAATAAAGATTCAATACCTGCACCACAAAACCCAGACTTTATTAACTTTAAATCTGTATTAAAAATGAAAGCCGCAGAGTTGGGGTTCGATTACCAAGATCTTGGCTACACTGTGCTTATTGGCATGGGTAAACAAACAGACAAAGTAACAGTCGTTACCCACGGTGATGTACAACCAGCTAATGCGAATAAGTGGAAGCAAAGCCCATTTATTATTGATACCTCAGAGCCTGGAAAATTAGTTGGGCGCGGTACCGAAGACGACAAAGGCGCCATAGCCACTGCGCTTTACGCTATGAAAGCGATTAAAGATAAAGGCATAGAGCTTGATAACCGCATAGAGCTGATGATTTACCTAGCTGAGGAGTCTGACTGGGGCCCATTGACCGAGTTTATGAAAACTTACGATCAACCAAAGTATGCCGTAACCATTGATGCATCATACCCAGTAGTTGTTGCCGAAAAAGGCTGGAGCTTAATTGCACCTACATTTAGCGCTACTTCAAAACAAACTGGTGTATATGTAAGCGATGTTGCTGGTGGGGCGTTTAAAAGCCAAATACCAGAAGATGCAAGCTTAGTACTGCACAATGCAAGCGAGAGCTTAGTTGATTCATTAAAAGCTAAAGCTAAAACACTTAGTGACGTTGAGTTTAGTTTTAAAGAGCAAGGTGAAGGCTTAAAAATAACTGTAAAAGGAATGTCTGCGCATTCATCAGAGCCAGAGTCGGGCGTTAATGCTATTGCACACCTAAGCGAGTTATTTAAAGACGTCGCACTTGAAAATAATAGCGATGGCCAGCTTATAAAATTTGTAAACCAGTTAATTGGCTTAGATATTCATGGTAAGCAATTTGGCAATATTGCCTACGAGCATAAATTTATGGGCCCAATGACAGTAGCACCTACTGTGATCGAACGTGATGGTAACGCATTAACATTAGCTATTAACGCGCGCCGCCCAGTAGGCAAGGATGAAGATGTACTTAAACAACAAATAAATAGCGCTATTAAGGAATGGGAAACGGTAAATAACGTAATGCTTAGTAAAGTAGATACGGTTATTGGTACACCTATGCTGTTAGATAACGCGCCGCACGCGCAAAAGCTACTCGATATATTTAAGCATTTTACCGGCGACAAAAAAGCTGACTTTGTATCAATTGGCGGCGGTACTAACGCAAAACTATTTGATAATGCCGTGTCATTTGGCCCTTCAATGCCAGGTAAACGTTATACAGGCCATTCAGAACATGAATTTATCACGCTTGAGCAATTAGAGCTTAATTTACGCATGTATACCGCAATGATGATAGAGCTAGGTAATATGTAAGCTATAGATATTTTTAATATAAAAGCCGCCTTGTTTAACTGAAGTGACTCCAACAAGGCGGCTTTTTTGTATTTATTAAAACTGAGCTACAAAACTAAGATTGTATATATCGTAGTCATTGTTATCTGTGTAATTAGCGCTGAAATAGTAGCTATCGTTAATAAAGTATTTACCCTCAATAACCAAATCAGAGTCATTTAAACCAACGCCGACCGCGACATGTTTATTAAAGTAATAATTTGCCAGCACATTTAAAAGAGGGTCATCGCCAGCATCTAGGTAATCAATATTTATAGTAAAGTAGCTATCATCGTAAAGATGGGCAAAGTAACGTGATGATAAGTCCCACGAGTCTATTTCATCATCAGTTTCAACCGTAAAGCCAATGTAATCGGTGTCATTAATTTGATGATTATATTGCGCTTTAAATAGATAAACCGTATCACCATATTCATAATCTACCATGCGTGCAGATACCTTTAACGAATCAGCAAATAAGTAACCTAAACCAACTGAGTAGGTATCATTATCGCCAACATTAGGCAGCTCTACGGTTGCAAAAGTATTACCGTAAAAGCCTTCTCCAAATATTCCTTTTTGGCTATAACCATCTGAATTAAAGTAATTTAAGCCTATGTTACTATCTGTATCTAGGTAGCCATAATCATCCCACACGCCAGAGCTTTGTTGTTCTTCAAAATAATAATGAGTAGATAATCCGTACACATTATCGCTGTAATAGCGTGAATCAATTTTTGCGTAGTTAATTGTATTAAACCATTGCTTTGACGCTGATTGTTCAGCGTTTACTGATGCTGCACAGCTAAGTGCAAGCAAAGAGAGTGGCATTAAAAATCGCATAAGTATCCTTTCTTAAAAAGTTAATTAGTTGTATCCAGAAAGGGTATTATAGTGAAGGGGCTTTAAAATGCATTTAAATAAATGTAAGCAACTGTATGTTTTTATGAGTATTTGTAGGAGGGGGTAAATCTACCGTTAGTGCCTTTTTAAACATGACTGACATTCGTGACAAGTGTCATATTAACTGATGACAAATAACACCTCCAAAGCTTAAAAATTAAGGCAATAATGACCTTACATTTTTAGAGGAGAGTAAACATGAGTACATCAACATTTTTCGAGAACCTAAAACGTTACTTAGCTGTATTAGTATTTTTTACGGTAATTAATTTAATTACATCGCCAAATAATTTATGGGTAGTTTGGCCCGCGTTGGGTATGGGGATTGCGCTACTTAAAGATATGTTAGATTTAACCACTTCAAAAAGGTGTGGGTAGTGCATAGTAAGCCAAGTAATAATTTACTTGGCTTAAGCTTCTTAATTTTAGGATTTAAGTATTAGCGGTCTATGAGGCGCTTTCGAGCGTTGCATCAAGTGATATTTCGGTATTGAGCAGCTTTGAGATAGGGCACTCTTTTTTAGTTTGCTCACACAATGCCTGAAATTGCTCGTTAGCAATATCTTTAATACGTGCGTTTACTTCAAGTGCTATGTGCGTCACTGCAAAGCCATCATCTACTTCATCAAGGCTCACTGTGGCTTTGGTATCAATTTTATCGGCTGTAAAGCCAGCATCACCTAATGCAAGTGACAACGCCATACTAAAACAGGCACTGTGCGCCGCACCTACTAACTCCTCAGGGTTTGACCCAGGCTCATCTTCAAAGCGGGTATTAAAGCCATACGGTTGTTTATCAAGTGCGCCACTTTGTGTAGAAATACTGCCTTTACCTGTTTTAATATCACCAGACCACGTTGAGTTTGCCGTTTTTTTAATCGTCATCATCTTCTCCTTGCTATGAATGTAAACTTTTCAGACCTAATGAGCGTTATTTACATAAAAGCTTGAGTAAGGCCCTGTAAAGCAAAGTTAGCAGTAACGCTGCAAAATAAGCGCCAGTTAGTAAACACTGATGTGGAGGAGTGATGAAATCTAATTTTAAAGATAAATAGGCGCTAATTTTTATTACGTTTACAGCGCTCTGAGCAGTAAATAACGTTATCCCAATCGCGTTGCCATTTTTTACGCCATGCAAATGGCTTATTACAAACAGGGCATATTTTTTGTGGCAGATGTAATTTTTTATGCGCCATGCTGATGACTCTTAGTTTTTTGTTTTACTGTGCGAGTAAGCCCCACGTGTCTTTTTAATATATTAGGAATAGCGCGCCTAACGTCTGCTCGCTCGCGGTATTGCCATAAGCGTTCGCGTGCTTGCTTTGAAGCATCGGTCAAATCAAGCATGGGTTCTGGGTAATCTTCTCCTAATCTAAAGTCGTTAAATAATGCTTCCATTGGTGTTTGTTGCCAAGGCTCGTGTAAATATTCTATTGGTAGTTTTTCAAGTTCGGGGCACCACTTTTTAATAAAGGCGCCGGTGGGATCTTGATCTTCAGATTGCTTAATCGGGTTGTAATGCCTAATAGTATTAATACCCGTAACAGAGGCCTGCATTTGTATTTGCGGGTAGTGGATACCAGGTTCAAAGTCTAAAAAGTAATTTGCCAGCGGTAAACTTGCCTGCTGCCAACTGATATTTAAATGATGTGTTACAAAGCTTACAAGCATAGCGCGCATTCTAAAGTTGATATAACCGGTTGCTTTTAAGCAGCGCATGCAAGCGTCAATAATGGGGATACCCGTTTGGCCTTGTGCCCAGCGCTCAATATCGCGTTCTACATGCTCATCGGTACGATACGGAAATACATGATAACCCGGGTTTAATGCTTTAAATTCCATCGTGCATTCGCTCTCAAACTTTTGCATAAAATGGCAATGCCAATGCAAGCGCGATACAAATGCAGCAAGTGGGCGTTTCCAGCCTTTTTTATTGGGGTGTTTTGAATAGTATTCATCAATAGCCTTTTGGTACACCTGTTTAAGGCTTATATTACCCCACGCTAAATAAGGCGAAAGCCTAGAGCAATGAGTACGGCTTAAACTTGGGCTAGATATTCCTTTTTGATACCCCTTGCCGCGCTCTGCAAAAAAACTGTGTAATACACTATGGGCGTGTAATGGCCCGCCTATTTGAAAGTTGTCATTTTCTCGCGTATAGCTTTTTGGCAGCTCTGGAGTGACATAGTTATTGAGCGCAACGGTATTTATGTTTTTCCAATTAGGGGTTGCGAGGTCAGCTTGCATTGTTTGTTGCCAACGTTCGTTCCAATGACTGCGATTTTTTTTGCCACGAATAACAGCGCCCGTTTGTGACTCAAACCAGTTAATATTTTGTGTTTGACACCAATGGCTAACTAACTTATCTCGATCAAAGGTGTTATTTAGGCCAATTTCTTGATGGCTAAATATATTTTCTATACGGTATTGTGAGTTTAAGGTGCTCAATAGCTCAAGCATGTCTTGGTTAAAAACATAAAGGGTGGCATTAAAGCGCTTAAGCTGCGTATTTATTTCCATTATAGATTGATAAACAAATCGCCAATGTCGCTCGTTATAATGCGGATCTGCAAGCATGAGTGGCTCAAAATTATAGAGTAGTAATGTGGGTAAACCATTACTAAATGCATTTTTAAGTGGCTGATGATCGCTAAGGCGTAAATCGCGTTTAAACCACACTATGTTTATTTTTTTAGGCATGTATTTGTTTATAACTTTAAATAATAAAATTAACTCATTACTAATTTAGGTTTGCTAGGTTTATAACTTATGCTGTGGTTAAATTAGTCTAAGTTTTAACATTAATAATTAAACCAGCGCGAGTTTGTAAGTACCTATACGTAAGATATTAAAATTACGATTTAGCTTTAAATATTAAAAAGGAAAAATATGTTTTTAGATTTAACTAAAAATAAAGATTTGAATGTGTACTCATACCTAGTGGGAGGGATTAGTCCTCGTCCTATTGCATGGGTAAGTACATTAAATGAAGATGGAGTAGCAAATGTTGCGCCATATTCTTTTTTTACTGTAGCGAGCTGTAACCCGCCAGTACTGAGTGTTACGCAGGTAAACCCTCGAGATAAAGCAATCAAAGATACTTTAGCGAATGTATTAGCTACTAAAGAGTGTGTAGTTAATATTGTAAGCCATTCTCAGGTTGAAAAAATGAATCAAAGCTGCGCAAACTACGCCAGTGATGTGAGTGAATTTGATGCGGCTAATATTACTAAAGTAGCGAGTGAAATGGTTGCTGCCCCTGGGGTTGCCGATTCAAAAGTACGCTATGAATGTAAGCTTAGAGAAGTGATTACTTTTTCAAACGCACCCGGTGGTGGGCAAATGATACTGTTAGATATTGTCGGTATTTGCGTTGAAGATGAAACATTTGTTGATGGTTATATAGATCCTACTAATTTAGATTCAGTAGGGCGCATGGGCGGAGATTACTACGCAACCACAAGGGATAAATTTGCTGTAAAACGTCCATCATAGTGTGGGCGTTTAATCTTTCATAATTCGTGCACATTGTTTGCACTTTTACTTGTTAACTTTATTTTATTAAACGTTAATGTAAAAGGTTAAATAGTGAAAGTACAATTTAAAAATAATACCTCAAACATCACCAAATTATTTGCGTTAAGTACACTGTGTATAGCTTTAACGGCATGTAACAGCGACTCAGCAGACACAACGTCAGACAGCGATACCGTTAGTAATAGTGTACCTAGCATTGATGCGGGTATTGATCAAACAGTTAACGCAGGCGATACCGTCTATTTAAATGCAAGCGTTGAAGATGATGATGACGTATCTGTAACTTGGTCGCAAACATCGGGGACTGCTGTTACTCTCACATCAAGTACAACATTAACGAGCGAATTTACCGCGCCAGAAGTACTCGCTGATGAATCGCTAGTATTTGAGTTAAGCGCAGATGATGGCGTAAATAGCGCTGTTATCGACACCGTTACTATTAATGTTGTTGCCTCTGTGGTTGTATCAAATACAGATGCAAAGCTTGCAAGCTGGATAATTAACAACGATACCACATCTACTTATATTCAAAATAATGGTGGTGTTGTTGAAGATGTGCAGTCGGTCGAACTGGTAACTGTATCTGAACAAAGCACTGATGTTGAATACATGTATGTGCAAGCAACGGATATTCCAAAATATGATATTACTCTTACGCAAGATCAGGTTGATGCGTTAAACAATCGCCCGCGCGCAGCAAGCGACTTTTATAATGGGGTTACCTCTGCAGTTGCAGGGCAAACCGTTTTGTTTGGCGAAGACATTGGTTATAAAAGCAGTACCCAAAACTGTAATGACACTGGTGGCGCAGGTTATTGGCCGCCAGGACCAAGTTGTCCTACAGAGCAAAGTGTAGAAGCTTACTTTCCCGTTACGCCTACTGATTTATCAGACACCGATACATGTGAAACAGGTTTAGGTACTGTTGGCTTAATGGTAAATGGTACCAGTATATTTAACTGGGGTGATGGTATGAGTTATGGCAATAATGTGTGGTACACATTAGCCCCAATTGCAGAGCAATATGATGTTGATATATGTGGTGGACATGCTGCAAATGGGGAATACCATCATCATTTTTACACAAGTTGTTTAGCTGATTTATTAGAAGATGATGGCGATGCACATTCTCCTATTTATGGTTTTGCAGCCGATGGTTATCCTCTTTATGGCCCATACGAAAGTAATGGAGAGCTTGCTTTAAGTGGATGGGAAATGCGTGACTATGGTGCTCCTACAAGTGAAGGGGGCTGTGATAGCGAAGGAGAGCGAAGCTGTACGTTAGTTGATCAGTACGATATTAGCCAAGGTACGCAAGAAAGTGAAGCAGGTCCGGATATAGGTGAAGAAGTAACAACACTTTCTGGAAATACACTTAATGCTGACGATGGTTACTATTTTGAAGACTATTATTACGCCCATAAAACGGTAACAGGCGCTCAACTTGATGAGCATAATGGCCATGATACAAATGATGGCAAGGGCTATCATTACCATATAACACTCACGCTAGATAGCGACGGTAAATTACAACCTTCATTTCCTTATCAAATAGGCCCGCGCTTTAAAGGTGAGCTTGCTGATAACTCTATTGGTAGCTGTGATACTGGCGAAACGATGGGTCCGCCGCCAGGCGTTTAAGGAGTTTCTATGCGTTATATTAAATACGCACTGATCCTTGTTACTACTGCGCTATTGAGCTTTAAGCTCTTTGCGCAGCAGGAAATGATGGATCATAGCCACATGCCTATCGCAGTGCCAAATGATGCACCTACACCGGCGCTGAGTCTTGCGTTATTAAAAGATAGTATGTCGGGCTATAACTTAATACTAGACACTCAACGTTACGACCTATCGGTACCGCCGGCGGGAAAGATGAATATGCAGCAAATGATGACTGCTACGATAAATCCTAATAACGGGTTTTTACAAGGGCATGCACATTTGTATATTAATGGCGTTAAAATACAACGAATATACGGACATGCACTACATTTACCCTCGTCTTTATTTAAACGTGGTATAAATACTATATCAGTGACCCTTAATAATCATGGGCATATGTATTGGACAGCACAAGGTAAAAAAATAGTCGCTACATTGTATATTAACGACGAAAGTGAAAAGTTAATAACGTACAGATTTGAAAGCTTCCCAAGTAAGGTTGAAGACGAAGATTAATGAAAATTCATAACAAACTTTTTTTAATTTTATTTAGTTTCACATTCAGTATTATTGCTGGATTGGTTGGGCTTATACAGTACAGTATAGGCCAAGGCGTTATTGATTTTGTAAACGCAAAAGAAGTAAAAGCGCTTGAGCCTTTAACTGTGACATTGGCTCAAAAATACGAAAAAAAGCCATCGTGGGATTACATTATTGGCAGTGATATGCAATTTTTGAGGTTGGTTGAATCTCAGTTGCGCTCAAGCCAGTTTTTATCTGATTTACCCGATATACCACAAAGACCTTTTATGCGAGAAGATAGAAGGCCTAGAAATCACGAACGTTTTGAACAACGAGAGCGCCGACCACCACCTGAACATACAGCACATTATGCTTTGCTTGATGAAAATGGGCAGCGTATTTTCGGTAAATATTTTAACGACTTAACCTATATAAAAACCCCCATTGTTGTAGATGATAAGGTTATTGCATATCTTGCAGTGTCTAAAAGAGATAGTTTAGCTGATGGTTATGAACTCGACTTTTTAGAGCAACAAACTAATTATGTTTGGCTGATAGCGTTAACTGCGGTATTACTCACACTTTTATTATCCTTTTTACTTTCACGCCACTTGGTTGATCCGGTTAAACAAATAGCAAGCGGTATGCATAAGCTCACGAAAGGGCAATACAGCACTAAGCTTTCATTGGATCGAAAAGACGAATTAGGCCAACTAAGTGAAGACTTTAATACACTTGCGTTTACACTTGCTAAAGACGAGCAAGTACGTAAGCGTTGGCTTGCTAATATTTCACATGAGCTAAGAACACCCATGAGCATTTTACTTGGTGAGCTTGAAGCTATGCTACTTGGCATACGCGAGCCCAATAGTAAAAATATTAGCTCTGCTAATGATGAAGCGCTTCATTTAAAACGCTTAATTGATGATTTACATATGCTCAATAGTGCTGAGCTTGGCGGTATGCATTACACCATAGAGCCAACAGATATTGGCCTATTGTTAAACTCTATTGAGCACAAATATCAAGTGTTGTTTGAACAGCATAAAATAAATTTTTATTTATTAAATAGTGCTAAACATGCCATTGTTGAAGCAGATAAAACGCGTATATTACAATTACTGGATAATATTTTAATGAATGCCGTACATTACGCACAGTGCACAACTATTTCTTTAACTGCGAGTAATATAGAGGTTAAAAATCAACCTTATTTAGAAATCGCAATTGAAGACAATGGCGTAGGTGTTGATGAATCTCATTTATCACACTTATTTGAATACTTATATCGAGTAGATAGCGCGCGTAATCGTCAAGAAGGTGGCTCTGGTTTAGGCTTATCAATTTGCCAACATATCGTAAAAGGCCACCAAGGTGAAATAGCCGCAGAAAAAGCGAGCTTAGGCGGTTTAGCGATTATTATTCGCCTGCCCTTAATAAAGGTTTAGAGGACAGAATGGAAGATCAAATACTTATCGTTGAAGATGAAATAAAATTAGCTAACTTAATGAGCGACTTTTTAACAAGCCATCATTACGCAACGCATAAAATTCATCATGGGAATGAGGTGTTACCTTGGCTTGAGCACAATAGGCCAAGTTTAATATTACTCGATATAATGTTACCAGGACAAAGTGGTATTGAACTGTGTAAAGCGATAAGAAAGTTCTCTAATGTGCCTATCATTATGGTATCGGCGAAAGTAGAGGAAATAGACCGTTTACTAGGCCTAGAGCTAGGAGCCGATGATTATATTTGTAAGCCGTTTAGTTATGCGGAGCTGGTGGCGCGCGTAAAGGCAATTTTAAGGCGCTTAACAAGTGTTGGTGAGCTTAGTTCATCAACAATGAAACTAAATGAAAGTACTTACAGCGTGCAATACAAAGCGAGTAGCATAGAGCTTACAAATTTTGAGTTTCAGTTATTTAAACCTCTATTTAATAACCCTAATCGTATTTTTTCGCGTGATAGCTTAATGGATACTATGTACGCTGACCAACGGATCGTGAGTCATCGTACTATTGATAGTCATATTAAAAAGTTACGTAAAAAATTAGATGAAGTCACCCAAACCGCCAGTGTTATTCAATCGGTTTATGGGGTGGGTTATCGATTTGTTCATCCTCAATAGTTAAGCTTTGAGTATTTTTATTCTTCGTCAGCGTTTTTAATACGTTCTAAACGGTCGAACTCTTCATATTCGGCCGCTTGAATTTCATCTAAAACTGAATCAACATCAGCAAGCTCATCACTTTCTTCAAATGTACCGCTTAACACTGTATTAGGTGTTAGATTTGCTTCTTCAAATAAAGCCCACATTTCTTTTGCGTACTGTGTTTGTAATAAGCTTGGTGCAAACTGCCCATAATAACGGCGCATATTGTTCACATCGCGACTAAACATCGCTTGGGCGCTGTTATTAGCTGCTGCATTAACGGCCTGAGGTAGGTCGATAATGACAGGGCCATTACTATCTACTAATACGTTGAATTCAGATAAATCGCCATGAATAAGGCCCGTACAAAGCATCAATTTGATGTTGTGGATCATTATTTTGTATTGTTCAATGGCTTGCTCTTGAGTTAGCGTAATGTGGCCTAATTGCGGCGCTACATCACCCTCTTCATCACACACAAGTTCCATTAACAGCACGCCATCAATACAGTAATAAGTATCAGGTACTCTCACCCCAGCACGCGATAAACGTGAAAGGGCGTCTACTTCAGCATTTTGCCAAATTTCTTCTTCTAATTGACGGCCATAGCTTGAACGTTTACCCATTGCACGGGCTTGTCGACCACCTCGCACTTTACGACCTTCTTGATATTGGGCTGCTTTTTTAAAGCTACGTTTTACCGCATCCTTATACACCTTCGCACAGCGAATTTCACCGCTACTGCGTACTACAAATACGTCGGCTTCTTTACCGCTCATTAAGCGGCTGATTACTTCGTCAATTAAGCCATCATCAACGAGGGGCTGTAGGCGCTTTGGTATTTTCACTGTGATGCAACTAGAAAAAGAGAAAGATTAAACATGTAATTAAATAAGCCTTTATATATTTGTTGAAAGTTTGAACAGTTAACTATTTTCAATAATTATTTAGCACAATAACTGAAATAGTGAGCAAGGTAAAAATAACATGCTAAAAACCGTACTTTTTTCACTTCCTTATTGTTTGCACAATGTTTGCTATTTTTCAGCGTAGTCTATCAGTACACCCTAATTAATATTAAACGCAAGGTTACCACTATGAAGCATTTTTCTATTTTTGCAGCTGCTGCATTATTATCAATGGCTTTTTCTGCCAATGTGGCTGCTCGAGGCGGTGATAACCCACCACCTAAACCTGACTTTTCAACTATAGATGCAGATGGCGATGGTGTTATAAGCTTTGCCGAATTTAGTGAGAGCGCACCACCACAAGGTGATGCACAAACTATTTTCGATGAAATAGACGCAGATGGAAATGGCGAAATTAGCGAACAAGAATTAAGTGAACATAAGCCACCACGTCGTAGCCGCTAAAGGAGATATTAAATGATCAACAGTATTGGTAGTTCATCTAATTTTGTAACTCAGCAAAGTAGCCAGGCGAGTGCTTTAACACAAGAACAAACTGACTTTGTAAAGGAAACGCTCGCTGAGTTTGATGCAGAAAACTTAAGTGCAGAAGACGCGCAAAGTATTCAAGCAGCATTGGAAGAGCAAGGTATTTCGCCTACAAAAGAGCTTGCCGATTTAATGGGTGAACTTGAATTTGATGCCAAGAGTATTGGCGATGCAGGTCGTCCTGAAGGTCAACGTCCGCCGCCACCGCCACAAAATTCATTAGAGTCTGTTGATACTGACGAAGTAGTAAGTTACTTAGATGAATTACTTAGCGAATATTCAAACCAATTATCTGATGAAGATAAAGAGTCCATCTTATCTTCTGTACAAGAAAAGTTTGGTTTAAGTGAAGGCGACTCACTGCTAAATGTAACAGCTTAGGTGTTATAACTTGAGGTAAAGCTGACTGTTTATCCTTAGGTCTTAAGTCCAAAGCTCGGTTAATGTTTTTACATTACCGAGCTTTTTTTATGCATTTTCAAAGCTATTAATTTAGCTGTGTTTCAATTTTGTTGGTGCCATCTTTTTGTGTAAATTTAAAAACAAAATCTTTTTTTCCGTCTTGGTTTACATCGACTAACAAAATATCTTTATTGTGTTTAGGCAGTACTAATTTTAACTTTTTACGTTTTTTGTTCAGCAGTGAGTTTTGCTCACCATAGTAGATATGCAGAGTTTTTTTACTGTATTTATACACTGCATCAATATGACCATCGCCATTTATATCACCTAGATAAAGAGCCGGAGAAGACTCACTTCCATTCATATCTACTTCCATTTCTAAATCGAGCTCAATGTTGGATTCATTAGAAAAGGTTCCATCGCTTTGCTGTTTATATAAATTCATTTCTACATCTACATCGGTACTACCGCCGCCCATAGCCATTGAGGCGATTGTGCCTAGGCCAATATCTAAATCTATTTTTTGTAAATCAATGAGCCCATCGTTATTAAAATCTGTTTTTAATACTAGCTCGCTTGGCCCTTCTGTATTAAATAGATTAATAGGTGTAGTCGCAAAGCCTGTCGCATTTCCTAAATACAACGTATGAGCAATTTTAATATCAAGCGAATCCATGCCTTGTGTAGGCTTAAATTGCCTAGTAGTAAAATCTAAAAATCCATCGTTGTTTACATCTAAGAGCTGCTTAATTTTTCGGGTTTCGCCGTTACTCAGCTCGCCTAGTTCAATATTAAAATTAATAGGGGTCAAGGCATCGGCATAGCCTTGTGCATCCGCTAACAAAACATTAGCACCAAAGTCGCTGGCAAAAACTAAGTCGCTTACACCATCTTTATTAAAATCAATGACGACAGGTTGGTTGTTTATATTAACCTCAAGAGATAGCCCTTCTTTTGAAAATCGCCCATTATACTCAGCTGCTTGTTCAAATTTATGTGGCTTGAATGCTCCCTCATTATTTTGAATATATAAGGTACTGCTTGATAATCCTGGAATTAAAATATCGCTAAGGCCATCGTTATTGGCATCAAAAACAAAATTTATTTTTTCAAATTTATCGACTTTTAATTGGCTAATCACTGAACTGTAATTAAATAAAAGCTCAGCTTCTTTTGCTGTACTTTTATAAACACCGTTATTAGTTAACACAAGGGCTTGTTTATCTGTTGTATTTGCAATGGTAGCTATATCAAAACCAAATGCATTTTTAGGTAAGGTAAGCTCATAGCTCTGCGAGCTCAGCAAGTTTATTGCCTCTAGTTGCTTTGACTCTTTGTTATAAGCGAATAGAGTGGGGGTATCGGTAGTGATCAATTTATCTGTTGTTTTTATTACCATTGTTTGTGCAAAAACGCTTGCTGGTGTAAGTAAAATGGCAAGTGAGTAACAAAGAGGCTTTAGCATGTTAAATCCTTTTACAAAAATTAGTACCACTACAAATAAGTGAAACTGTAGTGATTAAGATGCAATTAGACTACGCTATAAAAGATTTTCTTAGTGTAAGTAATTGTAATAATTTATTTAATAAAATGTGTTTATAAGGACTTGGAACAAAATTTAAAAAAACTAGCTACAGAGCTTATTTTGCTCATTTAAATATGAGTCTACAAATGCTTGCTCCATAGGTTTTGAAAAGTAGTAACCTTGTAAGTGAGATACGCCAATATCTGTTAGTGTATTAGATTGCTCTATGGTTTCTACGCCCTCAGCTACGACCATAAAATCAAGTGAAGAGGCCATCTGAACGATTGCATGGATAATACTTAAACCGCGTTTATCCATATTTTGAATAAAGCTTCTGTCTATTTTTACTATATCAACACCAATATCAAGCATACTAGAAAGTGATGAATAGCCGGTTCCAAAATCATCAATTGAAATACAAAAACCTTGCTTTTGTAGTGCTTTAACAGCAGTTAAAAATGTGAGTTTGTCTTCTGCGAATACAGATTCGGTTATTTCAATATGTAAGTTTTCAGGTTCTACAGTATATAAATTGACTATTTCAACTACTTTGTTAACAAAGTCTGGGTCTTGTAGCTGAATAACCGACACATTAACACTCACTGCAATTTGAGGTTTTAGGTTATTAAACTTTTGCGCTTGGATACATGCTTGTTCTATGACCCAAATGCCTAAATCGGTAATTAAACCGTACTGCTCAGCAATAGCGATAAATTCGTCAGGAAAAATATCTTCTCCATCAAGTTGCCAGCGTAATAGCGATTCAAATGATGTAACTTTATTTGTTTTACTATCAACAATTGGTTGAAAAACAAGCCTCAAACTATTTTCTTTGATTGCATTGGCTAAGCGGTAGCTTAATAGAGTCTCGCGTTCCTGCTTGAGTCTAAGAGAATCGTTATAAATATTTACGTTACTTTTTGCTATGCGCTTTTGATGGTACATAGAGATATCAGCAGAACGAATCAATGTATTTAGTTCATTGCCATGCTCAGGATACATGGCAATACCGATAGTGGCTGAAACCCATTTTTGGTATTTATACTTTTCATGATCTGCACCAATACTTAGTAGTACGTTATTTGCAAACTCTAATAGCTGAGCTTTACTTTGGTACATCGTTAAAATTAAAAATTCGTCACCACCCCATCTGCATTTATACAGGTGCTGATCGCATACGTTACTAATTCTACGGGCGACTTCTTTTAATACTTTATCGCCTACTTTATGCCCTAAAGTGTCATTTATTTGTTTAAATCCGTCTAGGTCTACAAATAATAAAGCAAATGGCTCGTCTGGGTTTTCCTTTAAACGCTTATTTGCATTTTTTAAAAACGCGGTTCTGTTGAAAAGATTTGTAAGAGGGTCTGTGTTTGATAAGCGATAAATTTCTTCGGTACGTTGCTCTACTTTGTCTTCCATTTCATCGAGTAATTCTCTATTTTGATTTCTTAGTTTTATAGCGCTTTGAGTAAATGATGCCGACTTATAAGAGGAAGCCATCATGATCGCAGTAAATGTCAGTCCTAAAATGCCTAATACGTGGTTATAGTTAGCATCAGACAACATTAATAAAAACGAGTAAGGTGCCAGTAATATAAAGCTATAGACAACCGCGGTAATTCTACTGCCAGAAAGTAGGTTAGCAGAGCCTCCAGCAAAGGCAGACAAAATAGCGATAGTAGTGGTTATTTCTATTGTAGATGATCTTTCATGAAACCAAAGCGCATAACCACACCATGAGATAGATGTTAAAATACACCCTAATGAAAAGCGCTTTAGGTAATTATTCGCATAAAATAATGGGTTGTTATTTTTATCCCTTACGAAGCAAATGACATCAACAGCGCGCGCAGCTAATAACGAAATCATGATAGTTAGCCACATCCCTTTTTCATAGGACGTTTGTTGGTTGCTTAAATCAAATGCAAATACCAGTATAAAACTTACAACAGCGGAAATAGCAATGCCTGAAATAGCATTAGAGTATAAAATTTGAACGGCTTCTCTGCGTTCTTCACTATTTAAATTTCTATATGGCACTAAGTAAAACCTTATACAAAAACTACGTTTAATAATGTGTAGCTTTGAAGAAAAGACACCTAATGCTACAGGTAAGAATGCATTAAACACACTTACTCGCAAGGTGCTAATTGTTGGTATAAATATAGTTTATGAGCTTAAAAGAAAAAAGTGCAGGTAGTGAATAGGCCCAAAAATAATATTATGGGCCTATTAAATAAGGTTGTCTATACTATTTAGTTATTAAAAATCGCTATCATTATGGCGCTCAGCCATTTGCTCTTCCTCGGGGCCCCAAACGCGGTTTACACGGCGTCCGCGCTCAACAGCAGGGCGCTGCGATACTTGTTTAGCCCAGCGCATAACGTGCGTATACGAAGCAACATCTAAAAATTCGGCAGCATCGTACAAGTCACCCAGTACTAGTGAGCCATACCATGGCCAAATTGCAATATCGGCAATTGAGTACTCATCGCCTGCCATGTATTCGTTTTCGCTTAAATGGCGGTTTAGTACATCAAGTTGGCGCTTAACTTCCATCGTAAAACGATCAATAGGGTATTGCATTTTACTCGGCGCATAACTATAAAAGTGGCCAAATCCGCCACCTAAATAAGGTGCAGATCCCATTTGCCAAAATAGCCAGTTGCGACACTGCGTTTTAGCTTGGAAGTCTTTTGGAATAAGTACATCAAATTTTTCTGCGAGGTATTGAAGTATTGAACCTGATTCAAAAATACGGGTCGGAGGCGTTGTTGAATGATCCATTAATGCTGGTATTTTTGAATTAGGATTAATATCAACAAAGTCAGAACCAAACTGATCGCCTTCACTAATATCAATTAAATATGCATCGTAATCAGCATCGGTGCAGCCAAGCTGTAAAAGCTCTTCAAACATGATTGTTGCTTTTTGACCATTTGGTGTAGCTAATGAGTAAAGTTGAAATGCATGCTCACCAATTGGTAGGCTTTTGTCATGAGTTGCGCCTGCAATAGGGCGGTTAATATTTGCAAATTTACCACCACTTTCACTTTCCCACGTCCAGACTTTTGCCGGCGTGTATTCGTTATCATTGCTCATATAAACCTCAATTGTTGAAAAATATTGACTGATTAATAATAAATAAGGGCAAAAGAGAGTAATTAAAGGGTGACTAAACGCCCTTTAACCGATCTGATTTTGCTAACTTATAACCTAAGAAGAACCCGCTTAATGCACCAAATAAATGGCTTTCAAATGAAACGTGGAAGCGTTGCGGTAGCACTCCCCAGATAAATCCACTGTAAAGCACTGCAACTACTAGAGCAATTACAATCGATTTGAAGGAGCGTCTTACTATGCCATAGCAAAGTATAAAGCCCCATAAACCATATATAACACCACTTAAACCAACATGATAACTACTACGACCAAAGGCCCATACTAATAGACCACCAGTTAAGGCAGTAAAAATAAACACGGTATAAAAACGTTTCACACTATATTGGCAAATCAACCAACTAAGAACGGCAAAAGGAAGCATATTGCTTGCAAAGTGCCACCAACTACCGTGTAAAAATGGCGCGCATAAAACACCAAATAAGCCCTGTATGCTGCGCGGATATATACCTAATCCATTGAGCGTAATACCAGGTAAACTATTAATTACCTGTAATATTAAACAAACGAACACCACACTAAATATTGCAAAACGAGTACTTTTAATTAATGAAGATGATGAAGGCTTTGTGGTCATTTAAACGTCCTAAGGGAATTATTTTGTCCCAGTATAGGAGTTAGGTTTAGCTATTAAAAGCGATTTACTGTCAGTGCTATAAAGTATAAGAGCGGTACTAAGTACCGCTCTTTAAAACTTAGTTAGCTAAGTTTAGCTAATAATTTTTTAGCAGCTTGTTCAGAGCTTGCAGGATTTTGTCCAGTAATGACTAAACCGTCTTCAAGTGCTAATACACCCCAGTCATCCGTCTTTTGATAATCGCCACCTTTTTTGATTAGCTCATCTTCAACTAAAAATGGCACGATATCGGTAAGCTGCACAGCTGCTTCTTCTGAATTAGTAAAGCCTGTTACTTTTTTACCTGCAACTAAGGCATTGCCGTCTGCATCTTTAACATTTAAAAAGGCTGCACTAGCGTGACATACCGCTGCCACTGGTTTTTGTGATTTTACAAAGTCTTCGATTAATGAAATTGAATTTGTGTTATCTACTAAATCCCAAAGTGGGCCGTGGCCGCCAGGGTAAAATACTGCATCGAAATCGCTCGCACTTACTTCGCTTAGTACTTTAGTGTTTGCCATTAGAGTTTGTGCTGCGCTGTCTGCATCGTAGCGCTTAGTTGCATCTGTTTCAAAATCAGCAAGTGTGCTTGTCGGGTCAATTGGTGGTTGACCGCCATCAGGTGAAGCAAGTGTTACCTCTACGCCTGCATCTACAAATGCATAGTATGGTGCTGCAAACTCTTCTACCCAAAAACCTGTTTTTTCACCTGTGTTACCAAGTTCTGAATGTGACGTAAGTACCATAAGTATTTTTTTAGCCATAACAATATTCCTTCGATTATTGAGTAAATTAATTAATGTTTGGTTTTTACCAAAGCGTTGTAGTTACTATATGAACTTACAAAGCTTTAAACAACGTTGATAAATTAAACTTTATTGATTAAATAATTGATACAATGTTGGCATTGAATAGGTAAAACGGGTTTTATTATGAAAGTGTCGTTTGAGCAACTTAAAAGTATGGTGGTGTTTGCACAAATTGTAGAGCAGGGCAGTTTAACAGCTGCCGCCAAACAATTAGGGTTAACCCGTGCAGTGGCAAGTTACCACTTAAAAAAGCTCGAAACACAGTTAGAAGTAACATTGCTTAATCGTTCAACCCGCACAATGGCGCTAACCGAAGCTGGGGTTGCTTATTACGAGCGTTGTAGGGTAATTACAGAGCAAGCCAATGCGGCAAACCAGCAAATAGAGAATATTAAAAGCGAACCGCAGGGCTTATTAAAAATTAGCTGCCCGGTTAATGTTGGTATGCAATTAATAGTGCCCGCGATTAATACGTTTAAACGCCAATACCCTAAAATTGACATAGACTTACAGCTAAGTGATGACGTGGTTGATATTATTAAAAATGGTTTTGATTTTGCTATCCGAGGCGTTGCACTAGGTGATTCAAATTTACGAGCGACTAAATTAACCACAATGAGCACGTGCATTTGTGGCTCGCCTGATTATTTTGAATATTTTGGTAAGCCTAAAACCCCACAAGCGTTGGCTGATCATAAATGGGTGGTTTACCAATTGGGTAGTAAAACATTAACACTTCAAAAAGAGGGCAAAAAACACGACATTACAATGCAAGGTGGCTTAAGCACTAATAATGCGGCGGCTCGTACGGCATTTGTAGAGGCAGGGCACGGGCTTGGCCGTATTCCGCTTTATGATGCTTGGCCTAAAGTACAAGCTGGGCTGCTAGAAATAATACTTGATGACTATAAAAGTAAAGATATAGAGCTTTATGGCGTATTTCCGCCAGGAGCAGCAGGCTCTAAAAAGCTTAGGTTGTTTATTGATTACTTAAAAGCATATTTTGTAAAACAGCACACCGCGTTGGGCATGCTGAAGAACGTTTAAATAACGAAACAACTAAAATAACTAGGTGTTAAAGCGAACGGCTAAATAACGCAACAGCTTGCTGATACATAGTGATTGCAAGTGCGGCATCGTAGCGCTCGCCCTCATCACGCATAAACGCATGCTGCGCGTTTACTTCTTGCCATTGGTAGTTAATACCCATGGTTACACATTGTTGATAAATTTTACTACGGCCTTCTTGTGGTACATGTGGGTCTTGTTTACCCCAAATAAAGTGTATTTCGCCTTGGATATCGGCCATGCGTTCAAATGAGTTATTACCCGCTTGAGCTGGTAACGTATCGCTGTGAATATCGGTTGCGTATAAGCAAAATGCGGCTTTTATGTGTGGGTTTAATGCGGCTCTGTAAGCTAAATGCCCGCCAATACATACACCCATAGTTCCTAGCGTACCCGTGCAGTAATCTTGCTGCTTTACAAAGTCGATAAGCGCTTGTGTGTCGCTATCGTGGTGCTCAAGTGGCTTTTCCCACTTATCGGCATTACCTTTATCTTTGCCTGCATCATCGTACGCAAGTACAGTACCGATAGGGTTTAGCTCATGAAATACCTCAGGTACTAATACAACAAAACCATGGCTTGCTAAAATAGCGGCACTACGTGCAATCGGTGCTGTTTGCTGAAAAATTTCTGAGTAAAAAATAATAGCGGGGTATTGGCCCTGTGCTTGTGGGCGGTAAACGGTGGTTCGCATTAAACCAGTGGGTGTGTTTAGGTCGGTATTATGGTGTTGAATTATCATAAAGCGCTCAGTTAAATTATTTAATAAGGTTATGGTAACTGAGCGCAAAAAAATAAACGACTACTGATACTGGTTTTTTAAATGCTTGCTGGCATTTTATTACAGCTAGCGTAGTAACTTACCGTTGCTGGCCAGTCTGAAAATATAGCCATAACGCCCACATCTTGTGCCAGCACATCAACAACCTTCATCATGTCGCCATCGTTATCTATTACATCCGCTATCGATTGATAGTAATAACCACCGCCTTCGTTAAGCGGTCCTGAGCGCTCAAGGCTCCATGCTATAAGTTCAAGGCCTGCGGCTTTTGCATCAATTGCATATTGAGAAGGCACAATATCACTATTGTTATCGATACTTAACATCATCCAAATAGGGGGCGCTAAAATTTTAACGCCATCGGTAACCAGTTCTTCCATACTTGGCTGCCACGTATCTGGGTTACTTGGATCAAATCCCGCTTCGCTGTCGCGCCCATCTAAATAAACACTTTGATTAGCAAAGTCGGGGTTGTTATTTATCCAGTATTTAACATCATCTAGATTAAATGATTGCGGATAAACACGATTACTCGGTACATCTAATTGGGTGTACTCATCTAGCATTTTTTGAGCATATTGCTGCTGCGTCATCCCATCAAAAGGCATACTCACCTGAGGCGACTTAAGCTCAGGGGTCATTTTTACACCAAGGGTTTTAAACAATTCAATACTTTGCTTGTGAGTCATTAAAGTACCGCTTGTGGCGTATAAATCTGTGCGCCAGCTGGGCGTGCCTTGCATGTATTCATCGACTGAAGTGGCTTGTGGATTAGCCCCATCCATTTTACCTTCAAGCGTTAAAAACTCAGCTAAACTTATATCACTGGTACAACATTTAGCTGAAGCGGCAATACCACTTGCTGAGTCTGCGGGTGTAAAAGGGACGCTACATTTAGCAGCAAGTTCATCAATGGCTAAAATATTAGTAGTGGTGTGTAAATCACATTGTGAATGGCGACACACTAGCTCTTTGTCGCTTGTAAATGTAACATCGCACTCAACAACACCCGCGCCCATTCGCGCGGCAGCAGTATAAGACTCTTTAGTGTGCTCTGGGTATTGCATAGGGGCGCCGCGATGCCCAATAGAAAAGTCGGTTTTATAAAAGGGGCCGTCTTTACACGATTCTAATTTAGTTTTTAAATCGCTCTCATCCATATCATCAATAAGGTAATCGGCGCGAGTGCCTAGCTGAATGTCTGGCGCATCGCCTTTTGCCACTTCAACAATAACAGGCGTGGGTACTTCAATTACTTCTACTGTGGTATTGGTTACGACAACGTCTTTTTCGACGATTTCTACATCGTCGTCGCAACCGCAAAGAAGCACAAATGCTAAAGAGCTGGTTATTAGGGTGAGATGTTTCATGTTTGTTCCTTAACGTTATTTTCCTCAACCCTAACTGGATTTAATGACAAATTAGCTACACTGATGTGACGTTCTGTTTATTCGACCCGATTTGATTAATTATTAGTGCTGCCAACATAATAGCCCCACCAACACTTAACCTTATAATGTCGGCATCTTTATTCCAAATGAGTACGTTAACTATAATTCCGGCTGGGATCAGCAAGTTATTCATTACCGCTAATGCACCAACGTTTACTTTGGTTGCCCCTTTATTCCATAAAAAGTAGCCAAGGCCCGATGCAATAACGCCTAAGTAAATAAGTATGCCCCATTGGGTAGAAGTGCTTGGTAATTTATTTGAATTGCCAAATAACGCATAACACATTGTAGCTAAAATAAGCGCGCCTATAAAAAACCAGCCAAACACGGTTTTATCATCAAGTTTGTTATTAGCCATTAAGCGTTTGTAAGTAACTTGCCCGGTCGCAAAGCTAAGGTTAGCGCCTTGAACGAGTAATAACCCCATAATAAAATTACTATTTAAGTTTTCCCAGCGAATAGCCACAGCACCTAGCACGGCAATTAATGCGACTATAAAAAAGCGGGGGTTAAAGTGTTTGTTTAAGCCATCGTTTAAAAGTGTAATGTAAAGCGGCGTCATTACTGTAAATAGCAGTACTTCTGGCACAGTTAAATATAAAAACGAATGGTAGTAAAAGCTGTACATTACGCCTAGCTGCACCGCGCCTATTAGCATAAGTTTAAGTGCAACGGGTTTTGGGGTATTTTTGAGTTTTAAAAAAGGTAAAAAAATAAGTGTTGCCAACGCTATACGTATTAAAACGCTAAACCATGCGTCAACTTGGCCTGCTAAATACACACCAATTAAACTAAACGAAAACGCCCAAAGCAAAGTGACTGCAAATAAGTACTGCATAACCATCATCTTTTAAAAAATATTGAGCTAAGTTTATCTGTTATAGGTGAGGGTATAAACAATAAAAGCCCGCAAGCGGGCTTTTATAAAAGTGAGCTTAATAAGCTAAGTTATTTTACTCAACTAAACCACGGCGCTTAAGTAGCGCGTCTGTCGTTGGTTTTTGACCTCTAAACTCAATGTAGCTTTGCATTAAGTCGCGGCTATTACCTTTAGATAGAATTTCTTTACGGAAGTTGTCGCCGTTTTCACGCGTTAAGCCACCGTTGTTTTCCATGTGAGCAAAGGCATCGGCTGCAAATACTTCAGTCCAAAGGTAGGCGTAGTAACCTGCAGAGTAACCACCAGCAAAAGTATGGCTAAAGTAGTTTGACTTATAACGCGGCGGTACAGGGTAGTAATCAATACCATGTGCTTTTAGCGCATCGCTTTCAAACTTTTGTACATCGCTGATTTTTTTATCTGAACCAAACGAGTGCCATTCCATATCAAGTAAAGCAGCGGCTAAATATTCAGTGGTACCAAAACCTTGGTTGAATTTTTGCGAAGCGAGTACTTTATCAAGTAATGCTTTTGGAATTGGCTCACCTGTTTTGTAGTGTTTAGCGTAGTTAGCAAGTACCGTAGGCTCAATCATCCAATCTTCGTGTGCTTGTGATGGAAACTCAACAAAGTCACGGGCTGTAGCTGTACCTGCTAGGCTTGGGTATTTAACGTCTGAGAATAAACCGTGCGCCGCATGACCAAACTCATGGAACATAGTAGACACTTCATCGAAGGTCATTAGCGTTGGCTCGCCTGCCGCCGGTTTTGGAATGTTTTGTGCGTTGTAAATTACAGGTTTAGTGCCTTTTAAGCCACTTTGGCTAACGTATGCACTCATCCATGCACCGCCACGCTTACCTTCACGTGCATATGGGTCCATGTAAAATAAACCAATTGCACTGCCGTCAGCGTTAAATACTTCGTAGGCCGTTACATCTTCGTGATAAACCGGTAAGTCTTTACGCTCTTTAAATGTAATACCGTAAAGCTTATTCATCGCAAAGAATAAACCATCGTGAATTACAGAGTTCATTTCAAAGTATGGCTTAACTAGCGCAGGATCTAGGTCGTATTTTTCAGCACGTACTTTTTCTGCATAAAAAGCCCAATCCCATGGTTTAAGCTCAAAGCTTTCGCCTGAATCGTTAATTACTTTTTGAATTGAAGCGGCTTCAATTTTAGCTTTTTCAACTGCTTTTGGTGCTAGGTCATCTAAAATGCCGTACACGTTATCAGTTGTTTGAGCCATACGCGACGTCATTACATACGATGCCCAATCTTTAAAGCCTAGTAGTTCTGCTTTTTGAGCGCGTAAGTTAGTTTCTTCAATAATAATTGGACCGTTTGTCTCAGCTGCACGATTAGCTGACGCTTTGAAAATTTGCTCGCGAAGGTCACGGTTTTCAAGGCTTGATAAAATTGGTTGTTGCGTAGTATTTACTAGCGTGATCATGTAACCATCTTTACCTGCTTTTTTAGCTGCAGCTGCAAGGCTTGCGATTTCACCTTCTGAAAGGCCTGCAAGTTTTGATTTATCTGTAACTACAATTACATCTTCTTTAAACGATTTTAAAATGTTTTGAGAAAACGCAGTAGAAAGCTCTGCAAGTTGCGAGTTGATTTCACGCATTTTTGCTTTTTCAGCGTCATTTAACTTTGCGCCTGCTTTTACAAATTGCTTGTAGTAAAAATCTACAAGGCGTTGATCTTCAGCGTTAAGCGAGTCTTTGTTGTCGTAAATAGTTTGTACGCGCTTAAATAATGCACCATTTAGGTAAATGTCATCAGAGTGAGCAGATAAAACCGGCGCCATTTTTTTACTTATACGCTGGTATTCATCATCTGAAATTAAACCAGAAAGGTTATAAAATGCAGCCGATACACGGTTTAGTAGCTCGCCAGACATTTCCATTTCAACTAATGTATTTTTAAAAGTTGCAGGCGCTGGGTTGTTGGCAATAGCTTGTACTTGTGCAGTATGCTGAGCAATACCAGCGTCAAATGCTGCTTCGTAGTCTTTTGTACCAAACTTATCAAACTCTGGTGCCATGTATTGCAATGGGCTTGGTTTGAATAAAACATTGTTTGCGGTCATGTCTTGCACTTGTGCTGCGCTTTCTTTTGCCATGTCTGTAGGCTCATTAGATGAACAAGCTGATAGGATTAAAGCACTAGCAATAGTAGTGGCGATCAGGGTTTTACGCATAATAACTCCATAAAAAGATTAGCCGAAATAGGCTTTGCGAGTCGAAAAACCTAGTTAACTTATCAAATTTGGGGGTTTATACAATAAAGTTTATCGGTATTAAGCGGGATTTGAACGCAAATTAGCTAATAATTGGGAGTAGGTTGGGTAAAAGTAGCTCTAAAATCATACGTTAGAGCTACTAGATTATACGATTGTGTGTTTAAGAGGGGGGTTAGTTATAACCCAAAACAAATTTTTTCTCTGAGCCAAAGCTATTAGATTGCTGCCCAAACTCTTTATTAATAGTTGCTAGAGTTTGTTCTTGTTCGGCCAGCAAGCACAAAACTTTATTTCGGTAATCTAGGCTGCTTTCAAACAATTTCAAATCTACCTGCGGCTGCAAAGTAGCGAGTCTTTGATTTAAAGTAAGTTGTGTCATATGTGTTCTCCAGTGCTTGTACACTATTTATATAGCACTCGGTGCAATAAATAGTTAATAAATTACAGAAAAATTTATACTGAATTTATTAACATGGCGGTTTAACACTATTATGCCGTGCTAAGCTTAGCGAAAACTGAACCATACTTATTTTTAATGAATAAATAATAAACAATAACGATGTTGGAAATACTATGACCTTTGATGAAATAAATCATTATCTCGCTTTTGTAATATTCACTTATAACGATGTGGACATTACGGTTGCAAAAGTAATCCAAGTGCCGCTTATATTGTTTGCTATGTGGTTTTTAGTAACGCGCATGGGCAAGCTTATTAAAAAAACACTGCTTGCTAAAAATATAAGCCAAGACGCCGTGCATTTGTTTACACGCATTTATTTTATTCTGAGTATTGCTATTTTAATTTTTACTTCTTTAGAGGTATTAAGTATTCCTCTAACAGCATTTGCATTTGTATCTGGGGCTATAGCAATAGGTGTAGGTTTTGGTGCACAAAACATTATTAATAACTTTATTAGTGGTTGGATACTCATGTGGGAGCGCCCAATTCGCATTGGTGACTTTTTGGAAGTAGGTAACGCAAAAGGCGTTGTTGAAACGATTAATACACGCTCTACACGTATTCGCCGAAACGATGGCGTACATATGCTTATACCTAACTCCCAACTTTTAGAAAACACTGTAACAAACTGGACGCTAATAGATGGTAATGCACGCTCGTCAGTAAGCGTAGGTGTTGCTTATGGCTCTGATGTTGTACTTGTTAAAAAGCTCATTCAGCAAGTACTTGATGATCATGATGCTATTTTAGCTAATCCAACGTCGTCAGTGATGTTTGATGACTTTGCAGATAGCTCCTTAATATTTAATGCTATTTTTTGGGTGTGCGCCGAGTCGGAAACCATGCTTAGGAAAGTACGCAGTGATATTCGCTTTAGCCTTTATGATGTGTTTGAAAAGCACGATGTTTTAATTGCATTTCCACAGCGCGATATTCACATTGATGGCGAAATTGCATTTAAGCGTTCTTAGCGTCAATAGCACAAACTTTAAAGTCACTAATGAGTAACTTTTTTATATATAAAAAATGTAGCTTTTAAATAATATGTAAACTAATCAAAATTTCCTACTTGAATTTACAACCCTCAATAAAGGACATATGTCCTCATTACTGGGTTTTTACATCTAAAAACAGATAAAAATGCATGTTTTTGTAGTTAAATGTTGCAAAAAAGTTTCTAAATTTACACATATTTATGCAGTAATATTATTACACAATGGTATAATATTAACCGTTCGTTCAGCCTTATCACTCCGTTTTTGTACTCTCGGTGATGAGGTCCGCGCGCCATAAAGCAAGACGCGAAAAATTGTACGAGCCCGCAATGAATACATTGCGCAACACAAAAAACCGTTGAACAAGAGTGCATACAAAAGGTTAATACCCGACATGAAATCATTAAAAAAAACTGCAATAGCGACCATTATTAATGCTGCTCTACTATCTGCTGCTGGTACATCTATTTCAGCCTTCGCTGCTGAGGAAGATACCGCTAAAAAAAGCAATCAACTAGAAGTTATTCAGATTACAGCTCGCAAACGTGTAGAAAACGCTCAAGAAGTACCAGTTTCAGCATCAGCATTACAAGGTGATAGTTTAGATGCCTATAGCTCTGCAGGGATGGATATTCGCTTTTTAAATGCGAAAATTCCAAGCCTCTCTGTTGAATCTTCATATGGTCGTACGTTTCCACGTTTTTATGTTCGTGGATTGGGTAATTCTGATTTTGACCTTAATTCCTCACAGCCAGTATCATTAGTTGTAGACGAAATTGTTCAAGAAAGTCCTATATTAAAAGGCTTCCCAGTATTTGATACTGGCCGCGTTGAAGTGTTACGTGGCCCTCAAGGTACATTGTTCGGACGAAATACACCTGCTGGTTTGGTTAAAATTGATTCTGCTCGACCAACACAAGATTTAGAGGGGTACGCTTCGTTATCATATGGCTCATTCAATTCGGTAGACTTTGAAGGTGCTATAAGTACAGGTTTAACTGATAAACTTTCGACTCGGGTTTCTGTTTTAAGGCAAGAGAGAGACGACTACATTGATAATAGGTTAGAAGGGAATATTATTGATGATGCCACGGGTGGTTATCAGGAAACGGCTGCGCGTATACAATTTTTATACGAAGATGATAATTTTAATGCTTTATTTAACTACCACACGCGTGACTTAAATGGTTCTCCTATAGTTTTTCATGCAAATGCTATTGAAAGCGGAACAAATAACGCTGTATCGGGCTTTGATCCAGAGGTTATAACTCAAGATACTGTCCAATATTCTACGCAAGATGTTGAAAGTCAAGGGGCAAATCTAAAGCTAGAATATGACTTTAATGATTATACATTAACCTCTATTTCTGGGTGGGAAAGTGCAGAAATCTATTCTCGAGCAGATGTGGATGGTGGTTTTGGTTGTGGTAATAACTTTGTCCCGGGATGCCCAACTCCTGAAATGGGACCAGGCTTTATCTTTTTAGCTTCTGAAACTGCAGATGCATTACCAGAGCACGACCAATATTCTCAAGAGCTGCGTCTATCAAGTAATTTTGATGGCGATTTCAATTACCAAGTTGGTGCTTTTTATTATAAAGAAGATCAAGTAATAGAAACATACGGTTACGATGGCTTAGGTGCAAACTTTTTGACAGGGTATGTTAGACAAGATCAAGAAACTACTGCATGGGCATTATTTGGCTCAACAGAGTTTCAATTAACAGAAAAGTTAGAGGTGACAGCTGGCCTTCGCTATTCTGACGATGAAAGAGATTTTAATGCTTCTCGTTATTTATCTTCAGATGCTGTAATTACTGATTTAACTAAATCAGTTTCACCTGAAGATAGCCATGTTTCATGGGACTTAGCTGCCGCGTATAAATACTCTGATGATGTTAATTTATTTGTACGCGCCGCGAACGGGTTTCGTGCGCCTAGCGTTCAAGGCCGTATTTTATTTAGTGACGATGTTACTGTAGCTGATTCTGAAACTATAAACTCTATTGAAGCAGGTATTAAATCTGATGTTTTAGATGGTAGTGGTCGTGTTAATGCAACTGTCTTTTATTACCAAATGAATGATCAGCAATTAACAGCCGTTGGTGGTGAATTTGGAAATACAGCAAGGCTATTAAATGCTGATAAAACAGTGGGCTATGGATTTGAAGTTGATACGCAGTGGGTTTTAAACGATGAGTTTGATATGACGTTTAACTTCAGCTACAACAATACAGAGCTGCAGGATGATGAACTATTTGCTTCAGGTTGTTTTGCATGTACTATTACGGATCCTCTAACTGAGCAAGGCTATAGTTTAGATGGAAATAGCCTACCGCATGCCCCAGAATGGATCGCTAATTTTACTCTTCGCTATACTAAAGAATTTGGTGACGGTGAGTTTTATGCTTACACTGATTGGTCTTATCGTAGTGAAATAGATTTCTTTTTATATGACTCAGTAGAGTTTACTGGTGAGGCGTTGCTTGAAGGCGGTGTGCGTGCTGGTTATAAGTGGTTTGATGGTGACTATGAATACGAAGTATCTGCTTTTGCTCGCAATATTACGAGTGAAGAAGTATTTATTGGTGGTGTAGATTTTAGTAACAATTCTGGGATTGTTAATGAACCTCGCTTTATTGGCGCTGAATTTAAAGTTAGCTTTTTCTAAAGATAACCTTAAATTATATTAATTTTTAAAAGCCTGCCTTGTGCAGGCTTTTATGTTTTTATAAAGCTGGTAAAGTAGCGTTAATTAATTTAAAGAGATAAAGAAATGGCTGGATTTTGGAATTACCGTGTAATTTTTTGTGAAGCAACAAAAGATGAAGCAGCGCAATATCAAATACACGAAGTAGAATATAACCTAAATGGTAAAGTGACTAACTGGTCAGAAACCGGTGCTGCACCTTTTGGTACAACGCTTGATGAGTTATCGGCTGATGCTGATAGATTAAAAACTGCCCTAGAAAAGCCTATATTAAAGGTTGTACGCAAAACGCGTGGTTATGAACTGGTTGATGTTGAAACTGGGGAAGAAGCTTATGCTGAGCCGCCAGTAGGCTTGAGCGAGTAATACAAAAAGGCGCCCAGGCGCCTTTTTTTAACGCTAAAATTTAAGGAGTAAGAATGAGCTTAAATGCAGTATTATTTGATATGGATGGTACATTAGTAGATTCAGAAAGCATGCATTTCGTATGTTGGAGTCAACTACTTAAGCCTTATGGTGTTAGCTATTTAGAAAATGACTTTTGTCAGCGCTTTTCAGGGCGACCCACTTTAGAAGCTGCAATAGAGATTAAGCAAGAGCATAACTTATCAGTAAGCGCGCAATTTTTAGCAGATGAAAAATACCGTTTATTTGGCGAGTACGTAAAAAGTAATTTACCGCCTATTATGCCTTATGCTGAGCAAACACTTAAAGCAGTTAAACGCAGCGGCTTAAAAATGGCATTAGTCACGGGCAGTGCAAGCGCTGAGGCTATGCCTATTTTAAAAGGGTTAGGCTTTTACGAATTATTTGATACGGTAGTCACTAAAGATGATGTGATTAACCCTAAACCCGCAGGGGATCCTTATTTATTAGCGCTTAAAAATATTAACGAAGCAGCTGAGAATGCAATAGCAGTTGAGGACACTTTTACAGGTGTAACCGCTGCAAGTAATGCGTCTTTAGATGTTGTTGCTATTGCTAACAGTCATACTCAAGATCACGATTTTAGCCGAGCTACATATAAAATGAGCGACTTAGGTGAGTTTTGGCAATGGGTAGAATCTCAACTATAGTTTAAGCCTTATTTACTTTGCAGGAGTGCAATAATGGCTTTCACAAAATACCTTTTAATATGCTTAAGTGTTGTTTTTGTACCCGCTATTTATGCGGCTCAGCCAGATGTGCTTTTAGCAAAAGTATATGACGAGTCTAAACATGGCAATGTTGAAGATTATTTAGTCAGTGAAAAGTTTGACGGTGTAAGAGCAATATGGACAGGTGATAAATTTGTAACTCGTAAAGGTAATACTATTAATGCACCTAGTTGGTTTACTAAAGCATTGCCACAGGTTTGGCTTGATGGAGAGCTTTGGATAAAGCGTAATCAATTTGCACGTGTAAGCGGCATTATTAGAACCAAAATTCCTAATAACACGGATTGGGAAGGTATTAGTTATCAAGTATTTGATATGCCAGATCCGAGTGTTCCTTTTAGCACTCGCTATCAAAATTACAGTCAATTAGTTGAGAAGCTTGATTTACCTCATATTAAAGCGGTTAAACAACATCGCTTTAATAACCTTCAATCATTAACTACCTATTTTAAAGGCCTAACTACACAAGGCGCAGAAGGGGTTATGCTTCACCTTGCAAGTGCTAAGTATAAGAGCGGGCGCACTGATGCGTTATTAAAGTTAAAGCCTTACCTAGACGCTGAGGCCGTTGTAATTGAGCATTTACCTGGTAAAGGTAAGTATCAAGGTATGCTTGGTGCTATAAAAGTAAAAACATCGGACGGACTTGAGTTTAAAATAGGTACTGGCTTTAGCGATGTGCAGCGTAAAAGTCCGCCTTTAATAGGCAGTACTGTGACGTACCGATACCATGGCCTAACAAAAAATGGTTTACCACGCTTTGTGAGCTTTTTAAGAGTTAGAGAGCCTTTATAGCGTTTATAATTATTATAAAGTGTGCTAAATTGCGCGGCCTTTTTGGTAATGTGTGGTGAAGTATGTTTGTAGGTTTTGATTACGGTAGTTCTAATTGTGCTATGGGTGTTATGGACGAAGGTCTGGTTCAATTAGTACCACTTGAGCAAGGAAAACATTACTTACCTTCTACGCTTTATACCCATCATAGTGCTTTGGTTGTTGATTTTGTTGCTAAGCATTTACACGGTACAGCCCATGAGCACGACTTCTTAACGCAGCGCCAAGCATTATTAAATACCTTACCTCGTATTAAATCAGACCTTGATTTACAACCCTCGGACGAAACGCTTTTTATTGGCCGTGAAGCCATTAGTGAGTATGTACAGTTTCCTGAGGAAGGTTACTTTGTTAAATCTCCTAAATCATTTTTTGGCGCAACAGGTTTAAAGCAAGGTCAAATTAACTTTTTTGAAGACATTGCAACCGCAATGATTTTAAAAATTAAGCAACGCGCTGAGCTCTCTTTAGGTAAAACACTTACACAAACCGTGATTGGTCGCCCAGTAAACTTTCAAGTTGTTGGCGGTGAGCAATCGAATCAGCAAGCTGTCGGTATTTTAGAGCGAGCAGCAAAACGCGCAGGCTTTAAAGATGTTGAGTTTTTATATGAGCCATTGGCTGCAGGGATCGATTATGAAAGTAATTTGACCCAAGATCAAAAAGTATTAGTTATTGATATAGGTGGCGGTACAAGCGATTGCTCGTTTGTACAAATGGGGCCTAGTTTTAGAGGTAATAGTGAGCGAGATAATGACTTTTTGGCGCACAGCGGTAAACGCGTTGGCGGAAACGATTTAGATATAGCGCTGAGCTTTCATGGCTTAATGCCATTACTTGGTTTAGGGAGTACGTTTAAATCGGGCCTTCCTTTGCCTAATCAACCATTTTGGCAAGCGTGTAAAATTAATGATGTAAATTTACAAAGCCAATTTTATAGCGAAAATCATTACCGAGAATTAAGCGCCCAATTACGTGATGTAAGTGCACCTGCGCTTTATAAACGTTTAATGCATTTACAGCAAAACAAACAGGGGCATCAACTTGTACAGCAAGGTGAGGCGGCTAAAATAGCGCTTTCATCGTCAGCTGCTTTTGATTGTGATCTAAGCTTTTTAGATAATGGCCTTAATAAAAATTTATCAGTAAGCGATTTAGCATTAGCGGTAGAAAGTAGTATTAGCCAAATAGTAACGTTAGCAAAACAAGCAATTACTGATGCAGCAACGACACCAGATGTTATTTATTTAACAGGTGGCAGTGCACAATCGCCCTTAATTAAAGCAGCGCTGAGCGAACACTTAGGTGATATAAAAATGGTGAACGGGGATCACTTTGGCAGTGTAACAGCCGGCCTAACAAAGTGGGCCAGCATGCTTTACAAGTAGCTTTAACAGATTTTAAAGACTGATTTGTCGGGTTGCGAGGTATTTTTCGTAATCTGGCAAAGTTCGCTCAAGTTCAGTATCCATCAGTGGTGAACTTAATAGCATATCTGCACTCACTTCATTACACGCTACCGGAATATTCCAAACAGCCGCTAAACGTAGCAAAGCTTTCACATCTGGGTCATGTGGTTGTGATGCCAACGGATCCCAAAAAAACACTAATACATGAATTTCATGTTCAGCAATTTTTGCACCTAACTGCTGATCGCCACCCATTGGGCCACTTAATAACTGAATGACATCAAGCCCGGTGGTTTTTTCAATTAAATGTCCTGTAGTACCTGTGCCATAAAGGGTGTGTTTGCTAAGAGCGTTTTTGTGCTTTTCACACCATAGTTTTAATGCGGCTTTTTTACCGTCATGGGCAACTAAGGCAATATTTTTATTTGCTGGTAACGACTGTGTTTTTTGTTCCATACTGCATCTTATTATTAGTTAAGCAATACTAATTATTTGTAATTAATATAATAAATTTATGGCAAGCGCAATAAACACTATACCGGTGACTCTATCAATCCAAAGCTGACTGTTTGGATGATTCCTGAAAAACTGGGCAATTTTATCGCCAAAATAAATATACGTGCAGTCAATCGGAAAAGCAAAAATAGGATAGAGCAAACCAAAAAAAGCGAGCTGAAAAGTAGCTGATGATAAAGTTGGATCTACAAATTGGGGTATAAACGCAATAAAAAACAACGCAACTTTAGGGTTTAACACTTCAGTCATCATAGCCTGAAACATTACGTTAGATTTTTTACTTGTACTAACGTGCGGTTTTTCTTCGCCAGCGCAGTCGGCCATGGAAGTCGGGTGCTTAAATGTGCCCTTGATCATCATAAACCCTAAATAACATAAGTAAACAGCACCAGCATATTGCACTGCGCTATAAGCCATGGAAGAGGCTTTTAGCACTGCGCTTAAACCAATCACGGCAAAAAAGGTATGTACAACCCCACCTAAAGCAAACCCAAAAGCACTTTGCATGCCGGCCGCTCTGCCATTGGCAAAAGTTTGTGCCATTAAAAATGCATTTGATGGCCCAGGTGCGACAGCCATTAAAAAGCTAGCCAATAAAAAAGAAACTAAAAAATCGGGATTGATCATGTTTTAGCAGGGTGTAACGTATGGGCTTTTTTACTCATTAAAATAAGCCACAGCGGTGCTAGCAGCAATAAATGAAATGCAATTAGCCAAGGTGTACTTAGCCCCAAAAATTGAGTTAAAAATACCAGCATGCTTGCTCCACTCATTTGCATTGCCCCAAGTAATGCAGACGCTGTACCAGCTTGCTTAGGAAAGCTTGAAAGAGCCATACCTGCTGCAGAGCCTAAACTTAACGCAAAACCTAAAGCTGAAATTAAAATGGGTAACATAAGAGCAAATGCGGTTTCTATATGGCTTAATGCAAGCATTAAAATCCCTGAAAAAACCAATAGGCTTACCCCTAAACGCAGTGCTCGTTGGCTATTGCGCTTAATATACATAGGCGTTATAAAACTTGCCACTATGCTCAGTACCGCATTTAGAGTAAACCAGAAGGTAAAGTCGCCAACAGTGCCACCTAAATAGGTAATGATCCAGCCAGGGGCAAGTGTTACATATACTAATATGGCTGACATCGCGACCATACACAGTAAACTATTAAACAAAAATACGGGCGTTTTGATAATAGGTTTAAAACGACGTAAATCTAAAATATGACCTTGGTAATGGCTATCGGCAGGGCGCGTTTCCCTAAAAAAAAGTAAAGTAACGAGTAAACCGACAATGGCAAAAGCAGTTAAAAACATAAAGTTCATTCGCCAACCAAATTGCACGGTTAGCCATGCACCTAAAATAGGGGCCATAGCGGGTATAAAGCATACAATACCATTTAAGTAGGTGATCATTTGCCCGCTGCGTTCGCTGCCATATTTATCGCGCACAATAGCGAATGCAACAACAAATGTGGCGCACGCACCTAAGCCCTGTAGCGCACGTGCAACCATTAATATTTCAAACGAAGGTGTAAAGTAGGCAAGCAATGCCGAACCCGCATAAAGGCTAACCCCAACTATAGCGACTGGTTTTCGACCAAATTTATCAGCAAGTGGCCCTGCAATTAGCTGCCCTAGGCCCACGGTTAACATAAAAATAGCGACGGTTTGTTGTACTTGTTGCTCTGATACAGCAAATTGCTCTGCGATAGTAGGAAAGGCAGGTAAATAAATATCGATTGCCATAGGGCAAAAAATAACGAGTAGCGCTAAAATGAGCAGTAAAACTAAATTGGGTTTAGCTGGGCGTGTTTGCATTGATTCTCCTTTTGCTGGGTATTTTAGGTGTCCACCCATAAAAAAGAAAGGGCTTATGCCCCCTGCATACGTCGGCATTCGTATTTTTTACTTAATTAGCTACAAATAGACGCTTTAATTATCTTTTTTAAACTGGTCTGATGTGTTAGTTTTGAAAAATACATAAATGTTTGGACAAAATAATGAGTAATAAATCCGCACTTTTAAAAACATGGCAAAAATTTAAAAGCCTGCCATATGGGAATTGGCTGTTTAGTAAAGCGGTATGTTTTAAAGCGCCTTATTTTGGCTCAATGAAACCGTATATACTTGATTTAAAAGAAGGGCACTGTAGCGCGGTAGTAAAAAATCGTCGCAGCGTACACAATCATATTGGGACTATCCATGCTATTGCACAGTGTAACTTAGCTGAACTGTGTGCAGGCGTAATGGTTGATGCCACTGTTCCTTATAAAACACATCGCTGGATCCCAAAAGGGATGACTGTTCAATATTTAGCGAAAGTAGATACTGATGTGACAGCAATTGCTGAGATTGACTTACCGCATGAGTGGGTAGATAAAGAAGATTTAGTTGTTCCGGTCAAGCTTTATAATACCCGCAATGAATTGGTATTCAGTGCAGATATTACAATGTATATTACTGAAAAAAAATAGCGCTTAACTTTACTTATTTTTTTCTGCGGCTTGTTTATTAACAAACGATAAGTCGCTATCGCTATCATCGAGTAATGTTTTTACTTCTTTTGCAGGTTTTGAATCATTACTTATTAGCTCAGGCTCTTCTTTTTCAAATCGTTGTTTTAAACTGCCTTCAATAATAGCACCGGCGTCTATGCTTAGCGTATCGTTAAAGACATCTCCGTGTACGTGTGCACTACTTTGAATTTTAACTTCACTTGCGTTAAGTGAGCCGATAATTTTACCTTTTACGATGACACTTTTAGCTTCAACGATGCCTTCAACTATACCAGTTGAGCCAATAACTAAGTGTTCAGCTTTAATGTCACCGTTAATACGTCCATCTAGCTGAACTTCACCTTGGCTAGTTAGAGTACCTGTTAAGCGTACGTCTTCAGATATAATTGAAGGTGTGTGGTTAACCCTTTTTAAGCTAGTATTATTTGTATTTTGCTTTTTTTTACCGAACAAGAGAAAGCGCCTTTGTTATTTTTAGAGGGTTGACGTGCTTGCCATCAATTAGTACTTCATAGTGTAAGTGCGTGCTTGTACTTCTGCCAGTACTGCCCATTAAACCAATGACATCATTTTTAGTAATGGTTTGACCTTTTTTAACTTTAATTTTATTTAAGTGCCCAAAGCGAGTTACTAAGCCATTTTTGTGCTCAAGCTCTATAAAGTTACCGTAACCGCCGTTTCGACCAGCACGAAGGACTACAGCGTCTGCAGGCGCAAATATTTTTGTTTTGTGCCAACCTGCTAAATCAACGCCTTTATGAAATGCTCTGCGGCTGTTCATTGGATCTTTACGAAGTCCAAAATTACTTGATATGTAGTATTTTGCAGCATCTAACGGTAGTGAGTTTGGTAGCTCAGTTAAAAAGTTTTCTAGGTTATTTAATAATAATAGCTTATCGGCAATGGCTAAAAATTGCGTAGGAATTTTTGCTTCATCAAATAAATTAAGTGGGCCACCTTGCGCAGCTGTTTTAGCGCTTAATGTTAAATGTTGCTCTAAGACAGACTCAAGCCCTGCGCCTTTAAGCATGGCAATAATAGTGTTGTGGCGTTTATCTATTTCGCTATCAAGAAGCGAAAAATTCTCTTCGTAATGTTGTGTTAACTGCTTAGCGCGTGCTGCAAATGTAGTGGTATTAATCAAATTTGCATGTTTAGTTTTTTGTTCTTCATCGACTAATGGCTCATGAAATTCGCCATTATCATCGTTAATTGGCGACTCAAGCTCATCTTCAATTTTAATTGTCTCTTTACTAATTGAGGCAGGGAGTGACTCTATCATGCTTTGCAGTAGCGCTTGCTTTTGCTCAAGCACAGCCAGTTTTTCTAATTGTTTTGCATGTAAGGCTTGTTGCTCACTGACTTTTTGCTGCCAAAGAGTTTGTTTACTTAATTGACTCTTTTCGATGTTTGAAATTTGATTTGTTTGCGTATAAACACGAAAGCTAGAAATGCTCACCCAAACTACAGTCGCTAAAAGCAGGGTTACTATGAAAAGTTGCAACCAAGAGGCTAAAACAACATGCTTAACTTCGCCATTTTGGCGGATAAGAAGCTGTCTAGCGGGGAATAATTTTTTATAAAAAGACTTTAAAGATAATGACATGGCATATAAATACTGGCTGTTAACCGGATTAATGTATCAACCTGAGTTTAAAAAGCCAGAAAAAAATTGTAACTGTTCAAAAATTAATAAAAAAGGGCTGCTTATTAGGGCGTGTTGATCTGTGATGGTTGAATTTGCAGCAGCATGTTTGGTTTTTAGGCTAGGCGGAGCCTATGAAGTGTGGTTATTCCCCATTAATAGGCGATAACGCAGCATAAATGCCAAACATGCGCTGCCCTTCGGGTTCTGCCTAGGGGCGATAAACTCTTTGTTACTCGGTTTTTACTTAGCCCACTAGGTTACAAACCTCGCGCCGCGATTTAATCGCCCCTAGATTGAACAAATTTCAATCCGCAAAGATCAACACGCCCTAGGCAGCCCTTATAAAATGTGATTTTTTACGTTTTAATTATTTTGCAGCTAAAACAGTGCTTTCTACAGATCCGAACCCAATTCGTGCAAAACCTGATTTTTCACACCAGCCGCGCATAATCACGTTATCGCCATCTTCTAAAAAACTGCGTTGTTCGCCATTACTGAGTGTTATTTTTTCTTTACCACCACGAGAAAGCTCTAATAAAGAGCCTGCTTCTTCATGTGTTGGGCCTGACTGCGTACCAGAGCCCAGCATATCACCTGGCATAAAGTTACAACCGTTTACTGTGTGGTGCGTGACCATTTGTGCCACTGTCCAGTAAGAGTGCTTAAAGCTAGAGGTTGATACGTGGGTAGGTGAGTGGCCTTCGCTGCGCATTTTTTCAGTCTGAATTTTAACATCCATTTGAATGTCAAATGCACCTTGCTCGCGGTTAGCTGCAGATTCTAGGTACTCCATAGGTTGCGGATCGTTTTCATCACGTGTCCAGCTTGTTCTATAAGGAGCGAGTGCTTCTGTGGTGACAATCCAAGGCGATACGGTTGATGCAAAGTTTTTTGCTAAAAATGGACCTAACGGCTGATATTCCCAGGCTTGTAAATCACGTGCTGACCAATCATTAAATACACAAAAACCAAATACATGATTTTCAGCATTTTCAATGGCAATAGCATCGCCAAGTGCGTTGCCTTTACCCAAGTAAATACCAAGTTCTAACTCATAATCTAGGCGTTTACATGGACCAAAAGAAGGGGCCTCTGCATCAGGTGCCTTTGTTTGCCCTTTAGGGCGATGAAACTTTTGTCCTGATACATCAATAGATGATGATCGGCCATGATACCCAATGGGTACCCATTTATAGTTAGGCAGTAACGGGTTATCTGGGCGGAATAAACTGCCAACGGCTGTTGCATGGTAAATCGAGGTATAAAAGTCAGTGTAATCACCAATGCGACACGGCAGTGAAAACTCTATATCAGCTTGGGATAGTAATGTACTTTCAATTTCTTTTTGTTGCTGTGCGCCTTCGCGAAGTACTTTTGAAAGCGCTAAACGCAGTGCAGACCAATATTGTTGGCCAAGGCCCATCAATGTATTTAACGTTGATTCGCTTGCCGCATCAAGCGCTGTTTTAGCATCACCGGTAAAAATATTTAAGACGCTCAATTTTGCTAAATCAATAACCTGATCGCCAATAGCAACACCGCCACGAAACGCCTCATCAGTGCCCTTAGTACGAAACTCTGCAAAAGGTAAATTTTGAATAGGGAAATCAGATCCCGTATTATTTGCCGAGCTGACCCAGCTCGTTAAATTAATATCATGGGTTTCGTTAATAAGGCTCATTACATTTCCTTTTTATTTTCTACATGGCGACAGATATAATTTATTGAATTTAGTAGAATCTGGCGCTGTAATTTTAAATTTGAAACGACAAAAGCAGCGAAAATCGCTGCTTTTAAATTACTCAAATAATTATAAAACGCCGCGGCGCTCTTGATCGCGTTCAATTGATTCAAACAGCGCTTGAAAATTCCCTTCGCCAAAACCACCGTCATCTACACGTTGGATCATTTCAATGAAAATTGGCCCAAATAGGTTCTTAGAAAATATTTGTAATAAGTAACAATTTTCACTTTGGCTATCGACTAATATTTGGTGCTTACGAATTTTTTCTTTATCTTCAGCAACCCAAGGTACACGGTCAAAAATAGTGTCGTAGTACTCAGGGATAATATCTAAAGTAGCAATGGTCGATTTATCAAGCTTATCAAGAGAGCTAACTAAATCATCTGTTAAAAAGGCTAAATGTTGCACACCTGGCCCGTTATATTCGCCTAAGTATTCATCAATTTGATTATTGTCGTTGCCTTTACCTTCATTGATTGGAATTGAGAAGGTACCGCACGGTGATTTAAGTGCATACGAAACTAGCGCTGTTTTTTGACCTTTAATGTCAAAATAACGGACTTCTGTAAAGCCAAAAACATCTTTATAAAAGTTAGCCCATGTTTCCATTGTGCCTTTATAAACATTATTAGTTAAATGATCGATGCGTATAAACCCTTTGTCCTCAACAATATTAGCGTTGGATAAATCTTCAAAGTCACTTTCATAAATAGTCCCTTTGTCACCAAATTGCTCAATAAAATAAATCAGGCTGTCACCAATACCGTAAATAGCAGGGTAAGGTAAATCTTTATATGTAGAGTTGGTTGCTGGTTTTGCACCACGCGCCACAGCAGTTTCAAATGCGTGCTGCGCATCGTTAACACGCCAGCCCATAGAGCAGATTGCCGGGCCATGGTTTTTCGCAAACTCAGCAGAAAAACCATCGCGTTCGTTATTTAGTAAAAAGTGAATGTCGTTTTGGTTGTAGTAGACAATATCTTTGCCTTTGAATTTTTTTAGTTTTGAAAAACCAAAATCAGTAAACACTTTATCCATATAGTCTGCATCGGGTGTGGCGTACTCAGTAAATTCAATACCAACTAAACCTAGTGGATTATTTGCTTCACTCATTTTTATTACTCCTGCAATAAATATTGCTACTGCGGTTATGTGTTGTTTGCGTGTTGGGCTAGATAATCAACCAGATTTTTAATTTGTGAAAGAGTAGGGAGGCATTTAGAAATTAGTTAAACTGTAAATTAAATAAGACGTTTATTTAAATGTTAGTTTTTAACAATACACTTTGGATAAATAGAGACTTAATTGGTCGGCTTAAATAGACGTCTTAACATTTAACTTTTTGTTTAATATAAATAAAAAAGAGGTTTTAAATAATTAAAACCTCTTTGAATATTACTGCATTTTTTGTTTTTATGTATTAAATTGTTTACATCTTACTTGTATTTGTTAAAAAACTTGTTTCGTTGCTCTAACCATACATTGGGCTGTATTGTAGGGGCTGCTTGATAGTGACGTTCAATAGTTTGGTTTAAAACGCGTGTCGTAGGTTCAAACGTGAGCTTTGATTGTGCCCCGCCAATGCTTTTAATTTCATCTCTGGTCATTGCGTGGCCAGCGTATAAAAGTGCATTTAAATAGCCTGGCTCTGTTTCAAAATTGTTATCAGCAAACAATAATGCGGCTTGCGTAAGCGCCCATCGGCTATTTATTTCGCCATCTTCTTTAACTCCTACAAGCTCACCATCAATGTATATTTCGTATACCCCATTTATTGGCGCTGCATAAAAAACAAATGCTACGCGATGCCATGTTTCAGGCTCGGTAGTGCCAAAGTAACCGCTGTCGCTAGTTGCTTGACCGTAGCCACCAGAGGGGTCAATAAAAATGTCAGCATCATCAGTTAAGTAATCAGTGGTATTTGCTTGAATAATTGGACGATATATATCCTTCCCTTCAATAGGCCAGTATAAGTCCATAATTATAGTGTAGTCTGATACCATGCCTTGCTCGGCGTAATCACCATTAGCTTGAGTATTTAAAGTTAGTAATAGCCCTTGCGTAGGTGAATGATCAGTAAAGGCCATCACTCCAGAAGGTCCATCATTTAAATCTGCAATAGAAAATGCTGTTGTTGTTTTATATTGGGTCTTATTTGGCCCCCATAGAGTATTTTCAGGATCAAAATAACTTAACACTGAAGGGCCGTAGTCTGCGGTTAGTGGGTTGTTTTCGTCATCAAAATTCCACACTGTAATGTCGTTTTGATCATCACATGAAAACAAACGATTATCTGTATCTAGGTATAAGCATTGGCTCGTTCTGAAGCGCGCATATTGATCAAGAAGCCACCATGCTTCGTTGATAACTTCTACATTCGAGAATGTCACACCATTAAAAAATAGATCAGGATTGAGCGCAGCACCCTTAAATAAAGCTACCTGGTAATTGCTATCGGCTTGTATTTCATCTGGTTTAAGTAAAAACCAATCAGGTTGACTGGCAAACATACTGTTTAAGTCAGTACCAGATACTGTAACTGTATATACGGAGTTAAAGCCTGGCGTATTAGAAGGTTGTCTCTCAACGTAATAGGCTTTGTGAAAGTCTTCCTGTGTAAGCGTACCTGGGGTCCAGCGTTTTTGTACTAAATCTGGGTTTAGCAGTGCTGCGGTAACATCACTTGTATGTGCTGCTGCTAACGCTGTTATTTCTGCTAATTCTAAATTGCTAGGGTAGTTTTCAGAAATAGCAATTTCAGTATTAGCATCGGGAGCATAACGACCCATAATTTCATCGATTGCGAGTTTGGTGGCTTCATCACGCTCAGCCACACTGTCGGTATCAATGGTGTTATAGTTAATTAAGGGCGATGTTTTATCTTGTAAGTTAAAGGTAAGTGTTACATCGGTAATACCTTTAGCGTAAAAATCTGGCTGAATAACCACAGCGCCGTTATCGAGAGTATTATAGCTTTCTCCGCCATGAGTGTGGCCGCCAAGAACTAAATCAATGCCACTCACATCAGTGGTCATATCAATATCAAGGCCTTCACCTAAATGGCTTAGCATAACCATGTAATCAACGTCGTCTTGATACTGGCTTACTATACTTTGCGCTATTTTTTGCCACTGCCAGCTCATTTTGAACTGTTTGATAAAATCAGGTATGGGCTCAAGATCTATTGGTTCATCTAGTTCGTTCCACGGTACAGAGGTCATGCCAAATACACCCAAGGTAATACAGCCAACTTGCACTTTTGCAAAGCCCACAGCTGCAAAGTCTTGTAATTGTTCACCCTCGTAGCGCGTATTACTTGCAAGTACAATGGCGCTGTCATCTTGAGAGTAACTCAATAATTTTTCAGGTCCCCAAGCATAGTCGTGATTACCTACCACTCGCAGGTCAAATTGCATTGCTTTTACTGCTTCCTCAGTTGCGCTGCCTTGTGATAACTGTTCAGCAACAGTGCCTTTTTCGTAGTCATCACCACCATTAGTAAATAATGTGTGGGGAGTTTGTGCTGCGGCTTGGTTATAGTAGGCTTTAATACGGCTAAAGTATTGCTCCTCATAGCCAAATCTTGCATGTAAGTCGGCAACATGAATAAACCTAACTGATTGCTCAGCTGCACTAATATTACAAGTAGGTCCAATATCAGCAAAGGCTTCGTTGCGCTGCATTATTATTGCAAACGTCCCAAGAGTAGATACTTCAGCGCTTACAAAACCATCCTCTACAATTGAATTTTCAATAACTGTCCAAGACTCTCCTGACTGGCGAGCAATAAAGAGTTGTCCGCCTAGTTGATAGTCATCGGGTATTTTTATGGTTACTGTAATTGGATTACTAAAAGAGAGCGTATTTGGAGTGAGTGCATGTATATCAGAAATAATATTTAGCTGTGCGTTGGCATCATCTAAAAATGCTTTTTCATAAGTAAGATCTGTATTTTGTGAAACAGCACTTGCGGGTACCGTTAACAAAAAGCTTCCCTCGTCAAGGCTCACGTCTAAACCAGCACTTACAGATACGGTTAATTCGCTTGGTTCTAGCGCTACTGGATCATTAGGATTAGTTGTAACTTGATCGCCTGAACCACCACAGGCAGACAAAAATAGAATACAGAAGGTTAATAGCGTGGTGCGAGATAAAGTTAACAAGCGCATGTACTGCTTCCTAAAGATTAGTTAAAAATCAATCAGGAGATAATACCAGTTTACATGGCTGTGACATAGAAAATTGACGAAAAATCCCCCATAGAGGCTATGGGGGACGATTTTTAATAAAATTTATTTATTTTAAAAATAAATTTTAAGCTACTTTTTCTTCTAACCCTTGCTTTTCCCATACTCTCGCTTTAAAGCTCATAAGTACTAAAACAATACCAACACCAATACTAAACAACGCTATTTGTAAGTATAGGTTAGGGATTTCTTGAACGTTATTCGGATCAAAGTTACCAGCGAGTAAGCCTGCGATGATATTACCGATTGAGTAAGTTAATACAAACACACCCATCATTTGACCTGTGTAGCGCTTAGGCGATAGTTTACTTACCGCACTTAATGCTACAGGGCTTAAACATAGCTCACCCACAGTATGTAAAAAGTAGGTAGTAACCAACCAGTAAGGTGCCACTTTTAAACCTTCAGCAGCGTAATGAGCCGCCATGAACATTACTAAAAAGCCCGAAGCCATAATAATTAAGCCCATTGCACATTTTACGCTGTAAGTAGGTGATACCATTTTCTTTGATAAATTAATCCAAAGAGCAGCAAAAAATGGTGATAAAGCAATAATGAATAGTGAGTTTAAAGATTGAAACCATGTTGTTGGAATTTCAAACGTACCAATTAGGCGGTCAGTGTAATCACGGGCAAATAAGTTTAGTGATGAACCCGCTTGCTCAAAACCAGACCAAAAACACGCAGAGGCAACACACACTAAAAATAGTGCCCACATTCTTTGTTTTTCTTCGCCAGTTAATTTACCTTTAAAATAGATAAGACCAAAATACACAAAGAATATAATTGTGAATATAACGGCTGTGTAACCGGCTACAATCGATGGGTTTATAACTATTACACCAGTCATTGCAGCTATTGTTACGCCAGTAACAACAGCGACAAATAATGCGATACCACCCCATGCACGTGAAGTACCTTTAGGGCCTAATGGATTAGCCGGTAAAGCGCTGTGCTTTGGTAAGTTATTAAGTGTGAGTTTGTACTGCACTAAACCAATGGCCATACCTACAGCTGCCGCACCAAATGCCCAGTGCCATCCTACGTTCTCCATAAAGTAACCACATACGTAGTAACCAAGTATAGAGCCCGCATTAATACCCATGTAATAAATAGCGTAACCGCCATCACGACGCTCATCAGCATCGCTGTATAACTGGCCTACCATTGCACTGATATTTGGTTTTAGTAAACCAGTACCTGTTGCTACAAATATTAAACCAATAAAAAATGAATAATCATGTGGAATAGCCAAAATAATATGGCCAATCATAATAATTATGCCGCCATACCATACTGCTTTTTGACCGCCAAACAATCTATCTGCTAGCCATCCACCAGGTAAACCTAAAAAGTATACCGAGCCTGTATATAGGCCATAAATTGCAGCAGCAGTTGCAACAGTAAAGGCAAGGCCTTCCTCTTGTAAACTTGCTGTCATAAATAACACGAGCATCGCTCGCATACCGTAATAACTCATTCGTTCCCACATTTCAGTGAAGAACAATGTTGAAAGTCCTTTAGGGTGACCAAACCAGCCACTATCTGGAGCTGAACTCATATTTACTTCCTAACTTTAAGTATTGTTATGATGGCCTTATAATTTTTTGCTTTAGCTATTTTAGGATTTGTAAATACTAAAATGCTCGACCAACAGTATATTATTTGTAGCTAAGATAATGATTTGCTATATGGTTGTAACACCACAAGGTAAGAGACACACCCTTATCCTAGTTACAATTGCGCTCAAGTATACATATACCTAAGTGCTAGGGGAAGTATTCGCGGTGTATCACCGTCCACCGCGTTAAAAGTCAGCGTAAGGGATAATTGGCGTTCCCGGAAACTCTAATGTGCCGTACACAGGGTTGAAATAATAGCGGATATAAAGCTGGCCAAAGTTTGGCTCGTAAAAATCTGAGCGATCAATAGCTAAGTAGCCGCCAAAGAACCAGTGTGGAGTTACACGATATTCAAAGCTACCTTCGATGTTGTACGATACGCCAGAACTGTCGTCACCCTCAAATACGGGGTCAACGCCGGTAATCGACTCTCTATCGTAGGCTTGAAGTTGAAGATCGGTATCATTTGGAAAAAAGTCAATGGCTTGGGTTCTCGTTTGTGAATACGATAAACCTGTTTTTAAGCGGTATACAAAGTCATCGCCCCAGCGTGCGTCATAGCTAACAGGGACCGATAAGCCTACATAGTTTTGTGGACTGTAATAACCACCATGTCCCCATGTTTCTTGACTTAGATTAAACTTATATGCCCAATGCAATAAACTTGCGCCAATAGTTAATTCACGCTTTTGATTACTAATTGCTCGGTAATATGTTCCACCCATAACTCTATAGCGTTGATTATCTTTGACATTTTGACCTCTATATAAGGTAAAATCGGCGCTGGACCAAAAGCCCCAATTGCCACCCAAGTCATGTGATAAGTTGGCCGTAAGGCCTGTAGAGCGAACTCCGCCCCAAATTTCACCTGTGTTTATGTCCTCAAGGCCAGCATAAGAGAGAACCGAATTTGTTACAGGTCGCTTTTCAAGCTCTAAACTATAATTAAAGTCGCCAAGACTATCAGCATAATTTACGCCCCAAACAATGTCTTCAATTAAAAAACCAAGTGGCGTTGTACCTACATCTACACGCCAGTTTTCATTTTGCCAACCTATACCAACATCAACACCTTTTTCTTCCGGGGTAACCTCATCTATTGCACAGGTAAAAATACATAAGGCACCTTGGCCATAACGACTACCAGCAAATTGTTCATCAAAACGTGTTGTTTGTGCACTAATACTTGTGGGGTCTATTTTTATAAACCCTTGTCCTTGCCAAAGTGGAAAGTAAGCTTCAATAGGTACTGAGCCGGCGCCAAGTGTAGCATCACTTTCTGTACTTGTTTGGCCGCTAAAGTTAACGCCAATGGCAATGTAAGCTTGGTTTTTGTTTTGCTCATTTATGAGCTCACGCTTAGCACCATTTATGTACCAGGGATCGGTTTCATCTATTATTAAAAGTGAGCTGTAAAGTTCTTTATCATTTAAGGTGCGCTCAGGCGAAAGCGTTTGTGCATACCAAGATTTTGCTTGCTCTGATTCATTAAAGTTGCTTGCAACTTGAGCGCCTAAATAACGTAGCTCTTGATCGTTTGGTGACTTATCAATAAGTTGTTTAGCTAAATAAAGCGCATCTCCTGAATAATTTAATTCATTTAAAGATGACATGATTTGGCGCTGCAAGTAACCCTCTTGTGAGGTGGTTTGTGTTATTGCTTGTTCTGTTACTTCTTTTGCCTGAAAGTCGTTACCAAGTTCTTTGTATGCATTTGCAATAGCAAGCATTGCTTGCGGCTCGATTGTTTGATTGCTTTGCACTTTTCGCTGATACAAAATCACTGCTGCTTCATATTGTTCTAGTGCCAGGTTTGCATTAATAAGTGCGGTAGTTGTTGCTGGGATATTTTTATATTTTTGATCTAGCTGATTGAGCTTAGCAATCAAATCACTACCGGTATAAAACTGGTTTAGATAGTTATTCTGCAATTGAACATACTGAACTGTGTCGGTTTCAGAGGCGCTCTCTGGTAACACGTAATCCTCAAACCAGCTTTTGATTTCAACTTTGTTACCTTGTTCTAATAACCATTGGCCTTGTAAAATATGCCAATAAGGCGACAATAATGGGTCAGATGACAGGGCACTTGAAAGTAACTTAAGTGCGTGTAGTTTTTCATCAATTTTGTACCAACTATTTGAAAGCTCGGCTTGCATTTCGGGTGTTAGCTCTCTCGCTTCTAAGTTACTTAAGTGATAAATAGCGACAGATTTATTTTTTAAATCAAGATATTGCTGACTTTGTGTAAGAGACTCATTGAGCAATAATTGCTGCTCTAGGGCAATAATATCGGCATCTCGGTTTTTAAAAGGAATGTATTTAAGTGTATCTAAAGCACCTTCATAATCATTTATAGAGCGTAAAAATAAAGCATGGCTATATCTTATTTGGGAGTTTAACGGGAATTGCCACAATACATTATTAAACAAATTACGTGCTTGCTGGGTAAGACCTTTTTGTTGGTATATAAAGGCTAAATCGTAATAAAGCCAAGGTTGCTCTGGTGAAAGTTCAATTGCCTGTTTAAGTAATTCTTCTGCTTTTTCTAGATCACCCTCATTAGTATACTCACTTGCTTTATCTCTTAGAGTATTACTAATTGCAGTTGCATAAGAAGGGTATATTAAATTTCGCTGCTTAGCATTTAATGAGTTATAAAAATTGCTAATTGATTTTTGGTTTTGATCAAGCTGCGCAATATTCAATAAGCCAAGTAAAGCATTTTCATATAAAGGGTTTGTTTTTAGTGCGCCTTGATAGGCCGCCGCTGCTTGTGTGTAGTTTCCTTGAGCAACTAACAATAAGCCTTTGTTATAAAGGAAAGCTTCTTGGTCATGATTTAATTGCTCAGCTAGGTTTAGTTTTAACTGTGCAGTTTCAAAGTCGGATTGCTCTATAGCGTCTTCCATTTCAGCCATGTACTGCCAAAACTTCGCAACAGTTGCGAGTTCTTTAAGTCCTTCACGCTCATCAAAGTTAGGTGTATATTTTTGAGCGGTAAAAAAATAGTAATACGATTTTTTATAGTCGCTTTTGGCTAAATATAAATACCCCAAGCTACGCATCACTTCTTTATCGGTTGGCCGACCTTTTAAAGCCTTTAGTAGCAGGGGTTCAGCTTCTTTTAATTTTTTTGCATTGAGTAAGCGATCACCCTTACGCCAAAGCTGATATGCAGGATCAGCAAGTAAGGCTTGTCTTACTTTTAAATCTCTTTGGAAGTCTTCATATTGTAGCTTACCTTTACTACTAAACGGATAAACAGAGAAGTAACGCTGGTACTGCTTAACTGTATTTTGAGTAAGCTCCATACTTTTTAAAGTTGCAAGCCAAATAAATTCGACTTCATTAATAAAGGTAGGACTTGCTCCGTATTTGCTTAAAATATCTATAGCTTTTTTATTTGTAGGGCTTTTTTTCAGCAAGTGCCGTGCATACGGAACTTCTACTTGACCTATATTCGAATAAGCTTTTAATAAGGTTTTATAACCCTTTGTTACGCTTTGCCATTGTGTATCATCTTGTGAGTACCAACTTAAGTGTTCTAGTTCGTAGCTCAAAGAAGGGTATACACCTTTAAACAATGAATTATAAATAGCCCTTGCTTGTTCATACCTACCAGCTCGAGCTAATAACTTAGCCTCCTGAATGCGTGCTTTATCAACACCTTCGGCTTTTGAAAGTGCACTGAGCTGAGCAACACAGGGATGTTGTATTGACCCCCCTGTTTTTATTTTATTAAGTAGCTGATTTGCCTTGCTGTATTGTTTATTAGCAAAGTCGTACCGCGCTAATGCACACTGCGTTTCTATTCTGGAAGGGGCAATCGCCAACAGTTTCTCTAAGCTGTCTTCAATAAGCTTTTTATTTTGCTGTGCTTCGCCAATATTTATTTGGCTTAATAGCCAATCAACAGACTGTGTATCAATATCATTGATTGTATTGGCACTTAACCCTGAGCTAAGGGCCAATGTACAAGCTAGGGCAAACCTTAACGGCATTCAGTGCTCCATGCTGGTTGTAGCGTCCCATCTGCTGTTATTGAAAAACGTTTATTGAATGCACTAGTACCAAATAGATTAAGTATACTGTCGTAATAACGAGTTCGGGTAAATGATTGATCGACCATTAGCTTTTGTTGAATAGCCATTACAACAGCGCTATCTGTATTTTCAGCAAGTAAAGGTAGTAGCGCTGAGTTAAAGCCAACAGGGCCTCTTTTTTCAGACTTTCCAGTTTTAGAAAAAGTGTTTAAAGGTACATACCCTCTATCATTAATTGTCTCTATAAAAGGCTTAAACTGTGCTAAAAGTTCTTTTTTGTAAGGTGCATCGTTTGCCATCATGCTGGCCCACAAATAGACTCTAATTGCGTTATAGCTACCTAAGTCAGTTGTTTTTCTATCATAGTAAAACCCGTTATTAGCATCATACATCACCCAGTCAGGGCTAACCCCTTTATTTGCGGTATCTAAAATAAGCTTGGCTGAGCCTTCGTGTAACTGATGCCAAGGGGAATGTGGGTATAGCTTTTTAAATTGCTGGTAAATAAACAAAGGTGAGTAGCTCGGGTTTAACTTAAAGCGTTCTTTATCAAATTCAAAACCTGATGGAGCGGGTAAAAGTGATAAACCAAGGCCTGAAATATATGCTGTTTCTTCACGTATTATACGCTGTGCAAGGACTGCGGCTAAAATACCGTAGCGGCGGTCATCCCAGAGCGTTGCCGCTTGCGATAAGCTATAAGCTATCCACAGATCAGAATCTGAGGCTGGGTTAGAATCTAAAATTCCGCTTTCTTTGTTTTTATTAGTTCCCCATTGCCATGCCGGTAAACGCGTACTTAAGTCGCCTTCAGATAAGTGCTCTTGAGTCCAGTTAAGCACTAAATCAAATGTTGCTTTATCATTTGCAATAACTGCAAAAAATAATGCATAAGATTGTCCTTCAGAAGTAGTAATGTTTTGCTCACTGCCTAAGTCTATAACTCGGCCATCTTGGCTTATAAAATTACTTTTAAATGTTTGCCACGCGCCCCATGGTTTACATTGTTCAATCTGTGCGCTGGCATTAAAAGTAATCAATGCAATCACAGTTAAAAATACATTAATGAGTGATTTCATTATTTATCTCCTTCAGCTAAGCGTTTGTATGTAAGCGCTTGTAGTAATCGCCATATAATAAATGAGATCAATAGCAGGGTTAAAATAGACAGTAGTGCAAGCACGAATGGGTGATCCGATAAGTGGAACCAAATTAAGGTATGCACTGGAATATGGCCAATAAAATACTGCTCGTCGGTTTTTATTGTTTTAATTCCTTGCGAGTTAATAACAGCTGCACTGCCTTTAATTTGTGCAAGAGATTCTGAATTCATTAGTGCACTATCTAATAAGTTAAATCCATTTAGAGACGTCGCACTGAGGGAAACTATAGAGCGCTCGGAATCAAACGGAGACTGAAAGCCTGTAATTACAGCCATATCGCCGGTGCTTGTTATGCTCACTTGTACTTTTTCAGATTCACTTTCATCATAAGCGCCGTTGTATATAGCTTGTTTTATAGCGCGTTGATTACCATTTAATAAAATATTAGTTTGCGAGTTTTCATCAAGTTCTTTAGCTGCGGTGCTAGCGTTGGCAATCACTAAAATGTCTTTATCATCCAAGTCAGCATTTTGATTTAAATGAGCAACACTCATTCTGTGAGTTGGGTAGCCTGTAATTGCACCAAAATGCCCAGTTAAGTTAAGCAGTACCGAAATTACTTGGGTTGTTGGTTTTTCGTCAATAAGCACTAAAGTTTGTTGTAAATCAGCATATTTAGTAAATGGAAAGCCACTATTAGCAAATACGTTTAAATCAGGCAATGCGATGTAATGGTCAAACCCACTTACGTCTATATTAGAGTTTCCATCTATTACGCCAAACTCACCACCAGGAGGGGCGGCTGGACATTCTCCTTTTTGCAGCACTGCAAATCTAAAGTCAAAGTTAAGCTCGTTTCTGTTAGCGAGCTTAATACCGTCTAACGAAAAATCTTCAGCACTTTGCGTTGTATCTGTATTGGCTATCAATGGCAGTAATGTTTTTGTTGTTGAGGGTGATGAATCGTCTTTTTTTAACAAAAAACCACTAATAAACTCTTGGTTGATAAGCATATTTAAGCGTGAATCTAACGTTTCACTTTCTGGAGTGTTTCTGTATTGCAACGTAATAGGAATGCCTTTTTCACGCCATGTAAATAAATCGGGCGCAAAACGAATATTTAATTTAATCGGGCCATTATTTAGGCCTTGTGCTTGTAATTGAGTTGGGTAGTCGATTAATTCATCAAAGTGAACAGGGCGATCACCTCGTAGCCAGCGCGGGGCATCGTATGCTTTGCGCAAGGGAAGTTTATTAATTGCTTCTATACTTGCGCTTCTGCCTGTCATTATTTTGTGCCCAAACACAAGCCCAGTTACTGCTGTTTTCAAGTCTTCTTCATCACGGCCAAGTATTAACAACATTTTGTTATATCTATGGATAGGGCTTGAGATAAGCTCTATGGTAGGCTTTTCAACATCTGGGTAGTCTATTAAAAAATCAGGTTTAGAATCGTTAGTAATAAATACGATGCTATGCTGCTCTGGTGCTTTATTTAAGATTACTGGGAAGTCTGCACCGCGCCAATCTGCTTGTGCACCAAACCAGCTAGATAAAGTCGCAGCTGCTTCAATTGCTTTTGTGCCTGGTGTTGTTGCAAATATAAATGGCAAATTTAATTTACCGTAGTCTTTGGTATCAAAAAATGGTTCGGGCAAATACTCCAGGCGGCTATCGATAGCTAATTGCTTTTGGTCAAGTGTGATGTTGCTCGACTTATTTATTTCAGTCCAAATAGAGCGGTTAAAATAGTCTTGGCATTGTAAATCATAATAGCCAACTAACTCAAAGCGAACCTGGTTGAAGTCTTGAACGTATTTTGCGTTAAGGCTTAAGCTGTGGTTAACCGTATTCTTAACAACGCTTAACTCATCGTTTATAGGTAAAACAGTAACTAGGTTATCGTTAAAATAAACTTTTAAATGCGACACATTAGCGATTAATGAAGGCGAATTAGTGTATGAAAAATTAAGCTTTAAATTTGTACTCAATTTATCAATTCTATTTGTAAAATCGACGCGTGAATTATTATTTATACCATCTAACTTGTAGTCATTAAATCCTAAAGCTTCAAAATCTAAACGTAGGCTTGAAACCTGTGCACTCTCGGGATACCCATTTATAAATATAGATTTATCATGTATGGGCTCTATAGCCATCACCTGATGAGCAATACTAATGAGTAACAATGTCAGAAATGTATTAAGTAGCTTTTTAATCATAATTATTATGCACTATCGGTTTTTTTGGAGTGAATGAGTTTACGTAAATGACAATATTGGTCATAAATTTAATAATAGGTTGTAACGGCCTAGGCGCATGAAATAATAGATTACTAAACCCCCTTAAACTTGTTTTTTGTACTTCTTTAAAGCTATACGAAGGACGATCGTGTCTAAAGTTATTCTGCCAATCTAGCCATGCATCTGCTCTTGAAAATGTACACTGAATGAAAGCACGTTGCTTTTCAAGCGACAAATCTTTTATGGTTAAACCTATTTGTTTTTTACGGGTATTACATACATGTGTGGTAAACGAAAACTGTTTATTACCACGGCTCATTAAGAGTTCTATTTTATCGTTTACACGACATAAGTGTGCATGTTCAGTTTCGATACCTACCCCATTATCTGAATAATCTGTAATTTTAACCTTTAGGGTATGTCCGTTAGCTAATCGAATACCTGCCGGGAAATTAGCTTTAATACGATGTGAGTGCCTTACTTGTCGAGCTTCTGCCGCTACAGCAACTGCAGCGCCAAGGATTATAATATTATAAATAGCCCAACCCATACTTATTATCAGTACGCCTATTTGGCTAGGATCGCCCAGAACGAGTCTTGAAACACCTACAAGTATACTTAATAAGTTAATGATTAAGAGAATTAGATAAGGCTTAGAAATTCCCCAGTCGTAATGCTCCTCATCGTTTAGACCACCTTTTTCTGTCACGTTAAACTTACCCTTATTAGGGTTAAATAAAGCCACGGTGGTTGGTTTTAATATATACCAAGCAAGTACTGATTCGTAGACTTCTCCCCAAAATGAGTACCTGTACTTACCTTGAATACGTGAGTTGGTCGCTTTTATTTGGATAAGCGTTGGCACGACATATATAAAGATGGCCAAAAATGGAGCGTAAATAATATATGCATTAAAGTATATAAGCGCCAAAGGGGCTGTTAGAAACACTATACGTGGAATACCCGATAAAAAATGCAGCATAGCATTTATGTAACATAAGCGCTGAGGAACACTTAAGCCTTTTCCCATTAACGGGTTATCGAGTCTAAAAATTTGCGCCATACCACGAGCCCAACGGATACGTTGACCTATATGGGCTGAAAGGCTATCGGTAGCAAGACCCGCTGCTTGCGGGATATTAATATAGGCTGTTTTATAGCCAGCACGCTGCATACGAAGAGCTGTATGCGCATCCTCAGTTACCGTTTCAAAAGCAAAGCCGCCAATGTCTTCAAGTGCTTCTCGTTTTAAAACCGCACAAGAACCACAAAAGAAGGTGGCATCCCACATGTCGTTACCATCTTGGATAAGCCCATAAAATAGCATGTTTTCGTTGGGGATCTGACTGTGGTTGTTAAGGTTTCGCTCGAATGGGTCCGCGGAGAAAAAGTGATGCGGTGTTTGAACTAAACATACTTTACTATCTTTTAAAAATTGTCCCATTGTCATTTGTAGAAATGAACGAGCGGGGACGTGATCGCAATCAAAAATAGCGATGTATTCGCCATCGGTATAACGCATAGCGCTATTCATGTTACCCGCTTTTGCATGATTGTTATCTGGACGTGTTAAATAGCCAACACCAACCTCTTTAGCAAATTCACCAAATTCAGGGCGTTTACCATCATCAAGTATATAAACGTTTAATTTATCTGCTGGCCAGTCAATGCTTAATGCCGCAAGTGTGGTCGGTTTGACAACACTTAAAGGCTCGTTATAAGTGGGTATATAAACATCCACCGTGGGCCATAAATCTGTATTTTTGGGGAGCGGAATAGGTTTACGTTCAAGCGGATTTATTGTTTGAAAAAAGCCTAAAATAAGCACAAGCCACGCATAAGTTTCTGCAAGTAATAATCCCGCACCTAACGTAAGTGCAACAGGGTCACCCCAATTTAAGGTTTCGGTATAGCGCCACCACAAATAGCGAGAAGAAGTAGTTACAGAGAGGGTGATCATGACAATGGTAGCCATTTGCCCTTTTACACGTTTAAGTGCATACGCTACGATTAATATAAAGCTGATAAAGACAGCTTGTGCTTCTAGGCTAAACGGAATGGTTATAAAGATCGCTAATAAGAAAAAAATAAATGCCAGCGTTAAATATTTAATAAGCTTATTTTGCCAAATTCGCGCTTCAGACATAGCTTTGAAGGCACTTTTTTTTGGAGCTTTTTTATTTTTTGATAGTAAGCGTCTAATTAATTTCCCTAATTTCAAATCGAACCAACGTAGCTGCCTTAGCACGTAGCTAACCCGATTATAAAAGTAATCGACAGCGGTTTCTTTTATAGAGTATGAGCTTTCTTTAAGCCTATTTTTAAAAAACATTAAAAATAGGCTCTGAATAATAAAGCGTATTATATTTGAATAAACATATGTTCTATAAGGAAGCCTTAGGTGCGGGTAGTAGCTGTAAAGCACCAGTTCAAAATCAAGTTTGTTTTTTTTAATATTTATAAATAACGAACTGAATAAAGTAATAAAAGGCATTAAGAAGGCTTCAATTACATTTACTTTATGCTGATTAAAGTAGCTATGAAATTTAAATAGAATATAGCGAACAAGTTTATCGGTAAATAAAATGCTCAACAGTATATATAAAGTACTGTGAATTGGACGATTGTAAAAAATGGTAAAGCTCATAGTTACAACGCAGCTTTACTAACAAGCCAGCCGGCGAGTGTTTCAAAGTCATCATTAGCAATACTATACGGCGCGCAGTTAAGGGCAACGTTTCTATAAGCCGTGGATTCCTTGATGACTTCATCGCTGTTAATAAAAAACGGTGCCATCAAGGGAAGGGTTGATTGCCAAAGTGAGAACAAGTCAAATTCTAAAACAGAGGCAGAGTTATAGCGATTAACTAAAAAGTAGTGTTTCCAACTAGAATCAGTACTTTTTAGCTTTTTAAGGCGTTTATATATTAAGCTGTGGCAAGTCGCATCGCAATTTATGAGCTCTATAACTATATCATTCGGTTCCAAAGGTAAGTGTGCTAAGTCGATATAAGAGGGACAATCGAATAGAAACCATGAATTTTGTGGGCAATCCAGCTTTTTGCAATTGTTAACAATGTGGGCAATGTCGTTTTGATCAACATTAATGTCACCAAAAGGTAAAAAAATGACACCGTCACTATCTTGATGGAAGTGTAAAAGTACATCTTCGAAATTGACTTCGTTACTCCAACCTTTGGTCGACTTCCAGGGCAGACCAAAATGTAAACCCAAGTCACTTTTAGGATCTAAATCTATTGCAATGACATTAACATGAGACTTTTTTAACACGCACGCGAGATTGGCAACAACAGACGTGCTACCTAATCCACCTTTGATACCTTTAACAAAAATTCTTTGCAACGTTAATTTACTCGCTATGACAGGGATTGATTGCTGCGTTTAGTTCATTATTTATTTCTTTTAATAAAGCATATTTATTGATTGTTTGAATATTTTTTTGTTTATTTACAATTTCAATGTAGTCTTCACGTTTACCACCAAAGCGAAGCGCTAGGTTTTCTATGTCACTAGATGTTAACGTTTGTGAATCTTTATAAGTTAAACTGTTCATCGTGGCCTTTGGGTAACGTTTTAATTATTTTTATTATAGGTGGACAATATTTGGCTATTATATATAGAATAACGGTTAAAACTAGTAAAAAAGTATTTTTTTATAGGGCGTTTTAAGTGCATAACTTTAACATAACGGGATTAGAGCCTGCAGCAAAAGAGTTAAAACCGGCTTCAAGTTATGCTGTTTTGGCTCCTTTGGACAATTTTGTTATTGAAGTGTCGTTACATTCAGTTAACGCAAGTTTGAATAATGATATATTTATAGTTTCTCAAGAGATTGAATCATTTTTTGATTCTTCTTTCTCTCATGCATTAAATTTAGCGTATGAACAAAGTAGAGTGCATCCTTTTTCTCTTTCCTCGGGTACACAGCAATTTACTGCTAGGCAATTAAATCAAAATATAATAAGAGAGATCAGTGCTTATAAGCGACTAAACAATGCACTTGTTTTGATTCACTTTAACACGGCGCAAATTAATAGTGTCGATGATGCAAGTTTAAAATTGATTATGAGGGAATATAATGACTTTTCCCAAAAAACAGGCGTTACCCTATTATTTTTGATATCAGGCCCTGATATTGCTAACTATCGTTTTTTATTCAGATGCCTCAATAAGTATTTAGATGGTTTAATGTTTGTTGATAACGACTCGGCTATGCGAGTACTCGAATATGACTACTGGGGTCACAGTAAAGGCATAATCGCGAGTGAGCATTTTCAATTATCAATAAGTGGTGATCAGTTTGTCGTGCAAGAGGCTTTAAATAAAGAAAACAAGTCACTTCAAGAGTCGGCTATTGCCGATGAGAACGAAGTTTGGCTAGTTCAAAATGTAGTACCAGAGGGTACTAAACTACCAGCACACTACAAAACGCTAAAAGATAACAATGCTTTATTTAATAAAGGGCCAAAAGTCGAGGCTGCTACATTAATTTTTTCAGTAACACGTTATACCGATTTATCGCTATTAGGTAAGCAGTGTTTCGAATTAAGAAAAAACTGTGGACGTTGGTTAAAGTTAGTTATTCAAAACGTTGATGGTGTTATTCGCCATCAAGATGAGTGCTTACTTTTAACATTGGGTGTAAACCTTATTTTGTATAGCTCCACAGAACCATCTAGGTTGTTGTCACAAGTACAATCAATACAAGGGTTTCAATACACAAGACCATTACCTCCATCGGTTGAGCATGTACTTAAATACACTGAAAACACGTTTTCTAAAGGGTATTTACCTTTTAACGAGTTTACAAAACAAGTAGAAGTTCACAGTGATTCTGCCGTAAACCTCGGTGTTAGCGGGGTATTAGTCAAATTAGAGCTTTTACCAAGAATAGATCCAATCCATCCCCTTCATTTATTTCATATCAAGCGTGAAGGAGATGTCTTTAGTATCGCAGAAAATACAGTGTACTTATATTTACACGCCTGTAGAGAGAATGATGTTAATAATGCAATAAAGCATTTATTTAAATTAACAACGAGTGATTTTTTTGCACAACAAAACGTAATATCAGATCATTTTTACATTCAACAAGAATGTAAGCAGCTTAGGCGTTTTTATGCGGGTAAGAAGCTTGTAGATTTCTCTAAACAATTGTCAGAGAATGAGAGTTATAAATTTGCCCCCGATATGCCGGAGAGTGTTATTGATAACTTAGAGGCACCTGAGCTTATTAATAAAGGTCGAGCCGATGCTAAGCCTTTTATAATGAAACTAAAGGGCAATGTATGAGTGTTAATCAACTTTTTTTGACCGCTTTTTTTGCGATGATATTAGGTGTTGTACTGTGTATGTTTGGTACGTACTTATTAACCCGTGTAAAACAATATTATTATAAGCTTACTTTTAAACATGAAGTACTAGAGCCTTATACACCAAATAAAACAAAAAGGGATAAGCAGTGAAATTGTCAGGCTTAGGGGTGTGGAACCTTTATTTTTTAGTTAAATTCGCGCTCTATTATTATGGTGCCATTGATTTTAACGTGCTCACTAATGCCGCTTTTGCAGCCATGTTAGCTATTGAATTCAAAAAGCCATTAATAGAAAAAGCAAAACATGCATTAGGTAGTGTACTCGCGGTTGTATTACTTTATCAGGACTCTTGGCTTCCACCAATTAACCGATTAACTAAACAAGCAGGAAATGTTCAAGATTTTAGCTTTGGTTATTTTATTGAGTTGCTTACTCGTGTTGTGAATGTTGATATGTTGTTGGCTTTGTTCGTGATGAGTGTGTGCTTTTGGTATACATCGCAGTGGATACGCTTCACAACAATGACAGTGGTAGGGCTATTAGTTGTAGGTTGGCAAGGCACCAATGCACAGGTTCAGGTAGTAAGCACAGCCCCTAATACTGCCGCAATAGCGAGAAGCCAGAGCAGTACTTCATCACCTATCGTTACAGAAGCGACACAGTCTCCGGATCAAAAGTTAGCTGACTTCTACCAGCAACAAAGTTTATTAATGAGCAACTTTCCTGCTCAAGTGAATGGCGAGTTGTTTGATGTAATTATATTAAATGTGTGCTCGATGGCTGTTGCTGATTTAAAGGCGATTGGCGTAGATATTACAGATATGTATAAAGATTTTGACGTAGTTTTTTCTGACTTTAACTCAGCGACTTCTTACAGTGGCCCTGCTGCTGTTAGGTTGTTACGTGCAAGTTGTGGGCAAACTAGTCAAACAGCCTTATTTGAAGATGCTCCTGAGCAATGCTACCTATTTAAAAATCTAGAAAAGTTAGGCTATGAAAATAATGTAGTAATGAATCACGACGGTCATTTTGATGAGTTCAAAGGGTTGATAAATAGATATGGTGGCTTAGACGGCACACCATTAAATATAGACTCAATGCCTGTTGCACTTAGAGGTTTTGATGACAGCCCAATATACTCAGATGAGGCTGTGCTAGATGGGTGGTTAGAGCAGTCAAAGGACTGTAAGCCTTGTGCTATGTATTACAATACAACAAGCTTGCATGATGGTAATCAACTTGAAAATCAACCAAGGGTAAACAGTAAAGAAACCTATCCAATCAGGCATAAAAACTTATTTGCCGATATCAATCGCTTTATTAAAAAATTAGAAAAGCGCGGTCGTAATGTTATGTTAATGGTAGTGCCTGAGCACGGCGCTAATTTAAAAGGTGATAAAGTTCAATTTGCGGGTTTACGTGAAATTCCTAGTCCTGCAATTGTTTCAGTGCCCGTTGCTATTAAATTTATAGGCCCTGATGTACAAAATTATTCGCAAATTGTGGTGGATGATTCTACTAGTTACTTTGCTCTTTCTGAGCTAATTAGTAAGGCATTACAAACCGATGTATTCGGTGGGAATAATAGTGTGGCGAACCTATTAGAAAACCTACCCGTAGCCCCTAAAGTCGCTGAAAACGAAGGCACAATAATGATGTATGTTAATAAGCGGCCTTATATCCAATTAGATGGTGGAGACTGGTCTGCCTACCCTCAAGATAATTAAGTAATCGCTAAACCTTGAGCAATACTTGCTGTAGACAAGCATTGCTCAAGGTCACATTTATTATACAAAAGCCATTTGTCCAAAAATGTTTACATTGAGCTACCTTCTCAATGCGACTTAGCGTATTATTCCACTAATATAGTTTTTCCTTCTTTGAGGATGTATGCGTCTAGATATTCACTGTGCTGATCGAATGGGTATTGCCCAAGAAATCCTTAATATATTAGTTAACTACAGCGTTGATTTAAAAGGGATTGAAGTCGATTCTGTTAATTGCCGTATGTACGTGAGCTTTCCTGAAATTGAATTTGAACAATTTCAAAAAATCATGCCTTCGATACGTTTAATAGATGGCGTTCATGATGTGCGTACGACCGCATTTTTGCCCTCAGAGCGTGAACATAACGAACTAAATACATTACTACGTGCATTACCCGATGGTGTTATATCAATTGATGCTAAAGGTTGGGTACGTTTATGTAACGATGCTGCATGTAAAGACCTACAACTTATCGAAAAAGACGTTATTGGAGCAAACATTAATAACTTGCTCAAAGGGTTTAACTTTACGCGCTGGTTAGAAGGCAAAGAAGTGCTTGGCCAAACTACACGTGTTGAAGTTGCTGGTGAAGACTTTATTGCCGACATTTTACCTATCGCAGTGCCGCAAGGTGGCGAAGGTGATGTACTTGCAGGTGCCGTTATTAATATTAAATCGCAAAGCCGACTAGGGCAGCAAGTAAGTGCCTTTAGGCGCTACGGGCAAGAAAGCTTTGCAACTATTCACAGTTTTAGTACCGCGATGCGCCGAATTGTGCGCGAAGCACGTAAAATGGCGCAATTAGAAGCGCCTATTTTAATTACTGGCGAGACTGGTACGGGTAAAGAGTTACTCGCTCGAGCTTGCCACTATGCATCGAATCGTTCTGTTAAGCCTTTTATTGCGCTTTCTTGTGCGTCGCTTCCTGATGATGTTGCTGAGTCTGAATTATTTGGCTACGCCGGATATGAAGAAAATACAGCGCCTAAACGTGGTGTATTGGAGCAGGCTGATGGTGGTACCGTGTTTTTAGATGAAGTTGGCGAAATGTCGACTCAATTACAAACTAAGTTACTGCGCTTTTTACAAGATGGTACGTTTAGAAAAGTGGGCGATGAAAACGAAGTTAAAGTAAATGTACGTATTATTGCAGCGACTCAAAAAGACTTACCAGCAATGGTACAAGAGGGCGTTTTTAGGGAAGACTTATATTATCGCATCAATGTGTTAACCCTTGAAATAGCGCCATTAAGAGACCGAAAAGCTGATGTTGGGCCGCTGGCTGAACACTTTATTCAAAAGTACGCACAGCAAAATGGTCATGCAATTCCATTGCTTTCACAAGAGTGTTTAAGCTTTTTACAGCAATACCCTTGGCCTGGGAATGTACGCCAGCTCGAAAATGCAATATACCGTGCAGTATCATTGTTGGATGACAGTGAGCTACGTGTAGAGCATTTGCAGTTACCTACTTTTACTCATGACTTAGGGTATTTAGAATCAGACTTTGAAGGCTCCTTAGATCAAGCTGTGAAACGATTTGAAGCTACTTTACTTCGTAAGCTTTATCCTGCTTATCCTAGTTCACGACAGTTGGCCAAGCGTTTAGGCTTAAGTCATACCGCAGTGGCAAATAAATTGCGTGATTACGGTATTAACCGTAAAACTGTAAAGGTGTAATAATAAGTTTTAAGGGCACTCGTTTTTAGTGCCCATATTTTTTAGTAACCCCATCGATAGCTATTGTTTCTATACCGCCTTCATTAAAGTTCATTACTATACTTCTTTGTTATGAGTAAAAAGTAACTACGACCATTGAGTTCATATAACATAGCCACCTTTTATCGGAACGATAAACGGCTGCTTTTTACTACAACGTTATGATCGTCAATGTGTCATTCAAACTCTTTAATAAAGCCGTTATTAAACGCCAGCCACCACACTTGACTATTATCTTTAGCAAGTGTGATTGCAACAAAGTAAGCGCTAGGTATTTGCCCATATTGTAGCTATTTGAGGCTATAGTGAACTTTTCAGCTTCCTGTTGTCATTTAAACCCAACTCCTTAATTACACCTGTTGGGTAGGTAAACGTCCCTTTGCTTGGCAACGAAAAGTCGGCAAACGCACTATAACTAGGTGTTATCAAAATAAGGGCAGGAATAACATTAATATTTAATTTCATGATTTTACTTTTTATTATAATAATGATTTAAGATTAAATTAGAAAATTCGTGTTAGTAAATGGCTGTGCTACACTCGTGTAAAATTAGCTGGTAAGACCTTTGTTGTGAACCTATATATTCGACTTTTATTATTATTTTTTAAAATTAAACGCAATCAGCATTATCAAGATTTACTCGATACAGTAGATATTGATTACAAAGCGTTGCCTACGGATTGCGATATTAATATGCATCTAACAAATTCTCGCTATCTTGCGATGATGGATTTATCTCGTACGTGGATGATCGAAAGAATTGGCTTATTAAAACAAGTAATGAAACGTCGTTGGTTTCCTATAGTGAATGCTACAGCTATTACTTATATTCGTGATATTAAGCCTATGCAGCGCTATACAATAAGTACTAAATTAGTGGGTTGGGATCATAAATATTTTTATATAGAACAAAAGTTCCATTCAGAGCGAGGCCTACATGCTGTTGCATACGTACGTGGTGTGTTTAAAAGTAAAAAGGGGATTGTGAGTATTGAAGAAATGCTCGAAGTAGCTGGCTTTGAAGGTCAAACACCTATTTTACCAAGCGAAGTTATGCACTGGAAAGAAATGCTAGAGCAGAAAAAGATAACTAACTTACCTAAATAACACTAACTCATATAGGCGCTTAGCGCCTATTTATGCTTTTATGTTTAACTTACCTTGAAAGTCTTGCCACCCAGGTGGAAATTGCCCTCTTAATACATACGAAAAAGCAATTAACTCGGCAATCACATAATACAGCTCTTTGGGGATTTCTTCACCAAGCTGTAAGTGTGACAGTGTTTTAGCGAGCGCCTCATCTTGGTGGATCATAATCCCTTTTTGCTCAGCGGCTGCTATTATTTCATCTGCTAATTCACCAAAACCTTTTACACTGACTGTGGGCGAGTTGCCTGCTTCGTATAAAAGGCCGATGGCTGATTTATCATTAGGTGCATTATTCATAATTAAACCTTAATGTTAATAATGGCGTGAGATTTATAAAAATCGCTGTGCTTAGCATCGCCTCTTTTTAAATTTAGCTCACCAACTTGTAAGCCGTGCTTAGCCAGTTTTGAACGAAGGTTATCTAAATGCGGGTGAGCAATAGCAGTTACTTCTTGGCTTGAGGCGAGTAGTTGGCAATCAAGTGCTTTATCCATTAACTCTGCCGTAATTTGTAGCTGGCCAAGTTGAGCGTAATCAAAATTTAGCCTTACAAACCATACATTTTTATCTTCTAATTTATCTGCACTTGGTTTTTTATATTGCCCCAGAGTTATTTCGGTTTGCCCTGCTTCAGGTGGCAGTTTCATAGGAAACAAAAACTGCGCTAGCGGGTTTGTATCAATTTGTTGATTAGGAGTAAGCGCACTTACTTGAGTAAGCGTGTTTTTTACTTGTACTATTTCGCTTGCCAATGCTTGTACTTGAGCTTGTTGTAATTGCTCGAGTATTTTGGGACCTGAATTGCCTGTTTTAAATGTAGGAATAAGTACTTGAAGTAGGGCATCTAAACCAGTTTGATTATTAAAGGTCAAAGGCGTGACTGATTGGCTAATAATAGGGGCTGCTAAGATACTAACCGCTACTTGCTCAAGCCCTTTACTAAAGCTACTTTGTAATGATTCGTTTGAAAGCAGTGTCGGCTGTATCGTTGCTAATATCTCACGTTGAACTGTAGTAGGGTTTATATTGCTACTCGATACCATTCTATTAAATGCCTGGTTAACTAGGCGAGTTAAATCGGGAGTGTTTTGTGTGGCTTTATGTGCTATTTCTGCAATTTGACTACTTAGCAAAGGTTTCTCAGTTACTATGTTTGGTGCTGTTACTGGTAAGCTTAATAATTTACTGAAAAGCTTAGCTTCAATAGGCTGCAACATTTGGCTTCGTGAAGGTATTTCACTGGGTAACTGATTTTGCACGCCTTTTACTGTTTTAAGCTGAAGTTCAGAGTCTTTTGGAATTAGAGATATCTGGATTTGTTGAGCGTTGTGCGTAGAGGATTGCCAAACATTTACACTTGCTTTAACTAACTGTGTTAACTGCATTAAAGCAGGCAGTTGATTAAAGTGTTTTTGTAATGCTGTATCTGGGTTTTTAATTTTATTTAAAGCGTTATCTACATGTTGAGTAATATTTGTTTGCGTTATTAAAGGCTTATCTAATTGTTTTAAAGCTTGAGTTAATGTGCTTTGGTTTTGCTCAGTCGTATTAGCACTCAATGAGAGTTTTGAACTGTGAGTAAAAGGTCTGCTTTCAAAATATTTAACAGCGTCGTTAATGCGAGTTTTAAAATCACTAAAGCTTGTTTGTAACCACGACTTTATAGGGCTGTTAGTACTAATTAAAGGGCTTGGCGTATTGTTTAAAGTTTCAGAAGGTAAAGCGATTGGCTGAGCACTCACAATGTTGTTAAACGCCTTAGTAAATGAGTTATTAAGGGTTACTTGCATTGTGTTTATTTGTGTTTTTATTAAAACTTTGTCGGCTTGACTCGTTAAGCCTACTTTTAAAGCGGTGTTTGGCAGTTCGCTCACTTGTTTGTTGTTTAAAGGTATTGTGAATGAGCCCTGTTTTTGTGGATGCGTTAAAATAGCAAGTTTGGGTGTTGTTTTTAGCTCAGCACTTGGTAATAAAGCCGTAAGTAGTTTAGTTAATTTTGTTTGCGCTAAGGGCTGTGAATGCACGGTATCTGCAAATCGATTTACAACATCAAGTTGAGCGCCTTTATTATTTGTACTCACGATTACTTTTAAAGGTTGCTCCGATGAAAGTATTTGCGCCACATCTTTATTTATAGCAATACTGGCATTGAGTTTTTCAATAACTAGTTTAGGTGAAGGCGAAAGCACTATTTGTACTGGCATTGGTTTGCTCTCTACCTCAGTGCCTGTATTTATGTAATTAAGTAAACGCTGTAATTGCGCCGGCTGGTTTAATGACACTGTTGTATTATTTGGCGTTATAGTGAGTTGTTTACCATCGGGACTTAATTGAATATTCGCACTTACTATTTTTTGCGTACTTGATGTTTCACTTGAGGTGCTCAGTCTTATTGTTTGCCAATGTTTATCTACAAAAACATCAAGTGTGATTGAGCTTTTACTAAATTGAATGTTTTTGGCCGCAATAACCTCATCGGGCAATTGTGTTAATTCATTAGTGTGCTTGTTGGTCGTTTGATTGTTAACCAATGAATTAGATAATGTTATTTGCGTTGGTGTATTCATTATTTTAAATCAAGTTTTCGTTAATCGATTATAAAGCAATATTCGTATTACCCTATCATTATGGTAGACTAACGCCTAATTTTTGGCATAGAGAATCGTCATCTTGTTACACATTAAGTCCGTCACCTGCATCAAGCAAGACCGTTGTTTGTTTGCGGATCTTAATTTTAGCCTTAATAGCGGTCAAATCATGCAATTAGCGGGTCCTAATGGGGCTGGTAAGACATCGTTATTGCGTATTGTAGCGGGCTTTTCTGTGCCTGACGAAGGCGCTGTTTTATTTAATCAGCAGCCTATTAATAAGTACTATGAAGAGTATGCACAAGAGCTGCTATTTATAGGTCATAAAACAGGGGTTAACACGCAGCTCACCGCAATCGAGAATGTACAATATTGGTTGCAAATTAATGGCTATCAAGACACTCCCGATCTGTACCCTATTTTAGCTAAGCTTGGCTTGGTTGGCCTTGAAGACGTGCCGGTAAGAATGCTCTCTGCAGGGCAGCAAAGGCGCGTGGCATTGGTGAGGTTATGGCTAAGTGATTGCAAACTTTGGGTATTAGATGAGCCATTTACTGCTCTTGATAAAAGCGGCGTAGCTTACTTGCAGCAACGCTTTGGTGAGCATTTAAAAACCGGCGGCGCTATTTTATTAACGACCCATCAAGACCTAACCACTCACTTTGATAACTTGCAAACGGTTACGTTGGAGTATCGTCACTAATGACTCGTCAACATTCTTACTGGCAGCTATTTAGCGCGGTATTTAGTAAAGATGTAAAGCTTGCATTTCGCCAGCGTGCCGAAATAGTTAATCCTATTTTATTCTTTTTGATCGTTATTTCATTATTTCCGTTAGCAATTGGACCTGAGCCCGGTCTACTTGCGAGAATGGCGCCAGGTATTATCTGGGTTGCAGCGCTACTTTCTACTATGCTTGGACTCGATAAATTATTTAGAGATGACTATAACGATGGCTCATTAGAGCAGTTAATTGCCTCTTCTTACCCGTTATCTTTATCAGTTTTAGGCAAAGTGGCTGCGCATTGGGTTGTAACAGGGCTACCACTGGTATTAATGACTCCGCTTTTTGCCTTATTACTAAATTTAGAAAGCCAATCATTACACGCAACCGTATTAACCTTATTATTAGGTACGCCATTATTAAGCTTTATAGGCGCAATAGGTGCGGGCCTGACTGTAGGACTACAAAAAGGCGGCATTTTAATGAGTTTACTGGTATTGCCTTTGTATATTCCTGTTTTGATTTTTGCAACGTCTGCTATCGATACCAGCTCCATGTCGCTGGATTATAGTGGGCAGCTTGCCATCCTTGGTGCCATGTTAGTTATTGCTATTATAAGTGCGCCAATTGCCATATCGTCAGCTTTAAAAGTGAGTGTAAGTTAATGTGGAAGTGGTTACATCCCTATGCTAAAGCGGAGCGTGCATATCAGCTATGCAATACGTTACTGCCTTATTTTGCCGTCGTTACGGTTATTACTATGATTGTTGGTTGGGTTTGGGGGTTAGGTTTTGCGCCTGCCGATTACCAACAAAAAGATAGTTACCGTATTATTTTTATTCATGTGCCTTCAGCTATTTTATCCATGGGCGCGTATTCCTCAATGGCGATAGCCGCAATTGTTGCACTTGTTTGGCAGTTACGTAATGCAGAGCTTGCAGTAATTGCTATTGCGCCAGTAGGGGCGTGTATAACTGCCATTGCACTTATTACCGGTGCCGCATGGGGTAAACCTATGTGGGGAGCATGGTGGGTATGGGATGCACGTTTAACCTCAGAGCTTATTTTATTGTTTTTATACTTGGGAGTGCTTTCGCTTTACCACGCTTTTGAAGATAAAAAATCAGCTGGTCGTGCGGCTTCAATTTTAGCAATTGTAGGGGTTATTAACTTACCTATTATTCATTACTCAGTAGAGTGGTGGAACACCCTACACCAAGGTGCAACTATTACAAAACTCGACACAAAAGCCATTGACCCTAGTATGTTTTGGCCACTCATGGTGAACATTTTAGCGTTTGCAGCATTTGTAGGTACTGTGACTTTAATTCGTCTTAAAAATGAAATTTTACAACGTGAAAAGCATCGCCCTTGGGTGCGAGCGTTGTTAAATAAGGGGTAGTTATGCAGTTTGACTCTTTTTCAGATTTTATTGCTATGGGAGGCTATGGATTTTATGTATGGCTTTCTTTTGGTACATGCGCACTTATTTTACTCGGTATTTTAATAAGCTCACTTAGAGACACCAAACGTATTATGGCCTCTGTAGAGCAACAAATAATACGTGAAGAAAGAATTAAAAAAGCTAAGCAGGAACAAACATCATGAACCCACGACGTAAAAAACGCCTATTAGTGATTATTGCAGTACTGTTTGGTATTGGTACTTCTATTGGTCTTGTGTTGTATGCACTACAAGAAAACATAAACTTGTTTTACACACCAAGCGAACTAATTGACGGTAAAGGCCCAAATAAAGAAAAACCACACATAGGTCAAAAGTTAAGAATTGGTGGTATGGTCGTGCCTGGCACTGTTGAGCGAAACGAGCAAAGTTTACAAGTAAGCTTTAAGCTCATTGATACAGGCCCATTAGTAACGGTTCGCTATCAGGGCATTTTGCCAGACTTATTTCGCGAAGGACAAGGGATTGTAGCGCAAGGTGTTTTAGTTGAACCAAATGTAATTGAGGCCTTTGAGGTGCTTGCAAAGCATGATGAAGAATACATGCCAGCAGAAGTTGCTGAAGCAGTAAAAGGCATCAAACACGAAAAACCAAAATACAACCTAGATAGCGGTAGTTAATATGATCCCAGAACTTGGTTATTTTTCTTTAACGCTTGCGATGGTGCTTAGTGTTTTACTGTGTATTTTTCCGCTTTGGGGCGCGCATACCGGTAATCTTCGTTTAATGCGTGCAGCCCCTTCATTAGCCATTGGGCAATTTGCTTTTGTACTGCTTTCGTTTGCAGCGCTTATTTATGCCAGTTTAACGGATGATTTTACCGTATCGTATGTGGCGTATCATTCTAGTAGTACATTACCTTGGTATTATAAAGTTACTTCTACCTGGGGTGGCCATGAAGGCGCCATTTTATTGTGGCTAGTTATGCAAGCAGGGTGGACCGCAGCGGTCGCTGTACGCTCTAAATCGCTGCCGTGGGTACTACGCGCGCGTGTATTGGGTGTGCTTGGGTTTTTAGGTGTAGGTTTTATGATGTACACCTTATTACTTTCAAGCCCTTTTGAGCGTTTATTACCTTATTTTCCGGTTGAAGGGCGCGATTTAAACCCGCTACTTCAAGACCCAGGAATGATTATTCATCCTCCACTACTGTACATGGGTTATGTTGGGCTATCGGTTGCTTTTTCTTTTGCTATTGCCGCACTTTTAACAGGCAAGCTTGATAATACATGGGCTAAATGGTCACGCCCATGGACAATGACCGCTTGGGGTTTCTTAGGCCTAGGTCTTACTATTGGCAGTTGGTGGGCTTATTCAGAGCTTGGCTGGGGCGGCTGGTGGTTTTGGGATCCAGTAGAAAATGCAGCGCTAATGCCTTGGCTTGTAGCCACTGCATTACTGCACTCCTTAAGCGTAACCGAAAAACGCGGTATTTTTAAATCGTGGACGGTATTATTAGCAATAGCTGGTTTTTCATTAAGCTTGTTAGGCACCTTTATTGTGCGCTCGGGCATTATTGTATCGGTGCATGCGTTTGCTACCGATCCTGATAGGGGCTTATTTATACTCGCCTTTTTAGGTGTGGTTGTCGGTGGCGGCTTAGCTTTGTATGCACTGCGTGTATCGCAGGTATACAGCGAAGGTCGATACAAGTTTGTATCGCGCGAAGTGGCGTTGTGGCTCAATAATATATTTTTAGTGGTTGCTACATTAATTGTTATGTTAGGTACGCTATTACCTATGGTCCATAAAGAAATGGGCTTAGGTAGCATTTCTATTGGCGAACCGTTTTTTAATAAAATGTTTGCCATTTTATTAGTGCCTTTTGCAATTTTAATGGGCATAGGGCCATTTTTACGCTGGAAGCAAAATAAATGGGCTTTTTTGCAAAACAAAATTTTAATGGGTGTATTAGCAAGTGTAGTAATAACCTGCACTTGGTTATTCTCAAGTTACGAGATCGTAAAGCCGCTTACGCTACTAGCGACAACGCTTGCAGTTTGGGTTGCTTTATCAACAGGGATTGATATTTACACCAAAGCAGCTGTGCATGGCACCTTAACAGAAGGGTTAAAACGCTTTACTGTAAGTTATTGGGCTATGGTACTTGGACATATTGGTATTGCATTTATTATTGCGGGTGTATCACTTACATCTGCTTATTCAGTTGAACGCGATGTATCTATGAAACCAGGTGATATTGCCCAGCTTAACGAATATGACTATCGCTTTGATGGTGTTAAAACTATTAGAGGGCCAAACTACAGTGGTCATGCAGGCGTTGTATCAGTTCTTAAAAATAATGAGCTAGTAACACGCTTACACGCCGAAAAACGTAAATATGATATCGGAATGCAATTTATGACCGAGGCTGCAATAGATGCCGGTTTTAAACGTGATTTATATTTAGCGTTAGGTGAGCAGCTTAGTGGCGATGCATGGTCGCTTCGAATTTACCATAAGCCGTATGTTCGCTGGATTTGGATTGGTGGTGTACTTATGTCATTTGCAGGCTTCATGATTCTGTTTGATAAACGCTATCGTACATCAGCTAAAACAGTGCGTAAGGCTACATCGGAGAGTGCTTTATGAACCGTAAACTTTTAGCTATTGCACCGCTTTTAGTGTTCGCTTTTGTCTGTGTGTTTTTATACCAAGGGCTATTTGCAAACCCAAGAGAGATTCAAACTGGGCGATTAGGCCAAGATATGCCAGCCTTTAACTTGCCTGATTTAATGCAAGACGGCAAACGCTGGACTAACGAGTCGTTAAAAGGCGAGGTGTATTTACTTAATGTCTGGGGGACATGGTGCCCAACATGTTTAGTAGAGCTTGGCTATTTAACTAAGTTACGTGAGCAAGGCGTTAAAATTATTGGTCTTTACTATGTGCAAGGTTACGACGCTGATTTTGATGGGCCATTCGATATGCAGGCTCTGCGCACAGACGTAACAGATATGCTTGGTCGCGCGGGTGATCCGTATCAATTTAATATTTTAGACTTGCACCGTACGCTTTCGCTTGATTTAGGTGTATCGGGCGCGCCAGAAACATTTTTAGTTGATAAAAACGGCAAGATTTTACTGCATCATACGGGTGATATAAATCCTCGAGTATGGCGCGCTAAATTTGCACCCGTTATGCAGGAGCTAAATTAATGAGAATTTTTTTATTAAGCCTTAGTTTTTTTATAAGCATGGCTGTAAGCGCTGAGCAAGATCGTTATCAGTTTGATAATAATGATCAAGCCGTGCGTTTTGAAGAGTTAACAAAAGAGCTTCGCTGCCCTAAATGCCAAAATCAGAATATTGCTGATTCGGATGCTGTTGTTGCCAAAGATTTACGTGACAAAGTGTTAGTACTTGTAAAAGAGGGCAAAACAAAAGACGAAGTAATTGACTATATGATTGATAGATATGGCTACTTTGTTCACTACGACCCTCCGGTTACGCCAGCTACGCTGGTGCTTTGGGTGTTACCAGTACTCATAGTGATTATTGGTTTTGGCTTTATTGTAATTCGTCAGCGTAAAGCGTCTGTAAAGCAAACGTGGAGCAGTAACGATGAAGCGTTGCTTGCAAAGCTTATTGCTGATAATAAACGTCAGGAGCAAAGTTAATGATTTTAATGTGGGCGTGTTTTGCTTTACTCACACTAATTGCTATCGCATTTGTGGCGTTACCTTTTTTACAAAAAGAGCGAGTGCAAACGATTACGCACAATGCTAATGCTGAGCTTATCAGCATATATGAGCAGCGTTTAGTTGAATTACAAACTGATCTAGATAACCAACGTATAGATTTAAAAAATCATAATGAATCGGTTATAGAGTTAAAACGTCGTTTGCTTAATGAGTTATCACCTGAAAAATCGCTAAACAGTAAAGGCAATAACCGCATATTTGCATTAACAGGCGCTGCTTTTGTTATTGCTTTAACTAGTGTGTTTTATACGTTTACCGGAAGTGAGCAACAAATTGCTGCATGGCATGATGCCATGGACAACCTTGCTGATTATGGTGAGCGTGCTGTTATGCAAAAAGGCGAGCCTCTTAGCCAAAATGAGCTGCAAGCATTTGCTTTAGCACTTAGAACAAAGCTTAGCGAAACAGGCGATGATGAAGTTGCTTGGATGTTATTAGGCCGCGTTGCAATGTCACTTAATGAGTTTGATATGGCGCAGCAGTCCTTTGATAAAGCACTGCAAATGAACCCTGATAATATGCAAGTGCTAATAAGCTTTAGCCAAGTTTTATTATTAGAGGGCAGTGAAGCTAATATGAGCCGTGCAGCGGGTATGCTTTCAAAAGTATTAAAAGTTGAGCCTACTAATTTAGATGCAATATCGTTATTAGCGTTAATAGCCTATGAGCGAAAAGATTGGCCTCAAGCTAAAGCTGCATTTGAAGTACTTCTTGCTAGCATGCAGAAAAATGATACGCGTTATGAAATGATTTCAGAGCGCATTGCAGATATCAATCAGCAAATGCAAGCCGAGGGCTCTGTTTTACCCGTTACTACACAAAGCGTTATTAATGTAACAGTTAAGCTTGCAGATGAGCTTAAAGCGCAACAACCACAAAATGGTATTTTGTTTGTATTTGCAAAAGCTGCGCAGGGCTCGCCCATGCCGCTTGCTGTTTTAAAGCTTGAAGAGTATAGCTTTCCTGTGAGTGTTAAATTAACAGATGCCAATGCAATGGTGGCTGGGCTAAACTTATCAAGTGCACAAGATATCGTTATATCTGCGCGAATATCTAAAGATGAAACGGTTATGCCAAGCTCAGGTGAGTTAGAAGGGTTTTCAGATATACTAGTACGTGAAGATGTGAGTGACTTCACACTTACAATTGATACATTAATACCTTAAGGACATTAGATGTTAAAGCATAGTTTTACTTTTTTGTGTTTACTGATACTTGCAGGGTGTGCGCAAGTACCAGAAAATAAAGTGGATGAACGAGATCCACTACAAAATATTAACCGTCCGTTGTACGACTTTAATATGGATGTACTTGATGCCTATATTCTACGTCCTGTCGCTGTAGGGTACGTTGAAGTAACGCCTGCCCCGGTTAGAAATTCAATTGTAAACTTCACTGATAATATTTCAGCACCAGTGGACATGATTAACGCTGGACTTCAAGGTAAACCAGGCAATGCAAGTGTGAGCCTCGCCCGCTTTTTAGTGAATTCAACTGTAGGTATATTTGGTATATTTGATGTAGCCAGCTCACTAGGTTTGAATCATGTAGATGAAGACTTTGGACAAACGTTAGGAGTGTGGGGCGTAGGAGATGGCGCTTATTTAATGCTGCCAGCAATGGGCCCGACGACTGCACGTAATTTAACAGGTGATGTTGTCGATAACTTTGTTTTACCGGAAATTGCGCTTACTACACCGCAAACTATTTTAGTATTTGTATTAAAAGCAGTAGAAGCGAGAGCGTCGCTAATCCCTCAAGAAGGTTTATTAAATGATTCACTTGATCCGTACCTTTTTGTAAAAGATATTTACTTTCAACGTCAAATTTATGAGCTGTATGATGGTAACCCGCCGATTAAAGAAGAGCCTGAAGACTTTGATGAAGATTTTTTAGAAAGTCTATAAAAGGTGATTGTGACATAAGCGTTAAGCCAACATAAAAAATGCCAGCAAATATGCTGGCATTTTTAGTTTTTTATTAGAGGTTATTATTCGTTAACCATTAACTGCATTTGCTCACTTACCCAGCCTAAGGCTTCGTGATAGGCATCGGGTACTTTATTTCCAAGGTTAAGTTCTTTAGTAAGCGCATTAGCGGCATCCCAATCTGCTTGTTCATAATATTTAACTAAGTTTAAATATTTAGCTAATAGGCCTTCGTCTTCTAATAGAGCCGCTTTAATGTCGTTCGACAAAGGAAGTTTTTTCATAACGCTTTGCATGCTTTCATCTAAAATAGCGTCCATTAGCGACATCATGCCGGTTAAAAACGCCATGCCTGTATCTTTAAATTGACCATGAGATATTGCAAGTAGCTCTGCAAAACGAGCGCGCGTGAGTGATAACCTAATTAGCTCTACAGGTTTGTTGGCAGACACTTGTGCTGCAAATAGTAGCGATAATAATTTTTTTATTTCGTTCGCGCCTAAAAAAATAAGGGCTTGTTTTATCGTGCTTATTTCTGCACGTCGAACAAACGCCGCTGAATTAGAATAACGAAGTAACTTGTACGATAGATTTACGTCTCGCTCAAACACATCTGTAATTTTTTGCAGATCTATATCAACGTTGGAGGTTTCGTATAAAAGCTCGGCTAAGGCCATCTCAGAAGGCGGCAGTGTTTTACTTTGTACCATTTCAGGTTTTGAGAAAAAGAACCCTTGAAAATAATCAAACCCAAGATCTAATGCTTGTTTATAAATATCGTAGGTTTCTACTTTTTCTGCAAGTAACTTAATGTGTGGGTGCGGTTTTAAATCGTTAATTATGGTTTTTATTGCATCTACATCGCACGATAAAAAGTCTATTTTAATAATATCTATAAATGGATAAAAATGACGCCATACAGGTTGATGCATGTAATCATCTAGTGCAATCGTATAGCCTTTGTCTTTTAAGTCTTTGACTATTGCTAATAAGCGTTTACCTGGCTGTACAGTCTCGAGTATTTCTACTACAACAGACTCTTTACTTAACATGCTAGGGTAACCTTTAAGTAAGGTATCTAAGGTAAAGTTAATATAAGCAGGCTTGCTATCGGTTAAATCTTCTAGGCCAAAATTAAATTGACTACCTTCAATTAATCGAGTTGTTGCTTGATCTCCGTCTATGTCAGGGAATACGTTATCAACGCCATCACGAAATAAAAGCTCATAACCGATGAGTTCTTTTTCTCGATTTAATATAGGTTGGCGCGCAGCGTAAAAATACATAAACAGTTCCGTTAGAAGTAATGTCAGTGGGCATTGTAATAATATATGGCAAAAGATTCAAAATAGCATTACTAATATTAGTAAGATTAAGAAGTTATCATTAATAATTTGGCGTTTTGTTTGCGTATTATCATTTTTTTTTGTTATTTTGATGTAAAAATATGCAATATGAATATTTTTAAATCAAGAAAATGTAACTAGTTGGAGATCTGCTCAAAAGGCATGATATAGTCATCGAGAATGGTTTTTACCCCAATAGTGTCTTAACTATAAAACTTTAAGAGTCATTATTCGGATTAAAAGCCTATTATTTAATTATTGTGCGGAGGCTAATTTGGAAACAGGAATGATTATTTCACTAGCGTTATACTTTATTGTAATGTTAGGTATAGGACTATATGCATATAAACAATCAACAAGTGATGTCTCTGGTTATATGTTAGGTGGACGAAGCCTTTCACCGAGTGTTGCAGCGCTATCAGCTGGTGCTTCAGATATGAGTGGCTGGATTTTAATGGGTCTACCAGGTGCGATGTTTGTTACTGGCTTTAGTAGTACTTGGATTGCTATAGGCTTGGTAATTGGTGCTTGGCTCAACTATTTACTGGTTGCTCCTAGGTTGCGTGTATACACAGAAAAAGCCAACGACTCTATCACTATCCCAGATTACTTCTCAAATCGTTTTAACGATAAATCTAACTTATTACGTGTTGTATCTGCAGTTGTTATTATCGTTTTCTTCACTCTTTATACTTCATCGGGTGTTGTAGCCGGTGGTAAACTGTTCGAAAGTTCATTTGGCTTGAGCTACGAGATGGGCCTCTATATCACAACAGGTGTTGTGGTTTTATACACTTTATTTGGCGGCTTTTTAGCTGTGAGCTTAACTGACTTTGTGCAAGGTTGTATTATGTTTGTTGCACTTATTTTAGTGCCAACCGTTGCATACTCTTTACTTGATCAACCTCTTGAATCTACTTTACATAGTGTAAATCCTGATATGCTTGATTGGATAGGTGCAGGCTCTGCGCTAGGTATTATTTCAGCAATGGCTTGGGGCTTAGGTTATTTCGGTCAGCCGCATATAATTGTACGTTTCATGTCTGTGCGTAGTGTTAAAGATATGCCAACAGCACGTCGTATAGGTATGACGTGGATGATAGTAGCCGCTATCGGTGCTGTAGGCACTGGTTTATTTGGTGCAGCTTACACGTACGAAAATAACATTGTGGTTGACGATCCTGAGACAATCTTCTTAATTCTTTCAGAGCTTTTATTCCACCCATTAATTGCAGGCTTTTTACTGGCCGCAATTTTAGCTGCAATCATGAGTACAATTTCTTCGCAGTTACTGGTTAGTTCAAGTTCATTAACAGAAGATTTTTATAAAACATTCCTACGTAAAGAGGCAAGTGACACAGAACTTGTAACTGTAGGGCGTATTAGTGTTGCTGCAGTTGCCTTGTGTGCAATTTACCTTGCATACGATAGAGACAGCTCAATCTTAAGTTTAGTAAGTAATGCATGGGCAGGTTTTGGTGCTGCGTTTGGTCCACTTGTACTATTTAGCCTTTACTGGAAGCGTATGAACTTTGAAGGTGCACTAGCAGGAATGTTAGTGGGTGCTGGTACAGTACTATTTTGGATATACTCGCCATTTACTATTGATGGTCAAAGTTTAAGTAGCTACATGTACGAAATTGTACCTGGCTTTATTTTAGCAAGTATTGCAATTGTTGTTGTAAGCTTAGCGACCAAAGAGCCTGAGCAAAATATCACTGCTTTATTTGATGAAGTTGAAAAAGAGCTTTAATAATTAGCTAATTTATCTAGTTTTTTATAGAACAAACGAAAGGCCAGAAGTGAAAACTTCTGGCCTTTTTTATACTCAATATTTGCTAATATCAATCTGCGAAATATTGATACTTACTTGCTCAATTAATTCCAATCCGCAATAAATATTTAGTCAATCTGAGAGATTAAATCTGACGCTAATTGCGTTAAACATCTTTGATATACGACTGTATGGATATAGGAAGTAGAACAATTCAGAAGCAATTGTCTATAACGACTAAATAACACCTATTTTGAGCTATTAAACAAGAGGTTTAGCTTTACTATTCGCTTTAATAAGCTGTTTATTTATTGCAGTAATGTATTTTGAAGTCATTAGAAAAGGTATGTCTGTAAAGCGTTAGTTCTTTTTAGCAAGTGCTATAAACCCAGTAATATGGTGTTTGTTTGACCTACACTAAAGAAGAGTTCTGATGCGTATTGTTGGTTTTAGTGCGTGTGTTTGGCGCCCTTAATTAACAATTGAAATTGCTTTTTGTTTGGGCTTTGAAATTAAACTAGGCGCTGCTTTGGTTTGTTGTTGTTTTAAAAACTCAGTAAATTCGTCTTTTGATAATGGTTTAGAGTAGTAATAACCTTGAACTGTTTCACAATGTAGTTTTTTAAGTACTTCTATTTGAGCTGCTTGCTCAACACCCTCGGCAACAACATGTAAATCTAAGTTATGCGCAATGGTGACGATTGAGTCAACCATATTGCGGCCACGCTCGGTTTTCATATCATCAATAAATGCTTTGTCTACTTTTAAGGTATTAAGAGGAAACTGCTTTAAATATGCTAAAGATGAGTATCCTGTACCAAAGTCATCCATCGCTAAGTGAATACCACGAGCGCTTAATGAGCGCATAATAGCAATAGCATCTTTAGGATCATCCATTACTGTACCTTCGGTTATTTCAAGCTCTAAAAAATATGAAGGCAATTCATTTTTTTGTAAAATGACATCAATACGTGAGGTTAAATCAGGTAAGCTAAATTGCTTTGCGGATAAGTTAACAGCGACTCGGCCGCTAAATAAGCCATCATCTAGCCACTTTTTTACATCTCTACATGCTTTATTTAAAACAACTTCACCAATTTCAATTATTTGTCCGGTTTCTTCGGCTATAGGTATAAATACACCTGGGCTGATAATACCTTTTTTAGGCGTGATAAAGCGCACCAACGCTTCCATGCCAGTTAGTTTTCCGGTACGGATATTCATTTTTGGTTGGTAATACACTTCAAAATGGTCTTCTTTCAAACCAAAGCGCATTAAGTTTTCTATTTGTAGGCGCTTAACTGCTTGGCGGTTCATGGTGTCGTTGAAAAATAAGTAGCTATTGCCCTTCTTTTTCGCGTGATACATCGCAGTATCGGCATTTTTTAATAAAAGCTCTGGTGTATTGCCATCCTCGGGAAACAAAACGATGCCTACGCTTGAGGTAATTGCTAGTTCGTGACCAGCCATTTTAAATGGGGTAGCAATGGCAGCTAAAAACTGTTTTGCCATACGCGTGATTACATGTATGTCGTTTGTATCTGACATAACGAGTGCAAACTCATCTCCCCCTAAGCGATAAAACACATCGTTTTCACGTGTGAGCTTGTTTAATCGCATTGCTAATTTAGCTAACAAACTGTCACCAAGTTGGTGGCCTAACGAGTCGTTTATTTTTTTAAAGTTATCTAAATCAAACACTAAAAGGGCATGATGAGAATTCAGTTTTACAAGCTTTTGCAAGTCAGTAAAAAATAAATTTCGGTTTGGAAGGCTTGTAGTACGATCTCGGTTAGATAAGTTATGTAGCTGTGACTCTGCTTTTTTTCGTTCAGTTAAATCTGAATAAACAACAACATAGTTAGTTATTTGGTTTTGATTATTTTTAATTTCATCTATAGAAATTTCAACAGGCAATAAAATTCGCTCGCTGTTACGTAGTTTTACTTCTTGTTGAATATGCTCATGCTCTTTAACAATTTCAATCACTTTATCTGTATAGCTTTGCTCATATCCAGATAGGTTAAAATCTTTGCCTAAATACTGTTCGCGCACGCCACCAAATAAAGTCAAAAAGCTGGGATTTATATCGACTAATTTAAAGTTTTTGTCATAAATGGCAAGCGCATCCGTCAATGACTCTACACATTTAGCAAAGAGGTTGAGACGTTCCTCTGTGGATTTTAACTGAGAAATATCGCGTACCGTGCCAGTCATCCTTAAAGGGGACAAATTGGCATCTTTTTCAATTATTTTCCCGCGATCAAGAACCCAATGCCAGCGACCAAATGTATCTTTGATACGATAAGTGGCTTCAAAAAAAGCTGATTGTTCAGCAAAGTGCACTTTTAATAAATGTTCAACCTGATTAATGTCATGGGGGTGTATAAGGCCTTTATTTGGTGGAAAGCCCATTAACGTTGTTGAGTCCATTAAGTATTTATCGTTTATACGTATCACTTCGCCTGTTTTAATGTTCCAGTCCCACAGCGTGTCACCGCTGCCTTCTACGGTGCTTTTAAGGCGCTTTTCAGACAGTCGAAGTTGGCGGCGTGAACGTCTAAGCTTATAAATAATAAATAACAGGTACGGCAAAGCAAGCGCAATAATGGCGCTTGCTAATACAAGAGTATCGTTTGGGTTGTAATGAAGTGAAGACTCAAAGGCAAAAAGCTTAAATGAGCTAGCAAGTACTACAAGCATGCTTAATTTTATTATTGTTGTTTTTATCATTTATTAATTACTTCTAATTTACAAATGATAATTTAAAACAAGCTCGACCGAGAGTCAAAGAGATTGCGAGTAAAGGGGCATATTTTGAGATTTATTCACTTTTGCTGAGCTTAATAGCTCATACCTTGGCCTATCTTCATTAAATAATGTAAGCGCATATGATTTTAAATCTTTTAGAGTTAATGCGTTTAGTGCCTCTAATAGACGTTGCTGCATATGAAACTCATGATCTCGGTTACAAATAGCTAGCCATAGACGCTGCGATCTCAAGCGCAGGTTTTTATCTTTTTCGGCAATATGCGTACTTAATCCGTGCTTTTGTTGTTGCCAGTCTTGCTCATCGAGCGCATCAATATTTTCAAGGTAATTGTTAATGAAATTATTATGTCGATGTAATAATGTTTTAGCATCAAATTTAGGCGACTGTACGTAAAACGCTATACCAGCTCGAGTGTTAAAAGGGGCGTAGCCTGCCCCCACTAAATAGCCAAGCTGTTGTGTTGTTCGTAGTTCATTAAAGTAATCTTGATTAATTAAGTGATTGAGTGCCATCATCTTTACTTTTTCGGCTACGCTGTCTGTTTGCGCTTGGTAGTAAATAACCATTGCGTGGTCGCTACATGGGAGTTCTAATTCGTACCGTGTCACTTTTTTTATTTCAAATAGTGGGCGGCGCAAATCTTCTATAATAGTGGCATGTTTTAAGTGATCAGCGACCTTTTTTTGAAATTCAATAGCATCGCTTTGCTGCCAGTTACCGTGCAAAAAAGACTCAACATGCAGCGCTTTAAAAAAACCTCTTCTAAATTCATTAAACTGCTGAAAACATGTGTTTTTTAAAGCCGATGCGAGTTCGCTTGGCCTTGGGTTCCAAGGCATGATTTTAGCGCCTATGATACTAAATAGTTCACTCACTGGTTTATTTTGATTGCTATTGCGCCAATGCCTTACTAGCTGCTTTTTATATTCAGCAAATCGTTTAGCACAAATCTCTACATTAAATAGAGCGTCTATTAATTGATCAGCAAGCTCTAGTTGGCTTGATGAAAGTCCTGCTGTATGTAGCGTCAAACCGCCTTGATGGGATGTTAAATGGTAACTAAGTCCAGCTAATTCTGCCGGATAAAATTGCTCGCCAACACTATCCATAAATAAATCCGTGAATAGCCGAGTAAGCGCCATGTGTTTTACGTCTTTCACCGCGAAATCTGAATCCATAGCTAAATAAAAGTGCCCCTTAGCTACACGAAAGGTGTTGTCTTGTTTGAACCAAAACTCAAAGCCGGGCTCTTTAACAAGTAATTCAGGTTTTTCTTGTGGCTTATCGACATCGTAAAGCACCACTTCTTTGGTTAAATAAGGGTTGGCTGTAGGTAACAGCATTTCACTCAGGGGCGTATTAATATCGCTTAATGCATCAAGCCAACTTTGCGATACTTGCTCAACTTTGTATGGGGTATTGTACCAAGCCGTTTTGTGTTCCGGCTCTACATCTGGATGAATCAGCACAATACGCATGTTGTATGGTGTTAACCATTGCATGGCCATTTCATGGGTGCGCTTATTAAAGCCTTCCATTAGGTAATCGCCTTGCACGTAATTAGCTTCGTCGTAATGCTGCATGTTAATGCTTAAATTACTTACCCAGTCAATTAAACGCGATTTTTCTTGGTTATCGAATGCGATTTGTAAAAGATTTTTTTTGTCTTGGTATAAGCGCGGTAGCTTTTCAGTGTTGTTATTAATTAGGCAAATGTATTCAAATACCATTTCAATAATATCTTCAAAGTACTCAATTCCCTCATCAGTAAGGGCTAAACTAATATTAAAATCTTTAAAGTTACTACCATTAATACCACCACCAGCTGAAAGTGCATTGATCCAGCCTTGCTCTTTTAAAATTGAATAAAGGGAACCCGCGCCTTCATAGCCAAGTAGGTGAGCAATAAAGCTTACTGTTTTATGGCGATAAAAGTCGTCAATATTTGGCATAGCAAAACTAACAATAAGCTTTTGCATATGTTTGTGAGGTTCAATGTGTAATACCTTGCCTAAATCTTGTTTACGATAAAGTGGCTCGTTTATTTCTGGCTTTTCGAGCTTTTTATTACCGCTGATTGCGGCAAAATAGGTTTGCGTCCAACTTTGTAGTGTGTCTAGTGCTTCATTTGCACATATGACTAGTGTCATCCACTGGGCTTGGTAATGATTATTAAAAAAGTCACGCAGCTCATCGCTAATACAACGCTCTCTATCAGCTAAGGTTTGCAGGTTACCGACCGAAAACTTAGCAAATGGATGTGCAGGATTGACTGTTTCTTTATGTGCTTGGTAGATGCGGCGGCCATCATCTTTTATTTTTAGCTTAAACTCGGCCTCAATCGCGTTGCGTTCTTTTTCTGTTTCTGCGGGGTTTAATAAAGGTGCAATAAAAAAGCGGCTAAATTGTTCAAGCGCTTCTTCAAGCTTCTGGTTATTAATATCAAAAAAGTAACAAGTGTGCTCTGTACCAGTCCATGCATTCGTGTTGCCGCCGGCTTGAGAGACAAAATTATTAAAACTACCTGAATTAGGGTATTGGTCTGTGCCTAAAAAAAGCATGTGCTCTAAAAAGTGTGCTAAGCCTTGCCTATCAAGGGGATCGTCAAAGTGTCCGGCATTTACTGCCATAGAGGCAGCCGCTTTTGTTGCATCTTTATCTTGCACTAATAGTACTTTTAGACCATTGTCCAGTGTAATGGCGCGGTATGCTCTGTTATCATTGCGACTGATATTCAAATGATGCTCCTGAAATTAAACGTTTACTTGTTAACAACAGATGATGGCTTCAGGAAAGCGAAATGCAGCTTAAAGAATTACCTGAATCTCATGAAAGAACTATTTAAGAAATAAATAGGTTTATGTTGTTAATATAGCGGACAAACGGGCAAACTGGCTACTGTTTTATATTCTTTAATCGGTTGATTTTTTATGAAAACAATCCTAATTATGCGCCACGGTGAAGCAGCTCCAATGCAGGCTGATGATGCGGCTAGAAATTTAACCCAGATAGGGCATGACGAAGCCGAAAAAATGGGTATTTGGCTCAGTAGAAATTACCACCCAGATGCGTTGTTAGTTAGCCCTTACATTCGTGCACAGCAAACGGCAAATGGCGTAGCTAAAAATAATGCTTTTACATTTAGCGAAACAACGTCTGATGTTATTCCACAAGGGAAGCCGCAAGTTGCCGCAGATTATCTCGAAACCCTTATCGCTACACACCCTGAGTGTAATACGTGGCTTGTAGTTTCTCATATGCCAATTGTTAGCTATTTAGTTGACCAGTTGAGCCCAGGTAATATGCCAATTTTTAATACAGGCGCAGTTGCTGTAATTAACTACGATGAAGAAACCCGGCGCAGTAGTTATTTAAGTATTAATGCACCTGCAAACGTCTAAATAAATAATTGAGTAAAGTAAAAATGACTATTGAACGCCTTCAAACAGGTGCGCGTATGAGCCGCATTGTAAAACATAATGGAACCGTATATTTGTGCGGGCAAGTATGTGCAGATGCGCAAAAAGATATTAAAGAGCAAACACAAACCATGCTCGACAAAGTTGAGCAGCTATTAAATGAAGCCGGTAGCTCAAAAGCGCATATGTTAAGTGCGACTATTTATGTAAAAAGCATGGAATACTTTGCCGATATGAACGCTGTCTGGGATGCGTGGGTACCAGAAGGATATGCACCAGCACGAGCATGTGTAGAAGCTAAAATGGCACGCGATGCCTTACTCGTTGAAATATCTGTTGTAGCGGCTTTAAAAGCTTAATCTAAATGACGAAACCGCCTGTAGTACTTATAACCGGAGCAAGCCGTGGGATAGGTGCTGCAACAGCATTATATTTTGCAGAGCAAGGGTATAGTGTTTGTATAAACTATAAAACCGATCAAGCAAGTGCACTATTAGTTGCAGAAAAAATAAAGATGTTTGGCGCAAAAGCCGAGATATTTAAAGCTGATGTATCGTATGAGCCTGATGTGTTGGCTTTATTCTTATTTATAGATAAAACCTTTGGACGACTTGATGTACTCATAAACAATGCAGGTATATTAAAAAGTCAGATGACGTTACTGGAAATGGATGCAGAGCGTATAAATCATATCCTGAGTACAAACATTACAAGCGCATTTTTATGTAGTCGAGAAGCGCTTAAAAGAATGAATAGTGGCGCTAGTATAGTAAATGTATCATCGGGAGCTGCTAAAACAGGTGCACCTTATGAGTATATAGATTATGCCGCTTCAAAAGGCGCTATAGATACATTGACAATTGGTTTAGCAAAAGAAGTTGCTACGCGAAATATAAGAGTTAACTGCGTTCGTCCTGGACTGATTTATACAGATATGCACGCAGATGGCGGTGAGCCCAACAGAGTTGACAATTTAAAGCATAAACTACCGCTTGGTAGAGGTGGTAAGGCAGAGGAAGTTGCTAAAGCAATTTACTTTTTAGCTTCTAATGATGCCTCATTTACAACGGGAAGCTTTATTGATGTCTCTGGCGGTTTGTAAAACTACAAGAGTATGGCTAACCAAAGGGTAAAGCTAAACATACATAATATAGTAGATAGTACGACAGTTCCTGCAAGTGTTGCTTGATGCTGCTTTAACTGACTCGCAATAAGGTATGCATTAACCCCAACTGGTGATGCACTAAGTAACACGAGTACATTTCTTATTTGTTCATCTAATTGACAAATATAGGTTGCGACAATAAATACACCTGCAGGCAAAATAAGTATTTTTAATATGGAAGATATAAGTGCAGGCAGCCAATTTGAGGCAATTGTATAAAATACTAAATTGGCACCTAATACAAATAACGCACATGGAATAGCTGGTTTTGCTAATAAATCGATTCCCTTGGCTAGATCATCAAACAGCGTTATCCCCGATACATTTATAACTAAACCACAGCCAATACTCAGTACAATAGGATTTAGTACCATACTTTTTGCAAAGTTATACCATGAGAAGTCTTTGGCATTTCCTTTTGCGCCAATTAAAAAGGTGAGGGCAAATAATAATGTGCTGTGAAAGGTAATGATCATAAATGCAACCGCTATCATTTCTTTACCAAGCGATGCTATTACAATGGGAATGCCCACCAATACCATATTCGAATAACTACCTGCTAAACCAAATACGCTATGCTGTTGATAGTTTATGACCTCATTATTACGGGATGGCTTATTTAAGTAGAAGCGATCAATTAAAATGCCGAGCCCAAATATGCATAAAACAGGGATGTAAAAGCTTAAAAATGCGCTCGGGCTAATGCTCTGCTGCAAGTTTATTTGCGACATGTTTAATATTAAAAATGCGGGTAAACTGACATAAAAAGTGAACTTACTTAGTCCTGCTATATGTTGCTCGTTAAAAAATTTAAGTCGGCAACAGCTATAACCCAGTGCAACTATAAAAATTAATGGGAATATAATTGAAAAAATATGCACCGGTTAAGTCCTTATTTAACGTCTAAATTCATCGCTTTGCGGTAAATTAATTAAAATAAGTACAGCGCCTTTACCGCCGTATTCTAATGGTGCTTGGTGCATTGCAATTACATCAGGGTGCTGCACTAAATATTGAGGAATCTTATGCTTTAATATGCCGCCTCCAATACCATGCACTACACAAGCGCAGTAATAATGGCGTTTTTTACATTCGTGTATTAACCCAGCAAGTTCATCTTTGGCTATTTCTTTATTTAATCCATGTAAATCAAGGGTCAAGTCGGGAGCAAAATCACCACGGCGTAACTGTTTAGGTAAAAAGGTATCTTCACCTTCTTTTACGTAATTTACAGTGCCATGGGTATCAATATCGGGAATATACTCATCTGAGAAATAAAATTCAGATTGTGCCTGTTTTTTTTGCTGGGCAAATTGCTTTGCTTGTGACACCTTAGGCTTTGTATCAAAACGATGAGTATCTTGTTTAAATACCTTAGCGCCTGTGATTGTTAGACGAAATAAGTCTATGTCGTCGTTGCTTAGGGAAGATTGTGATGGTGTGTCTTTTTTCATAACTATTACCTAAACAAAAAAACGTAAAAACGCAGCGCAAAAGGCGGTACAATATCAAATGAAGTGCAATTGTAATTTGCCCAGCCAATATAGGCAATGCAATCGTCTTAAAGATTAAAACAGTCAGTAAGCTAAAACAGGTAAAATATATGAGTGATTTACAAATAGAAGAAGCAACACTTGAAGAAGCTGTTGCAGAACTGTCAACTTTACATGACTGGTTACGTTGGACTACAAGCCAATTTGCAAGTAGTGGTATATTTTTTGGACATGGTACCGATAACGCATGGGACGAAGCGGTAAGCTTGTTACTTCCTGCGCTTAGTTTACCTGTAGATGCGCCAAAAGAATTAATGCACGCGCGTTTAACAAGTACAGAAAAAAATCAACTTGCAAGGCTAATAGCCGAGCGTATTAACGATTGTACCCCAGTACCTTATTTAACAAACATAGCATGGTTTGCGGGTATGCCATTTTATGTTGATGAACGTGTATTGATCCCTCGCTCGCCTTTTGCAGAATTAATTGCTAACAGATTTGCACCTTGGCTTGAAGAGCCGCAATCGGTAAATAGAATTTTAGACTTATGTACGGGCTCTGCATGTATTGCTATCGCGCTTGCACAAGCATTTGAAGACGCGCAAGTAGACGCTGTCGATATTTCATATGAAGCACTTGAAGTAGCTGATATAAATATTAGCGATTACATGTTAAGTGAACGCGTATTGCCTATTCAATCAGATGTATTTAGCGGTGTACCAGGTCAAAAATATGACCTAATAGTGGCAAACCCACCGTACGTTGATGCCGAAGATATGGCTGATTTACCGCGTGAATTTCATCATGAGCCAGAGCTTGGTTTAGCATCGGGGCACGATGGTCTCGATGTTACTCGCACAATTTTAAGCGAAGCAAGCGAGCATCTAACTGATAACGGTTTGTTATTTGTAGAAGTTGGTAACTCTATGGTACATATGGATGCACTATATCCAGGCGCGCCGTTTGAGTGGGTTGAGTTTGAACAAGGCGGGTTAGGTGTTTTTGTAATTACTAAAGCACAGCTTGACGAGTATTTTGCAAAATAAACTTTAAGGCCGAGCCAAATGTGCTCGGCTACTTGGTAGTCATTAGGAATGAGGAAAGTTAATGGCAGGTAATAGCATAGGGCAGTTATTTAAAGTGTCCACCTTTGGTGAGAGCCACGGCGTTGCATTAGGCGGCGTAGTTGATGGTACTCCCGCAGGCCTTGAGATCACAGAGGCTGACTTACAAATTGATTTAGATCGCAGAAAGCCAGGGCAAAGCCGTTATACAACGCAGCGCCGTGAGAGCGATCAAATAAAAATATTAGCAGGCGTTTTTGAAGGTAAAACCACAGGCACTAGTATTGGTTTACTGATTGAAAATACCGACCAACGTTCGCAAGATTACGGCAAAATCAAAGATGTATTTCGTCCAGGTCATGGCGATTACACCTATTGGCATAAATACGGCCTGCGCGATTATCGCGGTGGGGGTCGCTCATCAGCTCGTGAAACCGCAATCCGTGTAGCGGCAGGTGCAATTGCTAAAAAGTATTTAAAGCAGTTTCATGGTATTGAAGTAAAAGCATGCTTAAGCCAACTTGGTCCTATTAAAGCAGAAAGTTACGACTGGGATGAAGTTGAAAACAACTTATTCTTTTTCCCCGATGCAAGCAAACTAGAAGCACTTGACGAGTACATGCGTGATCTAAAAAAACAAGGCGACTCAGTAGGCGCTAAAGTAAAAGTAGTAGCGAGCAATGTACCTGTTGGGTTAGGCGAACCAGTATTTGACCGATTAGATGCTGAAATTGCACATTCACTAATGAGCATTAACGCAGTGAAAGGCGTTGAAATTGGTGATGGTTTTGATGTAGTAGAGCAAAAAGGCTCAGAGCATCGCGATGAGTTAACCCCAGAAGGTTTTACATCAAACCATGCGGGTGGTGTTTTAGCGGGTATTTCTACAGGGCAAGATATTATCGCTTCAATTGCGCTTAAGCCTACATCAAGTATCACTATCCCAGGTAAAAGCATTAATACTGAAAACGAAGCAATAGAGATGATCACCAAAGGGCGTCACGATCCGTGTGTTGGTATTCGTGCAATTCCTATTGCTGAGGCGATGATGGCTATTACATTAATGGACCACTTACTGCGCCAGCGCGGGCAAAACCCACATGTAAACCACGAACATGGCCCAATTAACGGTTCTGTTTAATTGTTTATGATTATAAAAAAGCGCGGACTACCGCGTTTTTTTATGTCTGTAATTTGCTTTAAAGCCTTTCAGTAGTTGTTCAACTAAGCCCTATATACTGTAAGCATGGAGGGTAATAATCATGAACGATAATATAAATGAACACTCACAACTTAAAACTCAAGCAGCAATAGCGCGATTAGAGCGCTTTAGTAAATTAACCGATAGCAGCATTGGTATTCCATTTACTAAATTTAATATAGGCCTAGAGGCGGTGATTGGCTTAATACCCGTAATAGGAGATGCGGCAGGGCTTATTTTATCAAGCTATGTACTAGTAGAAGCGCAGCGTTTAGGCGTGAGTAAACGTATAAAGAGTAAAATGATTATCAATATGCTCATTGATTTTGTAGGCGGCTTAGTGCCATTTTTTGGTGATATATTCGATGCATTTTTTAAAGCCAATACCCGTAACACTCGGCTTTTAAAAAAGCACTTGAATAGCCAGCTTGTTAGCCAATACTAAAATTTATTCTTTAGTTCTTTAAATTTTAGTATTGTATATGCAATGTGTATTTGGTTACTGCATTAAAACTTATCAAATTACGTTTTCACTATAGGCGCAGCAGTATTATCATTTTGTGTTGCGCTGACGCGTATTGTTAGCATGGATTACTCAGGCATAAACCGAATGCTGCATATTAGTTTGCTTCAGAGAAAGATATTTAACAGTCCCACCACTTTTACTTTAAAGGTAAAAGCCCGTACAATTCGTCTCGTTTTTAATGCGCTATTTTAGCGCTATAACCGAGACGAATTAACCAAATCTTATGCACCAAATAGCTGATCTAATTTCAATTTTTGATACTGCTTTTTATCATAGCTATAACACTCGCTTAGTCAAAGGCGATGATGAGCCTATTTATTTGCCTGCCAATAATTCAACTGCATTTAATCAGGTGGTGTTTGCCCATGGCTTTTACGCGAGTGCTTTGCATGAAATAGCCCATTGGCTTATTGCAGGGGCTGAGCGTAGAAAGCGTGAAGATTATGGTTATTGGTATTGCCCAGATGGGCGAGACAAACAAAAGCAAGCTGAGTTTGAAAACGTAGAAGTAAAACCACAAGCCATTGAGTGGTTACTCAGTAAGGCCGCAGGGTTTGAATTTAATGTATCGGTAGATAATTTAAATGGTGAGCAAACTTGCCGATTTGATTTTCAGGCTAGGGTCCATCAGCAGGTTTTAATATTTATAGAGCAAGGTGTTAACGCACGCACTCATACACTATTAAAAGCGCTAAGTAATTTTTATAATACGCCTTGGCCATTAACTGCTCAGCAATTTAATTGGCATCACCCACAGGAGTTGAAAAATGCAGTTTAAGTTAGGCTTAATCATTAACCCTGTAGCAGGTCTTGGCGGTAGTGTTGCCTTAAAAGGTAGTGACGGTGAAAATACAGCTGCAAAGGCTATTGAGTTAGGCGCGCAAGCTAAGGCCAACAGCCGTACTCAAGCAGCGCTTGAAGTGCTATTACCTTATAAAAGTCTGCTTACAATTTACACCGTAAATAGCGATATGGGCGAGCACGCAGCAAAAGCGCTGGGTTTCAATGTTGAAGTTGTTTATAGCGCAAATACACTAACAACGCCTAATGACACTGAAACAGCAGCCAAAATACTCAAAAGCTTAGGCGTAGACCTATTACTCTTTGCTGGTGGCGATGGTACTGCACGCAATATTTGCCACGCCATAGAAGATACTGTCCCCGTGCTTGGCATACCCGCAGGCTGTAAAATTCACTCTGGGGTATATGCTATTACACCTAAAGCCGCTGGCCGCGTAGTAGAAATGCTAGTAAAAGGCGAGCTGGTTACGCTTGCAGATGCTGACGTAATGGATATTGACGAAGAGGCGTTTAGGCAAGGCACCGTAAAAGCTAAACGCTATGGTGAAATGCAAATACCAAGCGAGGTACGTTATGTACAAGCAGTTAAAAATGGTGGTAAAGAAACAGACGAATTAGTGCTTGCCGATATTGCAGCGCATGTGGTTAGCGAAATGGATGAAGACGCTTATTACATTATGGGTAGTGGCTCAACTGTTGAAGCAATAATGCAAGAAATGGGGCTGGATAATACTTTATTGGGCGTAGATTTAATTAAAGATCAAACCCTTATAGCGCAAGATTTAACGGCTGACCAACTACTTGATTACACCCGCAGTCAAGCAACTCAACTCGTTATTACGCTCATCGGTGGGCAAGGGCATATTTTTGGCCGAGGTAATCAGCAATTAAGCCCTGAGCTTATTCGCAGCATAGGTAAAGACAATATTATCGTAGTGGCTACTAAAACCAAATTACAAGCGCTGAATGGCCGTCCACTTATTTGTGATACAGGCGACAGCACTTTAGACGACGAATTAACAGGTTACATTAAAGTAACCACCGGCTATAACGACCATATTATGTATGCTGTCGGTTATGATAACCAGGAGAAGTAACACAATGAGTTTAGTGAATTATATTGATGCTGCGCAGCAATACTTTGATGATTTAGTAATAAAAGCAACCGATGATGAGCTGTTTGCTGGCGGTTATTTACGAGGTCATTTTGACCTTGCCGTAGGTTATGCAGAAGTAGAAGAGCTTACAATTTCTATTGATGAGCTCAATGAAACCGTAGAGCAAAGCTTAGTTAAAGCTTACCGTAATGGTGAACTCAATGAAGAAGATAAAACACTAGTTGTGCGCCTGTGGGAAGAAGTAAAAGCACTTGCTTAACTAAAATCCATCTAATATCCATTAGAGCGGCTTAATATATTAAGCCGCTTTTTTGTGCCCAAAATAGATTTATTGGTTAATTTACTGTTGCATCTTAATGGTATATTGTTACGGAAATCTATTTTGGGAGCTATTAATGAATAACAATAATCAAGCTGCAGTACCTTCGGGGCTCATTGCTCGCTTTTTAAATTTTGTGGAGCGAGTAGGTAACAAGCTCCCCGATCCCGCTATTATCTTTTTATTTGCAATGTTACTTATTTGGTTATGCTCGTGGTGGTTATCAGGTGTAAGTTTTGAAGCCCTTGATCCACGTACAGGCCAAGCCATCGTTGTAAATAACTTATTAGAAGGCGACTCACTCGCTTCGTTTTTATCCTCTATGGTAATAACATTTACAGGCTTTGCTCCATTAGGCGTGGTACTGGTTGCTATGTTAGGTGTTGGTGTAGCTGAGCACTCGGGTTATATCAATACAGGCCTTAAGCTCATGCTAAAGGTAACGCCTAAACAGTTACTAACACCGTCAGTAATTTTAGTTGCTATTGTAAGCCATACAGCAACCGATGCAGGCTATGTTTTAGTGATCCCTTTAGCGGGAGTTATATTTTTTGCCGCTGGACGACACCCATTAGCAGGTATTGCTGCCGCATTTGCCGGCGTAAGCGGCGGGTTTGGTGCTAACTTTATTCCATCAGGGATAGACCCATTACTGCAAAGCTTTACGCAAAGCGCGGCGCAAATTATTAACCCCGATATGTCGATTAACCCCCTTAATAATTGGGCATTTACTTCTGCGTCGAGCTTATTTATTGTGCTACTAGGTTGGTATATTACTGACAAAATAATTGAGCCACGTTTAAAAAATACACCGCTTAATGAAGATACTCAAAACTTACCCGCGTTTGATGAAGCTAAAAGTGATGAAAAGCGCGCCTTTTTTATAGCCAGTAGCGTAATGATTGCAGGGCTTGTATTACTTGCATTTGTGTCTGCCCCAGCCGATTCAGTAATGCGCAGCGCCGATGGCTCACTGACTAATTTTAGATCGCCCCTTATGCAATCTATTGTGCCGTTAATCTTTTTATTATTTTGGATACCTGGTGCCGTGTATGGTTTTACTGTCGGTACCTTTAAAACCTCAAAAGATATGATAGACGCCATGAGCACCGCGATGAGTGGTATGGCTTATTACATTGTTATGGCGTTCTTTTGTGCGCTGTTTATTGCTGCGTTTTCTAAGTCTAACTTAGGGGCGTTAATGGCCATTGAAGGGGCACAGCTTTTAAAAGCAATGGAGCTGCCTAGCGCCGTAACTGTTGTGGGTATTATATTTCTAACCGGCTTTGTAAATTTATTTGTTGGCTCAAGCTCAGCAAAATGGGCGTTACTCGGGCCTATTTTTGTACCAATGTTAATGCAACTAGGTATATCACCCGATTTAACCCAAGCTGCTTACAGAATAGGAGATTCTAGCTCAAACATTATCACCCCACTCATGCCGTACTTCCCATTGGTTGTGGTGTACTGCCAAAAGTATGTAAAAGACACCGGTATAGGCACGCTTATCGCGCTTATGATCCCCTACTCAATCGCGTTTATGATTGGTTGGAGTATATTCTTGTTAGGGTATTGGGCACTCAGTATTCCGTTAGGGTTAGATGCGAGTTACGTTTATCCGGCGTTACCTTAACTTAAACCCTAATTTATGAACCTCACTCACTTGAGTGAGGTTTTTATATAAAAATACTACAATGTAAAAGGAAGTTTTAATTACCTTTCTAAATCTCTCACTATATAGCCAAACAAACTGGCCTCACCAACGATATACACATAATCGTTTTTGTTGTTCATTATTGTAGACTTATCGTCGTACCATCTAAAATCGTGAATTTCATTCGTTTTAGGATCTTTAAAGTATAAACGAGTACAACTATCTTCATACTCAGTGCCACACTCTTGTACATCTGTGAGGATATATTCCTTATACCAATAGTCGCCTTGCGTGTAGTAAGCCCATAATTTAATAGGAACAGAGAATAAAAAATAGAGGCTTGCATAGATTAACAAAGGGAGTAATGGGTACGCGAAGATTAGAGATAACTTTGTTTTTGTATCTGAAACACTATATTTAATATGCTCTCTGTATTTACTGCAGCGTCTATATTTATTGAATATAAGTATATTTAAGTAGATAAATACTGCACAACAGATAATAGGGAGGGTTATAAAGAAAACAACGTCGTATAGTCCATTTGAGATGAATGGTGGGTCTGTAAAGTCCATTAAAATAGGTATAGTGATGCATAATAAAATGGGGAGTACTATTGCTACAAATAGCAAATTGTCGTAAATCTTTTTCAATTTTAATTCGTCCGTGAATTATAGCATTTGCTTAGTTTATAGAATTTTTGTTTTTACTGAAGCAGTGGCTTTAAAACAAAAAAACCTTGGCACTTTCATGACAAGGTTTTTTACAACATAAGCTATAAAGCTTAGTTAGATGTGAAGCTCACTGGGCGACGTTCTTTACGAGGACCGCCACGCTTATCACCGCGTTGGTTGTCTTTGTTAAAACTACGCTTTTTATCACCACTTGGGCGTTCAGAACGCTCGCCACGTGGCTCAGCAGGGCCTTGATCTTGTGTAATTGTCATACCCATAGGGCGTTTACAAATAAACACTTTTTGGAAGTGATCAAGTACATCTTTAGGCATGTTTTGCGGTAACTGTACCGTACTGTGACTGTCGTGAAGACGGATGTCACCAATAAACTTGCTCGAGATGTCAGCTTCGTTAGCAATAGCGCCAACAATGTTTTTAACCTGTACGCCATGCTCACGACCCACTTCGATACGGTAAGTATCCATAGGTCCAGCATCACGGCTGTTGCGTTCACGAGGTTTACGTTCTGCACGCTCACCACCACGTTCGCCACCGCGCTCGTTACGACGTCCGCGATCTCCACGGTCATTGCGTGAGTTGCGGTCATTACGTTCGCGAGGTTGAATTTTAACTTCTTCAACTTTAATTGGTGATTGTTGCTGTGCTAAACACAATAACGCACCCGCTAAGTCTTCAGGAGCAAGCTCAAGTTTTTGAGCCATATTTGCAGCTACTTCGTTGAAGAACGTAATATCTTTGTTTTCAAGTGCAAGCGTAAGCTTTTCTTGTAATGCATTGATACGTTTTTCTTCAACTACTTTAGCTGTAGGTAATTCAACCTGAGCAATTTCAGATTTAGTATGACGAATGATATTTTTAAGTAAATAACGTTCGTTATGCTTAACGAATAAAATTGCTTTACCAGTACGACCTGCACGACCTGTACGGCCAATACGGTGGACGTAGGCTTCAGAATCTTGTGGGATATCGTAGTTGATAACTAAGCTTAAGCGGTCTACATCAAGACCACGTGCTGCTACGTCTGTTGCAATAACAACGTTTAGCATGCCATTTTTTAAGCGATCTACAGTGCGCTCACGCGCTTGCTGGTTCATGTCACCGTTAAGTGGAGCTGCAGAGAAACCTTCGCGCTCTAATAATTCAGCAAGTTGGACTGTATCGTTACGAGTACGTACGAAAACAATAGCACCTTCATATTGCTCAGCTTCTAAGAAACGAACAATCGCTTTGTTTTTGTGTACGTGTGCATTCCAAAACACTTGCTCAACAGATGATACTGTAGAGTTACGCGCAGAAATATGAACCTGTTCAGGGTTATTCATATATTTGCTGCTGATGTTTTGAATTTGCTTAGGCATGGTCGCAGAGAAAAGACATGTTTGCTTTTCACGTGGCGTTTTTTCCATGATGTTTTCAACATCATCGATAAAGCCCATACGTAACATTTCATCGGCTTCATCAAGTACAAGTGCTTGTAAAGCATCAAACTTGATAGTGCCACGGTTAATGTGATCAATTAAGCGACCAGGTGTCGCAACAATAATTTGTGCGCCACGACGAAGTGCGCTTAATTGAATGCTGTAGCTTTGGCCACCATAAAGTGCCAATACTTCTACACCACGAGTGTGTTTTGCATATTGTTCAAATGCCTCAGCAACTTGGATCGCAAGCTCACGTGTTGGAGTGAGTACAAGGATCTGTGGCTGTTTCACAGACGGGTCAATATTATTTAGTAATGGCAGTGCAAATGCTGCTGTTTTACCTGTACCCGTTTGTGCTAGTCCCAGTACGTCCTTTCTTTCTAGCAATAACGGTATACATTGAGCTTGGATTTCAGATGGTGTCTTGTAACCCAACTCTTCAACTGCCTTCAAAATTGCAGGAGAAAGATTTAGAGATTCAAACGTGACTGGTTCTGACATTAATACGCCTCAACGAATTTAAAGAGGCGCGCATTATATAGGATTCACGAGGCAAATGCTTGTATAAATTACAACTAATTTGTATGTGATTGATGTTGGTCGAAATTTAACCAGTTTAATTGTTTGATTTATTAAACTGGTTAACAGGTTGGCTACAAACCTTATTTATAAAGACCTAGGTTTTCTTTAGCGTATGCTTCAAATTCTGTAAATCCACCGATGTGAGTTTGGTCTACAAAAATCTGTGGGACAGTTGGGCAAGGTTTGCCTGCTGATTTTTCAAGGTCAGCTTTGCTGATACCTTCTTTGATGATATCGATATAGCGAAATTTAAAATCGTCGCGTTCATTTGATAGTTGCTCGGCAACGTCTTTAGCACGTACACAAAATGGACAGCCTTCACGGCCAAAAATTACTGTAAGCATAGTTGTCTCCTCAATTTAATTAGTATCATTTTAAGCGATTAAAAAATTATTAAAAGACAAAAAAAGCGATTAGACCATTCTAATAAATTCATTAATTAAGTTATGCCTCGCAATCTGATTTGCAATATGCAAATAAACAGGCGCATTTCACACTCTTGATAATTAAGCTTATGAAAATAAGCGATTTTATAAAGGTACATTTGTGGCACATAACTTGATGAATAATATTCATAGATATTTTAGGTAGAGTACTTTATGAATAATAACAGTCACGTTTTAGAAATTATCCAAGCGGTAATAGGTAAATATTGTGTAACCCAAAAACGCAATTTCTCGGTGACTCTAATTAATAAGCTGCAATGCAATTATGTGTGTTTGCAAGTCTCTCCTGAGCAGATAATAGCGCAATGTGAAGAGTTTTTAACACCTGGTTTAACATCAGCAAAAAATAGCTTTTTGCTTACAGTGGAAGCTAACATTCAAGGTGTAAGCTTTCATTACTGGGTTGATGATGATCAGCAAGTCACGTCATTAGATGTGCATGGCCTTTTAGCAACTAAAGAGTCAGTAAATTTAGCGCTTGATATTAATCAAAATGTAGATGTTTTAACTCATTGTGAACTGTTATTTAAGAGTTGCTTAAAAATGTCAGCGCACACTCATGACCGATTTGGCTTAAATTTTAAATTATTTAACAGTATGACGAGAGAGTCGATACAGCTAGAGGATTTGAGACATTTACATGGCGATGATTTAATAAATAAGCTAAACAATGACAGTTTAAATAATCATATCAAGCTTTGTTCAATAGATGATATTAACAATTTAAGCCAAGAACATAAGTTCTCTAAAAGAGTCCTTGGCTGGCCTTTTTTTGATACTGACTTAATTGCTATTTTAGCCACGCTACATACACAAACGCGTTTATCAATTTTAGTTGCTGATGATAGCCTGCCAAGCCAGATAGCAACTAAGGTAATGCTAGAAATGCTTGGGTGCTCGGTAACGTGTGCTGAAAATGGTGCGAGTGCATTATCTCTTGCCCAAAAGGAGACATTTGATTTACTACTGCTAGATGAGCGTATGCCTGGTATGTTTGGCAGTGACGTAGCTGAGCAATTAATTAGTCAAAACACACCCAATAACGATACACCTAAAGTAATTTTAACGGGGATTACTGGAGATGATCAAATAGCTGAGTTATTTAAAAAAGGGATAACGCATTACTTACAAAAACCAGTAACAAAAGCGGTACTTGAAAAATTTATTAAACCTTGGCAGCTTGCCTCATAAATGGCTCTATAGGGAGATACTATGCACGATTTATCTAAAAGCGCGCTTGTGTTAATAGGTTTTCAAAACGATTATTTTTCACCTAAGGGTGTTTTGTATGACGTGGTGGAAGAGTCGTCACGAGTCACTGGCGTAGTAGAGAATACGCTTTCTTTACTGAGTCATTGCGCAGAAAAGTTCGCGATAGTTATAAATACTCCAATCCACTTTACACAAGATTACAGTGAGCTTAAAAATCCAATTGGCATACTAAAATCAATTGTTGATGCCGGAGCATTCAAATCAGGGTCTTATGGTGCGCAAACTATCGATCAATTAAAAGAGTACAAACATGTAATTAATGAGATCCCAGGAAAACGAGGACTTAATGCTTTTACTCATACACACCTAGCTCAAACGCTTATAAACAATAACGTAAATGAAATTATATTAGCAGGAACCGTGACTTCTATTTGTATAGATTCTACGGCGCGTTCTGCTGTTGATTTAGGCTTTAACGTTACTATTTTAAGCGACTGCACATCGAGCCGTACTCCATTTGAGCAAACGTTTTACTGTGAAGAAGTTTTTCCTTTGTATGCGCGAGTGAGTAGTAGTCATGCTTTTACAAAATAATGGAGAGGGTATGGATAAAAATGACGAACTCCAAGTACAAATTCAATATGCACTAGTTGAAAAACTGTCTAATAGTAATCGCCGACAAGCAAAGCTATTAGCTATATTAGACGAGTGTATTTTTGAATGTGATAAACACTTAAACCTTACCTATATCAATGAGGCCTGGCAAAACAAGCTCAACTATTCAGTGGATGAATTAATAGGCTCAAATATAACTAAGCTAATGAATAGCGAAGATATTATGCATTTTGTTGCTTATAGTTGTAGCTTACTTGAAGGGAAGTTGCCGCCAAGCACAGAGATACAAATCAAAAATGAAGCAGGATTAACAAATTGGTTTGAACTTAGGTTAGTTTATGATGGAACGAGTGGATTTATTGGTTCCCTATACGATATTCAGCGTCATAAAGACTTTCAGTTGCTACTTACCCAACAACAAAAATATGTAAAGCGATTATCGCTTGTAGCAAGTCACACTAATAACTTAGTAATTATTACTGATAAATTTGGTTTAATAGAGTGGGTTAATAATAGTTTTGAAAGGCTTACAGGTTACACTTGTGATGAAGTAATTGGTATTTCTCCTGGTAAATTATTACAGGGCCCAAAAACCTGTAAAGAGAGCTGTAAAGTAATGTCTCATGCAATTACTAATGGTTTACCTTTTCAGGTTGAAACAGTTAACTATGATAAAAACGGAAATCTCTATTGGGTGGCTATTGATGCTAACCCAGTTCGAGACGATGCTGGCGATATAAAACATTTTATTGCAATTGAAACTAACATCACACAACGTGTCAAAGCAGAGCAGGCTATGGCAGAAACAGAAGATAACTATCATTCTGTTGTTGATAACATTCCTGATATTGTTTTGCGCCTTGATACTGATGGCAAACTATTATTTATCAACAAAGCATGGCAGAAGGTTTTAAATTCTCAGGTAAAGCAAAGCATAGGTTTACCATTAATAAACTTTATTGCTAAAGGCGACATAGAAAAAATATCAAGCATTTTGGCAAACTATAAAACGGGTAAACGCGACATCTGCCGCTTTGATGTGCGTTTAATTAATGCTCAGGGCAGTGACAATTGGGCTGAAATAACACTAACTCCTATCTTTAATGATTACGACAATAGCTTGTCTTCCATCGCAGCGACCCTTGTTGATATACAAGAGCGTATTGAGGGTGAGAAAATTTTGCTAGAGGCTAAAAACCAAGCAGAAATGCTCGCCGAATCCAAAAGCCGTTTTATGGCTAATATAAGCCATGAAATTCGAACACCGTTAAATGCTGTAATTGGCTCGGCTGATATTTTGCATAATACAGGCTTAACAAGCGAGCAGATGCGTTATACGCAAATGATTAAAACAAGCTCTGACGCTTTACTTAGTGTTCTTGATGACGTACTCACCTATTCGCGCTTTGAAGCACAGGCAATTTCTTTAGACAACCAACCATTTAGTATTGATACATGTATAGAAGAAGCGATAGATATTGTCACGGAAAGTGCTTTGCAAAAAGGGCTTGAAGTTATTTTTGATTTTTACCCTGATGTGCCAACTCAGGTAGTTGGTGATCACGCACGTATAAGACAAATAGCGATAAATTTATTAGCTAATGCGATTAAATTTACAGAGCAGGGTGTTATTACTGTTACGCTAAGGTGTACGCAAATTACGGGTGATGACCTAACTCTTCAGCTATCGGTTAAAGATACAGGGATCGGCATAGCAAAAAGTAAAATAGAAAGTATGTTTATGCCCTTTATACAATCTGACAACTCAATAACCCGACAACATGGTGGAAGCGGGCTAGGGCTTGCTATTTGTAAGCAAATTTGTGATGTTGTTAAAGGTGATATTTCTGTTACTTCCGAGCTTACTAAAGGTAGTGAGTTTGTGGTTAACTACCCACTTAAAATAGATACCACTGATTCAATTTTAAGAGAAGGGTTTGCAGCGAGAAGCAAAAAGCCTAAGGTGTGGATTATAGGCACTAATAAACTACTACAATCAGCTCTTAAACATACCTTAACTCGATTCTCAATCTCTTTCGATTGCTACGCGGTATTTCCTAGTACACCTAAATTTGACAATCCACCTGATGCTATTGTGCTGATAGAACCAAAAATTTTAACTCAAACACGTGAATGCATTGATTCGTATAATTTTCTCCATACCCCATGTTTACTTAACATCGATTTAAAAGGTAAAAGTTTATTACCAAAAAGTGCAAGTGACAGTGTACTAACTATAAATGGGCCGTTTAAAGTATCGCACTTACCACGTGCTATGAGTTTACTCGAAGAGCAGCTATTTCATTTAGATATAATATATACAAACCGCGAAGATAAAGAGGTTGTTCAATTTAATAACAAGCCTGCAGAACTCAATGGCCTTAATGTACTCGTAGCAGAAGATAACACTAATAATCAGATTGTGATTAGGCAGTTTTTGGAGCAAAAGGGTTGCAAAGTAAGTATTGCAAATGATGGCCAAGAAGCAATTGCCATGGTTAAAAGTAAAAAAATAGATCTTATTTTTATGGATATTCAAATGCCTATTCTAGATGGTATTTCCGCAACAAAAGCGATAAGAGATCTTGGTATTTTAACGCCTATTATTGCGCTTACTGCGAATGCTATTCATGGCGATAAAGAGCGATTTATCAATGCAGGAATGAATGACTACTTAGCTAAGCCAATAGTTAGTGGCACTCTTTTTTCTTTACTCGAGAAGTACACACCGCAACATGTATCTGAATCAAAGCATTTAAAACTTGTTAGATTAGCTGAGGTATGGGAAAAGCTAAAATAAATATAAGAGTCATATTTATAATGTGTAAGCACATTTACTAAACCTCAAAAACTAATCTTTTTGAAGTAATTAAAGTTATTTATGTAGTATTTAAAGGTTGTATTTTTAATCAAATTTTCATAATGAATTGCATATTGCAATTCAATATGGAGGTAGTAGTGATAATATTGTTAGTATGAAATTTCATTAATACTTAATTTCACACTAAACCATTGATTTAAAAGATTAAATTATTTTTGTGTTTTATCCGCACTAGTTGGTATGGCTTTCGCAATATACCTATTAAGTAAATATGATTTAAATGTTTTACATTTTAAGAGGTGCGCAATGCAAACAAATACAAAAGCTAAACAACAGCCTAAAAGTATCAGCTGGGTTTTAACCCCGGAGATTATGGTTTTATCTTTTCTGCTTGTAGCAGCCTTGGTTGTAACGATTACTATACTGAGAGATTCAAGTTCACTTGAGCCGTTAGTCGATGTGAATTCAACGTCGTTTTTACAATCTGACATTGACAATACCCAATTTGTAAGCGAAACATTTGACGCTAAAAACATAAATTATGCACAGCACCTAGATACTCCAAAAAGAGATGAAAACGTAACTTTTTCAAACTGAGACTTTTGCGCAGGTAACTATGTTGCCTGCGTTTTTTTTACCTCTCTGATATCTCCTCCCTCCGCACATAAAGTCGCCGCAATCATTTGCTAAAAAATTAATATGATTCATCTGTTGTTCTAAGCATTCTTTAATAAGCCCCTAGGTAGCAATACAGTTAACAGATTTACTGCATTGCAATGTGAATTGCAAAATGCAAATGTAGATTGATATAAGTTTGTTTTTACTTTCAATAAATTAAGTGTTTGATTTGTATGGCTTTTAATTGCACCGGTATGCAGTGAATATGGTCTGTAACTTGCTCTATTTAAAGTAGAATATCAGTCGAACTATGGAGCAAATAATGAATGCATTTAATACCCTAGAACCCACAAACCCAATAAACTTAGCTAGGTGGCATGAGCTTGAGCAAATCATGACTGATGCAATGCAAAATAATTATTTTAAAATGGTTTACCAGCCCTTAGTTTCACTTGCATCAGGTAAGCTCGTAGGGTTTGAATCCTTGGTTAGATGTGATTCACCTCGGTTTGGCATTGTTGGACCAGACGAATTTATACCTCATGTAGAGCAGTCTGGCATGATATTAGACTTAGGCGATTGGATTTTTGAACAAAGCTTATCTGACTTAAATCAAATGCGACAACTAGGTATGACCGATCTGACTATTTCATTAAATATTTCACCAGTACAAATTTTAGATGGAGACGTGTTTTCAAAAGTGATGGGGCTGCTTGAGAAACATCGCATACCTCCACAAGCTATAAAAGTTGAGTTAACAGAGACTGCGCTAATTCATAGTCCTACCAAAATAGCAAAAGCATTCGAGAATTTTCACAAAGAGGGCGTGAAAGTATGGATAGATGATTTTGGTACTGGTTATGCGTCACTTGGTTTACTGCGTCAGTTTGATATTGATGGTTTGAAAATAGACCGTAGTTTTGTAAGTGGTATTGCTATTAACAATGAAGATTTTACTCTATGCAGCGCAATTATTGCGATGGCCCAAAGGTTAGGTTTAGAAACTGTAGCAGAAGGCATAGAGGAGAATGAGCAGTTACAAATATTAGAGCAATTAGGGTGTGATATAGCTCAAGGTTACCTACTTGATAGGCCGCAAACCTTATCTAAAAGTATAGAAATTTGGGCTCCATGAAATATAGCACTCATTGTGATTTGCAAAATGCAAAAAACAAATTACTCTTATAATATAAATATTTAAATTTATCAGCTAATAGAGTGTATTAGATAAGCTTATTATAATAAAAATTAAAGGACTTTTATGCCCATATCAGAGAAATTTGTTGATAAAAGTATCACAGAGCTCAATGTATTAGCTCAGCTTGAGAAAGATGTCGGGGTTGAGGTTTTAGCTAAATTAATAAAGCTATTTATTGATGAATTAATCACCATGAGTGAACAAATAAAAATAGCAATTGATAACGAAGATACTGTTAAGATTAAAGAAATAACCCATATATTAAAAAATTCAGCTGCTTTATATGGGGCAGCTCCTTTAGCAGCATTAGCAACTCAACTTCACGACTCACCGCCCGCCACCACGGCAGAAAACCTTCACTTAGCACTTATTATTCAGCACAATTTAGATAAAACCCACGATGCGTATCAAATCATCATTAACAATATAGGGATTTAAGGAGCTACCATGAATAATATAAATGATAAAAGGCTTGTATATATTGTTGAAGATAGCATTGCAAGTGGGGCTCTTTATGCGAGTCAGCTTGAACAAGCTGGGTATGAATGCAAGCATTTCACTGATGGTTATTCCGCTTTAGTCGGTATAAAAGAAGAGATGCCAGCGGTAATAGTGCAAGATGTATGTTTACCCGATATTAGTGGTCTAGAAGTACTTCAGTTCGTTAACAAACAGAAAACCCCAGCGAATGTGGTAATGATCACCTCAAACAGTTCTATTGATGTAGCTGTAGAAGCTATGCGATTAGGCGGTTTTGACTTTTTGGAAAAGCCTTTTACAGGACAGCGATTAATTAGCTCAGTAGAGAGCGCGTTAACTCCAAAAGAGCAAGTAAAGACAAAGCCATCTGTGGATAAAAACACTAAAAATCAAGACTTTGTTGGTGAGTCTTTAGCAATGAAGACTGTTTTTAGGCTTCTTGACAGTGCAGCAAGAAGTAAAGCATGTGTATTTATAACGGGAGAAAGTGGCACAGGTAAAGAAGTCTGTGCACAAACCTTGCACGATGCAAGCCCCAGAAATAAAGGCCCTTTTATCGCAATTAACTGTGCGGCTATTCCTGCAGAATTATTTGAATCTGAGTTTTTTGGCCATGTTAAAGGGGCATTTAGTGGTGCTCTAAGTGACAGAAAAGGTGCTGTAGAAGTTGCCAATGGAGGGACTTTATTTTTAGATGAACTGTGTGAAATGGAGCTTAATTTACAAGCAAAATTATTACGCTTTTTGCAAACAGGTATCTTTAGCCGCGTAGGTAGTAGTGAGGTGTTGCACAGTGATGTACGTTTAGTGTGTGCTACAAACAGAAACCCGATTATTGAAGTGGCAGAGGGGCGTTTTAGGGAAGATCTATATTACCGTCTGAACGTTATACCTGTAAAACTGCCACCACTGAGAGAACGTGGCAACGATATATTGCTTTTAGCTGATTACATACTTAAACAAAAAAGTGACAGTAACGCTAAAAGTTTCATTAGCTTTTCTGAAGACGTTAAATCCTTGTTTTGTAATTATGATTGGCCAGGAAATATCCGAGAGCTGCAAAATGTAATAGAAAATACGGTTGTTATAAATGATGCTCAAGTAATAGAAAGAGAGATGCTACCAAGCTCATTCGGCTTAACTGCTTCTGTACCATCAACTAAGTCAATGCCATCTGCGAATATGAGCTCTTCAAACTCAATGCCTTCACCTATGGCTGTGCATGATATAGAACCATTATGGCAGGTAGAAAAAAGGGCCATCGAGAATGCAATTCAGGTGTGCGATGATAATATTCCTCTTGCCGCGGCTTATTTAGGAGTGAGTGCCTCAACCATTTATAGAAAAATAAAGGGGTGGTCTTAAATATTTATAGCGTTGTGATTACATTTTTCAGGTTGAATTAATATAAGTTACCCTAAGGTCTATGGGTAAGAGCAAAATTAATTTTTAATCTGAAAAGTAAAAGGAGATCGCCATGAGTAACACTAGTTTAAAGCCTGCGGATATTATGCCATCACTAATAGTGAGTGATGTAGACGAGCAAAAAATAGACTTAGTAGACAGAGTAAGTGACTCCCCTTGGAAAATGATTGTTGTTTATAGAGGTCAACACTGTCCTAAATGTACTGTGCAACTTAATGAACTGGCTAAAATGCATGAAGACTTTAAAGAGGCTGGCGTTGAAGTTGTTGCCGTTAGCGGCGATAGTCATGAGCAGCTTAATAAGCATTTTGAAAAAATAGATATCAACTTTCCAATTTACTACGGCTTAACCATTAAGCAAATGACCGATTTAGGGCTACATATTAGTGAGCCACGAAGTGATGCCGAAACTGATCACCCATTTGCAGAGCCAGGTATTTTTGTACTTAACGAAAAAAATCAGCTGCAAATGCTCGATATTTCAAACAGCCCTTTCGTTCGTCCTGATTTAGAGCAGTTGTTAGGTGGGATTAAGTTTTCACGAGAAAACGATTACCCAATCCGAGGCACGTTTATTAAATAGTCATATTTTTAAATGAATTAAAAAAGGCACAGTTATGTGCCTTTTTTATTTTATTTAAAATTTTTTTATTTAATTACTTGAAAACAAAATTACTGCCCATAAATAGTTAAGTGAAGACGCCTGATGGGTCTTTATTTAACAGAAGTAATTGAAATTTATATTATTAATTTAATTGTGTTGTACTTGTTCAAAAGAAAAGTAGCAACATTATATCGCTTAAATATGAGGATATTATTATGCGTACAGTAGACTTATCACCACTATACCGTTCATTCATTGGCTTTGATCACTTAGCATCTTTAATGGACGCAGCAGCACGTACAGACAAGCAACCGAGCTTTCCTCCGTACAACATAGAAGCACTCGATAAAGACAAGTACCGTATCACAATGGCGGTAGCAGGTTTTAGTGAAAGCGAGTTAACTATTGAGTCTGAAAACAACACGCTTAAAGTTGCAGGCACTAAAGCAAACAAAGATGAAAACACAGAGCGTAAATTTATTCATCAAGGTATTGCTGAGCGTAACTTTGAACGTAAATTCCAGTTAGGAGATCATGTAAAAGTACTTGGCGCAGATTTAGCCAATGGCTTACTAAGTATTGACTTAGAACGTGAGATCCCTGAAGCGTTAAAACCACGTAAAATTGAAATTGGTAATAGCAACCTAATAGAAGGTAAATAATCTTCTAAAGTACATTTTCCCCTGATTATTTAGCCGCCTCATTTGAGGCGGTTTTTACGTTATAAAGTATCTATGTTTTTGATATAAAGCTTCGCTTGCTCAAGAGTTTGTGTTTGAAGATCGAATGACTGTTTATCCCAGTTTTTATAAACCATGCCTATTCTAGGGTTAGATTGTAACCTATCTCTATGCTTGTTCATAAAGTGCCAATATAGGCTGTTCAGCGGACACGCGTTCTCACCTATTTTTTGCTTTACGTCGTATCGACAGCTTTTGCAGTAATCACTCATTTTATTGATATAATTACCACTTGCAGAATAGGGCTTGGTTGCAATAATACCGTCATCAGCAAACTGGCTCATACCTCGTGTGTTTGGCATTTCCACCCATTCTATGGCGTCTATATAAACGCCTAAATACCAATTATCTACTTCGTTCGGGTTCATGCCTGTTAATAAGCAAAAGTTCCCTATGACCATAAGTCGCTGTATATGGTGGGCATAAGCGGTCTCAAGGCTTTGGGTAAGTGCATGGCTTAAGCAGTTCATTTTTGTGTTTCCATCCCAAAAGTAGCGGGGTAGATTTTTCTTAGCATCTAGTTGATTTTTATCTGCATAATCAGGCATATTCACCCAATAAACAGCTCTTACATATTCCCTCCAGCCTAAAATTTGTCTAGTGAATCCTTCAACTTGTGAAATTGTTATTTGTTGAGGGTTTTGTTCATATTCATTTAATACGCGTTTAATTACATAAAGGGGATGAAGTATTTTTGCATTTAATGCAAACGATAAGCGGCTGTGATACAAGCTGCTGTTATGGTTGGATTGATCTGTCATCGCATCTTGAAATTGCCCAAAGCGACTTAGCAAATTTTTACAAAAGTATTCCAAGCATTCAATAGCTTGCTTTCTGGTGGTTGGCCACTGAAGTAGCTCATCTTTAATTTCTCCAAAATAGCCCACATTATGTTTTTTTAAACGAGAAATTATACTACTAACATCGTTATCAAACATTTTTGGAAGCGGGATATCAGCTAAATCTGTCTTTGAAAATTTATTGCGATTATTACTGTCATAGTTCCATTTGCCGCCTTGTGGTTTATCGCCATCCATCAATATATTGTATTGCTTTCTCATGGCGCGATAAAAATGCTCCATTGTTACATGTTTATTTTTAGCGAATCGTTTAGTTATTTGCTCAAACGGTAATAAAAAGTGTTCTGTGTCAACTGCATTTACGTGAAATGTACTGTCCTTTTTAAATCGATTCATTTGCTCTTTTAATCGATATTCATCTGGATATTGGTACTCTATAGCTGAGCAATTATAGTGCGCAGCTATGCGATTTAATAAACCAGGCAGGTGTTCATCATCATGTGTTTCATCAAGCGTTAAATGAAGTACGCTAAACCCTGCATCTTCTAGTGCACTTGCAAAATTAGCCATGGCTGTAAAAAAAGCACATAACTTTTGAACATGATGTTTTACGTAATTTGTTTCTTGTTTAAGCTCTGCTATTAAATACAGAGTGTCATTGTCTTTATGCTTAAACCATGAATGAGAGGGGTTTAGTTGATCGCCTAATATGAGTCTGAGTGTTTTATAGTTTTTCATAACATGGCCAAATTTTTATATACGTCATTGAGCGGGGAACCGATCTTGATAATTTAATACAGTAGTAAAGTACCTTATCAAACTTACTGGCACATAAATAAACCAGAGTGCTAGAGCCTAATAAAGCTGAGAACTAGATAAAATTTATAAAGTGCATATCTGAAAACAGCGATGTACCTTTATTAATGTTGAGTCAAATGAGTGTATTAATGATGGAGCGCAGCTTTCATTACATCGTGTTTAAATTAATAGGCGTTTTGAATATGCAGTGGTGTGTAATAAGAGGACAGAGCTCAACCGATTATAAAACCGGTTAAGCATTATAATTACGAATTATTACTTTGTTTTTGCTGAATCTTCTGTTGAAACGAAATCACGTTTGAGAAATTGAATAGGGTGCTGTTAGCAAATTTTTCAAAAAAGTTAAGCGCATCTCGCCAAGCAACCTGGCTTTCGTGGGTAAAATACCTGCCAAGGTGTTCTTTAAGCGTATCGTAAAAAGCATCAGCTAAAATAGATATATCATTTTGAGTTGCGCCTGACTTTTTTAAATAAGCTAAATGGTGTACTAAAAAAGGGGCAACCTGTGATGGCTTATTTATGTGTTTAACTATTCGCTCAAGCACGCAAAACAAAGTAAAACTTTTTTCGTTAAAATGCGACGCTGCAGGATAATCCATCTTTATATCAGATTCTGCCAATTTACTATGGAAGCGAGCTGTAAAGGCATGAAAATTCGGTTTAATAATTTTTAAATTATCTAACAATGCTGATTGTTGTGTATTCATTATTATCTCTTCGCAGTGAATTATAATTATTATTCTCAAATCTGTTTACGCTTTATTATAGCGGTGTGCTCAAATACTGCACGCTTTTCAATGTTAAAGTATGGCTTTTGTCTTTTTTAACGTTATTTCTAGCTATTACGTGTGTATAAATCACACTTAAAACTGGTTAGCATAAGCATTTTAAATGTAGCCCAATTAATCAAGTATACAAAGTTACCGTGTTTTGTGAAGCTTATGATTCTAATGCCTATATAAAATTAGCATCTTGGGAACTGGTATTTTTAAAAACTAATTACTTATTATGGTTGCTAATTATGCCACACATCCTTATAATAGCGGCCATTGTTTAGTGTGTTGTAAAACACCTAACAGCGATATTAAATTTTAGGTTTGATATCTATTGGCGCGGGATGGAGCAGCCTGGTAGCTCGTCGGGCTCATAACCCGAAGGTCGTCGGTTCAAATCCGGCTCCCGCAACCAATTCTACTAGTAGGTATTACCTTACTAATTTATATCGCGCATTCTAAGTAATGCGCGTTTTGCGTTTTAAGCTATGTAGTTTAAATTTGGTCAGGTTATTGACCCGCAACCAAGCTTGGCCCTAGGCCACACAGTTTTATGCTTTATTGGTGTGACGCCCCGCTTGGTTCGGGGCGTTGTTGTATCTGCACCTTACGATTTGTGGCAAGTGTCATCAAATCAAAATTTAAACACAGTATTTTAGGGCTATAAGCCCTTTTTTTGTTTGTATGGAGGATTTTCGTGACAAAACTTGAACAAGATTTAGTAACCATGTTAACGCCTGCGGTAGAAATGTTAGGCTTTGAATTACATGGTCTTGAGTTTGTGCAAGCGGGTCGCCATTCTACCTTAAGAGTATATATTGCTCATGAGGATGGGATCTCAGTTGATAACTGTGCGGACGCAAGTCGCCAAATTAGTGCGATTTTAGATGTCGAAGACCCAATTACAAACGAATATGATTTGGAAGTATCGTCTCCTGGTGTTGATCGTCCATTATTCAAACAAGATCACTACGAGCAGGCGCAAGGAGAGGAAGTACGCGTACGTACTAAACTTCCACAAGATGGTCGTCGTAATTTTAAAGGCGACTTAGTAGCTGTTAGCAGCGATATGATCACACTATCTACTGATGGTGCAGAGTATTTAATCATGCTTAGTAACATCGAACGTGCGAATTTAATCGCAAAGTTTTAATTCGAGTGCGAAGGAATAGGGCAAGCGAGGCATTACCCATGGCAAAAGAGATATTATTAGTTGCTGAAGCCGTTTCCAATGAGAAAGCGGTTCCAAAAGAGAAGATTTTTGAAGCACTAGAGTTCGCTCTAGCGACAGCAACAAAGAAAAAACACGACGGCGAAATTGAAGTGCGTGTTGCAATTGACCGTAAAACGGGCGATTACGACACGTTCCGTCGCTGGCAGATTGCAGAAGTTCAAGAAGATGGTTCATTAGAAAACCCTTACAGTGAAATCACATTAGAAGCAGCTCAAGTTGAAGAACCTGATTTGCAAATGGGTGATTATGTTGAAGAACAGATTGAATCTATTAAATTTGACCGCATAACTACACAGATGGCAAAGCAAGTTATCGTACAAAAAGTACGTGAAGCTGAGCGCGCTTTAGTTGTAGAAGCTTATAAAGATCAAGAAGGCGAGCTTGTAACGGGTGTAGTTAAAAAAGCGACTCGTGATGCAATCGTACTTGATTTAGGTAACAACGCAGAAGCGGTTATTTACCGTGATGATATGCTACCACGTGAAAACTTCCGCCCGGGGGATCGTATCCGTGGTCTTCTATACGAAGTTAAACCAGAAGCACGTGGCGCGCAATTATTCGTTACGCGTTCAAAACCAGAAATGCTGATGGAATTATTCCGCATTGAGGTGCCAGAAATTGGCGAAGAAATGATTGAATTACGTGCCGCAGCACGTGATCCAGGTTCTCGTGCTAAAATCGCTGTTAAATCTAACGACAAACGTATTGACCCTGTAGGTGCGTGTGTTGGTATGCGTGGCGCACGTGTTCAAGCTGTATCGTCAGAACTTGGCGGTGAGCGTGTTGATATCGTACTTTACGATGACAATCCGGCGCAGTTTGTTATTAACGCAATGGCACCTGCAGAAGTTGCTTCAATCGTAATGGATGAAGACACTCACTCAATGGATATCGCTGTTGAAGCAGATAACCTAGCACAAGCAATTGGTCGCAATGGTCAAAACGTTCGTTTAGCAAGCCAATTAACTGGCTGGGAGCTAAATGTTATGACTGTTGAAGACATGCGTACTAAAAATGAAGCTGAGTCAGATAAGTTAATTAACTTATTTACTGAAAACTTAGACATCGATGATGAGTTTGCATCACTACTTATCAACGAAGGTTTCTCTACACTTGAAGAAGTAGCGTATGTACCTGCATCAGAGTTTTTAGAAATTGATGGCTTAGATGAAGAAACAGTAGACGTTTTACGTTCACGTGCAAAAGACGCGTTAACGACTAAAGCACTTAAAACGGAAGAAAGCTTAGAGGGTGTAGAACCAGCTGAAGACTTACTTGCGCTTGAAGGCTTAGAGCGTCATTTAGCATTTGTTATGGCAAGTAAAGGTGTAGTTACACTTGAAGACTTAGCTGAGCAAGGCATCGACGAACTAGTTGATATTACAGAGCTATCGCCTGAAAAAGCAGGTGAATTAATCATGGCTGCACGTAATATTTGTTGGTTTGCAGACGAGTAATTTATTAACGGAGGTATTACACACTATGGCAGAAGTAAACGTTGAAAAACTAGCCGGCGATATAGGTACAACTGTTGATAAATTGCTACAGCAGTTTTCACAAGCGGGTATCACTAAGCAGGCAACTGATAATGTAACTGAAGCAGAAAAAGCGACGTTACTTGATCATTTAAGCAAGCAACATGGCGGTACTGGCTCAGATGGCCCAGCGCGTATGACTTTACAACGTAAGAGCAAAAGCACGTTAAGTGTGACTGGTTCTACGGGTAAAGCAAAAGATGTTCAAGTTGAAGTTCGCAAAACACGTACATACGTGAAGAAAAGCGCAATGGAGCAAGAACAAGAGCAACAACGCCTAGCCGCAGAAGAGAAAGCGCGTCTTGAAGAGCAGCAAAAAGCTGCACAAGAAGCCGCTGAATTAAAAGCGAAACAAGAGGCAGAACGTAAAGCGAAAGAAGACGCTGATCGTAAAGCCAAAGAAGAAGCTAAACGCAAAGCAGATGCAGAGCGTAAAGCTAAACAACAGCAGATGACCCCAGAGCAAAGTGCTAAGTCTGAGAAAGATCGCATCGAAGCTGAGCGTCTGCAAAAAGAAGCAGAAGAGGCCGCATTGAAGAAAGCTGAAGAAGAAGCGAAACGTCAAGCAGAAGAGGCAAGAAAGCTAGCTGAAGAGAATTCAGCACGCTGGAAGAAAGAAGAAGAAGAACGTAAGAAACGCGAAGAAACTGCGGATCATCACCTTACGACTTCAACTTACGCACGTGAAGCAGAAGATGTTGCCGATGCTCGTGATGAGCAAGGTACACGCCGTGCGAAGAAAAAGAAAAAAGCACCAGCAAAAGATAAATTTGCTGCGTCTAGAGGCCGTAACAAGTCTAAGTTAAAAGCACCAGCATCGCTGCAGCATGGTTTCCAAAAACCAACTGCTGACGTTAAAAACGAAGTGCGCATTAGCGAAACAATTACAGTTGCTGAGCTTGCATCACGCATGGCTGTTAAAGGCGCTGAAGTTGTGAAAACAATGATGAAAATGGGTGACATGGTTACCATTAACCAAGTAATTGACCAAGAAGCAGCACAACTTGTTGCTGAAGAAATGGGTCACAAGGTTATCATCGTTAAAGAAAACGAATTAGAGCAAACAGTACTAAATGACCGCCATGAAGATGGTAAGTCTGAGCCGCGCGCGCCAGTAGTAACTGTAATGGGTCACGTTGACCATGGTAAAACATCTACACTAGATTACATTCGTTCAGCGAAAGTTGCATCTGGCGAAGCAGGTGGTATTACACAGCACATTGGTGCATACCACGTTGAAACAAACGGCAGCATGATCACGTTCTTAGATACTCCTGGTCACGCCGCGTTTACATCAATGCGTGCTCGCGGTGCTAAAGCGACTGATATCGTAATCCTAGTAGTTGCAGCGGATGATGGCGTAATGCCACAAACTAAAGAAGCGGTTCAGCATGCTCGTGCAGCTGGCGTTCCTTTAATCATCGCAGTAAACAAAATGGATAAAGAAGGCGCAGATCCAGATCGCGTTAAAAACGAACTAGCGCAGCTAGACGTTATCCCTGAAGATTGGGGCGGCGATACGCAGTATGTTCATATCTCAGCTAAAACTGGTTTAGGTATTGATGACCTTCTAGAAGCTGTACTTATGCAATCTGAGCTTTTAGAGCTTACAGCTCCTTCTACAGGTATGGCTGCAGGTGTTGTAATTGAATCTCGTCTTGATAAAGGCCGTGGTCCAGTTGCATCTATCCTAGTTCAATCTGGTACGCTTAACCAAGGTGACATTGTATTATGTGGTCTTGAGTATGGCCGTGTTCGCGCAATGCGCGATGAAAACGGTAAAGACATCAAATCGGCTGGTCCTTCTATTCCAGTTGAGATTTTAGGTCTTTCGGGTATTCCAGCTGCAGGTGATGAAGCGACTGTAGTTAAAGATGAGCGTAAAGCACGTGAAGTTGCTTTATACCGTCAAGGTAAATTCCGCGATGTTAAACTTGCTCGCCAGCAAAAAGCGAAGCTTGAAAACATGTTCACTAACATGGCTGAAGGCGATGTTTCTGAAGTTAACGTGGTACTTAAAGCAGACGTTCAAGGTTCAATCGAGGCGATTTCTGACTCACTAACTAAACTTTCTACTGATGAAGTAAAAGTGAAGATTGTAGGTTCAGGTGTTGGTGGTATCACTGAAACTGATGCAACACTTGCTGCAGCGTCTAACGCAATCGTAGTTGGCTTTAATGTTCGTGCTGATGCATCTGCACGTAAAGTAATTGAGACTGAAAACTTAGACCTACGTTACTACAGCGTAATCTACAGCTTAATTGACGAAGTTAAACAAGCAATGTCAGGTATGTTAGCACCAGAATTTAAGCAAGAGATCATTGGTCTTGCTGAAGTGCGTGACGTATTTAAGTCTCCAAAAATTGGCGCTATCGCTGGTTGTATGGTTACTGAAGGTGTTGTTAAACGCAGTGCGCCAATTCGTGTACTTCGTGATAACGTTGTTATTTACGAAGGTGAGCTTGAGTCACTTCGTCGCTTTAAAGACGATGTTGCTGATGTTCGTAACGGCATGGAATGTGGTATCGGCGTTAAGAACTACAATGACGTTCGCGTTGGTGACCAAATCGAAGTATTCGAAACAGTTGAAGTACAACGTACACTTTAATTGCTCGTGAGCTAAGATTGTAAATGGGGGCTTAGCCCCCATTTGTGTATCCATTATTAAATTATCTTATTATTAAATTTCAATAAGTTATTATTTTAGGACAAATGCAATGAGAGAGTTTTCTCGCACTGATCGTGTTGCTCAGCAAATTCAAAAAGAAATTGCTGTAATTTTACAACGCGAAATTAAAGATCCACGCTTAGGTATGGTGACAGTGTCTGCGGTAGAAGTATCGCGCGACTTATCTTACGCTAAAGTATTTATCACAGTATTTAATACTGAAGATGAAAATGCAGCGAAGCAAAGCGCAAAAATACTTAACGAAGCTACGGGTTATATCCGTTCGTTATTAGGTAAACGTATTCGTGCACGCATAATGCCAGAGCTTAAGTTTGTTGTAGACAACTCACTTATGGAAGGTATGCGTATTTCTAACTTAGTAGATTCGGTTATTCGTGAAGATAATGCTAAGCATGTAGATGACGAAACAGATAGCGAAGAAGGCACTAAAGACTAATGGCAAGACGCAGTAAAGGCCGTCCGGTTGACGGTATTTTGTTGTTAAACAAACCAGAAGGTATTTCGTCTAACAAAGCGCTGCAACGAGCGAAAGGTATTTATTTTGCTCAAAAAGCAGGGCATACAGGTGCACTCGACCCACTAGCAACAGGTATGCTTCCCATTTGTTTTGGTGAAGCGACAAAGTTCACTCAGTTTTTACTCGATATAGACAAAACCTATGTAGTACGCGCTAAATTAGGTGAACGTACAACAACATCAGACTCTGATGGGGAAATTGTTAGTACTAAAGACGTAAACGTAACGTATGAACAGCTAGAGCGTGAAATTGCGGCCTTTTTAGGTGAATCAGATCAGTATCCATCAATGTATTCAGCGCTTAAGTATGAGGGTAAGCCTTTATACAAGTACGCACGAGAAGGCATTGAAGTACCTCGTAAATGCAGAAAAATTAACGTATTTAGTTTAACGCTAGATGAGTTTGATGAGCAAACTAACGAAGTACAAATGACTGCGCATGTGTCAAAGGGTACGTATATTCGTACTATTGTTGATGATTTAGGCGAAAACCTAGGGTGTGGCGCACATGTTATTATGCTTCATCGCTCAGCTGTAGGGCACTACCCAACAGATAAAATGGTAACGCTTGATGAAGTGCAAGCCTTGTTAGATAAAGCGAAAGATGAAGAAATAGCACCATCTACTTACCTTGATGAGTTATTGCTACCTATGGACACTGCTTTAGTTGGTCTTCCTGTTGTAGAAATAACAAAAGAACAAGGGTCGGTGTTTAGTCATGGACAAGCTGTAGATACAGCAACAGATTTACCTGATGGTCCAATAAAAGTACTTGCTGATGGTGTGTTTATCGGCACTGGCGAACGTAATCCAAATGGGCAGTTAAAATCTAAACGTGGACTTGCAAGCCAACAAGATGACTACAAAAAGCCAGAATAAGTACCATATTGAATGCCCTAAGGGTATCTTTAGTATAATTAGCTTGTAGTTATTCCCATAGTTGGTAGAATACGCCCGCTTAATCGTTTTGGCTGAATTAGTGATCGGCTAAGACACCTTTTAAATTTAATTTTTGGAGTTACTATGTCACTAAGCAATCAAGAAAAAATCGATATCATTGCTAAATTTGCACGTGCAGAAGGCGACACTGGTTCACCTGAAGTACAAGTAGCATTACTTACTTTTGATATCAACAAGCTTCAAGGTCACTTTGCTGACCACAAGCATGACTTCCACTCACGTCGTGGTCTGCTTCGTAAAGTAAGTACTCGCCGTAAATTGCTTGATTACCTTAAAGGTAAAGATATCTCGCGTTATACTGCGTTAATCCAAGAGCTTGGCCTACGTCGCTAAGAACTTGATTACGAGAAAAGGAGCTTTATAGCTCCTTTTTTTGTGCCTAAATTTCGTAGCCCGACAACATACCTTCAATTTAAACGCCTTGAAATATAAATAAAACAATTGATAAATGATAAGGCTAAAGTGATTACTTTTATCTTGGGGTAGACTCGCAATTTTACGTCGCTTTGGTATATACTATGCGCGTAGATGAATAGGTTATCTGCAGTCATTAAAAATTTTGCCAATTGTAGTACTTAATTGATTTCCAACTGAATACAATTATGTACTGTAATTGGCCCTTTTAATGACACTTATTAATGAAATATAAAAACATTTAAGGAATATTTTAAGTGCAAGCAATTATTAAAGAATTTCAACTAGGTCAACACACTGTAACCCTAGAAACAGGTGCAATCGCACGTCAAGCAGACGGCGCAGTACTAGCAAGCATTGGCGATACTTCAGTTTTAGTAACTGTTGTTGGTAAGCGTGAAGCTCAACCTGGACAAGATTTTTTCCCACTAACAGTTAACTACCAAGAGCGTATGTACGCTGCTGGTCGTATCCCTGGTGGTTTCCTTAAGCGTGAAGGTCGTCCTAACGACGGTGAAACACTTATTGCACGTCTTATTGACCGTCCAATTCGTCCTCTTTTCCCAAGCGGTTTTGTTAACGAAGTACAAGTTATTGCAACTGTTGTATCTGTAAACCCTGAGATCCAACCAGATATGGTTGCGATGATTGGTACATCAGCAGCGCTTGCTATCTCTGGTATCCCGTTCAGTGGTCCAATTGGTGCATCACGTGTTGGTTACATCAACGGTGAATACGTACTTAACCCTACACTAAAAGAGCTTGAAGAAAGCCAACTTGATTTAGTTGTAGCAGGTACTGATAACGCAGTACTAATGGTTGAATCAGAAGCTGACGTACTTGCAGAAGACGTTATGCTTGGTGCTGTTGTATATGGTCATGAGCAATCTCAAGCTATCATCACAGCAATTAACGAATTTAAAGCAGAAGCGGGCAAGCCTACATGGGATTGGTCAGCACCTGAGAAAAACGTATCGCTTGAAGAAAAAGTAGCAGAACTTGCAGCTGAAAAAGTAGGTGAAGCTTACCGCATTACAGATAAAGTAGCGCGTAAAGAAGCACTTGGCGTAGCTAAAGATGCAGTAATTGAAGCATTAACAAGCGAACTTGCTGAAGGCGAAACGCTTGATAAGCAAGAAGTTGGTAAAGTATTCGGTTCTCTTGAGAAGAAAATCGTTCGTGGCCGTATCGCTGCTGGCGAAAAACGTATCGATGGTCGTGAACCAGATATGATTCGTGCACTAGATGTAATGACTGGCGTATTACCGCGTACTCACGGTTCTGCTATCTTTACACGTGGTGAAACTCAAGCATTAGTTACCGCTACACTTGGTACAGAACGTGATTCACAGTTAATCGATGATTTAACGGGTACACACAAAAACCACTTTATGCTTAACTACAACTTCCCTCCATTCTGTGTTGGTGAAACTGGTTTTGTAGGGTCTCCTAAGCGTCGTGAAATCGGCCACGGTAACCTAGCTAAACGTGGTATTGCAGCTGTAATGCCTACACTTACTGAGTTCCCTTACTCAATCCGTGTGGTATCTGAAATCACTGAATCAAACGGTTCATCTTCAATGGCATCTGTATGTGGTACTTCACTAGCACTTATGAACGCGGGTGTACCAATTAAAGCATCTGTTGCGGGTATCGCAATGGGCTTAGTTAAAGAAGAAGAAAACTTTGTAGTTCTTTCTGATATCTTAGGTGATGAAGATCACTTAGGCGACATGGACTTTAAAGTAGCAGGTACAACAAACGGTATTACTGCACTTCAAATGGATATCAAAATTGAAGGTATCACTCAAGAAATCATGCAAATTGCGCTTAAACAAGCAAAAGCTGCACGTTTACACATTCTTAATGTGATGGACGAAGCGATTTCTGCTCCTTCTGAAGAGCTATCTATGTTTGCACCACGTATTTACACAATGCAAATTCCACAGAAGAAGATTGCAGAAGTAATTGGTAAAGGTGGCGCTACTATTCGTCAACTTACTGAAGAAACTGGTACAACAATTGAAATCGGTGATGACGGTACTATTAAGATTGCTGCTACAGATGGCGAAAGTGCAGCTAATGCAATTAGCCGTATTGAGCAATTAACAGCTGAACTTGAAGTAGGTACTATCTACGAAGGTAAAGTTGTACGTATCGTAGACTTCGGTGCGTTTGTAAACATTCTTCCTGGTAAAGATGGCTTAGTGCATATCTCTCAAATCAGTACTGAGCGTGTTAACAATGTTTCTGACCACTTAAGTGAAGGTCAAGAAGTTAAAGTTAAAGTACTAGAAGTTGACCGTCAAGGTCGTGTACGTCTAAGCATTAAAGAAGCAATGGAATCAGCAGCTCCAGCAGCTGATGAGTCAAAAGACGCATAATTGCTAACTTATTAATCTAGCTATATTAGCTAGATAGTAAAAAAGGGGCTGTTTAGCCCCTTTTTTTATGCTTTAATGAAACCTTACTAGACAAGGTCTGTCTTATATTTATCGCGATATATCTTGGTATTAAGGATTTTAATGATACTCAAACATTTAGCTTTGGCATCTTTTGCTATTTTGTCTTTAAGCGCTTGCCAAACTACAACTGAAACAGAGCCTACATCCATTGTTAATGTGCCTTTTACAGCACCTTTAGCCTCAGATTTTAGAAGTGAAATTGCTATAGCTCGTTATTCTGAGTTATTAAATAGAGCCGACTTAAGTGAAGAGCAGCAAGCTAAGCTTTACTATGACCGGGGTGTGCTTTTTGATAGCCTAGGCATGACCACTCTTTCACGCATAGATTTCAACCGTGCGGTTAAACTTAAGCCCGATTTAGCTGAGGTGTATAACTTTTTAGGTATTCAACATACGCTGATGCAGCAATACGAAAAAGCCTATGAGTTTTTTGATTCAGCACTTGAACTAGATGAAGAGCACGAGTATGCCTATTTAAATAGAGGTATTGCTCTTTATTACGGTGATAGAGCAGGCCTTGCTAAAAACGATTTTGATGAGTTTTTAGCGCGCTCTCCAAACGATCCATACCGTGTTTTATGGGTTTACTTAGCAAGCGCCCAAGACGATAAAGTTAAGGCGTTGGAGTCACTTAAAACCAATGCAACAGCACTTGATGAGTCACAGTGGGCATATCAATTAATATCACTTTATACCGGTGATATGAGTGAACATGCTTTTTTATCAGGTATTAGTGACGGCGTTAAAACTGAGCAGGAGTATGCTCAGCGTTTATGTGAAGCGTATTTTTACTTAGCTAAAATGCATCAGGCAGCGGGTGAAGAGTACTTAGCTGCAGATTACTTTAGACTCGCACTTGCTACCAATGTGCATGAGTTTATTGAGTATAAATACGCGCGTTTAGAACTTGAGTTGATGGCGGGTGTTGACGCAAGTTAACCGTATTAAGTTAATAGGTGTATTACTGTGTAGCCTGATTATTTCAGGCTCAAGTAATCACCATGGCAGAATTGGCTTTTGGAATGTACTAAGCACCAAAGCAAATGTGCTACAAAGTTATTGGAATTTCTCCACTTATTTTTCACACCATTTAGCCGCGCTACCTAACGCCCTCTTGGCAAAACTTGCGCGTCATTCAGTACCCATCGCACAATACACTTACTCTTTGAGGCTTTTAAATGATAAGCAAGGGGATACGGCAAAGAAGTTTTGGTTTGCGAGCATAAATGAGTTAACCATTTCGCAGCGTAAAACATTAGCTAAGCATCTGCTTGAGCAAGCTAGGTGGAGCGATTTAAAATTACTCGCGAGCATAAATTCTCTGCCAGCAGGAGATGTGCTAAATCATCTAAAACTTGAAACAAATACACCGCAAAATAGAGTTTCAAGTACGTTTATAAATAAGCTTGGTTATGCATCGTTGCAGGATCAATTTAAGCCAGATGCACACTGTATGTTTAATGTATTAGCGATGAGCGATCATCGTAGTGGCTTATATAAACTTTCTGAGCTTATTAATACCTATAATAAGCAGCCAGAGCCAAAAGAAAATATTTTTTGTTTTTCTAAACCTATTTATGTTGCGGGCACTATTGAGTGTAACCACAGTACTAATCAAGCGGCAAAGTGCCAGTGGGAAACATCTTTGCTCAAAAAACAACTCCCTAAAAACTTCGACTTTATTATTATGATGCCAAGGCAGGGTATGGCAAATGTAAGCAACGGCACTATGCTCGTTAATTCTAAGGCAAATTACAGCGTGTTTTTACATGAATTAATGCACTTTAGTGGCTTTGAAGATGAATACGTTCTATCTCAATCTAAACAAGCATGGCTATGTAGGCTCAGTGGCTATGTTGCCCCTAATTTATATATTTCTCACAATGACGATGCACCAATAGGTTGGCATAAAGCAAAAAGTTGTCAAAAAGGGGGAGTAGCTTATAAACCCAGCAATAATTGGTCTATTATGCAGTATCAACAATTAGGGCTCTCTGCTCAATACAGGGAACTTTGGTTGAATCATCTAGATATGACTGGCGAATAACTACAATGCCACGCTTATGCGCTTACACTCGCAAATAAAGCTATATAAAAGTGGAAGTTACTCTAGATTATATTCGATTCTCAGAGGCTTATTAATTTGTTGAATCTTGTTTATTAAACATCCATATAGCGTCGCTTTTCGTAGACAAAATCAGTGTTTTTCAGTATAACTATAGTTATTAATGTCGTTTAAAAACAGGTAGTAAAAGCATCTTTAAGTCACCAAAAGAGGGATGCCCTGATAAACTTATGATAATAAAAGGCCCTACATTATGACTTTGCTCTGGATACCCTTGTTATCCTTAATTGGCAGTGTTATTTCTGCATGCACAGGTAAATTAACCCGAAATCAAAGCGCAGGCCTAACCGCGCTTGCTCCTTTGACTGCTTTGGGCATTACTTTATACCATGCACCTGCCGTTTTAGCCGGCGAAACTATCCGTTACTCCTTATCATGGATCCCCTCTATAGGGCTTGATTTATCACTTAGGCTGGATGGTCTTAGCTTATTATTTATGTTCATGATTTTAGGTATTGGGCTGCTGGTCATTTTATATACCCGCTACTACTTAAATGCAAACGATTCAATGCCTAAGCTTTACAGCTATTTAATGCTGTTTATGACCGCAATGCTTGGCATCGTTATGTCAAATAACGTTATTCAGCTTTGGCTATTTTGGGAATTAACCAGCATAAGCTCATTTTTGCTTATTAGCTTTTGGTGGCAAAAATCAGAAGCACGTAAAGGCGCGCGCATGGCGCTTGCTGTAACAGGTGCTGGCGGCCTAGCGCTACTGGGCGGCTTAATGCTAATAGGCGATATTGTTGGCAGTTATAATCTAGATACCATTTTGGCAAGCAAGGCTATAATTCAGTCCCACGATTTGTACGAAGTTGCCTTAGTATTAGTGTTACTTGGTGCTTTTACGAAGTCGGCTCAATTTCCATTTCATTTTTGGCTCCCTCATGCCATGGCAGCACCTACACCTGTTAGTGCATACCTTCACTCTGCAACGATGGTTAAAGCCGGTATATTTTTGTTAGCACGTTTTTATCCTGCTTTGTCGGGTACAGATACGTGGTTTCTTTTAGTTGGCTTAACCGGCTTAACTACACTATTAACCGGTGCATATATAGCGCTATTCAAACATGACTTAAAAGGTTTGCTGGCTTACTCAACAATTAGTCACTTAGGTTTAATCACGCTTTTATTAGGTTTAGATACTGAATTGGCAACCGTGGCGGCTATTCTTCATATTATTAACCACGCTACGTTCAAAGCATCGCTATTTATGGCAACGGGTATTATCGACCATGAGACAGGCACGCGTGATATGCGTAAGCTCAATGGAATGTGGCGATTTTTACCTTATACAGCGACACTTGCGATGGTTGCTGCGGCATCAATGGCTGGTGTGCCCTTGCTAAATGGTTTTTTATCTAAAGAAATGTTTTTTGCAGAAACACTTCATCAGCAAGTATTAGGCTCAATGTCGTGGTTAATACCTGTTTTAGCAACTATTGCCGGTGCTTTCTCGGTTGCTTACTCAGCACGCTTTATTCACGATGTATTTTTTAATGGCGACCCAATAGATTTACCACGTACACCTCATGAAGCGCCACGTTATATGCGTGTACCAATAGAGATTTTAGTTGTTATTTGTTTACTGGTTGGTATTTTCCCACACTTTATAGTGGGTGGTATTTTATCAGCAGCATCATCAGCGGTATTAGGCAAAGCGATGCCAGATTACGAAGTGGCTTTATGGCACGGATTTAACTTACCATTACTGATGAGTGCTATGGCCGTTGCCGGTGGTTTATTTATTTATATAAATCGAAAACACCTATTTCAGTTTCAAGCATCTTTACCGCCATTTAATGCTAAAAAGACGTTTGAACGTGCAGTGTTGTCTGTAATAGCATGGTGCCAATCAAAGGTAAATCACATTGAAAATGGTTCTTTACAGCGCTACTTAGTTATTATGCTAGGGGTTGTATTGTTGTGTGCCGGCTGGCCGCTATTTGAAATGCAAGCATTAGCTGGCACCATGGCGCGAACACCTGTGGATGTGCACAACGCTATTGGCGCTGGTTTATTAATAATAGGCGCTCTAGCCACGGTTATTTGGCATAGATCGCGCGTGGTTGCTTTATTAATGATCTCTATTGTAGGGCTGCTTGTATCTGTTGCATTTACTCGCTTTTCAGCACCTGACTTGGCGCTTACGCAATTAACTGTAGAGGTTGCAACGGTTATTTTACTTATGCTTGCCTTGTTCTTTTTACCGCAACATACACCTAAAGAATCAAGCTCGTTGCGGGTTTTACGTGACTTAGGCATTGCTTCGACGTTGGGTGTAGTGGTTGCAAGTATTTGTTATGCGCTACTCACTCGCCCACTTGAGTCTATTTCAGATTTCTTCATAGCGAATGCCAAAACCGGTGGTGGCGGTACCAATGTGGTAAACGTTATTTTGGTCGATTTTAGGGGCTTTGACACGCTTGGTGAAATAACCGTATTAGGTATTGCAGCGCTGGGAATATATAAAGTACTTTCACGAATTCCATTATTTATGCCTGCAAGTGATGGTGAAGGCCGCCCTTGGGCAAGAGAACGCCATCCTATTTTACTTGCGAGTATTTCGCACAGTTTATTGCCACTTGCTTTGCTTGTATCAGCTTACATTTTTTTGCGTGGTCATAATTTACCTGGCGGTGGCTTTATCGCAGGCTTGGTGACATCTATCGCCTTTATATTACAGTATATGGCACATGGCTCGGCGTGGATAAGTGAACGATTTGCTGTCAATTATCGCAAAATTATCGCATCAGGAATTGGTATTGCATTGTTCACTGGTGTAGGAAGTTGGTTTTTTGATAAACCATTTTTAACCACATGGTTTGATTATTTTGATATTCCATTTATTGGTAAGACAGAGCTTGCAAGTGCAATTGTATTTGATTTAGGTGTTTACCTCACAGTGGTAGGTGCAACATTAATGATTTTAGCAAGCCTTGGTAACATGACCGCTGATACCCAGAAAAAAGAGGTAAATATTTAATGGAATTATTGTACGCGTCATGCGTTGGAGTATTAGTCAGCTGCGGTATTTTCTTACTGCTAAGAGCTCGCACATTCCCTGTAGTGCTGGGTCTTACTATGATTTCATACGCTGTTAATTTATTTTTGTTTTCTGCCGGGCGTTTAACAATTAATAAAGCAGTCGTACTTGGTACGGGCACTGAATATGCCGATCCATTACCTCAAGCCTTAGTACTTACAGCGATTGTTATTGGTTTTGCGATGACAGCGTTTGTGGTTATTTTGGCTATACGTGGTAGAGCCGATTTAGGCAGTGACCATGTAGATGGGCATGTTATCAAAAGTACAACAGATAATAAGGAGCAAAAATGATTCAGCATTTAGCTTCTTTACCAATTTTACTGCCAATGCTTGCTGCGGTAATTCTGCTTTTACCACCGTGCGGTAAAAGCTTACAAATTCGTCGTATTGCTTCATCCATTATGGCAATCATTACTTTTATAACCAGTGTACTGCTTTTACTACATGTTTATGATTCGGGTATCAATGTCTACGCAATAGGTAACTGGTCTGCACCTTTTGGTATTGTGCTTGTTGCCGATATGCTGTCTACATTGTTAGTTACATTGACATCGTTACTTGGCTTAGGTGTTGTTTTATATGGCTGTGCGGGTGATGACGCAAAAGGTAACTTTTTTCATCCTTTAGTCCACTTTTTAATACTTGGCGTAAACGGTGCCTTTTTAACAGGGGATTTGTTTAACGTATTTGTATTTTTTGAAGTACTACTTATCGCATCATATTCATTGCTCATGCATGCTGGTGATAAGCAAAACACCCGCGCCGCACTTCAGTACGTAATATTAAACCTGGTAGGCTCCAGTGTATTTTTAATCGGTTTGGGCATTTTATACGGCGTGCTAGGTACATTAAATATTGCCGATATGGCACAAAAAGTGTCGCTGCTTACAGGCGACGATGTGTATTTAGCAAAGGCCGGTGGCTTATTATTGTTGGTGGTATTTGCGCTTAAAGGTGCGCTTTTACCGCTGCATTTATGGTTGCCAAATACGTATGCGAGCGCAAAACCAGTAGTTGCTGCACTATTTGCAATTATGACCAAAGTGGGTGTTTACGCCATGTTGCGTGTGTACACGGTTATTTTTGGCGAGCAGGCAGGAGAGCTTGAGCACATGGCTCAGTCTTGGCTTTGGGGCTTAGCTATTGCAACAATCATAGTTGGTGCAATTGGTGTGTTAGCGGCGCAAGACCTACGTAAGCTAACGGCTAATTTAGTTGTGGTATCAGTGGGGACGTTAGTGGCGTTAATAGCTCTGCAAAATGTAACGGCGACTGCCGCATTATTATATTACTTAGTACATTCTACACTTGTTTGTGCTGCTTTGTTTTTATTGGCAGATTTAATTGCTACTCAAAGAGGTAAAGTGGGTGACCGTTTAGTCGCAGGCCGCGCTGTTAAACAGCCTTACTTACTGGGTGCTTGTTTTATTATGGCAGCTCTTACCGTTGTAGGTATGCCACCTCTTTCAGGTTTTGTAGGTAAAATATGGATTCTCAAAGCAACATTAAATAGCGAGCAAGCCTTGTTGTTTTGGCCTGTATATTTAATTACCAGTTTTGTATTATTAATTGCACTATCGCGAGCGGGTACAAGTTTGTTTTGGGAGCAAAAAGATAAAAAGAGTGACAACAGTGATGATGAAAATGCACACCCACTTCAGGTTGTTGTTATTGTAGGATTATTGGCTTGTTCGCCTTTGTTGGTAATATTTGGTGGCCCAATGAGCGATTATATGCACGATGCAGCGGTCCAATTGCATGATATAAGTGGCGGTATTAGCGCGGTTATTAGAGGAGGTAAGTAATGAGATTACAAGCCCGTTATCGTTGGTTACCTACACCATTTCGTAGCTTATTTTTATTTTTAATATGGCTACTGCTAAATAATAGTGTTTCACCGGGGCATTTAGTTTTAGCAACTTTTTTTGCGATATTTATACCACTACTTAGTTTTTCTTTGCGAGATCCGCAGCCATTAATATTAAAGCCTGGGTTAGCATTAAAGCAGTTGCTTATTGTGTTGTACGATATTGTTGTTGCTAATTTGCAAGTTGCGCTATTAATTATTGGCCCCGCTAAAAAATTGCGACCCGCTTTTGTAAAAGTGCCTATTGATTTAACTCACGATATGCCAATTACAATACTTGCAAGCTGTGTGTCGTTAACGCCTGGTACGGTTAGTGCTGAGGTGTATCCTATACCTGAATCACTTAGCGAAGGTGAAGAACCATCACAACGTTACCTGCTAATACATGTGCTCGACTTAAAAGATGAAGAGGCACTTATCAAATTAATTAAACAACGCTATGAAGCTCCATTAAAGGAGATATTTCAATGTTAGAAATTGTATTACTCATTGTTTTTTCAATGATAGGCATATCGCTATTACTTAATTTATGGCGACTTATTATTGGCCCATCTGTACCGGATAGAGTGTTAGCACTTGATACAATGTATATAAACGTTATTGCGTTGATTATTTTATATAGTATTAGCATGGGGACAGGTCTTTACTTCGAAGCTGCATTATTAATAGCAATGCTTGGGTTTATTAGTACGGTTGCAGTATGTAAGTATTTACTGCGCGGCGACATAATTGAATAAGGTATTATAATGATAAGCGAATGGGTGGTATCGATATTACTTTTATTTGGCGGCGCTTTTATTTTAATAGGCTCGATGGGCTTAATAAAGCTGCCTGATTTTTTTATGCGTTTACATGGTCCAACAAAAGCTACAACGCTAGGTATGGCGAGTATATTAATTGCAGCAATGGTGTTTTTTGCTAACTCTAAAACAGGATTGAGTGTTAAAGAAATACTGATCACTATATTTTTATTAATAACAGCGCCCATCAGTGGTTATATGTTAATTAAATCCGCTATTCATCATAAATTAAAAGCTAAAGAAGGAACTAAAGGGCTTGATAATATAGAAGATGATTAAGCATGTTGATGTAGCTAAAAAGCCGAATAATTTATTTATTCGGCTTTTTTGTTCAATTTGTGAGTATTATTTCGTGCTTTTAGGGCGTAACTGCGTGTACCGAGCATAAAAATTATGCAAAACCTAACAAGAAAATTCATAAATATTTCAATTTTTTATCTAGTCGCTGCACTTAATGTGTTTGTATTTATTTTACTCAATCAGCCTCAGTAAATTTAAATTATGTTTAACTAAAGTAATGTATTGACCTGTGTGTAACACCTAGGTTTATAGTGGTAGGTATTGAAATACGTTGGAGCTAAATTATGTATGTAAAACAATTAGCCAAGCAAATGGATGTAACCCCTGATACGGTGCGTCACTACACCCGTTTGGGCCTTTTAAACCCAATACGTAGTGAAAGCAATGGGTACCAGCAATATACCAAGGCAGATAAACAACGTTTGCAATTTATAATAAGCGCCCGCCAATTGGGGTTTTCTTTAAAAGATGTGCAACACATTATTAGTGAATCAGAGCAAGGTAATTGCCCATGCCCACTTACGCGTAAGATTATAGCTAAGCGTTTAGAAGAAACAGAAGCGCTGTTTCAAGAAACGCTCAAGTTACGTACGCGCATGCAATCTGCATTAAAACAATGGGATGTATCTGCCGATGGCGCTGTTTCAAGTGATGTATGTAGTTTAATAGAGACATTTGTCGATCCTATTCCAAATCTTGTAACAACAGAGGTGTGTGATGAGTAACAGCAAAAACACCGAACTAAACTTTATAATTGAAGGTGCCAATTGTGGCAGCTGCGTTGCCAAAATAGAAAAAGCCCTAAAAAGCGTACAAGGTGCAAATAATGTTGAAATGAACTTTGCAGAGCGCACAGTACGAGTAGAGGGAAGCGCTGGGCAAAGCGCACTGATAAAAGCGGTTGAAAACATAGGCTATGGCGCAAAACCTATGAGTAATAAGTCTGATCAAGACGCCCTTGACGAAAAAGCAAAGTCGGATGATGCGCACTATAAAAAGCTCATGCGAAATATGATGCTTGCCTTAGGTGTAGGTGTACCTTTAATGGTTTATGGCCTTATTTTTGATATGAGCGTATCAACAACAACGCAGCGTATTGCATGGTTTGTTGTAGGCATTATTACCCTTGTGGTAATGGCGGTATCGGGAAAGCAGTTTTATAAAGGTGCCTGGCAGGCATTTAAAAACCATGCGGCAAATATGGATACGTTAATAGCACTCGGTACAGGCACCGCATGGTTATATTCAATGTTTGTGGTAATTGCACCTAGTTTATTACCTGAGGTAGCACGGCACGTATATTTTGAAGCATCGTCGATGATCATCGGTTTAATTAGTTTAGGCCTTGCCTTTGAAGTAAAAGCTCGAGGGCGCACCTCACAAGCGATTAAGCGCTTAATTGGTCTGCAAGCTAAAACTGCGCGTGTTGTACGCGAGGGGCAAGAGCAAGATATTGATATAAACGATGTGCAAAAAAACGATCACGTACGCGTACGTCCTGGCGAAAAAATACCGGTAGATGGCAATGTACTTGAAGGTAGTAGTCGTGTTGACGAGTCTATGCTGACAGGTGAGCCTATGCCTATAAGCAAACAAGCCGATGATAAAGTTGTTGCTGGTAGCATAAATAAAGGTGGCACTTTATTATTTGAAGCCACGCATGTTGGCCACGAAACCACCCTTGCCAATATTATTAATATGGTAAAACGGGCACAAAACTCAAAGCCTTCAATAGGGCGCTTAGCCGATGTTATTTCGGGTATTTTTGTACCCACAGTGATGATTATTGCCATACTGGCTGCGCTCGCATGGCTAAACTTTGGCCCAGAGCCTTCAATTGCTTATGCAGTGGTCGCGCTTACCACTGTGCTTATAATTGCGTGCCCGTGTGCGCTTGGTTTAGCAACGCCTATGTCGGTAATGGTAGGCGTTGGTAAAGCGGCTGAGTCGGGTATTTTGATTCGTAATGGCGAGTCTCTGCAAACCACCTCTAAAATAACCACCATGATTTTAGATAAAACCGGCACTATCACGCAAGGTGCCCCACAAGTAACAGATGTTGTTACGTTCAATAGTGCAGATGAAAACAACGTTATGCAGCTAGTTGCAAGCCTAGAGAGTAGCTCTGAGCACCCTCTGGCAGAGGCTATTATGCAGCATGCTAAAAAACAAAACATAACCTTGAGTAAAGCGACTGATTTTGACGCCATTACCGGTAAAGGTGTAAGCGGTAAGGTGAATGGGCAAATTTTGTTATTTGGTAATAAAGCGCTTATGGATAAATACGAGATTGCTGTTGATGAGGCTACTGAGCAAGCGCACAGGTTTGCAAAAGAGGCTAAAACACCCATGTACTTTGCTTGTGATAACCAGCTAACAGCGTTAATTGCGGTGGCGGATCCGATAAAAGAAGACTCTGCTGAGGCAATAAAACGACTACAACATAAAGGTATTCACCTTGTCATGCTAACAGGGGATAACAAAGCGACAGCACAAGCGGTTGCCAAAAAAGTAGGAATAGATGATTTCATAGCTGAAGTTTTGCCACAGGACAAAGTAAACGAAGTGAGTAAACGACAGCAACAAGGCGAGATTGTTGGTATGACTGGCGATGGTATTAACGATGCACCTGCGCTTGCTAAGGCGGATGTAGGCTTTGCAATTGGTACTGGCACCGATGTAGCTATAGAAAGTGCCGATATAACGTTAATGCGAGGCTCACTCCATGGCCTAGCTGATGCAATAGCGATAAGCAGTGCAACTATTGGTAACATTAAGCAAAACCTGTTCGGTGCTTTTATATATAACGTAGCGGGTATTCCTATTGCGGCAGGCGTGCTTTATCCATTTTTTGGCTTGTTATTAAACCCTGTGGTAGCGGGAGCCGCTATGGCGCTTTCATCGTTAACGGTGGTTACTAACGCTAATCGCTTACGCTTTTTTAAGCCTAATAAATCTTAGGGAGTAAATTATGTTGATGATTAATATACTCGGCGCCATTTTAATAGCTGCTATTATTTACTGGTTTTGGTTATATAAACCAAAGCAAATTCAAACTGATGACAATGCAGTCACCATAGTAGTAGATAACGGCGTGTACCAGCCTGGCAATATAAAAGTTGCGGCAAATAAACAAGTAGCGCTTACTTTTAATAGAAAAGACAGCGCGCCGTGCGCTGAAACTGTTGTATTTCCAGCGCTTGATATAAGCAAAAGCTTGGCAATGGGAGATGATAATAAAATCACCTTACCTGCACTTAAGGCTGGCGAATACGACTTTCATTGCCAAATGCAAATGTATAAAGGTAAGTTGATTGCTGAGTAACTTAAGCCTAGCTAAGTAATATAAATACGGCCTAGCTATTTGTTGAGCTAAACATTGGGTTAGGCCGTATAACTAAAAAAACGATTATTTAAAGTTATGAATAAATTAAACCCTAAAAAACTACTCAATAGTAAATGGACCGCAACACCAGCCATCAATAAAGAAAAACACTTTATTATTGTCGAAGTTGAATACGACGAAGATGCTAATGTAATTGCGTGCGTTACTGAGTCGGTATTTTCTAAAAACCAATACCCAATTAGTTGGCGCGATTTAAAAGACGCTCAAAAGTGGTGCCAAGGCTGGAAATAGCTTCCATGCATTCAACTTTTACATTTTTTGTATAAGCAAAGCCACTGAGTAAAGGCTTTTACCGGTGGTACTGCATTTAAACTCCCTCCAAAAAACATAATGTTAAAGAGGATTTAATAGGTCTTAGGCTTTGCAAATTTCTCTTTTAAATACAGCGCCCATAATAAAATTCGCCATTTGGCAACAAAACCATGTTTTTCTAAATATTTTTTAAAATCACGATAAAATATTTTTAAATTATTTTAAAACTCATTTATTTCAAAGGCTTAAATTTTTTAGCTTTGTGCTTTAAACCCTGTTTATTTTTCTGTTCATATTAAGTTTATTCTCATAACCATCAAATTATTGGTTTTAGTTTGTAATTAGCTTTTGTGTGTCTTTTTTATTAATTATAACTTATTGATTAAATTGATATATTTATAACCATACTGACTGCTGTTGCTAAAAAGCAACAAAATTACTCCCATCATAATGCTTTGCCGATACATTTTAAGCTTAACTATATGTTTTTAAATAAAAAATAAAACATGGCATCGAAGTTGTTATACCTAAGATGTAATTAGCAAAACGTGATGAAAGCCTCAGGCCTTAATCGCAACAACCCAATGAAGGAATACGATTATGAAAACATTTCAGTCAACATTAGTACTAATGGCTTTAGCTTCTTCATCAGCGGCTTTTGCAGCAACAGATTTTGATACGTTAGACACAGATGGTAATGGCGCAGTTAGCCTAGCCGAAGCATCAGTAGATGCAGAACTTTTAGGCCAATTTGAAGAACTTGATACAAACCAAGACGGTGAGTTATCACAAGATGAGTTTTCAAAGGCATAAGTTAAAACCAGCTAATGCTCTATGATGTGATCTAAATTCTGAGTTGCCAAAGACAACCTAAATAGGCAAGGGAGCCTATTAAAAAGAATAACCAGGAAGTGAATAGTGACCAACATAGAGCAAATTTTTAGAGCTATTTAGATTTTGCATGTAATTGAAGGATTTAATTATGACAAAGCTGCAATCAGCCCTCGTTCTTTTAACACTGGTTTCATCATCAGTGGTATTTGCAAATACAGATTTTAAAACTCTCGATGCACACGAGCAGGCTTTACAATCTCAAGACGAAGTGCAAACAAAGCAATTGATGGAACAACTAAATATGCAAAGTCATGATGGCCTAACTGAAAACGATTTTTTTGAATATTAATTTATACAAAATCGACTCCTAAAGGATCTTCGAAAAGGACTTCTTACCCATTAATCAGGCTTAACGCCTAAGGAAATGATTATGAAAACACTACATAAAACGCTAGCTCTTGCGGCACTTGTTTCTTCTTCAGCGGCCTTTGCTGCGGTAGATTTTAGCTCTTTTGATGCTGATGGCGATGGTGTTATTAGCAAAACAGAAGCAAAAGTTAATTCTCAACTAGTGCAGTTATTTGATCAATTAGACGCAGATGGAAATGGCGAGTTATCTAAAGAAGAGTTTTCAAAGGTTCAATAATTAGCCTATATTAAGCGCATTAAAAACCTAACCGGTCATACTCACAAAGCAGCTAAGTAATTAATACTAAGCTGCTTTTTTGTGCGTGAAAGAAGAATTTAAGCTGATTTGTCACCAAAGGAGTGCAACCTTTAGCTTATTTAAAATATAAGTTATTGAATATGTTTGCTTTTAATACTTGGTTTTAAACTTGCTTAGCTACTTACAGAGTTAATCTATGAGTGTAAAAATATGGCGCGAATGAGTTATATAAGTAGTGTAGAGCGCTACCACGAGTATGAGCATGTAATACATAGCTTGCTCGAATCAATTTTAATGAGTATTGAAGATGGCTTAACTAAAGAGCGAGATACTCGTTATCTTGTAAAGCAGTATCCATTTTTAGAATTACAATATTGCTTAAATGAACAAGGCTTGCAGCAAGGCAATAATGTATGTTTTAAACGCGCGTATGCAAAAAAATTAGGCACAAGCGGGAATCAACAAGATTTAAGTGAGCGGCCCTACTTCTTGCAATCAAAAGCGAATGATGCTGTGTGCTTTACCGACCCTTACATTTCGATTGCAACGCATCATTTATGTATATCGGCAATTAAAGAGCTTAAAAAACCTATTAATAATCAACACTATTTAGTGGTTGATGTAAGTTTAACGCAGCTTATAGAGTTTATTATGGGGGATACTGCACGCGCTAATATGTCACCTTACTTTAAAGCAGGGTACGGTGTTATTGTGGCATGCTTATTTGGCCTTGTGTTATTTTTGCTAAACATTGTTTTTAGCGATATATATGCATTATTAACTCATGTAGACACATCATCAGATCCCTTAGAGCCCTTTAGTATCATTATTTATATCACGCTTGCGTTAGCAGTATTTGATTTAGGTAAAACGATACTTGAAGAAGAAATTTTAATGCACAAGGATATTTTTAGGCATTCATCAACACGGCGCACCATTACCCGGTTTATCTCTACTGTGTTAATCGCTATATCCATTGAAGCGCTATTGACTATGTTTAAGGCAGCGCTAGGGCAGGCTGAATATTTAATGCCAGCTATTGCAATGATGTTAGCAGTGGTAGGGCTTTTAATTGCATTAGCTATTTATGTTTACTTAGGGGCTAAGGCCGAAACTTTATTAATGCGAGCGCGCTTAAAGCAAAAATCCTCCAAATAGGAGGATTTTTATTATATAAAACTCAAACTGCTAAGCTTGGTTACTATGGCTTATCTTGTGCGCGTTTTGCTTTAAAGTCTGAGTCACTAGTCCATTTTGGCCAATCGCCATTGTTGGCAAGCTCTGAGGCTATATCGACAATAAGCTCTATATCTTGCTTTACGCCACCTAAAGACCATTTTGGCGAGTAATCGTCGGCTTCTTTATGGTATTTATGCGCAATGTAATCGGGGTCGGTATCGCCAAGGCTCATAAACAATAAACTAGGAACGCCTTGCTTAGAAAGCGAGAAATGATCAGATCTAAAAAACAAGCCATTTTGCGGGCGAGGATCCATTTTAACAGCGCGACCTTGCGCTTTAGCGGCTTTTGCTAAATAGCTTTCCATTGTTGATAAGTCTTTGCCGTACTGCAAAATATAATCAGTACCATCGAGTACGTTCATACCATCAATGTTTAATAGCCCTACCATTTGCTTGGTCGGTACAACCGCACCCGAGGCAAATTCTTGCGAGCCAATAAGCCCGGTTTCTTCTGCGGTAAAGTTGGCAAAAATAATTGAGCGTTTAAACGGTGTTTGCTGGTGGATTTGATTCATAATGCGTGCAATTTCAAGTGTTGCAGCTGTGCCAGAAGCGTTATCTACCGCACCATTATAAATTTTAGGGCCGCTATCGGTTTGTTTAGTGCCAAAATGGTCCCAGTGGGCGCTAATAACAACGTATTCATTAGGTGCTTCGCTACCCGTAATTTGCGCAACTACATTATGTGATTTGGCATGCGATACTTCGTTTTTAAACGAAAGATTCGCTTTTAAATTAAGTGGTGTGGCTTTAAAGTCATTATTTAGAGCGCTTTGTTTTAAATCTTGATAGTTAAGTTTTGCAGCATTAAAAATTTGCTCAGTAGAATTAAGAGTTAGCCACCCCATAACAGGTAATTTAGAGGCGTTTAAATTGTCATCCATTAAGGTATATTTAGTACCTGTGTTTGAACTTTCAACTACGCCCCAAGGGTAGGCGGCAGGGGCTGTTTCATGGACAATAAATACCGCCTTGGCACCTTGGCGTGCGGCTTCTTCGTATTTGTAAGTCCAGCGACCGTAGTAGGTCATAGCGTTACCCGTAAATAGCGCATCATTTTGAGTAGCAAATCCAGGGTCGTTCACCAATACGATAACTGTTTTACCCTCAACATCAATGTTTTCGTAATCGTTCCAGTTGTATTCAGGTGCATTAATACCATAGCCCACAAATACAATATCAGAGCTTCGCACATCTATCACTGGCTGTAGCTGCTCGGTACGTGCGGTAAAGTCTTTACCCGCAACAAAGCTTAAATCAGCCACATTTAACTGCATATTTTGATCAGCCGTCACCATCGCCATTTTTACCGGCTGTAAGTATTTGCCTTTATAAGCACCTGTTAAACCAAGCGCTTTATATTGCTCGCTTAAGTAACCTACTGTTTTTACTTCACCTTGAGTAAGCGGGCCGCGACCTTGAAAGTCGTCAGAGGCTAACGTTTTAATATGCTGTTTAACGTTATTTAGGCTCACGCCAGAGGGTGTTTCTAGAGGAGAGTGTTCGTTAGCAGGCTCTGAGCAGCCAAAGAGTGCAACTAGCAAGCTTAGGCTAGCGCTTTTTAAAAGTGTAGAGGCCATAGTCTTCATTTTATTTTTTAAAATAGGCTTTTAATATAAATGAATAGCAGTTGTGATGTCGAACTTTAATGTGTTTACTTCAATAAGATAGATGTGGCAAGCCAGCGCAGGTTTAACTTTATGGTCTCAAGCTCAAAACCTTAATGGAAAAAATAAAAAACCAGCAAATAGCTGGTTTTAATCATATATAGCAAGCAGCTAATTACTCATCTGCGTATTTTACGCGGATTTTACTTTTATCAACGCTTAGTTGATTGAGTGCTTTAATAGCGCTTTTGCTTTCTATGTCGTTTGGCATTTCTACAAAGGCAAAGCCTTTTGACTGGCCAGTCTCTTTATCAAGTACTAAGTTACAAGTAGTCACTTTACCGTGAGCTGCAAACAACGTACGAAGTTCTTGCTCGGTAGTAGCGCGAGACAAGTTACGAACTAATAATTTCATATTTAACCTAAATAATGGGTTCAGTAATGATTATCTCAAGTAACTTAGCTTTAGCCTAATTTTATTTTTACCCTCTCATTTAAAGCTGCTTTTATATAGTAGTTAAGCCTAAAAGTATAAAGCCCTATTGGTAATAAAGATTTAGTTATTAAAACAAATAATTGGTAAGTTACACGCTAATTTATTTACATTTAATTAACTCGGGTTGTGCTTTATGTCAAAATTTGGCTTACGTGTTATAACTATTTTTTCTGTTTGTTTTATAGGTTTTTTAGTTGTAGGTTGCGGCAGCTCAGGATCAAACAGTCAGCCTGTAAATGCATTGGTAGCAGCGCAGAGCGCCGTAGTAATTAGCGCTCAAACAGTTGTAAATATTGAAAGCAATCGAGAAATTGCAATTACAGGTGAGCTATTTATAACAGATGCACAAACCGATAAAGTAACTGTAACATCGGCTGATGACACGACAGCTAAAGTGTCTATAACAATTATAGGAGTTGCACGCTCTGACGATTTTTTAGTAAACAAAGAGACAAAGCTGAATGCTGATGGTATCAATACAGGGCTAAGTGCTTATACGTTAATAGAAAATGCTTTTAGTGAAGGTTCGATTGAATCACCCGACATGTATAGCGGGAATCATCAAGATGTTGAGCATATTATTGATGAATGGGTAGCGGTATTTGTTCAAGCTACTTTTAGCGAAGAGGGCAGTTTGATATGACCCTAAGCCGCTTAAGTGACAACGAAGAGCTATTTAATATAAGCGAGTAAAACATAGATATGTGGCGTGGTTTCAGCGATGATGACTTTGCTCGCCCTAAGTGGGGAATTTATCGCTCCATAGTAGAAACCGGTAGCCTTCGGGGTGATGAAGAGCAGGTACGATTTACTGATTTTGTGATTAAAAAAGGCGTTTTAACAAAGTAGCCGAAAGAATGGATGAAGAATACCTATAAAAAAGCCCTTAACAATTTAATTGCTAAGGGCTTTTTTATTACGCGTTAAAAAGTAATTATTTTACTTCTTTACCAGCGGCTTGTTGGTCAGCATGATAGCTTGAACGAACAAACGGGCCAGAGGCTGCATGAGTAAAGCCAATTTCATCGGCATACTCTTTTAAGCCATCAAACTCTGCTGGTGGCACGTAACGTTTAACTGGTAAGTGATGCTTAGAAGGCTGTAAGTATTGGCCAACAGTAAGCATATCTACGTTATGCGCACGTAAATCACGAAGTACTTCTTCTATCTCGCTAATTTCTTCACCTAGACCAACCATTAAGCCAGATTTAGTTTTAACTTCTGGGTGAGCTTCTTTAAAGCGACGAAGTAATTCTAATGACCATTTGTAATCAGCACCTGGGCGCGCAAGTTTGTATAAACGTGGTGCTGTTTCTAAGTTGTGGTTAAACACATCAGGTGGCGTCTCGATTAGTATCTCTAGTGCGCGGTCCATACGGCCACGAAAATCAGGTACTAAAATTTCGATAGTGATAGTTGGATTATGTTTACGAATTTCGCGAATACAATCGGCAAAATGCTGTGCGCCGCCATCACGTAAATCATCACGGTCAACCGAGGTAATTACTACGTAGCTAAGCTTCATGTCTTTAATTGTTAGTGCAAGCTTTTCAGGCTCTGCTGCATCAGGTTTTAATGGACGACCATGAGCAACATCACAAAATGGGCAACGACGAGTACAAATAGCACCTAAAATCATAAAGGTTGCTGTACCGTGGTTAAAACACTCTGATAGGTTAGGGCACGACGCCTCTTCACATACTGAGTGCAAGCCGTGCTTACGCATTGCTTGTTTAATACCGTCTATACGCTCTGTTGATTTTGGTAAGCGAATTTTAAGCCACTCAGGCTTGCGCAACATTTCAGTTTTTTCTGTTGGTAAAACTTTAACGGGGATCAACGCCATTTTTTCTGCGTCGCGTAGTTTTACACCTGGTTCCATTTTGACTGGTTTATTCATTCGTTTTCAAACCCTTCAGTATGCTTAACCTGTGTTGCATTAAGCTTCTTTATCATGTGTTTTACCAGTCCTTCACCTGCGCTTTGTAGGTTTTGAGGACCATTCAATTCTTTCGTTTGCACCATATTCATGCCAGCATAACCACATGGGTTTATGCGTAAAAACGGGCTTAGGTCCATGTTAACATTTAATGCTAAACCATGAAACGAGCAGCCACGGCGAACTCTTAAACCTAATGATGCAATTTTGCTGTCGTTAACGTAAACACCAGGCGCGTCGGCTTTTGCATATGCATCAATACCGTACTCAGCGAGAGATTCAATAATGCACTCTTCAAGCCAGGTAACAAGTTCACGTACACCAATTTTTAAACGACGTAGATTAAATAATACGTACATCATTTGTTGGCCTGGGCCGTGATAAGTTACTTGGCCGCCGCGATCAACTTTAATCACTTCAATGTCGCCTGGGGCGAGCAAGTGCTCGTCTTTACCGGCTTGGCCTTGGGTAAAAACACTGTCGTGTTCAACAAGCCAAATTTCGTCTGGCGAGTTGTCATCACGGGTATCAGTATAAGCCTGCATTTTTTGCCAAATTGGCATATAACGCTGACGCCCAAGCTGGCGAACTATTAAGGTGTTTTCGTTCACAACAAATCTCAACTATGGCTTAAAGCATGTGACGTACGTCATCGATATTGCTGATCACGTTGTAAATTTCTTCAATGTGCTTACCGCTTGTAACCGTAGCCACTAGCGTAACAGATTCATAATTACCTTTGCTGCTAGGTTTTACTTTTGGTGCGTAATCACCCGGAGCAATAGGTTGTAATTTAGTTAGAATTTGATCTGTTAGATTAACGTTCGCTAAACCCATAATTTTAAATGTGAATGGGCAAGGGTACTCTAGGTACTCATCAAATTTAGTATCTTTAACAGGTTGAACCACGACGGTGACTCCTCATACAAAAGTGTGGACTCTATGCAAAGCTCGAGGCTTAATACAGATAGGCAATTAGCAGTGTTGCATATATGGGGCGCATTCTAGCATTTTTCAAGCAAAAAAAAACGCCTCATAACAGAGGCGCTTTGTTTAACAACCCAACAACTGTGGGTTTATTTTTACGTTTACATAATTTGTAAGCGTAAGTAGTCGTAAATTTTGCTAAAGAAGCTGCCTTCTTCAACTTCTTCAAGTGTTACTAATGGGTATTGTGCAATGTCTTCACCCTCTAGTTGTAAGAATAGTGTGCCTACTTTTGTGCCTTTAGCTAGCGGTGCTTCAAGTGTATTATCTAGCTCAAAGTTAGCTTTTAAGTTTTTATGTTGACCGCGTGGAATAGTAATTGGCGTATCTTCTAAAATACCTAACGATACGTTTTCTTTGTTACCCATCCAAATACGTTGCTCTGCAAAGCTATCGCCAGCTTTGTAAGGTGTAATTGTTTCAAAAAAGCGAAATCCGTAGTTAAGTAGCTTTTTGCTTTCTACTTTACGAGCACGTTCACTTGATGTGCCCATAACAACAGCGATTAAACGCATATCGTTTTTAGTTGCAGAAGTAACTAAGCTATAGCCTGCCTCTGATGTGTGACCCGTTTTAATACCGTCTACATCTAGGCTTTCGTCCCATAATAATGAGTTACGGTTGTACTGTTTAATACCGTTGTAAGTAAATGACTTTTGCTTATAAAGTGCGTACTCGTCTGGTACATCGCGAATAAGTGCAGCGCCAAGCGTTGCCATATCGCGTGGTGTTGTGTAGTGCTCGTTAGTATCAAGGCCGTGGCTGTTGATAAAGTGGCTATTACTCATACCTAATTTAGCAGCGTGGGCATTCATCAAATCAGCAAAGGCGCTTTCGCTACCCGCAATGTGTTCAGCCATTGCTACACACGCATCGTTACCTGATTGAATAATAATACCGTGGTTAAGCTCATCAACACTAATTTGCTTACCTACTTCAATAAACATTTTAGATGATTCAGGAAAGTTTTTAGCCCATGCTTTTTCACTTACCGTTACCATATCGGTAGGTGCAATATTACCTGCGTTAATTTCGGTGCCAATTACATAACTGGTCATCATTTTAGTTAAGCTTGCAGGTGCGAGTTGTGTATCTGCTTCACCCTCAGCAATTACTTTACCTGTTGTAAAGTCTACTAAAAAATAACCTTTTGCATTAATTTGAGGTGGTGCCGGAATAATTTGGGCGCTGGCTGAAAATACGGCGGCTGTACAAACTAAGCCGCATACACCTTTGAGGATTTTATGTTTAATAGATTTCATCATACTCATTAATGGTTAAAGTTAAAAATTCGCGTTATGCCATTCTAAAGGTCTTACTGAGTGTAAAGCAAGAACGCGTTTTGAAATTGATTTTGTTTTAATTTTTTTAATACCTGGTCAGCATGTTGGGAGTCTTTAATTGGCCCTAAATGCAACCTGTAAATAGCGTCTTTCTGCACGATATTTGTTGGTAATTTATATTGTGCGCGTAGTGTGCTGGCAAGCGCTTCTATATTAGCAATTGTACTACCTGCTGCTACTTGAATATACGTTTGTCGCGCAGCTGATCCTGCAAGCGTAATAGCCTCTAGCTTAACCTTGGCTGTACCATGATTGTAGTAGCCAAGTTTGTAAGCAGCTGCGTAAGATAAATCTATAATTCTATCATCATGAAACGGGCCTCGGTCATTAACACGTACTATAACTGATTTGCCATTAGCTGTGTTTGTTACTCGCACAAAGCTCGGTAGTGGCAGTGTTTTATGAGCCGCAGTCATGGCAAACATGTCGTATGTTTCGCCATTTGAAGTGTGATAGCCATGAAATTTTCGGCCATACCATGATGCAATCCCTTCTTCTTCATAACCTGTTTCATCAAGCATTGGGCTGTATCGCTTACCCAAAACCTCATAAGGGCGACTCGCACTGGCACTTTTTGTTACTTGTGTTACAACCGCATCTTGCATCTCAAGAGTTGTAGGGGCTCTAAGTGGGGCTGCGTCATGGCGCATACTGTAGCGGCTACTAGGGGCACTACTACATGCACTTAAAAGCAGCATTAATGATGTAATAAATAAAAGCTTAGTTGAGTGTCGCATTATTTTAAAAGCATCCTTTTATCTGTCGCAATCGACATAATAATGCCAAATCCGGCCATTAACGTCACCATTGATGTGCCGCCATAACTAATTAGTGGAAGCGGTACACCTACAACAGGCAGCAAGCCCGAAACCATGCCAATATTTACAAAAATATAAACAAAAAATGTGAGCGTTAGGGCGCCGGCTAATAACTTACCAAATGCATCTTGCGCATTTACAGCAATGTATAAACCTCGGCCAATAATAAATAAGTACAGGCTGAGCAGTACACATACACCAAATAACCCAAACTCTTCGCTTAAAACCGAAAATATAAAATCGGTATGGCGCTCTGGTAAAAACTCGAGCTGCGATTGCGTACCTTGCAACCAGCCTTTGCCCTCTATACCACCCGAACCAATAGCTATTTTAGATTGAATAATATGATACCCCGAGCCAAGCGGGTCGCTCTCAGGGTCTAAAAAGGTTAGTACGCGCTGTTTTTGATAATCGTGCATACCGTAATGCCAAAACGGCCAAGCAGCGAGCCCCACTACAGAGCTTAAAAAGCCAATTAAACGCCAGCTCAAGCCCGATAAAAACAATACAAAAACCCCAGAACTTGCAATTAATATTGAGGTTCCTAAATCGGGTTGCTCTTTTATTAATAGCGTAGGCAACATAACTATTACAAAGCCAATAATTAAATGCAGCGGGCGAGGTGGTAAGTTATTACGTCCTATATACCAAGCAACCATCATAGGGACCGCGAGCTTCATTAATTCTGATGGCTGAAATCGGGTGATCCCTAGATTTAACCAGCGCTGTGCACCTTTGGAGCTTACGCCAAATAAAAGCACGCCAACCAACATAAGTAAGCCTACGCAATAAAGCGGAATAACTAAACGCTTGAGCGTAGCAGGTGAAAACTGGGCAAGTATTACCATGCCAATTATTGCGCCGCCCATACGAGTCATGTGGCGAATCATCATTGCGGTATCTTGGCCGCTGGCACTGTAAACAATGCTAATGCTACCAGCCATCATAACTAATAAAGCAATGAGTAATGGCAAATCGAGGTGCATACGCATCCAAATAGAGCGTTTATCGTGTAATGCAGTCATTATTGTTGTTTCCCTGCAGGCTCAATAGGGTTAGCTGCAAAATAGTAGTCCATTAATTGGCGCGCAATAGGGGCGCCTACTGAACTACCACCACCGGTGTTTTCTACCACAATAGATACGACAATTTTAGGATCGTCATACGGAGCAAAACCAATGTATATAGCGTTATCTCGTTGACGCTCTTTTAGTGATTTTGCATCGTAACGTTCACCTTGAGCAATACTAACCACTTGAGCCGTGCCAGTTTTACCAGCAGGGTCGTAATTAGCGCCTTTAAATGCACGATGCGCCGTACCTGTTACTTTTTTAACGGTGTTGTGCATAGCATCAAGCGCGATACGCCAATTATCTGGGTTATTTAATACAACAGGTGGTTTTTCTTCGCCATTAATTTGTGTAACTTGATCTTCTTTTTTAGCCACTTGGGCTAAATGTGGTGGGTGGTTTATGCCTTTATTAACTAAAATATTGGTCGCGTTTGCTATTTGGATGGGGGTAGCTGTCCAGTAGCCTTGTCCAATGCCTACAGAAATTGTATCCCCGCGCCACCAAGACTCTTTAAAGCGGCCTTCTTTCCATTCTTTTGAAGGCAGTATTGCTGTGGTCTCTTCGTGTATATCTATTCCCGATAGATCCCCAAAGCCAAAACGCGCCATAAAGTTACTAATTTTTGTAATACCTAGGCGATAGGCTGCATCGTAAAAGTAAGTATCGCACGACTCTTCAATCGCTTTGTAGACGTCAACATGGCCGTGTCCCCAGCGTTTCCAGTCACGCCATTTGTGATCCACATTAGGAATTTGAAAAAAGCCCGGATCCCACACCGACGTTGACTCTGTCACTATGTTTTCCTCAAGCGCGAGTATGGCCATGTGAGGTTTTACTGTAGAGGCCGGTGCGTATCGTCCTTGTGTAGTACGGTTTATTAAAGGACGGTCAGGGTTAAGCAATGCTTTATAATCTTTGCTGCTAATACCGTGTACAAATAAATTAGGGTCGTAGCTTGGGTTTGAGTACAGCGCCAATACACCGCCATCTTTTGCATCCATAACCACAATTGCACCACGCATGTCTTTTAAAGAGTGCTGAGCAATTTGTTGTAAGCCAATATCAAGGGTAAGTACTATATCGCTACCCGGTTGTGGTGGAGTCAGACTGAGGGTGCGAATTACACGGCCACGGTTATTTACTTCAACACGCTGTGAGCCAACTTGACCATGTAAAAGTTGTTCGTAATATTTTTCTATACCGAGTTTACCAATGTCGTGCGTAGCACGGTAATTAGTTGCTTGGTCTTCTTGCTCAAGCTTATTGAGCTCTTTACGGTTTAGTTTGGCTACATAACCTAGCGCATGGGTGAGTGTATCGCCGTAAGGGTAATAACGGGCTAGGCGGGCTTCAATACTAAAGCCAGGGAATTTGTGCTGATTAACCGAAAACTTAGCAACATCAGACTCGTTTAAACGAGTTTTAAGTACTTGCGATTTAAAACGGCGAGTGTGCTTTATGTCTTTTAAAAAGTCTTCTTTTTGTTGATCAGTAATAGTAATTATTTTGCTAACCTGCTCAAGTGACTTGGCTAAATCGTCCACCTCTTCAGGAATAACCTCAAGGTTATACACGGGTTTGTTTTCGGCCAGAAGTACACCGTTTCTATCGTAAATAAGGCCACGGTTGGGGGCAATAGGAATTACTTTAATGCGGTTGTCGTTAGAGCGGGTTTGGTAATCCTGGTGATCTTCTACCTGAATGGTATATAGGTTTGAAAGCAAAATAGCTACTAAACCTAATACAAATACAAAACCCACAAATGCACGCCGTGCAAATAAATTTGCCTCTGCTGAGTGGTCACGAATAGTGGGTCTTTGTTTCAACATGGCAAGGTTTACTCGCGATGATAAGGATGATTGTTATTTAAGCTCCAGCCACGATAGAGGCTTTCTGCAACAATAATGCGCACCAAAGGGTGCGGTAATGTTAAATTAGATAACGACCATTTTTGCTCCGAGGCAGCAATGCACTCTGGAGCAAGTCCTTCTGGTCCGCCAATAAGCAAACTTACATCGCGGCCATCGAGTTGCCATTTTTCCATACTTTTTGCAAGCTGGTGGGTATCAAGTGGTTTACCTGTCACTTCCAGTGTAACAATCCGATTGCCTTTAGGAATAGCGGCTAAGGTTTTTTCTCCCTCAATGTGTAAAATACGTTTTATATCCGCATTTTTACCACGTTTGCCTGCCGGAATTTCTATCAGTTCTAGTGCCATATCTCTAGGGAAACGGCGCTGGTATTCTGTAAATCCGGTTTCTACCCATGCTGGCATTTTTGTACCAACAGCAATCATTTGTATTTTCACGTATTACTTCCAAGCTCAATTAAAAAATAGTGGAGTTTAGCCCCACAGTTTTTCTAGATCGTAATAGCTACGTGCTTGGTCTTGCATCACGTGTACAACCACATCACCTAAATCAACAAGCGCCCATTCACCATCGCTTTGGCCTTCATAACCTAGAGGCTCTGCATCTGCATGACGAGCTTCTTTTGCTAAATGATCAGCAATTGATAAAACGTGACGTTTAGAAGTACCAGAACATACGATCATGTAATCTGTGATGTCTGATGAGTTACTTACGTCAATATGAACTATGTCACGTGCTTTCATATCGTCAATTTTATCTAGTGCAAAGGCAAGAAGTTGTTTCGAATCCAAGGTTTTGTCTCAATATTAAATTTAATAACGCGCATTTTAACACGCTAAGGGGTTTTAATCATCACTTTGATAAAGCTGGTGTTGCTCAATGTAATGACTTACGGATTTAGGTAATAGTTCATTCTTTTTATTGGTTTTTTTAAGTTGCTCACGAATCACGCTTGAAGCAGCGTCGAACATGTCCCCAGGTAAAAAATAAAGTTTACCTGCTGGTGCTTGCTCAAGTGCGTGCGCCTTATTTACTTGCGCGTGTTGCATATAGCTTTTGAGTTGCTCAGAAGGGGTAACCGTTTGCTCTGGGCGTTCGTAAACAACAATATGGCAAAGCTGTGTTATGGCTTGCCATTCGTACCATTTATCAAGGTTATTAAACGAGTCCATACCAATTAAAAAGATAATTGGTGTTGTTGGGTGCTCAGCTCTTATTTCTTGCAAGCTTAATAACGAATACGACGGGCCGCTTCGATTTAGCTCTCTTAAATCAAGTTGAAAAAATGAATAAGGAGCAATTGCCGCACTGAGCATATTTATACGGTGCTCGGTGCTAATACCAGGCGCGGTTTTATGCGCAGGCAAAGCACAAGGCATAAAGTACAAGGTATTTAAATTAAATGCTTTTACACATTGCTTGGCCATATTAATGTGGCCTAAATGCACGGGGTCGAAGGTGCCACCAAAAATTGCAATCATTTTAAGTATCTTAATTAGCTAAGTGCGTGGCAAGGCATAGGAATATCAAGCGGCTGGCAAAATTTAATGCAAATATGAGCAAGCCCTTGGTATGGCGCAATTAAATTGCCTTGCTTGTAGCTTGAATCAAACAACGCAAGCTCGCTACTGATATGTTCAAGGGTTTGGATGTTTAATCGGTTTATGGCGTTTTGTACTGGGCCTTGTTGGTTTTTCCAAATTGCTTTTTGCTTAAATAAGTTAGCAATAGGTTCGCCATTTAATAGCCCAAGCTGCACGCTCATTAAAGTGTTAAGTTCTTTATTTATAGCCCATAAAATACTCACTACTTCGGTATTGTCGCTGGCTAATTTATTGAGTACTTTAATCGCTTGTTTAGCGTGCCCATTTAAAAGAGCATCGCTTAAATCAAAAATATCAAACTTGGCTTGATTAAGCAGGCCTTGCATTACCAATTGCTGGGTTATTAAAGCGTTACCGTGTAACAACGAAAGCTTTTCTAGCTCCTGAAAACACGCTAACAAATTACCTTCGGTGGCGTTAATTAAGCTAACCTTTGCATCGTTTTGCATATTAAGAGACAGGCGATTAACTTGATCGTCTAACCAGCGTTTTAAATGACTACCAGCAAGCGGATAACAAGGTACAAATACACCGTGTTTATCTAAGGCTTTAAACCATGCGCCGCGTTGTACTTCTTGGCTGGCTTTAGCACCTTTGATAATTAATAGTGTGTCTGGATTTATTAGCTCAATAACTTTTTTGAAGGTGTTGCTGCCAACTACGCCTGGCTTTTGTTGGTTTAAATCAAGCTCAATAATCGTGCGTGCACTAAACAAAGACATACTTTGATATTGAGCTATAACTTCTTGCCAATCAAATCCTTGCATTAAAGTAAACTTAATTACTTCGTCAAAGCCTTGGGCTTTGGCGGCATCTCGAATTTGTTGTACGCATTGCGCTTCTTGAAAGGGCTCTTCGCCAAACACTAAATAAAAGGGTTTTAAGCCTTTTTTTAATTCACTGGTTAACTGATTAGCGTAACAGCGCATTATAGTTGTGACAGCTCTCTAACAATACGACGACTTGCTTGTTCACGAATTTCGCTAATAAGAAGCTCAAGTTCTTTTGCTTTAGCTAATGCGTGATCAGGGTCGTCTTGGTAGTTACGATAAAGCTCAAAGCGTTTTTCAATGGCTTTTTCACCTGGGCGTTTAACGATGTAAGTTACGCCATAAGCAAGTTCGTATTCAGCAACCTGACCATTTTGAAACAACGACAGGGTTTGACGTTCAATGCTTTCTTTACGAAGGTAGAGCTGTGCAATATCTTTGGCTGACGGTTTTAGTTCAACATTACTCGCTTTTAGCTCATTTTTAAGAGCTGCAAATAAAGTCGATTTTTCGTCATCTCCTTTAAGCGTGAGCGTTTTTAGGTTATCAGGCAGGCTAGAGGCTTTTTTTAAGTGAAAGCCACAGCTAGATAACACAAAACACATTAGCACTAAGGCTAATGTGTTTTTAAGGGCGTTAAAGCTAACCATTTAGTTAGCTACCACGTTAAGAAGTTTGCCTGGTACATAAATAATTTTACGAATGGTTGCGCCATCAGTAAATTTAGTTACGTTAGCTTCTGCAAATGCTAGCGCTTCTACTTGCTCTTGCGTTGCATCTGCTGGCACAGTTAGTTTAGCGCGAAGTTTACCATTTACTTGCACGATGATGAGTTTTTCATCTTCAACAAGGGCAGACTCGTCAACTTTTGGCCATGCAGCATCTAAAATTTCACCTTCTTTACCAAGCTCTTTCCAAAGCTCATGCGATAAATGCGGTGTAATTGGTGCAAGCATAATAATTAATGCTTCAAGCGCTTCGTTAGCAATAGCAACGTCTTGCGTGTCGTTTAATGGTGCTTTTAATAACTTATTAGACAGCTCCATAATGGCAGCAATAGCGGTGTTAAACGTTTGACGACGCTCAACATCATCGCTCACTTTAGCAATGGCTTTATGTAGTTCACGACGAAGTACTTTTTGCGGGTTAGTAAGCGCCGATTTATCAAGTGCTTGGTAACCAACTGTTTTAACGTCTACTGCGTATTTCCATACACGTTTTAAGAAGCGGTGTGCGCCTTCTACGCCTGAGTCTGACCATTCAAGTGTTTGCTCTGGTGGTGCTGTAAACATCATGAATAAACGCACTGTATCTGCACCGTATTGGGCAATTACTTGTTGTGGGTCTATCCCGTTGTTTTTAGACTTAGACATTTTACTCATGCCTGATGAGAATACCGGCTCACCGTCTTCTTTATGCCATGCTTTAGTTACGCGGCCTTTCTCGTCGGTTTCAGTATTTACATCGCTTGGCGAGATCCATATATCGCCGCCTTTTTCATCTTTACGATAAAACGTTTCGGCAAGTACCATACCTTGACAAAGTAGGCGGTCAAACGGCTCGTCTGAATCGACTAAACCAAAGTCACGTAATAATTTATGGAAAAAGCGTGAATATAATAAGTGTAAAATTGCGTGCTCAATACCACCAATGTATTGGTTTACAGGTAACCAATAGTTTGCGGCATCAGGGTCTAACATGCCTTCGTCGTAACGTGGGCTACAGTAACGCGCGTAATACCAAGACGATTCCATAAAAGTATCGAAGGTATCAGTCTCGTGTGTAGCAGGTACACCATTTACTGTTGTTTTAGCCCACTCTGGGTCTGCTTTAATTGGCGATGTAACACCGTTCATTACCACGTCTTCTGGTAAGCGAACGGGTAGCATATCTTCTGTTGCAGCAAGTTCTTGGCCGTCTTCATCGCTAAGCATTGGGATTGGTGAACCCCAGTAACGCTGGCGGCTAACACCCCAATCACGTAGACGGAAGTTTACTTTACGCTCACCAACACCTAGCGCTTCTAGTTTGTCGGCAATAGCGTTAAATGCGCCTTCAAAATCAAGGCCGTCAAACTCGCCAGAATTAACTAATACACCTTTTTCGGTGAATGCTTCTTCTTTTAGGTTTACTTCAAGCTCAGAGCCTTCAACCGGTGCAATAACTTGTTTTATGTCAAGGCCGTAAGCAGTCGCAAACTCATAGTCACGCTGATCGTGTGCAGGTACTGCCATTACCGCGCCTGAGCCGTAATGCATAAGTACAAAGTTAGCTACCCAAATAGGCACTTGCTCGCCCGTTAATGGGTGAGTTGCGTAAAAGCCTGTTGCAATGCCTTTTTTCTCCATTGTTGCCATGTCTGCTTCGGCTACTTTGGTGTTTTTGCATTCTTCAACAAACATTGCAATCGCATCGCTATTTTTAGCGGCTTCTTGTGCAATAGGATGGCCACCGGCAACAGCAAGGTATGTTACACCCATAAATGTATCTGGGCGGGTAGTGTATACGCTAAACTTTTCGTTGTTATCGGTACGCGTAAACTCAATGTCTAACCCTTCAGAGCGACCAATCCAGTTGCGCTGCATAGTTTTAACTTGCTCAGGCCAGTCTTCTAATTTGTCTAAATCGTCTAAAAGCTCTTGTGCGTAGTCGGTAATTTTAATAAACCACTGCGGGATTTCTTTTTGCTCAACCACAGCACCTGAACGCCAACCACGGCCGTCAATTACTTGCTCGTTTGCTAGTACAGTTTGATCAACCGGATCCCAGTTAACAGTCGACATTTTTTTATACACTAGGCCTTTTTCGTAAAGCTTAGTGAAAAACCACTGCTCCCATTTGTAATACTCTGGGTGACAGGTTGCAATTTCGCGATCCCAGTCGTAACCAAAACCTAATTGCTTAAGTTGGTTGCGCATGTAATCAATATTTTCGTAAGTCCACTTTGCAGGGGCTGTTTTGTTTTTAATAGCAGCGTTTTCTGCAGGTAAACCAAACGCATCCCAACCCATAGGTTGCATTACGTTTTTGCCTTGCAGGCGCTGGAAACGAGAAACAACATCACCAATGGTGTAGTTACGTACATGACCCATATGCAGTCGACCACTCGGGTATGGGAACATAGAAAGGCAGTAATACTTTTCTTTGCTCTCATCTTCGGTGACTTTAAATACCTGGTTTTCTTCCCAGTAACTTTGGACTTTTGACTCTATGTCTTGCGGGTTATATTGCTCTTGCATCTATGATTCCAGACTTCTTGCAAACTAATAAAAAATTGCCGATAGGATACCCCAAATAAACGCCTAATCACAGCGTATAAATACGGTTTTGTTAAAATCTAACTTTCAGTTCAGGTTAACCTATACTTATCTATGTTAATGGCTAACACGCCCTTGATTTTGATGGAGTATAAAATGGCAGATTATAAAACATGGCTTAGCGATTTGACTCATTGGCTAAAAGATGTAAAAGATCATGAAGTAAAAGACGCAGTCACTCGATTTGTTGAATCTGAGCAAGCACTTAAAGACTTAGGCCAAGAAAGATACGCTTTATACAAAAGCTATTTGCAGCGTGATATAGAACACGTTCAAGAAAACGAATCACACTATAATTCGCTTGCGTGGCAAGAACTTAAAGAGTCATTGTGGTTTGAGCTCTCGCACATAGAAGACAAAACCCAACTTGAATGGCAATCCCTTAGTCAAGATTTAAAGCACAATGGTGTGTATCACGTGGGCGAATGGATAGCCATGGGCACATTAGTATGTAAGAATTGCACCCATAGTTTTGATATTTATCACGCTACACAAATTACTCCGTGTATTGAATGTGATGGGATCTATTTTAGCCGTAAGGCATTACAACCCTAAATATATGTATTAAGTGGCTTGTAGGCCACTTAATACGCCCAAAAGCCAGCGAATATGTTGGTAAAAAAAGAAGTTAGAATGACGAAAAAATTGCTGCCACTATCTGTTTCACAGCTCGCACCGAGTATTTCTACTAATCACGTAAGCACGTGTATGAGCAATCCATACCCAGAGCAACTTACTTTTATAGGGCAGCAACGTGCCCAAAGTGCCCTGGACTTTTCATTAGGAATGGAATTGCCCGGTTACAATGTTTATGTAATGGGCGAAGCTGCACATGGTCGTTTTACGCTTGTAAAAGATAAACTTAAACAACACGCCAAAGACCGTTCAACGCCAAACGAATGGTTATACGTAAATAATTACGACGACCACCGCGAGCCTATTGCGCTATTTATGCAAGCAGGGCAAAGCAAACAGTTAAGCGACGACATAGACTCGTTTTTAGATGAAGTGCTTGACACTTTTCCGGCAGCGTTTGACAACCCTGCATACCAACGTAAAAAGAAATCTATCGACCGTGAATTTAACGATGCCTACGACAGCGCCATTACCGCTGTAGAAATTGCTGCATTTGAGCAAAGCGTAGCATTAGTTGAAGAAAAAAATTCAGTAGGTTTTGCACCACTTGTTGATGGCAAGCAATTAAGTGATAACGAATTTGCAGAACTTGAAGACAATTTACGCGAAGAGTTTTTTGAAAAAATAGAAAAGCTAGAAGATGCGTTAATAGAAGCGCTCATTGAATTACCTCGTTGGAAGCGCGAATCAAAAGAAAAACAACGTAACCTTAAAAAGTCGACCGCAGAGCAAGCTACAAAACCGCTGTTAAAAGATTTAGAACACAAATATGCGACCCACATTGGTGTACTGCGTTACCTAAAAGATATACGCGTAGAAATTATTGATGCGGTACTTGAGTGGCTTGACGACGAAGACGAAAGCGAAGAAAGCAAAGAAGACTTTGATCGTAAGGGCATGCTTACCGACTTTTTCGCACCTAACATTTTAGTTGAGTTTAAAGAAGACGATGCAGCACCTGTGGTATATGAGCCTAACCCAACGTTTGGCAATATATTTGGCAAAATTGAGTATTCAACTTCGCAAGGCTCACTTATAACAAGTTACCGCTCAATTCAGCCAGGGGCTTTGCATCGTGCTAATGGCGGTTACTTAATTATGGACGCCGAAAAAGTAATGGCTAACCCACAAGTGTGGGATGGTTTAAAGCTTTCGCTTAAAACACACCAAATTAAAAACGATTTACCGTACCAAGACAGCTCAGTTGGCAGTAGTTTTACACTTCGCCCGCAACTGATACCGCTTGATGTAAAAATTATTTTATTAGGCTCTCGTGAGCTTTACTACACCATAGGTGAGTACGACGAAGAATTTGCTGAACTATTTAGAGTGCTTGCCGACTTTGACTATTACTTGCCAAGTAGCGATAAACTACAGTACCAGTTTATTACTAAAGTAACGCAGTATTGTGAGCAAACTTTAAAGTGCACAACAACGCAAGCCGCTATGGTGCGTTTACTTAAGTTTAGCTACCGCCAAGCAGAGCATCATAATAAGTTATCAGCGCGTTTTGCTGATGTACTTGAGCTTGTAGCAGAGGCAAGTTACTACGCCAAACAAGATAATCAAACGCTAGTTGACGCGCATCATATTGATGAAGCTATTGAAGGCAAGCAGTATCGCACCGGCCAAATTAGCGAAAATATGCTAAGCGATATAAAAGAAGGCCACACGCTTATTGCCACACAAGGCCAAGCAATTGGTAAAGTAAATGGCTTAACAGTGCTGCACATTGGCGATACCTCGTTTGGCACACCAGCACGTATAACCGCTACCGTATATGCAGGCGCCGATGGCGTAATCGATGTTGAGCGTGAAGCCGAGCTTGGTAAAGCTATTCACTCAAAAGGCGTAATGCTACTTACCGGTTATTTAGGTAACAAATACGCGCAGCACTTTAGCTTAACGCTAAGCGCCAACATAGCCATTGAGCAAAGCTATGGTTACATAGATGGCGATAGTGCGTCACTTGCTGAGTTATGTGCGCTTATTTCAGCCATTACTAGTTTACCAATTAGCCAATCAATCGCGCTTACGGGCTCTATTAACCAACATGGTGATGTGCAAGCCATTGGTGGTGTAAACGAGAAAATAGAAGGCTTTTTTAAGCTGTGTAAAATGCGCGGCTTAACAGGCGAGCAGGGCGTTATTATTCCAAAATCGAACCAAGTTAACTTAGTACTTGATGACGAAATACTTGATGCCGTAGAGCGCGGTAAATTTAATATTTACGCCGTAGAAACGGTAGACCAAGCACTTAACTTATTAATGGATATTGAAGCTGGCAATATTATTGATGGAGAATACCCAGAGGATTCTGTAAACGGCATTGCTTTAGCGCGTTTAAAAGATATTGCCGATATAGTTAATGGCGATAGCGAAGACGACAAAGATGCAGAGCTTGATGAGGAAAAACACTAAATGATCAATATAATTTTAGCGGTGATCATCGCTATATTTTGTTTTTTAATATTTCAAAATAGTAAAAAAGCAAAGCAACAAGCAGGTATAAATGCACAAATTGAAGCTGACTACCTAGTAGCTAATGCCCAAGTTGAGGGCGTAATAGAAACCAGCTCTGGCTTACAGTACAAAATTCTGCATAAAGGCGAAAGTGAAAATACACCTAGCCCAACCAGCATGGTTAACGTGCACTACCACGGTACATTAATCGACGGCACTGTATTTGACAGCTCAGTAGATCGTAAAACGCCAATTAGCTTCGGCTTACACCAAGTAATTAAAGGTTGGACCGAAGGCTTACAACTTATGAGCCCAGGTGATAAATACATTTTTTATGTACCGCACCAACTCGCCTACGGTGAAAAGCGAGTAGGGAGCATACCCCCTGCATCACTGCTTATTTTTGAAGTAGAATTATTAGCAATAGAATCATAAGTTTTTAGTAATAAACTACTAAAGCCTCACTTTAATAAAGTGGGGCTTTTTGCTATTTGCTAACAATAAAATTTACTCAAGGATTTTATTAATAGGTCGATACCTATAATAGCGACACACTATTTTAGGGATAAAGTAATGAATATTTCACCGTCTCCCATTTCCTATAAAGTACTTAGTAATAACTCTCAGCCTCTAAAGCAGTCAGATAAACAACTTACCGAGCAAGAGAGTGAGGAAGAACCAAACTATGTGTTATCAAAGTTTTTAGATACTAAAGCACAAAAATACAGCGAAGATAACGCAACGTTTGGCAATCAGTATAAAAATTTAGAAAAAGTATATAAACATTTCACAGGTCAAATTGTTGCATTACAAGAGCAAATTAACAAACTTAAGCAAAGCCCAGTTCAGCGAAGTTTATCATTAAATAGTAGCGCCAATGAGCTAAATAAAAGTGATGCAAATTCAGCTTTAGATGCTGATCACCTAGGTGTAAAAAAATATAAAAACACACAACAGCAAGATCAAATAGATAGGCTTGAGCTACAACTCGGGGAATTAAAATCAGAGCAAGCTGCGATAAAGCAGCAAATGATTGAGCTGGTTATCAGCGAAATAAAAAGACGAGGCGATAGCTATACAATTTAAAGGCGCAGGGCTGATAGGTTAGCTTTTAAACTCGATTTTGCTCACCTCAAGTTTGAATTCACCCTCTTGTTTGTCTGCAATTAAAAAGCCCAGTCGTTTAATGTCATTAAAATTAATAGTTGCTTGTTGCTCAAGCACGCGGCCACGAAAAGTTAACGTAAAATCACGTTGAGTAAAGTGAATATCCATCCATTCGTTTTTAGTTGTGTTAAATGAGTGCGTATAGGCTGGCCCATCAAGGTAGTCGGATGTTCTAAGTCTTAGCTGATAGGTTTTTCCATCACCTTTAATGCGTAGCGTTATGCTTTTAGAATTTTGACCTTGGGTGTCAAGTTCGGTACGTATTGATGCGAAACCGCCGTTGTTTTCAAGCGATACATCCCCTTTAAATATTAAACTTGTAGCAGTTTGGCTCACTTGGCTATTAGATACACCGCCCATTACGGAGTCGTTTACTACATACCAATTTTGATTGGCATTAGCATGCGTCGTTAAAAATAACGCATTAAATACAAAAAGTGATGAGAGCTGCAAAGTGGTCATGGCTGTTCCTAATAGCTTTAAATTATCAATACGGCTAAATATATTATTTGTTCACTTATTAAAGCTAATTATTTTTACGGCTCCATTTCTTCATTATTTTTTCAAACATGATTTCTTTATCTGTTTTATCTTCAGGGCAGGGTTTGCCGCTACCTTGAGGCAAACCGTTACTGCCAAATACGGTTGCTGTGTCTATTAAATAACATTTGCCATTAAACTTTTCTAAGCGCTTAGTCCCCGTTGTATTTTGGCTAATTACTTCTGACTTATCAGACTTCACTGGCGTTTTAATAGTGGGCTCGTTGTTTATCTCTTCATTTGTAGAGCCTTTAACTTGAGCTAAAAATAAAAAGCGCGTAAGTTAAATGGGTTACCCATTTTAATAACAAATATAAAAATGAAAGCCAAAGAAATAGAACAATTAGTATTATCGGACTCTGAAACCAAAGACGTGATCACCCCACATGCCTTTAAAATTGACCAAGCGTTATTAGGCATTCCATTAGCGACCCCTATTAAACGTGCAATGGCAATGATTATAGATGTCACTTTGATATTTATGGCCGCTAAGCTAAGCGCGACTTTAATTGCATTTGTAGCTGCGATGGCTTTTTATAAAGGCACTGCGCAGCAATACCTGCCAAAAATGTCATCGTTTTGGCGCAGAGCTCTAAAACTTTTTGCAGCGAGCTTTTTGTTTGTAAGCGCACTCACCGTGCTCTCATTAGCGATAGATTTTTTTGAAGACGATAACGCTATTCAAGGTATACAAATAGAAAAAACGCAGAAAAACGATGAGTTAAGTGAGCATGAAAAATCAATAATACGCACGTATTTGGCGCAAACAGACGATGATAAAAACTGCGATGATGTTTGCCAAAGCGCTGCTCGTGCTAATTTAGTTGGCCAATTACCAGCGCTTGCTGAAATTGAAGACGTTGGCGGGATTGAAGTTACGCGCACGTTATTGCAGTTAATGGCTATTGATGATGAGCCTATAGCGGCAGATGATTTTAAAAATAATGATACAGAGCTAAAGAGCATTTCGGGCGAAGCTTCAGATGAAAGCAATATAGTTGAAAAAGCAGACACTAAAAGCAAGAAAAGCAAACCTGTCACCAGCATTTTGCAGTGGGGCAAAGGCATTATTCAAGACCTAGGCCTTGGCTTTGGTTGGGCTGCCGTATACTTTACGTTGTTCTCGTTATTATGGCGCGGACAAACCCCAGGTAAAAAAGTATGTAATATTCGCGTAGTAGCACTAAGCGGTGAGCCACTAGGTTTATTAGATTGCTTTGGGCGCTACGGCGGCTATGGAGCTGGTTTTGCCACAGGTTTATTAGGCTTTTTACAAGTGTATTGGGACCCAAACAGGCAAGCCATTCAAGATAAAATATCAGCGACAGTGGTTATTCAGGGCAGTGTGAATCAAGTTGTAAATGTTGAAACGGTAAAGATGCAGTGAAAGAGTAAAGTAATTATAAAAATATACAGATTGAGTTAAAAAACCTAAAATTAAGTACAGTTTTAACTTTATCAGGTGTTTTATGAAAGCGTTATTAGCTGATTGTTCAGCAAGTATTTCAGAACTGAGAAAAAATCCAATTGGGCTCTTAAATAAAGCTGGTGGAAAGAGCATCGAAATTTCGAAATATAATAAGACAGTTGCTTATTTAGTTCCTGCACAATTGTATGAGTTGATAATGGATCAGCTTGATGACTATGAATTAGCTAAAATTATTGAAAGTCGTAGAGCTGATTTATCTCAGGAGATTGAAGTTAGCATTGATGACTTATAGCTCTTATCAATTGAATTACATTAATTAGAAAAAGCTAATGCTTAAAGTGACATAAAGTAGCTCAGACTATTTTTCTGTTTATATTAGGGCGTGTTAGCATATAAAAAAGTAAATATTGAGTACATGGATGAATATGGTCACTTTTTCTCGTTATACGACATTAATTTTATATGGTGTTATTACCTATATTTTGTTTTTAATTATGTCTTCAGTAACCATTATTCAAGAATTGTTGCTCGCTTGGACTAATCTTCTTCAAAAAACATTTAATACTTCAAATTTCACACCTTTGTATGGTTACGCTACATTATTATTTTTAGCAGGCTTAGCCGTAAACAAAATTGCAGATAGCTTTTCTATCTATAATTCAAAAAGGTATTGGCAATTTAATTGGCGGTATCCTTCGCAAATGCTATCTGTAATATGCACTATTGCTATTTGGTTGTTTTTTGAATCTAAAGCAACTGGTTCTGTGGTTAGTTTAGAGTTAGTATTTTTATACTTACCTCTTATAGCCGGATTGGCATTTTTACCTGTATTAGAACTTTTTAAAACTCGTACTAAACGTAATACACCAAAAAATAATGCTTCAACGCGGCATATTGCTAAACAAATTGAAAAAACTTTATGCGATAAGAAAAATCCAGCGAAGAGTAAGCGCATTTTAATATGTGGAGCTTTTGGTGTCGGGAAAACAACGGCAATAAATTTAGCTGTTGATGAACTAAAAAATAAAAAAGAATTGCCTAAATTAGTTCACTGTAATATTGACCTATGGGGTGTTGAAGCTGAATCTATTATCCAATATGTATTGGATGAAGTGCTAATAGCACTTAGTAGTGAAATTGATATGTGTAAGTTCCGTTCTTTACCGTCGCACTATATTTCAGCTATGAATGCAGGTAATACGTCTTCTAAAATATTTGCAGCGTTTATGCATAAACCTACATCTCCAGATGCACTTTTAAAAAGCTTAAGTGATGTCATTAACACAGCGAATTTAAGATTATTAGTAACAATTCAAGACCTCGATCGTAATCAAAAGGCGCTAGACAGCCTCCATGCGCTTGCTGGCCTGCTAGATAGATTAGAAGAACTGCAAAGTATTGATTATATTTTTGCAGGTGAAAACCGCCCCGAATTTTCAGATACGTTACTGCGCATTTGCCCAATTCGGTTTGACTTTTGTATACCAAATTTTATAAAGCAAATTAACGAGTTAGAAAGTGAGTTAATAGATGCCGACATGCAAGAGTATTATCAAAGAGCTCTTTTGGATCAATATATACCTGGATGCCCACAACTCATTAATCAATTATTACCTTCATTTAGGGCATTACACACTCTTGAAGAGCAAATTAAATCTGCTTGGCTGGAGTTGGGTGGTGAAGTATTGTTTTACTTCAGGCATTGAAAAATAATAACCCAGCTATTTACGATGCACTGATAGTGCCATTAAATAACAAGTCCTTTAAAAGCCAACCATTAACTGAATTTATTGCAGATAACTTCTCTCCCGACGATAATTTAGATAAAGAGCTTATAAAAAGTTGTTTAGTTCACTTTGGCTTAATTGATTTTCTCATTATTAATGAGAAAAGTAACGAAATATGCGTTTCAAAAGATAACCCGCCTGCTCATGTTTTATCATTTTATAAACACGAGCATATAAGTAGCTCATTAATCGAAGGCAGACTTACAGCGAAAAAGCTTAAACAAAGGCACGTTTTTAAAACGTTGAATGAAATTTCTAGTGGTGATAGCCGTATTATTAAAAACCAAGCAATTACTGACTTATGTGCCGCTGTGGAAGATAATGAGACTTCTGGTTTTTGGCTTGAGTCAATCAAGTATTATGGTTGGCATATTCTTTACAATGAAATTAAAGATGAAGTGACCGTTATGCAATTATTTGAAAAAGCGATTAATGTTCGGTCATCAAGGAAATCTTTAGAACTTCTAACATCATTTGCTGTAAGAGGCTATGATGTTGACTCAAGTAGCGCATTTGTTAAATACCTTTTTTCAGAAAGGATAATAAACGACTTATTTGAGCAACGTACCTCTTTTAAACATGGAACCTTGTTTGCACTATTGAAAATTTATAGTAATTTAAGCTCATTTGGACGTTTTGGTAGTGAACCCAAAAGTTATAAAGTTCCTATGAATAATCTTATTTTACAATTTATTGATGGCAATGATTCTGTCAGCGATGCTAATTTGTTGTATTTGTTTTCAAGAAATGCCGATGATATTCCTGATTTATTACTTGCTCTAAATAAATCGACTCTAAATAAAGTACAGTCTTTGATTAAAAATATTAAATCAGAAAACACCCGTGTGATTTATAGTCAAATAGCTGAAGCGCGAGAAGCAAATGATGATGAATTTGAAGGTATAAGAAGTGATGCATTAAAATTTATATCGCGAATGTGAAAGCTTTAGTTTCAATTAATTGAGGCTGCTATTTTGGCTTGAAATTAAAGCGCGATAATTATCTTACCGCGCTTTAATCTTAAGTATTTATTTTATCTTTCAGTTTTACCCCAAACCCTAAAGCACCCAGTAACACCACAAATCCCCATACAAACATGTTTCCGTATTGGCTGTACACGCTGTCGCCTTGTATAAGCTTTATATCGGCTTTCATGGTCGCAGCTTCAAACTGCGGCATGGCTTGTTGTGTGTGGCTTATTGGGTCGTATACGGCACTTACGCCATTATTGGTAACACGTACCAGTGGGCGTTGTAGTTCTAATGCGCGCATGCGGGCTATTTGCATGTGTTGCAATGGCCCAATAGAGTCACCAAACCAGGCGTCGTTACTTACGGTAAAAAGTAGGTCTGAGCCGCTTTTGTAGTTACCGCGTACTAAATCGGCAAATACTATTTCGTAGCAAATGGCGGGTAGCAGGTTAAAACCATTGGCACGTAAGTTGTTTTGTACTTTATCACCACGGGTAAACGACGACATAGGTAAATCAAACAGTGGTGCTATTGGGCGCAATATATCTTGAAACGGTACAAATTCGCCAATAGGGAGTAGCTGATGTTTACGATAGCGGTTTTTGCCTAAGTAGCGATAGTGGCCCTGCTCGTCGTTGCGCTCTTTATTACCGACCACAATAAGAGTGTTGTAAATGGTTTTAGTGTCTAGTTGGTAGTCAACAATACCGGTTACAAGGGCGGTTTTATTAAACGATGCTGCTTTGTCTAAATTGGCTAAGTAGGTATCGGCCAGCATTTCTATTTCGGGCACTGCGGCTTCAGGCCATACAATTAAGTCGGCATCCCAATGTGGGCGGGTTAAGTCTTGATACTTGCTCATGGTGGTCCAAAACTCACTAGGCTCAAAGCGCAAGTGCTGTTTTATATTACCTTGCACAAGCAGAGTTGACATGTGTTTACCTGAATACTGATTTGAGCCTGTATTTAATGCGCTAATAACAAGTATTACAAAAGCAGCGGCGGTTGCTAATGGCGTTTTAAAATCTTTTTGAGTAAGCCTATAAAGTGCAAAAGCAATGGCTACGCAGGTAAGGGTTAAGCCAAATTCGCCAATGTAGGGGGCAAGTATTCTAAGCGGGCCATCGGTTTGCGTATAACCAAAGCTTAACCAAGGAAAGCCTGTTAATACGGTACCGCGTAAATATTCACTAATTGCAACGCTTACTATTAGTAATGCACCAAAGCTTTTAGGGCCGCTTGCAAAGCGAGTCGCTGCCCAAAACGCAAGCGACGGGAATAATGCTAAATACGCGCATAAAAATGCCATTAATGAAAGTGAGGCAATAAGTGGCATGCCACCAAAAGTGGCTATTGATACATGCACCCAACTTATACCAGCACCAAACCAGCCTAAACCAAATATAAAACCATATTTAGCGGCCGTTTTAGCGTGTGCTTTACCTGTGTTGTTTGGATTAATGCAAAAAATAATGGCGGCAAGGCTAAAAAATACGATGGGCCAAATTTGAAAAGGGGCGTAGCCAAAAGTTAAAACTAGGCCCGCAATAAGTGCGAGCCATGCTTTTTTATCTTTTGCTAACAGGGTGAGTTTAGTTAGCAGAGTCTTCACTGTCGTTTTCATCAACCTTAGGTACGGTGACTTGCAGTTGTAAGATACGACGATTGTCAGAGTTGGTTACTTTAAACTGGTAACCTTCTATGTCTATTGTTTCACCGCGACTTGGCATATGGCCAAATGCGTGTAATACAGTGCCGCCAATAGTGTCGGCTTCGTCGGTGCTGTAACCTGTTTTAAAGTACTCGTTAAAGTCATCTACAGGGGTAAGCGCTTGTACTACGTATACGTGCTTAGCAAGCTGTCGAATATCTTGTTGATCTTCTTCTTCGTCGTGCTCATCTTCGATTTCGCCAACGATTATTTCAAGAATGTCTTCGATTGTTACAAGGCCCGATACACCGCCGTATTCGTCAATAACAATAGCCATGTGGTAGCGTTGCTGACGAAATTCGTTTAATAGGGTATCTACGCGTTTACTCTCTGGGACTACCATAGCTGGGCGTAAATAATCGCGCAGTGATGGTAGGTGCTCGTCTTTATTTAAAATAAGCGGTAGCAAATCTTTAGCGAGCAATATCCCCTCTACGTGGTCTTTATCTTCACACACTACCGGAAAGCGTGAGTGAGTTGAGTCGACCATCATTGGGATGAGTTCTTCTAATGGGCTATCTACCTCAAGAGTGATCATTTGTGAGCGCGGGATCATTATGTCACGCACTTTAAGCTTAGACACGCCAAGCACACCTTCAATCATCTCTTTAGTTTCTGGATCTATTACGTCACGCTCTTGCGCATCGGCTATTACTTCAACCAGCTCTTCTCTATTCTGGGGTTCCCCTTGCAACATTTGGGCTATGCGGCCCATCCACGTTTTGCCAGAAGAACCCTGGCTAGATTGCGAGTTATCGTCGCTCATTGCGTCTAATTGCTCCGTTAATTTAAATATCGTCTCGGTATGGGTCGGCTATGTTTAGCTCGCCAAGTAATTGCTTTTCTATACTTTCCATCTCGAGTGCGTCCTCACTCTTTATATGGTCAAATCCAAGTAAATGCAAGCATCCATGAATAACCATATGAGCAAAGTGGTCATGAAATGACTTCTCTTGCTCAATTGCTTCAGCCAAAACAATGGCTGGGCAAATAATTAAATCGCCCACAAGAGGAATGTCTATTCCTGGTGGCGCTTCAAATTCAAATGAGAGTACGTTGGTTGGTTTATTTTTACCGCGGTAATCGTTATTTAGCTGCTGCGATTGCGCTTCGTCGCTTATTACAATGCTGAGCTCAGACTCATCACGGTATTGGCTTAGGGCTTTGTCGGCCCACAGTGCAAATTGCGCTTCGCTTGGGAGGTTGTCAAACTCACACGCTATTTGTAAATCAAGTTCGGTGCTCACGGTATTACTCTTTAGTAGAAGGTTGCTGTTGAGCGGCCAATAAATCTTTGGCTTTTTGCTTTTCTATACGCTTAAGTCGCTCATTTTCGTCGTTGCGCTCGTAGGCTTCTACAATGCGGCCAACCACAGGATGGCGTACTATGTCGTGTGATTTAAAGTAGTTAAAGCTAATTTCTTCAACGCCGTCGAGTACTTCTATTGCGTGGCGAAGGCCTGAACGTGCACCACGAGGTAAATCTACTTGTGTTATATCGCCCGTAATAACCGCTTTAGAGTTAAAGCCTATACGGGTTAAAAACATTTTCATTTGCTCGGCGGTGGTGTTTTGGCTTTCATCTAAAATAATAAACGCATCATTTAGTGTACGACCACGCATGTAAGCAAGTGGTGCAATTTCAATAATGTGTTTTTCGATTAGTTTTTCTACTTTTTCAAAACCCAGCATTTCAAATAACGCGTCGTAAAGAGGGCGCAGGTATGGGTCTACTTTTTGGCTTAAGTCGCCTGGTAAAAAGCCTAACTTTTCACCGGCTTCTACTGCTGGTCGAGTAAGTAATATTCGGCGAATTTCTTGACGCTCTAGTGCATCTACTGCAGCGGCGACTGCAAGGTATGTTTTACCAGTACCAGCGGGGCCAATACCAAAGGTAATATCGTGATGTAAAATGTTAGCTACATATAAACCTTGGTTGTCGTTGCGCGGTTTAATTACACCACGGCGGGTTTTAATGTACATTTCTTTGCCGTAAGCACTTTGTGGTACATCTTGCTCTAGGGCTTTTGATTCGGTAATGGCTAAATGTACGTTGTCGGGCTCTATTTCACCAATTTCACCACGAACAGGTTGAGTACTCACGTATAAGTCTTTTAGGATCTCTACGGCTGCAGCGCTTGAGTGCAGTTTTCCTGTTACTTTAAAAAAGTTGTCGCGGTGGATAATTTCAACACCAAGGCGGCGCTCAATTTGTTTGATGTTTTCGTCAAACGGGCCACATAAAGAAGAAAGGCGTTTGTTGTCGGCAGGTTCTAAATAAATCTCTAACGTTTTTAACTGATTACTCAAAATTACTTCCTATTCGGGTGCGCCAGTGTTAACTGGCGCAATGAATTTATGCAACTAAGGTACGAAAGTAGCTACACCAATTTCGTTTGTTGTTTCGACTTTTGGTTCAATGCTTGCGGCTTTAGTTAAAATAGCTGAAGGCGCAACTTCACGTCGTAAGTTCATTTCTGATTCTGTACGAATTAAGTCACCACGTAAAGAGTTTGGTAGTGCCTCGGTAATACGTACATCAACAAACTGTCCGATCACAGTGTGTGGGCCAACAAAGTTAACTACACGGTTATTTTCGGTACGGCCACGTAATTCCATTGGGTTCTTTTTAGAAGGACCTTCAACTAAAATACGTTGCTCTGTATCAAACATTTGGCGGCTAATTTGTTGCGCCATTTGTGTAATACGGTTTTGTAGTAGGTATAAGCGTTCTTTTTTCTCTTGCTCTGTTACGTCATCTGGCAAGTCAGCTGCTGGTGTACCCGGGCGTGCACTGTAAATAAAGCTAAAGCTCATATCAAAACCAATATCGTTAATTAGGTTCATTGTGGCTTCAAAGTCTGTTTTGCTTTCACCTGGGAAACCAATAATGAAATCTGACGACATGCTTAAGTTAGGGCGAATTTTACGTAACTTACGAATAGTTGATTTGTATTCAATTGCTGTGTGGCCGCGCTTCATTAAATTAAGAATACGATCTGAACCACTTTGTACTGGTAAGTGTAAGTGATCGACAAGCTCTGGCACATCAGCGTATACGTCGATAATATCCGGCGTAAACTCTACAGGGTGCGATGTGGTGTAACGAATACGGTCAATACCATCAATGGCGGCGATCAAACGAATTAAATCTGAGAAGTAGCAAATGTCGCCATCGTGAGTATCACCACGGTATGCATTTACATTTTGACCTAGAAGATTTACTTCACGTACGCCTTGCTCAGCAAGTTGTGCTACTTCTAATAGTACATCATCTACTGGGCGGCTAACTTCTTCACCACGAGTGTAAGGTACAACACAAAAAGTACAGTACTTAGAACACCCTTCCATAATTGATACAAATGCTGAAGGGCCTTCAGCTTTTGGCTCTGGTAAACGGTCAAACTTTTCAATCTCTGGGAATGAAATATCAACAACCGATGAGCCTTTATCGCCTTGCACTTGCTTAATCATTTCTGGTAAACGGTGCAGTGTTTGTGGACCAAAAATAACATCAACAAATGGCGCACGCTGGCGAATAGAATCACCTTCTTGTGAGGCAACACAACCACCAACACCAATAATTAAATCTGGCTTGTCGTCTTTTAATAATTTCCAACGACCTAATTGGTGAAATACTTTTTCTTGCGCTTTTTCACGAATTGAACAGGTGTTAAGTAATATTACGTCGGCATCTGTTGCATCTTCAGTTAGCTGGTAGCCATTGGTAGCATCTAGAAGTTCAGCCATTTTCTGAGAGTCATACTCGTTCATCTGACAACCCCAGGTTTTGATATGCAGCTTTTTGCTCATTGAAATATAGCCTCGTGTTCAATTCGGTAGTGGCACAAAAATGTGCTTAAATCAGGATTAAGGAGCAAGGTTGCTCACTTAAAGGACGCGTATTTTAGCTGGATACCCGCCCAGCCTCAAGTATAGTTTTTATGTTTGTGATCTTAAATCAATACAGAGCCAGTTTAATAGCTTGGTAGTTATATACTCTCGCACTAAAGCAGCGAGTTACGGTACAATAAAAATAGATTCACGTATTAACAAAATGATGAAAAACATGACTCAAAATAAAGCGATAGTTGTTGGTGGTGGCATGGTTGGAGCCGCTATGGCCATTAGGTTAGCACAGCAAGGTAAGTCGGTACGCATTATAGAAAAGCATATAATTGATGCCGATAATATTTTAGCAAGCGATACCGTAGACATACGTGTATCGGCTATTAATCGTTTTTCAGAAAATCTGCTTGATGAATTAGGTGCCATGCCTATTTTAAGGCAAACTCGCCTAGCACCTTATAAACAACTAGAAGCATTTGAGCGTGGTGGCGATAACCTTTTATTTGATTGCGCCGATATTAATACCTCACATTTAGGCCACCTAATCGAAAACAGCCTTATTCAAGCAAGCTTGTGGAAGCAGTTTGCTCATTACAATATAGAAGTTATTGAGCAATCAGCTCCTGTGAGTGCTATTGAACAAAATATTGATTCTATAACACTTGCATACGGCGACACACGCTATAACGCTGATTTAGTGATTGCAGCCGATGGTGGGCAATCGCAGCTACGTGCAAAAGCTAATATTGGTGCAACCGGATGGCAGTATCAACAACATTGTATGGGCGTACTTATAAAGCTTGATGCGCCGCAGCAGGTAAAAACATGGCAACAGTTTACGCCAACCGGGCCTTTAGCGTTTTTACCTATGCAGGCCCCATACGCGAATTTAATTTGGTATGACGACGCTAATACATTACAACACTTTAAAGGGTTAGCGCCTGAACAAATTAAAATGCATATTTTAAATAAATTTCCGACACTTGCAGGCGACTTTGACGTGCAAAGCCATGCGATATTTCCGCTTACCCGTCAACATGCTAATAATTACTCGCAAGGGCGGTTAGTGTTAGTTGGCGATGCAGCGCACACAATTAACCCGCTTGCAGGGCAGGGGGTTAATTTAGGCTTTCAGGACGTTGTAGCACTTGCTAAAGCGCTTGATGGCGTTGATGATATTGGTTGCCCGTTAAAACTAAAAGAGTATGAGCGTAGCCGCCGTAAAGCTAATCTATTAATGATGAGTATGATGGATGCGTGTTACTTTGGTTTTTCTAATCAAATTACACCCCTTAAATGGGCGCGAAGCCAGTTTTTAAAAATGGCCAATAATACCGGTCCTTTGAAAAATTGGGTTTTAAAATACGCTATTAGCGGTGAACTTGGTTAAACCTTTATACGCACATTACTTTAATGTGCGTTTTTCTATTGCTTAGCACCTGTGACTTTTTTAACTTCTCAAAATAACTACAAATTATTGTAAATTTATTTCGTTATTACATTTATTTGCCATACTCAAATTATAATCAAATAAAAAATGAGTTGTTGTGGGAAATCTTTTTGTTTACCTAATTGCCATAGGGGTTGTACTACTTACCCTTAGTATTATGCCTACCTTACAAATTTGTAAAAAAACAAAGAGAGTGTCGTGGGTTTTATTATTAGTGTTAATTATTGGCTTTATTGTAGGTTACTGGTGGATTTTATATTACTTTGTTAATAATCCATCGAGTGATTTTGTTGCCAGTAGTATTGCGCTTATCCTGTGTGGCGGTGGTGCGTTTGTATTTTTAATTATTAAACTCAGCTTAAAAAGTATTATTAAAATAGATGAGTATGCAGAGCGTCAGCGCTTTTTAGCAGAACACGACCATTTAACCACACTTTCAAATCGTAAAAAATTCTTTCAAATATTAAACCGCCAAGTTAAGTATAAAGATCCTTTTACGCTACTTTTAATAGATCTAAATAACTTTAAAAAGATTAATGATTTATATGGCAATAAGGTCGGTGATATTTTACTTAGTGTATTTGGTAAAAGAATGAGTCAAAACTTAAGCGGGATAGCAAAACTTTACCGCATTGGCGGAGATGAGTTTGCACTAATAGTTGAAACCTCACCCAATGATAATTTTGAAGCGTGTTTAAATGCCATTAATAAATCTATTAATTCCCCCTTTGCTATTTACGAGCATAATTTAAAAATAAAACTGACAATTGGGGCAAGCCAGTACTTACAGGATTCTTTGCAGGCAAACGAGCTATTTACGCAGGCTAATTTAGCAATACACGAAGCTAAAATTACACAGCAGCCTTATGTTGCGTATAAAAAAGAGCTTGGCAAACGCGTCAATGATCTACGAGATATGAGCAGCAAAATAAAGCGCGCTATTAACGAGAAAGAGTTTGAGCTTTATTTACAACCTATATTTGAAGCTGGCTCTGAGGATATGCATGGCGCTGAGGTACTTATTCGCTGGCCTCAAAGTGATGGCTCTTTTATTAGCCCTGAGCTATTTATTGGTATTGCAGAGCAAAGTGGGCTTATTTTAGGTATTTCTAAATGGGTGGTGCTTGAAACAATAAATCATTTAAAACAATTAAAGAGTGCCGGCTTTATTGGTGCGTTACATGTAAATTTATCAACGAAAGATTTAGAAAGCCCTGAGTTTTACGAGTTTATAGAAGCCTTACTAGCTGATGATCCAAGTTTGAGTGATTTTATTATTTTTGAAATTACTGAGCGAGCCATGATGACTAATTTACAAGCTGCTCAAACTATGATGCAAAAATTAAACAGTAGGGGTTTTGAATTTAGTGTTGATGATTTTGGCACTGGGTTTTCTTCGTTAGTATTATTACGAGAGTTACCTATAAGCCAAATCAAGATAGATCAGTCATTTATAAAAGATATGCTGACACAAATAGCGGATTACGCCATAGTGGAGTCTACTTTGTTTTTAGCTACGCGATTAAATTGTAAGGTGGTTGCCGAAGGCATAGAAAACGAAGACGTACAGCAGTCATTAACGACTATGAATTGTGACTATTTGCAAGGGTATTATTACAGTAAACCGTTAAGAATTAATGAATTTATGAGTAAGTATTTGAGCGAGGATAGATACAGAATAATTTAGAAAATTGGCTGGGATACCAGGATTTGAACCTGGGAATGCCAGGATCAAAACCTGGTGCCTTACCGCTTGGCGATATCCCAACTATAAATTTGGATGAGTTTTAGTTCTAGTTAAGAACATGGTGCGGAAGGAGAGACTTGAACTCTCACAACCTAAGTTACTGGAACCTAAATCCAGCGCGTCTACCAATTCCGCCACTCCCGCAGTTCTTATTCTTTAAACAACTTTCTTTGGTATAAAAAGTTGGCTGGGATACCAGGATTTGAACCTGGGAATGCCAGGATCAAAACCTGGTGCCTTACCGCTTGGCGATATCCCAACAAAGAATTATTTGATAATTTTAGTTCTTATCAAGAACATGGTGCGGAAGGAGAGACTTGAACTCTCACAACCTAAGTTACTGGAACCTAAATCCAGCGCGTCTACCAATTCCGCCACTCCCGCATACTGTCATTCTTTATAGCAATTTCCTTGGTAAAGAAATTGGCTGGGATACCAGGATTTGAACCTGGGAATGCCAGGATCAAAACCTGGTGCCTTACCGCTTGGCGATATCCCAACAAAGAATTAATTGATAATTTTAGTTCTTATCAAGAACATGGTGCGGAAGGAGAGACTTGAACTCTCACAACCTAAGTTACTGGAACCTAAATCCAGCGCGTCTACCAATTCCGCCACTCCCGCATTATCACTTTGAATCAATCAAAGAAATGGTAGTTATTTTAAACTCTTCATTGAGTTGCAATTTTAACTCTTGCAGAGCCACTTCTAAAAGAAGAAATGGTGGCTAAGACGGGATTTGAACCTGTGACCCCATCATTATGAGTGATGTGCTCTAACCAGCTGAGCTACTTAGCCATTGTTGGCTGGGATACCAGGATTTGAACCTGGGAATGCCAGGATCAAAACCTGGTGCCTTACCGCTTGGCGATATCCCAACAATAACAATTGATAGTTTTAGTTCTTATCAAGAACATGGTGCGGAAGGAGAGACTTGAACTCTCACAACCTAAGTTACTGGAACCTAAATCCAGCGCGTCTACCAATTCCGCCACTCCCGCATTTCAAATTTTGATAAATCAAAACTGAGGTAGTTATTTTAAACTCTTCATTGAGCAACAAAAAATAAATGGTGGCTAAGACGGGATTTGAACCTGTGACCCCATCATTATGAGTGATGTGCTCTAACCAGCTGAGCTACTTAGCCATCTTTTTTGTTAGCACTTCATCGCTGAGTGCGGGGCGTATTATGCTGATATGACCCAAATCCGTCAACACCTTTTTTGCAAAAAAACACTTATCAGTGTTTGTTTGCAGGAAAATTAAGCTAAGCGGCTAAATTTTAATAAAAATGATGTTTTTTTGACTGCAATTCAAATGCAAATCATGGCGATAAATCAAAAGAGTGAAAACAGACTGTTTAAAGTTGTTTGTTTATTCGACACATTATCGCGTACGACGTAAATTTTAGCATTAATTTGATATCTCAATACGTAATTTAATAGCTAAAGCGCTTTTTTATTTTAATAAAGTGGCTATTAACCTGGTTTTTTTAACTATACAAAGGCATTTTAAATAATGTTTAGCTTGATTATATGTGCCGCTTGAGTGCTTTTGCAAAGGGATTATATAAACGTAAGTGCGAGATTAAGTAGCTAAAGAGACGTTTGGGTCTTGAGGATATAGTAAAGGATACAAAAAAGGCTCGTAAACACGAGCCTTTTTGGTTTTTCAATCGCTTTATTAAACGTTGAATAAGAAGTTCATAACATCGCCATCTTTAACAATGTATTCTTTACCCTCTTGACGCATTTTGCCCGCTTCTTTTGCACCGCTTTCACCTTTAAAGCCAATAAAGTCTTCATAAGCGATAGTTTGTGCACGGATAAAGCCACGCTCAAAGTCGGTATGGATTTTACCTGCTGCTTGTGGCGCTGTAGCACCAACAGGGATTGTCCATGCACGCACTTCTTTAACACCTGCAGTGAAATAAGTTTGTAATTGTAGTAATTCATAACCACCACGAATAACAAGATTAAGACCAGGCTCTTCTAAGCCAAGATCAGCCATAAACTCAAGTTTATCTTCGTCATCAAGCTCAGATAGCTCAGATTCGATTGCTGCACACACAGGAACAACAACAGCGCCTTCTGACTCTGCTATAGCGCGAACACGATCAAGTAGTGGGTTATTCTCAAAACCATCTTCAGCAACGTTTGCAATGTACATTGTTGGCTTGATAGTTAAAAAGTTAATAGAGCTTATTGCTGCTTTTTCTTCTTTAGTTAATTCTAAAGAGCGAAGCGTTAAGCCTTCATCTAAGTGTACTTTTACTTTTTCAAGCGCAGCATTTTGCTCTTTTGCGTCTTTATCGCCGCCTTTTGCTTTTTTAGCATTACGGAAAATTGCTTTTTCAGCACTATCCATATCAGCAAGTACAAGCTCAGTATTAATTACGTCAATATCGTCAGCAGGATCAATAGTACCTGCAACGTGTATTACGTTTTCATCTTCAAAACAGCGTACTACATGGCCAATTGCATCCGTTTCACGAATGTTTGCTAAAAACTGGTTACCTAAGCCTTCACCTTTAGATGCACCTTTTACTAAGCCTGCAATATCCACAAATTCCATACTTGTAGTAAGAATGCGTTGCGGGTTTACTATTTTAGCAAGCTCGTCTAGACGAGGATCTGGCACAGGTACCACACCTGTATTAGGCTCAATGGTACAAAAAGGAAAGTTAGCGGCTTCAATACCCGCTTTAGTTAGTGCATTGAAAAGCGTTGATTTACCAACGTTAGGCAAGCCAACGATGCCACATTTAAAACCCATAGTAAGATACCTTGTTAAGATTCGTTTAAACGATTATGGTTTAAAAGAATGTAGTCTGTTTTGTGCTTTTAACACACCGTCTTTTGCAAGTATTTCCATACAGCGAACTGCTTCATCAACAGCGGCATCCATTTTTTCTTGGTCTTCTTTGGCTGCTTTTCCAAGCACCCAACCAGTAACCATTTCACGATGCCCCGGATGACCTACACCTATGCGTAAACGCATAAAGTCTTTTTGATTTGCCATTTTAGCAATAATGTCTTTTAAACCATTATGACCGCCGTGTCCGCCACCTTTTTTTAATTTGGCAACGCCTGGGTCTAAATCCAATTCGTCGTGAGCTACTAAAATGTTTTCCACGGGGATTTTGAAAAAATTAGCTAAACTACCGACCGCTTTGCCACTTAGATTCATGTAAGTAGTGGGGATCAATAATTTGAATTCTTGGCCTTGGATAATCACTTTGCCAGTAAGGCCGTGATATTTAGGATCGTGTTTTAGGGTGCAGTTATAGCGTGCAGCGAGTTGCTCGATGAACCAAGCACCTGCATTGTGGCGTGTGTTTGCGTATTCGGGGCCTGGATTAGCCAGGCCCACAAGCATTTGAATAGAATTCAAGGTGCGAACCTTAAATATTATTCAGCAGCGTCTGCAGCGTCGTCTTCAACTGGTGCAGACTTATTAGCTTTGATAGTCAAGATTGACTGATCGTGGCCTTCGCCTTTACCTAGTTCAACTGAGCTAACGCCTTTTGGAAAAGCAAGATCAGAGATGTGAATTGAATCACCAACAACTAGCTCAGAAACGTTTACTTCGATGAATTCTGGAAGTGCTTTTGGAAGACAAGAAACTTCAACTTCAGTTAACTGGTGAACTACAGTTGCGCCAGCTTTAGTTACGATTTCTTCACCGATGAAGTGAAGAGGAACTTTAGTTGTAAGTTTATGAGTTGCGTCTACACGTTGGAAATCAAGGTGAGTAAGCTTAGGCTTGAATGGGTGACGTTGAATATCTTTTAAGATAGCTTCAACTTTCTCGCCGCCTACGTTAAGTGTAAGAATATGAGTGTAGAAACCTTCATCTTCTTGTGCTTTGATCATATCTTTATGAGCAAAAGTAAGAGATAAAGCTTCTTTGTCAGCTCCGTAAAGGATTGCAGGAACTTTGTCTTCGCGACGTAGGCGGCGGCTCGCACCAGTACCAGTTTCTACGCGAAGTTCAGCGTCATATGTATAAGTTGTGTTAGACATGATGTCTCCAATTATTTAAAAGTTTAGGGCCTTTGCGACCAAGGTCCCTAGCCAAAAGGCGCGCTATCATACCACCGCACCCCAACAAAATAAACATCGCTTACAAAAAAAGCGCCAAAAGGCGCTTTTATACTCAAAAATGCTTAATCTTAGTGTTCAAACATCGCTGAGATAGATTCTTCGTTGCTAATACGACGAATAGTTTCTGCTAACATGTCAGCAAGCGTAAGCACCTTCACTTTATCAAGGGCTTTAAGCTCGTCAGATAGCGGGATTGAGTCGGTAACAATTACTTCGTCAATCATTGAATCACGTAGGTTTTCTGCTGCTTTACCAGAAAGAATAGGGTGCGTTGCGTATGCGAATACGCGTTTTGCGCCATGTTCTTTAAGTGCTTCAGCGGCTTTACATAATGTACCACCGGTATCAATCATATCATCTACGATAATACAATCACGACCTTCTACGTCACCAATAATATGCATTACTTGAGAAACGTTTGCTTGTGGGCGACGTTTATCGATGATTGCTAAATCTGTGTCGTGTAGTAGTTTTGCAATTGCACGCGCACGTACAACACCGCCAATATCTGGAGATACTACAACAACGTCTTCAAAATCACGTTCTTCCATATCTTCAAGTAATACAGGGCTACCAAATACGTTATCTACTGGTACATCAAAGAAGCCTTGGATTTGTTCTGCGTGTAAATCAACCGTAAGAACACGGTCAACACCTACACTTGATAAGAAATCGGCAACAACTTTAGCGGTAATTGGAACACGAGCAGAGCGTACACGACGATCTTGACGCGCATAACCAAAATAAGGAATGACGGCAGTAATACGACCTGCAGATGCACGACGTAGAGCATCAACCATAACGATAAGTTCCATTAGGTTATCGTTTGTAGGGGCACAGGTTGATTGCAATATAAAAACATCCGAGCCACGAACATTTTCATTTATTTGAACACTGATCTCACCGTCGCTAAAACGGCCAACAACAGCATCGCCTAATTCAATATATAATCGTTTTGCAACTTTTTGAGCTAACTCAGGTGTTGCGTTACCAGCGAAGAGCTTCATGTCAGGCACGGTAGGGTTCCTCAGGCACTGAATTTTTGGACTAACCAATAATGATAATTACCACTAGAGGTTAACTTATGATTACTTGTACGTTACTTCATTGATCGAATATGGCGGTTAGCTCCGTATGAGCAGGTGAGACATTTGCGCTAGAAGCGACAAAACCCTGCCAAGTATGGGGGAGATTATCAAGTACATCTTGTGCTTGAACTTGACTTGCAAATTCTACAAAACAACATGAACCTGTTCCGGTCATCTTCGACGGGGCGTATTTTAGCAACCACTGAAGGGTTTTTTCAACCTCGGGGCAAAGCTTTTTAACTAAAGGCTCACAATCATTACTTAAACTATGCTGCTGCCAGTTGCCAATAATTTTTGGTGTGTCGCGTTTTAAATCGGGATGGGTAAAAATCTTTGCCGTACTTACGTGCTGATTTGGATGAACAACACAGTACCATTTTTTCTCAAGTGTTACGTGGTGTAATTGTTCTCCAATACCGTGTGCTATGGCGCTTTTACCTTGAATGAACACCGGTACATCTGCACCTAATTGAAGGCCTAATTTGGCGAGTTCTGTTAAGTCTAAATCAAGGGACCACATTTTATTTAGCGCTAATAATGTTGTTGCTGCATCTGAAGAACCCCCTCCAACACCGCCTCCCATTGGCAAACGTTTAGTTAAATTTATTTTTACGCCGAAGGAGGTTTTGCTGTGGGTTTGTAATAAATGCGCTGCTTTATAGATTAGATTATCAGTTAAGGGTATGCCTTTAGTATCACCTGTTATAGAAATATTCGCATCATTAGTTAATTCAAAATGCAGGGTGTCACCAAAATTTAAAAAGGTGAATAAGGTTTCTAGTTCGTGATAGCCATCATCCCGGCGGGCATTAATATGTAAAAATAAATTGAGTTTTGCAGGAGCAATAACAGAAAAAGAAGTTGTGCTATTCATGCTTAAAATAACCTGAAATTTAGATAATGAATCTATCTCGCGTTGCTATCCTCAGTACTAACTGCGTTAAGGCTACCCTGAGTAGGAAAGCTTTAATGCGTAAATTTATTATGCGTGCACTGAAAATATCTGACTAGAGAAAAATAAGTTTAAATGTTTTACGATTCAACTAAGTTAGTTAATCTTTTAACCCAATTTGGGTTATACCAATCCGCAATAATACTTAATCATTTTCAGGGGCTAAACGTGTCGCTATCTGCGTTAAAAAATTCTTATTTAGAACGACTAAATAGCGAATTTTTTGCCTTGCTATCAACACGTTTATCCGCCCTCAAAATAGCTCACTTAATTATGCGGATTGGTATTAATTAAATTGCCAATCGTAGAGTTGAATTTTAATTTTTATTTGTTGGTGCTTCAAAGTGAGCTTTGTTGGTAACCAATAACCATTTTTTTGAATATAAGTACCGTAATCTATTTGCCACTTCTTACCTGTTTTATCAAACCACAATACCTGTTTGGCGCGCCCTCGTTCATCAACCACTAAACTTTGATCGTCTATAGTGCCTTTTAGCCAATTATCTGCATTATTAACCGGTAAAGTAAAACCTGTTAAGCGCTTTAAAAGTGCTGAGGCATTAGTATCAAAATACTCATCACCATCAAATTCTAGCTCAGCCCCATTTACCGATTGCTTGAGTGATAAAATACGAGTGCCAATAAATGTGGTCAAAATTAAATTGTTAGATTTTTTTGTTTGTTGCCAATTTAAGTTTGCAGATTGGCGTTCTTCTGGGCTTATAAAAGCAAGTTTTCCTTCTACTTGCCACGTTTTTTGCGCAGTAAGGCGTGGTTTCCAATCATCATAAAGTGTTGTTTTTGTATCAATTTGATGAGCACAGCCCCCTAAAAACAAAAAAAACATGAATAAAATCAAATATTGTCGAATCAAATGTTGTTCCTTACTTTCCATATTCCGCTGATTTTTGGTAAAATTGCCGCCTTTAAAGTAGGGCTCAGCAATATTTGGCAAATATGACCATAATAGCACTAGGTATAAATCACAAAACCGCATCCGTAGAACTACGTGAAAAAGTGGCTTTTTCGCCTGAGCAAATTTCAGAGGCGTTGCAACAATTAAGTGGCCATGCCGACTTTAATGAAGCGGTTATTGTGTCTACCTGTAACCGAACCGAAATCTATTGTAGCCTTGCTCAGCAAAATTCCCAAACACTGTTATCGTGGCTTGCCAGTTTCCATGGTTTGGATGAACATGAACTGAGTAAAAATATTTACTGTCATGAAGGTAACGCTGCTATAAATCATTTAATGCGTGTTGCGTGTGGACTTGATTCTTTAGTGCTGGGCGAGCCGCAAATTTTGGGGCAAATTAAGCAATCTTTTTTTAGTGCTAAAACGCATGATGCGATAGGCGTTACATTTGATAGGTTGTTTCAAAAAACGTTTTCGGTTGCTAAACAAGTTAGAACAGAAACTGATATAGGCGCAAGTGCGGTATCGGTGGCGTTCGCCGCGGTTAATTTAGCAAAGCATATTTACGGTAAGCTTGATAAAACGAATGTTTTATTAATTGGTGCCGGCGAAACGATAGAGTTAGTTGCTAAGCATTTATACCAAAATGAGCCGCAAAATATTACGGTAGCTAACAGAACCATTGAGCGTGCTCGTGGTTTAGCCGACGAAGTGTCGGCAGATGTTATTGCTTTAGCGCAATTACCTGAGCGTTTGCACAACGCCGATATTGTAATTAGTTCGACAGCCAGTACGTTACCAATTATAGGTAAGGGTGTTGTTGAGCAGGCATTAAAACAGCGCCGTCATAAACCTATGCTATTTATAGATATTGCAGTTCCTCGTGATATTGAAAGCCAAGTAGGGGAGCTTGATGCCGCCTATTTATATTCCGTTGATGACTTACAAGCCATTGTAAGCGAGAATATGGCCGCTCGAGAGCAAGCTGCACAGCAAGCACAAATAATTATTAGCGAACGCACCAAAGAATTTGCAATGTGGATGCGCTCGCTCGATTCGGTGGATTTAATTCGCCACTATCGAAATGATGTACAAACAATTAAATCAGAACTTGTAGAGCGTGCTGTTAGTCAGCTAAATACAGGTAAAGATGCAGAAAAAATTATATTAGAGCTCGCCAATAAATTAACCAATCGCTTAATGCACGCGCCTACCCGTGCCATTCAAGATGCAGCGAAAAAAGGTGAAGTGGCACAGCTAAACCAGTTGAAAAAAATGTTAGGTATTGATCAGGAATAACCGTTAAATGAAAGAGTCTGTTTATAATAAGTTAGAAACCTTAGTAGAGCGTTATGAAGAAGTACAAGCGCTACTAAGCGACCCGTCGGTCATTAGTGATCAAAACCGTTTTCGTGCGTTATCTAAAGAGTATTCGGAGCTTGAAGAGATCGTTAAGACGTTTTTATCGTTCAAGGGTACACAAGATGATTTAGCCAGTGCTGAAGAAATGCTTAAAGATTCAGACCCTGATATGCGTGAAATGGCGCAAGAAGAATATAAAGAAGCTAAAGCGCAAATTTTGACGCTAGAAGACGAACTTCAAGTATTAATGTTACCTAAAGATCCTAAAGATAATAACAATGTATTTTTAGAAGTACGTGCAGGTACTGGCGGTGATGAAGCGGCTATATTCGCGGGTGACTTATTTAGAATGTACAGCCGTTTTGCTGAAACGCAAAAATGGAAACTTGAGGTAGTTACTACTAACGAAGGTGAACACGGCGGTTATAAAGAAGTAATCGCGAATATTAGTGGTGAAGGCGTTTACGGTAAGCTTAAGTTTGAATCGGGCGTACATCGTGTTCAACGTGTACCAGAAACCGAATCGCAAGGGCGCGTGCATACTTCTGCATGTACTGTGGCAGTAATGGCTGAAGTACCAGAAGCGGAAGCGATAGAAATTAATACCGCCGATATAAAAGTAGATACATTTAGAGCGTCGGGCGCTGGTGGTCAGCACGTAAATAAAACTGACTCAGCAATCCGTATTACGCATTTACCAACAGGCGTTGTGGTTGAGTGTCAGGATGAACGTTCGCAACATAAAAACCGCGCGAAGGCGATGTCAGTTCTTTCTGCGCGTTTGCAACAAGCTGAAGACGAAAAACGTCATGCTGCAGAGGCCTCTGAGCGTCGTAACTTAGTAGGTAGCGGTGATCGTTCTGAGCGTATCCGTACTTACAATTACCCGCAAGGTCGTATTACCGATCACCGTATTAATTTAACGCTGTATCGCTTAAATGAAGTAGTAGCGGGAGATTTAGGTGCAATTGTAGATCCGTTAATGCAAGAGCATCAGGCTGACTTATTGGCTGCAATGGGCGACGATTAATAGTGGCCCTCACTCTTGAACAAGCAGTCGCTGCTGGTGCCGATTTATTAGCATCTAGCAGCGAAAGCGCCAAATTAGATGCACAAGTTTTACTTCTTCATATACTTCAAAAACCCCGCAGCTACCTTTTTACTTGGCCAGAGCATGAGCTTAGTGATGATCAGCAATCACAATTTAATGTATTTATTCAAAGACGTTTAAAAGGTGAGCCAGTAGCACATATAACTGGGCTGCGTGAATTTTGGAGCTTGTCACTTGAAGTAAATGCAACAACGCTAATTCCTCGCCCTGATACTGAAACCTTGGTTGAATGCGCATTAAACATGGTTATGCCCGATAAGGCAAAAGTACTTGATTTAGGCACGGGAACTGGTGCAATAGCACTTGCATTAGGCAGTGAAATGCCTAATTGGCAAATAGTAGCGGTAGATAAAGTTACTGACGCGGTTGCACTTGCTAATAAAAATCAGCAGCGCCTTGGCATAAATAATGTTGAGGTTAAACAAAGTAATTGGTTTAGTGCTTTGCAAGGTGAGAAGTTTAATTTAATTGTTACTAACCCTCCTTATATTGAGCAAGATGATATACACCTCAATCAAGGTGATGTTAGGTTTGAGCCGTTATCTGCATTAGTGGCTGATGAAGCCGGAATGTCTGATATTAAACAAATAATTTCACATTCACGTGACTATTTGCTATCTAGTGGCTATCTTTTAATAGAACATGGTTTTGAACAAGCTGAAGCTGTTCGTTATTTGTTTAAACAAATGGCGTTTATAGATATTAAAACAGTGAAAGATTTTGGTAACAATGACCGTGTAACGCTTGCACAGTGGCCCTAAAGAATAATAATTGCCTACTCGTGCGTTAAATAATGCCATGAAGGAATTCCTATTATGATGGGTGATTTTTTATTTTCAGATGAACCTGAAGAGTCGATCAGTGAGATTGAACACGGTACTTGGAAAGTATTAATCGTTGATGATGAGCCTGAAGTTCATGCTGTTACCAAACTTGCGTTGAGTGACTTTGAATTTCAAGACAAACGTTTAGAATTTATTAGTGCTTACTCGGGGGCAGAAGCAAAAGAGCTCGTTAAAGAGCATCCTGACGCCGCCATTGTGCTACTTGATGTAGTAATGGAAACCGATGATGCTGGTTTGCAAGTTGCCAAATTTATTCGAGAAGAGGCTAAAAATAATCATATACGAATTATTTTAAGAACGGGTCAGCCAGGCCAAGCTCCAGAACGTCAAGTTATCATTAATTATGATATTAACGATTACAAATCAAAAACAGAACTTACAGCCCAAAAGCTGTTTACTGTGATTATGTCGAGCTTACGCTCATACCGAGATATTATTTCAATTGAGCAATCTCGTGAAGGGCTTGAAAAAATAATCACCGCTTCTCGCGATATCTTCTCAGCTCATTCGATAGAAAACTTTATTGAAGGCGTTATGCAACAATTAACGTCTTTATTAGGTATTGCCGATCAGGCTATGTACGCCACAACGTTAGTTGCCCAAAACCCTGAGCAGGAAGATAATAAAAAGCTCATAGTGTGCTCGGGAACCGGTGATTTTGAGCAAAGTGAAGGTAAAGAGCTTGAGGATGTTTTACAGGCAGAGCAATTAAGCGCCTGCCAACAAGCGCTTAATGAAAAAAGTATTATTTATAAAGATAACTACTTATTTGCATATTGCAGCAGTGAGTACAATCACAACTCGATGTTGTTTATTTCAGGAATACCAAAAGATTTATCATCTACGCAACAACATTTAATCGAGATTTTTTCTCAAAATGTACAGCTAGCATTTGAAAATGTACAGCTGCAATCTGAAATCGAAGCGACGCAGCAAGAGCTTGTATACAGACTCAGTGAAGCTGTTGAACAGCGCTCAACTGAAACAGGTAACCATGTTAAACGCGTTGCGCATATTTGCCATATATTAGCGCTGGGGTATGGGCTTTCTAAGCATGATGCCGATCTAGTGAGACTTGCGTCACCACTGCACGATGTAGGTAAAGTGGGTATTCCGGATGCGGTATTAAATAAGCCTGCTAAGTTAGATGACCAAGAATGGGAAGTAATGAAAACCCATACAGATAAAGGTTATATTATATTAAAGGATTCTCCTCATGAAATTGTCAGTGCTGGTGCGGTTATAGCCAAAGAGCACCACGAAAAGTGGGATGGCTCTGGTTACCCCCAGGGGTTAAAGGGAGATGAAATAAACGTTTTTGGTCGAATTGTTGCACTTGCAGATGTATACGATGCACTACGCCATAAACGGTGTTATAAAGAACCTTGGACATTACAAAATGTGGTTGACGAAATTAACAGTCAAAAAGGTACGCACTTTGAACCTAAAATGGTCGAAGTGTTTAATGAAAAGCTAAATGAGTTAGAAGCGGTTCTTAACCGTTACCCTGACTAAATTTATTAAACAGAAGAATAGAGGTATATGGATTATTTAGCAGTAAAGCACTCGCACATGGCTATTGCATTATTGAGTGTGATTTTATTTTATGTTCGTGCTTTTTCGCGAATGGGTAATAGTAAATTAGCAAAAAATAAAGTGGTAATGATTGGTAGCCACAGTATAGATACACTTTTATTAGTATCTGCACTTACTCTTGTTTTTATGGCTAAAATTAATCCATTTGAACAGCTTTGGCTGTTAGAAAAAATAGTATTAGTTGTTATATACATTGCAATTGGCGCTAAAAGCGCAAGGCAAACTAATATAGTTGCTAAAATTATATATGTTTTAGCAAACAGTGCTGTTATTTTAGCGATTGGTTATTTAGCAACGTCTAAATCTGCTTTATTGCTTTAAGCTAAATCATGCAATTGCTTGGGCTTTGCTACTGAGTAAAGCCCAAGTTTTACTCCTATTTTGATAAACTCAAACCATGACACTATTGGTAACTGCCTTTAAAATTAGGTAAACTACGCCCTCGTTTTCTAAATTGTTGCAGTATGAATGACTACCCTCGGGTTTGATGAACACGATGAATCTTATCTTGACGACGCTTATGATGATTTTACACCACCAGCGATTTATCGCTGTATTAAAGCTGAGTCAAAATGGGACCCTCAAATAGATTTAACTCCATGTTTTGAAACGCTAACTGACTTTGAGCAGCAAATTACAGCGCTGTGTTTAAAAGTAAGTGATGAGCACGATCGTCTGGAAAAATTATTAGATGTATTTTATAGCGATTGGTTATTTAGCGCTTCAAGTTTAAAAGTACCAGAGTATAAACTTAACACTCTAAGTTATACGCTATCAATGCGCAGTGGCACACCAACTACGTTAGCTATTTTGCTTTGTCATTTTTTACAACAAGCAAACCTTGATGCCAATTTGAGTATCAGTCAAGGTGATGTAGGGGTGCACGTTACAATTAGTGATGAAGAAGGTTATATAATTGAACCAAGTAGTGGTCAGCAAAGCTGGTACATAATCCCTGAAAATGCGGATGAAGAAAATGGCCAAGAACAAGAACCTTTAGAGCTGATTTTTGATGAAGAATTATACAAACTGTTCTTAGCCCAGCAGAAGTGGTCTTTTATTAGTGAAAATAAATTTGGTCACGCTTTAACCTGTGTAGAGATGCTAATGGAGTTATTAGGCGACGATCCGTATGAGAGACGCGATAGAGGTTACTTACTCAACCAGCTAGATTGCCCTAAAATGGCACGTGACGATTTACAGTTTTTTGTTGATGAATGCCCAGATGATCCTGCAATAGAGATAATCCAACATCAAATTGAAGAACTAGAAGATAATAATAAAACACACCATTAATAATAGGAACAACTATGGTTGATACTCACACTGCATTAATTACTAATGATGCTGTTGTACTTGGTTTACTTGCTATAATTTTGGGGTTTATATTTAAAACCTCAAGCAGTGAAAACCCAAAACTAAAAGCATTTTACAAATACGTACCAGCATTATTACTGTGTTACTTTCTACCTTCGTTATTAAATACCTTTGGTATTGTCGATGGTCATAGCTCAAATGTTTATTATGTTGCATCACGCTACTTATTACCTGCGTGTTTAATATTACTCACTATTAGTATTGATTTAAAAGCGATTTTAAATTTAGGCCCTAAGGCTCTTATTATGTTTTTAGTGGGTACGCTAGGTATTGTAATTGGCGGGCCGCTATCTATTTTGGTAGTGAGTGTATTTAATCCTGATTTAGTGGGAGGGCACGGCCCTGATGCTGTTTGGCGCGGTATGACTACTGTAGCGGGAAGTTGGATTGGTGGTGGTGCAAATCAAGCCTCAATGAAAGAGATGTTTGAGGTAGGCGGCGATATATTTTCAGTTATGGTTACAGTTGATGTAATTGTGGCAAATATTTGGATGGCTGTTTTATTGTTAATGGCGGCTAATCATAAAAAAATTGATGCTGCTACGGGCGCTGATACCACGGCGATTGAAGATCTTAAAAACCGCGTTGAAAAGTATCATGCAGAACATGCGCGTATGCCAACTCTCAATGACTACATGACCATTATTGCCATTGCATTTGGTATTACTGGTTTGGCTCACTTTTGCGCTGACTTTTTAGGGCCGTTTTTCGCTAATAACTATGCATGGGCTAAAGAGTACAGCTTAAACAGTAAGTTCTTTTGGTTAATCGTTATTTCAACCACGATTGGTATTAGTTTGTCATTTACTAAAGTAAGGCAAATCGAAGCCTTTGGTGCATCAAAAGTAGCTTCAAGTTTTTTATATATTTTAGTTGCCTCAATTGGTTTACATATGAATGTAACCGCTATATTTAGTAACCCAGGGTTATTTTTAATTGGTGGTATATGGATGTTAACCCATGCAAGCTTAATGCTTATTGTGGCAAAATTGATTAAAGCGCCATTATTTTATATGGCCGTAGGCTCGCAAGCTAATGTGGGCGGTGCAGCTTCGGCTCCTGTTGTGGCGTCGGCATTTCACCCGTCGCTTGCGCCTGTTGGCGTATTGTTAGCAGTGCTAGGATATGGTGTAGGTACTTATATGGCTTATATTTGTGGATTAATGATGCAAGCAGTTGCACCTTAAGGAATGAAAATGAACAACCAAGTAATTAATATTAACGAAATTGAACTGGCAAACGACAAGCCATTTGTATTGTTCGGTGGTATGAACGTATTAGAGTCGCGCGATTTAGCTATGCGCATTGCTGAGCACTATGTTGAAGTAACCACAAAACTAAATATTCCTTACGTATTTAAAGCATCGTTTGATAAAGCAAATCGCTCTTCAATTAATTCTTACCGTGGTCCAGGTATGGAAGAGGGTTTAAAAATATTTGAAGAGATTAAAAATACCTTTAATATTCCGTTAATCACCGATGTACACGAGGCACATCAAGCTGCGCCTGTGGCAGAAGTGGTTGATGTAATTCAGTTACCTGCTTTCTTAGCGCGTCAAACTGACTTAGTAGTAGCAATGGCTAAAACAGGTGCGATTATTAATGTGAAAAAGCCACAGTTTTTAGCACCACATGAAATGCGTCATATCATTACTAAATTTAATGAAGCGGGTAACAACAATGTTGCTTTGTGTGAGCGTGGTTCTAGCTTTGGTTATAATAACTTAGTCGTTGATATGTTAGGTATGGATGACATGAAAGCAATGGCGCCTGTTATTTTTGATGCAACGCATGCATTACAACGCCCAGGGGGTCGTACAGATTCGGCTGATGGTCGTCGTGCTCAAGCTGCTGAGCTTGCTCGCAGTGGCATGGCACTTGGAATTGCAGGCTTATTTATTGAGGCGCATCCAAACCCTAACGAAGCTAAGTGTGATGGCCCATGTGCGCTTGCACTTAGTAAATTAGAAGGTTACTTATCGCAAATGAAAGCAGTAGACGATTTAATTAAAAGCTTTGCACCGCTTGATACGAGTGCCAGTGATTTATAATTAATTACCTTTAAATAGATAGAATAAAAGCGACTCAGGTCGCTTTTTTTATGCCATTAATATACACACACATAGATGGTGTATATAATCTTACGCATAAGAAAAACTAATTCTAAGCTTGGTGACTATGTCAAGACGGGTTCCTCCATTAAACGCATTAAAAGCCTTTGAAGCGGCTGCGCGGCATTTAAGTTTTACTAAAGCGGCAGAAGAGCTCTACGTTACGCAGGCAGCAGTTAGTCATCAAATAAAAACACTCGAAGAGCATTTAGGCTTAAAGTTGTTTTTACGTAAAAATCGCTCTTTATTATTAACTGAAGAAGGCCAGGGCTATTTTTTAGATATTAAAGAAATTTTTACTCAGCTTATTGATGCCACCGAAAAACTGTTAGCACGTGGCGCAAAGGGTTCTTTAACGGTGAGCTTAACCCCTAGCTTTGCTATTCAATGGCTCGTACCTCGATTGAGCCTGTTTAATGAACTACATCCTGAAATTGATGTGCGAATAAAAGCGCAAGATCAAGACGAAAACTCTTTATCAGATGATGTAGATATTGCTATTTACTATGGGCGGGGTCATTGGAGTGGAGTACAGGCATATAAGCTCCATACAGAGTATTTAGTACCACTGTGTAGCCCAATGCTGTTAAGCGGCCCTAAACCACTTGATCAACCGAGTGATCTAGCACACCACACCTTACTACACGATACCACGCGTAAAAATTGGAAAACCTGGATGAAAACCGCTGGCGTGCGAAACGTTCAAGTTAACCAAGGGCCTATATTTAGTCACTCATCTATGGTGTTGCAAGCGGCGGTACATGGCCAAGGTGTTGCTATTGGTAACAGTGTGTTGGCTAAGCCCGACATAGACGCAGGGCGCTTAGTGATTCCATTTAGTCACAGCCTAGAGAGTAAAAATGCTTATTATTTAGTGCTTCGAGAGTCGCAAACAGAGCTAGGTAAAATAGTGTCGTTTAAAGAGTGGATGTTAAGCTTAGTAGAGCAAGAACAAGAGTATTAATAATGATTGAGTGGTTTAAAAGTACAACACAACCCGCTATTGCACAGTTTGTATTTGCGCATGGTGCCGGTGCAGGTAGCGATTCTGATTTTATGCAATACATGGCAAAAGTTATAAGCGAGCAAGGCATAGATGTAGGTTTGTTTGACTTTGAATATATGCAAATTGCAAAACAAACCAACAAACGTAGACCGCCTGAACGCGCCCCTAAGTTACTGACTTATTATGAGCAAATTTTAACGCAAACGCAGCCAAATTTACCCTTATTCATAGGTGGTAAATCAATGGGTGGACGGATGGCTTCCATGCTTGCATGTACGACTAAGCAGCCCGTTAAAGGCGTTATTGCGTTTGGTTACCCATTTCATCCGCCAGGAAAACCAGAGAAACTTCGCACAGAGCACTTTGGCGATATTCATTGCCCATTTTTAGTATTGCAAGGTGAGCGAGATACATTTGGTACACGTGAAGAGCTTAAAACTATCGCTATGCCTAAACAGCCGAGTTTTGTTTGGCTGACCGATGGAGATCATTCTTTAAAACCACGTAAAAAAAGTGGAGTAACTGAACAAGAAAATCTCAAAGCAGCGGCGTTTAGTACTGTTAAATTTATAAAACACATAGTGGAGCAACCATGATCAAACTATTTTTAATGACCGGAAGTCTCTTTTGTATGCTGTCGGTTATGTTAGGAGCGTTTGCTGCGCATGGCTTAAAAAGTCGTTTATCTGAATATTCTCTGGGCGTATTTAAAACGGCTGCTGAGTATCAAATGTTTCATGGCCTTGCGCTTATTGCAGTGGCCGTTTTAATTAAATGGGGAATAAACTTAAGTTGGGCTGGTGGCTTTTTTATAGCTGGAACATTACTTTTTAGTGGCAGCTTATATTTACTTGCCCTTAGCGGAATGAAGTGGCTTGGGCCAATAACACCGCTTGGCGGATTATGTTTTATTATTGGTTGGATTGTTATTTTAGTGCAAGTTGCACGATTTAAGTTTTAAAGAGTTTAAGGGTTAATATGTCTTGTGTTGTGATTTACTGTCGTAGTGGTTTTGAAAGCGATGCTGCTGCTGAAATAACGTTTCATGCTGCCGAGCAAGGTTTTGCAGGTTATGTAAAAGCTAAACCAAATACTGGTTATGTTGTTTATGAGTGTTTTGAAGCACACCATAGCGATGAAATAATCAAAAAGGTCGATTTTAAAAATATGGTATTTGCTCGCCAATGGTTTGCCGGTAAATTAGTAGAAAATATGCCTGTAGAAGATAGGGTAAGTGCAGTGGTTGATGCTGCTAAAGAGTTTACATTATGCTCAGAGTTGCGCGTTGAAACCCCCGATACAAACGAAGGCAAAGAGCTTTTAACCTTTTGTAAAAAAATATCAACACCACTTAAAAAAGCCCTCGAAAAGAAAAATATTGTTTTACGTGAGCCAAAAGTTAACCGCCCTGTAATGCACACACTCTTTTTAACTAATAACACAGCTTACGTAGGCTATTCGTATAGCTTTAATAACTCGGCCTATTTCATGGGCATATTACGCCTGCGTATGCCAAGTGATGGCCCAAGCCGTTCAACGCTTAAACTTGACGAAGCCTTTAATGTATTTATCCCAGAGCAACAGCGAGAAACACGCGCAGCACCAGGAATGCGCGGTGTTGACCTAGGAGCATGCCCTGGAGGATGGACGTATCAGTTAGTTCGTCGTGGGATGTTTGTAAGCGCAATAGATAATGGCCCCATGAACGACGATTTAATGGAAACTGGACAGGTTAAGCACTTTAGAGCCGATGGCTTTAAATATCGCCCTGAAAAAAGAAATATTGATTGGTTAGTATGCGATATGGTGGAAAAACCAACCAAAGTGACTAATCTAATGATTGACTGGGCAGTAAATGCATATGCAAAAGAATTTATATTTAACTTGAAGCTACCCATGAAAAAACGCTTTGATAGTGTTTATGAATGCCTGACGATGATTAAAGAGCAGCTTGCTAAATATGGCGTAAGCTATGAATTGCAAGCTAAGCACTTGTACCACGATCGTGAGGAAATAACCGTTCATTTAAACGTTACTAAGGTGCCACAAAATTTGTATAGTTAAAAAGTAGAGGCTCACAAGTGGTAAAAAACAATCTAATCAAATATTTAAGTTTACTTTTTTTATCACTTTTAATAACAGGTTGTGGCGGAGGAGGGAGTAGCGATTCTAGTGACTCATCCAGCAATACCGCCCCAGTTGTTACACTCAGTATTAGCAGTAATGTTATTGTTGCTAATCAATCATTTACCATTACAGCGCAAGCTAGTGATAGTGATGGACAAATATCAAGTTACGAATGGCAACAGCTAAGCGGTCCTGAATTTGCATTTACTGCTAATGGCAACACGCTAACCGCCACCGCGCCAAGTGTTTCACAAGACACCAGTTTTAGTTTTTCTGTCGCTGTGACAGATAATACTGGTGGGACTACAGAGCAAGTATTTACTGGAACCATTACCAACCAAAATAATCCACCAACAGTTAATATTACCGGGCCAAGTAGCGCACTTGCCAATACACAAGTCGAATTAACAGCAAATGCCCAAGACAGTGATGGCACAATTAGTAGCATAACGTGGGTGCAATCTGCGGGGGATAGTGTTCAGTTTACACAAACGGATGGGATACTTAGCTTTTCGGCTCCTAATATAACTGAAAATACAACCCTTGGTTTTAGTGTAACAGTCATTGATAATGCTTCAAGTAGTGTTCAAGCAAGTACGACGATTTTAATTACCCAGACAAACAATGCACCCACAATAAGTATATCGGCACCGGAGCAGGCTGAGCAAAATGAACTCGTAACGCTTACTGCAGAGGCGCAAGATAGCGATGGCACAATAGATAGTATTACTTGGCAGCAAACTAATGGCCCTGTGGTTGATGTAACACAAACCAGTACAAGTATTAGCTTTGATGCTCCTATAGTCGCTCAAGACACGAATATTACATTCGTTGCTACAGTAACAGACAACGATAGCGCCACAAATAGTGCACAAAAAACAGTTATTATTCTGGCACCCAATAATCCGCCTACAGCCCAAGATGTAAATATTGACGTTCAGTACAACCAAACTACACAGTTTGGTTTGGTTATAAACGATGCCGATAACGATACTGTACAAGTTACTTTTCCAGATGATTTGAATGGTGCACAAATAAGTGTTGTTGATTCACAAGCGCTTATATTTAATTACACTCCACCGAGTAATAGTATTTCTTCCCAGAGTTATACTTTGAGTGCTTCTGATGGTAAAGACACGATAAACTTTTTGCTAAACATTACTCTTGCTGATTCATCCCCTGCAACAATAGTCAGTGTTACACCCGAAGGTAGCAGTGAGCCTGTGTTAGTTGATTCTCCTGTTAGTATTTCGTTTTCAGACATTATGCAAACGAGCTCGTTAGTGACAAATACAAGCGAGGGTACATGTATTGGGAGTATACAAATATCGGCAGATAGCTTTTCAACATGTTTGGCACTTAATGTAGAGAGCTTGTCAGGCACTACAAGTGATACTAGCTTGTATTTTCATAGCGTAAGTTTAACAGGCACGCTTAGCGAAGATACTCAATACAGCGTGCGTGTGACATCTGATTTGGTTAATTTTGATAATACGGCCATTGATATGCAAACGGTTACCTCTTTTACTACTTCAAGCCAAGATATAAAAATAACGGAAATCTCTTCTGTGCAATTTAGTAACGACCTACCTTGGATTGAAATTTATAATGGCACAGGAGCAGCTGTAAATTTACAGAATTATTCACTTAAAACTCGTAGTATTAATACGGTTGATAGCTCAACTAGCGCAGAGACGATATTTTCATTGCCCAATAAAGAGCTTGGCAATGGAGAGTACCTTATTTTGCAAAGTAAATTTGGAGACGATTTTTTAACTAGTGCGTCAGTAAGTAATCCTAAGATAGCGCTTGTAGGCAATTCTGGTGATCAAATTAGACCTTACTGGTACATCAACGGTTTTGCAGAAATTTTAAATAGCGCAGGCACACAAACAATCGACTTTGTAAAATTTGGTAACTCATCACAAGAGCCAGTAACGCCATCACAATGGCAAGGGGACAATGCAGATCAAATCCTTTCTGAACAGGGGGGCAGTTTAAAGCGCGAGCTTAATGCTATAGACACTAATCAAAGCACTGATTGGCTTTATTCTGTGTTTAATACACCCGCTGGGCCAAACAATATAAGCTGCACCGTAGACGATGATGAGGATGGCATTCCGGATTGTGCTGAGCAGGAAGGGACAACTTTTGCGGGCTTACCACTTTATGAGTGGGGAGCGCGTACATCACAAAAAGATATCTTTATTGAAGTTGATTATATGGACAGCAGTGACGCAGGTATTACTCCACACCGTACTGCACTTGAAAAAATAGTTACAGTGTTTGCAGAAAAAGGCTATACCGTTCACTTTGACGTAGGTGATTTATTTGATCAAAGTACAAACACTGCGCCGCAAAATTTTGATTTAGGTGGTGGAAATACAGTGCCATTTAACAATTACACGTCGTTTGAATACGACCTAAGTAGTCCAAGTTTGTTTGTTTATAAAATGGAATATACCGATATAACCCGTAGACCTATTTTCCATTACTTATTAATGGCTAATAGCGGCAACGAGGATGGAAGTATTAGTGGGTCTGGTATCGCTGAGATAAGCGGTAATGATTTAATGGTCACTATGGGGGGCTGGGGGTTAACGCTTGATACGCAAATAGCCACTAATGTTGCTTATAATTACCAAGCATCAACAATATTTCATGAGTTAGGCCATAACTTAGGCTTATACCATGGCGGTGATGAGGCGATTAATTTTAAGCCTAACCACCTCAGCTCCATGAATTATTTATATCAATTAGCGGGTTTATCAACAATAGGTAATAATGAGGGCGATCGTTATTATGAGCGTTTTTATCCAGGTAATGCTAACTGTGATATTACACCAAATACTAATAGCCATTTAGGCTCTACGGATGATTTTATTATTGATTACTCAAGTGGTAGCTCAGCAAATTTAGATGAGAGTACAATACTTGAAGCGCAAGGGTTAAATCGAAATGGCTCACTCCCTGTTGATTTTAACTGTAATACAATTAACACCGAAAGTTTAAACAGTTTTGATACTAACCAAGATAATTCAATATCAGTGCTTAGAGATGTAGACGAGTGGAGCATGCTAAATCTACAGTTTTATATGCAAAGTGCAGGCAATCGTTTTGGTGTATCAAATACTGATAACACCAGTATATATAAATTACAAAGTACACCAAATACTGCTCATGTAATACCTCGTTATATAAAAGAAGCGCAGCCGAGTAGTGCGATTATTGATGAGTTGAAAGCCATTAAAGAGCAATAGTATGAAACAAAGGCTAAGCGTTAAACCTATTATTTACAGTATATTTTTAAGTATACCTATAGCGTGTAGTGATACTAACCATGCAAGTGAATGGTTACTAAAAAATGATAATTTGTATTATAAACATACAGCTATTGATTGGCGGGTTGAATCAGTCGATGGCTGTAAGGCGTGTTTTATAAGTCAAGACGTTGTTTATCAGCCTGAAGGCATTAGTCGTTACAATACGCTAATGCAGGGGCAAAGTTGGGTGGCAGTACATGAGCTTAGCCAAATTAATGTCGTTCGTTTAAAAATGCCAGACCAAACACCTTATTTATATGTAGAACGTGCAAAAGGTAAAACACTTAAGCTATTTGATCAGCAGCAAAACTACAGCATAAAAATTGGTGAAGTTACATCGGTAAATTTTAACAATCAGCGTTTCAATATTTTAATTAAAAAATTTGAAGAAGTAGATAAGCAAAGTGCTGCGTTGCCAAGGCGGGCAATGCTTGAGTTTATTGCTTTAAAAATAGATTAAAAAAGCACCTAAGGTGCTTTTTTATTTATAATATGTTGGCCTTTGAAAATTGAAAAGCCAGCAACCTATTAATTAACTACGGTATTTTGGCCGATAATTATCAACCCACAAACGTGTTGCACCGCATACAGCCACAGGCATAACTATTAAATTTATAAACGGGATCGAGGTTAGCAACATAACGGCAAAACCAAATCCGTAAGATAAGCCTTGTTTCGACTTTAAATCGCCTTTCATTTGCTTAAAGCCAATTTTATGGTTATCAAAAGCAAAGTCTTTATATTGCACGGCATACATCCAACAGGTAAAGAGTACCCATAATATTTGACCTATTACCGGTAATATCCACAGTAAGATAATAAAGCCAATTGCGCGTGGCAGGTAATAACAAAGTTTGGTCCATTCACGACCAAGCATTCTAGGGACGTCTTTTACTATTTCTTTAAAGCCATCATCATTAATTTTTTGACCAGTCAAATAAAGCTCTACTTTTTCACTGAGCAGCCCATTAAAAGGCGCGGCAATAAAGTTAGTAATTACTGTAAAAATCATACTGTAACTAAACAGCACCACCAATACTGCGATAGGCCACATTAACCATTCTAACCAATTTAACCATTCAGGGAGCATGTTGCTAATATAGCTAAAACTATCACTCAGCCAACCAAATAAAAAAAACAAAGAGCTACCAAAAAGTAAAATATTAATTAAGAGCGGAATGAGCACAAAGCGCTTAAGCCCTTTTTGGCTAATTAATTTAAACCCAGAAAAAAAATATTCCATACCTTTTACAATTTGCACAGTCACCTCTTTAAAGCTTTGTTATTAACAACAGTATAAATAGCCTAATAATTTTGAACAGCCTTTTTAAGTAACAAAGTGTTTAGAATCTAAATTTTTATTTAAAATAACAATTTCAAATGCTTTGTATGAGTAAACGTTGAATTATGTTCCTAAAAAGTTTTATTTATGTTAATAATTGAGTCTGTGGGTAGTTTTTATACTTACTTATTAGAACCGTTGTTGTTGTTACAGTGGTATAGTTTTCATAAGCGTAACAATTAAACAGAAATTTTAAAGTTATAACAATATTGATTTTAACAAAACAAACTACAAGTAGTAATTAAGTGCATTAAAGGTTTATTTTTTCAATGTCTTAGGCTGGTTGTGAATGCCCTTAATTATGGTGAAATATGAATACTGTAAAACTTAGACAATTATTATCCCATCAGCAAAATATTTTGTCTAAAATTGCACTAGGGATTGCCTTAGACGACGTACTACAGGATATTTGTTTTGCAATTGAACAAACTATTGATGACAATTCTGCAAGGTGTTCAATACTCTCATTAGCAGGAAACCAGCTGTTTCACCGTGCTGCTCCAAGCATTAGTGAAGATTACTTACAAGCGATTAATGGCGTTACAATTGGGCCTAAGGTAGGCTCATGCGGTACGGCTGCATATACAAAAAGTCGTATAATAGCCCAAGATATTGATATTTCTCCATTATGGGGAAATTACAAAAGCTTAGCTCAAAATGCAGGGCTCCACTCTTGTTGGTCAACCCCTATAATTTCAACGTCTTCAGAAATACTGGGTACCTTTGCTATTTATCATGGATCACCAAAAGAACCCTCTAAGCAAGATCTTGAACTTATCGATTACTTTGTGCACTTTACGAGTATTGCATTAGAAAAAAATGCTGAGTTGCATAAAGCTAAGCTGCTTTTGGCCGACTTGCAAAAAAGTAATGAAAAATTTAAAGCATTCACTCAAGTCATGCCGGATTTAATTTTGATATTAAATCAGCAAGGCTTTTATACGGATGTCTATGGCACATCTAACAACTTATTACGCGAAGCACCTACCGATTTGATTGGACACAATGTGCTCGAATTGTTTCCAGCTAAAGACGCTGAAATGATAATGGCAGTAATAAATAAAACGCTTGTAACCAATGAAATGCAAATATTTGAATATGAGTTAGAAGTAGCAAAAGGAAAGGTAACTTTTGAGGGGAGAGTTGCTGCACTGGATAATTATCAGCCAGATAATATTTCACAACGGCATGTTGTCTGGATGGCTCGTGATATTACGCTTCGTAAACAAGCCGAAAAAGAAGTACAAAGGTTAGCTTTTTTTGATCCATTAACGGGCCTGCCTAATAGAAGAACGCTTAATGATAATTTATCTACGTGCATAGAGCGCATAAAGCATACAAAAAAAACGGGTGCTCTGTTATTTCTTGATTTAGATAATTTTAAAAGGATAAACGATTCGTTAGGTCATGGGGCCGGCGATAAAGTATTGGTAGAATTAGCTAAGCGTCTAAGCCTTGTCATAAAGCCTTCAGATACACTCGCAAGAGTCGGTGGCGATGAATTTATTATTCTAATTGAGTATGTCGGTGAAGATAACCTAGATGCTTGTGCTGAATCTGAATTGGTCGCAAAAGAAATACAAAGTGTTTTTAATGAAAAGTTCTCTGTAGGTGAGCTTGCTTTTCAGGTTAGTTGTAGCATTGGTATTTGCTTAATTGATGAAGAAAATTCGAGAACAGATAATATATTAAAATTTGCAGATACGGCAATGTATCGTGCAAAGAAAAAAGGGGGTAATAGTTGTAGTTTTTATGACCCTGAGCTTCAAACATTACTTGAAAATCAAGCTGAACTTGAAACTGACATGGTTAGAGCAATTATAAATAATGAGTTTTGTGCATACTTTCAACCTCAAGTGAGTATGCAAGGTAAAGTAGTAGGCGCAGAAGCTTTAATTAGGTGGTTGCATCCTACAAAAGGCGTAATCCCACCTGATCAATTTATTGCGATTGCTGAGCAATACGGTTTAATACAGAAATTACAAACCATAGTATTAAAAAATATTTGTAGCTTGTTAACCAAGCTCAGCGCACATAAATTGATAGATGAGCACTTTAGTGTATCGATCAACATAAGCCATATACAGTTTAACTCTTTAGAGCTCAAAAACGAGCTATGCTCAACAATAGATGACTTTAATATCAAACCATCTCAAATAAAGTTGGAGATTACTGAGTCAATGCTCTCAGGTGATATAAACAACACAATTACGCAAATGGATGAGTTAAAAAATCAAGGATTTGTATTTTCTATTGACGATTTTGGTACGGGTTATTCATGCTTATCACACCTTAATGCTTTTCCAGTAAAAGAAATAAAAATAGACAAAAGTTTTATTGATAAAATATCAGACGAAGGTAAAGGCTATAACATAGTTAATACAATTATTAGCTTAGGCAAAAGTTTAGATATTAGAGTCGTTGCAGAAGGGGTTGAGTGTACATCACAGTTTGATTTGTTAAACCAGCTCGGTGCAGATTATATTCAGGGGTATTTAATAGCTAAACCAATGAACGCTAAAGAGTATTTAAAGTGGCATGGAAAACACATAACACAGGAGTGTTCAAGAGTTTAAGTTTAATGATTTTAAAAAATTATAACGTTTTAATAAAGTGGCGCTTACGTTATTAATACATTTTATTTAAACAACACTAGGATCGTGTCTATTAAGTATATATTATAAAAGTACTATACCGATTCAAAATAAAAAATGGACGACAGTAGATGCAGTTAGTCGAATTAAGCCCCAAGGATCCAAATGTAGTTAATGTGTTTACAGATATAGACAGGCTTATAAACTCTTTATACCCCGTTGCTACAGCACAATCTCTCAAATTAGACGAGTTAAGCGAAGACAATGTTTATGCCATTGGCTTAAAAAATGAAGATGGTATTATTGCTTGCGGCGCTATTGTCAAACAAAATGACGGCACTTTGTATGGTGAAATTAGGCGTTTATATGTGAAACCTAGCCATCGCGGTAAAGGTTTTTCTAGGCGTATAATGCAAAATTTACTGCATTATGCTGGCGAGACAAAAATCCCGCTAATTCGTTTAGAAACTGGCCCGAAACAGACCGAATCTATTAGTTTGTACGAAGATCTAGGTTTTGAGCGTTGTTCGAGCTTTGGTGTTTATGAAGATAACCCACAAAGCGTTTTTATGCAGCTTGGTCTGAGCCCTGAGCCTAAGTAATCTAATCTATTAAATATTTTTCGCCTACTTCGCTTTGTGGGCGTAGTGATACTTCACTGTTTTTCATTGCTCTGTTCGTATAAAATCCACCTTGTTAGTTTTAATATGCTTTTAGCATTATATAAGTGAGAATTTTTTATCTTTTTTAAAAGTAGTCCCAATCCAATGAGCGAAATAACAGTAGTAACCCACAGTGGTAATTTTCATGCCGATGATGTATTTAGTATTGCAGTACTAAAACATGTTTTACCTTCTTTTAAACTGGTACGTACTCGCGATAAAGCATTGATAGAAAGTGCTGACATTGTGGTAGATGTTGGCGGTGAATATAATCCAGATACCGGCCGGTTTGATCATCACCAGCGTGGTGGTGCGGGCGAGCGTGAAAATGGTACACCGTATTCGTCATTTGGCTTAATTTGGAAAAAATACGGCTTAGCGCTGTGTGATAACAACCAAGCCGTGGCCGATAGAGTCGACTCAGGTTTAGTGTCTAACATTGATGCTATAGATTGTGGCTATGTTAAAGGTGTCGTTGAGGGAATAACCCTTAGCCAAACGCTTTCTATGTTTAACCCAACATGGGAAGAAGAAGGCAACTTTGATGAGTGTTTTAATGAAGCCGTCGATTTTGCTGCACGTCTACTAACACGTTTTATTGCTTCAGCCCACGGTAGTGTAAATGCAAAAGCGATTGTTGCTAAAGCTATTGAGCATGCAGAAGATGCTAGAGTTATTGTGCTTGAAAAGTACACCCCATGGAAAAAAACAGTCCATATATTATCAAGTGACGCACTATTCATGGTTTATCCGTCTCATTCAGGGCAGTGGATAATACAAACTGTGCCGGTTGAGCCTGGCTCATTTGAAGATAGAAAGTCACTCCCTAAAGCGTGGGCTGGTTTATCTGATGAAGAGTTTCAAGCTGAAACAGGCTTAGATGACGCTGTATTTTGTCATAACGGTTTATTTATTGCTGGTACTAAGTCGTTCGAAAGTACAATGAAGTTGGCCGAAGTAGCCTTAGCTGAGTAATCTGTTCAATCTAAATAGTGGTTGAGAGATTTATTACTCATATTTAGGGCTATATAGCTAAGTAACTTTTTTGGTTACTTAGCTTTGTTATGCTTTTATTATTTAAATTACGTGAGGTTTTATGTTTGAAGTAAAAACTATCGCGCTATTTATTATTACCGCCTTTGCTGAAATTATTGGCTGTTATTTACCCTACCTGTGGCTCAAAGAAGATAAATCCATATTACTTTTGATTCCTGCTGCAATCAGTTTAGCGTTATTTGCTTGGTTGCTAACTTTACACCCTGTGGCAGCGGGGCGTGTTTATGCCGCGTATGGCGGCGTTTATGTCTGCGTGGCTTTACTATGGTTATGGGTAGTTGATGGCGTAAAGCTTACAGTGTGGGATGTAGTGGGCGCAGCGGTTGCCTTACTGGGCATGGCTATTATTATTTTTGCGCCTAAGAGCGCATAAACGGATAAGTTTAATTTGTACTTATATCCATCCGCTTAGCCCTGAAAAATGATTAAGTATTTATTTCGGATTGGTATTACACATATATCGAGCAATTAAACCACTCACCACTTTTTCATAAGTATGCGCTAGCGTAGGATTATCTATTAAGCTTGTTTGCACAACATGCCCTGTGTATAAACCGTAAAACTCATACGCAAAAATACTTGGCTCTTTATCGATACTAAAATAGCCTTGCTCTTGGCAGCTAACTGCAAGTGTAGTGAGGTAGTTAATCATTCTTGCTTGCTGATCTTGCATAAATTGTCTTACTAAACAATTTGGGTCTGCTTTGAATTCAACAGAGGCCTTAATTAGTGGGCAACTTGTATGCTGTTCAGGGCAGCACTTTTCTAAAAAACTTAGCCATTGTAACCATTTTTGCTGAAAGTTATTCAAGTGCACTAATGCATCTTTATCAATAGCTGGTTCAACAACCTGTTTTTTAAATTCTTCCTCTGTGAAGGCTAATATAGCAACTTGCATATCTTCTTTATTAGCAAAATGTGAGATCACTCCTGTACGGGACATATTTGCCGCGGCTGCTATTTTACCAATGGATATACTGTATAAGCCGTGTGTAGCTGCAAAGGCCATTCCTTTTTGTAAAATATAGAGTTTAGTGCTCTCACTTTTTTTCATTTTAGCTCATGAACGTTGTTATTTGATCGTACACATATTGGCTTTTTAAAATTCTAACATGGCCAAGTTTCTCTGTGGCAATAAGTGTAGCAGGCGTGTTATCGGTTAAATGCTTTATAGCTTCAAAGTTTGCAACAGAGTCATTCTTATCATGGATAAAAAGCATGTCTTCATTGATTTTATGCTTAGAGTTATCAGGGTGAAGATTTTGCCAATTAATACCATATTGTTCCGACACTTTGTTAAGCATATTTTCTAACATAAGCTCAGAAATACCCACTTGTTTTACTTTTTCAAACATAGCTTCAAAAATTTGTGCAGGTGCAGAAATCATCACTATTTTTTTGTCTTCTAAAAACCTGCTATCTAAATTTAATAAAGCCACGCCGGCCATAGAGTGGGTAATTACTCTATCAATAAGTATATTTTGTTCATCAAAATAATTAAACGCAGCAGTTAGTCCTTGCATGTAGCCGTATAAATGAGAAACCTTACCATAAGAATAACCATGGCCAATGTGATCGATTGAGTACACGTTGAAGCCTTTTTCTACCAGTTCATTTATCAATGTAGTAAAGCGATTTGTGCTATCTGCCCAGCCGTGAGAAAGAAATACCGCTTTACTGTTTCCCTCTTGGCTAAAGTAATACAAGTTAATAGCACCTAATTGGGTATTAAGCTTGATATTTATTGGTTGAATATCTGTTCTAAAGTCGTATTTTCGTCTGCTATGAGGGTTACAAAATACCTTCATAGCAAGGCGAGCGCTAAGATTTGGAAATGTTTTAGTTAAACCAAATGTTGCTGCTTTAGTGACTTTGGCAAACCTAGGTGGTTTGTTCTGATTAAAATAAATTTGCTTCATGATTATGCCAAATAAGTACAATTGTTCTATTTTATCTGAAAAAAGTACAGTTGTACTTTTTAATTAAATGGCGAAGCTTAAGTAGTTGTAACCGCATTTAAACAGCTTGATATGGTTAAAGCTTTTATCAATGTTAAAAATCACTCGTTACGAGTAAAAATACTTGTTGGACTTAAAAGTCTATTTTTCTTTTAATGCGCGCAACTAGCCAAACCGGCATTATTAAATAAAAGAGAAAGATAAATGAAAGAGACAACATCACTAGAACAAGCTCGCACGAGTTACAATGTTCGTCATTGGAGCCAAGGTTTTTTTGGTATTAATGATCAAGGTGATGTGTATGTTGCGCCAAAGGCTCACGCCCCAGAACAAACTATTGCACTAACAGATATCGCAAAACAACTTCAAGAAAAAGGCTTAAGCTTACCGGCTTTAGTGCGCTTTCCACAAATTTTACATCATCGTGTGCACAGTTTATGTAGTGCGTTTAATACCGCGATTGAAAACTATGGTTACCCAAAAGACTACTTATTAGTTTACCCAATTAAAGTAAACCAACAACGCGAAGTCGTTGAAGAAATAGTAGCAAGCCAAGCTGAATTAGAAAAAAAACAATTAGGCCTAGAAGCAGGCAGCAAACCAGAGTTATTAACCGTTTTGGCAATGGCAGAAAAAACCAGTGCAGTGATTGTATGTAATGGCTACAAAGACAAAGAATATGTGCGCTTAGCACTGATTGGCGAAAAGCTAGGCCACAAAGTATACATAGTGCTTGAAAAGCTTTCTGAGCTCGACATGGTACTTAGCCAAGCAAAAGCGCTAAATGTTAAACCGCGCATTGGTATTCGTGTACGTTTAGCATCGCAAGGTAAAGGTAAGTGGCAAGCAAGTGGCGGCGAAAAATCTAAGTTTGGTTTATCAGCGTCACAAGTACTGCACGTAGTGAATCGTTTAAAAGACGCAGGCCAGCTTGATTTAATGCAACTTGTGCATTTTCACTTAGGCTCGCAAATGGCAAACATTCGAGATGTGCGTTTAGGTGTAAGCGAGGCCGCGCGTTTTTACTGTGAGTTACGCAAATTAGGTGCAAGCATTGAGTGCTTAGATGTAGGGGGCGGTTTAGCGATTGATTATGATGGTACGCGCAGCCAATCTCATAACTCAATGAACTATAGCTTAGCTGAGTATGCAAATAATATTGTGTACACCATAGGCGATATCTGTAAGCAGTACGCGCAACCAATGCCGACTATTATTTCTGAGTCAGGACGTGCACTAACGGCGCACCATGCTGTACTTATATCAAACGTGATAGGCACAGAAAGCTACGTACCAGAACAGCTAAAAGCGCCTGCAGCCGATGCACCGCTTTTATTAAATAATATGTGGGCCTCGTTTGTGCAGTTAACTGATTTAACTGACGACCGCGCACTCATTGAAATTTATCATGATAGCCAAGGCGATTTAGCAGAGGCGCATAACCAGTTTGCACTTGGGCTTTTAGATTTAACGCAGCGTGCGTGGGCAGAGCAAGTTAACTTACGTATTTGTTATGAGCTTAACAAACACATGGATAACAAAAACCGTTTTCATCGCCCAATTATTGACGAGTTAAATGCGCGTTTAGCCGATAAGTTTTTTGTAAACTTTTCGCTTTTTCAATCATTGCCTGATGCGTGGGGGATTGATCAAGTGTTTCCGGTATTGCCATTAAGTGGCTTAACCGAAGCACCAAAAAAACGAGCGGTATTACTTGATATAACCTGTGATTCAGACGGCGCTCTTGAGCACTATGTTGATGGCCAAGGTATTGAAAGCACATTACCGGTGCCTGAGTACAGTGCCGATAAACCTTACTTAATGGGCTTTTTCTTAGTGGGTGCGTACCAAGAAATTTTAGGTGACATGCATAATTTATTTGGCGATACACACAGCGCTATTATCAATATGGATGAGCAAGGCCTTGCCAGTATTAGCGAAATAAATCAGGGTGATACGGTGGCCGATATGATGCGTTATGTACATTTAGATGTTGAGAGCTTTCAGCAGTCGTACGCGCAGTTAGTGTCTGCAAAAATAGATAAAAATGAACAGCAAAGCGTTTTAGACGAGTTGCAAAGCGGCCTGAATGGCTACACTTATTTAGAAGAGTTATAAGCAATGTCTAGCTTGTTTGGTCATGTTGACCACTCACTGTATTCAAACGGGATGACGTTTTTACGTCGTCCTATGGTGCAAAATATTAATGCCATTGATGCAGATGTCGTTGTACTAGGCTTACCGTTTGACTTAGCCACCTCGGGCCGTCCCGGTGCTCGCTTAGGGCCCGATGCCATTCGCAGAGCGTCGGTACATTTAGCCTGGGAAGACACTAAATACCCGTGGACATTTCCTTTGTTTGAGCGTTTAACGGTTGCAGATGCAGGGGACTTTACTTACCCGGTAGGCGATCCTGAGTATTTTACGGCACAGCTAGAAATGGCCGCAGAGCAAATACTTCGCCAAGGTACAACGCTGTTAGGCCTTGGGGGCGATCACTTTGTAACGCTTCCGCTATTGCGGGCACATGCAAAGATACATGGCAAAATGGCACTGGTTCATTTTGATGCGCACACTGATACATACAGCAATGGCTCACGTTTTGATCACGGCACTATGTTTTATCATGCACCTATGGAAGGGTTAATTGATGTAGAGCACAGTATACAAATTGGTATTCGCACCGACTTTGACCAATCAAAGCACGAGTTTGCCGTGATTGATGCAATGCAGGCTAACGATTTTCATGCCAATGACATTGCAGCGCAAATACGTGAGCGAATAGGTGACTTACCTGTTTACTTAACGTTTGATATAGACTGCCTCGATCCTGCATTTGCACCAGGTACAGGCACACCGGTATGCGGTGGTTTAACGTCAGATAAAGTGCTTAAAATACTGCGTGCGCTAAAAGGCATAAATATGGTGGGCATGGATGTGGTAGAGGTATCACCGTCGTACGACCAAAGCGAGCTTACCGCTATTGCCGCAGCAACCATTGCGAGCGAGTTATTGCATTTGTGGACACATAAAAATAAGTACTAACGTAATAAGTTAAGTACTATAAAAAAGGTATGCACTGGCATACCTCTTTTATTTTAGAGATGTCGATTAATTTCTTTTAACCAAATAACGCTTAGCCCAATAAGCGGCAGGTTAGTAGTTACTGGGTTAAATGCTTCAATAAGTAATGGTGGCTGCATTATCACAACCGCTAACAAAAGCCCTACAAGCGCTAAAATATTTAAAATAACGATGTGCTTATTTTTATAAAATACAAATAAACACACGCCAAATATAATTTCGCCAACACCAGCCGAACGTGTAATCAAGTCAGACACTTGGGCTGAAAAACCTGCACTGCCTGTCATTAATTTTTCAAGCGGTGCAATATGATAAAGCTTTGGAAAAAAGCCGTGAATGATACTAACCCAAATAACTATTTGAACAATTTAACGTACTAAATCAATTACTAACGTCGTTAAAAAATCTCTATTTAGAACCACTAAACACAAAATTTTTTGCCTAGTTACTAAATGATTTATTTATCGTTAAAATAGCTCCTATAGTTAATCGAATTAGTATGCCCAACTTAAACTCACTATGTAGCGAGCAAGTTGAATATAAAACGTGTTACTTTCTGGCATTATCAATCCGGTCTTGTGCACTTGGGTGGCTTGATAAATATTCGAGCAAGTTATTTACCTTTTCAAGGTGCTCATTTTCACTTGTGTGGGCACTTTGCAGTGCCTGTATCGCATCGGCAAAATCATTGCTCGAATAACCTAAATGCTCAAGTTGAATGAGGGCGTAGCTATCTGCCTCGCGTTCCATATCACGCGAAAAGCCCTGCTGTGCAAACGTAGCACCGGTACCAAGTGCCACTTCTGCTATCCCTTCTAAATCGCCAAATATCACAGCAAGTACAACGGTACTGGCTGCCGATTGGGCTGTCATGCGTACGCTATGCTGGTGGACAACGTGGCCAATTTCGTGAAGTAATACGGCTTTTAATGCGTTGGGTTTATCGGCTAATAAATTTGCTAACTCATCTGTCACTACAATACGTCCATGGGGCATTGCAAACGCATTAGCCCCAAAGCTATCTGATTTATAAAACGATAATCTATAAACCGATGGCTCAAGCGAGAGCTCACTAAGCATGCTATTGAAGTGTTGTTGCACTTTAGTTTGTTGCTCAATTGGCAGTTCACTTTCATCAAGGGCTAGCTTTTCAATTAAGGTAAAACTTTGCTCGCCCATTTGCTCTACTACACTGCGTGGCAGGGTATCAACACTGTATACAGCAATAGCGGGTACTACTTTATAAAGCATTAGCCACATAAACAGCGGTGTAAAAATAATGGCAGCTAAAATAGCCCATTTACTTTTTTCAAGACGCTCTAGTAGGTCGTGTTTATTGGTTTTAAAAGGCCAGCGATAATTCACATCATTTGGAATAAAGCGGCTACCATCGTTAAAACGCAGTTCGTCAGCAAGCCCGGCAAGGCCAGAGGTGAGTGTTATATCGCTTATTGCGTAGCTTGAAATAAGCTGATCATCGTGGCTAATCTCAACCAAGGTGTCGCTAATATTAGCGACACCTTGTTGATAATTGCTTGATGCTTTTGAGAAGTAATGTCCCTGCACGTGCATAATAAGCTCTTAAGTTAGTGATAGGTCAATATCAAATACATTGGCCGCTTCTTCTGCAAACGATGATTGCTCTTGCTGCGCGGTATCCACTAAATTTAGCGCACCTGGGTAAATACTAACGGTAGTAACGTCGGCGAGCATTCTCGATGTACGTACTTTGGTCCACGGGTAGGCAAGCCCAAGGGAAAACGCAATGGCTAGCATATTAGTTAACAGTAATATGGCAAAAGGAATAGGCTTCAGCTCTGATTTAAAAGATGCTACGTCTTCAAATTGGCTGTTATCAAAAATATGATTACGAATAGCCGCAGCCCACACAGCGGTGACTATGGCAATCATAAATACATAAGCAATCATTAACCCACCAAACATAATGCCCATTTTGGTTGGGTCTTGTGCAGCTTGTTGGTTTTCTGCATTCATTAAATCAAGGCCAAACAAGCCTAAAACAGCCATAAAAATCACCATAGTGATAGAGCTCACCACAAAACAAATAAGCGCTGTTAAGTAGTAGGTTTCGCCTTTTAGGTTTACGGCTAACGGCGTATCACCGTAGCTAATATTGCTGTGTATGTAACTGTCGATACGTTTTAAAACATACGGCATTAATAAATAAAGGGTAAAAATGCTGGCGATAGGTAACAGTATAAAATTAATGAAGGCTTCGCCGTAATCGCCTTTAAATGCAAAGCGTACATTACGATGACGGGTCATACGCATATTAAAACGCAGGCCTTGGTTAATTATCCACGGCATTAAAAAGATAAAAGCAACGACAAATAATAAACCCACAAGTGGAAAAAAGCTGCTACCAAAGGAGTAAATTAAAAATACAATAACCGCTAAAATACGACCTTTTAAAATTTGTATAGGCGTTGCTAAGTAGTCAAAGCTGTGTCCGTCAATGCGGGTGTGGCCATAAAAGTAACGCATTGTGCGCACCTTTGCCCAAGCAGAGTAAATACCTAAAGTAAGTACGCTGAGTAAAATATTGACTATCCAAATACCAAAAAACTCACCGCCTTTGCCGCTAAATTGTACTTTTCCACTAAAAATAGGGTGCGCAGGTTCATTAACTTCAGGTGTTGTTTCTGGGGGAGTAGGGTGTATTGATTCCATTTAAATTATACCCATGTTGTTTTTTTGTTAACTTACCTAAATTTGGTGCAAAGTTCAATGTTTATAGTAACGCTAGCCTTTTGCAAGTAACTGATTAAAAGGCTATAAGTAATAGTAGTAGATTCAAAACTGTCTAGTTATTAATTTTAGATTAAGAGCAAGTGATTATAATTGGTCAACTGTTCATATCAGGCATTGTTTATAACCGTTTTTAAGCACGAATGGATTTTATTATGTTGCAAGCCGTTGTTTTAGGCGGAGTAGAGTTTAGCCCTTTGGTTATTTATTTTCCTATAGCGTTTGTTTTAACGGCCATTACTCGGTTTGTATTACACCGTTTAGATTGGCACGAGCGTATTTGGAAGGTGGCGTGGTTTGAGGTGTCTTTATTTATTTGTTATATGGCCTTAACCGTTTATTTACTCAGTGGAAGATAAATTAGATGACAAAATATTTACGTATATTTATAACTGTTATTGTTGTTATAGCTGCTGTTTTTGCAGGTCGCTGGATATGGACTGATTATATGCACACGCCATGGACCAGAGATGGCCGTATAAGGGCTGAAATAGTCACTGTTTCGCCTGATGTATCTGGTTGGGTAACTAAGTTAAATATAAAAGATGGGCAAAGCATCAAAAAGGGAGATTTACTTTTTAGTGTTGATGATAAACGCTATCAAGCGGCGCTTGATAAAAGTAAAGCCAATACCGAAAATGCCTTATACACATGGGAGCTTGCAAAGCACAAGCTACAACGCAGGAAAGGCCTAAATACACAACAGGCCATCAGCGAAGAAAGCCTTGAGTCAACACGTATTAATTCAAAAATAGCCAAAGCTAATTATGAACTTGCAAAAACAGAGCAAGCAATAGCGCAGCTAAACGTTGATAGAACAAAAGCATACGCACCGGTGAGTGGGCAAATTATTAATTTAAGCCTGCGTGAGGGTAATTACGTAGCGCAAGGAACTTCAGTATTTGCAATTGTTAAGTCAGATTCTTTTTATGTAACGGGTTACTTTGAAGAAACCAAAATCCCTTTAATACATAATAATCAAAAAGCAAAAATATCCCTTTTAAGTGGTGGTGAAGCTATAACGGGTCATGTGACTAGTGTGGGTAAAGCCATAGCCAACACCAATACACAAAGTAATACGCAGTTGCTACCTGTAGTACAGCAAACATTCAATTGGGTGCGTTTGTCACAGCGCATACCTGTTGATATTAAATTAGACACCGTACCAAAAAACATGCAGCTTAGCGCAGGTATGACAGCCACAATTCACCTCAATACGCATTAAGGAGAACACCTTGGGTGATGTATTGAGGAATTTATTCTTTCCAAAAAAACAAGCCATTATTTTTGCAACAAAAGGCGTTATTGCTATGGCAATGTCGTTAAGCGTTGCTATGTATTTAAATTTAGATAGGCCTTATTGGGCATTAGTATCAGCTATTTTTTTACAATTGCGCCCTGAAAGTGGTTTAGTTATAGAAAAAGCCATTTGCCAAATAATAGGCACTATTGTAGGAGGCTTATTTGGTATATTTTTACTTACGCAACTTATGCCTTATCCATACCTTGCTTTGAGTACTTTAGCATTGTGGCTAGGGTTAAACTCAGCACTTTCGGCAATGGTGCGACAAACCAACTTTATCTATGCGTTTGCTATGGCAGCAGTGACGGCTGAAATTATTGTACTTTTAGTGATGGCCAATCCAGCAACAGTAAGTAGCCAAGCCGTTTTTGATATAGCACAATCTCGAATGAGCGAAATCGTAGTGGGGTCGTTATGTGCAGGTTTAGTGAGTCATTTATTTTGGCCTGTTAAGGTAAAAGAGACTTTGCAGGTACAAGCACGCGCTGTTATTAACCAAACATTAAATTACTTAATGACCGAAATAGATGAAAAAGGCACACACGAAAAACGTCATCAAAAAATAGATACAATAATGGCAACTCTTGGCGCTATAAATGAGGATTCAAGCGCGGTAAGGTACGAAGGCCCCAAAGGACCCGGGCGCGCCCGTGCCGCAAACCAAGTTTCTCAAAAAGTACTCTCTTTACTTGCGCTAATTCAAATTTTTGGTCGCTTGCAGCGAAGTCATACTGAGTTGATCACACCCGATTTAACAACGCTTATGCATAATATGAGTGATGTTTTATGCAATATTGCCAAATCAGACAGTTTTCAATATTGCGCAGATGAGGTAAAAGCTTATAGAAAACGCTTAACTGCGCTTAAGGCGAATAATCAAACCGACTCCCCATTCGAATCGCATATGTTGTCGCTAGCCCTAGAAATAGCCTCTGAGTTAACCATATTACTCAAAGCATATAAAGCATTAGAAGAGCGAGACCAAAGCCTATTAAATGCCCCTAGCATGCTGACCTATCGTGATCCTTTAGCGGGAATGTTTGTAGGACTTAGAACTAGCTTAGTATTTATTACTGGTGCATTTGTTTGGGTAAGCACAGGCTCATCAGCTGCATTAATGATTATGATTTTACCAGTCATTTTTTCAATCATGTTGGCGCGTATACCTCTTGCCATGTTAAAGGTCGTTTTAAAGCGCTTATTAATAGGTATTGCTGTCGCCTCGTTCGTCACTGTTTTTTATGCGCTTAATTTACTTTCACAAAGTGGTGGGCAGCTAGAGATTTTAATTTTGATACTGGCGGGGCCTTACTTTTTAGGTTTACTGCTACTGGCAGATAGAGCCACACTGCCTTACGGTTTAGGGTTTTGTATTCCGTTTACTATTTTAGTGCGACCAAGTACTGATATGAGTTTGGCGTTTTCTATCGATTATACTTTAAGCGCAGCAATGGCTATTTTTGCGGGTGTGAGTATTTTGTATTGGGTATTTCACTTGATTACTGGACCGAGTGTACGTTTACTTATTCACCGAGTGTTTAAAACAACGCATCAAGACTTATTACATATCCATCAACAGCGCATGCCTGCTATTTGGTATAACCGCAGAATGTCAGATCGTTTACTGCGTTTGACTAATTACGATCAAGGCTCTCATACGCGTGCGATCACCGACTTAGCGTTAACCGCTTTAAACATAGGACACGCATCTATTCGCTTGCAGTCTATTTGTACACAACTTGCTGGCAAAGACTTAAAGCAACTTATTAGTTGGCAACATGCCCTTGCCGATGCTTTTTTACTGGCAACAAAAGGTAAAAGTAGCGATGAGTTTAAAAACAAATCAGACGCTTTATACACAGAGCTAGTAGATGCTTCAGGCGAAACAAATCAGGTTGAAGCAATTAAAGGCATGTTTATGCGTATTAATCTCACTTTTGAGCGTAGCGCTAAAAAAATAGCGGAAGCTTAATCGGCGTTTTCATGTTTTTGAAGTTCAGATGTGTTTGTTAAATCTGTTATACTGCGGGGATAATTTTATGGGGCTGCTATGATTTCAAAAAACCAACTCAAACTTATTCGCCAACTTGGCCAAAAAAAGTACCGAAAGCAATATAATCAATACCTTGTGCAAGGTGAAAAAAACGTACTTGAGTTGTTAAACAGCCCATTAAAAGCGGTTGATATATTTGCTACACAGGCGTTTATTAACACTTATCAAAGCCAATATCCTCATGCCCAATTAACTGAGGCTCAAGAAGAGCAACTCACAAAAGCAAGTACGCTGGTAAGTAATAATGCTGCAATTGCTATTGTTAATATGCCAAATACAGCGCTTCCAAAAAGTAATGGGTTAATCCTTGCTCTTGATGGCGTATCAGATCCGGGCAATTTAGGCACTATTATTAGAGTTGCTGATTGGTACGGCATTAAGCATATTGTAACGAGTACCGACAGCGCCGATGCTTACAACCCTAAAACGATTAGTGCCACTATGGGCTCGTTTGTAAGAGTATCTGTAAGCCAAGTTGAATTACCTGAATATTTACAAACTTTAAACTTGCCAATATATGGTGCGTTTTTAGATGGGCAAAGTGTGCATAAAACACAGTTCAGTGGTGAAGGTGTTTTGCTTATGGGCAGTGAATCGCATGGAATACGCGAGGAATGTTCAAAATTAGTGAGCGACAAAATAACCATACCTGCTTTTGGCGGTGCAGAGTCACTTAATGTAGCAATGGCCACCGGTATTATTTTAGATAACTTTAAACGCCAAGCTTAACAATTTAACTATTTATGAGTTAAATTGTTTGTAATTAACAACAATAATAATCGGTAATAACAATAAGATGCGCTTAAGCACAATCAAATTAGCGGGCTTTAAATCGTTTGTAGAGCCCACTAAAATTCCATTTCCTGATCAAATGACGTGTGTTGTTGGCCCTAATGGCTGCGGCAAATCTAACGTTATTGATGCAGTGCGGTGGGTGCTTGGTGAAAGCTCTGCTAAAAACTTACGTGGCGATGCCATGACCGATGTCATTTTTAATGGCTCAACTAATCGTAAACCTATCTCACAAGCCTCTGTAGAGCTGATTTTTGATAATACCCGTGGTGATATCCCCAATACTTTTGCCGATCGTAATCAAATTGCAATTAAACGCTTAGTCACTCGTGACGGGCAATCGCTGTATTTTTTAAACGGAAGCAAATGTCGTAAGCGCGATATTACCGATATATTTTTAGGCACAGGGCTTGGGCCGCGTAGCTATGCGATTATTGAGCAAGGGATGATCTCGCGCTTAATAGAAAGTAAACCGCAAGAGCTGCGCGTGTTTTTAGAAGAAGCCGCCGGTGTGTCTAAATACAAAGAGCGCCGCCGCGAAACCCAAACACGTATCAAAAGTACCCGCGAAAACCTAGAGCGATTACTTGATGTGCGCAAAGAGCTGCAAACTCAGCTTGATAAACTTGCCGTACAATCAGTTGATGCTAAAAAATACCGAGAGCTCAAGGCGCAAGAGCGCACTTTAAAAGGTCAAATTGCTGTTTTAAAATGGCAAAAGCTGCATCAACAACAGCTCGAAAAAAGCACACAAATTAATAAGCTGAATGAGCAAATAACGTTTTTTAAAACGGCGCACTCAGGTCACGATGACGTACTTGCAAGCCTAGAGGGGCAAGTTCAAGCACAACAAGATAAATTAAGCGACGCGCAGTATCAGCAACACGTTACTCACACTGAGTTGACTCGTGCTGAGCAGCAACAAATAAATATTAAACAACAAACACAAACGCTTAAACAAAATCGTGTAAAGCTAGAGCTACGTCAATCGCAAAGCTTAGAACTCAAATTACAGCAGCAAAGTGTATGTGAACAACTCGCAATTACCTTGCAAGACGCCACAGAGCAAAGCTTAATGTGCACCGAGCAAGTTGATGAGTTGACTCAAACATTAGAGTTATTAGCTAATGAAAAGCTGCAAACTACGCGTGTGTGGCAAGCTTTAAATGAGCAGCAGCTTGAACATAATAGTAAAGCGCAATTGCAGCAAAGTACGATTAATCAAAGCGTTCAAGCACGTGAGCATGTAAGTAATCAGCTAAGCCAAGTACAACAGCAAATTAATGAACTTAAAAGTAGCGATATAGAGCAGCAGCTAGTTGAGCAAACACAAAGGCGCCAAGCCCTCACTCAAGAACTTGCCAGTAAGCAAACTACGCAGTCGCATTGCAGTGCTGAACTTGCAGAGCAGAATAATTTAGTTGAGCAAGCTCAAAAGCAGCTTGAAGATAACTTACAGCACCTTAACGAGCTAAAAGCCAGTATAGCTGGTTTGATGAGTAGCCTTGGACTTGAAGATAAAAATGCTCAGAGCCAAAATTTATTTAAGCAATTAGTGGTTAAAGAAGGGTTTGAGCACATAATTGAACAAGCCTTGCAATCACTTGAGCATTTACATGTAACTAAACAGCAAAGTAATAACAGTGTTTGGCAAAGTAATAAAGCTGTGCCAAAAAACAGCTTAGCTGCATTTATTAATAAGGGTGTTTACCCTGACTTACTCACACGCATTGCTTATAGCGAAGTGGCCGATTTAACACTGCTAAAAGATGATTTTTATATTGCGGTGATGGATAGAACAGGTGCACTTCATGCTCGAAATTGGCATGTTAGCGCCGATAAAAATGCTGATAACTCTCAACTTTTAAAGCATAAACAGCTAAAAGAAAAGACAACACAATTAAACGCTGCACAGCAAACGCTGCAAAACATACAACAGCAGTTTGACGATTACAAAGCTCAGCAAACACAGCAAAGTAATGAATTAAACGAGCTTAAAGAGGCTATACATCAACTTGCACAAAATATTGCTATAGCCACAACGCGTAGCGACATGCTTAAAGAGCAAGTTGCTCAGCACTTACAACAATTAGAAAAACTTGAACAGCAAAAGCTGACATTAACAACTGAGCACACGCAGTTATTAAAAACGTGCGATGAACAAGTGCAAGTGCTTGAAGTAATTAAAGAGCAGCAGCTTAATTTAACTGATGATTTAGCAAATGCAAATAATGCTCGAATACAAAGCGAGTCGCAGTATAGCCAAGCTATAACCACGCTTGAGCAATATAAAACGCAAGCGCATCAAAGTAGTTTATACGAACAAAAAATACAAAGTGAATGGCAACTAAGCCAAACTAAACTTAACCATGCAAAGCAAGAGCATAAAAGTGCAAGTGAAGGCGCTAAAGAGTTACTTGAGGAAATAGAAGAGCTCCTCATTCCAGAGCAAGAACTCACAGATAAAATTGCAAGCTTGCTTGAGCAACACAAGCAAGGTGAGCAGGTGCTAATATCGCTTCAAAGTAAACTTGCTCAAGCTAAAGAAAGCTTAAATACAAAGCAAGCGAGCCTTAAGAATTCACAAGGTGAGCTGGTGGGTTTACAAGAGCTGCATCAAAAACTCACCATTGAAGAACAAAGCCTACTTATCAAAGCACAAGCAGCGCTTGAGCCATTAGACGAGCTAAAACAAAACTTAAAGCACATACTCGAAGCATTACCTGACTCTTTAAGTTTAAGTGCCACGCAAAACCAGTTAACGGGAATAACTAATCAGCTTGAAAAATTAGGCGCCGTAAATTTAGCAGCAATAGAAGAGTTTGACCTTGCAAAGCAGCGTAGTGAATACCTAGATAACCAATTAGATGATTTAACCAAAGCGCTAAATACTCTCGAAGGTGCCATTCGGAAAATAGATATTGAGACAAAAACACGCTTTAAAGCGACCTTTAATCAAGTTAACGAAGACTTTGCAGAGCTATTTCCAAAAGTATTTGGTGGCGGGAGTGCATATTTAGAGTTAACCAGTGACGATTTACTCGAAAGTGGTGTTAGTATAATGGCACGACCACCCGGCAAGAAAAATTCAACAATTCATTTGTTAAGTGGTGGAGAAAAAGCGCTGACCGCATTATCATTAGTGTTTTCTATATTCAGGCTCAATCCAGCTCCATTCTGTATGCTGGACGAGGTAGATGCTCCGCTTGATGATGCCAATGTGGTTCGTTTTTGCCGTTTGGTTGAAGAAATGTCACAATCAGTGCAGTTTATTTATATTAGTCATAATAAAATTGCGATGGAAATGGCAGGGCGATTAACTGGCGTTACTATGGCGGAGCCAGGCGTTTCACGAATGGTAGCAGTAGATATAGAACAAGCAGTGCAACTTGCACACACATAATATTTTAATTTAAGCGTATTAGTATTTTACTAATGCACAGGTTTAGGCATATCAAATAATAAAAGGTGAGGGGATGGCCGAAGAACTAAGATGGGTTTTAATCGTGATCAGTGTATTTGTCATAGGTGGCTTATTAGTACACGGTTTATGGTCAGTTAGAAAAAAAGACAGCCCAGAAGTACCTGCTAGCGAGCGGGTAGAACCAATGCAAGAGACTCCATCTCATACACCGGCTGCACAGCCAAAAGAGCCAGAAGTTACCCAGCGCGATGAGCCGCAATTTGGTGAGCTTAACTTTGATGCTAACGAGCCTCAAATGGATACAAGCGTTCCAGAAATTCCAATTGAAGATGATTTGGAAATTGTGCAAGAGCCAGAAGCCCAGCCACAAAGCGAAGAAACTGCGCCAGTTGAGATGTCTGACTTTGTAATTGTGCATATACAAATGCCAGAAGGGTTAACCATGCAGGGCAGTAAATTATTGCCAGCAGTGAACACTTTAGGCTTTAAGTATTCAGAAGAAGGTTTTTTTAATCGTCATATTGACCCAGCAGGCCAAGGACCAGTGTTATTCAGACTGGTAAATATGTACAACCCAGGCACGTTTGATATAGACAATATGGAACAATTTAGCACAGCGGGTGTGAGCTTATTTATGACTCTGCCTTGCGAAGGCGATGGGCTTGCAGCGTTTAATATGTTGCACAGCGCGGCTAAAAAAATTGCTGATGAGTTTGGCGCACAAATTTTAGATGCCGAGCGTGAAGAAATGAGTGTTGACCGTGTTCGCCAATATGTTGAGCAGGTTCGTGCATTTTCTGCGTAATTAATACGCATACATTATTTTTTATTAAGCCACTTAACTAAAAGTGGCTTTTTTTATGTTTTTTGAGGTTTAAATGTCTAGCAGCATTAGTGAGCAAGTTAATCATCTTCGTCGTACTTTAGAGCAGCACAACTACAATTATTATGTGCTTGATACACCAAGCATCCCAGATGCTGAATACGATAGGCTATTACGCGAACTCAGTGCACTTGAAACCCAGCACCCAGAATTTTTAACGCCCGATTCGCCAACTCAAAAAGTGGGCGGGGCAGCACTGAGTAAATTTGAGCAAGTTGCTCACCAAGTGCCTATGTTATCGCTTGATAATGCTTTTAGCGAAGAAGAGTTCAGCGCATTTAATCGTCGTATAAAAGAGCGTTTAATGAGTACAGGCGAGCTTACTTTTTGCTGTGAACCAAAACTAGATGGCCTAGCAGTCTCTATTATTTACCGTGATGGTGTATTAGTACAAGCAGCAACGCGCGGGGATGGATTTACCGGTGAAAACATTACCCAAAATGTAAAAACAATTCGTAATGTACCACTAAAGCTGCGTGGCGATTATCCTGCAGAGCTTGAAGTGCGCGGTGAAGTATTTATGGATAGTGCTGGCTTTGATAAATTAAATACTGAAGCGCAAAAACGCGGCGATAAGGTGTTTGTAAATCCACGTAATGCCGCAGCTGGAAGTTTGCGCCAGCTTGACTCAAAAATTACCGCTAAACGCCCGTTGATGTTTTATGCGTACAGTACAGGTTTGGTTGCCGATGGCAGCATCCCTGAGGATCATTACCAGCAATTGGCTAAATTAACCGATTGGGGATTACCACTTTGCCCAGAAACTAAATTGGTAGAAGGCACTCAAGCGGCACTTGAATATTATAGCGATATTTTAACGCGCCGTGGCGAGCTTAAATATGAAATTGATGGCGTAGTAATTAAAATAAACGAAAAGGCCTTACAAGAGCGTTTAGGGTTTGTAGCACGTGCTCCGCGCTGGGCTATTGCGTATAAATTTCCGGCGCAAGAAGAGGTTACTCAATTACTCGATGTAGAGTTTCAGGTTGGCCGTACCGGTGCAATAACACCGGTTGCCCGTTTAGAGCCAGTATTTGTTGGCGGTGTTACGGTCTCAAATGCCACGCTTCATAATGGTGATGAAATTGCCCGTTTAGGTGTAAAAGTAGGTGATACCGTTATTATTCGCCGTGCTGGCGATGTAATTCCACAAATTACACAAGTAGTGCTTGAGCGCCGACCTGACGATGCTCGTGGTATTGAGTTTCCTAAAACGTGCCCAATTTGTGACTCCCACGTAGAAAAAGTGGAAGGTGAAGCCGTAGCCCGTTGTACTGGGGGACTTGTATGTCCGGCACAGCGCAAACAGGCTATTAAGCACTTTGCCTCACGCAAAGCGCTAGATGTTGACGGCCTAGGCGATAAAATAGTTGATCAATTGGTCGATAGAGAGCTGGTTAAAACGCCCGCAGATTTGTTTATTTTGAAACAAGGCCATTTTGAATCGCTTGAACGTATGGGGCCTAAGTCGGCTAAAAATTTAGTAGGCGCGCTTGAGGATGCAAAAGCCACTACGCTTGCTAAATTTTTATACTCTTTAGGCATAAGAGAAGTAGGTGAAGCAACTGCACAAAACTTAGCTAATCACTTTTTAACCCTTGAAAATGTAACAAATGCCAGCATAGATAGTTTAACGCAAGTAAGTGATGTAGGCGCTATTGTAGCAACTCATGTTCGTGGCTTTTTTGATGAGCAACATAATGTTGATGTAGTTAATGCGTTGATAGAGCAAGGTATTAATTGGCCTGCGCTTAGTGCACCATCAAAAGATGAGCAACCTTTGGCTGATTTAACGTATGTACTTACGGGGACATTAAATACATTAAATCGAAATGACGCAAAAGCTCGTTTACAGCAACTAGGTGCAAAAGTGGCTGGCAGTGTGTCGGCTAAAACAGATGCCTTAGTGGCAGGTGAAAAAGCAGGCTCAAAACTTACCAAAGCACAGGACCTAGGTATTGAAATACTTAGCGAAGAAGATTTAATTGCCTTGTTTGAAAAATATAACGGTTAGGATAAAAAATAATGAGCCGATATGGGCCAGAGTACTGGGACAAATACGGGAGTTACCGTACGCCCATTGCATTTCATTTAAGTGTGCTGGTATTACTGCGCTCATATTTTATTTGGGTGATTGCGGCCCTTAGCCGCAGACCAGAACTTGATTTAATGTCGTTATTCTTTAAAACCAAAAATGATTTTTTTATTGCTATTAGTATTGGTGCCATTGCGATTGTACCTACGGTATTGTTTTGTTTGCGCCGGCCAAGAGATTCACACAGCGCGAGTGAAAAATTAGCAAAAGTATGGCGCCATATGCGCTGGCCACTTATTTTGTGCGCTGTGATTGATTTAGCGTGGCTTAGTATACTGGCGGCTCATAGTCATTATCGGTTTTCGCTATTTTTAGCGGTACAAATGGTTATTGTTTTGTGGGTACTTTGGTACTTGGCTAAAAGCCGATATTTAACCGTGTTTTTTAATGATTGGCCCGAGCCTACAGAAAAAGCATCTACAGAAAAAAAATTACTCACAAAGGATTGAAATGGACGCCGTAAATAAAAAAATAGCGATGGTGGTATCGGTCATTGCATTGGTGCTTTTAGTGCTTGCGTTGAGCACTAATCTTAGTGAGTACATGTGGTTTAAGTTTTTATTTGGTGTGTGGCTTTTTGTACTTTGCTCTAGTTTTTATAGGTTAACGGCGTTATTTAAATCGAGAAATCGATTAGATAATTTTATTCAACGCGACGCACAGCATCTTATGTTGTTTAGCCTGACAGGCTTTTTTGATAAAAAGCACGGCCCGCATTGGTTGGTTATTAGTAATATTGAACGTGTTGAAAGTAAAAGTGATGAGCTAATAATACACAGCAGTAATGATCGTCAGTTAAGCATGAGCCTACCGGCGCAAAGTACTGAACTAGATGCATTTGTTAAACGTATACTTACAGAATCTGAGAAGCAAACAATACATTTTGGATAAATCAAGTCGGGTGATAGTGTATTTAAAACGCTTTGATTTACTTTAGTTTACCTCTACCTTAATTAGGCTTACACCCTAATGCTTTTTAATTATTTATGAGGCTGTTATGTTGAAATGGAACGATGTTATTAATTTTGCTAGCAATGGCAATCCAACTCCCCCTAAAAAGGTTGTGAAAAGCGACGAACAGTGGCGAGAGCTCCTTAGTGAAGACCAATACTATGTTACTCGTAAAAAAGGCACTGAACGTCCACATAGCTCTCAAAGTTGTACATTATTAGAGCCAGGCAAATATGCATGCGTATGTTGTGATAACTTATTATTCGACGCGGATGAAAAGTTTGATAGCGGCACAGGTTGGCCTTCGTTTACTCAACCAGCCACTATTGAAGCAATAGGGTACGTGAGTGATTCAAGCCATGGTATGCAGCGTGTAGAAGTGGTTTGCAATGTGTGCGATGCGCACTTAGGGCACATATTTCCTGATGGGCCTCAGCCTACTGGTTTACGTTATTGCGTAAACGCTGCAGCAATGAAAAAGCTATAAAAGCTATTTGTCCGGATTTTGAATATCGAGCTTCATTTCTTTGGCCATATGCAAAATTTTATCTAACCTTTGCGCCTGATCGGTAGGTAGTGATGATTTACTCAAAAGGGCGTAGCATTTTTTGGCGATAGCCAGGTTAAAAGTGCCGCCTTTTTGCTTGGTTGAATCAAACAAACACTGTAATAAATTAAGCGCAATACTAGGATTGCGTGGCATAACTCTAAATGCTTTTGTAAACGCTTCTAACGCCATATTTAACTGACCTTTGTTGAACTGACTAACCGCATGGTTGTTAAGCTCTTTAGGGCCCATTTTAATATCTCTACGTTCACTTTGCTGTTGTTGAATATAACGCAGATAAGTCGTGTCGCTTACAGTTGGGTGGCGCTCGCAATGGCTAATAATTTGAGTAAACAAAGTTTGTGCTTTTTGGTGAAAACCAAGCTCATGAAATGCTTTTGCTTTATCAAGCGCTCCATCTACTGAGCGAATATGTGAGTCGTCTTCATCAAGTTGCTCTATCAGTTTTTTTGCTTTTTGATGTTCATCTTTTAAATAATGTAGGCGAGCATTTAATACATCAATTTGTGCTTGATTAGTGTTATTAGGAAATTGTTGTTTTAAGTCGTTAATATATTTATTAGTTTGACGTGAAATACGCTGAATTTGATCTGTTTGATCAGTTGTTAACGCAAAGTCGATACCTGCACGAGCCGCATTTAGGTAAATGTCGGGGTTGTCGTGTATTGAATGTTTGGCATAACTGGCGATTTCTTTTTGCGTTAAATAGCTCTTTTCGTAGTCGTGATTAATTAACGATACATTACTTAACGACTTCTGACGGGAAATATTTCGAGGAGCGATATCAACCGCTTGACTTAAAAATTCCTGTGCTAATTCAAATTGACTAAGCTTTATTTCTAAACGCCCCAGTAAGTCGAGTGCAACCAAGCGTGTTTCATGGCGTTCCAGCATAGTTTTTAACATACGCTGCGCTAGAATATGTTCATTATTTGCAATTAACGCTTCTACTAAACCAACTTTAGCCCAAGCAAACTTTTGTATATCTAGGACTGATTTAAAAAAGTCTTTTGCTTCTTCGTTTCTTTTTAAGCGAAGTAGGGCATCTCCTTTTAAGCGAAGTAATATAGGGCTGTAGCTATTATTTTTATCAAGCGCAGAATCTATATACTTTACTGCTTTAGAATCGTTACCATCGTCGATAAACGTATAGACAGTTTGTAAGTCATGCTTACGTTTAAGAATTCGTTCTATACGTGTTTTAAGTTCTTGTGCGGTGAAAGGTTTTACTAAAAAGTCGTCGGGCTGAAGCTCTAAAACACTATGCACAAGTGAGCCGCTGGTTTCTGCAGATATAAAAATAAAACCCGTTGAGTTTTTAATTAGTTGTTTAACACGTAACTCTTCGTAAAGCTGATAACCATCTTGTTGTTTGCTTAAATTAAACGAACACACTATTAAATCAAATTGCTCACTTAAACACTGCTCTTTTGCCGAAGTTGCATGATCAGCAAAACTTAGCTGCCGAAAGCCAAGCTTTTCTAACGACTGTTTCATATAGCTTTGAGCAAGTGGCTGCTCTTCGACTATTAATATTTTAGCTTTTGAATAGATCTTAGTTGGCATTGGTTTAAGTGTGATTGTATTTAACACAGACTATAATCAACAGTTTCGCTGCTTACAAGAGAATTTATATATTAGACGAGGTTATTAGAAGATTAATTTATATTCATACGTTTAGCTGTCTTTATATTATTTAAACTAATTGTATTTGATGTGCAGTGATTACTAGACATTATTTAGAATAAAACTGAGAGGTTAAATATCATCACAAGAGTTTAGATTAGGTAGTATGGATGTAGTTATATGTGTGGGTGACTAACTGGTTTGAATCATTAACTCTGGGCATTATTTATAGAGGATAAGAATGTTATTTTTTAACTAGGTTGATTACTTAAATTGAGTTTTATGCGGTAAAAATCGATTTTTTATAAAAGGATATTTTTGGGAAATTTTAAATTATGGATTTTGGAGTAGTTATATGTGGTGGGTGATACTGGACTTGAACCAGTGACCCTCGCCTTGTAAGGGCGATGCTCTCCCAACTGAGCTAATCACCCACATATAATAGGTATGACTTTTATTAAGGTTATCAATTAATCGCTTAGTATAATTTGGTGGGTGATACTGGACTTGAACCAGTGACCCTCGCCTTGTAAGGGCGATGCTCTCCCAACTGAGCTAATCACCCAAATTATATATTTAATATGATGCACCATTCTAAGAATGGTGGGTCGTACTGGACTTGAACCAGTGACCCTCGCCTTGTAAGGGCGATGCTCTCCCAACTGAGCTAACGACCCATATTAAATTTAAACGCGACTATTGATATAATAATAGGTTTATATGTGGTGGGTGATACTGGACTTGAACCAGTGACCCTCGCCTTGTAAGGGCGATGCTCTCCCAACTGAGCTAATCACCCACATATAAATTAAAACGCTACTATTAAAATAAATAGTACTGGATTTTAACCAGTGAACCTCGCCGTTACTTTTAAATAGCGGTAATGTTCTCTTTTTCTAAGTGAGTTAATAACTCATTTAGATTTTTGTAATATACACCATTTTAAAAAATGGTGGGTCGTACTGGACTTGAACCAGTGACCCTCGCCTTGTAAGGGCGATGCTCTCCCAACTGAGCTAACGACCCATATTACAACTTTAAAACATGACTATTAATATAATTATAGGTTTTATATGTGGTGGGTGATACTGGACTTGAACCAGTGACCCTCGCCTTGTAAGGGCGATGCTCTCCCAACTGAGCTAATCACCCACATATAATAAACGCTACTATTAAAACAAATAGTACTGGACTTTAACCAGTGAACCCCACAATTATTTTTAAATAGCAGTGACGCTCTCTTTTTCTAACTGGGCTAACAACCCATGTAGAATTTAGATGTGAACACTTATAAAAAGTGGTGGGTGATACTGGACTTGAACCAGTGACCCTCGCCTTGTAAGGGCGATGCTCTCCCAACTGAGCTAATCACCCACATCTAAACAACTCCACATTGCTGCGTTGTTGTGGGGCGCTATTATAGATAGAGTTGGAAATGTGTCAACACTTGAATGATAAAAATGTACTGAATGAAGGTTTTATAAACAATGAGATATGAGTTGCGTCTATTTTACCATCAATTTCACAGTGCCCGTTCAAATAAACAGCAATAGGCACTGGTGAAATGGGGTATTACTTTACAAGCAACAATTGCTTTTTGAATTCATTAGTAGGGTTTTGTTCAAAATTCAAAAGTTTATACAAGTTTAGTGTTGAGAGTTAGATGAGAGCAAACAGTTCTGGAGCTTCATAAGTACACGTCTCTACTATGAAATGGTTAAACACGCTTCAATTCAATTATAAAAATAGACATACTTTAAAGTTTTCTAATATTTTTATGTATGGCTGAGAGTATTTATCTTTGAAGGTTAAATTAGTAGTTATGTATAGGTGATATAGAAATTGCATATTGTGAATATTCTCAAAAAGGCAATATCAGTTAATTCCAGGTATGTGCCATTCAAAGAAAATATAATTGAAGGGCAAAGTAGGGCGCACAAGCTTTAATAAGTTTTATTTATTTTTACTTATACATTAAACCCGAGAAACTAAAGCCTCGCCCAGCTAATAAATTGCCACCTAGACAAAACAAACCTTACTATTGGCTGCAAGTTTAAAAAAGTAAATCGCTTAAACTTAATTTGCATATAAATGTATACCTTTTATTTATAATACAACCCAAGAGGTTAATAGCGGTAGGAAGGCTCTAATAAAGAGCTTTAAGATTATGGTGTCATTATAAGCGGCCTATGAGGGATTTTATCTAAATTGCGTTTTTTAGCACGCTTGATAGCCAGTTTGTTGAAAATTAAACCATTTAAATAAAGCTAGGTAAAAAACTGTTGACTTTATTTTGGGTGGTGCATAGAATGCGCCCCGCACTAAGCGATACACGACGTGTTTATCACAGCGAGTATTGATTATGTTGGGGCCATAGCTCAGCTGGGAGAGCGCTTCGCTGGCAGTGAAGAGGTCTGCGGTTCGATCCCGCATGGCTCCACCAAAAATTAGTGTAATGTCCTAGGGTAGCAGTTTTCTGTGTCCCCATCGTCTAGAGGCCTAGGACACCGCCCTTTCACGGCGGTAACAGGGGTTCGAATCCCCTTGGGGACGCCATCTAGCTTTAGGTTAGAGGTGGTTTTACCAAGAGAATAGCGTAACAATTAAAGCTCGAGTCTTTACTTGTAGATTACGTATTACCTTAGCAGCTCATGATATGAGTTTAACTTATCAAA
>NZ_JAGJEI010000039.1 GCF_018100985.1 Pseudoalteromonas sp. MMG007 | reverse complement strand
TGGACTTCCCAGCTTTCACTAGACAGTTTTTAACTCAGAATAATACGCTTCCTCAAACTTAGCAGGTGAAACACCGCCTGTGTGTGAATGGCGTTTTTTTGGATTGTAGAACATTTCTATAAAATTGAATATCTCAGCTTTCGCATCTTCCCTTGTCGAATATATCTTACGCTTAACTATTCGCTTTTTAATCGTCGCAAAAAAGCTTTCAGCAACTGCATTATCATGACAGTTTCCAGCACGGCTCATCGAAGGCACAAGATTATGTTCTTTCATAAATGCGAGATAGTCAGCGCTACCGTATTGACTACCTTGATCGCTATGCACCATTACCTCAGCCTTCGGTTGACGTTGATATACCGCCATCAACAATGCGTTTATAACAAGGTGCTTGTCCATATTTTTATCCATCGACCAACCCACAATACGCCTAGAGAATAAGTCCATTACTGTTGCCACATATAAAAAACCTTCATAAGTTCTTATGTAAGTTATGTCGCTCACCCACGATTGATTCGGCGCAGGTGGGTTAAATTGACGCGCTAATAAGTTATCTGCAATCCGCGATGTCTTACCGCCTTTAATATGGCGACGCTTATACCCTATTTGCGCTTTAAGCTTATGTTGTCGCATGATCTTAGCAACACGGTTTACGCTACATCGCTCACCAGCTTCACGTAAGTCTGCGTGTATCCAAGGGCTACCATACGTGCCTCCACTGGCCACATAAAACGCTTTAATGAGTTTCAACAAGCGATTATCTTCAAGTGCTCTATCGCTTATAGGCTTTTTTAACAACGCATAAAAACCACTACGATGCAGCTTAAAAAGGCGGCACATCGTCGTAATGGAAAACTCATTTTGATGATCATAAATGAAGCCGTACTTTACTCGGGGTTGCTGGCAAAGTACCTTGCGGCCTTTTTTAAAATATCCCGCTCCTCCGTGACACGTTTCAATTGCGCTTCTAATTTAGCGATCTTCAATTTTTCATCGGATGATTGAACGGCTTTAGGTTTGTCTGATAACTGGCTCCGCCAGTGATATAACGTTTTGGTACAAATATCTAATCGTTCTGATACTTCAACAACTGAATAACCACGTTCAGTTATTTGTTTAACTGCTTCTATTTTAAATTCTTGGGTATACCGTTTGCCTTTGCTCATAAAACACCTCTAATTAGAAGTTACAATGTAACTCATTGGGTGTCTAGC
>NZ_JAGJEI010000038.1 GCF_018100985.1 Pseudoalteromonas sp. MMG007 | reverse complement strand
CTTGTCCCGTCCTGAAATAGGTTGACGGTTTTAATGAAAGACTTGGTGCGAAAGCGCCAGGTCTTTTTTATGCACTTGATTTGGTGTTTTCATATCCAAACTTAAGTGCGGTCGCATTTCATTGTATATAAATATCGATTCTTCAACGAGCTGTTTTAACTCTGCCATATTGCGACATTTATACAGTAAAAACTCTTGCTTTAATATCCCATTAATACGCTCTGCTAAGGCGTTTTGATAACAGTCATACCCATCGGTCATCGATGGTCTAATGCCCTCTTTTAATAGCGTATTTTGATATACTTCAGAGCAATATTGTAAACTTCTATCTGAATGATGAATGGCATCACGTTTATATACGCGTTGCTTAATTGTCATTTCTAATGCTTTGACTACATCGGTTGCTTTCATTTCATCACTCAGCTCATAACCCATTATTTTTCGACTGTAAGCACTAGTGACTAACGATAGGTAATGCACGCCTTGCGCTGACTTTACGTATGTAATGTCACTAACGAAGACTTCCTCGGCCGCAGTAGGCGTGTATTCTTTTAGTAAATTAGGATGCTTGCGCATCCAATGGTTACTGTTTGTTGTTTTAGTATAATTTTTCTTTGGTTTTACAAGAAAGTCATGCTCTCTCAAATAGTCAAAAAAACAATCACGGCCTAGTTTTATACCACGCTCTTGCAGCTCTGGCTTTATCATCAAATAAAGTTTCTTCCCACCAATACGAGGCATGAATTGCCTCCAATACATCACTAACTCTTTGACTGGCTTCAACGCTTTATCCCGAGCATCTATCCTGCGCATAGCTTGATAATAACCTTGCCGTGTTATGCCATATGCACGGCACAACGAAGTAAGCTTTACTTGCTGGTTTTCTTTTGCGCGCGTGATAGCTCGGATATGTACTTTTTTCGCAAGCCAGCTCCGTATTCTTCATCCATTATATTAATCATTTCATCTTTGATTAAATCCTTTAGGCGTAACTCTTCTATCTCGCGCTCTAAACGTTTAATTTTTTGTGCTGGGGTTTCTTTCGATTTAGGCATGTTGGCTATATAAGTTGGTTTAGACCAATCTAATTTACCATGTTTTCGCAGCCATACCAGAACGGTACTACGACCTTGAATGCCGTAATGACTTTGCGCTTGTTTATATGTGAAGTCGCCTTTTTCTACTTGCTCAACAATAGATAATTTAAAGCCTAATGTATAATCTCGCTGAGTACGCTTAACGTCTTTAGTTTTAGTGGTTTTCATAAAATAAGTCCTAAAT
>NZ_JAGJEI010000037.1 GCF_018100985.1 Pseudoalteromonas sp. MMG007 | reverse complement strand
CTGGCGAGTTAACTAACTGCTGAATTAAATGCTCAAAATGAGCGGCCATCCGTATCATAGTTTCTTCACTGAACAGGGCCGTACTGTAAATCCATGACAGCTCCAGCCCTAGCTCTGACTCTGATACAAGCAAGCTAAAATCATATTTAGCATCAATGCTAGCCTGCTCTACGGGTTCCAGTTCAAGACCCGTAAGATTAATTTCCGCTGTTTCATTATTTTGTAACGTCAACATAACTTGGAACAAAGGGCTATGGCTCTGACTACGTTGCGGTTGAAGCTCTTCAATTAACTTCTCAAGTGGTACCTGCTGATGACCATAAGCATTCAGCAGCATGTCTCGACTTTGAGCCAACAACGTTTTGAAGTTAGGCTCACCAGATAAATCACTGCGCAAGACTAAAGTATTGATAAAGCAACCGATTAACTCTGCCACTTCAACCTGCTCACGGTTCGCGATAGGGGTGCCCATTACAATATCGGTTTCATGGCTGTAACGACTTAACAACACTGCAAAAGCTGCCTGCAACCCCATAAATAAACTAGCATCAAATGACTGACATAAAGCCTTTAATCTGTCCAACACATCATTCCTGATGATAGTATTTACGCTATTTCCGGCAAAACTCTGCTGGGCAGGACGCGGATAATCCAATGGAATACTATGTAATGTTGGTAAATCGTCTAGTTGCCTTTTCCAATAATCTAACTGTGTATTCAGTACATCACCCTGCAGCCATTGAAGTTGCCAGTGGGCATAATCTGCATATTGAACGGGTAAAGCTGGTAACGGGTTTTCCACTCCCGCCAGACTGGCTTCGTAAAGCGCACAAAACTCTTTGACCAATAGTGCCATTGACCAGCCATCAGCAGCAATATGATGCAAGGTAACAAACAATACATGACTTTTAGCCGCTAGTTTATATAAGCGAACACGCATCATTAAATCATGCTGCAAATCAAATGCGATGGAAGATTCCTCTTCAGCTGCAGTGCTTATAGCCAACTGTTGTTGAGTACCACTTAAACTACTTACATCCTGATAATTCAGCGGTACTTCTATACTGTCATGGATAACCTGAACTGCTTCTCCTGAACTGTCCATTTCAAAACAAGTACGTAAACTTTCATGCCGTTCAAGAATTGTATCAAGAGCATACTTTAGCGACTCTATGTTGAGCTCACCTTTAAGTTTAAGCGCCGAAGAAATATTATATTGTGCACCATTCCCCCCGATCTGGGTACCCATCCACATATTGTTTTGAGTGTATGAACAAAATAGCTTTTGGTCTCTTTCAACTTTTTGAATAACAGGGATAGTGATTTCCTTGTCTAACCTGTCCACACTGGTTGCCAATGCTTGCAAAGTAGGCGCTATAAATACGGTCTTCAAAGGCATTTCTACTTCAAATTTCCTATTTATTGCAGTGACTAATTTTGTTGCAAGTAGAGAGTGACCACCCAACTGGAAGAAGTTATCCATCACGCCAACCTG
>NZ_JAGJEI010000036.1 GCF_018100985.1 Pseudoalteromonas sp. MMG007 | reverse complement strand
AGTCCAAGGCGAGTTATTAGCAAACTACGTGTGGCCCTTAACGATAACGACACAAAAAATCCCAAATATATAAAGTCTGTAATGAAGCGAGGTTATCAGCTTATAGCTGAAGTAAAATCACAACCTATTGAATAGTAATGATTTATAAAAGTTATAACCAAGGTAACACCATGGTTATAACTTTATAATAACTAGTTAATGGCTTTGTTATCGTTATTTTTTGCCGATCGTTTTAATTTGTATAGGCGCTATAGAGCGACCCATAAAATTAAATAATTAAGGAAGAAAATATGAAACACTTATTACCTCTATTACTAGTATTAATCATAACAGTAATTACATTAAGCCTTATCAACAGCAACGAGTGTATAGAAATAGGTAACGCATCTTTTGCCAGTATTTCATTTGGCACGTGTGATTTATCTAACTCTCAATCAAACATATCACCACTTTTAGCTTTATTTTGGTTAGCCATGAGCGTTTGCTTTGCAATTACATTACCTAAATCAACCATTGCTAATAAGTACAAAATTGCCTTATTTATATTTGGTTTACCACTCACTGTTTTTGTTTATTTAATTGCCTATATATCTGAAAACATACGCCAAGCAACTCAACCTTTTAAGTAAGCCAATATGAGCAAGTCACACTTGCTCATCCTTTCTTAATTAAATACAAGTGAAAATCAATCCTTACCCGCTTTTGTTTCGTAAAGCTTTAGAGTTTAAAAACCAGAGCATTAAGTATGAGCAAACGCATTTTATATTGGCTACAAAACGATTTACGCCTAACCGATAACCTTATTTTTAGTGGCCTTGCATCCGAGCAATGTGCGCTTGATATTGTATTTGTTATAAACCCGCACTGGTTTAAAAATAATAACTACCAACAAAAACCCTACGGCATACATAAGCAGCAGTTTTTGATGCAAAGCTTGTACGAGCTACAACAAGCACTTATTGAGCGCGGTCAAACCCTGCATGTGCTTGAGGGCGAGCCCGTATCGCTTTTAAAAGCGCGTATAAATGAGCAAAATATTGATGAAGTGGTATACAGTGAGCAATTTGGCCTGTACGAGCAACATCAAATAAACTTACTCAAAGCACATTGCCCAAATACACAATTTACAGGAACGCAGCAAGATACGCTCTATAAACAAAGCGACCTCCCCTTTGATTTAAGCGAATTACCTAAACACTTTACCCCGTTTCGTAAAAAGGTAGAGGCCGCCAATAACCCTATTTCACTTTCAACTTTGCCAAACGGCTTACTCCCTCAACCAATAACCTTATGCGCAAAAAAACCTATAGAACCTATAACAAATAAAGGTGTAATGCATGGCGGGCTTAACAGTGCGCAAGCACATTTAAAGCAGTATTTTTCAGGCGCAATGCCAAGTACTTATAAAATAACTCGCAACGAGCTGGATGGCTTTAACAACACCACCAAATTTAGTACTTGGCTTGCCTTTGGCTGTATAAGTGCAAAACAAGTGTATAAAGCCGTAGAGGATTACGAA
>NZ_JAGJEI010000035.1 GCF_018100985.1 Pseudoalteromonas sp. MMG007 | reverse complement strand
TAGACATAATGACTCCCACACGGTGTTAGCCTCCGCTTTTCGTGGGTTAGCTTAATTCAAAGCCAGAGCCATAATTAGTTTGTCAAATAACTAAACAGCAGAGGCTAACATGAACAAACATAGCATACTTTTTATCGGACTTGATACACATAAAGAATTCAATGAAGTCGCCTATATTGAAGAACATAGGGGGGGTCAACCTGTTCATCTTGGTCGAATTTCCTCTTCCAAAGTGGCCGTTCAAAAGCTTGTTCGCCAGTTCGAATCGAAATACCCTGGCGCCACACTTCATTTTGTTTATGAAGCAGGTCCATGTGGTTATTGGATTTACCGATTAATTACCAGCCTTGGCCATTGCTGCTATGTGGTTGCCCCCTCTCTTATTCCTAAAAAGCCTGGTGAGAAGATTAAAACCGATAAACGTGATGCACTTAAGCTCGCTAAATTACTTAAGTCTGAAGATTTAACACCTATCTATGTTCCCGAGCCTGAAGATGAAGCTGTACGCGATTTATCTCGTGCACGCGAAGTAGCCATGAAGGATTTAAAAGATGCCAAATATCAATTAAAGGCGCTGCTGCTTCGCAATAATATTAATTACAGAGGCACTGCAAATTGGTCACAAAAACATCTACGCTGGCTCACTGAACTAGTGCTACCTCATCCTGCGCAGCACATCGTCTTACAAGAGTTTTTACACACAATTACCGAGCGAATAAGCCGACTTGAACGGCTAGACAATGAACTAACACACCACGTTCACCAGTGGCGTTATTACCCTGTTGTCAAAGCAATACAAGCTATGCGTGGTGTCCGTTTGTTGGTCGCCACCGGCGTTGTTGCTGAGCTTGGCGATTTATCGCGATTCGATCATCCTCGCAAATTAATGAGTTATCTCGGTCTTGTACCCAGTGAACACTCGAGTGGTGGCAAACGCCATATTGGCGCCATCACAAAATGCGGAAATGGCCGAGCAAGACGCCTTCTTGTTGAAGGTGCACACACTTATCGCTATGCAGCAAATATATCCACAGATATGCAAAAAAGACAAGAAGGTTTACCAAAGGACATTATTGATATTGCATGGAAAGCACAGCTTAGGCTCTGCAAGCGCTATAAAAAAATGATAGCCAAAGGGAAGCACTACAACCTTGTTGTCACCGCCATTGCCCGAGAAATGATTGCGTACATATGGGCTATTGCAAAAGAAGTGGTGCTTACGCCAGTAAATACAAAACGTAGATTGGCAAGAGTACCCGCATGATAAACGAATTAGAGTTAATGCATGGGATCAAGCATCGGGTGTGGCACAACCACCGACGGCGTTAGGATGGCAATGCAGCTAACGCTGCATTGAACCACGAACATAGACTGAAGACAGGTGCCACGACGAAATAAGTAAGGTCTGCTCTGTTACTAGAAATAGTAATAACCAACGAATATCAGCAAGATAACCGACGACATTACTTGCTTCATCCTATGTATTAACTCGCTCTAATTCGAGCTGAAGTAATTATGGCTTAAAAAGTTAAGCAAGGATCAGTGTGTTTAACTTGACAGTGGGAGTCATACCAACGCC
>NZ_JAGJEI010000034.1 GCF_018100985.1 Pseudoalteromonas sp. MMG007 | reverse complement strand
TAACAATCATCTGTGTGGACACTACGAACAAATAAGTTCTAAATCGTATAAGGAGGTGATCCAGCCCCAGGTTCCCCTAGGGCTACCTTGTTACGACTTCACCCCAGTCATGAATCACTCCGTGGTAAACGTCCTCCCGAGGGTTAGACTATCTACTTCTGGAGCAACCCACTCCCATGGTGTGACGGGCGGTGTGTACAAGGCCCGGGAACGTATTCACCGCGTCATTCTGATACGCGATTACTAGCGATTCCGACTTCATGGAGTCGAGTTGCAGACTCCAATCCGGACTACGACGCACTTTAAGTGATTCGCTTACTCTCGCGAGTTCGCAGCACTCTGTATGCGCCATTGTAGCACGTGTGTAGCCCTACACGTAAGGGCCATGATGACTTGACGTCGTCCCCACCTTCCTCCGGTTTATCACCGGCAGTCTCCTTAGAGTTCTCAGCATTACCTGCTAGCAACTAAGGATAGGGGTTGCGCTCGTTGCGGGACTTAACCCAACATCTCACAACACGAGCTGACGACAGCCATGCAGCACCTGTATCAGAGTTCCCGAAGGCACCAAACCATCTCTGGTAAGTTCTCTGTATGTCAAGTGTAGGTAAGGTTCTTCGCGTTGCATCGAATTAAACCACATGCTCCACCGCTTGTGCGGGCCCCCGTCAATTCATTTGAGTTTTAACCTTGCGGCCGTACTCCCCAGGCGGTCTACTTAATGCGTTAGCTTTGAAAAACAAGTCCGAGGACCCGAGCTTCTAGTAGACATCGTTTACGGCGTGGACTACCGGGGTATCTAATCCCGTTTGCTCCCCACGCTTTCGTACATGAGCGTCAGTGTTGACCCAGGTGGCTGCCTTCGCCATCGGTATTCCTTCAGATCTCTACGCATTTCACCGCTACACCTGAAATTCTACCACCCTCTATCACACTCTAGTTTGCCAGTTCGAAATGCAGTTCCCAGGTTGAGCCCGGGGCTTTCACATCTCGCTTAACAAACCGCCTGCGTACGCTTTACGCCCAGTAATTCCGATTAACGCTCGCACCCTCCGTATTACCGCGGCTGCTGGCACGGAGTTAGCCGGTGCTTCTTCTGTCAGTAACGTCACAGCTAGCAGGTATTAACTACTAACCTTTCCTCCTGACTGAAAGTGCTTTACAACCCGAAGGCCTTCTTCACACACGCGGCATGGCTGCATCAGGCTTGCGCCCATTGTGCAATATTCCCCACTGCTGCCTCCCGTAGGAGTCTGGACCGTGTCTCAGTTCCAGTGTGGCTGATCATCCTCTCAAACCAGCTAGGGATCGTTGCCTTGGTGAGCCATTACCTCACCAACTAGCTAATCCCACTTGGGCCAATCTAAAGGCGAGAGCCGAAGCCCCCTTTGGTCCGTAGACATTATGCGGTATTAGCAGTCGTTTCCAACTGTTGTCCCCCACCTCAAGGCATGTTCCCAAGCATTACTCACCCGTCCGCCGCTCGTCAGCAAAGTAGCAAGCTACTTTCTGTTACCGCTCGACTTGCATGTGTTAGGCCTGCCGCCAGCGTTCAATCTGAGCCATGATCAAACTCTTCAATTAAAAAGTTTTATGTCTTTCGACAGCTCAATGAATTCTGAATTTATTTAATATCTTTCGATATTGAATTGACTGTGCTGAATAACTACCTAAGTAATTATTCTGTTGGTCACTCAGTTTCAATTGAGACTCTAATTTGTTTGCCTC
>NZ_JAGJEI010000033.1 GCF_018100985.1 Pseudoalteromonas sp. MMG007 | reverse complement strand
AACTCAAAGTCGAGACATGCTTTTAGACGCTTATAAACATCAGCAGGTGCCTTTTGAGAAGCTAGTTGAAGAATTACAACCTGCGCGTAGCCAAAGTTACAGTCCTCTATTTCAGGTGATGTTAACACTCCAAAGTGAGAATACTGAAGAGCTTATTCTACCAAACTTAACTTTGAAGGGAATAAGTAGTGAGGAAAGAGTTTCTAAATTTGATCTCACCTTAAATGTTCGTGAAATTTCCTCAGGATTGGCGTTGTCGTGGGACTATGGAGTTGAGCTATTTACACCTGAAACGATTCATAAATTCGTATATCACTTTGCCATTTTGCTTAAAAACATGGTTTCTACGCCAGAAATATCAGTAAACCAATTACCACTATTTGATGAGGAAGAGCAACAGGACGTGCTTAACCTTTGGAAAGATACAACACAAGCTTTTCCAGAGTTACTGACTTTACACGAATTATTTGAACAGCAAGTGAAAAGTGGGCCTGAAGAAATAGCCATCAATTTTAATGGGGAACACATAACATATTCAGAGTTAAATAATCGGGCTAATCAATTAGCTCATTGCCTTCAGGAAAAGTATCAGGTCCGCTCAGAAGGCTTAGTTGGCGTTTGTATTGAGCGATCTGTAGATATGGTTGTCGGATTGTTAGGTATATTAAAAGCTGGTGCGGCATATGTACCACTGGACCCTAATTATCCGCTTTCGCGCCTAAAATACATAATTGAAGATGCTAAGCTTGACATTATAGTCACTCAGGGAAGACTAAATACAAGATTAAATTTTCCTGAATCAAGTTCTGTTTTAGTCGATGATTTAGCGTCTTTAAATGACTACTCAACCGCGAATCTGGACTCAGTGAAGCTAGGTATCACTTCTTCTAATCTTGCTTATATTATTTATACTTCAGGCTCCACCGGTAAGCCCAAGGGTGTCATGATAGAGCACCGCAATGCTGTTTCCTTAGTGTGTTGGGCGGAAGACAACTTCAAAGCTGAAGAACTGTCTAACGTGCTGGCATCAACGTCCATTAGTTTCGATTTGTCAGTATTTGAATTGTTTGTGCCATTATGTACAGGTCACAGTATAACTTTAGTTAACTCTATTTTAGATATACAACAAAGTGAAGAGTATAAGACGGTTTCAATGATTAATACTGTACCATCAGCCATAAAGTCATTGTTAGACACTGGCGCAGTCAAGGACTATATAAAATGTGTTAATTTAGCCGGTGAGCCTCTTGCACAAGAAATTGTTGAGAGGCTTTATGATATTGGCGTTGATAGGGTTTTTGACCTATATGGGCCTTCCGAAGACACAACATATTCAACATATGCTCACAGGCAAAAAGGTGCTCTGCCAACTATTGGAAGGCCTATTGCAAATACCCGAGCAAGAGTATTAGATCCCGGTGGTCAATTGGTTCCTCTCGGGGTTGCAGGTGAGCTTTATCTCGGAGGGGCTGGACTATCACGTGGCTACCTTAATCAAGCGATACTAACAGAAGAAAAGTTTGTCGCAGATCCTTTTATTCCTGGGGAACGTCTTTTCCGGACAGGTGATCTTGTGCGTTGTATGCCCGATGGTCAACTAGAATATATTGGAAGGATGGATTATCAGGTTAAAGTTCGTGGGTTTCGAATCGAACTTGGCGAGATCGAGAAAGTATTAGCTAGTCATCAAGATGTCGATGACGCATTAGTGATGGCGCATGATTATGGTGTTGGTGATAAACGTCTAGTAGCATATGTGGCTAGTGAAAAAAAATTTACATTAAGAGATTTGCATGAACTGTTAGCAGTATCTCTACCAGAATATATGGTGCCTTCTGCTATAGTTTGCTTATCTTCCTTTCCATTAACTGCTAATGGAAAAATTGATCGACTTGCGTTACCTTTTCCGGATATGAGTTTGATGCAAGAACATTACGTCGCTCCTACTACTCCCTCTGAACAATTGCTTTGCGAAATATGGTCTAGTCTATTAGGTCTTGAG
>NZ_JAGJEI010000032.1 GCF_018100985.1 Pseudoalteromonas sp. MMG007 | reverse complement strand
TCGATTCTTACGCAAGCGTTTTATTAAGTAAAATTAGATTTATTTTATACACAGATAAAGCTCACAACTAGATCACAAGTTACTCACAAAAGCCTGTTGATAACTGTGCTTTTTGCACTTTAAAACTAAACTCTTTTTGTTTGTTGTGGTAAGTTGCCAGCACTTTTTTAACTCATGTATTTAGGTAGTATCCATGACAGACATAATAAATAGTATAAGTGCCCTTTTGTGGGGCCAAGTTCTCGTCTACTTATTAATAGCAGCAGGCCTGTTTTTTACCGTTCGGTTAGGCTTCATTCAAATTGTGCAATTTCCACATATGTTTAAAGTAATGTTTGGTTCGCGTAAGTGCGGCGATAATGAGATATCGTCATTCCAAGCTTTTTGTACATCTTTAGCCGCCCGTGTTGGTACAGGTAATATGGCAGGTGTAGCTGTTGCTTTATATTTAGGTGGCCCAGGTGCGATTTTTTGGATGTGGCTTATTGCCTTAATAGGAATGGCAACCAGTTTTGCAGAAAGTACCTTAGCACAAGCTTATAAAACAAAAGATGCTGAAGGTAATTTTAGAGGTGGCCCTGCTTATTATATGGAAGTAGGTTTAGGTAAGCGTTGGATGGGCGTTTTATTCTCGTTATGTTTAATTTTAGCTTTTGGCCTAGTATTTAATGCCGTACAGTCAAACTCTATTGCTGCAGCATTCGAAGTAGCGTTTGATGTACCAAAATATATTGTTGGAATAGTACTTGTTGTTGGCTCAGGTATTATTATCTTTGGTGGCTTAAAAACAATCTCACGATTTGCAGAAATGGTTGTACCTTTTATGGCATTAGCCTATTTATTAGTTGCAATATATGTATGTGCAATGAATTTTACTGCTTTACCAGATGTGTTGGTACTTATTATAAAAAGTGCTTTTGGACTTGAACAAGCAGGTGCAGGTGCAATTGGTTATGGTGTAACACAGGCGATGATCCAAGGGATCAAGCGTGGATTATTCTCAAACGAAGCTGGTATGGGTAGCGCAGCAAATGCTGCCGCAACTGCAACACCTTATCCACCTCACCCTGCATCGCAAGGCTATGTACAAATGCTGGGTGTATTTATTGATACTATTGTTATTTGTACCGCGACTGCGTCGTTAATTTTACTATCTCAACAATTAGTACCTGAGTCTGGGGTGATGGGAATTGAACTTACGCAAGCAGCTTTACAAGAGCATGTTGGTAGCTGGGGTTCTTACTTTGTTGCTATCGCTATCTTGTTCTTTGCTTTTACTTCTATTGTCGCTAACTATTCATACGCTGAAACTAATTTAATGTTTTTAGAACATAACTCTAATAAAGGCATGTTTATTTTTAGATTGCTTGTATTAGCAATGGTGATGTTTGGCGCTATTGGTGAACTTGGCTTAATTTGGACATTAGCTGATATATCAATGGGATTAATGGCGATTGTAAACGTAATAGCGCTGTTTATGCTTTCAGGTGTTGTTGTGTGGCTCTCAAAAGACTACAACGAGCAACGTAAAAAGGGGCTAATTCCTACGTTTGATAAGAGCAAACATCCAAAATTAAATAAAGAGGTCGACTCAGAAGCCTGGAAATGAAGATTAATTAGCGAGCTACGGCTCGCTTTTTTAGATTTGTAGTTTATACACGCATATTTAAAAGTTTGAATATCACCATTCAGCCAAAAAGATTATATTAATACTTTGAGATTATCTTATATCTAATCGCATATATAAGCCTGTACTTTAATAAGTGCTAAGTTAGTTTTTTACTTACAATGCCTACCTTAGTCCTACTATTATCCATGACGCACTAACCTCCACTAAACACGCCATCATTAATCAGTTAAATTGTTACTTTATACTATTAGTTAATGTGTTCGGGATCTTTGCCCTATATTAGTTGGGTTTAATTCGTCGCCTATTATACGGTTAAGGGCATATGCCTCTAAGAATGGGTAATAGTGTAATCACCTACATAGCTTTAGTTTCCACATGAGCTATAGAAATATGCGATTCTCTGCATCAGTTTATCCTAGGCATTTTACATATAATAAAAGCATGCCTTTACTAGATGTTCTGTTTTTTATTCTTTATTGGATGCTCGCGTATTGGGTTGAATTCGACGTACCGTAGGTATGCTTGCGTTATTTTATAACTTATTTGGTTTTGCTACGTAACTAGGGCTTAGTGCGCAACAAGTTGCCTGTTGGCGTAACTATCTATTGAGCACCAGTCACGGTACTGCTTTTCAATATATGTTATTAGTTTAGCAACATGTATTTCTATTTTTTACATCAGAGGTATATAAAGCAGCATTACATGCTGGGTAATATTAGTTGGCGCACTTATATTACTGTGAGCTGTTCTCGCGTTTAACTTTCTAGAAACGACTCCTACTCTTTTGCTCTCCGTTAGCGCATATGTTTAATTGCATGTTTGAGTAACAGTTTAAATAAAACCAATAAAGATTGTGGATGATTTGGCATTACTTAATTAAGCCAGAGGTAAAAGCCGTGATGATAAAATAAAGTTTGATAGGTTTATAAATATACGATGATGAAACTATCAGGTATTAAAGATAGCAGGCATTAAAATAAGATTAGAAAAGATAAGGAGGATAATCTTTGAAAGCCATAAATCTAGGAACGGTTTTATAATTGAAGTTTTACTTGAGGGTGTAACTTAAGA
>NZ_JAGJEI010000031.1 GCF_018100985.1 Pseudoalteromonas sp. MMG007 | reverse complement strand
CGGTGTAGGGGTAGACCCGCGTGGCGGCCGCCACTTTAATATACAAAAGCAAACGGCGCAGTTTGATCCAAATGGTACTTATACCAAAAAGTGGCATGGGCACAGTAATAAAACACAGCAGCTCGATCACTTAAACGAAGTAGATTGGCCTATTTAAGCCAAACTACTTCCATCAGGTTATATTTAAAACACTTGGGCAATGCCTACATTAATTGCAAAGCCACCCAAAGTTAAAAATAAAAGTAAACAGCCAGCTAATAACAGCGGTTTAATACCGGCTTGGCGAATAGCACCAACATGTGTACGCAGCCCTAGTGCAACCATAGCAATGGTGAGCAATATATTGTCAAACCATACAATGGCGTTTGTAGCCCCCTGAGGAATAACCGATAACGAATGTACTCCACTTGCCACTATAAATAGCACTGCAAACCAAGGGATTGTAATACCCGCTTTTTGCTCGCTGCTGTGCCTGTTGTTGTTTGCTTTTGCATGCTTTTTACTTTGCCAAAACGATAAACCCACTAAAAATGGCGCAAGCATCATCACCCTTAGCATTTTTTCAATCACAGCGGTGTCGGCCGCATTGCCGCTTACCGCTGTGCCCGCTGCAACCACTTGCGCTACTTCATGAATAGTTGAACCAACAAAAATACCGTACGCATGCTCACTCAACCCCATATAATCAAACATAATTGGGTAGGCAAACATACTTAACGTGCCAAACACCACTACCGTTGCTACCGCTACTGATACTTTATGTGCCTGAGCTTTTATAACTGGCTCAGTTGCCATTACCGCTGCGGCACCACAAATAGAGCTACCTGCGCCTATTAATATAGTTGTTTGCTCATCTAGCTTAAATACACGCTTGCCTAGCTGCACTGCCAAAATAAATGTGCCTAACAGCATTACAACATCGGTTAATAAGCCATGCCAACCAACGCCCGCTACTTGCGTAAAGGTTATTCTAAAACCAAACAACACAACGCCCGCTTTAAGCAATATACTTTTAGCGTAATCAACACCTACATCGGTACGCGTAGCTATGCGCGAAAACACACTGTTGCCCACAATAATGCCAAGCACAATACCAATAGTGAGTGAGCTAAATTGCGCAGTTTGCATTATTTGTAACTTACTTAATGCAACAGATGCCCCCGCTAAAATAACCACCAGCAGCATACCTAGCCACCAGCGAGTATCGCCGTATTGCTTAGTGTTAATACCCAAAGGTTGAAACCCATTTTTAATAGCACTAAGCATACTATTCCCTCAATCAAACAACTCTAATTAGTTGACTTCATTTTAATAAAGGCCAAAATATAACTCCAATATATTAAAATCATGATTTGATAACTTAAAGTTATACGGTTAATAGTTATGCAATTTAGGGTTATACAATGAACTTACATGCACTTCGGGTGTTTTATACCGTGGCTAAATTAGGTAGTTTTTCAGGCGCAGCCGAGGCGCTTTTTATAAGCCAGCCGGCTGTATCTAAAGCGCTAAAAGAGCTTGAGCACCAATTAAATATACAACTTATAAAGCGTGCATCTAAGGGTAAAAAGCTCACCTTAAGTGAAGGCGGCCAAGCCTTGTATGATCACGCCCGTAGTATTTTTGCTATCGAAAAAGCCGCCATTGACGATATTAAATCGCGCACAGGGCTTAAGCGCGGCACGCTCGTTATTGGCACCAGCACAACCATTGCCAGCTATTGGCTACCGCCTTATTTAGCCAAATTCTGTGCGCAGTACCCGCATATAAAAGTAGAAGTAAAAGTAGCTAATACTGCGCAAATTGAGCATGCCTTACTTGAATGCACTATAGATTTAGCACTTGTTGAAGGCACACCTACCGAGCCGCATATAATAAGTAAGCACTGGCAAAACGATTTAATGAGTGTGGTTACACCGAGTAACTTTAAGCCCGCTAAAAACCTAAAAGCGTGGTTAAACAAACAGTTTTGGCTATTACGCGAGCCAGGCTCTGGCACGTTAGAAATGTCGGTAAAGTTATTAGCAAAGCATGGCGTACAGGCTGAGCGCAGTATGCAATTGGGCAGCAATGAGGCAATAGCAAGGGCTGTTGCGCAAGGTATGGGCGTTGCTTTATTGCCAAACGTAGTCACAGAAGATTTAGTACAGCTAGGCAAATTAACGCGCCTGAGCCAAAAAAATAACGAGCAACTTTCTCGGCCGCTATACCAACTGCACTATAAAGACAGACCGTCTTCGCATGCTGCGCAAGCATTCGAAAAAGGCCTGTTTAGTGAATAATGTTTATATGAGTAAATTTAGATTTGAGCTGTAAATTGCGAATGTTTGGTTTGAAGACACTGTTATACCCACATTAGAGTTTGTTTTAGAGCGCACCGGAAAGCCAATTCGAAAACATGCGCTTGTTACTCCATTTACCTAATGTATTAATTCATTTTAGAGGAAGTTACACTGATCGCATTTAAATCACTAAGTGAATTCGGGAATTCTCGCTCATCTCCTACGATTGAAGTGACTAAGTCAAAAAACCATGGGTCAGAATGGGGGGAAATTACGATTGATTCAATGAGTGTATTTAAATCCAATTTGACGGAAAACCCCGAACTGTAAGACGTTAAGTTAGATTTAATCTCTTCTATGTCTACTGAGTAAGGGGCGTGAGCCCCTATGACATCATTAATAAAACCAAAATCTTTTAAGCACAAACGAAATTCGTTCTCGAAAGAATATGGCATACTGGACTTCCCATAGTTTGCTAGACACCCACTAAGTTACATTGTAACTTCTAAAAAGAGGTGTTTTATGAGCAAAGGCAAG
>NZ_JAGJEI010000030.1 GCF_018100985.1 Pseudoalteromonas sp. MMG007 | reverse complement strand
AAACGCGTTTGGCGTTGTATGGTTAAGCCTCACGGGTAATTAGTACAAGTTAGCTTAATGGCTCACACCACTTCCACATCTTGCCTATCAACGTTGTAGTCTTCAACGGCCCTTCAGAGACTTTAAAAGTCTAGTGAGAAATCATCTCGAGGCCTGCTTCGCGCTTAGATGCTTTCAGCGCTTATCAGTTCCGAACGTAGCTACCGGGCAATGCCATTGGCATGACAACCCGAACACCAGCGGTTCGTTCACTCCGGTCCTCTCGTACTAGGAGCAACCCCTCTCAATTCTCAAACGCCCACGGCAGATAGGGACCGAACTGTCTCACGACGTTCTAAACCCAGCTCGCGTACCACTTTAAATGGCGAACAGCCATACCCTTGGGACCGACTTCAGCCCCAGGATGTGATGAGCCGACATCGAGGTGCCAAACACCGCCGTCGATATGAACTCTTGGGCGGTATCAGCCTGTTATCCCCGGAGTACCTTTTATCCGTTGAGCGATGGCCCTTCCATTCAGAACCACCGGATCACTATGACCTACTTTCGTACCTGCTCGACGTGTCTGTCTCGCAGTTAAGCTGGCTTCTACCATTACACTAACCGTACGATGTCCGACCGTACTTAGCCAACCTTCGTGCTCCTCCGTTACTCTTTGGGAGGAGACCGCCCCAGTCAAACTACCCACCAGGCACTGTCCGTAACCCCGATTCAGGGGCCAACGTTAGAACATCAAAACTACAAGGGTGGTATTTCAAGGACGACTCCAACAAAACTAGCGTCTCATCTTCAAAGTCTCCCACCTATCCTACACATGTAGGTTCAATGTTCAGTGCCAAGCTGTAGTAAAGGTTCACGGGGTCTTTCCGTCTAGCCGCGGGTACACAGCATCTTCACTGCGATTTCAATTTCACTGAGTCTCGGGTGGAGACAGCGTGGCCATGGTTACACCATTCGTGCAGGTCGGAACTTACCCGACAAGGAATTTCGCTACCTTAGGACCGTTATAGTTACGGCCGCCGTTTACCGGGGCTTCGATCAAGAGCTTCTCCCTAAGGATAACCCCATCAATTAACCTTCCGGCACCGGGCAGGTGTCACACCGTATACGTCATCTTGCGATTTTGCACAGTGCTGTGTTTTTAATAAACAGTCCCAGCCACCTGGTCACTGCGGCTCCCGTCCGCTTAGAGAGCAAGTCTCATCACAGATAGGAGCGTACCTTCTCCCGAAGTTACGGTACGATTTTGCCTAGTTCCTTCACCCGAGTTCTCTCAAGCGCCTTAGTATTCTCTACCTGACCACCTGTGTCGGTTTGGGGTACGATTCGGTATAATCTGAAGCTTAGAGGCTTTTCCTGGAAGTATGGCATCAGCAACTTCACTACCGTAGTAGCTCGTCTCGTGTCTCAGGTTTAATGTTCGTCCGGATTTACCTAAACAAACGCCCTACTCACTTTCACATGGACAACCATCGCCATGCTTGCTTAGCCTTCTCCGTCCCCCCATCGCAATTATACCAAGTACGGAAATATTAATCCGTTTCCCATCGACTACGCCTTTCGGCCTCGCCTTAGGGGTCGACTTACCCTACCCTGATTAACATGGGATAGGAACCCTTGGTCTTCCGGCGTGCGGGTTTTTCACCCGCATTATCGTTACTCATGTCAGCATTCGCACTTCTGATACCTCCAGCATGCCTCCCGGCACACCTTCAACGGCTTACAGAACGCTCCCCTACCACTCAACGTAAACGTTGAATCCGCAGCTTCGGTGCATAGTTTAGCCCCGTTACATCTTCCGCGCAGACCGACTCGACCAGTGAGCTATTACGCTTTCTTTAAAGGATGGCTGCTTCTAAGCCAACCTCCTGGCTGTCTGGGCCTTTCCACATCGTTTCCCACTTAACTATGACTTTGGGACCTTAGCTGGCGGTCTGGGTTGTTTCCCTCTTCACGACGGACGTTAGCACCCGCCGTGTGTCTCCCGGATATTACTTTACGGTATTCGGAGTTTGCAAAGGGTTGGTAAGTCGGGATGACCCCCTAGCCTTAACAGTGCTCTACCCCCGTAAGTATTCGTCCGAGGCTCTACCTAAATAGATTTCGGGGAGAACCAGCTATCTCCCGGTTTGATTAGCCTTTCACTCCTAGCCACAAGTCATCCCCTAACTTTTCAACGTTAGTGGGTTCGGTCCTCCAGTTGATGTTACTCAACCTTCAACCTGCTCATGGCTAGATCACCGGGTTTCGGGTCTATACCTTGCAACTAGTCGCCCAGTTAAGACTCGGTTTCCCTACGGCTACCCTATACGGTTAACCTCGCTACAAAATATAAGTCGCTGACCCATTATACAAAAGGTACGCAGTCACCTAACAAGTAGGCTCCTACTGCTTGTACGTACACGGTTTCAGGTTCTATTTCACTCCCCTCACAGGGGTTCTTTTCGCCTTTCCCTCACGGTACTGGTTCACTATCGGTCAGTTGGGAGTATTTAGCCTTAGATGATGGTCCACCTATATTCAGTCAAAGTTTCACGTGCTCCGACCTACTCGATTTCACTTAAAATGTCTTTTCATGTACGGGACTATCACCCTGTATCGTGGCACTTTCCAGAGCCTTCCATTAACACATAATAAGCTTAAGGGCTGTTCCGATTTCGCTCGCCGCTACTTTCGGAATCTCGGTTGATTTCTTTTCCTACGGGTACTTAGATGTTTCAGTTCTCCGCGTTCGCCTCGTTAACCTATGTATTCAGTTAACGATACCTGCAAGCAGGTGGGTTTCCCCATTCGGAAATCCTAGTCTCAAGCGCTTTTTACTAGCTTGACTAGGCTTATCGCAAGTTAATACGTCCTTCATCGCCTCCAACTGCCAAGGCATCCACCGTGTACGCTTAGTCACTTAACCATACAACCCAAACGGGTCTTTGTT